>NZ_CP012334.1:2766235-4149352 GCF_001704295.1 Bordetella sp. H567
CCGCCGGCGGTGCGCAACTGGAACTGGCCCGATATCGCCGATGCGTTCTCGCAAGGCACGCTGGGCTGCTATATCGACGCGCATTCGTCCGCCGCGGTGATCACCAATCCGGAGAAATCGCGGGTGGTCGGCAAGATCGCCTATGCGCGCTGGCCCAAGGGGCCGGACGGCAAGCGCGTGACGTCGATCTGGAACTGGGGTTTTCCCATCAACGCGGCGCTCAAGCCGCGCGCCCGCACGGCGACCTGGCTCTTCATTACCTGGGCCGCCTCGGCGGAGACCCAGGCACGCACCTCCTGGAAGTTCAAGGGACCGGCCAAGCGTTCCGGGCTGAACAGGCTGTCCAGCTGGAAGTCGCAAGAGTTCGCCACGGCCATGGCCGGCGCGGGGGACAACTTCATTCCGGCCGCGCTGGAATCCCTGGAGCACGACACCGACGTCGACTGGCGTCCGCGCGTGCCGCAATGGCCGGCCATCGGTGAAACCATGGCCACCGCGATCCAATCGGCGCTGGTCGGCCAGAAAACGTCCAAGGAAGCCCTGGCCGAGGCGCAGAACCGCATCGCCCAAATCGTGAAGAGCTGAGCGCCGCATGAAGAACGCCGAACAGCTTGCGCCGGTCGCCAGGACCGCCGCCCTGGCCGTGCAGCGCGCGCCGCGCACGCTGGCCGCCCAGGAGTGCCGCTTCGCGCTGGCGCTGTTGGCGCCGGCGCTGCTGTTGCTGCTGCTGATCACCACGGCGCCCCTCATCTACCTGCTGTGGAACAGCCTGCAGCGCATCGATATGAGCATGCCGTGGCTGTCGGGCTTCGCCGGCCTGGACAACTACGCCAAGATGGGCAGCGATCCGCGCTTCTGGAACTCCCTGTGGCTTACCTTCATCTACACCGGCAGTACGGTTGTGCTGCAGATCGTCGTGGGCCTGTCGCTCGCGCTGCTGGTGTTGCGTATTCCGAAAGGGCAGGGCGTGCTCCGGGTGGCGGCCATCCTGCCGATCGTGCTGGCGCCGGTTGTGGTCGGCCTGTTCTGGCGCACCCTGGTGCTGGCGCCGGACGTCGGGCTGATCGACCTGGTCACGCAGGCATTGGGCCTGGGCACCTACAACTGGCTGGGCGATCCGCGGATGGCGCTGATTTCCGTGATCGCCATCCATACCTGGCAATGGACGCCGTTCGCCTTCCTCGTGCTGCTGGCCACGCTCAGCACGCTGCCGGAGGATGTCTACGAGGCTGCGCGGCTGGACCGCGCGGGGCCGTGGCAGCGTTTCGTGTACATCACGCTGCCCTTGATACGCCCCGCCATCGTGGTGGTGATGATCATGCGCATGATGACCGCGCTATCGGCCTTCGCGGCGATTTTCGCGGCGACGGGCGGCGGCCCCGGCTCGGCCACCGAGATACTGAACCTGTATGCCTATCGCACATCGTTCTCGGAACTGAACATCGGCTACGGCTCCGCCCTG
This sequence comes from Bordetella sp. H567, assembly GCF_001704295.1. Taxonomy (NCBI): domain Bacteria; kingdom Pseudomonadati; phylum Pseudomonadota; class Betaproteobacteria; order Burkholderiales; family Alcaligenaceae; genus Bordetella; species Bordetella sp. H567. The sequence goes on from NZ_CP012334.1 coordinate 2,767,698, forward strand.
GCGGTGGTGCTGATGGGCATTACCTTGCTGATCTCGTATTTCATGTTCCGCCTGCGGAGGCCGCGATGAGCGCACCGAGCGCGATGAAGGCGCGCACGGGCAGGGTGGCGGCGTGGCTGGGCGCGGCGCTGCTCCTGGCGGTATGGGCGTTTCCCGTGCTGTGGGGGCTGCTGACATCCTTCAAGACCGAGCGCGATGTCCTGGCCTATCCGCCCAAGCTGTTGTTCACGCCTACGCTGGACAACTACCGCGCCGTCATCTTCGGCTCGTCTTCCATCGTTCCCAACCTATGGTCCAGCGTGGTGTTGTCCACCTGGGCCACGGTGCTGACCATGCTGGTGGCGGTGCCCGCCGCCTATGCGCTGGCGCGGCTGCGCTATCCGGGCAAGCGCGTGTCCGGGTTCTATCTGCTGGCCACCCAAATGCTGCCGCCGGTGGGGCTGATCATTCCTTTCTATCTGGTGCTGCAGCGCATAGGCGGACTGGACACGTACAGCGGCCTGACGGCCCTGTACCTGACTTTCTCGCTGCCCTTCGCCATCTGGCTGATGGTGTCCTATTTCGAGGATATCCCCTTCGAAATGGAGGAGGCCGCACTGCTGGACCGCGCCGGCCGCCTGCGCACCTTCTGGTACGTCATCCTGCCGCAGGTCAAGGGCGGCATCGCGGTGACCACGATATTCGTGTTCCTGAACGCGTGGAACGAATTCCTGTTCGCGGTCGTACTGGGCGGCAACAACGTGCGTCCGGTGACGGTGGCGATGTTCAATTTCATTTCGGTGGAGCAGACGCAATGGGCGCGGCTGGCCGCGGGCGCGATGCTGGCGATGGCGCCGGTCATCCTCATCGGCCTGGCCGCGCAGCGCCATATCGTCAAGGGGCTTACCGTGGGTGCGGTCAAGGGCGGAGGACGGCGATGAGCCAGGTGGGACGAGTGCGCATGCAAGGCGTGGTGAAGCGGCATGGGGCCTTCACCGCCTTGCACGGCGTCGATCTTGACATCCAGCCGGGCGAGTTCTTCGCGCTGCTGGGCCCGTCCGGTTCGGGCAAGACGACCACGCTGCGCATCCTGGCCGGGCTGGAAGCCGTCAATGCCGGGCACGTGCTGCTGGACGAGGCCGACATGACGCACGCGCCTCCGGGTGAGCGCGATGTGGCGATGGTGTTCCAGAGCTATGCGCTGTATCCCCACATGACGGTGGCCGAGAATATCGGCTTTCCCCTGAAGATGGTGCGCACCCCGGCCGGGGAGATCGCCCGTGCCGTGCGCGAGGCCGCGGGCAAAGTCGATATCGCGCATTTGCTCGCGCGCCGCCCCGGGCAGTTGTCCGGCGGCCAGCAGCAGCGGTGCGCGCTCGCGCGTGCCATCGTGCGCAAACCCAAGCTGTTCCTGCTGGACGAACCGCTGTCGAACCTGGACGCCAAGCTGCGCGTCGAAACGCGCGCGGAGCTGCGGCGCTTGCAGCGTTCGCTGGGCGTGACGACGGTCTACGTCACCCATGACCAGGAAGAAGCGATGACGGTCGCGGACCGCATGGCGGTATTCATGGAAGGACGGATAGTGCAGGTGGGCACCCCCAAGGAAATCTATGCGCGGCCGGCGGACGTCCGCGTGGCAGCCTTCATTGGTACGCCGCCGATGAATCTGCTGCCTGCCCGCCTGCAAGCGGGGCAGCTGGAAGTCGCGGGCGCGCGTTTTCCCAGTTCGATCCCGTCCGGCGCGACGGCCGGTGATATCACGGTGGGCGTGCGGCCCGGCGATTTGCGCATCGACGCCGAAGGCGTCGGCGCGGAGGGCATCGCGGCGACCGTGGAGTTCGTGGAAGACCTGGGCGACAGCGCCATCGTCAACCTGAAGGCGGGCGAGCAGCGTCTGAAGGCCCGTCGGGAGAACGCCGCCGGCCTGGCAGAGGGGCAGGCGGTGCGGCTGTCCTTCGCTCCCGGCGCGGTACATATGTTCGATGGCACATCGGGACTGAGAATCTGAGATGAAGCGGCGGCGCGGGCGCGCCGCGGGCAATCACATTGCGAGCGAGGGCAAGGATGAACAGCGATACGCAGCGCAAACCCAATATCGTGCTGATATTGAACGACGATATGGGCTATTCCGATATCGGCTGCTACGGCGGCGAGATCGACACGCCCAACCTGGACCGCCTGGCGACCGGAGGACTGCGGTTCTCCCAGTTCTACAACACCGCGCGCTGCAGCCCCTCGCGCGCGTCCTTGATGACCGGGTTGCATCCCCACCAGACCGGCGTTGGCATCCTGACCTACGACTTCGGTCCCGAGGGCTACGCGGGCAATTTGAACAAGCGCTGCGTGACCATTCCCCAGGTGCTCAAGGCCAGCGGCTACCGTTCGTACATGAGCGGCAAGTGGCATGTGGCCAGCAGCCTGGTCAAGCCTACCGATACCTGGCCGATGCAGCGCGGTTTCGATGCGTTCTACGGCACCATCATCGGCGCGGGCAGCTTCTACGATCCGAATACGCTGACGCGCGGCAACGACAACATCGAGCATGAAGCATCGCAGGACAAGGAATTCTTCTACACGGACGCCATCAGCGACCAGGCCGCGGCCTATATCCGCGAGCACTGCCGCCAGCATCCCGACCGGCCGTTCTTCGAATACGTGGCCTACACCGCGCCGCACTGGCCGCTGCACGCGCATGACGAGGACATCGCCAAGTACAAGGGCCGCTTCGATGCGGGCTGGGACGATCTGCGGGCCGAGCGCCTGCGCCGGCTGGTGAAAAGCGGCATCCTGAAGGACATCTGGAAGTTGAGCGACCGCGATCCGACCCAGCCGCCCTGGGACGAGGCGCAGGAAAAAGCCTGGCTGTTGCGCTGCATGGAGGTCTACGCGGCGCAGATCGACCGCATGGACCAGGGCATCGGCCGCATCCTGCGCGCGCTGGAGGAAACCGGACAGCTGGACAATACGCTGGTCATCTTCCTGGCGGACAACGGCGCCTGCGCCGAGGACATCCCGGAGAACGTGACGGTCGACGAGCTGGTCAACAAGCTGATGATCGCCAAATCCCATACGCGCGACGGCAAGCCGGTGCGCTTCGGCAACGATCCTTCCATCATGCCGGGGCCGGAAGATACCTACCAGAGCTACGGCACCGCGTGGGCCAACCTCTCGAACACGCCGTTCCGGCTGTACAAGCACTGGATCCACGAAGGCGGCATCTCGACGCCCTTGATATGCCACTGGCCGCAAGGGATCGCGGAAAAGGGCGGCATACGCCATACGCCGGGTTATCTGCCGGACATCATGGCCACCATTATCGACATCACGGGCGCCACCTATCCGGCGGACTGGGAAGGCAACCCCATTGCGCCGCTGGAGGGCACGAGCCTGCGGCCGGCCTTTGATGGCGACACCGGCGGCGGCACCGGCCGCGGCGTCGAGCGGCCTCCCATGTTCTGGGAGCATGAAGGCAACGCGGCGGTACGCATCGGCAAATGGAAGCTGGTGCGCAAGTATCCGGGCCCCTGGGAGCTCTACGATATGGACGCGGATCGCACCGAAATGCACGATCTTGCGGCCACGCATCCCGAACGCGTCCAGGACATGGCGGCACGCTACGAGGAATGGGCGCGCCGGTGTGGGGTGATCCCACGCGAGAAGATCCTGGAGTTGATGAAGCAACAGACTTCGCCGGCGTTCTGGGAAGAAGACTACGAGCACTGAGGCGCGGCGGGTATCGTCCATGAGTCATTCCACGGTCAAGTCTTGCTGCGTGCCTTCAGGGGAGGCGGGCGCGGGGCATTCCCCGCATGAAGGCTGTCGGGGTCATGAGGGCCATCGCGCCGATGAAGGCCATCACGCTCTTCACGGCCATCACGCCCATGAAGGCGGTTCCGCGCCATCGAGCCAGGCCGGTCTCGTGGCGTTGCCGGGCGGCACGTTCATGATGGGCGGCGATGACCAGGATGGCTTTCCGGCCGACGGCGAGGGGCCGGCCCGCGAAGTGCGCATCGGCGCCTTTCGTATCGCGCCGGCCGCGGTCACCAATCGCGAGTTCGGCGACTTCGTGCGTGCCACGCAATACGTCACGGACGCCGAACGCACGGGCGCGTCCTTCGTGTTCTATTTGCAGGTCGCGGAGACGGTGCGCGACGCGATTCGGCGCGTGCCCGCGGGCCTGCCGTGGTGGTTGCCGGTGGATGCCGCGTGCTGGCAGCGCCCGGAAGGTCCTGGCTCGCATATCCACGACCGCCTCGATCACCCGGTCGTGCATATGTCCTGGTTCGATGCGCAGGCGTATTGCGCCTGGACCGGCACGCGCCTGCCTACCGAGGCGCAGTGGGAATACGCAGCGCGCGGCGGACTGCATGGGCGCAAGTATCCATGGGGCGACGAACTGCAGCCCGATGGCCGGCCGCGCTGCAATATCTGGCGCGGAGATTTCCCCGGCAAGCCCGCGCCGGGATGGCGTCCGGGGACCATGCCGGTCACGGCCTTCGAACCGAACGGCCATGGCTTGTACAACATGGCCGGCAATGTGTGGGAGTGGTGCGAAGACTGGTTCACGCCCGGCTACCACACCGAAACGGCCGCGGCCGATCCGGTCCATCTCCATCCCACCGGCCGACGGTCCATGCGAGGCGGCTCCTTTCTTTGCCACGCGTCGTATTGCAACCGCTACCGCGTCGCGGCCCGCAACTCCAACACGCCGGGCAGCACGTCCGGCAATTGCGGCTTCAGGGTCGTCGCGGTTTGAAAGCGGCAGGAAAGCCGCCGGCCTTTCCAACAAGCTCGCCGCCACGCCGCATTTGGGTCGGCGCGCCACGGGTCCGGCATATGGACGTTGGCCGCCAAGACGCCTTGCGGTAATCGAAAAGAAACATTAATGTCTCCGGGCGAAATTTGTCCGCGGGGGCTTTTCGCGACAAGACCGGCCGCCAGCAGCCGGACAGCGCGTCCCCTTCGTATCGTCAAATTTCGTGGAGCAATCCGTATGTTGATGCATCGGTTATATGCCGGGCTGGCCGCCTGCCTGCTCGTGGTCACCGCGTTCTGCGCTGCCCCAGCGTCCGCCGCCGGGCCGTCCCACCAAGGAAAGACCGCCGCGCCAGCCAGCCGTGCCGGCACGTCTTCCGTGCAGCACAAGCCGCTGGTCCTTGCCGACGAAGGCAGCTTTTTTGTCGGCGGCCGCGAGGTCGCCTCCGAAACCCTGTCCTTGACGCCCAAGTACGATCCGCACGGCACGGTCACCGTCGACCAGATGTACGTGCAGTACCAGATTCCGGAGCATGCGAAGCGCTACGGCATCACCCTTATCCATGGCTGCTGCCTGACGGGCAAGACCTGGGAGACGACCCCCGACGGCAGGATGGGCTGGAGCCAATACTTCGTGCGCAACGGCTACGCCACCTACACCATCGACCAGGCCGGGCGTGGCCGTTCCGCGACGGACATCTCCGCCATCAACGCCGTTCACCTGGGCAAGACGGCCTCCGACACACTGCCCGCGGTGTTCGCCGCCGGCCACGAGGCCGCCTGGACCATCTTCCGGTTCGGACCCAAGTATCCGGAGGCCTACAAGGACTCGCAGTTTCCCGTACAGGCGCAGGCCGCCCTATGGCAGCAGATGGTGCCGGACTGGCTGACCTCCTTGCCCACGCCCAACCCGACGGTGGCCGACCTGTCGCAATTGGCCATCAAGCTGAAAGGCACGGTGCTGATGAGCCATTCGCAATCGGGCATCTACCCCTTCCAGACGGCCGCGCTGAACAAGCTGGGCGTGGCCGGCATCGTCGCGGTGGAACCGGGCGAATGCCCCAAGGTCGATGAAGCGCGCGCGCTTGTGGGCATTCCGATCCTTGTCGTCTACGGGGACCACGTCCAAGAATCCAGCCGCTGGGCGCCGCGTTTCAAGGCTTGCCAGGATTTCATCACGGCCTTCAAGACTGCCGGCGGGACCGGTGAATTCCTGAGCCTGCCGGCGATCGGTATTCATGGCAACTCGCACATGATGATGCAGGACAAGAACAACCTTCAGATCGCCGACCTGATCCTGGACTGGATAGACCGCAACGTAGAGCGGACAGGCGGCACCGCGGCTTCGGCGTCCCATTTACGCAAGAGCGCGGCCAAGTAGCGATCGGCGCGCGTATCCCATCGAGATCTCCGGGGAGGCCTCGATGAAGACCAAGGAGAAAAAACCATGAAGAAGACCATCGCGGCATTCGCCGTGGGCGCGGCGTGCGCGTTTTCGAGCGTTCCCGCGGCGCACGCCGCCAATGCCAATGCCAACGCCGGTGCAAGCGCAAATGCGCAGCCGATTCCGGGTGCGGCCCCAGGCGCGCTCCCGGATACCGATGCAGCACGCCACCACGTGCTGGTCCAGGCCGCCCCCGACGTCCGTATCGACGTGATCGAGGAGGGCGCGGGCAGGCCGCTCGTGCTGCTGCCCTCGCGCGGCCGCGGCGCGGAGGATTTCGACGACGTCGCCCGGCGCCTGGCGGCCGCGGGCTATCGTGTGCTGCGCCCCCAGCCCCGAGGCATATTCCAGAGCACCGGCCCCATGCAGAACATCACGCTGCATGACCTGGGCAATGACGTCGCGGCCGTCATCCGCGACCAGGCCAAACAGCCGGTGGTCATCATCGGCCACGCCTTCGGCAACTGGGTCGCGCGGACCACCAGCGTCGATCATCCCGAGCTCGCGCGCGGCGTCGTGATCGTGGCGGCCGCCGCGAAGAAATATCCCCCGGGCTTGAGCGAACACGTGGACCGCAGCGCGGACTTGTCCCTGCCCGACGCGGAGCGGCTGAAATCGCTGCAGTTCGCCTTCTTCGCGCCTGGACACGACGCCAGCGCATGGCTGCGCGGCTGGTATCCGGCCGTCAATGAAAGCCAGCGCCTGGCCGGCAAGGCAACCAAGCAGTCGGACTGGTGGTCGGGCGGCAAGGTGCCCATGCTGGACCTGCAGGCCGGCAACGACCCCTTCAAGCCCGATTCCACCCGCAGCGAAGTGAAGGACGAGTTCGGCGATCGCGTGACGATGGTGGTCATCCCGGACGCCGGCCATGCCCTGGTCCCGGAGCAGCCCGCCGCCGTGGTCGACGCGATCGTGAAATGGGAAAAATCGCTGCCGTGAGGTGTGAGCGCGTTTTCATCCGTACGCCCGCACAGGCAAGCCGGGGCATGACCGCCGATTTGGCCGGATTCTCGGCCGCTATGCACGCGCGGCCCGTGGCCCTGCACCACGCAAGCATGAGCTCTTCGAGCAGCTTGTTGAGCCGTATGGTCCTTACCGCCGGGAGAGGACGAAGATACAGTTGACCCATGGCTTTCCACTGCTGCTCATTGGATAGGTATTGCGATGAAACGTCTGGGTCTACTGCTGGTGTTCTTTGCCTTGATGGGGCTCGATACGACGAGGCATGCGACCGCGGCGGACCGGCAAGCGGCAACGCACGCAACCTCATCGACGAATCACACCAGTGTGGTGGCAGCGCCTTTGAAGAAGCACGGGCGGGAATTTCACCGTCTGGCCGGCCGTGGCGCCAGGCGATGCGACGACCCCCTCATCGAACAGGATAAGGGAGCCTGCAGCGAATAGGATAGGGGCGAGGCGCCCCGATGATGGCGCCTGGCCCCCGCTCCCAAGTACGCCGCGGCGACGGCGGCACCCCGTTTCTACGCTGAACGCGCGGGAACCCCAGCCAGCAGAGGGCCGACTCCCTCGGCCACGGACACGCAAGCCTTGCCGCTGCGCGTCGCCTTCGCTCGGGCCCACACGTGCGAGCGGCGGATCGTTGAACATGCAGTAGGGAATCAGCCTGGCGGTGGTACTACGCGTACCGCCGGCAAGATTGTCCAGCACGATGCGGAAATCGTCGGCCGAGACATGCGTGAATTGCGGACTTCCCGCGCATTCTCCAACAGCCCAGATCGCCGGCGCGGTGGTCGCCAAGTGGGCGTCGACCCGGATATAGCCGCGCTCGTCTACTTCCACGCCAGCGGCTTCCAGGCCGATGCCGCTGGTGTTGGGGACACGTCCGGCCGCGACCAGCAGATCGCTGCCTTCCACGGTTTGCGCGCCGAGCGGCGTTTGCACCATCACTCTGACGACGTCGCCGGAACGGCCTTGTACTTCCTTCACGTCGGCGCCTGTGATATCAGCTTCTTCTTTTGGATGCGCAAGAAGGCACCCATAGGGCGGTTGCTTACTCGTGGGTAAGTGCGGCCGGCTTGCGCAGCAGCTTACCCAGCGCATAGGGCCCGGGACCGCCCAGCACCAGCGCGATCAGGCAGGCGCCGTACAGCAGGTTCGTTTCGATCCCCGGCGGACCGAACTTGATGCCATCCGGCGTCACCGAGACCAGCTTCACCGCCGAGAAGCCGTAGGGGCCATGCACGGTAACCATCGCGACGATCAGCACCGCCAGCATGGGTATGCTCGCCCAACGGATTCCGATTCCCAGCAGGACGGCCAGTCCGCCGCCGACCTCCGCGAGTATGGTCAGCCAGGCCATCAGATGCGGCTGTGGGACGCCAAGGTTATGCAGTACGTTGGCGAAACCCGCGGGATTGCCGAGCTTGGCGTAGCCGTGCCAAATGAAGCCGTAGCCCACCATCAGCCGTAGCGCCAATTGGGACCAGGACGCGTAGGCCGATGTGTTGGCGGAAGTATTGGACGGGGACAAACCAAAAAGCTGAAAAGCGCTGCGCATGATGCGGAGAACTCCCATGACGTGGTGTGCGAGTGGAATACGAAGGCCGTTGCAGGCGGCCTCCTGGGTATGTATTTCGTCCGGTCACGTCAAAAAGTTACAGCCGCTCGCCTGCAATGGATGACTTTGTTCCCGCACACCGGCCAAGCGCCGTGCCGCGGCGCCTGGCGCCAAGGCCAAGGCAGGTATGGCCCAGCGGCCTATCGGGCGCCGGATTTTGCGGTTTAATGTGAGCCGTCACAAGCAAGGTTTTGCAGTCATGGACGCAGGGCAAGCAGGCGCGAACGGGCACATAGTCGTCGTCGGCGCGGGGATCGTCGGCGCATCGGCCGCGTATTTTTTGCGGCAGGCAGGGTGTGCCGTCACGGTGCTGGATGCCAGTACGCCGGCCGCCGGCGCATCGGGGGCCTCCGATGGCCTGGTGTCGGTGGGCAGCAAGAAGCCCGGTTTCTTGATGAACATCGCCCGCAATGCGCGCGATTTCTACGTCGAGCTCGAGCGCGACGGCGTCCTGGGCGGGCTGTTCCACCAACGTCCAACGTACCTGTTTGCCCGCGATGAAACCGAAGCGCAACTCATGGCGCTGCACGGCCGCGACCTGGAAAGCGCCGGGGTGCGGGTGGAAAGCCTGAGCGGCGCGGACTTTGCCCGGCACGTGCCCGGCATATCGCCCGCGATCGTTGCCGCCCTGGCGGTACCGGATGACGGACACGCACTGGGGTACCAGATCGTCGATCGGATGCTCAAGCGCTCGGACGCACGGGTCGTTCGCGGCGCGACGGTGCGCCGCATCCAGCTCCGGCATGGCCGCGCGGTGGGCGTCGCGACCGACGCCGGCGACTTCGCCGGCGATGCCGTCCTGATCGCCGCCGGCCTGGGGTCGACGGCCCTGGCCGGACTCGGCGATATCCTGCTGCCGCGGAAAGGACAGATCATCATCACCGACCGCGCCAGCGACAACCAGCCGGCATTCCGCGGGCCATTGATGTCCGCGGCCTATCTGGCCGCGAAGCGCAATGCCGACGCATCCCGCCGCAATCCTGTGAGCCTGGTCATCGATCCGCTGCATACGGGACAATTGCTCATCGGCGGAACGCGCGAGGACGGGCTGGCCGACCGGGAAACGACCGTCGACCACGTCTCCAGGATCCTGCGGGAAGCCCTTGCCGTCTATCCGCCCATGGAGCGCCGCCGAGTCATACGCACGTTTGCCGGCGTGCGCACCGCCAGCGTGGACGGCCTGCCTATCGTGGGCAGGCACCCGTCCGTCGATGCGCTGGCCATCGCCACGGGGTTCGAGGGCGACGGCATCTGCCTGGGACCGCTGATGGGCCGCCTCGCCGCCCGGATCGTGCTGGACGTGCCCTGCGACCTGGATATCGGCCCCTTATCGCCGGCGCGCTTCGCCGGACAGCAGCCCGCCGTATCGCCGGTACTACCGCACGACGCCGGCAACACCGCCATGCCGGCTGCTACTTTTGGAGTCGGGCCATGAACGTTTCCCAGCGGCATTTCTTCTGGAAGGAACAGGCCATTCCCTACCGCGAAGGCGAAACACTGGCGCTGGCGCTGCGACGGGCTCAGGTGCGGGACTTCGGCCCCGCGGCCGGCGGCCAGCAAGGCCGTTATTTCTGCGGCATCGGCCAATGCCAGGCCTGCCTGGTGTCGGTGAACGGCGGCGCGGCGGTCGAGTCCTGCCTGACCCCCGCCCAGCCCCTGGCCGTGGTTATGCCCGGCGCATTCTGAGACCGCACGCATGCATACTGAGAGGGGCGCGCATGCCTACTTCTCCCGACATCCTGGTGGTCGGCGCTGGGCCGGCCGGCGTCAGCGCGGCAATCGAGGCCGCCACGCGCGGCGCGCGCGTGCTGCTGGTCGAACAGCGGCCGCACGCCGGCGGCGCCATTCATCGCGCCGCTTACGACGGCAGCCCCAGCGCCGTGCCGATGCCGTCACGGCACAAGAACAACTGGGCCCGGTTGCAGCGCGATCTGGCGCGGTTCTCCGACCGCATCCGCCTGCTGACCTCCGCGGTATTCCTGGGCATCGACGGCCACGGCATCTGCATGATCGACAGCCGTGGCGCCGGCCAGGTGAAGCTGGTCCGGCCCCGGGCCGTCATCTTCGCCACGGGTGCCACCGAGCGCGTGCCGCAGATACCGGGCTGGGAACTGCCCGGCGTCGTCACGGCCGGCGGGCTGCAGGTCCAGATGAAGGAAAGCGGCCAGGCCCCGGCCGGCCGTATCCTGGTCGCCGGCAATGGCCCGCTGCCGCTGGCCCTGGGCGCGCAACTGGCCGCGCTGGGCAACGCGCCGGTTGCCGTCCTGGAAGCCGCGGATCCTTATCGGAACATCTGGTCCCGGCCCGCCGCGATGCTGGGCCTGGCGGCAGGCCCAAGGCAACTGCTGGAGGCCGCCACGTATTTCCGTGCGCTGCGGTCGGCCCGCGTGCCGTATCGCACCGCCACGGCCGTCGCCGCGATCAGCCGGGACGACGACGGCCTGCAAGTGCAGACCCGCGACCGGCATGGACTCATGCGCGACTACCGGGTGGACCTGCTGGTGCTGCATGGCGGCCTGGCCTGTAACGACCGCGGCATTCCGCCGGGCGATACGCACGGCCTCGTTATCGCACGTGCCGGCGATTGCAACCGCGTGCTGGGCGCCGACGCCGCGCCGGGCGAAGGCCGGCGTGTGGCCGCCGCCGTCATGGCGAAGCTGGATCGCGCCCCGGCGGCGCCGGGAAGGGCCGCGCCCCAGCGCCGCGACGCGCAAGCACCAGGAAGCGCGGCGCCCCTGGGCCGCCGCGCGGAAGCGCCAGGAAGGCCCGAACCCTTGGCCACCGCCTTCCAGAACTCAATCGGCCGCCTGTTCCACCACGCCGGCGCGCCGACGGATACGGACGTCGTCATTTGCCGCTGCGAAGGCGTTACCCGGCAGGCCCTTGCCCAGCAGGAGCTGCACTCCGCGCGCGAAACCCGCCTGGTGGGCCGCATCGGCATGGGCCTGTGCCAGGGCCGTTACTGCGCGCACGCGGCCACCATGGGTATGGCAGCGAAGGAGGGCAGCGCCCTGACCTTGGCCGAGATCGATGGCCCCATACCCCGCTGGCCCATCCGGCCGGTGTCCGTCAAGGCACTGGCCGATGCGCAAGATCTTTGATGCTCCGTCCACGGCTTAAGCGCGGGCAGCCCGAAGCGCATCCACGCCTGATCCAAGGGCTCCCGAGCGGGATCCCAAGGCTCTTCAAATGCTTGCAACGCTGACCACCATGAACCGCCTCAACATCGCTACCCGCCCCGTCGTCCACGGCCTTACCCTGGGCGTGCTCATGCTCGATACCGAATTCACGCGCTTTCCCGGCGAGATCGGCAATGCCGCGACCTGGTCCGTGCCGCTGCAATTCAAGATCGTACGCGGCGCGACGCCGGAACGCGTCATCGAAGACCAGGGCCGCGGCCTGCTCGATCCGTTCGTGGAAGCGGCACAGGAACTCATAGACCTGGGCGTACGGGGCATCACGACCAGTTGCGGCTTCCTGGCCCTGTTCCAGCGCGAACTGAGCGCCAGGCTTTCCGTGCCGGTCGCGACCAGCTCGCTGTTGCAGGTGCCCATGGTCGAGCGCATGCTGCCGGCGGGCAAGCGTGTCGCCATACTCACGATCAACCGGGCTGCCTTGACGGATGCGCATCTGGCCGCCGTCGGCGTGGACCGCACGACCCCGATCGCGGGCATGCCGCCGGATAGCCTCTTCCGGCGCGTCTTCACCGACCAGGCGCAACCGGAGGAGGCCGATTTCGCGATCCTCGAACGCGAAATGGTGGAAGCGTCCCGCGCGCTGGCGGCCGCGCATCCCGAAGTGGGCGCCATCGTGTTCGAATGCACCAACATGCCGCCTTTCGCCGCGGCGGTCCGCAAGGCGACGGGTTTGCCGGTATTCGACATGGTCAATATGCTGCGGTGGTTTATCGACGCCATAGCGGACTAGGCACGACCATGCCCGGGTTTGCCCGTATTGATCCGCACCGCGGAATCGGCGTGCCCCGCCATCGGTGGATGTCGCGGCCGGCTATGCACAAAAATATGGCGCGATCGTGAATATCGCGCTTCTGGCAGGGGGTAGGGGCGATTAGAATGCCTGCCGGTACGCAAGTCCGGCGCCGCGCGCGGCTTTCCAAAGCGCCTGCCGGCCATGTTTTGACGCATTCAGGAGAATCCCGTGATCACACGCAGAAGTTTTGTTTCCGCCACGTGCGCGTTCGGCCTCGGGTCGATGATTTCCATGCCGGCGCTGGCCCAGCAAGCCGAATCCACCATGGAACGCATCAAGCGGACCAAGGTCTTGCGCACCGGCTTCGTCGCGGGCGCGGCGCCGTATTTCGTCAAGTCGGTCGCGACCGGGCAATGGCAGGGCTTCTGCGTCGATTTCTCCAATCAGCTGGCCGAGTCCCTCGGCGTCAAGCTGCAGGCCATCGATACCACCTGGGGCAATGCGGTGCTCGACCTGCAATCGAACAAGATCGACTGCATGTTCGGCCTGGCGCCCACCGAGCAGCGCAAGAAGACCGTCGCCTTCACCGATCCCCTGTTCCAGAACACCTTCACGCTGGTCGCGAAGAAGAGCCTGGATCCCAAGACCTGGGACGAGGTCAACCGGCCGGAAGTGCGCCTGTCGGTCGACCAGGGTTCCAACCAGGACACCTTCGCCACCCAGACGCTGACCAAGGCCTCGCTGCATCGTTTCGAGACCTCCGGCGATGCGACCCTCGCGCTGCAGACCGGCCGGGTGGACGCGCAGGTGCTGGTGATCCTGCTGGCCGTGACCGTGCTGTCGAAGTCCCCGCAATTGGGCCACCTGGTGATCCCGACACCGGCCGCGACGGCGCCCACCGCCATCGGCGTGCAGAAGGAGGCCGACCAGGCCTTCACCGAATACGTCAACCAGTGGCTGGCCACCGAGCGCTCCAAGGGCCTGATCAAGCAGACCATCGTCGACAACATGCAGAAGCTGGCCGGCGTGGATCCCAAGCTGTTCCCCAAGGAAGCCACGTTCTGATTCATCGCCGGGGACGTCCGCCGTCCCCACGCGACGCGCCGGTGTCCCGACGTGGACGCCGGCTGGATAGCGCGGGACATACAAGGAGGTGTCGTGTACCGCTGGGACTTTGGTGCCGTCTGGGTCTACCACAAGTTATTGTTGAGCGGCCTGGCCTATACCGTCGTGTATACGGTCATCGTGGTGGTGGCCGGCCTGGTCGTGGGCCTGGTCGTCGGCATCGGGCGGGTGCGTGCGCCCGTGTTCATCGCGGGCATCCTGCGCGCCTATGTGGAGATCTTCCGCTGCACGCCTGTACTGGTGCAGCTGATCTGGTTCTACTACGCGCTGCCCATCCTGACGAATATCGAGATGTCGCCCACGATGGCCGCGGCGCTTTCGCTGACGCTGTACGGCGGCGCCTTTTATTCGGAAATCGTGCGCGCCGGCATCCTGGGCGTGGACTGGGGGCAGACGGAGGCGGGGCTGGCCATGGGCATGCGCAACAAGCAGGTCATGCGCCGCATCATCCTGCCCCAGGCGTTCCGGCGCATGGTGCCGCCGCTGATGAGCCAGTCTATCATGCAGTTGAAGAACACCTCGCTGCTGTCGGTCATCGCCGTGCCGGACCTGCTGTACCAGGCGCAATCGGCGGCGCACGACTCCTACCGCCCGCTGGAGCTCTATACGATCGCGGCCCTGTGCTATTTCGCGGTACTGTTTCCCGCGACGCTGTGGTCCAAGCGCATTGAAAACCGTCTCGCGAAGCAGGACAGGAACGCATCATGAGCGGCCCGATGATAGAAATCAGCAAGCTCAGCAAGCGATTCGGCGACCACGTGGTGCTGAAGGACATCACACTGCAGGTCGAGAAGGGCACCGTGGTGGCGATGATCGGTCCGTCTGGATCGGGCAAGTCCACCTTGCTACGCTGCATCAATCTGCTGACCATCCCCGACGGCGGCACGATAAGGGTAGGCGAGCGCAGCATGGATTTCACCAGCGGCCACGGCAGGCGGATGCACGAGAAGGACCTGGCCAGCTATCGCGCCACCACCGGCATGGTGTTCCAGCACTTCAACCTGTTCCCCCACATGACGGTCCTCCAGAACGTGATGGAAGGCCCCGTGACGGTGAAGAAAACGCCGAAGACGCAGGCTCGCGAACAGGCGATGGTACTGTTGACGCGTGTCGGCCTGGCCGACAAGGCGGACGCCTATCCGGACATGCTGTCGGGGGGGCAGAAGCAGCGCGTGGCGATCGCGCGCGCCCTGGCGCTGCGGCCGGACGTCATGCTGTTCGACGAGGCAACGTCCGCGCTGGACCCGGAACTGGTGGGCGAAGTGCTCGCCGTCATCAAGGGGCTGGCCGAGGACGGCATGACCATGATCCTGGTCACCCATGAAATCGCCTTCGCCCGTGAGGTCGCCGACCAGGTGATCTTCATGCGCGACGGCGTCGTGGTGGAGGCAGGCCCCGCCACGCAGGTCATCGACGCGCCCGCGCAGGCCGCCACGCAATCCTTCCTGGCGCGCTTCAATCGGGGCTGAAAGCCTGTGAACGGGTCTTCCGGGCGTGGCGTGGAAGCTCCGCCCGTGAACGCCAGGCTTCCGGTGGGCGGCCAGCCTGGCGATAAACCGCTAGCGCGCCCACAACGGCACGCAGGCTCAGCCCTTCAATCCCAGCCGCTTGATGATCTGGGTCCACTTATCCAGATCCGCATTGAAGACCTTCAGGAACTCCTGGCGCGGCATCGGGGAAACTTCGATGCCATTGAGTTCGAGCTTCTTCTCGATGTCCGGCTGCTTTGCTGCCGCGACGATGCTGGCGCTGAGTCCATCAAGCACGGTTTCGGGGGTGCCACTGGGGGCCAGGAAACCGTACCACGGCAGGTATTCGAATCCTTTGACGCCGCTTTCGTCGATGGTCGGCAGCTCCGGCAATACGGAAGAACGCTTCAGTCCCGACGTGGCCAGCGCCCGTACCCGGCCGCTGCGGATAAACGGCAGGGCCGCCGGTATGGTCGTCAGCACGGCCTGGATCTGGCCGCTGGCCACGTCCGACACGGCCTGCGGCATGCCCTTGTAGGGTACGTGCGTAAGCTTGATGCCGGCCTCGGATTGCAGCATTTCCATGGCCAGGTGGCCATTGCTGCCCACGCCCGCGGAGCCGAAATTCAGCCTGCCCGGATGCGCCTTGGCCTGGGCCAGGAAATCCGCCATGGTTTTTATGTCGGATGTCGCGGGCACCACCAGCACGTTCGGCGTGACGCCCACCACGGCGACCGGCGTCAGGTCCTTGCGCGTATCGAAGCTGAGATTGTCGTACAGCGCCGAGTTGTAGACCACGCCCTGATGGTGCGCCAGCAGGGTCATGCCATCAGGCTTGGCCCGGGCCACCAGCGCGGTCGCGATGGTGCCCCCTGCGCCAGGACGGTTCTCCACCACCACCGATATGCCGCGCTCCGTTCCCAGCTGCAAGCCGATCAAGCGGGCGACGATGTCGACCGAACCGCCCGCCGAAAAGGGCACGTATACCGTCATTGTCTTGGTGTTCACCTGGGCCTGCGCATGCGCGCTAGCCAGCGCAACGCAGAGTGCGGCAACGAGGCGGGCCGTAGTCTTGATGATGCTCATGAGTGTTGTCTCCTTTTTATATATTCAAAACGCCGCTACGCGGCGGCGGCCGCGTTGCAGACACGATCCGCCAGGTAGGGCAGGATGCCGCCGCGCGTAAAGTACACGCGCTCATCGACGCGCAAGGCACTGCGCAATGCGATGTGTTCAGACCGGCCGTCGCGTCGGGTGATGACGCATTCGACGGTTTCGCCGCGCAGGGCTGGGGTCTCGCCCCACACGATCGAAAACGTCTCGCTGCCGTCCAGGCCCAAGGATTTGCGTGACACGCCTTCCGGAAACAGCAGCGGCATCACGCCCAGCGCGGCCAGATTCGACCGATGGATGCGCTCGAAGCTTTCCGCGATGACCGCGCCCACGCCCAACAGGCGGGTACTGCGCGCGGCATCGTCGCGTGACGAACCCGTGCCATAGTTTTTCCCCGCCACGATGACCGTGGCGATGCCGGCCGCCTGATAGTGACGCGCGGCATCCAGCACGCTGCTGTCGGTACCCTGGGGCATCACGCGCGTATGGCCGCCCTTGTATTCAGGCGCCATCTCGTTGACCAGGTTGGGATTGGTAAAGGCGCCCCGCAGCATCACTTCCCAATGGCCGCGCCGCGCGCCGAAGGTGTGCATGCGATCCGCCGCTACCCCCAGCGCCGACAGATATTCGCCGGCGGCGGATTTCGGTACGATCTTGCCCGCCGGGGAAATATCGTCCGTGGTGACGCCATCGCCCAGCAGCAGCAATACGCGTGCGTCGCGAATGCCGGCGCCGGGCGCGCGCGACGCCGTTCCGGCCGCGAAAAACGGCGGCCTGGCCACATAGCCGGAGGTGTCCGCCCAGTCGTAGACGGTGGTGCGGGCAGGTCGCAAGGCATCCCACTGGGGCGAACCGGCCGTCAGCGCCGCCCGCCGCAGCGAGAACAGCTCGCGGTCCACATGGCGGTCGACGATGGCTTGAACCTCTTCCGGGGCGGGCCAGATGTCGGCCAGGAACACGTCCCGGCCTTCGACGTGCCCAATGGGTTCCCGGGTCAGGTCGGCGGTGACACGTCCGGCCAGCGCGTAGGCAACGACCAAGGGCGGCGACGCCAGGTAATTGTGGCTGAGCTGCGCCTGCACCCGCCCGCTGAAATTGCGGTTACCCGACAGCACGCCGCAGCCCACCAGGCCATGCTGCTCGATCGCCCGCATGGCGTCGGGCAGCAGCGCGCCGGAGTTGCCGATACAGGTGGTGCAGCCATAGCCGCAAATCTGGAATCCCAGTGCGTCCATGTACTGTTGCAGGCCGCTATCCTGCAAATAGCGGCTTACCACCAGGCTGCCCGGCGTGAACGACGTCTTCACCCAGGCAGGCACCGTCAAGCCGGCTTGCACCGCGTTCCGGGCCAGCAGGCCTGCCGCCACCACCAGCGCAGGGTTCGCCGTATTGGTGCAACTCGTAATGGCGGCAAGCAGCACCGCGCCATGCGGAATACCGCCCGGCGTCGCCGGGGCAGCGGCGGCAGGCTGCAGCTTGAGGAACGAGTCCGGCACGTCGCGCAAGACACGCCGCTCTTCCGGCCGCTTGGGGCCGGCCACCACCGGCTCCACGCTGCCCAGGTCCAGTTCCAATACATGCGTATAGGCCGCCGCGGACGCATCCGCGGCGTGCCACAGGCCGGCATGCCGCGCGTAGGCCTGCAGCAAGCCGCTTTCGCGGCCCGTACCGTCCAGGTAGCTGACCGTCTGTTCGTCCCACGGGAAGTAGGAACAGGTTGCGCCATACTCTGGCGCCATGTTCGCAATGGTGGCGCGGTCCGGCACGGCCAGGTCCCGCATCCCAGGACCGAAGAACTCGACGAACTTGTTCACCACGCCGAATTTGCGAAGCAGGGCGGTCACGGTCAGCACGCAGTCCGTGGCGGTCACGCCGGGCCGCAGCCGGCCCGTCAGCTTCACGCCGACCACTTCGGGCATCGGCATCTGCAACGCGTCGCCCAGCAGCGCGCTGAGCGCCTCGATGCCGCCGACACCCCAGCCCAGCACGCCGAGCGCATTGATCGTGGGCGTATGGCTGTCCGCGCCGATGACCAGCTCGGGATGCACGGACCGGCGGCCTTTCTCGGCCACCACCACGCATCCGGTCGCCAGCGATTCCAGATTCACTTGATGGCAAATGCCCGAGTCCGGCGGAATCACGCGCAGGTTATCGAAGGCCTGCGCCATCCATTTCAGGAAATTGAAGCGCGCCCCGTTGCGCGCATGCTGATTCGCGGAATTCTTACGCTCGGCATCGGCGTTGCCCGACTCGTCGACGACGATCGAGTGATCCACCACCAGGTCCACCGGCACCCGCGGATTCACCGTGGCGGGATCCAGCCCGCGGTCCACCGCCGCCTGTCGCAGCGAGCAAAGGTCCACCAGCACGGGAATGCCCGTGTAGTCCTGCAACAGGACGCGGCTGGTATGCACATTGACGTTTTCGCCTTCCCGCGCCGCCCGCGGCCAGTCCGCGAAGCGCCGTAATATCGCCTGGGCGTCGTCCGCGCTCGCGGCATGGCGCAGATTGTTTTCCAGCAGGACCTTCAAGGAGTAAGGCAGCGTCTTCAGGCCCGCGTAGCCGGTGTCGCCCTTGCCGGGCGCCAGGTCCAGGCAATCGTAGCGCTCGCCGTTATAAGTGAAGGAAGTCCAAAGATCGGAATTGCGGGTCATCCAATGTCTCCGTGCCTTTACCCAAGGCCGCGCGCGATGCCATATCGCGCCGCTGCCCGTAAGGCATGCCGTCGTTTTTCGTGTGTGCGATTCTAAGGCGCTCCCCTTACAATAAAAAACGCTAATTTCCGCTCAGCCTGATCGATTTCCCAGCTATGTCGATACGATTCTCCCTGCGGCAGCTTTCCGTCTTCGTCGCCGTCGCCCGCCAAGGCAGTACCCGCAGCGCGGCCGAAACGCTGTCCATGTCGCAGTCCGCGGTCAGCGCGGCCCTGGGCGAGCTGGAAGCGGTGGCCAATGAACTGCTGTTTGACCGCCATGGCCGTAAGCTGGTCCTGAACGACGCCGGCCGTGCGCTGCTCTCGCGCGCGGCGCCGCTGGTCGAAGGCGCCGAATCGCTATCGCGCAGCTTCGACTCCACCTCGGTATCGCTGCGCATCGCCGCCAGCAGCACCATCGGCAACTACGTGCTGCCGGCGATCCTGGTGCGCTTCCTGTCCGAATATCCCACGGCCAAGCTGGACGTCAGCATCGATAACACACAAGGCGTGCAGGATGCGGTCAGCAACTTCAACGCCGATATCGGCTTGGTCGAGGGCGGCTCGCACGGCCCCGATGTCACGGTGCAGCCTTGGATAGAGGATGAAATGGTCGTGGTCGCCGCGCCGCACAGCCCCACCGCGCGCTGCGCGCGCCGGCGCAACAACCTGGCCGCCGCGGATTGGATACTGCGGGAACCGGGATCAGGTACGCGCGAATTCGTCGAACAGCAGATCGGCAAGGCCCTGGGCACCTTGAACATCGCCTTCGAACTAGGCGACTCCGAGGCCATACGCCGCACGCTTATCGGTGGCTACGGCGTCAGCTGCCTGTCGCGCTACGTCGTGGCGGAAGACCTGGAAGCAGGGCGCCTGGTCGAGATCAACGAGGGCTTGCCGCTGCTGACCCGGCCTTTCCTGATCGTTATGCACCGCAATAAATCGCAGTCGCGCGGCCTGGCCGCATTCCGCGGCATCCTAGATTTTCATGCGGACATCCTGGCCGCGACGCCGGCCAACCCTGCCGTGCACTGACGCCACGAGCGATACGGTCCTGCGGTTGGCCAGGTTCTACATGGGGCGCTAGGCCGCCGCCCGCGCGGGCTCGCGGCCTTCCTTCAGCCGCGCCAGCTCGTCGCCCAGATAGGCCGCGATCGTGCGCATGCCGTACAGGCCGGCCTGCGCCTCGGCCTCGCTGTTGTAGTTGGTATTCGTGTTGACGTCATAGGTATAGATCTCGCCGCGCTCGTCGGTGATGAATTCGATACCGGAAATACCGATGCCGTTGGCGGCGATGAAGCGGCGGTACTTGTCGATGATCGGGTGGGCGAAGTCCTCGATGATCTGGAAGCGGGGCGCGGCCGGCGCCGTCTCGCCCACGGGGCAGAACGCGTCGCCGATCTGGCAAACGTCGGCCGGGCACAGCTCGAAGCCCAGCGAGGTATCCACGCACACCGCATACAGGAATTGCCCGCCCACGAACTCCACGCGCGTGATATACGGCTCGGGCGCGCGTATGTATTCCTGGATCAGCGTAATGCCGTCGATCGAGTCCTCGAAGGCATCGCTGTCCAGATGCTGCTTCAGCGCGTCCACACCATGGAACAGGTGCACGCCCAGCCCCTTGCCGGCGCGGTTGTGTTTGGTGATGAAGGACCCGCGCATCTTGCGCGCAGCGGCCAGGATGTTGTCGCGCCCGATCGCCGCTACCGTGTGCGGCGTGCGTATCCCGAAATTGGCCAGGGCCGCATACTGCGCGATCTTGCTTACTTCCAGCTGCAGGGCGCGGCCATTGTTGATGACGCGGCGACCGTGCGATTCCAGCCACGCCAGCACGCCGGCCGTGTATTCCGGCGCGTAGCGGTGGCCCCGGCTGTGCGAAGAGGCGCTCATGCGGTTGTAGAAGACCCCGTCGGGCGGCGCGCCGGACAGGTCCAGCGTGCCCTGGTCCAGGAACCATTCCTCGAAGGGCAGGTCCAGTTCGTCGAACGCCGCGCGCAGCGGCTCCACCCAGGTCGCGTTCTCGTGGATCACGTAGATTTTCGGCATGGTCGCTCTTTCGGATGCGCTTATGGCGCGGAAGAAGGGATTTGGTCTGCTTTTTTTAGCGAGCATACCGGCCGGGATCCGCATTGGATATGGCGGATCCGGCATATGGTTATGGGGATTTTTTCTAAGCGAGCAGGCCCAGCTCCAGGATGGCATCGCGCTTGTCCAGCAGGTGCTGGCGCAGGATGCGTCCCAGCCGGGCGCCGTCGCGCTGACGCAGGGCCAGCAGCATCTGTTCGTGGTCCTCGATCGCGCTGGCCCACTTGGGCGCCTTCAGGTTGGAGCGCAGCCGCAGGGCTTGCACCCGGCGGTTCACGGAAAGGTAGGTCTGCCGCAGCACCTGATTGCGGGCCGCCAGATTGATGCGGTCATGGATCTGCTGGTTGCGGCTGTAGTAGCCGGGCAGGTCGTTGCGGGCGCGGCAGTCCAGCATGGCGGCATGCAGGGCCTCGATCTGTTGGACTTCGTCGTCCGTGATGCGTTCGCAGGCGAGCTCGCCGGAGAAGGCTTCCAGCCCGCTGAGCACTTCGAAGGCCTCGCGGATTTCCGCTTCGGACATGCGCGCCACGGCGGCGCCGCGGTTCGGCGATATCTCGATCAGTCCTTCGGCGGCAAGCACTTTCAGGGCCTCGCGCAATGGCGTGCGCGAGATTCCCAGCGTTTCGCACAGCTGCCGTTCGTTCAGCTTCATGCCGGGCGCGAGTACGCCCTCGATGATGAAGTTGCGCAAGTGCTCGGTGACCGAATCGTGCAGGATCGCCCGTTCCACCGGCGTCAGCAGCGGTGTGGCCTGGGAAGTTTCCGGGTCTTTGTACATAGCGAATCTGGATGGACGGGCTGGCGCGCCATCATCGCTCAGGCGGGCGCATCCTCCCCTTGCCGCGGCAATGGGGCGGGGTCCAGCGCCGCCGCCAGCACCTGCGCGACGTGCAGGGATTCTACCCCGGTCCCATCCAGGACCTGGTGCCGGCAGCTGGTGCCGTCGGCCACGATCCAGCTGTCCGGCGGCGCGGCGCGCACGGCGGGCAGCAGCGCGGCCTCGGCCATCGCCTTGGAGGCGGCGAAGTGCTCGGCCTCATAGCCGAAGCTGCCCGCCATGCCGCAACAGGACGATTCAATGACCGAGACTTCCAGTCCGGGTATCCAGCCCAGCACGGTCTTGACGGGCTCAAGCGCATCGAAGGCCTTCTGGTGGCAGTGGCCATGGACCAGGGCCAAGCGGCGCGCGGGCGCGCGCAAGGGCAGCGCGAGCCGGCCGGCCTTGTGCTCGCGCACCAGGAACTCCTCGAACAGAAAGGCCGATTCCGCCAGGCGCCGCGCGGCGTCGCCGTAGCCATAGTTCAGGAACTCGTCGCGCAGGGTCAACAGGCATGAGGGCTCCAGGCCCACGATGGGTATACCGCGCTCGACATAGGGCGACAACGTATCGAGCAGCCGTCGGGCCTCGGCCTTGGCCTGGTCCACCAGGCCCGCGGCCAGGAAGGTGCGGCCGCAGCACAGCGGTCGCTCACCCGCGCGCAGGTTCAGGTGCACCGCATAACCGGCCGCCTCCAGCACTTGCCGGGCGGCGCGCGCGTTGGCCGGCTCCATGTAGTTATTGAACGTATCGACGAAGAGCAGCACTTCCCTGGCGGGCGGCCTTCCGGCGGCATGCGGGGCTGCCCCCGCGCCTGCGCTCGCGCTTGCGGGTACGTGAGGGGCGGCACTCGGGGCCGTCCGCGCGCGGGCATTCGCGGCCACATCCCGACCGCCATCGCGGGCCGCGTCGGCCAGGAAAGACCGGCCAAGGCGGGGCAGCGACCGCTGCTCGGCCACACCCAGGCTATTCTTGACCAGCCGTGCCAGCGCGGGCGTGCGGTCTATCCATCGCATCAGCGCCCCGAGACGGCTGGCCATCGGTGCATAGCGCGGCAGGAACGCCACCACGCGGTCCCGCAGTGTCAGGCCATGCGCGGCCACCCACGCGCTGCGCGCCTCGATTTTCAGCTTGGCCATGTCGACGCTGGTCGGGCACTCGCGGCGGCAACCCTTGCACGATACGCACAGATCCAGCGCCTCCCTGACGGCGCTGCTGGCAAGCCCGTCCAGCCCCACCTGTCCGCTGATCGCCAGGCGCAGGGTATTGGCGCGGCCGCGCGTGACGTGCTGTTCGTCCTTGGTCACGCGGTAGCTCGGGCACATGGTGCCGGCGTCGAACTCGCGGCAATGGCCGTTGTTGTTGCACATCTCCACGGCCTTGGCCAGCCCGCCCGTGGGGTCGCCGGCGCTGCCGGGCGCCGACTCCTGGCCGGTCATGGGGTCGCGGGTCACGTCCCACGCCGACCAGTCCAGCGCGGGCACATACGGCGTGACGCGATAGGCCGGCGGGAAGCGGAAATTCCCGGCATCGTCCATGCGCGGCGGGTTGACGATCTTGTCAGGATTGAAGCGGTTGGCCGGATCGAACAGCGCCTTGATCTCGCGAAACGCCTGGTTGATGCGCGGCCCGTATTGCCAGCTGACCCACTCGCCGCGGCACAAGCCGTCGCCGTGCTCGCCGGAATAGGCGCCCTTGTAGCGGCGCACCAGTTCGGCGGCTTCCTCGGCGATGGCCCGCATCCGGGTCGCTCCGTCGCGCCGCATGTCCAGGATGGGCCGCACGTGCAGTGTCCCCACGCTGGCGTGCGCGTACCAGGTTCCCTCCGTGCCGTGGCGATGGAACACCTCGGTCAGCTGGCGCGTGTATTCCGCCAGGTGTTCCAGCGGCACGGCGCAGTCCTCGATGAAAGAGACGGGCTTGCCGTCGCCCTTCATGCTCATCATGATGTTCAAGCCGGCCTTGCGCACTTCCCACAGGGCCTTTTGCGGGCCGGCTTCGGTCATCTCGACCACCGCGCCCGGCAGGCCCAGGTCAGCGGCCAATTCCGTCAGCCCGCGCAACTGTTGAAGCAGCGCCTGCTTGTCGTCGCCGGCGAACTCCACCAGCAGGATGGCCTGCGGCTGCCCCACCAGGGCGCGTACGATGACCGGACGGAAGGCGGGGTTGTCCATCGCCAGTTCGATCATGGTGCGATCCACCAGCTCCACGGCCACCGGGCCGAGCCGCACGATGTGCTGGGCCGCCTCCATGGACTGGTAAAAGGTAGAGAAGTTCACCACGCCCAGCACCTTGTGCGCGGGCAAGGGCGACAGCTTCAAGGTAAGCCGCCGGGTGAAGGCCAGCGTGCCTTCGGAGCCCACCAGAAGGTGGGCCAGGTTGGCCTCGCCATCGTCGGTATAGGCGCGCGGATTCTGGCAATCGAAGATATCGATGTTGTAGCCCGCCACCCGCCGCAGCACCTTCGGCGTGCGCGTAGCGATCTCGTCGCGTTCACGCATCGCGATGCCGCGCACGCCCTCCAGGATGGCGCGCAGGCGCGGCTCGGGCGCCAGCCGCGACACCGGCCCGAACGTGCCTTGCGTGCCGTCGGGCAGGATGGCATCGATGGACAGCACGTTGTGCACCATGTTGCCGTACTCGATCGAGCGCGAGCCGCAGGAGTTGTTGCCGGCCATGCCGCCCAGCGTGCACTGTGCCGAGGTCGACACGTCCACCGGGAACCAGAGTCCATGCGGCTTGAGCCACGCGTTCAGGTGATCGAGGACGATGCCGGGCTCGACCGTGACGGTGCGGGCCTGTGGGTCGAAGTCGATGACCTGGTTCAGCCATTTGCTGGTGTCGATGACCAGCGCCTCGGCCACCGTCTGCCCGCACTGGCTGGTGCCCGCGCCGCGCGCCAGCACCGGTATCTGTTCGTCGCACGCGATGTCCAGGGCGGTGGCCAGGTCGGCCTGGTCGCGCGGCACCACGATGCCGATGGGCGTCATCTGGTAGATGGATGCATCGGTGGCGTAGCGGCCGCGGCTGGCGCCGTCGAAGAGTACATCGCCGCGCAAGGCCTTGCGCAGCCGCGTGGCCAGGGCCGGCGCGGCGCCGGCGGCGTAGGGGACCAGGCGGACAGGCTGGGGCAGCACCGGAGAAGGCGTCGTGGTCATGGATAGCGTGGCGACAGGTTGTTGCGGGTCTTGCGCAGGCGCGAGAAGGCCATCGAGATCACAGGCCAGAACAGCGCGAACAGGGCGAGCGCGACGATGCTGCCCACCAGGCCGTTGGACCAGAACACGCTCAGGCTGCCCGAGGAGATCAGCATGGTCTGGCGAAAGGCATCTTCGGCCCGGTCGCCCAGGACCAGCGCCAGCACCAGGGGCGCCAGCGGATACTGCAGCTTCTTGAAGAGATAACCGACCACGCCGAAGACGAGCATCAGCCAGATATCGAAGGCCGCGTTATGCACCGTGTAGGCACCGATGGCGCACACCACCAGGATCATCGGCGCGACGATGGAAAACGGGATGCGCAGGATGGCGGCGAACAGCGGCACGGTGGACAACACCACGAACAAGCCGGCCAGATTGCCCAGGTACATGCTGGCGATCAATCCCCACACGAACTCCTTCTGCTCCGCGAAAAGCAGGGGGCCGGGCTGCAATCCCCAGATCATCAGTCCGCCCAGCAGCACCGCGGCGGTCGCCGAGCCGGGTATGCCCAGGGCCAGCATCGGCAGCAGGGCGCTCGTGCCGGCCGCATGGGCCGCGGTCTCGGGCGCCAGGACGCCTTCCACGTTGCCTTGGCCGAAGGAATCCGGGTCCTTGGCGAACTTCTTCGCGACGCCATAGCCCATGAAGGATGCGGCGATGGCCCCGCCGGGCGTCACGCCCAGCCAGCAGCCGATCGCCGCCGACCGCAGCAGCACCAGCCAGTAGCGCGGCAGCGATGCCCAGGTCTTGAAAACGACCTTCAGGTCGATGGCGGCCTTCTTGCCCTTGAAGGCGACGCCTTCCTCCATGGTGAGCAGGATTTCGCCGATGCCGAACAGGCCGATCACCGCCACCAGGAAGTCGAAGCCGCGCAACAATTCCGAAGAACCGAAAGTCATGCGCAGGTCGCCGGACACGGTATCCATGCCGACGGCGGCCAGCGCGAAGCCGATGCCCATGGAGATGACGATCTTGGGCTTGGACTCGCGTCCCATGCCGATGAAGCTGCAGAAGGTCAACAGGTAGACCGCGAAGAACTCCGCGGGCCCAAAGCGCAGCGCGAAACGGGCCACCGCCGGCGCGAGGAAGGTGATCAGCAGCACCCCCACCAGCGCCCCGAAGAACGACCCGGTGAACGCCGACGTCAGCGCCTGTCCGGCGCGTCCTTGTTGCGCCATGGGATAGCCGTCGAAGGTGGTGGCCACGGACCAGGCCTCGCCCGGGATGTTGAAAAGAATCGACGTGATCGCGCCGCCGAACAGCGCGCCCCAGTAGATACACGACAGCAGGATGATCGCCGAGGTGGGGTGCATGGAGAAGGTCAGCGGCAGCAGGATGGCCACGCCGTTGGGCCCGCCCAGGCCCGGCAGCACACCCACCACGATACCCAGCAGGATGCCCACCATCATCAGGCCGACGTTGCCCCAGGACAGGACGACGCCGAAGCCGTCCCAGAGCGCGGATAGTTCTTGCATCGTGTTCTCCCAGAGGCTGCTGCCCCCTTGTCGCCGCGCGGCTCACCCCCTTAGGGCGAACATACGGCGCTACGGGCCGGCCACCCCGTCATACCTAATAGCCGATCAGGCTTTCCAGCGGCCCCTTGGGCAGCGGCACCAGGAATTTCATTTCGAAGACCCAGAACAGGACCGCCATGATGGCCACCGCCAGCGGCAGGCCCTTCCACAGCGGATACTTGCCTACCCATCGCATGAAGGCCGCCACGAAAATCGCCGAGGAGACGTAGATGCCCAGGAATCGAATAAGCCCGACGTAGATCACCAGCGGCACCAGTACCACGCACACCTGGCGCAGCTCGTCCACGTGCACGAAGGGCCGCCGGTCGTGCTTGCGCAGGGCCTGCACCGCCACCGCGGCAGTTGCCGCCAGGATGATGATGCCGATCCGCATCGGGAAGTAGCCCGCCTGCGGACCGTCGTCCGTCCAGCCCGCGCCGATGGTGTAGTTGCTCCAGATCACCGTCACCGCCAGCGCGGCGAGCAGGGCGGCGACCACCAGTTCCATGGCCATGTACGAGACCACGGCGCGGCTCGCGGGCCGCTCTTGCTCTTCCACCATGATCGTGCTTCCTCCGTGGGCGTACGGACTATCCATCCTTCCGTCCATCGATCAGTCCATCGAGCCATGCATCGATTAGTCCATCCACCGTTCCCCCAGGCGGATCATCGGCACGCTGGGGCGCCCAGATCGCGCCGCGGACGGCGCGCGCCGGGCACCTGCCTCGCCTAGAACCCGGCGGACTTGATGATGTCCTTGTGCATCGCTTCGTCCTTCTCCAGGTACTGGTTCAGGGCCGTCCCGGTCAGCAGTTCCGGCTTCAGCGCGGACCGCTCCAGGTATTGCTTCCACTCCGGCGTCTCGCTGATCTTCTTGAAGACATCGGTGTAATAGGCCACCTGGTCCGGCGCGACCTTGCCGGGCAGCAGAAAGATGCGCAGCATCTCGTAGTGCACGTCCAGGCCCTTTTCCTTGCAGGTCGGGATGTCGGCCCAGCTCTGGGTGTCGGTGACCTTATGCGTATAGGCCAGGCGCTGTTCGGCGAAGACGCATAGCGCCCGGTGCTCGCCCGCGCGCCATTGCGCCACGGACTCGGCGGGGTTGTTCACGTTGGCGTCGATATGGTTGCCCGACAGCTGTGTGGCCGCCTCGCCGCCGCCCTTGTAGGGCACGTAGATGAACTTCGCGCCGGTGGCATGTTCCACCATCGCCGTGATCATCTGGTCCTCGCGCTTGGAACTGGTGCCGCCCATCTTCAGCTTGTTGGCCTTGGCCGCGGCGATGAACTGGTCGACCGTCTGGTAAGGCGCCTTGGCATTCACCCACAGGATGAACTCGTCCACCGCCACCATGGCGACGGGTGAGAGGTCGCGCCAGTTGAACGGCAGCTTGCTGATCAAGGGCACCGTATACAGGGCCGAGGACGCCACCAGCAGCTTGTGCGGGTCGCCGCTCGCACTCTTGGCATCCATGAGCCCTTCGGCCCCCGATGCGCCGGCCTTGTTCACCACGATCAGTGGCTGCTTCATCAGCTCGTGCTTGGCGACGATGCCCTGGATGGTGCGGGCCATCTGGTCGGACGCGCCGCCGGCACTGAACGGCACGATGATCTCGACCGGTTTGGTCGGTTCCCACGCCCAGGCGGCCGCCGGCATCAGCGCCGCCATGGCCAGGGCTATCACGCTACGCGCCTTGCTTGTCTCCATCATGGTCTCCTCCGTGGTGTGTGGCCGCGGATGTGGCGTCGCCTTCTGCGCGGCGATCGCCCCGCGCAGCGTCAGGCCGCCTTGGCCCGGCACGCTTCCGCGCTGTGTTGCAGTATGTCCATGGCCGCCTGCACGCCGCTGCCGGCCAAGGTGACGCCCGAGAGCTTCAGGCCCATCTCGCATCCCGACAGCGTGGCCATCAACGTCAGGTCGTTGCAATCGCCCAGGTGGCCGATGCGGAACATGCGGCCCTTGACCTTGCCCAGGCCGGTGCCCAGCGACATGTCAAAGCGCTCGTAGATCAGCTGGCGCACGGCATCGGCATCCACGCCGGCCGGCATCACGACGCCGGTCAGCACGGGCGAGTAGCATTCGGGCTCCACGCACTGGATCTCCAGGCCCCAGGCCTGGACCGCGGCGCGGCAGGCGCGCGCCAGGCGCTCGTGGCGCGCGAAGACGGCGTCCAGTCCCTCGGCAAGAATCATCTCCAGGGATTCATGCAAGGCGTACAGCAGGTTGGTGCTGGGCGTATAGGGCCAGTAGCCGGTCTTGTTGGTTTCCAGGATCTCCGACCAGCGCCAGAAGCTGCGCGGCAGGCCGCCATGCTGGCTGCGCTCGATCGCCTTGGGCGAAAGCGCGTTGAAGCTGATGCCCGGCGGCAGCATGAGGCCTTTTTGCGACCCCGATATCGAAACGTCGACGCCCCACTCGTCGTGGCGGTAATCGGCGCAGGCCAGGCCCGAGATCGTATCGACCATCAGCAGGGCAGGGTGGCCGGCCGCGTCGATGGCGCGGCGAACCGCGGCGATGTCGGAGGTGACGCCGGTGGAAGTCTCGTTATGGACGACGCACACGGCCTTGATCTGGTGGCCGGTGTCCGCGCGCAGGCGATCCTCGATCATCCGCGCCTGCACGCCGCGGCGCCATCCCTCGGTGCCGGGCAGGCCCAGGAATTCCGTCTTCAGGCCCAGGCCGTCGGCCATTTTTTTCCAGAGGCTGGCGAAATGGCCGGTCTCGAACATAAGGACCTGATCGCCCGGGCTCATGGTGTTGGAAAGCGCGGCTTCCCACGCACCGGTGCCGGAGGCCGGGTAGATGATGACGGGGTGCTGCGTCTTGAAGATCTTCTTGATGCCTTGCAGGACCTGCAGCCCCAGCGCGCCGAACTCGGGGCCGCGGTGGTCGATGGTGGGGTAGCTCATGGCCCGCAGAAGCCGATCCGGTACGGGACTGGGGCCGGGGATCTGCAGGAAATGGCGGCCGGCGGGATGGAAGTCGAGTCGCAGCATGGGGCCTCGCTCCTGGCATCTTGAATTTTGAATGCAAAATACCATAGCAGCGGGCGGGGGCTGTGGGAAGTGGCCGAAGCGTAGTGGTTTACCCCTGTTGGGAAGAGGGACGGAGCTGGCGCACCGGTGCTAGATACCGAGCGTCATTCAAGGCATTCTCGAAGACACCTACCTGCTCATCAACACCGGCCACCGCGAAGTGCGGCTCCCCAGTCCGGACGTCCGTTCAACTCGGCCATTGCCGCCGCCTTATCCCACTCGTACTGGACGGACCGAAATTCAACTCTCCATTCAGAACCGACTCTAGTCACGCAGGAGTAACGAGCGTGCGGTGAGCCCATTTCCATACGGTGGGGAAAAGGACGATCGTCCTTATAAGCCTGTAATCCAACGCTGCCAGGATTCACGATTAGACGCCCATCCTCGAGCTTCATCGATCGCTGCAAATGCGTATGTCCGCACAGTATGAGCGCAGCATCGCAACTGCCTGCAAGGCATTTGACTTCATCGTGCGTTGCCGGTCGGCAACCGCTCGGCGTTACGGTTTCGAGAAAGTAGGCGACATCGTCTTCGGGTGTACCGTGCACGAGTAGAACGTCTTCCGTAAGCCTCAAGGTTACGGGTAGTTCACGTAACCAAAGAAATTGGTCGTCGCGCAGAGAGCCGTACGCCCACCGATCTGAAGGCCCCATACCAGATGGGTCACCGGAAAGAAGCTGTCTTTCATGATTGCCACGGATCGTAGGCAGGCGCAACGGTCCCAAGCGATCCGCCGTTGCTGACGGTTGTAGCGGCCCGGAAAGGATGTCCCCCAGGTTAACGACTACATCGGCGCCTTGCTGACGAATATCTTCTAACACCGCGTCCAACGCAGCTAGATTGCCGTGTATATCCGAAATGGCTGCTATCTTCATCGCGTAAACCGGTTTTGACCTTGGTCTACAGAGCCTTGATTGTCAGAAAATCTGGAAGAGCTGTCCAATGGCTGGTCCTGGAACATAGCAGACTGTCACCGCAATCCATTGGTATTTTCGTCGCTCAACCTGGACGCGGCTCATCGGCCGCGGCCGGAGGGCGATAGCCGCTTGTAGAAGTAAGTCGTCGCAGCCAGGCCGCCGAACGGCTTCACGGCGTAATCGGGAATCACCCCCGCGCGCGTCCAGCCGGAACGGACATAGAGCCGCTCGGCATCGCTCCCTGTCTCCGTATCCAGGACCAACAACGTCCGCCCGGCGCCCGCGGCGACGATATCGACCTCCGCCATCAACTTGCCGCCAAGGCCCAGACGTCGGAAATCGCGATGAACCAATAGCTTGGACACGTCTGCTCTGTGCGGTTGGTTCTCGGGTTGCCCGATGACGATCTGCACCGTGCCCATGATCCGCTCATCGGATTCAGCGACAAGCAGGATCCTATCGCCTTGCGCGATGCCGTCAGCGACATTCCTCCAGAATTGCACGGCGCGCGACATCTCAAGCGGCGCAATAAAGCTGACCGAGGCGCCGCCGGCGACGCAGCCCACCAAAAGCGCGGCCAGCTGCTCCGCCAGACTTCGTGCCTCTTCCGCGCCTACGATGCGGATGTTTGCTTGAGTCGTCATCTCAGATTCCTTTTTGGGAAGGCGCGGTTATCGCTACCAGATAGCGGGCCGTTACGCGGCCTGGGTTGTGGAATGCGGTTGGCTGATTCAGTTTCATCGTCAGGCAGTCGCCTTTCCCCAGGCGCCAGGTCGTCTCTCCGACACGCACCTCCATCGTTCCTTGGATCATCCAGACCTGCTGCACCACATCCGGCTCCTGCATCGACGTCTCGTACGAGACCCGCTGACCGGCTGGGAAGTGGATTTCGACTAGCTGGGTGGGACAGGCCACAGCCGCCGAGAGGTGGCGACGAACATATCCCGATGCCGGGTCCGTCCAGACCGCTTGCTTGTCAGCCCGGGAGATCGGGGAGGGGGTGTCTTCAGCCGAGGGGCGCTCGAACAACGATGCCAGGGGGACATGAAGTGCCGCGGCCAGTTTGTCCAGGACAATGGCAGTCGGGCTGCTTACACCTCGTTCGATCAGGGATATGGTGGAACGGCTGACGCCACTCCGGTCGGCGAGCGCATCAAGCGACCAGGCGTGTTTGCCGCGTAGATCCCGAATGCGAGACGCAATGAGCTGGTTGATGTCCATGGATATCCATAATACTAGAATATCCGTCTATTTTTATGGATGTCGCGCTCGCGACATCCATTCGTGATGTCGTGTGGAAAGCTCAAGAGCGTGTGTCGCTGAAGTCGCGGCAGTCCGCTGTCCAGAGCAAGTAGCAGCCGCTGGACGGCCTCAGCACGCCGGTAGCGCACAGGCGGCACACGTGCAACCAATGCGGACGCGTTCGGTGGACAGTCGGGACGTCAGATAAATGCAACCCTGCGCGCCCTTCGCCCGCAACTTCCTTGCGAAGTGCGAACGATCTCGCCCGCATGCTGACGGAGTGGAGGAAATCTCACGAGAGTCCATCGGCCATACCGACGGAGATGTCACCGCAAGCGCAATCCCAACTCGCGGCGGAGGCTGGGCCGCAATTACGTCGCCCGCAGCCGTCGCCGACCTGACATTCATGAAGCATTCCTCAAACGAGCCTGCTCACTCGTTTGCTGGAACATCTTCAGCCGAACCAAGACGTCTTTCTGAACTGGCCTTTATCCGGTCTCTGCCGGTGTTTCCTCGCAAATTATCGAGGGCGTAAGCTCCGCCTCCGGCAAAAAATAGGTACAGCAGGATGAAGCACAACAGGACCGTATCATTGCCTCCGTTCTGAACCGGAAACAGGCCGCGCGGTTGAAACACCATAAAGTACGCGAACGCCATTTCGCCAGATAGGATGAACGCTGTCCAACGAGTGAACAGGCCAACGATAAGAAGCAGGGCCCCCACGATATCCAAAATGCCAGCGAAGCCCAAAAGCGAATAGATCTGGACGCTGTCGAACTTCGCCACATGCGGCCAATGGAGAATCTTGGCTGTGCCCTCCTGGAGGTAAATCAGGCCAGTGACAATGCGTAACAGGGCGAGCGCCCTCGGCGACCAGGCGGTCCAAAAGTTTTCTGCTGGATTAGTGCTCGACATGACAGCTCTCCCTACGTTGGGTGACGTTCGCAACGTCAGCGGCTTGATTTTACGCAACCGCAGAGAAGCCGCTCGGTCTTGACCTTGGCCAGTCCTCGGCACAGTTGCTCGATCTCTTGCTGCTGGGCATTCTTTAGCGATTTACCACACTGGGTGGCTGTCTTCGGGGCCTCGCCGCCTAAAGTCGTTGATCGGTACGGACGTGGAAATCTAAATCCGGTGAGCTTCGACACCGCCCATCGCTCGGATGGCCACCGACCGCCGAAAGCCGCAAGTAGTGCCGCTTTCTCGCAGATTTGCCAGTCTGCCTGGCCCTGCTGCATATTGATAACGGCACCGAACTACCGGGATCGTTTACCCGGATTGCGACCGAAGGCGGACGCCAGCGATCCATGCCCGGTATATCTTTGCAACGACAACCAAGCCCGCACACCCGCGGTGTTGTCCCCCTACACCGCACGGAAGGAGAAATCATGGCCCCACGTTCACTTCGGATTCTCTGGCTGGCATTCCTGGTTTTCTTGACAGCGTGTGCAAGTCAATCAAGTTCGCAGGGCGATGCTGAGTTGGAGGCTAAGTCCAGGGCCGCTCTGACGCAGCTCTTCGATACGACGCCAAAAGCCTCGGAACTGCGGCAGGAGGCGCGGGCGATCCTGGTGTTCCCCGATATATTGAAGGCCGGCTTTCTGGTGGGTGGGCAAGGCGGCAAGGGCGTGATGTTCTCCCGCGATGGCAAGGTATTGGGCTACTACAGGGCCACTGCACTCTCATTCGGCATGCAGGCTGGGGCGCAAAGCTTCTCGGAGGCCTTGTTCCTGATGACCGACGACGCCATCCGCTATGTCAACACGACGGGCGAGTGGTCGATCGGCGTGGGACCCAGCGTGGTCGTGATGGACGCGGGCGCAGCCAAGTCCATGACGACCACCACCATGAAGTCGGACATCTACGCCTTCATCTACGGCCAGCAAGGACTGATGGCGGGGATCGGATTGCAGGGCCAGCAAATTCGTAAACTCGACCAATGATCCCCGGCCGGGCGGCCCCTAAGGGTCACCCGGTAAGGGGCTATAGCGCCACTCGATGACGCAACAACCCGCGCGGCCTCGGTACGAGGCCGCGACGGCGGATTCGCTCCGTGCAGCGGGACGGCGCCAATCCGAGGAGGGAGACATGGCCTCTTGGTACGGACGAGGAGCGTGCGCCATTCTCATCTGGCTGGTGACCTTCACGGCCTGTCCGGCGGACAGCCCGGACGCCACGCCTGCATTCAAGCCCGAGGAAATCGAGGCCCTGGTCGCTCCCATCGCGCTATATCCGGATACCCTGCTGTCCCAGGTCCTGATGGCGTCGACGTATCCGCTGGAAATCGTACATGCGGGACGTTGGATCCGGGAGAACCCGAACCTCAGGGGAGACGCCGCGGTCAAGGCCGTCGAGCAAATGCCCTGGGATGTCAGCGTCAAGTCGCTGGTGGCATTCCCCCAGATCCTGGCGCCGATGAACGACAAACTGGACTGGACCCAGAAGCTGGGCGATGCGTTTCTCGCACAACCCTCCGATGTCTTCGCCGCCGTGCAGCGGCTTCGGGGCCGCGCGCAGGCATCGGGCAATCTTCAGTCGAACCCGCAGCAGACCGTCAGCGTCGAGCCCGCGCCGGCGGGCGGACAAGCGCAGGTCCTGCGCATCGAATCCGCCGACCCCCAAGTGATTTATGTGCCCGCGTACAACCCGACGGTGGCCTACGGTGGGTGGAGCAGTCCTTCCTATCCCCCGACGTATTGGCCGCCGCCTCCGGCCTATTACCCCGGCACGGCACTGATGAGCGGCTTGGCCTGGGGCGTCGGTATCGCCGCCGCGGGCGCGATCTTCAGTGATTGCAACTGGGGCGGCGGCGACGTTGATATCGACTACAACAAGGTAACGAACATCGATCGCAACTTCGACCGCTCCAAGGTGCAAGGGCAGGGCGGACGTTGGCAGCATGATCCCGGCCACCGGCAAGGCGTGGCCTATCGGGACAACGCCAGCCGGCAGCAATATGCAGGGGCCGTGCCGGGCGCCGACCGGCGCGCGGAATATCGTGGTCGCGACGCCGCCGGCGCGAATCAACGGGCGGCGGATCGCGCGAACGCCGGTGGCCGCACGGCCGGCGCGGGCGGGCCGGCCAACGCCAACCGCGCCGAGGGCGCCGCCCAGCGCGGCGCGGCAGGGAACCGGCCATCCGGGGCCAATAGCCCAGGTGCCGGCAATCGCTCAACCGGCCCGGATCGCTCGACAGCGGCGAACCGGCCCGCGTCTGCGGATCGGCCCTCTTCAGCGAACCGGCCGACGTCTGCGGACCGGCCTTCTTCAGCGAACCGGCCAACGTCCGCGGAACGGCCTTCTTCAGCGAACCGGCCAGCGTCCGCGGACCGCCCTTCCTCGGCGAACCGAGGGGCAGTGAACAACCCCGCCGGCGGTAGAGCGAATCAGGCGGGCGGTGCTAACCGCGGCGCCACCAGCGGCACGGCGGGCGGCGGACGCGATAGCGCATTCGCGGGCGTGGGCGGGGGGGGAAATTCCGCCCAGCGCAGCTACGATCGGGGCAGGTCCAGTGCGCAGTCGTCCGGCGCCAACCGGGGCGGCGGCGGCCGGTCCGGCGGCGGTGGTGGCGGCGGCGGTGGTGGTCGCGGCGGCGGCAGGCGTTGAGGGGAAAACCATGGATGTCCAACGGCATGGCGCGGGCAAGCGATTCATACATCTGTGCATACGCCTCGCCACCGCGAGCGTCTTGGTGTTCTGCACGGCAACGGCAGTGCATGCGCAGAAGAATTTCAGTTCCCCGGACGCGGCCATGGAAAGCTTCGGCGATGCGGTCTTGAATAATCGGGAAGACGCATTGAGGGAAATCCTTGGCAAGGATTTCCGCACGCTGATTCCCCCCGCCGATGCGGGGGTACGGCAGACTTTCCGTGGCGAATGGGCGAAGGCACACGCGGTGAAGCCGACGGACGCCTCGCGCGCGGATATCACCGTTGGGGACGCGGGATGGACCCTTCCGATCCCTCTGGTCAAGACCGATAAGGGATGGCATTTCGATACGCGCGCCGGCGCTGAAGAGATGCGCCTGCGGCGTATCGGCCGCAACGAGCTTGCCGTCATCCAGACCATGCTGGCGATCTATGACGCGCAGCGCGAATACGCGCAAACCGAGCACGATGGCCAGCGTGTACTCGTGTACGCGTCAAGGCTGATCAGCTCGCCGGGCAAACACGATGGTTTGTACTGGCCGACGACGGCGAACGAACCGCCAAGTCCGCTTGGCCCCGCCTTCATCGATGCGGGCGTCAAGAATGCCGCGAGTGGCGGCTACCATGGCTACCATTTCAAACTGCTGGAGTCGCAGGGCACGCACGCGCCCGGCGGCGCCTACGCTTACGTCGTACGCGGCAAGCTGTTCGGCGGTTTTGCCGTCATTGCCTGGCCCGCGAAGTATGGCGACTCCGGGATCAAGAGCTTCATGGTCAGTCATGCGGGACAGGTCTATGAGGAGGACCTCGGGCCCGACACCACGGCCAGGGCCGAGGCGATCCGGTCATTCGATCCAGGGCCGGGCTGGAGCAAGGTCTCTGGCGATGACAGCCGTTTATCCGGCGATGACGGTCGTTGATCCGGCGGATACCGCCGCGCCCCGACGCATCGAATCTTCGACAGTCGCCACCGCATGCTCCGAAACCATGTGGCGGCCAGGCATTGCCGCTATCCCGTCTTGGCTCGCTTGCGCGAGTGCCTGGCCGGACGTGCCGACGCCGGTATGCCCGGCAGGGCCACATCCGCGTCCTGGGCGGCGGGCGGGGAAAGCATCATCTCCGGCATGGCGGCCAGTTCACGCCGCAGGTGCACCACGAACTGATCCATCAGTTCCGAGCGCGGCGACTGGCGCGCCCGGATCAACAGCGTGTTCAGCTCGATGCGCGGCCGCAGCGGGCGCGCGACCAGCCCCTCCAGCCGCAACGAGTTCAGCAGGAAAGGCTCCACCAGGGCGATGCCCGCCCCGTGGTACGCCATGATCATCCCCGTCAGCGACAGGCTGACCTGCACCGAGATGTTCGGCACCACGCCGGCCCGGTTCAGCGCGCCATCCACATAGCCGCGCAGCAATGCCTGGGGCAGATAGGTGATGATCGGGTAGGGCGCCAGTTCGCCGACTTCGATCTCCTCCAGACGGGCCAGCGGATGGTCGTCGCGCATCACACAGGCCACGGCGGAACGCACCAGGTGTTCCGTTTCGACCTCGGCGTTGATCACGGGCCCGTAGGCGATGCCGATCTCCACCTCGCGGCTGGCCACGCGGTCGATCACCTGGGGAGAGGTAAGGGATTGCAGCGCGACCTGGATGCCGGGACGCTCTTGCAGAAAAGTGGCCACCGCCTTGGCCAGATAACCGTTAGCGATGGGAAAGGACGCGGCGAGCGACACCGACCCCAGCCGTCCGCCCGCCAGGTCCTGCATCAGCCGGCTCATCGCATCCAGGCGGCCATAGATCGCGCTGGCGTCCGGGAACAGCGCGCGCGCCTCCGGGGTCGGCCGCAAGCGGCCACCGGCGCGTTCGAACAGCTTGATGCGCGCGCGGGCCTCGCAGTGCTTCAGCACCGAGCTGACCGCGGGCTGCGACACATTCAGCAGCCGGGCCGCGCCGGTGACCGAGCCTGTCTGCATGATGGCGTGGAAAACCTCGATGTGGCGCAGGGTCAACATGGATAAGCTCGCCTTATGGCTTGGCAATAAATTTTGATTGGAAAGTTATACCCCACGCCGCCATCATGCATAAAAAAATTTCAGGAGGAAGACATGGAAATCGCCGGCTACGCGCTGGACCTTCTGGTCGTGGGCTTTCCCGGAAAATCGGTGTGCCATGGCGGCATGGGGTGGAGCACCATCGCGCTTTTGCGCGGCCATGGCCGTGTCGCCCTGATCGATACGGGCCCGATGGGCATGCGCAAGGTGCTGATCGAGCGGCTGCGCGCCCATGGACACGCCCCGGCGGACGTGACCGACGTGCTGCTGACTCATTCGCATCACGATCACACCATCAACTGGGTGCTGTTTCCGAACGCGCGCATCGCCATCGGTGCGCGTGAACTGGCGTGGTCGCTGGAGCAGCCGTGGGGCGAGACGCCGGTCCCGGAGCTGTATATGCGCGAATTGGCGTCGTCCCCGCGTGTCGACCGCCTGGCCGACGGCGCCCAGGCGCTGCCGCATCTGCGCGCCCATGCGGCGCCGGGCCACACGCCGGGCCACCTGTTCTTCGTGCTGGAAGACGAGGACCGCGACGTGCTGTTCGTCGGCGACGCCGCCAAGACGCGCGCCGAACTGGCATCGCGCCGCTGCGAGGCCACGCTGGATTCCGACGCATCGGCGGCGACGGTCGAACGCATTTGGTCCTGCTGGTCGCGCAAGCCGGGCAGCATCGTGGTGCCGGGACATGACGTGCCGCTGCTACAGCGGGATGGCCGCATCGAATACATGCAGCGCCACCAGGCTGCCGTGAAGGCCAACTTCGGCGACGATCCGGAAGCTTTCGAAATCATCG
This sequence comes from Bordetella sp. H567, assembly GCF_001704295.1. Taxonomy (NCBI): domain Bacteria; kingdom Pseudomonadati; phylum Pseudomonadota; class Betaproteobacteria; order Burkholderiales; family Alcaligenaceae; genus Bordetella; species Bordetella sp. H567. Next base: position 2,806,086 of record NZ_CP012334.1, read on the forward strand.
ATTTGACGGGCGCCATATCGCGCGCCGGGGAGACGGCACGATGAGCGCCGACTACATGAACGATTCCGCCGCACAAGGACCCGGCTGGATCCGAGCCGACGCCGACACGGTGCACGCGCAGATCCTGTCCCTGCTGCTGGCCTGGGGCATGAGCGACGAACAGGCCCGCACCAGCGCCGCGGTCATGGTGGATACCGACCTTTCTGGCGTGGACTCGCACGGCATCTCCATGCTGATGGACTACGACCAGTCGCGCCGCAAGGGCAAGTTGAACCTGCATGCCAAGCCGCGCGTGGTACGGGAAAACGCTGTGACGGCCCTGGTCGATGCGGACGCCGGCCTGGGCCATGCGGCGGCCGTGCTGGGCATGCGCATGGCGATGGACCGCGCCAGGCAACAGGGCGTGGGGATCGTCACGGTGCGCAACTCCCATCATTTCGGCGCAGCGGGCTATTACGCGCGCATGGCCAGCGCCGAAGGGCTACTGGGGCTATGCCTTAGCTCCACCCGCACCATCAACACCGTGCCTACGCGTGGCCGCGTGCCCGTGCTTGGCACCAATCCGATTGCATTCTCCGCGCCGGCGCGGCGCAACGCGCCTTTCGTGCTGGACATGGCCACCAGCAGCGCGGCATCGAACAAGGTCAAGGTCTACGATCTGCGCGGCAATCCCATTCCGGCCGGCTGGGTGGTGGACGAGCAGGGCGAGCCGGTCACCGACGCCTCCAAGGCGATGGAGATCCTGTTCCAGCGCCCCAAGTACATCGGCGGCGGTTTGACGCCGCTGGGCGGCTCGGCCGATATGTCCAGCCACAAGGGCTACGGACTGGCCATGCTGGTCCACATCCTGGCGGGTACGCTGTCGGGATCGTCGTTTTCACCGATACGGGTGCGCACGCAGACAGCGACGGATCCGGACAACCTGGGCCACTTCTTCTGCGCGATCGACCCGGCCGTCTTCCGCGATCCCGGCGAGTTCGAGGACGACATGGACGAAGTGATCGACACGCTGCACGCCACACCGCCCACGCACGCCGACGAGCCGGTCCTGGTGCACGGCGACCTGGAGGCCTTGACACGCGCACGGCGCAAGGCCCAGGGCATCCCGCTGCCCGTCACGCTGGCCAACAAGATACGCGCACTATGCGAAGAGGCGAACGTGCCGTTTTTATTCGATTGAGGGGAGACCGTTTTCATGAAGAAAATCTACGTACTGGATGCCTTCCATCCCGCCGGCATCGACTGGCTGCAAGGCAAGGCTGAAGTCATTCCCTTCCGCGATCCGCGCGGTGAGCATTGGCACGAGGACGCCGACGGCATCATGGTGCGCATGCGGCCCGTCACGGCTGAAGACTTCAAGAAGGCGCGCAAGCTCAAGGGCGTGGTCAAGCAGGGCGTGGGCGTGAACACGCTGGACCTGGATGCGGCCCGCAAGCACGGCATCGTGGTCGCCAACACGCCGGGCGTGAACAGCGAGACCGTGGCGGAGCTTGCCTTCTCGCTGGCCCTGGCGGTGGCGCGCCGCGTCGTCGAATTCGATCGCCTGATCCGCGCGGGCGTGCCCATCGAGCGCCCGAAAATGCTGGGCCTGGGCCTGGAAGGCAAGACGGTGGGCGTGGTCGGCATGGGCAATATCGGCGTGCAGGCCGCGTCCAAGTTCCATCGCTACGGCTGCCACATCGTGGCCTACGATCCCTATTACCAGCCGCGCCAGGATGGCGATGCCTGGGCCGCCATTCCGCATGAGCGCGTCCAGGACCGGGGCCAGCTGTGGCCGAGACTGGATGTGCTGACCATCCACGTGCCTTACACCAAGGAAACCGCCAACCTGGTCGGCGCGAAGGAACTGGCGGCGCTCAAGCGCAATGCCATCGTCATCAATGTCTCGCGCGGCGGCATTGTCAACGAGGCGGCGCTGTACGACGCCTTGGTCTGCGGCCACCTGTTCGGCGCGGGCCTGGACGTGTGGGAAGAGCGCGAACCGCCTGCCCCGGAGCACCCGCTGCTCACGCTACCCAATGTGGTGGCGACGCCGCATGCCGCGGGCGGCACGGTGGAAACCCAGGAGCGCAGTTCGCTGCGCGTCGCCCAGGAACTGCTGAATATCCTGGACGGCGGCCAGCCTGCCTCTCGCGTGGCCTGACGCCCAGCCATTCCCGTTGCGGGCCGCGCCTGCGCGGCGCGCGCCTTTCCGTTTCGCCAACAAGGATGTCCCATGTCGTTCAGCTTACCGGTCAATCCCGTCAAGAAGCGCATGCAGGCCGGCGACGTTGCGCTGGGCATGAGCGTGCGCATGTCGCGCTCCGCCGATATCGCGCGCATCGCCAAGGCCACCGGCCATGACTTTATCTTCATCGATACGCAGCACTCCATTTTCAATCTGGAAACCATCAACCACATCGCCCAGACCGCGCTGGCGATCGACATCGCGGCCGTGGTGCGGGTCAAGAGCATCCACGATCCGGACGTCTCGCTGCTGCTGGACAACGGCGTGACGGGCATCGTGTATCCCGACATCAACACGGCGGCAGAGGCCCGCCGGGCCGTGGACGTCTGCCGTTTCGCGCCGGTGGGCAAGCGTTCCGTCTCGGGCAATTTCATGCACTTCAATTTCCAGTCCACACCCTATGCGCAGTTCAGCACGGCGCTGAATGACGTGGCTTTGCTGGTGTGCATGATCGAGACCCCGGAAGGCCTGGCCAATATCGAAGAAATCTGCGCCGTTCCGGGCATCGACGTGATTCATATGGGTACGGGCGACTTCGCCGCCAATATCGGCAAGCCGGGCAAGTTCGACGATCCGGAGGTGGTCGCGGCGCAGGCGCGCGTCATCGAGGTCGCGCGCAGGCACGGCAAGTACGCCGGCTGCGGCGGCAATCGCGACGTCACGCGCCAGGCCAATGCCATCCGTCACGGCGTGCAGTTCGTCACGACTCAGACCGACATCAGTTTCCTGGCATCGGCCGCGCAGCAGTGGACATCAGGCGTGCGCGAGGCGCTGGCCGCCGGCGCGCGATCCTGACCGCAAGAAGGGGACGAGGGTGGCGAACAAAACAAAATCGATGTCGCGCCCAGCGCGGTGGTGGCTCGGCGCGCGCGGCCCGCGATACGTGCAGGATGCACAGGAAGCTGGCGTACCGACGCGTCGCGCCGCCTTGTGCGCAGCCGGCGGCTTCTGGCTCGCGGCCATCCTGTGCGGGGTGCCCGCCGCGCAAGCGGCCGATGCGTGGCCGACCCATGCCATCAAGCTGGTTGTTCCTTTCGCCGCGGGCGGCGGCGTGGACGCCGTGGCGCGCGCCCTGGCCGCCCAGCTGAGCGACGAACTGCATCAAAGCGTGGTCGTGGAAAACCGCGTCGGCGCGGGCGGCCTGATCGGCACCGACTATGTCGCCAAGTCCGATCCCGACGGTTACACGCTGCTGATGGGCACGCAGACCACGCTGGCCGTCGCGCCGCTGCTGAGCAAGGGCGCCACGCTGGATCCGCTGAAGGCATTTGCCGGTACCAGCCTGGTGGCGGACTCGCCCATGCTGCTGGTGGCCAACCCCGGATTCGCGGCCAAGGATATGAAGCAGCTTATCGAGCTGGCCAAGCAGAAGCCCGGCTACGTGAACTACGGTTCCGGCGGCGTGGGGACCACGCCGCACATGGCGGGTGAACTGCTGGCCCTGAGCACGGGCATCAAGATGACGCATGTGGCGTACAAGGGCGAGCAGCCGGCGCTGACCGATGTCGTGGGCAACCAGATCCCCCTGATGTTCTCCAACCTGGTGGTGGCGCTGCCGCTGGTGCAAAGCGGCAGGTTGCGGGCGCTGGCGATATCCACTGCCCAGCGTTCTCCGGCCGCGCCCGCTATTCCCACCGTGGCGGAATCCGGTGTGCCGGGCTTCGATGCCGCGACCTGGTTCGGCGTGGTCGCGCCCAAGGCCACGCCGCGCGCCGTCGTGGACAAGCTCAGCGATGCCATCCACCAGGCCGTGAACAGCCCACGCCTGCGCCAGATCCTGCAAAGCCAGGGACTGAACGTACGCACCAGTACCCCGGCGGCGTTCGACGCCTACATGGCCAGCGAGTTCGACAAGTGGCGCGGTGTTATCCAGCAGGCGCGCATCAGTACCCAGTAATCCGCCAGGAGACCAAGCACCATGCACAGACGGCATTTCTTGCAGGCATGCGCGGCGGCGCCGCTGGTGGCCTGCGGCGCAGTGCGCGCGGCAGGCGGCTACCCGTCGCGCCCCATCCGCTTCCTGATCGGCTACGCCGCCGGCGGCACGGCCGACATCAGCCTGCGCATCGTCGCGCCCATTCTGTCCGACAGGCTCGGCCAACCCATTGTCATCGAGAACAAGCCGGGCGCGGGCGGCATCGTTGCCTCGCAAGGCGCGCTGACCGTGCCCGCGGACGGCTACACCTTCGTCCTGGCCGCGACGGGCAACTTCGGCATTTCTCCCGTACTGCTGAAGTCCATGCCCTATGACGCGGTCAAGGACTTCGACATGGTGGCCCAGGTCGCCGACTTCGATTATGTGCTGGCGGCCGGTGCGGACTCGACATTCAAGAACATCAAGGACGTGGTTGCCTACGCCAAGGCCAACCCCGGCAAGCTCAGCATAGGCACCGTCCAGGTCGGTAGCGCGCAGTTCTTCGCGGCCGAACTCTTCAAGTCGATGGCGGGCATCCAGGCCGTGACGGTTCCGTACCGCACGTCCGGCGACGTGGTGGCGGCCGCGCGCAGCGGCGATGTCCAGCTCATGGTGGATACGATCGCCCCCGTGATCGCGCAGGTCCGGGGCGGCGCCTTGCGCGCCTTGGGCGTGACCGGCGACGCGGCTTTTCCTGCGTTGCCCGACGTCCCGCCCGTGTCGCGCGCCGGCGTTCCCGGCTATGTGGTGAAGGCCTGGAACGGCCTGGCCGCGCGCACCGGCACACCGGCCGAGGCCACCCAACGAATAGGGCGGGAGCTCTCCGCCATCCTGGCCATGGACGAAGTAAAGAAGCGCTATATCGACCTGGGCATCATCGCCCAGTACGGCGCCCCAGAAACGCTACGCGCGCTGCAGCTGGCCGACATCAGGAAGTGGGGCGCGATGATGGAATCCGCCCATCTGGAAAAACAGTAGGGACCGCCATGAACCGCAATAACCACGCCGCCGGCGACAGCCACGCCGGCACCGCGATGTATCGGGCGCCGTCTGCCTCCGCCACACCCATGCCACCACGCGCCTGCGATTGCCATACCCACATCTTCGGTCCGGCGTCGCGCTATCCCTACGCGGCGGAACGGCACTACACGCCGGGAGAGGCCAGCGTGCGGCAGCTGCTCGCACTGCACGACAGCCTGGGCATCGAGCGCGTGGTCATCGTGCAGCCCAGTCCCTACGGTACCGACAATCGCTGCACGCTGGACGCCGTCGCTGCGCTGAATGCCGATGGCGCCGATCGCGCCCGCGCCGTCGTGGTCGTGGATGGCCAGACGACAGGGCAGGCGCTGCGGGCCATGCACGCGCAGGGCGCGCGTGGTGTACGCATCAATCTGGAAACCCGCGGCGCCAACGACCCCGCGGCGGCCGGAGCCGCCTTGCGCGAAGTCGCCGGCCGCGTGGCGGACCTGGGCTGGCATGTGCAGATGTACACGAATCCATTGGTCGTCGTACGGCTGGCCGACATCATCGATCGGCTGCCGGTACCTGTCGTGCTGGACCACCATGCGGGCATGCGGGTGGCCGATCCGGCGCACCAGGCGGTGCGCGGGGCACTGATCGACCTGATCGCAGGCGGCAACGTCTACGTCAAGCTGTCCGCGCCACATCGCGCCTCGTCGCAACCAAATCACGCGGACCTGCAACCGCTGGTCGATGCCTTCCTGGGATGCCGTCCCGACCGCATGGTATGGGGCACCGACTGGCCGCATCCCGGCGCATGGCCCGGCATCAAGCGCAACCCGGCCACCATGGAGCCGTTTCATCCCGTCGATGACAGCGCCGCACTGCGGCTCGCGCGGCAGTGGATCAGCGACCCGGCCGGCTTCGCCGCGGTGCTGGCCGGCAACCCTGGGCGGCTTTACGCGTTCCCGTAGCGCAGGGAAGGAGAGGCCACGCCCACCTTTCAGCCTAAAGCGGGGTAAACGACCCCTACGCGACCCGGTAACCCGACTCTACACTGCCGCTGTTCCGTGGGCTCGACACCCCCGAAGGCTGGCCATGAGTGCGTGGCAGGGCGCCCCGACGTTCAAGTCCGGCCACTCCCCCTACGATGCCAAGGCACGCGGGAACCATCCGGGTGTCGGCATAAGGTTCCGGGTCATGCCACAGCGATCTTTTCAGTTCGAGCCTGGCCGTTACGTGCGCTGGGCGATGGGGATGTTGCTGATCCTGATCGCCATCAGCGCCATGGCACAGGAGGCGATCTTGCCGTCCTGGAATGAGGGTCCCTCGCGCAGGGCGATCGTATCTTTCGTGCAGGACGTCACGAAAGAAGGCGGCGAGCACTTCGTGCCGGTGTCCGAACGTATTGCCGTCTTCGACAACGACGGCACACTCTGGAGCGAGCAGCCACTGTATTTCGAGGTGATGTATTCGCTGGACCAGGTGAAGGTGATGGCACCCCGGCATCCGGAATGGAAAACCCGGCAGCCCTTCAACCTGGAGATGCTGCAATGGGTCGCCGACGGTTCCGGCCGGCGCTTTGCGGGCCTGGTGCACCATACCGACGCCGCGCGCGAATGGGCCTACGACAGGGACTCAAAAATCGGCCGGCTGGACAAGGCGCTGGACGTGGCGCGGCGGCGTGACTGGGTCGTGGTCGACATGAAGGACGAGTGGAAACGCATCTATTCCTTCGATGCGCCCCGTTAGCCGGCACGTTCCGCCGCGGGAACGCTGCGGGGGAACGGAGCGTAGGGACTTTCCCGCATGACGGAAAGTATGTATTTGCAGACCAAATAGAAAACGGTACCTTAGCTGCCTGTCTATACAGCACTAGCCAGATACGCTGCTGGCCGTGTCCCGAAATCGCTTCCCGTCCCTCTGCCAGGAGAGTTTCATGTCGGAGTCGAGTGTTCTGCAAGGCGCCTGCGTGTGGAAGGGGCCCGAGATGGTGGATAACCCCCGCTGGGTCAAGACGTTCCCGCCGGCCGTACTGGAGCAGATCGACGCCGCGGTCCGCAAGACCGAGGGCGTGGCGTGGCGCGAGATCAATCGACAGAACTTCCCCTTGCCCGATGCCGCGCCTTTCCTTGACGACGTGCGCGAAGAGCTGGAGAACGGCTCGGGCATGGTCAAGATGAAGGGCCTGGACGTGGGCCGTTACGAGCAGGAGCAACTGCGACGGCTGTGGTATGGCCTGGGCGCCCATCTTGGCACGCCCATGTACCAGAACTACCGCGGCGAAGTCATGCGGGAAATCAAGGACGAAGGCATGGGTGTCGGCGCCAAGCTGTACGGCTCGACGGTGGATGAAACCGGCAAACAATTCCTCTCGTCCGGCGCCCGGACGCTGACGCCCGGACAATTGCGCTTCCATACCGACCGGTGTGACGTCGTGGGCCTGCTGTGCGTGCGCCAGGCAGCCGAGGGCGGCGTCAGCAAGCTGGCGAGCAGCGCAACCGTCTACAACGAGATCCTGCGGCGCCGTCCCGACCTGCATGCCTTGCTGTGCAAACCCATCCCGCGCAGCCGGTTCGGCGAAGAAGCGGGCGGCGAGCATATCGTCTACGACCTGCCCATCTTCGGCGTGCGGGACGGCAAGCCAACCAGCCATTTTTCGCTGACGTACATTGAAAATGCCCAGATGGTGCCCGGCGTTCGCAAGCTGACGGACGCCGAACACGAAGCGATCAAGCTCTTGATGACCGTGGCGGAAGAGTCGTGCTTCGAGATGCGCTTCGCGCCCGGCGACATCCAGCTCCTGAACAACCACGTCATCTATCACGGACGCACGGCGTTCAAGGATCAGGCCGAAACCGGCCAGAACCGGCTTCTCATGCGCCTGTGGCTGTCGGTGCCGAATTCCCGCGCCTTGCCTACGGATCACGCGGTACTGTGGGGAGACGTCGGGTCGGGCAAGCCGCACGGCGGCATCGCGCAGCCCGCCGCCGCGATGAGCGCCCAGGCGGCAAACGGAAGCGCCAACGGATAGAGATACCTTCAATCGCGAACCAGCCGGCTCGCCCGGATGGGCTTTGCTTCATGTACCTCGGGAGAACTCAATGAAACGGCATGCAGTCAAACAGGCAGGATGGTTACGCAACGGAGCCCGCTTTCTTCTCGTTCCGCTCCTGCTGGGCCTGACCGCCGCCACCGCGTCGGCCGCGAAGTTCAGCAATTGCGAAGTGAGCGGCACGCGCGGTTCGGTCAAGCTTGAAACTGTGGTGCCCGGCGCCCTTTCCGTGCGCCCGGTACTGCCCGCGCCGGGGTGGTGGAATGGCGACTCGCCGGAAACGATCAATGGCGGCTTTGAATATTGCATGGCCGCCAATATGGCCTACCGTGCGGGGCTGGACCGCGTGAATGTCGTGAGCCGTTCGTTCGCGCAGATCCTGACGGGCCAGGCCCAGGGCTTCGACATCGCGCTCAGCGAAATCACCATTACCGAAGAGCGCAAGAAGGCGGTGAACTTCACCGATCCGTACTTCGATTCCGACATGGGCATCCTGGTGAAGGCGGGCGACAAGATCACCGCGGAGAACATCAAGAGCAAGCGGCTGGGCGTCAAGCAGGGCACTACCACGTACCAGTTCCTGTTGGACCACGTCAAGCCCACCGAGGCGCCGAAGGTCTATCCCGAGGTGGCGGCCATGTACGCCGCTCTCGCGGCCGGCCAGGTGGATGCGGTGATCTACGACACCCCGAACGTACTGGCACAGGCCAAACAATCGGGAGGCCGGTTCCAGGTCGTGGGCCGCTATGACACCGGCGAACGGTGGGGCGGGCTGGTCAACAAGGATTCGCCGAACCTGGCGACGTTCAACAAGCTCATCCAGGAAATGAAGGACGACGGGACATTCGCCCGCCTGGCCGCGCAATACCTTGCGCCCAGTCTTGGCGAGGATCCGAACAAGGTGCCGGTCTTCAAGCCGTAACAGCGCCGCTTCCATGCGCCATCCCATCGATCCCATGCCGGGCACGGCGGGCCCCGCCGGCCGTGAGCGCCGGCTGGACATCGGCGGCATGCCTTCCATGCCGACGGCACTGTTCCTCTGCGCCCTTGCGGCGGTGGCGCTCACGATAGCGTCCAGCTGGTACACCATCGGCGCCCTGCGTGCGGTCCTGCTCGCGAACAAGCTCGATGGCGTGTGGGTGCCGGCAGGGATGGTGGTGCTGGGCCTGGCCTCGGCCTGGATCGCGCTGCCGCTGTATCGGACCTTCAAGCGGTGTAGGGAGGTTCGCGCCGCCGCCGCGCGCAGCGATATCGTCGCCGCTCGCGTGGCCCGATCGCAGGCACGCGTACAGGGCTGGATCGTCCTCGGCTATACGCTCACGCAGTTCATCTGCGTGCTGGCCCTTCAATTCCTTCTGGCGAACAACCAGGCGGTGGCCAAGACCTTCTTCTTCGTGCCGCTGATCGTCAATACCTTCCCGCTGGTGCTGCAGGCCTTCTGGATCAACGTAAAGATCTTCATGATCGCCGAGGTCTTCGTGCTGATCTGGGGGCTGATCGTGGCCTTGGCCATGCTGGCGCCCGGCGAGGCCGGCAAGCCCTTGCGTGTGCTTGCCACGGCCTATGTCGACATATTCCGCGCGATGCCGGCGGTGCTGGTGATCTATCTCGTCGGCTTCGGCTTGCCGCTGACCGGCGTGCCGATCCTGAAGGACCTCTCGCTGACGACCTATGTCGTCATTGCCCTGACCCTGACGGTCGGCGCCTACGTCGCGGAAATCTACCGTGCCGGCATCCAGGGGATCCATTGGAGCCAGACGGCGGCCGCCCGCTCGCTGGGGCTGTCGCATATGCAGACGATGCGGTTCGTCGTGCTGCCGCAGGGGATCCGGCACATCATCCCGCCCTTGCTGAACGCCTTCATCGCCCTGCAAAAGGATACGGCGCTGGTCAATGTGGTCGGGGTGATCGATTCCTTCAACCAGTCCATGGTGCTGGCCTCCAACTACTACAACCTCTCGGCCGCCACGACCGTCGCGCTGCTGTTCATCATCATCTCCGTACCCCAGGTGCGCCTGGTCGAGCGCATGGCAAAGCGCGATCGCGCACGCATGCGCGCCGGCGGCGCTTAAGGAGCCAGGGCGTGTCGTTCATCGAAATCCGCGGCATCTCCAAGTCCTACGGACAATTGCCGGTCATCGATCAATTGAGCATGACCGTGGAAAAGCACCAGGTGGTGTGCCTTATCGGCCCATCCGGATCGGGCAAGTCCACCTTGCTGCGCTGTATCAACGGCCTGGAGCCTATCGACGACGGCGAAATCCTGGTCCACGGCGACCGTATCACCGGGCCGGGCGTCGATGTGGACGCCTTGCGGCGTGACATCGGCATCGTGTTCCAGGGCTACAACCTGTTCCCCCACATGACCGTGCTGGAGAACGTGACCTTGGCGCCGGTCCAGGTGCTCAAGCACTCGCGCAAGCAGGCCGAGGAACAGGCGATGGCGCTGCTCGCGCGCTTCGGCCTGGCGCAGAAGGCGGGGGAATACCCGGACCGGATGTCCGGCGGGCAACAGCAGCGCGTGGCCATCGTACGCGCGCTGGCGATGGACCCCTTGGTGCTGCTGCTGGATGAAATAACGTCGGCACTGGATCCCGAACTGGTGTCGGATGTATTGAATATCGTGCGCGACCTGGCCAGCGAGGGCATGACGATGTTGCTGGCCACGCACGAAATGGGCTTCGCCTCCGAAGTGGCGTCCAAGATATGTTTCCTGTGCGACGGCGCCGTCTACGAAGAAGGCCCGCCGGCGCAGATTTTCCGGGATCCGCAACGCGATCGGACCCGCGCATTCTTGCGCAGTATCCGAGAGGCCGGCCGCATCTAACGTCAACAGGCCCTAGCCATGAACCATCGCACCGTCGAACGCCTCGCCATGGCCACCGCACAGGGGAAACAGACACCGGCAGCGGGGCAGGGGGCCGCCACGGCCATTCAGGGCGGCGCGGCAACGACGCTGCATGAACGGATCAAGGCATATGTGACGCGCGGCATCGCCGACGGTACCTGGGCGCCCGGGGAACGGCTGCCTTCCGAACATGAACTGGTCTCCCAGCTAGGCGTGTCGCGCATGACGGTCAACAAGGCGCTGCGCGAACTGGCCGCCGCGGGACGGATCGTGCGCGTGCCTGGCGTGGGTACTTTCGCGGCGGAGGCCAAGCCGCAGTCAACCTTGCTGCAGATCGCCAATATCGCCAACGAGATCCGCTCGCGCGGACATGAGCACCAATGGCGCTGCCTGTCCCGCGAACGGGTGGCCGCCGCCCCGGATGTCGCGGTGTGGCTGGGCATGCTGCCGGGTCAATCCGTCTTTCACATGGTCAGTGTCCACCTGGAAAACGGGGCGCCGATCCAGCTGGAAGACCGCTACGTCAATCCCGGGATGGTCCCCGACTTCATGGACCAGGATTTCGAGCACACCACGCCGGGCGAGTACCTGCTGGCCTCGATACCGGCCGACTTGGTCGAGCACGTTGTCGACGCGGTCATGCCCACGCCCAAGCAAGCACGCATACTCGACATGAAAGTCACGGAGCCCTGCCTGCAGCTGACGCGCCGCACGTGGTTCGAAGACGTCCCCGTCACGTGGGTGCGCTGCCTGAATCCGGCATCGCGCTACAGCCTGGGCAGCCGGTTCCGGCCCGGCCCCGATCAGTGAGATAAGCCCTTTTACGCATGCGCGGGGTGTAGCCACTCACGCGATTCTGCTTCTCAACGCTGTATAGACATGAATAGAGTTGACCATGGAAAAAAAACCTATCGTGCAACTCACGGCCCAGTCCATGACCCTGGCCGATCTTCGCCGCATCCATGCCGGCGACGTACAGCTGGCCCTGGCGGATGAACTTATCCCCGCATTGAGGCGGGCACACCAGACCGTGAGCGACATCGTGGCCGGCGGCCAGGTTGTCTACGGCATCAACACCGGCTTCGGCAAACTAGCCAGCACCCGTATAGACAAGAATCACCTGGCCGACCTGCAACGCAACCTGGTGTTGTCCCACAGCGTGGGGATAGGCGACATCCTGCCGGCTCCGGTGGTCCGCCTGATCCTGGCGACCAAGGCCATGAGCCTGGCGCGCGGCTTCTCCGGCGTCCGGCCCGAGCTGGTGGCGGCCTTGATCAAGCTGTTCAATGCGGGCGTGATCCCCTGCATTCCCGCCAAGGGCTCCGTGGGCGCATCGGGCGATCTCGCACCGTTGGCGCACCTGGCCTGCGTACTCATCGGGGAAGGGCAGGCGCTGCTGCCGGACGGACAAAGGGTGAGTGGGGCGCAGGCCATGGGCGCCGTGGGCTTGAGCCCCTTCGTCCTGGGCCCCAAGGAGGGGCTGGCGCTGCTGAATGGCACCCAGGTATCGACGGCATTGGCGCTGGCCGGCCTCTTCGGAGCCGAACACGTGTTCGCCGCCGCGCTGCTGGCAGGCGCGCTTTCGCTGGAAGCGATACAGGGATCGGTCAAGCCGCTGGATCCGCGCATACACGCGGCGCGCGGGCAACCGGGCCAGATCGCGGTGGCGCGCGCATTGAGTACGTTGTTGGCGGGCAGCCAGATCGTGACCTCGCATGCGAACTGTGGACGGGTCCAGGATCCGTATTCCATCCGCTGCGTACCGCAGGTGATGGGCGCCTGCCTGGATAACCTGGCCTACACGGCCGGTGTATTGGCCAGGGAGGCCAACGCCGCCTCGGACAATCCGCTGGTCTTTGCCGACACCGGCGAAGTGATATCGGGCGGAAACTTCCATGCCGAACCGGTCGCCTTCGCCGCCGACATCATCGCCCTGGCAGTCAGCGAAATCGGCGCGATCTCCGAACGGCGCACGGCGCTCCTGCTGGATAGCGGCCTGTCCGGCCTGCCGCCATTCCTGGTACGCGACGGCGGGTTGAATTCCGGATTCATGATCGCGCAGGTCACCGCCGCGGCCCTTGCGTCCGAAAACAAGTCGCTCGCCCACCCGGCCAGCGTCGACAGCCTGCCCACCTCGGCGAACCAGGAAGACCACGTGTCCATGGCCACCTTCGCCGCGCGTCGCCTGGGCGACATGGTGTCCAACACCGCGGCGGTCGTCGGCGTGGAGGCAATGGCTGCCGCGCAAGGGATCGAACTCAAGCGTACGCCCCAGGGGCCGCGCAGCTCGGCGGCGGTGGAGGGCGTCCTGGCGGAAATCCGCCAACATGTGGCGTTCCTGGAGCAGGACCGCTATCTGGCCGACGATGTGGAGACCATGCGCGAATGGGCGATGAACCCAGACCGCGTCAACGCCTTCACGGATATCATTCCCAGTCTGAACAGCGCGAACCAGGCCTAGACTCACGCTGGTCCTAAGGCAGGGCCCGGCACAACGAACGATCGCTATGGGTGTACCGTGTCCAGTTCTGGCAGAAGTACGACGCTTTCCTGCTCGTTAGGGTCCGTCCTTGCGATCAACACGACGGCAGGCTCGGCCGAGTCGTTGTAGGGCTGGTGCGGCACACCGGCAGGTATGTAAAAGAAATCGCCCGGAGAAACGACCTGGTGGTGTTCCAGCCTGGGGCCGAACCACACCTGGGAGACGCCCGATAATGCATAGATCGCCGTTTCATGTTCGCTGTGCATGTGCGTCTTTGCCTTGACGCCGGGCGGGATGCTGACGATTTGAAGGTTGATACCCTTTGCGCCAACGGTTTCCGCGGAAATGCCGACGGCGTACTGCAGCCCCTGCTTCCCGGTATTCGGGGTCCGGGCACGCAACAGACGGCACATACCGTCTTCGGTCTGGTCAATCCTTTCTTTGCTGCTATCCATACATACACTCCATAACGCCACGCAGAGCGTGCGGTCCCTTATCGCAAGCATCCATTTCGTGCGACCACATCGGGGAAGGAGCATACCGGATTTCGATTCTCCACATGTCGGCCGTGTCGGGGAAAACCCGTGCATCTGGCACGGCAGCGCAGAAATAAGGGTATGCGCCGGCGCGGGCGGCATCCCATGCTGGAAGCCGGCCTCGCGCGGGATGGAAACGGCAGCATGTGCTGCCTGACGGCAGGTAGAGTCACGCTTCGTAAGCCGCCATACCTTGGCACTCCTTCGTCGACGCCCACCCGCCTAGACCAACGAGGGCGATTGCCCTCATGGCCGCGTTCCTTGCAGCGACGTACCCGTCCTGCAAGAGAAAAAACGCTGGCCGCCATCACCCGAAAAGCGCTACCACGCGCTCGACGGGCATGGCATTCCGCTGGCGATTGTTCCCCAAAAAGACAGAAGCGACATGAGAACCGCAATGCGGTTCACGCGCGCGATCTGAAAACAATGGAGACGAGACATGAACCTTCTACGCCGCTCATTGCTTGTTGCGCCGCTGGCCTTGGCCTGTGCGATCGCAACGGCACAATCCGAATCCGGTTATCCGAACAAGCCTATCAAGATCGTCGTGCCGTTCGCGCCCGGTGGCACGACCGACCTGCTGGCACGCATCATGGCCCAGCGCATGACGACCGCGTGGGGCCAGCCCGTGGTCGTGGAGAACAGGCCGGGCGTCGGGGGGACGATAGGCGCGAATATGGTCGCCAAGGCGCCAGCCGACGGTTACACGCTGCTGCTGGGTACGGCGCATCACACCATCGCGCAGGCCGTCTACAAGAACGTGCCGTATAACTTCGGGCGTGACTTCGCACCGGTGAGCGTCATGGCGATGGTGCCAAACGTCGTGGTGGTGAACATGGCCGTTCCCGCCAAGACCATCCAGGAATTCATATCGCTCGCCAAGTCGCGGCCAGGTGAACTCAACTACGGAACGGCGGGCGCGGGGACAGCGCACCACTTGATCGGCGAGCTGTTCCAACTGCAAGCTGGCGTGCGCTTGGTCCACGTGCCGTACAAGGGCAGCGGGCCCGCGGTCACCGACCTGATCGGTGGCCAGGTGCAAGTCATGTTCGACACCGTGACGTCAGCGCTGCCACAAGTCAAGGCCGGCAAGACGCGCGCGCTTGCGGTGACGACGGCAAAGCGCTCTTCGGCCTTGCCCGATATCCCGACGCTTGCGGAAACGGTGTTGCCGGGATTCGACGTCGGCACGTGGTTCGGTCTTGTTGCCCCGGCCGGCACGCCGGCGCCCGTCGTGCAGAAGATCTATGGCGAGATAGACCGGACGGTGAAGGACCCTGACGTGCGCCGGCAATTGCTCGAAATAGGCGCCGAACCGATCGGCAGCACACCGGCGCAGATGGGCGCGCAGATCCAGGCGGAGCTCGATTCGTACAAGGCACTGGCCACGAAAATCAACCTTGTCGTCGAATGACCGGGCGCGCTCCTCACCAGGGCGGGCCGCTCGCCGGGGTTTGACGGTAGCCCTGTAGCCGCTTCCCCCCGGCAGGGGTCTGTAGAGATCTCTACGTGATTGCAACGTCCGTTACGGCGGCCTAAGCTGCCGTCATGACAACGCTTCTTGATCCCTGGCTATTGCTTGTGGTGAGCCTGCCCACCGGCAGCGCGAGCACCCGCATGCGCGTCTGGCGCACAGTCAAGGCGCTGGGCTGCGCCGCGTTGCGCGACGGGGCCTACCTGCTGCCGGCCGCTTCGCCGCAGGCAGCGCAGCTCGTCGATCTGGCCGAGATGGCGCGCAAGGACGGCGGGCAGGCCTGGCTCGTCCATGTCCAGGCTCGGGACACCGAGGAGAACGCAGCCCTTCGGGCGCTCTTCGAGCGTTCCGCCGAGTACAGCGAGTGGCTGGACGGGCTGGCGCAGGCACGCAAGACACTGAACGAATTGCCCGCCGGCGAACTCGGCCGCCTGTTACGCCGCCATGCACGCAGCTATGAAGCGCTGCAGCAGTTGGACTTCTTCCCGGATGGGACGTCCGATCGCGCGAAGGCGCAATGGCGCGATTTCCGGGATGCCGTCGAAACCATCCTGTCGCCCGGCGAACCCCGCGCAACCCCGGGCACGATCGCGCGGCGCGATCCGATACGGTACCAGGGCAGGACCTGGGCGACGCGCCGGCACCTGTGGGTGGACCGCGTCGCGTGTGCCTGGCTGATCCAGCGCTTCGTCGATCCCGGCGCGCGCTTCGTATGGCTGGAGGATCCTGCCGCGTGTCCGGACGATGCCCTGGGATTCGACTTCGACGGGGCGACCTTCACCCATGTCGGCGATCGTGTCTCGTTCGAAGTCCTGTTGGCCAGTTTTGGGCTGGACAGCAATCGCGGCCTGGCCCGGCTCGGTCTCCTGGTCCATGCGCTCGATATCGGAGGGCCGAAGGCGCCCGAAGCGACCGGCTTCGAAGCGGTATTGGCCGGCGCCCGCAAGCGCTTGGCGGACGACGACGCCTTGCTGGCCGAAATGGGCTCGGTGCTGGATTCCCTGTACGCCCATTTTTCCACCGACCGAAAACCCTGAAAGCCCACGCTCCCGGAAGCATCATGCAGCCCAACCCTCCGCAAGTCGATGACACCACCGGGGTACCACGCCCGCGCTATAGCCTGTGGCAGCTTGCCCGCTATTTCCTGCGGCTGGGCACGTCCGGCTTCGGCGGCCCCGTGGCGCTGGTCGGTTATATGCACCGCGACCTGGTCGAGGCGCGGGGCTGGATCGGCGAGGCCGACTACAAGGAAGGCCTCGCGCTCGCACAGCTGGCTCCCGGGCCGCTGGCCGCTCAATTGGCCATCTACCTGGGCTATGTCCATTACCGCATCCGGGGCGCGACGATCGCCGGCCTCGCCTTCGTGATGCCGTCTTTCGTGATGGTGGTCGCCCTGGGCTGGGCCTATGTGCGCTATGGCGGACTGGCATGGATGCAATCCGTGTTCTATGGCGTAGGCGCGGCGGTCATCGGGATCATCGCGATCAGCGCCTACAAGCTCACCCGGAAAAGCGTGGGGCGGGACAAGCTGCTCTGGGCGATCTACCTATCGCTCGCCGCCGTGACCGTGGTGACGGAGTCCGAGATGGCATGGCTCTTCCTGGCCGCCGGTGTCCTGGTGTGGCTCTGGCGCGCACCGCCGCCATGGCTGCGGCGCGGCAATGTGCCGATGCTGGCCGCGATATCGCTTCCCGCCACGGCGGCTGGCACCGGAATGACGGACTGGACGCTGTTATCGCAGCTGGGCGTCTTCTTTGCCAAGGCCGGCGCCTTCGTCTTTGGCTCCGGCCTGGCGATCGTGCCCTTTCTCTACGGCAGCGTGGTAACCGAGTTTCATTGGCTCAGCGAAAGGCAATTCGTCGACGCGGTGGCCGTGGCCATGATCACGCCCGGCCCGGTGGTCATTACGGTGGGATTCATCGGCTATCTGGTGGCCGGGCTGCCCGGGGCCTGCATCGCGGCGGCGGCCACCTTTCTGCCGTGCTACCTCTTCACCATCCTGCCCGCACCGTATTTCAAGAAATACGGCAAGTTGCCCGCCATCCTGGCCTTCGTCGATGGCGTGACGGCGGCCGCGATCGGGGCCATTACGGGCGCGGTCATCGTGCTGGCTCGGCGCTCCATCGTCGATGTGCCCACCGCCGTGCTGGGCGTGGCCGCGGCGCTGCTGCTGCTTCGATCCAGGAAGGTTCCGGAACCATTGCTCGTCGCGCTCGCGGCAGTGATCGGCCTGTTGATTTATCCGCTCGTCCACGGCTCGTGATGAACGTATGGACAGCGGCCTTATCGGTTCCCGTGTATTCAGAGGAGGAATTGCCTATGACGCAGGAAGCAGGGATGAACCATGGATGCCGGTTCCCGCGACCCCGACTGTGTCGGCCTGACGCGCGGGAGCGGCGAAGGAGAACATCATGCAATGGATTACCCGAGAACGCCCCAAGATCGACCGGATTGCCTGTCCGTGGCTGATCGCCCGTTTTATCGACGAAACCCCCGAGTTCCTGTATGTCCCGCCTGGTGACGTGCTGCGTATCGCGAAAGAGCAGGGGGCGACCCCCTATGACATACCCGGCGTGGCGCTTTCGCATGTTGGCGAGCGCTGCAGTTTCGACGCCTTTCTCGAAAAATATGGGCTGGAGGGCGATCCCGCGTTGCGGCAGATCGCCACGATCGTGCGAGGGGCGGACACCTCCCGGCTGGATCTCACGCCGCAGTCCAGCGGGCTATATGCGATTTCCCTCGGACTGTCGCACGTGTTCGCGGACGATCACGAGATGCTCGAGCACGGGCTGGTGATGTACGACGCGTTGTATGCCTGGTGCAAGGCGGGCCAGGACGAGACTCATAACTGGCCGCCCCGAATGCCGGGTTGATGTCGTCATGGGAGGCATGCGCCCCTGGAGCGGGCGCATGCCTGCGCGCCGCAGCGGCTTGCCCAACCGCTCGCGGGATGGCCCGGGGTGCGGGCCAGCTATTTGAGACGCTCAGGTTTGGCCTGGCTGGCTGTGTCCCGCGTGGCGGCGACCAGGATACCGTCGTGGAACAGCGCCGTGACGGTGCCGCCCCCGTTGGCCGCATCCTGCTGGAAACGAACCTGCCAGCCGTAGATATAGCCGCCGGGATTGTCGAGATCGGTCGCCCAGCCCATGCTCAGGCGGTGTCCGGCGTCGCGGCGGTTTTCGGTGTCGAAGCGTGCGACATCGCCGCCCAATGCCCGGACGCCTTCCCTTATCTGCGCCGCCGTGGGCGGTGGACCATAATCCGCGGAGTCCCGGTCCGACATGCTGGGACCGGACGACGAACAGGCAGTCAGCACCGCAACAAGGCAAGCGGCCGCGGCAAGCTTGATCAAGTTTTTCATGAGCATGTTCCGTAGTAATCCACCGGTTCCTAGGCCATCGCCGGCAATGCTTGCATGCCGATCCAGCCCTGTATACCGACATAAACCCCGACGGCGATGATCAAAAGACTGGAGAAGTAGGGCGCTCGGCGCGCCAAGGTGGAAAACCAGGAAAATCGCTTGGTCGCATGCCGCACGCTCAGCGCGGCGGCCGCCCCGACGGAAACCAAGGTCAGTGCCAGTCCGATGGAGAAGCACAACACCAGCACCGCGCCCAGGGTGAATTCCTTCAATTGCAAGCACAACAATAAAACGGTGATGGCGGCCGGGCAGGGGATGAGCCCGCCGGTCAATCCGAACAAGGCGATCTGCCAGTTGGTGACCTTGCGATTCGCGAAGCGGCGACGAATATCATTGGCATGCGCCCGTTCATGGGTATCCTGGGCGTCCTTGCCGATCGCCTCGAACCCGCGCGTCTCGTGGCTGTGGTCATGGTCATGACCGTGGCTGTGGCTGTGGCTGTGGTCATGGTCATGGTCATGGTCATGATCATGATCATGATCGTGGCTATGGTCATGGTCATGGCCGTGGCCGTGATCGTGGCCATGGTCGTGCTGGTGTGGGTGATGCCGGTGGAGACCGTCCGGATGCTGATCGCGCCAGATTCTCCACAACATCCAGAGCGCGATCGCGATGATGACCAGGCCGGAAGCAAACTGGAAGTAGGGCTCCAATCGCTCCGCGTCCACGCCTTGCCACAAATACATCCCACCCAATCCGATTCCCCAGACGATCAGGGTGTGCGAGATCGTGGCGGTAATGCCAAGCAGGACAGCTTGCCCCACGGTGCCCCGGATTGCCACGATGAAAGCGGCCATCATTGTTTTCGAATGGCCCGGTTCAAGCCCATGAAGGGCGCCCAGCAGGATCGCGCTAGGAACGAACAGCCAGCCATGCGTGGCGCCGCGCGCCACCAGATCGGAAAAAGTCAACATTGCGGAACCAGAGATACGCGGTCCACGCATGATACATGGCTCTTTATGAAGAGAATGGTAAGTTCCATGACCTGACCATTTACTCCGAAACTTCGTCGGACGATTTCAAGCGGTGGATACAGTCCGCCACCAAGGAAAACGTCCACTATACGTGCGATCTCAAAAAATTGACCGCCGAAGGCGTAAGCGTTTACCAATTACAGTCATGCGCTGCCGGAAATTGGAGCAACGTCGCCCCTTATTTGGTAAAGGCCAGCCAACAGCTACAAGACTGCCATTATGATCCAGGTAGAAAAACCTGGAATTGCCCGGATAAAAACACGCCGATCAACCACTACAAGACTTACTTCTCGGCGCCTGTCCTGCAGTCCAACGGTAGTTACCAGTCACAGGCCGCTGTCCCGTTGACCGAGCTGGGCAACTAGCTCAGGAAGCAATACCTTGGGGCGCCCATGGCGCACAAATCAGGGCGGGTCCCCACCGAGCAACATTTCCTCTGCCCGCCGTTGCAGCTTCGACAGCAAGCGATCCATCATTTCGGCTTCGCTTTTGGTCAGCACGCTCAGGAGTGCTTCCTGCCGCTTCATCACCAAGGGCACCGCCTTCGCGTAAAGCGCTTTTCCCTGTTCGGTCAGACTGAGAATTACCTTTCTGCCATCGATTTCGTCGACGCTCGTCTTGACGAACCCTTTTTTGACAAGCGCCGCAACGATGCGGCTGACCCACGCCTTGTCCGTGCTCAACTCTGCGCTAAGCGCGTTCATGCTTATGGGCTCATGCAGGGCCAACGCGGCAACCAACCTCCACTCGGCCAATGGAATACCCAGTCGTCGCGTATAAAAACGAACCGCGCCCTTGCCCAAGGTGTTGGAAAGTACGAGTATCCGATACGTCAATAGCTCCTTGTAGCTGTATCTCACGGGCTCAACCGATTCTTCGGCGCGAGACGACGACGTCATGATTTACACTCCTAAAAACCCGAAGCATGCGCGTCAGTCTTAATGGAGACACGCAGCAGCGTGACCGGAATCCGACTCGTCCGGCCAACCAAGCCCGGTATGCTAGAGGGTCTCAGCGGATCGTTCAAGCTCGAACCATACTTCGTGGCGGGAGCCCGTGGCTCACGCAAACCACAGACCAGCGACATGAGTGGCGTGATGGGATTCAAAGTGGCCCATGCGCTTATTCACGCTGTATTTTTGCCGCCTTCACTGCCTTCTCAAACTTCTCCATGTTGGCGCGCAAACTTGCCGAATACTCGGCGGGCGAGCTATAGGTTACGGCGATACTGGTATCCTTGAGTTGTTCCTTGAATTCGGGCCTTTGGACGGCTTTCTTTATTGACTCAGTCAGCTTAGTCAAAATATCGGGCGGAAGGCCTGCCGGAGCGAGAATGCCAACCTCTGAAGAAAAGTCGAAGCCGGCAATGTACTTGGAGAAAGAAGGAACATCCGGGTACATCGGGAGCGGAGCGGCCGAAGTCGATGCAAGGATATGCAGCTCGCCACTGCGGATATGCGGTCCGGCGGCGGTGATGGAAGTGATCAGTAGCGGTATCTCGCCCGACAGCGCGGCCGTGATGGACTGTCCGCTGCCCTTGTACGGGACATGGACGATGTCCAATCCCATGGAGGTCTTGAACGCTTCCATTGCGATATTATGAATCGTCCCGATCCCGGACGAGCCGTAACTTAAGCTGCCAGGTTTGGCTTTCGCTTGGCGAATAAGATCTTCCATCGTGTTGATCGATGACTTCGAACTTGCCACCAGCAACATCGGATCCGTTGTTATTTTCGCCACGGGCGTGAAGTCGGTAAGTGTATGGTAGGGAACCGACTTGTTCACGAAGGGCGCTATCACCAATTGGCCGGTTTCTCCCAACAACAGGTTGTAGCCGTCCGGGGGCAGCTTGGCCAATAGTCCTGTCGCAAGCACACCGCCGGCGCCGGGTTTGTTTTCGATTATCACCGGTTGCCCGATCGTGTGGGCGAGGTTGTTCCCGAGCACTCGCGCGATCATGTCCGGCCCACCGCCCGCGACGTATCCCACGAGCAGTCTTATCGGCCGTGAGGGATAATCGTCTGCAGTTGCATTAAAGCCTGCTGCCAGACAAAGACAGGCTATTATGTATCGCAAAAAAATTCGCATTTTGTCTCCACCGCGCCGTTATTCGGACGAATCGTCCTTTGTCATAAAACCAGCATAGGGCCTACGTTGTCACGTCGGCATCCCTCGTATGGGAACGCTCGATTTTCCCCAAGCGGAAGGATGCGGCCCAGGTCTTCATCAGAAGTAAACGGCCAGGGGACCGAAGGCGGAATCGCAATTTATCAGCATCGCTTTTTTACCCAGAATGCGAAAACTGCCGTCGGTCTCCTTCAGGATGTGCTGATACTCCCCACCGAACATTCGCTGCACCCCTTCCGGCACACTTGGTCGGTACTCCAGAACCAGGAATTTCGACGTCACACTTATTTCGCCCGCGTCTCCGGGGATGTCCGAGGCCACCACGTTGCTCACCATGTGCATCGTGCGCGAGTGGGGGATTTGGGAATGAACTCTCTCGTGGCGCAGGCGGGTTATCCGTTGCGCCATCAACTCCCTATTGTCGAAAAATATCGAGACTTCAGTCAGTGGACTTTGCTGGCCAACGACTGACGGTGCCCAATAAAAACCCTCGTCGTCGAAGAGGGCCATCCAGTCCTCGAACTTCCGGTCGTCCAAGAGCCGAGCTTCATGAATCAGGAACGATTCAACTGCTTTGGAATCCAGTAAAGCTGCCATAAATATCTCCAAATTGACCAGCTGCTATCAGACTTCACTGCACATGTAATTGAGCCAGGCTCTGTATTGGTTTCTCATCGCCACTTCGCTGGTCCCAAACCCTTTCAGCCCGCCTTTGTCCGATACATCTTGTCCAAAACCACGCCCAAGGACCACCCACTCCGTACCCTTCGATTTGACCCCGACCTGAATACGGCGAAACATCTCGAGGTCGTCGGTTTGAATCAACGAGGCGGGTGAATGTGTGAAGTTCAGATAACGGATAACCTGGTGATACATCTCATCAGGCGCACCTTTCAAGCGCACCGGGTAGACCCGGACTTCGGTTCTATCCACCGCGATTGGCCTGACTACGCGGATGTGGTTCGACAGGAGCTGGATGCACAGATTCGGGTAGATGATGGCGTTATGGAAGGGCTCCGCCAGAATCTCCGCGACCCGTTCCGGGCTGTGTTTTTCGAGCAGGGCTGCCTTATAGCGCTCGAAAACCGGTCCTTCCCGTTGCTTGTCCTTGTCGTCGGGCAGGGGGCCGCAATAGCTGTGTCCACCGTCGAACGCCCAGATATTCACTCGGTCCCACGACGAAGACTTGTCGTCGCTGTCCATGATTCGCGGCCCTTGCGAGTCGCCAACGCGACGCGCGAATTGACGACCGTCGGGGCGTACCGTCGATTCGTGCGAGTAGGGCGGGTGATAGAGATCGTTCAGGTTCTCGAGCTGTGCTTTCCAGTTGCCGTTGAAGATGTACTTCTGGACCCCACCTGACAGAACGATCTCCCCATCGGGGGCTCGATCGCACAGCGTGTCGATGCAGGTTTTCATCTGGCCAAGGTGCGATTCGATGTCGAACTCGCCGTCCATCGATGCACCAAGGTTGGCAAAAAGGAAGCCCCGGTATTTCTCGATTCTGATGGGCATCAGACCGAACTGTCGGTCCTTGATGTCATAACATTCCGGATAACCGTTCTTCAGCGGCGCCGCCAGCAGCTCGCCGTTTGTCTTGAACGTCCACCCGTGATAGCCGCAGCGGAAACTATTCCCTGTATTCCCGCGTTCCTCATTGCAGACCGTGGCGGCGCGGTGTCCACATCGGTTGTGCATGGCATGGACGGTGCCATCCTTGTGCCGGCTGATAATAATCGGCTGGCCACCTATCGCGTTGGTGACAAAGTCACCCTTGTTGGGTATTTCGCTCTCGTGTCCAACATAGATCCAAGCTTTGCCGAATAGGTGTTCCATCTCGAGCTGGAAGATGTCGGTGCTCTCATAGACGTCTTTATGTACGCGATCTTCTTTAACGAGACTTTTCAGATAATCGGGATTCAGTTCCATTTTTGTCATTTCTGTAGTCCTACTGAAAATTTGGCGCAGGTTCAGGCATTTCGGGATCAAAGATCCAAAACCAATTTCTCCGAGCTTGCCCAGGACACGCAGGTGCACATCGCGTCGCCCTTTTGCCGCTCTTTCTCATTCAGGTAGAAATCCCGATGAAGCGGCACGCCGTCTATCACTTTCGTCAGACAAGCGCCACACTCACCGACTTTGCAGTCGTAGTCACAATCAATGCCCGCCGCCGCCACCGCGTCCAAAATGCTTGTGCCGGCTTGCACAAGCAAAGTGATGCCGGTCTGACGTAGTTCGACGGCGATATCGCCGTCCTTCGCTTGTTTCGCGAGGGGATTGCTGAACAGTTCAAAATGGATCGCACTTTCCGGCCATCCATGTTCTTGCGCCAATTCGCGAACCGCCTGGATCAGGCCGGCCGGGCCGCACACGTAAACATGGTGGCCGGGCTGATACCCCGAAAGAATGTCTGCACAGCTCATCCCGCTTTGAGCATGCTCGTCGTCCGTATAAATCCTCCAGCAGGGGGCCAGGCTTGTTGTCACCTCCGCATGGAGCGCCATTTCGGGAATGGATCTTCCGGCGTAGTGCAGCTCGTAGCTTTGAGCTTGGCTTTGCAGCTGCTTTGCCATGCAGAATATGGGCGTAATGCCGATTCCTCCGGCAATCAGGATGCTGTGACGAGCCTGGGGATTCAGCGGGAAGTGGTTCGACGGCGGCAATATGTCGATCTCAGTGCCGGCCTTCACATGGTCGTGAAAATAAACAGACCCGCCCTGGCCTTCGTGTTCGCGCTGAACGGCAATCCGGTAGGGCTGAGCAGGGTCGTAGGGATCAATCAAGGAGTAGCTGCGCAATTCCTGCATCCCATTGGTTGCGGTAACGCGCACGCGGATGTGTGCCCCCGGGGCATAGGGCGGAAGAGGGCGGCCTGATGTCGCGGCCAAGGCGTAGACATTCACGCGCGGCGTCACAGCGATACAGGACTGGACTCGAACGTGGATAGGTACTGGGCCTGCGGAACTATCCGCGACGCATGAGCCGTCGTGATCGCCGCTAAGAATCGCGTTTGTCGTTGTCATGGCAACTAAATGGGTAAGATGAGATGGCGTCGTCACAACACCATCCCGGATAGCCAAAAAGCTTTGCCGAACGAAGCGCGGTCAGCGCTGAGGACTTTTACGTTCGGTCTGCGCGGCTCTGGCCGATACGCGCACGTCAAGAGACCCCCCAAGGAAAAACCTTGGGCAACCGCCATATCATTGTTATGACAACAATATAGGCGTGGGTATACTAGTTGTCAACACAACAATCAGCTTATGCGCCCGTCTTTTGATCTTCGACGTCCGAAAGTGAGCCGTCGACTTCGGCGATCTGATCGACGGCGGCCGACATGGACCATCCTTCCCCTAGGATCACGCCCGCGCCACGGCGCGCAAGCGATTGACGATCTGGTTGTCCTTGCCCTGAACCAGCGGGGTTAGTTCGAAGTTGAACTCTATGTCGCGGTAGTTGTCGGCCTTCAGGCCCAGCGCAATGCCGCCTGTTTTGGCGGTCACGCCGGCGATCAATTCCTCGCGAGTCGCATAGGCAAAGTCGTCCCAGATCAGCGGATCGCCCGCGATGTTGAACTGTGTAGTGAGCTTGCGGTGGTGGTCACTGCTGACGAAGAAATGCACGTGGGCAGGGCGGTTGCCATGGCGAGCCAGTAGGTCGAGCAACTGCTGGGTCGCGCCTTGCGGCGGGCAGCCATAGCCCACGGGCATGAGCGTATGCAGTTCGTACTTGCCGTCGGCGCCCGTCCTGACCGCGCCGCGCAAGTTGAACGGGCTCTGCTCCCCGGTTGGGTCGAAGTGCGAATAAAAGCCCTTGGAGTTCGCGTGCCAGCATTCGACCACGGCGCCGGCAACGGGTTTGCCGTCCACACCCGTGACAATGCCATGGATCACCAGCGGGTCGGCGTCCGGGTCGGGGTCGATATCGATCCTGGCCACGCGATCGCGCACGGGCGCGCCCGCGACGTACAGCGGACCTTCGATGGTGCGCGGCGTGCCGCCCTGGATGCCGGCCTTCCTGTCGGCCGTGTCCATGCAGATGTCCAGATATCTTTCCAATCCGATTCCCGCGGCCAGTAGCGCCGCTTCGCCGTCGCGGCCGAGTCTATTCAGGTAGTTGATGCCAGTCCAGACTTCCTCAGGGGTGATGTCGAGATCGTCGATGGCCTTGAACAGATCGCTCAGCACGCGGTGGAATATCTGCTTGAACCGCGGATTGCCGTTCTGGCCGTCCAGGTTACAGGCGGCGCGCAACAAGTCTTGTGTCTCCGCGGTGGCAAAAGCATCAATGCTCATGGTTTGTTCCTTTGGGAAGTTGCCGGTGCGATGCCGGTTGTCTGCGTTGTGTCAGCGGTCGTCGCCGCGGATCGAAGAAGGGTGGCGGCACAGAGGTGTGACCGTCACTTTCATGTAGGGATAGAGCGGTAGCCCCGTCAGGATGTCGTGCAGCGCCTGGTTGCTTTCCACGTCGAAAATGCTGAAGTTGGCGTACTCGCCGGCGATCCGCCAGATGTGGCGCCACACGCCTTTTTCCTGCAGTGCCTGCGAGTATGCCTTTTCCCTTGCCTTGATCTCGTCCACGACCGCGGGATCCATGCCGGTGGGAATATTGACGTCCATACGCACGTGAAAAAGCATGTCCTCGTCTCCTGTCGGGTCTACTTGATTACGCTGATCGTCCTGTGCAGTCCGTCACGCCGGAAGAAGCGCACGCGGTCTTCGTCCAGCTCTATCCCCAGCCCCGGCGCGTCGGGCACGGTCAACTGGAAATCGCTGTAGTCCAGCGGCTCGACCAGGATTTCCTCCGCCAGCAACAACGGGCCGAACAACTCCGTACCCCAGCGTAGCGAGCTGAAGGTGGAGAACACGTGGGCGGAAGCCAAAGTGCCGAAGGCGCCTTCCAGCATGGTGCCGCCGTAAAGTTCGATGCCCGCGGCCTCGGCAATGGCTGCGACGCGCTGCGCGGCGAACAGTCCGCCGGACTGTTCGACCTTGACCGCGAACACATCCGCTCCATGCACCTGGGCGATTTCGAATGCCGACTCGGGGCCGTGCAAGGACTCGTCGGCCATCAGCGCGATCGGGAAACGCCGCACCAGGCGCCCCAGCGCGGCGGCCGTCGCCACGGGTTGCTCGACAAGTTCGCAACCCGCGCCGGCCAGCGCCGCCATGCCGTAGGCCGCCTGCGTCTCGCTCCAGGCCATGTTCACGTCCACGCGCACTGAGACGTCGTCGCCCAGGGCGCGCTTGATGGCAGCGACATGGGCGATGTCGTCCTTGATGGGCTTGGCGCCGATCTTCAGCTTGAAGATCTTGTGCCGGCGCAGATCGAGCATCTTTTCAGCCTCGGCGACATCCTTCGCCGTGTCGCCCGACGCCAGCGTCCATGCCACCGGCAGTCGTTCGCGGCGGCGTCCGCCGAGCAGTTCGGACAAGGGCAGGCCGGTACGCTTGCCCAGTGCATCGAGCAAGGCGGTCTCGATCGCGCACTTGGCGAAGCGGTTCTCCTTTACCACGCTGCCGATGCGGTCCATGAGCCGCGGCACGAGGGAAGCCCGCTGGCCTATCATCCCCGGCGCGAAATACGTGTCGATGGCCAGCTTCATCCCTTCGGGACTTTCACCGCCGTAGGCGAGTCCACCGATCGTGGTGCCTTCGCCGATGCCCACGACGCCGTCGGAGCAATGCACGCGCACCAGCATCAGGGTCTGGCCTTGCATCGTCGCCACCGACAACTTGTGCGGGCGGATAGTGGGAAGATCGAGCAGCAGGGTCTCGACGCGCTCCACCACGGAAACGTCGGACTGAGGGGAGGGGGCGGGAAACGGGCTGTTCATAGGCGCATTAAGCGCCTGGCGGGACACCGCCGTCCAACACCATTTAGGTCTCGAACTATACTTATAAGGTATAAATCGGGCTTCTCTCCGTGTTTTTATGGCTACTAACCCGGCACCATACTTTATTGTGTAGGTAGAAACCCCCACATGGACCTCAGGCAACTACGCTATTTCGCCACCGTCGCACGTGAGAGAAGCTTCACCCGTGCGGCAGAGCAGTTGCATATCGCTCAGCCACCGCTAAGCCGTCAGGTGCAATTGCTGGAGGAAGAGTTGGGGGTCAGGCTGCTGTCGCGCGATAGCCGGCCGGTGCAATTGACCGAGGCCGGACGGCAATTCTATGAACAGGCGCTGCAATTGCTGGGACGGGTCGAGCAGCTCAAGCTGGCCACCCAACAGATCGGCCGCGGTGAACGCCGCCTGCTGTCCATTGGCCTTGTGCCCTCGGTGCTGTATGGCGAGCTGCCGTGGCTGCTACGTCGGTTACGCAAGCAGGTGCCCGACATGGACTTCCAGTTCATCGAGATGATGTCGCTGCAGCAACTGGAGGCCTTGCGCAACGGGCGCATCGACCTGGGCTTCGGCCGCATTCCGGCCAATTTTCCCGACATCACCCGGGTGGTACTGCGGGAAGAGAGGCTTGTCGTCGCGTGTCCGCACGACAGCCCTTATGCGGCGCATCCCACCGGGACGCCGTTGCCTTTCGCCGCGCTCGCCGGCCACCGCCTGATCGTCTATCCCAAAGAGCCGCGCCCCAGCTTTGCAGACCAGGTCCTGAGCCTGGTCCGCAGGCATCAGGTCCAGCTTCTCGACATCCAGGAAGTCAACGAAATGCAGACGGGACTGGGCATGGTGGCCGCCGAGGCCGGCCTATGCATCGTGCCGGCCTCGGCCGAGCTGCTTCGTTCCGACGTGCACTATCGGCTACTCGATGACGAACACGCCACCTCGCCGGTCATCATGAGCTATCGGGCGAACGACAACTCGTCCATTCCTGAATTGATCCTCCGGCTGCTCAAGGAGCTTTACGCGGAAAAGCACGCGTGGGCGAAGTATTCCTACAATCGCCTGGGAGAGCCGGATTCGGGAGAGCCGGATGGGCTGTAACAGCCCGCCGAATATCGGCTGTCCACCCGGACGGCTGTCGTAGTTGTCCTCGTAATGCGAGCGCTTCAGGCCTATTTTTCCGCTCGAGTACCGAACGAGAAGGCGTGGAACACCGTTACGCTGTCGGCCTTGGTCCACATGCCGACGGCGCCGGCGCCAGTGATGTGGTCATCGGTTGCATCGATATAGCGTTTGCCGTCCAGTGACACCTGGATGCGCTGCCCGGCAAAGTCCACACGCAACGTGTGCCACACCTGACCCGCGACGGGCGCTGCCTGATATCGAATCGTATGTCTGCGACCGCCTGTCGTGTGATAGAGAGAGACGTTGTTTTCCAGTGCGTTCGCCCGCGCAACGTAATAGTTATCGCCATCCTTCCACCGCCAGACCACACCCCCGGCCTGGTCGTCGCGACCTGCGATGGTCTTGAATTTCACCTCTACGTACCCATCGCGAACAGCGGTCCCTTGCTTGATGCACCAGGGAAAGTCGCCGACGGCCGATTGCTTCAGGACAACCCCACCATCGGGCACGGTGGGGTCCGATTCGACCGTCCATTTCGACCTGCCGTGCCCAGTCACACCGGTCACCCAGCCGGCCGGCGGGCCGCCGAGCTGATCCCGGCTAAAAACGATCGTTTCCGCTGTCGCTGGGACACCGGCCGCTAACAACCCTAAAAGCAGTAACGTGCGCCACATGGATGTTCTCCGACGGGCGTAGCAGCCTGCGCTGCGCTACGTATACTCGCGCCGATCTCTGGCAATTCGTAAGTGCGGCATGCTCTCGCGCAGTGAGGCCATGTGCACGACCCGGTCGCCGCTGGCGGGTGCCTGTCGCCTCATGCCACTTCCCATTATCCAACGGATATCGCCGTCGCCGTCGCCACTAGGCGGAGTAGGGCAGGCGTCCGAAGTTTCGCTGACTCCTCCCCAGCCGCGACCCGGCCGACTGCGCGAGCCCGGTGCGGCAGATCAAGCGCCTGCGCATACCGGCCGCACTTCGGTCAGTAGGGACAATATGCCTGGGGCATTATGTCCAATGTTGATCGCTGTTTGCTTAAACTAAAATAGACCGACTTCGATTGAGATGGCATACAGCGGTTTGAGGGAGCGCTCCTCACGATGGGTAGTGTCAAGTAACAGCCTGGAAATACTCAAAAAGATGGATTGGACCCCTATAGTCTTCGGTACGTTCAAGGTTCTCGTGTTCGGCACGGGCGTGTTCTTCGCCATCAAGTGGCATTACGATCAAGGGAAGAAAGAAAAAGAGATGCGCGCGGTGCTACCCGCGCTCGGCAAGGTGGCAGCAGTCTTCATGCTATCGCTCCTGGGCCTGCTGCTCTTCACCTACGTCCTTGGCAGGAAGCTCGGTTTGGACTTGACCTTCCCATGATCAGCCGAGTGCAGTGGCCCGTCGAGGTCAAAAAATAGGCTTGGCGTGGTGTCCAAGCATGACTTTACATAATATACATTATGCGGGTAAAGCAGCTGCGGTGAGAGCCCGTCGCAGCCGTCCGCCGCAGGTCTCAGCTTTCAGCTATCTCCAGCCGCAGCACCGCATAGCCCAATGATTTCGCGGTCTGGTCAAAGCGCAGCGTCTGCGTCGCGCCGCCGCCCAGGGCGTGCTCCAGGAGGACGAGGCAGCCATCAATGTTGGGCATGGGGTAAACATCGATCTCGCCGCGCGCCCAGTCGGCGAACAGGGTGCGCAGGCGCTCCGGCGTGACGGTGCGCAGCAGCGCGGGGTAATCTTCCGGCCGCTTGGCCAGTACGCCGATCGAGACATTGTCGCCCTTGTCGCCGCCACGTACGTAGGCGATCTGTTCCAGCAGTCGGGTCATGATTCGATGATCTCCATGGTGCTTTCGACCAATTCCCGGTCGATGACCGTCGGCCACAGACTGACGGCTGGACGAGGCTTGAAAGGCGCGCCGAACGAGGTGCCGCCCGGGCCCATGATCCAGAGGTGCGTGCAGGCCCGGCGCACTTTCTCGGCTTCCTCCTGGGTGCGCGTGCGTACCGCCACGCGCAGGCCTACTTCGTTCATGTCGGCCGCGGCGGGCCAAGGCGCGGCCGGGCCGTGCAGCGCATTCACGCCCACGTAGGAAAACAGTATGTCGTCGGCGTTCAGCCCCAGGCGCTCGAAGCGCTCCGATAGCGTCGCCTGCGCCTTTCGCGCCCGCTCCAGCGCGCGCGGCCAAGGGAAAAGCATGAATCCTTCGCCTATCCAGCCGTCGGCGTAGCCGATCAGCAGCTTCAGCTGGCGGGGCCGCCCTGCTCCCTTGCAGCCGCTGACGCGCACGCGGTCCGGGGCAATCTCGCGCAGGCTCGGGGCGGTAAAGTCCGCGATACCGTCAGGCGCGGCATAGCTGCGCGGGTCGCCGATCTCGTAGACCAGGTGCTCCTTGACGGTGAATTCGTCCACGCGGCCTCCGGTGTCCGGTAGCTTGGTGACCACCGCACTGCCGTCCGCCTCGAATTCGATGATGGGAAAGCCCACCCGGCCCATGTGGGGCATTTCATCGAATCGCGACGACATGCCGCCGGTGCAGCCGGCGGCGCATTCCGCGATGTGGCCCGCGGTGATCGCGGCTGCAACCAGGTCCGGATCGTCGTAGCCCTTGCCCAGGCGCTGCAGGATAGGACCGACAAAAAGGGCGCTGTCGGCCACGCGGCCCGTGACGACGATGTCGGCGCCGGCCTGTACCGCCTGCATGATGCCATCCGCGCCGGCATAGACGTTGGCGCACAGGATGCGGTCGCGCAAGGATTTCAGGTCGCCCTCTCCCGTTGCGGTGTTGACCAGCGGAAGGCCATCCGCGATCAAGGCATCCAGGCGATGCATCAGGTCATCGCCGCCCACCACGCCTATTTTCATGCCAGGCGAACCTTCCCGCCGCAAGGCGTCGGCGATGGCACGGCCGGCGGCCAGCGGATTGGCGCCCCCGCCGTTGGAAACCAAGCAGGTGCCATGCTCGCGGGCGATTGGCGCCAGGCTGGTCATGAAAGACAGCACGTCCGGCACGTAGCCGGAGTCGGGATTGCGCTTTTTCTGCCGATGCAGGATAGCCATGGTCAATTCGGCGAGAAAGTCGAAGCACATGAAATCCAGCCGGCCCTGCCGCAGCAGCTCTTCTGCCGGATCGTAGGCATCGCCCCAGAAACCGCCGCCAGCACCCAGCCTTATCGTCGTACTCATCGCTGTTCCTCAAAAACGTGGGGGCCGCGACGTGGCGTCGAGAGGGCGCCATCGCTACGCAACCGGAAGGTCCCTTCTCCCAGGGCAGCAAGTTCGCCTTGGTCGTCGAGCACTTCGACAGTAGAAAAAAAGATCCGGCTGCCCTGCTTGCGCACTCGGGCATGTGCTAACAGGCGCCCTTCCCTGACCTGCCCTGTGAAGCTCGTGGTCAAGGACAAGGTAATCGCCAGCTTCGAGCGTGCCGGATCGGTGCTATGGCAGCCCGCCAGGCCTCCCGCGGCGTCGATAAGCACGGAATACAGGCCACCATGGACCACGCCGGAGCGATTGAGATGCCGTCCGTCCAGGGGAAGCACGACGGTGGCGCGGCCTTCGGACCAGTCCGCCACGTACGCGCCGATGAATTGCAGAAAAGGGGCTGCGTGATCGAACTCCGGCGGGCTTGCGCCTTCCATGTGCCTGTCTCCTGTGGTCCGCCCTCACGCGCCGCATGGCCTGTGCCCCATCGGCACTTCAGCCATCACGCGCGATGTTGCAAAACCGTCTAGTTGGTCGGTTTTATTCTATGGCTGCTTCAGGCAAGGCGTCAATGGCGTATTTGTCCATCTTATGGCGGGATTTAAGGGCTTTCACGGATAGAAAGCCATTGACGTATTCCTCGAACCGTTTATGATTTCCACAAAACAGACCACACGGTCGGGAAACCATAGGGGCTGGCTCGCGCCGCCTCGCATGACCGCCGCAATGGAGGAGACATATGGGGCATGCCTCGGAGGACGGCGCCGAAGGCCAGGTGCTGCTACGACGCGACGGCGCCATCGCGACGATCACTCTGAACCGGCCGAACCGGCGCAATGCGCTGTCCCACGCGGCGAACCGCCGCCTGTATGCCTTGTGGGACGAGGTCGATGCCGACCCGGACATTCGCGCGGTAGTGCTCACCAGCGCCGATTGCGGCACGTTCTGCGCAGGCATGGACCTGAAGGAAGCCGCGGCGCTACGCGCCTCCACCGGCAAGGACATCCTGCAATTGCTGGACGACCCCTTCTACGAGCGCATGCGTTCGGTGCGCGTACCTATCATCGCCGCCATGACCGGCCACTTCACCGCCGCCGGCATGGTACTGGCGGCCAACGCCGACCTGCGTGTGGGGCTCGCCGGTACGTCGGGCGGCATTACGGAAGCCCGAGTCGGCCGTGGCACGCCCTGGGCCGCGCCCATGGTGTCCATGCTGCCGCTGGCGGTACTGATGGAGATGGCCGTCACCGCGCAGCTGCTGCCCATCGAGCGGTTGTACGCGCTGGGCTTCATCAACGCCGTGGAAGCCACGCCCGATGACGTGCGCGCGAAGGCGGCGAACTATGCGCGCGTTATCGCCGACAACGCGCCGCTTTCCGTCGCGGCGGCCAAGGCCGGCCTGCTCTCCAGCGTCGCCCTGGGCGCGCAGGCGGGCTACGCCGCCTCCAAGGCCAGGCACCGCGAAGTCTATGCCAGCGAAGACGCCATCGAAGGCCCGCGCGCCTTCGCCGAAAAGCGTCCGCCACGCTGGCTGGGACGCTGATACGAACCTACCCTTCCCCACCCCTCCACGTAACCTGGTACCCAATGATCGACCTTCCCTTTGGTGAACTGTCGCTTGGCCAACGCCGCCGCTCCCGTGGCCGGACCATGACCGAGACCGATGTCGTCAACTTCTGCGGCCTGACGGGGAACTGGCTGTCCATCCACGCCGACGCGGAATTCTCCAAACGGTCCATGTACGGGCAGCGTGTCGTGCAAGGCGGGCTGGTGTTCGTGGTGGCCAACGCGCTACTCGGCTTCGATTCCAGCCTGGTCGAGGCGTTCTACGGCGTGGACAAGCTGCGCTTTCTCAAGCCCACATTCATCGGCGACACCCTGCACGCGGAAAGCGAAGTAATCGACCTGCGCGACAAGGGCGAGAACCATGGCCTGGTCACGACGCGGCTTACCGCCATCAACCAGCGAGAGGAGACCGTGCTGAGCTGTGAATTCACGCTGCTGATCCGCCGCCATCCCTTGCTGGCCTGAATCCTTAATCCAGACCCCAACCGCGAGTTTGAAATGGACTTCCTGAACGACGAACAAATGCTGTGGCGCGACACGGTCGCGCGCGTAATGGAACAGGAGATCACCCGGGAATACGTTCGCCGCTGCGACATCGACCGCGCATATCCCTACGAAGCCTACGAAAAAGTCGCGAAGCTGGGCTGGCTGCGCCTGCTGATTCCGGAGGAAATAGGCGGCGACGGCGGCACGATCTTCGACTACGCGCTCATGTGCGAGGGGCTGGCGCGCTATGGCTTCGATTTCGCCACTGCCTTCATGGTGTCGACCTTCACCGGCATGAACATCGTCAAGTTCGGCACGCGGGAACAGCAGGAGCGCTATCTTCCCGCCTTCATGCGCGGCGACCTGCGTTTCTCGATCTCGATTTCCGAGCCGCAGGCGGGATCGGACGCCGCGTCGACCCGCACGCGCGCCGAGCCCCGCGACGACGGCTGGGCGATCCGTGGCCAGAAGCTGTGGTGTTCCGGCGCGGCGGCGAAGAATGTAGTGATCGCGATGCTGGTGCGTACCGACAAGGAAGCCAAGAAGCACAAGGGCCTGTCGGTGCTGCTGGTGCCCAACGATACGCCCGGGCTGGACATCCGCCGCTTGCCGACGATGGCGCGCCGCGCCACGGGCACCACGGAGATATTCGTCGACGATGCCTGGGTACCCAACGCGAACATGCTGGGGGCGCCGGGCAGCGGTTGGAGCATCATCACCGACCACCTTGAGCTGGAGCGCATCGCGGTGTCCGCCGCCTACGTGGGCAACGCCCAGCAGGCCGTTACCGACGCGCTGCGCTACGCCCACGAGCGTATCCAGTTCGACCGTCCCATCTTCGAGTTCCAGGTCATACGCCACATGCTGGCCGATATGCAGACGGCGGTCGATGCCTCGCGCCTGATGGTCTATCGCGCGGCGGACATGGCGTCGCGCGGCCTGCCGTGCTCGCGGGAGGTCAGCATGGCGAAGCTGATGGCATCGGAAACCCTGCAGACCGTATCGCGCCAGGGCATGCAGATCCTGGGCGGACACAGCATGCTGCCGGAATCCGACATGGAGCGCTATTTCCGCGAAGGCATGCAGTCGACCATCGGCGGCGGCACCTCGCAGATCCAGCGGACCATTATTTCGAAGGCGATGCACCTGTGATGAGCGACGCACATAACCAGGCCCCGCTGCCGTTGCGGGGGGTGCGCGTGCTGGACATGACGCGCATCCTGGCAGGACCATGGGCCACGCAGAGCCTGGCCGATCTGGGGGCGGAGGTGATCAAGATCGAGCACCCCGCCGGCGGCGACGATACGCGGCGGATGGGACCGCCGTTCATCCGCGATGCCGGCACGGGCGAGGAAACCGATGCCGCCTACTTCCTGTGCTGCAACCGAGGCAAGGACTCCGTGGCGATCGACATCGCCACGCCCCGTGGCCGTGAACTGGTGCGCCGGCTCGCCGCCAAGTGCGACGTGCTGATAGAAAACTACAAGGTCGGCGGGCTGTGCAAGTACGGGTTGGACTACGAGACGCTGCACGCGGAGCTGCCCGACCTGGTTTATTGCTCGGTCACCGGGTTCGGGCAGACCGGGCCCTATGCGCAACGTCCGGGCTACGACTACCTGATCCAGGGCATGGGCGGCCTGATGAGCGTGACGGGCGAACCCGACGGAATGCCCGGCGGCGGCCCGCAGCGCGCCGGCGTCGCGCTGGCCGACATCCTCTCGGGCATGTATGCCGCGCTGGCGATCCTGGCGGCGCTGCGGCATCGCGACCTGGGCGGTGGTGGCCAGCGCATCGACATCGGCATGCTCGACGTGCAGGTGGCGGTGCTGGCAAACCAGGCGATGAATTACCTGACCACCGGCAAGGCGCCCAACAGAATGGGCAATGGCCATCCGAACATCGTGCCCTACCAGTCCTTCCGTGCGTCGGACGGGCATCTGATCCTGGCGGTGGGCAACGACACCCAGTTCCGCAAGATGGCGCAAGCGATGGGACGTCCGGACATCGGCGAGGACCCGCGCTTCCAGACGATCAAGCTGCGCGTCGCGAATCGCGGCGTGCTGGTGCCCATGCTGGAAGAGATCATCGCTTCGCGCACCATAGAGGAATGGGTGGCGGCGATGGCGGCCGTCGAGGTTCCTTGCGGGCCGGTCAACACCCTGGACCGCGTCTTCGCCGATCCGCAGGTGCTTGCGCGCGGTGCCCGCCTGACGCTGCCCCATGCCAGTGCGGGCGAGGTGCCGTCGGTGGCCAGTCCGATGCGCCTGTCGGAGTCGCCGCTGCGCTACGAGGCCGGGCCGCCGGTACTGGGGCAGCATACGGCGGGCGTATTGCGGCGCGTGCTGGGTCTCGCGGACGAAGATATCGCGGCATTGGCCGAGCAACACGTGATCAAGGACACCGCCCTATGAAGCATACCGAGGAAAACGTAAGCACGGACCCGGCCTGGCGCGACGCGCCCGTCATGGGCCTGGGCCTGCACTGGAACGACGTACGGGTCGGCCAGCGCTTTAAGACCCTGGGCCGTACCGTGACCGAAGCCGATATCGCGATGTTCGTCGGCGTGACAGGCATGGTCGAGGAAATGTTCACCAATCTGGAATACATACAGCGCGAGTCCCGGATGGGTTCGCGGCCTGTTCCGGGTTCGCTGGTTTTTTGCGTCGCGGAAGGCCTGCTGATGCAGTCCACCATGCAGCGTACCGGTGTCGCCTTTCTGGAATGCGACCTGCGGATACGCAAGCCCACGCTGGCGGGCGACACGCTGCATGTATGCGTAGAGGTGGTCGAAGCCCGCGCCACGAGCAAGCCCGGCAGCGGCCTGCTGCGCACCATGAACCGAGTGGTCAACCAGCGTGGCGAGGTGGTGGCCACCTATAACCCATTGCGCATGGTCAAGGGCCGACCCGACTGACCCCAGCGCAGGATAACGAGGAGACACGCTATGCGAGCTTTTTTGAAAGCCAGGGACTGGCTATTGCTAGGCGCGCTGGCCCTGGGCGCCGCGTCCGTCGCAGGCGCCCAAGCCCAATCCCAAGTCCAGGGCAAGGCTTCGGCAGCGGACTACCCGAGCAGGCCCATCACCATCGTGGTGCCATTCGGGGCCGGCACCACCACAGACCAGACCGGTCGATTCCTGGCCAAGCACATCACGGACGCCACCAAACAGCCCGTGATCGTGCAGAACATGCCTGGCGCCGAGGGTTTCATCGGCATACAGCATGTGTTGCGACAGCCGGCGGACGGCTACACCATCGTCATCGGGTCCAATACGACCCACGCCGCGAATCTCAGCCTGTTCAAAAAGCTGCCCTACGATCCCGTGAACGACTTCGTTCCCATCTCGGGCATCATCATCGGCGGCGTGACGCTGGTCGTGGCGCCCAATTCGCCCTACAACAATGTGCAGGACCTGGTCGCGGACGCCAGGAAGCATCCCGGCAAGCTGTCGTTCGGCTGGGGCAATTCGTCGTCCCGCTCCGGCGGCGAGGTGCTGAAGGAGTTGACCG
Organism: Bordetella sp. H567; assembly: GCF_001704295.1. NCBI lineage: Bacteria > Pseudomonadati > Pseudomonadota > Betaproteobacteria > Burkholderiales > Alcaligenaceae > Bordetella > Bordetella sp. H567. Next base: position 2,843,822 of record NZ_CP012334.1, read on the forward strand.
GCATCAACATCCTGTCGGTGCCGTACAAGGCGCTGACGATGGCCATTACCGATCTGATCGGCGGGCAGATCACCATGGTGTTCGGCGACGCGCCCGCGGTGATGCCCCTGGTGCGCGCCGGCAAGCTCAAGGCCCTGGGCGTGTCGACGACATCCCGCATGCCCGGCTATGAAGATATCCCGACGATCGCCGAACAGGGCATCAAGGGCTACCAGGCGAGCGGCTGGCTCGCGGCCTTCGCGCCCAAGGGCACACCGCCCGAAGTTGTCGCCAAGCTGAACTCCCTTATCGTGCCCATCATGAAATCGCCGGAGGCCGCGCAGTTCTTTGGCCAGAACGCCTGGAAGCCCTTCCCGGGCACGCCGCAGGACCTCGCGCAATTCCAGCAGACCGAGATCAAGCGCTGGGCCGATCTGGTGAAATCAGCCGGCATCGAGCCGCAGTAGGCCACGCTTTGAATCGGCGCGGTCCGTCGGATCGGGGCCGCGCCGTTTGCAGCTATCATATGCCACCGGCGCAACGCCCTTGCCTTCTTCGTCCATGGCAGAGAAAAAAACCGCTCCGAAAAAACGCGGCCGGCCGGCCGTGCACCGTACACCGCGCAAGGAAGAAATCCTGGAAACGGCAGCGCGGCTTTTCGCAGACGAAGGCTACAACTCGGTTTCCTTGCAAGACATCGCGGACGCGGTCGGTTTGTCCAAGACGGCGCTGTATCACTACTTCGATCGCAAGGAAACGATACTCGGCACCATCGTCGTGTCGACGGTAAGGGAGCTGAGCGAGTCCGTCGAGCAGGCCGTGGCCGCGCACCAGTCGCCGCAAGACCGGCTGATGGCCTTCCTGGAGGCGCAGGCGCAGTTCTTCGAGCAGCACCAGGCCTCATTCCAGGTATTGCTGACCCGCTTCGCCAACCTGCGTGAGCCCAGCATGCGCGACATCGCCATCGAATGGCGGGTCAATTACGAGAACACCATCCGTAATATCGTGCACGAGGGCGTGGCTGCCGGTGTCTTTCATGCCGACAGCCCCAACGCGGTGGTCCGAGTGGTGATTTCCTCGGTGTACTGGCTGGCCCGCTGGTATCGTCCTTCGGGCAAACAGACCGCGAGCGAAATCGCGCGCGAATACGCGCACATCATCCTGCACGGTATCGTCAGGTAGCTCGTTGGCGTCGTGAGTCCTCCACGCGGCAATACAGCCAGGTGCATGGCACGCTTCATGTCAGCCCACTCGGGCGCGACCTCGTACAGTGGCACCCCACCGAAGAGACCGAACACGCAGCGTGACAGCCGCTAACGATCGCCACCAAGGAACAGCTTGTCGCAGTAGCCGCCTTGCAGGTAGGAAGACACGATGGTCTTTTGGGCGTCGGTGATGAAGGTCATGATGCACGTTTCGCCTTGTTGGGTGTAATAACCCGTTGGCGCGGTATTTTCCTGGTAGATCGGGGTCTGGCCTTGGCCGCCACCGGCAGGAAGCATCCCGACCAGCGTGCTGCCTGTCGACGCCGTTCCGGTCTGGACGAAGCGCTGGCGCTGGGTAGAGCCGTATCGGCTCCAGGCGTGCGCGTAGCGGGGGTTTTGTGGGGTGCCGATGTTGGGATAGGTGGCCGAACCGCCCTGGTGATCTTCGGGGCCGAACCGCGAGGTGACCTCGTTCAGGTTATGACCGACCATACTTTTCGCGTAGCGGTCCATCTGGTTGGCGGGCGGGTGGTAGACGCAACCGCCTAGCAGGACAAAACCCAGGGTGGCGGAACAGGCGAACGGGGTACGGCGGATCATGGAGTTGTTTCGCGAAGCTCGAAAGTGTGAATTCTATTTCCCGGGCTGCCGGACAGAAACCCTCATCAGCGAAGAAAATGTAACTACGGCTGCTCTCAAGTTAGGTGAGGTTTTAGCAGCAAGATCTCAACTTAGGTGACCAGTCGATCCCGATGCCAAAGAACGAACGCCCCTAACCCGTCGAACTCGCTGTCGTGCGAGTTTTCAGCTTCGGCGCAGTTCGACAGCCGCGATACGGGCGCGGTTTTCCCAGAAGTGGGTAGGTAGGGACAGGAACAAAATTACGCACAAAGCGGGAACAAATTTACGCAAACCGTCGGCAGCACGACGGGTTCAAAATCATTCACCGGGTCGTACGGCAGGGTTTTGTACAGCCATTTGTTGACGGCGTGGGTGCTGACGGACCCCATCAGCAGCATATAGCCGTCCGCCGGCGCCCTGGCGCACGGCCGCCACGATGCCGAGGGCACGCGACGTACGGCGTCTTGCTACGGGTAAGCCAGATATGAGCCCCATCACAGCCGATATATAGTCACATGTAGCGGCAGTACTCGGCTCTCCCTCCAATCTTGTCGGCGCATTGGGCCCCGGGGGCGCGACGGGCGCCTGCCGGCGCGGCGCGGGCCTGATACGTGAACGGCCTACGGCGCCGCGCGACACGGATCTTCTGGGGAGCCCATCATGAACGATCCAAAGAAGGCGTCTAAGGCAGACCGGGCGCCCGCGCCCAAAGGGCTGTCGGGCAAGCAATACGACCAGGAGTTGGCGCAGCTGCACGTGGAACTGGTCAAGCTTCAGGAATGGGTCGTACAGACAGGCGCCAAGATCTGCATCCTGTTTGAAGGGCGTGACGGCGCCGGCAAGGGCGGAACGATCAAGGCGATCACCGAGCGCGTCAGCCCCCGGGTATTCCGCGTCGTCGCCCTGCCCGCACCCAATGATCGCGAAAAAACGCAGATGTACGTGCAACGCTACCTGCCGCATCTACCCGCGGCCGGCGAAGTCGTGATTTTTGATCGCAGCTGGTACAACCGTGCGGGTGTCGAGCGCGTCATGGGGTTCTGTACGCCGGAACAGGTGGAGTCTTTCCTGAAGGTCGTGCCGCTGGTCGAGCGGGCGATCATCAGTTCCGGCGTCATCCTGCTCAAATACTGGCTGGAAGTCAGTGCCGACGAGCAGACGCGCAGGCTGGAGGCGCGTATCAATGACGAGCGGAAAGTCTGGAAGCTTACGAAGATGGACCTGAAGTCGTATAGCCGCTGGTATGACTACTCGCGGGCACGGGACGCCATGTTCCGGGCCGCCGACACCGAGTTGTCGCCATGGTTCGTGGCGCAATCCGACGACAAGAAGCGTGTGCGCCTGAACATCATCAGCCACCTTCTATCGAGCATCCCGTACAAGGCCATGCCCAGGCACAAGGTCAAGCTGCCCAAGCGACAAAAGCCCGGCGACTACCGTGAACCGGACTATGCGTTCAGGTTCATCCCCCAGAAGTTCTGAAAACAGACGTGCCGACGTGGGGTCGATTCCATGGTCCGCGATACATCAAGTCGCTCTGCCGATGGCCCGCGTATTCCGCTGCCGGAATGGATACGCCATTACCGGAAAGCCTGGGCCAAGCCCGACCTGGTCGCCGGGCTGACGGCGGCGACCGTCGTCATTCCCAAGGCGCTCGCCTACGCCACCGTGGCGGGATTGCCCGTGCAGGTGGGCCTGTACACGGCGTTCCTGCCGATGGCGATCTACGCGCTGTTCGGCACATCCAGGACGCTCAGTGTCAGCACGACCACGACGCTTGCCATCCTGACGGCGACCGCGATCGATCGCGCCGCGCCCGGCGGCGATGCCGCGGCCCTCGTGGCCGCCACGGCCACGCTGACGATGTTGGTCGGGATCGCGCTGGTACTGGCTTCGTTCCTGCGGCTGGGGTTCCTGGCCAACTTCATTTCCGAGCCCGTGCTGATCGGGTTCAAGGCTGGTATCGCGATCGTCATCGTCGTCGATCAGATACCAAAGCTGCTGGGTATCCACATTCCGAAAAGCGCATTTCTGTCCAATGTGATGGCGATCGGCCAGGGCATTCCGCAGGCCTCCGTGCCGACTTTCCTCGTGGGCGTGATCACGTTTGGCGCCCTCCTCGCTGTGACGCGATTCCTGCCGCGCGTCCCCGCCGCGCTCTTGATCGTGGCAGGCGCAATCGCCGGCTCCGCCCTGCTGCACCTTCCGGATCACGGCGTCGAAACCGTGGGCTACGTCCCGATCGGTTTGCCGTCCTTGACCTTGCCCGAGCTGGCGCTTGTCGGGCAGCTCTGGCCGATAGCCCTGGGCATCGCGCTGATGAGTTTCACCGAGACCATCGCGGCCGGCCGCGCGTTCCTGCGAGACCGCGCGCCATCGCCCGATGCCAATCGGGAATTGCTGGCCACGGGCTTCGCGAATGCGGGCGGCGCGCTGTTCGGCGCCATGCCCGCCGGCGGCGGAACCAGCCAGACCGCCGTGAACTTCCACGCCGGCGTATGCACCCAGGCGGCGGAATTGGTCACTGCCACGGTCTCGCTTGGCGTGATGATGCTCTTGGCGCCGCTGATTGGCCTGATGCCGCACGCGACATTGGCGGCGGTGGTCATCGTGTATTCGGTCGGCCTGTTCAGCCCGGCGGACTTCCGCGCCATCGTCAGCGTGCGACGGATGGAGTTGGTATGGGCACTGGTGGCGCTGGGCGGCGTTGTGCTGCTAGGCACGCTGCAAGGAATATTCGTCGCCATCATCGTTTCACTTGCATCCCTTGCCTATCAGGTCTCGAACCCTCCCGTACACGTGCTGCGGCGCAAGCCGAATACGCAGATATTCCGCCCCGAATCCGCGGCGCATGCCGGCGACGAGGCTTTCCCGGGCATGTTGTTGCTGCGGCCGGAAGGACGGATCTTCTTTGCCAATGCGGACAACATCGGGCAGAAAATGCGTCAGTTGATCGACGCGGCCAATCCCAGGGTTGTGGTGCTCGACCTTGGCGGCGTATTCGATATCGAGTACACGGCGCTGAGGATGATGAACGATGCGGAGAAAAAATTGCATGACGCCGGCGTAACGCTGTGGATGGTGGGCCTTAACCCCGGCGTGCTGGAAATGGTAAGGAGGTCGCCATTGGGTAGAACGCTGGGCCGCGAGCGCTTGCTTTACACCCTTGACGAGGCGGTAGCCAAGTACCAGGCATCGGTTCATGTGTAAGCGTTCAGGGTAGCGTGTTTCCACCGAACACCCGCGCGAGCGTTGCCGCGACGATACGGTCGCAGTTGTCGCCATCGAACTCGAACAAGTCCTGCGCGGTCAGGTCCATGTCGCGGGACAGCAGTTCACGCAACAAAGCGTTGGCGCGGAAATGCCGGCTGCGAACCGTCGCTTCCGGTATGCAGAGGCAGGCCGCCGTTTCCTCCACGGTCATTTCCTCCACGGAGCGCAACATGAATACCGTGCGATAGGCCTCCGGCAGCTGATCCAGCCGGGCCTCCAGCAAGGCGCGCAGCTCGGTGCGCGCGGCGGCGTGGTACGGTGGATTCGAATCGGCACTGGCCATCGCATCCGCCTCCCTTTCGATATCAGCGGCAATGGGAACCAGCCTGTCGCGGCGTTCGTACTTGCGCAGCCGGCCAAAGCACTCGTTTAACAGCAGCCGCGACAACCATGTGAAAAGCGACGATTCCCCACGGAACTTGTCCATGGATCGATAAGCCTGAAAATACGCTTCCTGCAGCGCGTCTTCGGCTTCCATATCACTGCGCAGTGTCCCGCGCGCGAGCCGGTAAAGCCGGCGGTTATGGCGGCGCATCATCAGCTCGAAGGCCGCGGCATCGCCGCCCGCGATGCGACGGGCCAGCGCCAGGTCGTCCCCCGCGGCAAGCGGATCGGCGCCTGCGGTTGCAATGGTCATGGCATGGCCCCCCTGCTCCGTTACCGTACGACCACTGTCCCCAGCATCCCAGGATGGAACTGGCATGTATAGGGATAGCTGCCGGGCTTGTCGGCAGTGTACGTCCACGATGCACCAGGCGCGATGCTGTGGGAATCGAAGGCGCCGAAGGTGGAGGTGACCGTGTGGGGAACCAGGTCCTTGTTCACCCATTCGATACGCTCGCCGGGCTTGGCCTCCAGCGTGGCGGGGACGAATTGCATGCCCTCCAGGGTGACGACATGCGTGGTCGCCGTCGCGTGGCCATCATCATGGGCAAGGGCGCTGCGCGGCAAGAGGGTCCACACAAGGGCCAGCAGGCTCGCAAGCAGCCACGCCCGGGCTGGCGTTCGCCTTGCGGGGATACGAGGTTCAGCCATTGCCCAGCTGCGCCTGGAGGTGTTTGGCATGCTCCAGATGGGCCATGAACGCGGGGCGCACCTTGATCAGCAGGGCCTTGAGCTCGGCGTTCTGCGCATTCGGGATCAAGGTCGTATCGAGCGCCTGGATGACGGCTTCGTGGTAGGCCACTTCATGCGTAACATAGGCCTTGTCGAAGGCCGACCCGCTCAGGGTTTTCAACTGCGCCATATTCTTGTCGCCACCCTGCTGCAGCCCCTGGCTGGTCGGGTTCGCTTCGGGCTTGACGCCCAATTTCTGGACGAGCTCTCCGGCCGCTTTGTTGACCGCGCCGTGGTCGGTCACCATCTGCTGTGCGAAGTCCTTCACGGCCTTGGATTTGGTCTTGGACTGCGCCAGCTTCCCGGCATCGATGTCCACCTGGTTGGCCGCCACGACGATCGCCGCTATCTGCGGGTCCGTCGGTGCCGCCGATTGCGCCAGCGCGGCGCCGGCCGCCAGGGCGAGGGACAGAGACAAACAGGCATGTATCGCTTTCATTCGAATCTCCGAGCATGAGGGGGGCGCGGCGTTGCCCGCGCGCAGGCGGAATTCCGCCTGGCACGTACTTAGATGTCACATGCGGAGTTCGCGTTTCAGGAAAATCCGCCTACGAAATTGGACGCTTGGTCGCGGACAACCTACAATGGCCGCCATGACTTCCAGGCATGCCGTGCACGTTCTCATCGCTGGCGCCGGCCCGCTACAGCGGACCAGGCTGGCGTGCGCCTGCCCGCCCCAACCCCATAAGACCGGACCGGCCGCGGCTTTTGCCGCACATGCTTGAGCCCGGCGACCCGCAGCACCCTTCCCCAAGCGCATTCCTCCAGGTCGTCGGGCCCCGCCCGCGCAAAGCCGTGCCGCACCGCCGTGCGGCGCACGACCTTACGGAGCGATCCATGCACGCCCCCCTCCATGAACGCATACTCACCGAACTCGACCATGCCCGTCTCGCGGGCCTGTTGACGCGGCTGACCGCTCGCGGCTACGTCGAAGCCAGCCATGACGCGCACGATTTGCTCGACACGACACCCATCCTGCCCGGCCGGGCAGTTCCGCCGGATATCGTCACGATGCGTACGCGCATCCGTTTGCGTGACGATGCGGGCCAGGAACGTGCGCTCAGGCTGGTCTATCCCGCCGAGGCCGATGCGGGTCACGGCGATATCTCCGTGCTGTCCCCACTGGGCCTGAGCCTGATCGGTTGCCGTATGGGCCAGACGATCCAATGGCAAGGGCCGGACCGCGTGGTGCACCGCGGCACCGTCGCGGAGATCCTGTACCAGCCCGAAGCCGCCGGCGACTACGGCACGTAAACCGTCGGCCCCGTGGCGAGAGCCACGGCCCCCTATCTTCCGCGCCCGCCTGTCTCGCGCGACTTCGCCAGGGTTTTCTGCGCATGGACGGTCAGCACGTCGAGCGCGCGATCCAATACCGCGCGCTCTTCCTCGCTGAGCACCGACAGCAGTTCCTCGTTGCGCTTGACCGCGCGGGGAAATACTTTGCGGTAGAGCGCCTTTCCCTGCGGCGTCAGGCTCAGCTGCACGCCGCGGCCGTCGCTCTCGTCCGAATCCCGCTGCAGCAGGCCGCGTTCGATCATGTCGGACACCGTGCGGCTGGCCTGGCTCTTGTCCAGATTGACTTCCCGTGCCAGGCCCTGCAAGGACATCGGCGCGTAGGCCCCCAACATGCCGACGATGCGCCATTCGCGCGGATCCAGGCCGAACTCGCGCTGGTTGGTTTCGGCGGCGAGACGGCTCCAGGTACTGGCAAGGATATTCAGGCGAAAGGAAACCAGTTCCTTGAAATTACGCGCGCGCGCGTTCGCCGCCTGGGACGACGGGGCTTCAGCTGACATTTTCGTTCGAGTAGCGGGTTCGATGCTCATGGTTGGCCGAGTCTAATATCTGTGGCGGTACGCAAGGGATTGAGGCCGCTGCGGGCCACCCTTCCCTGCAGCGTTCTGCCCAGGGCCTCTTCACAGGCCTGTACGGTGGACAGCAGCCTGTCCAGGTCGATGCCTGTGTTAACCCCCATGTTCTCGAAGAGATCCACCAGGTCCTCCGTGCAGACGTTGCCGGTATGGCCGCCGCCGTAGCGGACCTTGGCCGGATGGCCGCCCACGCCGCCGAAGGCGCAGTCGAAATGCCGCACGCCCGCCTCCAGGGCGGCGACGTAATTGGCCAGGCCGGTGCCGCGCGTATCGTGAAAATGCGCGACGGGCACGACGTCCGGGTACTCCGCCATCATGCGGCGAAACAGCGCGCGCGTGCTCACCGGCGTCGCGGTCCCCGTCGTGTCGCCTAACGTCACGTGGCGTACGCCGGCCTCGCGCATGCGGCCCACGTCCTCGATCACCGCCGCCGGGTCCACCTTGCCTTCGAAGGGGCACCCGAAGGCCATGGAGATCGTGCCGATCAGCCGGAAGCGGCCCGCGGCCGCCACGGCCATCTGCCCGATGTTGACCCACTGATCCGCCCGGCCGCGGGCCAGGTTCTTCATGGAGTGAGATTCCGTGGCGGAGACCAGCAGGCTGATTTCGTTGGCGCCGAAGCCGGCCTGGGCATCGGCCAGGGCGCGTTCGACCGCGCGCACGTTGGCGCAGGTGGCCTTGTAGAAGACGCCGGGACGGCGCGGCAGCGTGCGCAGCATGTCGGTCGCGTCAGCGAACTGCGGCACCACCTTGGGGTTGCTGTACGAGGTGGCTTCCACCCGGGCGAAGCCGATATCCGCGAAGCGCTGCACCAGCGCCACCTTGGTGGCGGTCGGCAGGAAATCCGGTTCATGCTGCAAGCCGTCGCGGGCGAAGCATTCGCACAGCACGACGGCGCGGCCGTCCTGTTCCAGCGCAGACGTCCGGGAGTCCCCTTCGCGGGCGGCATCCGCGTTGCCACTATTGCCTTCATTCATGAGGCCACCGTATCACGTTCGATTTTCCAGAGCTTGACCGCGTATTCCCGCAGTTTGTTCTTTTGCACCTTGCTGCTGCCCGTCATGCCGATGTTCTCGAAGGTGTCCACCAGGGCCATATAGCGCGGCACCTTGAAGTTGGCGCAGCGCGCCCGGCACCAGGCGATGAGTTCCTCGCAGTTGCTCTGCTGTCCCGGCTTCAGCAGGATGAAGGCGCCCGCCACCTCGCCCAGGCGCGCGTCCGGTACGCCGATCACCTGCGCCATCTGCACCGCAGGATGGCCATGCAGGACTTCCTCCACTTCGGCCGGGGCGACGTTCTCTCCCCCGACGCGGAACATGTCCTTGAGCCGTCCCACCATGCGCGTGCGGCCGTCCGCGCGCTGCTCGCCCATGTCGCCGGTACGCAGCCAGCCATCCGCGGTAAAGGCGCGAGCCGTCGCTTCCGGCAGGTTGTAGTAGCCACGCATGACGTTCCAGCCGCGCACCTGGATTTCACCCTGGCCCGTGCCCGGCGCGATGGCGGCGCCGGTATCCGGATCCGCCAGGCGCACCTGGACGCCCGGATGAGGCAGCATGAAGCCGTCGCGACGCAGTTCGAAGGGGTCGTCCCGGTCGCTGACCAGCACGTTGGGCGAAGCCTCGGATTGGCCATAGGCATTGCAGATATGCGGCACGCGCATGACATCGCGGATCTTCTGCATGACTTCCGGCCCGGCCGCCGCCCATCCGCCTTTCAGGTGGATGCGTTCGGGATCGAAGTCGGCGTGCCCCATCATCATCAGGAAAATCGTGTCGTTGCCCGAGGTCAGCGTGCAGCGCTCCGTTTCCAGGACGTCCAGCGTCTGCTTGACGTCGAACCTGGGCAGGCTCAGCAGGCAGCAACCCGTCACCAAGGTGACCAGCACGGACAAGGTGCTGCCCGCGACATGATAGAAAGGCCGGATGCTGAAGTAGCGGTCTTCGGGCGTCACGCCCAGGCGCCGCGCCACGGCGGCCGCGTCGCCGAGCATGTTGTGATGGCTGAGCATCACGCCCTTGGGGAAGGAGGTCGTGCCCGAGGTGTACTGGATCAACAGGACATCCCGCGGCGTAACAGCGTCGGCGAGGCTGTCCAGCTCCTGGTCCGAAACGCCCTTGCCGGCTGACAGGAATTCCTCCAAGGTCTGCAATCCCTGCGGGGCTCTGCCCTCGCCCACCATGACGGCGGCACGCAAGCGGGCAAGCGCATCGCCGGGCAAGCCGCGATCGATGGCGGGTTCCGCCTGTCGCAGCAGCCCGGTAAAGTCTATGCCCAGGAAATTATCGGCATACAGCAGCAGTTTGACATCGGCCTGCTTCAGGCAGAACTGCAATTCTTCGATCTTGAAGCGAGTGTTCACGGGAACGGTGACGGCGCCGATGGAGGCGCAGGCAAAGAAAGCCGCGATCCACAGGCCCGAATTACCCAGCATCAGCCCTACGTGGTCGCCCTTGCCGATGCCTGCCCTGTGCAGCGCGGCCGCCAGGCGCCGGCTCTCCTGGCGCAGGGCAGTCCAGCTGAGGCGTTCGCCTGGTCCGACATAGGCCTCCTGATTCGATCGCTCGCGTTCAGTCGCTTTCAGGACCTGCGCCAGCGTCGCCGGGACGGGTACGCCATCATCGTCAAGAAGCCGCATCGCCCTTCTCCTTCTTGCCGAAGGCCGAGATCGCCTTCTGCCAGTCGCTGTGCCGCAGGTTGCGCTGGATGGCCAGCAGCTCGATCGCCATGGCGCCTTCGCGCGTGGTATCCAGCCCGTCGTCGATGCTTTGCTTGGTCAACCGGACCGTAAGCGGATTGGCTGCCGCGATGCGCTGGGCCAGGTCCATGACGGCGGCCTCGAATTCAGGCGGCGCGTACACATGGTTCACCAGCCCTAGCTGGAGCGCCTCCTGCGCGTCCACCGTCCTGCCGGTAAAAAGCAATTCCTTGGCCATGCGGCGGCCGACGATGCGCGGCAAGCGCTGGGTCGCGCCGACCGTCCCCCACCCGACCTCCGGATACTTGAAGGCCGCCTGCGCGGTGGCCAGGACGAAGTCGCAGGCGGCCGCGATTTCGCAACCGGAGCCAAAAGCCGCGCCGTGCACGGCGGCAATCAGGGGCTTGGACAAGGCCTCGAGCGCGGCGTAGGCGGTAAAGCCGTCCACGCGCCGCGCCACCATGTCGGCCGCACTCATGCCCTGCCGCTCCTTCAAGTCCGCGCCGGCGCAAAACGCCACGCCGCGGGCGCGCAGGACGACCACCCGCACGGCTTCGTTTTCTTCCAGGGCCTCGCAGGCCGCGGTGATCTCGTGGCACATGCGCAGGTTCAGCGCATTGCGGCTGTCGGGACGATTCAGCCAGAGGGTGGCGATCCCGCCTTCCAGTTCCAGCTGCAGTGTGTCGAATACGGGTAGCGTGCTCATTCCTGTCCTTCAGTCTTGTAGTTTCATGCCGGTCGCCTTCACCAGCGCGGCAAGCTGCTCGCCGTCGGCGCGGATATAGTCGGTGGCCTGCTGCTTTTGCTGCGGCATCGCGATGGCGTTCTGGGCCGCCAGGATCTTCTTGAATTCCGGCCGTTCCTGCACCGTCTTCAAGGCCTGCGCCAGCTTGTCGACGACGGCGGCGGGCGTGCCCGCGGGCACGGCCAGGCTGTACCAGCTGCCCGACACCATGTCGGAAAGGCCGGCTTCCGCGAAGGTCGGCACGTCAGGCAAGTCCGGCGAGCGCTCCTTGTTGGCGTACGCCAGCGCGCGCAGCTTCCCGGCTTTGATAAACGGCAAAACAGCCGAGATGTTCAGCAGCCCGACGGCCACGGTACCCGCCACCATGTCGTTCACCGCGGGCGCCGCGCCTTTGTAGGGCACATGGACCAGGTCCACCTTGGCGTAGTACTTGAACATTTCCGCCGCGATATGCGGAGAGCTTCCCATGCCGGCCGACGCGTAGTTCAGTTTCCCGGGCTGCGACCTGGCCAGGGCGATGAATTCCTTCAGGTTGTGCGCCGGGACGGACGGGTGGACGGTGAGGATGTTCGGCACGTTCGCCACCATGCCGACGAACTCGAAGTCCTCGATGCCTTTATAGGGCACCTTGGTGGCCGCCGGCGTGACGGTGTGCGCGGCGGCCGTTCCCAGCAGCAAGGTGTAGCCGTCCGGCGCGGCCTTGGCCACATAGGCCGTGCCTATGCTGGCCCCGCCGCCGGGTTTGTTTTCGACGATGACGGATTGCCCCAGAACTTCGCCCAGCTCCTTGGCGAGCGCACGGCCCAGCAGATCGGCCGGGCCGCCAACCGCATAGGGATTGATCAACACCAGGGGATGCGAAGGATAGGCGTCGGCAGCCATGGCCCTGGGCAGCATCATGCAAAGCGCCAGGGCGAGCAGGATGCGGCGTAGCGTGTTCATGTCGTGTCTCCTCTATGGTTATCGGCTCGCGATGTAGCGCGCGACGCGAGCTAGACCGCGCCCGCGCCGCGCAGTCGCGCGATGGCGGCATCGTCCAGGCCCAGTTTTTCGCGCAGCACTTCATCGGTATGCTCGCCCAGCAGCGGTGGACGGCCCACTTGCGGATCGTCCATGCCGTCAAAGCGCAAAGGCACGCGCAGTCCCGGGAAACGCCCGATCAGCGGATGCTCGAAGTCCACCACCATGCCCCGCGCGGCGACGTGTTCGTTGGCGAGCACTTCGTCCACCTGCAGGATGGGGCCGGCCGGCACGCCCGCCGCATCGCAGCGGCGGCATAGTTCGTCGCGGTCCAGGCGGCGTATCGCCTGCTGCAGGCCGGCCATGATCTCTTCGCGCCGCGCCAGGCGGTCGGCATTGCGCGCCAGGGATGGATCCGCGCCCCAGGCTTCCAGGCCAAGCAGGTTGCACAAGGGCGCCCAGTGCTGGTCGCTGCCGGTGATCTGCACCCACTTGCCGTCCGCGCAGATGAACGCGGCCGACGGGATGCGGCCGGGATGCTCCGTACCCAGGCGTTCGGGCACTTCGCGCAAGGTAAACCACCGGGCGGCCGCGAGCGACAACAAGCCAACCTGCCCGTCGTACATCGAAAAGTCGACATGGCAGCCGTGGCCGGTCTTCTCGCGTCCCGCCAAGGCGGACAGGATGGCGATGCAAACCCAGAGACCGGAACTGAGATCCGCCACCGGCAGACCCGGCTTGACCGGGCCGCCGCCCCGTTCTCCCGTCAAGCTCATGATGCCGCCCATGGCCTGGAATACCGTGTCGTAGCCCTTGCGCCTGGCGTACGGGCCCGTCATGCCGAAGCCGGTACAGCTGACATGGACGATACGGCTGTTCAGGCCGGACATCGCCGCATAGTCCAGTCCGTACTTCTTCATCGTCCCGACCGGAAAGTTCTCCAGCAGGACGTCGGCCTTCGCGGCCAGCCGGCGAACGACATCCTGGCCTTCCGGCGAACGCAGGTTCACCGTAATGGACCGCTTGCTGCGGTTGAAGGCCATGTAGTAGGCCGATACCTTGCCGGCATCGCCCTGTACCACGGGTTCGAAATCCCGCGTTTCATCGCCGGTGCCCGGCTGCTCGACCTTGATGACCTCGGCCCCCAGCTCGGCCAGGATCATGGACGCGAAGGGGCAAGCGAGCACGCGCGACAAATCCAGGATGCTGATGCCTTCCAAGGGTCTCATGGCTGCGCCCCCTTATCGTCGCGCGCGGACTCGCCCAGGGATGGAATCATGCCCGCTCCTTGCGAAAGCCGCGCATCATGACGTTGGCGTCGCGGCCGACTTCGAGCGCCTGGCCCAAGCCCAGGTCCGCCGCGCGATGGAATGCGCGCTTGGTCGTGGCCATGGCGATGGGGCTCCAGCCCGCCACCTTGGCGGCCAGTTCCAAGGCCGTATCCAATACCTGGTCATCGGGCACGACACGGTTGCACAGCCCCCATGCCTTGGCGGCATGGCCATCCAGGGGCTCGGCCAGGGCGACCAGCTCGAAGGCTTGCTTGCGGCCCAGCTGGCGAACCAGGTTGGCCATGACCACCGCGGCCACGATCCCGTGCTTCAGCTCGGGATACCCGTAGCGCACGGTTTCCGACATCACGCACATATCGCAGGCGATGGCCAGGCCGGCGCCGCCGCCCAGCGCGTTGCCCCGCACGGCCGAAATCACCGGCTTGTTCATTTGCGAGAACACCAGGTGCAGGCTGGTGGTCAAGTCCGCCCGGGCGCTGACTGCTTGCGGGTCCTGCGGGGTCAGCGCGGAAAACTCGGTGGTATCGGCGCCCGCGCAAAAGGACTTGCCGGCGCCGGTCAGGACGACCGCGTTGATACCGGCCGCCCGGTCCGCATCGCGCAGGCCGTCCAGCAGCTCCTGGGTCAGGCGCGTATTCAGCGCATTGTGCTTTTCGGGCCGGTTCAGGGTCAGGATACGGACCGCGCCGCGGTCTTCAATGAGCAGGTGTTCCATATGGGTTCGTCGATTCGTCTCGGGTGTCTTGAAAATCAGCCAGCCATCGTGTGCAGCCGGCCGGTCGCCTCGGCCAGCTCGCGCACCAGCCGGTCCATGACGGCGGCGGCGGGCTCGATGCGCGAGATCAGCCCGGCCGACTGGCCCAGCTCCACCCTGCCCCACTCGACGTCGCCGTCCAGCGCCGCCTGCTTCAGCGTGCTTTTCTTGAACAGGGCCAGGTATTCCTCCTGCCCCAATTGATCGCGTTCGGCGTCGAAGATCGCGCGGGCGAAGGCGTTGCGCAAACCGCGTATGGGCAGGTCGCGGCGGCCGACCAGGGCGGTGTCGTGGACGTCCGCGGCCAGGACGGCGGCCTTGTAGTTGGCATGCACGGTGGCTTCCTCCGTCAGCAGGAAGCGGGTGCCCAGCTGCACGGCGTCGGCGCCCAACGCCAGCAAGGCGGCGATTCCCCAGCCGTCCGCCACGCCGCCGCTGGCGATGACGGGAATGGACACTTCCTGCAGGACACGCCGTACCGTGACCAAGGTGGTGACTTCGCTGGCCGGCGGGTGCCCGCCGGCCTCCGTGCCCACGACCACCAGTGCGTCGACACCCGCTGCGGCGGCTTTCCTGGCGTGTTCCAGCGTGGCCACGACCTGTATCCACGTCGCGCCGATATCGCGGAACCGCGCCAGATGCGCCTTGGGACTTCCCTGCGAGGCGATCACCACCGGCACGCGGCGGCTATGCATGGCGTCCAGGATCTCGGCCGCGCCCGGGCGGTATAGCGGAATATTCACGGCGTAGGGCTTGCGGGTGGCGTCGGCCAGTTCGCCCAGCACGCGTCCGAAATCCTCGGGCCGCAGCGGCCCCGCGGCCAGCACGCCCAGCCCGCCCGCGTTGGAGACCGCCGCCGGCAGCGCCGCGCAGGACGAAGCCCAGCTCATCCCCGCCTGCACGATGGGATGGTCGATGCCCAGCATAGTGGTGATTCGTGTGCGCATGGTTAAGGATATGGTTCAAAGTAGTTGATAAACTAAACTATCTAGTGGACGAAATCAACTATCCATGACTGACACGCAGACAGCGGCCACATCGGCCGACATGGCGATGCCCTTGGCCGGCATCCGGGTGGTGGACCTGACCTCGGCCGTGGTGGGCCCTTATTGCACCCAGGTGCTGGCGGACTACGGCGCCGAGGTCATCAAGGTGGAGGAGAAGTCGGGCGATGTCATCCGCTGGATCTCCGGGCGGTCCAGAACCCCCGGCATGTCCGGCAAGTTCATGCATATGAACCGCAACAAGCGCAGCATTTCCCTGGACCTGAAGCAGCCGGGCGGCCGCGAGGCGCTGCTGACACTGGTGGACACCGCGGACGTGTTCCTGCACAACATGCGCAACGCGGCGGTAAGCCGTCTGGGCGTGGACGCGGATACGCTCATGGCCCGCCGCCCCAACCTGCTTTACTGCGGCATTGCGGGCTTCGGCAGCGACGGCCGATATGCCGGCCGGCCCGCATACGATTCCATCCTCCAGGGCGGCACCGCCTTGGCCAGCCTGTTGTCGGGGGCGGACGGCGAGCCGCGCTACGTGCCCTATGTCGTCATCGACCGGACCGCGGCCCTGATGGTGGCGCACGCCATCCTTGCCGCGCTTTTCGCCCGCGAGCGTGACGGGCGCGGCCGCGTGATCGAAGTGCCGATGTTCGAGAGCTATGCCGGACTGCTGCTGAGCGAACACCTGTACGGCCACAGTTTCGAGCCGCCCACGGACCGCCTGGGCGATCGTCGCCTGCTGGACGCCAACGCCCGGCCCGTGCGCACCCGCGATGGCCATGTGTGCATCACGACCAACACCGATGCCCAGGTGAACAAATTCTTTACCGCGCTGGGGCGCCCCGATCTGGCGGCCGATGCGCGCTTCGCCACGTCGCTATCGCGGATCGACCATATCGCCGAATTCTTCGCCATCCGCGCCGAGCTGCTGGCGCAACGCGACACGGATGACGTGGTGGAGCTGCTCTTGGCGCACGACATCCCCTGCATGCCCTGCCACACGCTGGAGTCGCTATTGGCCGATCCGCATCTGGCCGACGTTGGCCTGGTGTACCGGGGACAGCATCCGACACAGGGCGAGATACGGGAGATCCGGCCGGCCATCCGCATGACGGGCTTCGAGCCGGCCGTGCGCCTGCCGGCCCCCCACATCGGCGAGCACACCCGTGCCGTCCTGGCCGAACTCGGCTACGCGCCCGAGCGGATAGTCGAATTGTTCGGCTGCGGAGCCGCCTACACCGCCCCCGACGCGCCATCGCACCCATAAATACACATACACCCATACGGAGACACCCCCATGATCGACCTTCAGCGCCGCCGGCTCCTGGCCACTGCCGCCCTGGCGACCGTCATCCCCGTTGCGCGCGCCCAGGCCGGCTTTCCGGATCATCCACCGCGCCTGATCGTCGGTTTCGCGCCTGGCGGCGGCAGCGATTTCATCGCCCGCGCCCTGGCCTCGGAAATCGCCGGCCCCTTGGGCCAGCCGCTGATCGTCGAGAACCGCCCTGGCGCGGGCGGCGCCATCGCGGCGCGCGCGGCGGCCTCCAGCCCGCCCAACGGCTACACGCTGTTCCTGGGCAGCGCGGCGACGTTCGTCATCAACCCCGTGCTGATGACCGGCCTGCCCTACGATGCCGAAAAGGACTTCGTGCCGGTGGGATCGGTGGCGCGCTTCGACTATGTACTGATGACGCGTCCCAACCTGCCTTACAAAACGGTGGCCGACCTGATCGCGCACGCGAAACAGAAGCCGGGCGAGCTGACCATAGGCTCGGCCGGCAATGGTTCCAACACCCACCTGGCCGTCGCGGCCTTCCAGCAGGCCGCGGGCATACAGCTTCGCCACATCCCCTACAAGGGCACCACGCCCGCCCTGACGGACCTGGCGGGCGGCAACATCGATTTGCTGTTCGACTCCGTGCCCACGGTGCTCAGCCTGGTCAAATCCGGCAAGGTCAGAGGACTGGCCACGACCGGCAACACCAGGGAAACCCTGCTGCCGGACCTGCCTACGGTGAGCGAAGCCGGCGTGCCGGACTTCACCGCGAGCAACTGGTTCGCCGTCTTCGCCCCGGCCCATACACCGCCTGACGTCGTCATGCGCATCAACGCCGCCATGCACAGGGCGCTGACCGGCGAGGCGCTGCGCGCGCAATTGACGTCCACGGGCAATGTCCCCCTACCCGGCAGCCCACAGGATCTGCAGACCCTGGTGAACGAGGAGCGTGCCTCCTATACAAAACTCATCAAATCGTCAGGCATCAAGATTGACTGAGCGCCTAGTCTTCCATGCGCCGCCGCAAGCCCTCATGGACCGGCACGGGCATTGCTGTAGCACAGGCGGGTGCCCTGGCGCCGCGCCATTCCCGCGCGGCCCGGGCTTTCTGCCGAATCGGCTGGACTAGGAGAACCGCGATGCTGGAAAAGACTGAAGGAACCGCACAGAAATGGGCTGGCAAGGCGCAAGACGCCATTGGCGAAATGGCCGGCGATGCCGGCACCCAGCTCAAGGGCAAGGCCCGCGAGTTGGCCGGCCGCACCCAGGAGTCCTATGGGGACGCATTGAATATGGTGCGTGAATGCGCCTCGAATAACCCGCTGGCTACCGTCGCAGTGGCCGTCGGCGCCGGGGTTCTGCTGGGCGCCCTGCTTTCGTCGCGGCGCTGACGCGTTGCAACTTGAATCAGTGCTTACCCGCGAGCGCATTGCTGATGCGTCTCGCGGATTGCAGCAGCAATGGCACAAGCTCCTTCTTCGCGCGCGCGACGCTCCAGCGCGGCGACGGAACGGCGATGTTGATGGCGGCGACGATCTCGCCGTCCCGATTGAACACCGGCGCGGCCAGCGAGATGTCGCCAATGAACGCTTCCTGGTCGTTCACGGTGTATCCGTCTCGTTTGACCCGCGCCAGGATGGCGCGCAACGCATCCGGGTCGGTGACGGTATGCGGCGTCATGGGTTTGCGCGGTCCGGCCAACAGGCGATCGGCATGCTCCGCAGGCAGCCATGTAAGAAAGGCGCGGCCTGCCGCCGTGCAAAACACGGGTAGTCTCGACCCCACATGCAAATCGACGCTTACCGCGTGGCTGCTGGGGAAGCGCAGCACATAAACTATCTCGCTTCCGTCCAGCTCCATCAGGTTGACGGTTTCCTGCGTGGCCTGGTTCAAGGCGCGAAGATGCGGTTCGGCGGCCTCTCGAACCAGATGCGTCGCCAGCGCGCTATGGCCAAACTCCAACAGGCGCGAGGACAGCACGTAGGCCCGTGTCCGCGGATCCTGACGCAGGTATCCCAGCACCCGCAGGGTGTGCGTGAGGCGTTGCGCCGCGCTTTTCTCCAGGCCGGATAGCCGGGTCAGCTCCTTCAGGCTCAACGGCCGCTGCGCCCCGTTGAAGGCTTCGAGGACAAGGAAGCATTTCGCGACCGAGTTGACGAACAGGTGATCCACGGGCTCGCCGTCGGTTTGCTCCGCGATTACTTTCCCGTAACTGCGCGCCATGGTTGGACTATCCCCCGCTCTGCCTGCACAGGCCGGTGCTGTCCATGTCTGCCTGAGTGGCGGGACCGAGGCCGGCATAGAGAGGTCGTCCACGCAGGCCTGGAAACCCCGTATTGGATTGCAATATGCGCTATTGTGATTCGATATTCTAAGGATATAGGCTTGCGGCAGGCAAGGTCGGGCACCGTGCCGCGCTCCAAAGCCTACAAGGGGAACATCGTGTTTGAAAACTTATTCAAGCTGGTGCTGATGGCGGGTCTGTCCGTGGTCACGAGCGCGGCGACGGCCGCGGAAACGTATCCGGCGCGGCCCGTACGCATGGTGGTGGCCTATCCCGCGGGCGGCACTACCGATATCGCCGCCCGCATACTGGCCAAGGCGCTGAGCGAGCGCATGAAGGGCAGTTTTGTCGTGGAAAACCGCGCCGGCGGCGGCGGCGTGATCGGCGCGGGGATGGTGGTTAACTCGCCGCCCGATGGCTACACCCTGCTTTTCGCTGCTTCGCCCGAGCTGTCGATCGCCAAGGCGACAAAGAAGGACGTGCCGTACGACGCCGAGAAGGATTTCGCACCGGTCGCCATGATCGGGCAAGTGCCGTTCGTGCTGGTCGTGAGCAAGGATTTCCCGCCCAACACTGTGCGGGAATTGATCGCCTACGCCAAGGCGCATCCCGGGGCGGTCAATTTCTCGTCTTACGGCAGCGGCACATCCAACCATCTTGCGGCGGAGCGGCTGAATCTGCAGGCGGGCATCAAGATGACACATGTGCCTTATCGCGGCAGCGCACCTTCGCTGACGGACCTGATGGGGGGCCAGATCCAGGTTACGCTGGACGCCGTTCCGGCGGTTCTCCCGCTGATCCAGTCGGGCAAGGTCAAGGCGCTGGCGATAGCGACACCCCAACGTTCGGCGCTGCTGCCCGATGTCCCGACCATGACGGAAAGCGGTCTGCCCGGATTCGTCGGCGGCACCTGGTTCGCCCTGGTGGCGCCCAAGGGCACGCCCGCCGCGGTGGTACAGGTCTTGTCGCAAGCGACCATTGCGTCATTGAACGATCCGGCCCTGAAGAAGGACCTCGAAATGCGCGGCCTGGTCCTTGACCCTCAGCCGCCGGAATACCTGGCCAGATTCCTGGCCGCCGAATCGGCGAAGTCGCAGCAGGTCGTCACCAGGATCGGCTTGCAGCCGCAATAAGCGCTCATGCATCGGTGACCTGGTCGCCGGTGCGCTTGTCGCTGATGATCTTGCCATTTTTTATGACGAGCTCCAGCGTGCGCACATTGTTGATATCTTTCAGCGGATCGTCTTTCACCACGATCATGTCGGCCGTCTTGCCGACCTCGATAGTGCCCAGTTCGTCACCGACGCCGCAGATGGCGGCGCCATGCCTGGTTGCCGCCTGCAGCGTTTGCCACGGCGACGCGCCGTTTCTGGTCCACAAGCCCATTTCCAGAAGCGCCGCATCCTTCAATGGCCGGATATCGGAGCCCAAGGCCATTTTCACCCCCGCCTTGAGCGCCTTCTGGAACCACTCGGCGTGCACGGGCGCGGCCGCCTCCGCGCGGCAGCATAGCGCATGGGACCAGCCACGGCCGGTGGCGAACATCGACTCCCATCTATTCGTGGCCTGACTCGGTGTCAATTGGCTGATGGCCAGCGTCGGCACCAGCCAGACATCGTGCTTGAGCAGCAGTTCGATACATTCGTCGTCCATGATGTATCCATGCTCGATACTGTGCGCGCCCAGTCGTATCGCCTCCTTGACGACGCCCGGATGCGTTGCGTGCGCCATGATCTTGAAGCCGCGGGTTTTGCAGATATCAAAGGCCGCCCGAAGCTCTTCGTCCAGGTAGAAGGACTGCGTGTGCAGATCCCATTTGGGGCCAATGATCCCCCCGGACAAGTTCAACTTGATATGGTCGACGCCGTTTTTTATCCCCTCTCGTATTGCCTTGACGAAACCATAGGGCCCATCGCATTCAAGCGCGTGGCCGGAAGTGAGAAAGTGTCCGCCCGTCGTGGTCAGGAAATAGCCGGCGGCGAACAAGCGCGGACCGACGAACTGGCCCGAATCGAAGGCATTGCGCCATGCCACGTCCATGTAGTTGTGCGAGCCGGCGCATCGAAACCCCATGATGCCGGAGTCGAACATTGCCGATCGCAGCCTATGCCCGAACAATGCCGTTTGATCCGGCAAGGGCATCGTGGAAAGGGGATGGTAGTCTGGGTGTATGTGTACATCCCATAGCCCGGGCAGCAGGAAGGAACCTTCCAGGTCGGTCACGACATCCTGGTCCGCGGGTGTGAACGAATCGGTCTGCGATACCTGTGCGATCTTGCCCTCCTCTACCACCACCACGCCATGCGGCCTGGGTTCGGGATTGACGCAATCGATGATCGTGGCGTTCTTGAATACGGTTCGCATGGCGGGATTCTTCCAGCTTGGAGGTAATGACCTTGGGATGGATCTGCGCATTGTGTCGCGGCATTGATTATTGACCCGCAACCCGCGGCTCGCCAATAGCCATGCCGGCAAATCCGGCGCGACGTTGCAGATAAACATGTGCCCTGGATCAATTGACGTATTTCCGGGGGGTGCCGTATTGCATTGTGATAAGCGCCATTGCCCGGCCCGCTACGCTGCAAGTAAATTGTCCTGCTTCATTCGACAAACAAAGCATCAAGGGGATCAAATGAGATGTCGTTGGATGTGCGCCCTCATCACGGCGTGTTTGTCTTTGTGCGTCTCCGCCAGCCACGCTGCGGGTTATCCCGAACGTCCCATCACCATCGTCGTGCCATGGCCTCCCGGCGGGTTGACGGACAACCTTGGCCGAATGTTGGCGCAGAAGCTCACCTTGCGATTGGGCGTATCCGTCATCGTCGAGAATCGGCCCGGTGCCTCGGGTTTGATCGGCGCGGAATATGTCATGCGCGCGGCACCGGACGGCTACACGCTGGTGGTCACGTCGTCGGACAGCACCGTGAAGATGCTGCAAGCGCCCAACGCCGACCCCGTTGGCCAATTCACGTCCGTTGCGATGCTGGCGTCGGTGCCTGTCGCGCTGGCCGTGGGCCCCAAGTTCAAGGGAACCACGCTCAAGGACTACGTCGATGCCGCGAAGAAAAATCCTGGGGCGATCTCCTATGCATCGCTCGGGGAAGGAGGCGCCACCAACTACGGCATGGAAGCCTTCGCCAGGCAGGCGGGCATGCGCCTGATGCATATCCCTTACAAAGGAACGGCACCCGCCTTGACCGATCTGCTGAGCGGGCAGGTCGACTCCACCTTGCTTAGCGTGCAGACCCTGCGTCCTTACTTCCAGAACGGCCGGCTGCGCGGTCTGGCGGCCACGGGCCGCGAGAGGTCGGCAGCCGTTCCGGACCTGCCCACGTTCGCCGAACAGGGCTATCCGAATTTCGAGATGTCCCTCTGGTATGGGATCAATGGTCCCAAGGGCATGCGGGAAGACGTCGTGCACAAGCTGAACGAGGCGATCCGTGCATCGCTCGCCGAGCCGGATTTCCGGAAGATGCTCCAGGAAGCCGCCGCCGAAACGCTGGCTGGATCACCACAGGACATGGACGAATTCATCAAGACGCAGGTGGTGCGGTGGAAGGAGATGATGAAGTGACGGACCAGGCCGCCATCCAGGACCTCATCCTGCAGAATGCGCTCAAGGAGCTCGTCGTTGACTATTGGCGCGACGTCGATGCCAACGACGCAACCCGGGCGCTGGAGTATTACACCGAAGATTGCGTCTATCTGATGTGCGGCCACCGCATGGAAGGCCGCGCCGCAATCGGCGCGTACTACGAATATCGACGCCGGCGAGGCACGCCGCGCCTGGTGCGGCATCTCGTTGCCAATCTGCGCGCTCGCGCGGCTGGCGCGGATCGAGGCGTCGTCGAAGGATCCATGGTCGTCTACGCCGACGATGGACGGCCCGTATTGCCGTCGGCGCCTCCGATCCTGGTGGCGGATATTTCGGCGGACTGCGTACGCGGCATCGACACGAAGTGGCGATTCCAGCTGTTCAAGATCGTGCCGCTGTTTCAGGGAGGCGCGGATATGCTGGTCCCCCCTGCCGCCTGACCCCGCACTAGCCGCAACACTTTTTGCGCGCGTCGTGCCGTGGACATGCCGCCGGATGTAGTCCGAAGGTGGAAGCTACGCCCTCCGGAGGTGTCCGATCGGCCTAGAAACGGATCTAGGCCAGTAACGCCGCCATATCATTGACACCAGTCAGACCAAATAGAACACGTTTTGGAAGAGTTGGAGGAAATATGGCGATCCAATCTCTCATGCCGCCCCAGGACATCACGTGGACGCGCATGGCGTTTTCCCCGGACATGGTGGACACCAACTTCGGCGACATGGCGTTCAGCCCGAAGTGGCGCTCCTCGCTGGCGGTCTACTACTACGTCGTGCCGGAAGAAGAGACGGCCGACACCTATCCCAACTCCCGGCTGGTCTATCTGCGCCTGACCTGCAGCCTGACCGGCTGGAATCCATCGGAGGCGCTGCGCAACGCCCAGACGCAGGCGCAGCAAGCCGGCAACTGGGATGACCTGCAACGCACCCTGTGGGAAACGATCATCGCCAGCGGCTGGGCCGAGCAGTATTGGCCCTGCCTGGGCGCGATCATGCAGATCGCCGTCTACCCGCATAACGCCGACGGCGTGGCACCGGACGACTATCCCTACTTCCTGGACTTCGAGCCCAAGAAGCGCGAACTCTACGAGACCGTGACCGAGGGATCGGAGATGCTGTCCGCGTCCGCAAACACGACCAGCATCACCAAGGGCAATAGCTCCACCAACAGCCTGGAGATCGGCGCGAGCGCCGGCTTCAGCGTGGGCCCGTTCGGGGCGTCCGGAAGCGTCACGTCGACCTGGGCCGACACCACGGTGAACCAGAACACCACCGATACCTCGCGCGAAGCCCGCGAGACGCTCAGCCGTACCACCTCCACCAGCCAGATGTACCAGCTTTTCAACGGCTATCACCTGGGCACCAACCGTGCACTGTTCGTCGTCGCGCCGCGGCCGCACACCGTATCGAACTCGGCCCAGACGGAATTCAATCTTATCGACGGCGAGCGCAACCTGGAGGGCATCCAGGATGTCTTCCTGGTGGTTCACATGCCGCGCGCGCTGGACGGGTTGTGCATCCAGGCGGGCCTCGATACCGGCCATCAGGCGCCCGCGGTCGTGCCGTACTTCCTGGTCTCCTCCATGCAGAGACCCAACACCGGCAATGGGAACTGGCCGCCGCCGGATCCCCTGCCGCCCACGCCGCCCGTACCCCCGACGCCAACGACGCCGTGGAAACAGCTGGTGGTCACGCGGCGCATCATCCAGAGCTGCGGGACTTTCGACGCCAACGGGAACCTGGCGCTGGAGCAGCTGCGCGAGCCGCTTCGTCCCCCCGTGGTGACCGGGGAGTTCTCGCTGCCCGACCGCGCCACGGTCGCATTGGCGCGCACGCAAAGCGGCTCGACCTCGCAGGAGGTACGCGCGCAAAGCCAGCGCGACCTGAATGTCGCCCAGAGCCAGGTCAGGCGCCAGATGCTGAACAACATCTCGTCGGGAAACTATCAACCCAGGCCCTTCGAGCAGACCGGCGTCTTCCGCTCGCTGGTGGCCGGCATCGCCATGCAGGCCAACATTTCGCTGGCCGATGTCGCCAGCAAGGGCTTCCTGGACGCGGCCCACCTGCCCGACCTGCAACGCGCGAAAATCACGACGCTCTCGCAACTCTTCGCCACGACAGCCACGGACGCCACGGCGGGGGTGGCCCGCCAGGATGTCCTCGACCGCTTCCTGAAGACCACCAAGAACTGAGCAGCGGCCATGCCGGACCCGGACACCACGACGCCCGACACCACACCGGACTCCGGCGGTGCGGCGTCCGTGGCCACGGTCCGGCCCGATATGAATGACGACCAGGTCAAGGATGCGATCCGCAAGCGCTACATGGACCTTGCGGAGGACGCCGCGACGGTGCTGGCGGAAAATCCGCCGGACAAGCAGACCCTGAGCGACTTCAAGAAGCTGTTGAAATCGGCGCCGCTGCAGATCGACGTGCCCCAGGAGATGGCGGGCAGGTTCGCCAGCCTGCGGGACCAGGTCGTCGACGAAGTCGCGCCGGCGATCATGCCATCCGGCGACAGCAACCGGCTGTATGTGGTCAAGAGCCTGGACGCCACGCCACCGAAGGAAAACGTGGCGAAGGCCGCCGATCCGGTGAAGCTGTTCAACGGCGAGTTCGCCTACGCCATCGCCGATTTCGAGTTGAATGGCGCCGGGCAGAACTTCGTCTTCCAGCGCAGCTATTCGCAGCTGGTGGTCTACGAAGGACCATTGGGTTGCAACTGGGACCACAACTACAACCTCTGGCTGACCGTGCCGCCCGACCAGCTTTCCATCGTGCGCTCGAACGGCGCGCTGGGCATCGAGCTGTACACCTTGCACGAAGCCCATGGGTACTGGCTGCCGCCGGACGGCGTGGACGCCATCCTGCAGGCCGAGGGGGACTCCTTCACGCTGCGCCAGCCCGACGGCACGCGCATCCGTTATCGCCCCCATCCGACGCTGGGCCCCGCCATCCATGTGGTGGCACGCATCGAGGACCGCCACGGCAACTATCTGGGGTTCACCTATGAAGATGGACTGCTGGCGCATGCCGAGATCAACAGCGGCAGCCGCCAGGTCGATTTCACCTACGACAGCGGGAATCGCATCGTGGCGATCGCCGACTTCACCGGCCGGACCTGGCGCTATGGCTACGACGACATCGGCAACCTGGTTACCGTCACCCTGCCGGCCACCGCGCCGCATCGCAGCGGGCCGACATCGGTGTACGACTACATCGGAACGGCCTGGGCCGACACCAGCCTGCAGCATGCCTTGACGGCGATTTTCGATGGCAACGGCCGTCCATTCCTGGAGAACGAGTACGGCACCCAGTTGGGTCGGGTCGATTACCGCCGGGTGATCCGCCAACGGCAAGGCGGCGGCGACATCCTGTTCGACTATGCCGACGTGATCGAGGATTTCAACCAGCCCTACGACGATCACGAGCGGCCGGCGCGCCAAACCATCGTGACGGAGCGCGACGGCCGCCAGCTGCGCTATCTGTTCAACCGCTTCGGCAATGCGCTCTACAAAGAGGAATACGCCGTCATCGGCGGCCTGCCCACGCTGATCGGCGCGCACTACCGCTACAACCGCGACGGCAACCAGATCGCCGCCGTCACGCCGATGGGCGTGACCACCCAGAGCCTGTTCGGCCGGGACTGGTACGAGCGCCTGCATCCGCGCGGCCAGGATTACCGGCCCGAGGCCGATGCGGATCTCACCGCCGAGGCGCGCCTGCAATTCGGCAATGTGCTTTCGGTGGTCAGACGCGGACGTTACCTGGGCTTCGCGCCCACGGGGCTCGCGCCGAGCCTGTGGTCCGCGGCGGCGCTACCCGACGTCTTCGCGACCGATGACGCCGACGCCATCCAGAAGTTCTCGTACGAGCCTGAATTCAACCGGCCGCTGACCGTCTCGGATGCACGCTACACCAGGAGCGCCAACCCGGCCTTCACCGAGGACGCGGACTACGACCGCACCCTGACCCGCTACGCCTACGCGCCCGGCAATGGCTTCCAGCACTTCCTGCTGCAGGCCGTGCATCGGCCCACGCCCACCCTGCCCGATGGATCGGCGGGCGCGGCGATCGTGGCCACGTTCGACCAGTACGATGCCAACGGGCGCTTGCTGGAGGCCGCCAATGCGGCCGGACTGCGCACCCGCCATACTTACTTCAGTGCGGCCGATGGCCCGCTCGAAGGCCTGCTGAAAGCCACCACCGTCGATCCGCCGGGGGCCGCCCTGACAACGTCGGTGGACCGCGACCCGCTGGGCCGGGTGACGCGGGTCTACCGGCCG
This sequence comes from Bordetella sp. H567, assembly GCF_001704295.1. NCBI lineage: Bacteria > Pseudomonadati > Pseudomonadota > Betaproteobacteria > Burkholderiales > Alcaligenaceae > Bordetella > Bordetella sp. H567. The sequence continues at coordinate 2,870,771 of NZ_CP012334.1, forward strand.
AAATTCACGCCAGGCGACGACCGCTTTGTCTCGGAGGCGGAATACAACGCGCTGGACCAGGTGACGCGCCGCACCAGCTCGCTCCCGGTGGGCGCCACCACGGCCTTCGCCTACGACCGCGCGGGCAACCTCGTGCGCTCCGAGTTGGGCCTGAAGGATGAGAACCAGGCGCCATCGGGCGCCCTGGTCACGCTGAGCCGCTACGACGAGGAACAGCATCTGGTCCGCCAGACCGTCGGCGACGATACCTTGTCCAAGCTGACCCGCGTGGTACACGACCGCGCGGGCAGGCCGTACCTGACCATCGCGCCCTCCGGCCGCCTGCGCAAGCTGGTTTACAACGAGCGGGCCATGGTCGCCCGCAGCATCGACGATTATGCGCACATCCATGCCGTAACGCGCAACGACTACGACGCCGACGGGCGGGCGATACGCATCGTCAATCCGCGCGGGTTTGCCACGCGTTTCACCTTCGATGCCTTCGGGCGAGCCGTCCAGACCGAGGACGCCATGGGCAACGTCACGGTCCGCCGCTTCGACAAGCTGGGCGATCTTCTAGTCGAATGCACGCACGAAAAACAGCCCGACGGCAGCTTCCTGCTGCTCGCCCGCCGCCAGTTCAGCTATGACGAACTCGGACGGCGCATCACCGCCTCGGCCAGTCGCTACGACGATCCGCCTGCGGTCGCCGCGGCGGACGTGCGTACCGCCTTCCTGGATACCGCGCCCGGCACCCTGCTGACGATCCAGTACTACTACGACGGTGTCAACAACCTGGTGCGCGAGGTCGACCAGGACGGGCGCGTGTTCGTATCGTCGTTCGACATCCTTGGCCGTCCCGTGCATCGCGTCGATCCGTACGGCAACGAATGGCGGCTGGCGTGGGACCAGGAAGCCAATCTGGTGCGCCTGGATCGCCAGGAGCAGGTGAAAGACGCGAACGGCGTCGTCCTGGGCAGCCGCCACTACGCGGAAACCTGGGCCTACGACGAACTCAACCGTAGGGTCGCGCACGCGACACCGACCGGTGTCGTGCGCCATGCCTACGATAGCCGTGGCGACAGCGTCGCGATCACCGATCCGCTGGGCAACGTCATTCGGAACGAGTACGACGTCTTCGGGCGCTTGACCCGCAACCGGCAAATGGTCGCGTCCGTCCTGTCCCCGGACGCGCCACAGCCGGCGGACATGCGCTTTGCCTGGGACGCCGACGACCACAAGGTCTCGCAAACGGACGCGCTGGGCCGCATCACGCGCTTCGTCCAGGACACCGCGGGACGCCTGGCCTCGACGGTCCTTCCCGATGGCAGCGCGGACCTGGCCCAGTACGACGCCGCCGGCAACATGATCGCCTATCGGGACCGCAACGGCGTCGTCCGATACTTTGCCTGGGATGCCCTGAACCGCAATACGTCCCTGCAGGTAGACCGTTCGGGGATGGCCCCCGGGCTGGAACTGGGCGGCGCCAGCGATCAACGCGCCGAGTTCGACGGCCTGGGCCGGATGCGACGCGCGACCAACGACTTCATCGACATCCGGCTGCGCCACGACTCCCTCGATCGTGTCCTGGAGGAGACCGTCACCTTTACCGGCGTGCCCGGCGCCGATCCGGCGCGCGCCTTCGTCATCCAGCGGGAGGTCTCCCATACCGGCGCGGTCCTGCGCCTGCGCTACCCCGCCGGCCGGGAACTCAGCTACGACCGCGATGTCCTGGACCGCGTCGTCGCCATCGCGCAGCAGCAACAGGGCACGGCCTGGCCGGGAGATCCCGCGACGGGCGCCGCGCCGCTGGCCAGCTTCGCCTATGCCGGGCTGCAACCCTCGCGTCTGGCTCGCGCCGAGGGGCCGACCACGGACTTCCGCGTCGATGCCGGCGGCCGCATCGACGAGGTCCGGCATACCGTCAACGGCGCGCCGCTGCTGACGGTGCAATACCTGCATGACGCCCTGGGCAATGTGCGCAACACGGTCGAGACGGGCCAGGACTTCGCCGCGCGGCTGGCGTACACCTATGACACGCTCTCGCGCCTGGTCGACTGGCGTACCGCCCTGCCCGCCGCGCCGCTGGATATGCAGCCGCTGGAGCCGCCCGGCCAGCCGCTCGCGGATCCGCTGCCCGACCTGCAAGCCCCCATCGATGCACGCATCTTCGACCTGCCTGCCACGCCCGAGGGCGGCAGCTGGGACTATGACCTGGCGGGCAACCGGACGCGCAGCACCGCCGGCTCCGTCACCACGCCCTACGTCGTCAACGCGCTGGACCAGTACACGCAGTGGGGCAGCGCCGCGCGCCGCTACGACGGCAACGGAAACCTGGTCGAGGACGAGTCGTGGTCGTATGTGTACGATTTCCGCAATCAGCTGGTCTCCGCCACGCGCAAGGCCGATCAGCGCAAGATCGAACGCTATTACGACTGGCTGGGCCGTCTGCACGCGGAACGCCAGGCCGGGACATTGCGCCTGTTCCTGCGCGATGGCCAGGAACCGATCGAGGAATACGAGGGCGGCCAGCTGGCCCGCAGCACGGTGTGGGATCCCCTGCGCTCGGATGCGCTGATCGTGTCCGGCGGCGGCCGCGACAATTTCCTGATGTGCGATGCGCGGCACTCGGTACGCTATCTGTTCGACAAGGCGGGCAAGCGAAACTTCTACATCTACGATCCTTTCGGGGTGCTGCTGCGCGCCATGGCGCCCGTCGACGACAACCCGTTCCGCTACGCCGGCAAGCGCGCGATCGACGAGACCGGCAAGCTGGATTTCGTTTTCCGCGCCTACGATCCCGCCACCGGGCGCTTCCTGCAGCGTGATCCCAAAGGACAGACCGACGGGCCCAATTTCTATGCTTTCGTGCGCAACAATCCGCTGGCCTTCTCCGACCCCCTGGGCCTGGAGAGCCGGCACGAATTCGCCGGTCCCACCGCCACGCTGGGTGCGGAATGGATGTTCCGCAACCCATCGGGCTTCACGCTCGCGGTGCCCAACAACTTCGACCGCGCCAAGATCCAGGCCTACAAGCAACGCATCCGCGATCCGCTGGATCGCGGCGTGGGCATGCGCTCGCCGCTGGCCGGCCTGAAAAGCAAGACGGACGATATCCGGGCCGCGAACGAGACCTTGGCGGACCTGGCCGAAGTGCGGCTGCGCGACGAACAAGGCTTGCGGCCACCGAATGTCAACCTGGACCATACCGTCGAACTGCAGCACGTGATCCGCACAGGCGCCCCGGGCGCCGAAACAGTGCGTCCCCAGGACCACCGCTGGCAGGATGCCAGCCTGAACAAGTCGCAGGGCGCGAGCGCCCGCCAGACCGACATCCGCTCGCGTGCGCGTGGCGAGCCGTGGGACGTATCCGCCGGCGGCGTCGCCCGCGAGCGCGACCTGAACAAATTCTGGAACCGCGCCGGCTGGCGCGGCCTGAACCGTGCCTGGGGTGCCTATAACCTGGCCGGCGGCACCTACGCCTCGATTTCGAATCTGGGCGATGACATCCGCGAAGGCAACTGGTTCGCGGCCGGCCTGGACGGCAGCGGCTTTGTCTCCGGCAGCCTGGAAATCGGCGGCATGCTGGCCGGCTCCAACACCCTGCTGGCTGCGGGACGCTGGATAGGCGTGCCCGGTGCCGTCATCAGCTCCGGCGTGATCGGCGTGCGCATCGGCACCAATCTCTACAACAACTACGTCGACAAGGACAACGCCATGGACGCCGGCTCGTGGGTGGAAGAGCGCACCGGCTCGCGCGTGCTGGGCGCCTCCGCCGCCGCCGGCTGGGCGATCGGCAGCGCCGCCTATCATGCCCCCGAGGCCGCCTACGACTATGCCAAGGAAACCTGGACCGTCGATCCCGACGAGGTGGATTGGGACAGGACGCTCAAGCCTTGGAAGTGGCTATGAAGGGCTGGAGTGCGGCGGCGATCGCGGCGGAATCATAAGGTTTGCGCAGTACGCCATCCGACGGGACATCCGCGGGCACCTCCTGCCCGGTTGCGTAGATGATGCGCGCATCGGCACGCCGCGCCTTGATCCTGGCAGCGAGCTCCACGCCTGACGTGCCTTGCAACCCCACATCGATCAACACCACTTCCGGCGCGTTCTTTTCCAGGACGGACAGCGCTTCCCCGGCGTTGCCCGCCGTCAGTACGACGTGGCCCAGCCCCCGGATCATCTCTCCGCCGATCTCCCGGATCTGTTCATCGTCGTCCACCAGGAGCACCGCGAGCGGCCGTCGCGACAATGGCGGCGCCGGCGCGCCTTCGGCGCGGTCCGGTTGCGCCGGCCTGGGATTGCGGCGTTGCCGATGGTTCGCCAGGACATGCCTGATCTTGCGCGCCAGGTCCTCGCGGGTATAGGGCTTGGTGATCAATTCGACGCCCTTGTCCAGGCGTCCGCCATGGACGATGGCGTTCTGCGTGTAGCCGGAGGTGAACAGGACCGCCATGTCCGGCAAGCGCTCCTGCGCCTTGCGCGCCAGGTCGGGGCTGCGTAGCTGGCCCGGCATGACGACATCGGTAAAGAGCAGGTCGATCTTGATACCGCTTTGCACGATCGCAAAAGCGCTTTCCCCGTCTGTCGCCTTCAAGACCTGGTAGCCGAGTCCGCGCAATAAATCGACCACCGTGGTGCAGACCTGTTCATCGTCCTCGGCCACCAATATCGTTTCCGATCCGCCGATCACGGTCGTGGGCAAGATTTCGGGCGGCACATCCTCTTTCTCGAAAGAACGCGGAAGGTACAGCCTTACCGTCGTCCCGTGGCCGACTTCGCTGTATAGCGTGACATGGCCGCCGGACTGCTTGACGAACCCATAGACCATGGAAAGGCCCAAGCCCGTCCCATGCCCTTCCGGCTTGGTCGAAAAGAAAGGCTCGACGGCTTGCGCCATGACCTCCGGCGTCATGCCGCAGCCGGTATCCGTCACCGCGATCATGACGTACTGGCCCGCGCTGACTTCCGGGTGGCTGCGCGCGTAAGCGTCGTCCAGGTAGGCGTTGCCGATCTCGATCGTCAGCCTGCCCACGCCGCTCATCGCGTCACGGGCATTGATCGCCAGATTCAGCATGGCGTTCTCGAGCTGTGCGCTATCGGCCATCGTGTGCCACACGCCGCCCGCGACGATGGTCTCGATCTCGATGGCTTCGCCCAGGCTGCGGCGCAGCATATCGTCGAAGCCGCGCAGGAAGCGGCGGATGTTGATGACGCTGGGCACCAGGGGCTGCCGGCGGCCGAATGCCAGAAGGTGGCTCGCCAGCTTGGCGCCGCGATGCACGCCGGCCAGGGCATTGGCCAGGCGCTGCCGCGCCCGTTCGTTATTCGACATATCCGCCGCGAGCAGTTGCAGATTGCCCCCGATGACCTGCAGCAGGTTGTTGAAATCGTGCGCCACGCCACCGGTGAGCTTGCCGATGGTTTCCAGCTTTTGCGCTTGCTGCAGGGCCCGTTGCGTGCGCTCGAGCGCTTCTTTCGCGGCCTGCTTTTCCGTGATGTCGCGGGTGATTTTCGCGAAGCCTACGTGGTTGTTGCTGGGATCGAAGATGGGGTCGATGACGACATGCGCGAAGAACCGCGTGCCGTCCTTGCGCACCCGCCAGGCTTCGCTTTCGTAGCGGCCTTCCTTGAGGGCGGTCCGCAGCGCATGTGCCGGAATACCTGCTTCCCTGTCTTCCGGGGTGTAGAAACGTGAAAAGTGGCTGCCCAGGATTTCCTCGCGCGCATACCCCTTGATCCGCTCCGCGCCGGCATTCCAGGTACTGACATGGCCGTCCTGGTCCAACATGTAGATCGCGTAGTCCACGACGCCGCGCATCAACAGCTGAAACTGCTCTTCGCTTTGGCGCAGCGCTTCATCGGCCGCCGTCACATCGGCAAGATCGCGCGAGACGAAGGCAAAACCGATTATTTCGCCCTGCTCGTTGCGGACGGGATCGATCGTGGTGTCGACCCGCAGGTGGGAGCCATCCCTGTGTCGAACCCAGCCATCGCGCCGCACGGACCCAGGGGGCGTTTCAGCGGCCAGTACCGTCCTGAGATCTTCCCCTGGCGCAGCGGCGCTGGGGTAGAACACCGAGTAATGCTTGCCGATGACGTCCGAATCGGCCCATCCCGTCAGGTTCCGGGCGCCCAGATTCCAGCTGATCACGGTTCCCTCCGGGGAGACCATGTAAACGGCATAGCTGAGTATCGAATCTACAAGGCGCTGGGGGCAGGACGCGGGCCACGGCCGTTCTTCCGCGGCCTGTTGTTCGGACATTGCGGGTCTCCATGCAGGGTTCAGCGGCCCATGGTAGCAGGATGCGCTCCCGGGCCACCGGCCGACACGGCCTGGGCCACCTGCTCGAAGTACTCGCGCGGGAAAAGCCCCGGAATCAGGCGACCCGCCACCCACCACGCCGGGGTGCCCCTGACGCCCAGCTTCCTGCCGAGCGCTTCCGCTTCGTCGACCAGTGCGAAACCCGCGCCGTTGTCCAGTGCAGCGCGCATTGCGGCAATATCGACACCCGCTTCAGCGGCGTGTTTCTCGACCACGCGCCTGTCGCCGAGGTCCTCTCCCAGTGCGAAATGCGCGCCGAAGAGCGCCTTTTCGAGCGCGGGAAAAGACCGCGGCGCGTGGCGGCGCGTCCATTCGGCGGCGGCCAGCGCCATGCGGGTATTGGGTAAGCGATCCGGCCATGTCAGAGGCAAGCCAGCCGCGCGGTCCTCCTCTTCTATACGCTCGTACATCGGTCCGCTGCGTTCGCCCACCGCGCGGCCACCCGCCGGGATATCCGGATGCGCCAGGAACGGCAGGCTCACCACGTCGAAGCCGTGTTTTTCAAAGATGGTGTCGCGCTGCTGGCCGACATAGCAGAACGGGCACAACAAGTCGTACCAGTGATACACGCGCCGCGCCGCACTCGACGCATCGTCCACGGTCAATTTCTCGTTTGACTGCACTGCGTCACGGATATCGGCCATCGTCCACTGTCCCTTGGAAAGGTAAACCGTCAGCCGCCCTCGCCGCTTATGGGCGGCGGCTGATAATGGGACTGCAACAGGCCCCATATTTCGTCCACGACGCCCTGCCCCGCACCCCGGGACAGCCGATACAAGGATACCGGAACATCCACGGTCGGCAGTTCCGGACCTAGCGTGACCAGTGCCCCAGTCGCCAGCTCACGCGCGATCAACCGTTCCGGCAGCCACGCCATGCCCATGCCGGCCAGGGCCATCTCCTTGATGCCGGCAACGAAGCCGGATTCCTGCACCATGCGAACCTGGTACCGCGCCATCAGGGGGGGCAGGCAATGCCGGTAAAGGATGGTGCCCATGAAGCTCTGGGCCGGATAGCCCAGCAGCCGGACGGCGCGGCGCGCATGCGGCCGGTGCACGGCCGCGCCGGCGGGCGTGGCGGCACTGACGGCGATCAGCCGTTCGTGGCCGAGGTGCAGGCACTCGCTGTGCGGCATCGATTCCAGCAGCGGCGTATCGGCTTCCAGGCATAGCAGCAGCTGGGCCTGCCCGGACGCGAAACGGGCGATGCTCTCGCCGCGGTCCTGGGAATCGACGCCCAGCTCCAAGCCCGGCACGTGGCGCTGCACCACGCGCAGCAGGCCCGGAAGCCAGGTAATCGTCAGGGTGTGTTGCGCTGCAACCAGGACGCGACGCTGCCCGTGGTACTCCGCCTGGATGCGGTTGCGCAGCTCGGTGGCCTGCATCAAGAGCGCGCGGAATTCGTGCGTGTATCGCTCGCCCAGCGGGGTCAGCCGCAATCCCGCGCTGCTCCTGTCGATGAGCTGGACGCCCAGCCAGTCTTCCAGCATCTGGATACGCCGGGAAAAGGCCGGCTGCGTGATATTGCGCATCGCGGCGGCGCGAGAGAACGTCCCTGCCTGCAGCAGGGCGAGGAAATCTTCCAGCCAGATGAGCTTCATGTGGGGGCGCGCGTTGGGGGGCGGGCATCTTATGCAAAAAAAGCATAAGAGTCGGAAAATATAGCATTAGGCGGGCCGGCGGGCCCTCCGGTAATCTCGATCTTCCCTTTTCCCTTTTCGCACACGAGCCATGATGCATCTTGCCGCCTACCCGCGCGTTCGCCTGGGACACTTCCCGACCCCGCTGGAACCCTTGCCCAATCTGTCACGCCATCTGGGCGGACCGAACCTCTACATCAAGCGCGACGACTGCACCGGGCTGGCCACGGGCGGCAACAAAACGCGCAAGCTGGAGTTCCTGGTGGCCGAGGCCCTGGCCCAGGGCGCCGACACGCTGATCACGCAGGGCGCGGTGCAATCCAATCATGCTCGCCAGACCGTCGCCGCGGCGGCCCGCTTCGGCCTGCAATGCAAGATCCTGCTGGAATCGCGCGTGACCGACGGCGGCGAGGACTACGAGGAATCCGGCAACGTGATGCTGGACCGCCTGATGGGCGGCGAAATCGTCGCGCGCCTGCCGGCCGGCACCAATATGCAGAAGGCCATGGAAGACCTGGCCGCGCAGCTGCGCGAGCGCGGCAGCAAGCCCTATGTCATCCCCGGCGGCGGATCCAATCCCGTCGGCGCCCTCGGTTACGTGGCCTGCGCCCAGGAGCTGCTGACCCAGTCCTTCGAAATGGGCCTGCGTCTGGATTGCGTCGTGCACGCCACGGGTAGCGCCGGCACCCAGGCCGGCCTGGTGACGGGGCTGGCGGCCAGCAACAGCGGCATTCCCGTCATGGGCATCAGCGTGCGGGCGGCGCAGCAACAGCAGGAAGAAAACGTGTGGAAGCTGGTCCAGGCCACGCGCGACTATATGGGTCTGCCGACGGACTCGGTACGCCGTGAGGCGGTGGCAGTGGACGCCGGCCACGTGGGCGGCGGCTACGGCGTGCCGACCCCCGGCATGATAGAGGCGGTGCGCCTGGCCGCGGAACTGGAAGGCATCCTGCTGGACCCGGTGTATTCCGGCAAGGGCATGGCTGGCTTGATCGCGCAGATCCGCGCCGGCAAGTTCAGCGACGACCAGAACGTCGTCTTCGTGCACACGGGTGGATCGGCCGCGCTGTTCGCGTACCGCTCCACGTTCGACGCGGCCGGCAGCGCACGCGCGAACGCCTGAACGGACGTCTTCCCCCGCCTGGATTGCCGGCGGGGGCTCGTCTAGTCAGGGCCATAAACGACAAGGGGAAGTACCATGACTGAAAAAGCGAATGCCGTGCAACCGCCTTCGCGCGCACGTCGGACATTGCTGAAGGCCGGTGCGGCCACGGTCGGCGTGGCCTTGGGCGCGCCGCTGGCGCGCGCGCAGGATCGCGGCAAGGTGATCGTGCGCAGCCTGGGCGGCGCCTACGATGCGGCCATGAAGAAGGCCTTGCATATGCCTTTCACCGAGGCCACGGGTATCGCCGTCGTGCTCCAGACGGCCAGCGCCGGCCAGGTGCGCGCCATGGTGCAATCCGGCCGTGGCGGCCTGGACGTGGTGGACATCGGCCTGCCGAGCATGGTGGCCTTCGATGCCGACGGCATCCTGCAGCCGCTGGCTTATGACCGCATGACCTACACCCGGCCACAGGACATCTACGACGCGGTACGCAAGCCCAACTACGTCGGCACCCTGTATTTCGCCACGGTGCTGGTCTACAACACGCAGGTCTATACGAAGGAGCACCATCCCACCACCTGGGCGCAGTTCTGGGATCTGAAGGGGTGGCCGGGCCCGCGCACCATGGCCAGCCAATCGGCGGGCTCGGTGCCGCTGGAGTTCGCGATGCTGGCAGCCGGCAAACCCATGGACAAGATCTATCCGATCGACCTCAACGAAGCGTACGCCTCGTTGTCCAAGGTCAAGCCCGGCGTGGTCAAGTGGTGGGAGACGGGCGCGATTTCCGCTCAATTGCTGGAACGCAAGGAAGCCGTGCTCGGCGCGGTATGGAACGGGCGCGCCCAGGACCTGATCGACAAGGGCGCGCCATTGGCCATCGAATGGAACCAGGCACGCCGCGAAGTACAGGGCCTGGGGGTGGTCAAGGGTGCGCCCAACGCGGCGAACGCGCAGAAATACATCGACTTCGCGCTGCAGCCCAAGGTGCAGGCGGAGCTGACCCGTTACATCGCCTACGGCCCGACGAACCGCGCCGCGCTGCCGCTGGTCAAGCCCGAGGACGCGCAGAAGCTGCCTAGCGTGCCGGAACACTACGACCATTCCTTCGACATGGATTACGCGTGGTGGCAGGCCAACCTTCCCGAAGTCGGGAAGCGTTGGCAGGCCTGGGTCTTGCAGGGCTGAGCGCGCGCCAGGACACGATGATGCAGAACACTCAATTGCCGCCCTCGACCACGAGCGCGGCGCAAACGGACGCGCGGACGCGCATCGGCGCGGGCCTGTCGCTGCGCGCCGTCCACAAGCAATACGGTGCATCCACGGTCGTGCACGGCGTGGACATGGAAATCCAGCCAGGCGAGTTCGTGACGCTGCTGGGCGCCAGCGGTTCCGGCAAGACCACCACGCTGATGATGATCGCCGGATTCACCGACCCCACGTCGGGCGAAATCCTGATCGACGGCAAATCGGTGAACGGCATCGCCCCGGCGCGCCGCAACCTGGGCGTAGTCTTCCAGAACTACTCGCTGTTTCCGCACCTGACCGTGCGTCAGAACATTGCCTTTCCGCTGGAAATGCGCGGATTGGCGCGCGCCGAGCGCGAGCGCCTGGTGCGCCAGGCGCTGGACATGGTGCATTTGCCGGACAAGGCCGGCAGCTATCCGCGCCAATTGTCCGGCGGACAGCAACAGCGCGTGGCGCTGGCGCGCGCGCTGGTTTTCGGACCGCCGGTCCTGCTGATGGACGAACCGCTGGGCGCCCTGGATAAGAAGCTGCGCGAGCACATGCAGCTGGAGATCAAGCGCATCCAGAACGAATTGGGCGCGACGGTGGTCTACGTGACGCACGACCAGGAAGAAGCGCTGACCATGTCGGACCGCATCGCCGTGATGCAGGACGGACGTATCGTGCAGATCGGCCGCCCCGCGGATTTGTACGACCGTCCCGCGACGCGGTGGGTGGCGAACTTCGTCGGCCAGTCCAATTTCATTGAAACGCGCGTGCTGGGGGCAAGCCCGGACGGTGTCGTCAGCATTCGCCTGCCCGACGGCGGCACGGCGTCTGTGCGCGGCGCGTCATCCCTGCAAACCGGCGCCGCCGCCACCCTGGTGCTGCGGCCGGAGAAACTGCGCGTGGGACCGGCCGGCCAGGCCGATGGCCTGGAGAACCGCCTGTCCGGCACCGTGGCCGAGGTCATATACCTGGGCCACGCCACCCGCCGTACCGTGCGCATGGCGGACGGCGCGACATTGCAGGTCCAGGAGGCCAATCGCAGCGGCTCCACGCCGTTCGAGCCCGGACAGCAAGTCCAGGTGCAATGGGCGCGCGAGGACGGCTGGCTGCTGGCCGGCAAGGCGAGGCCGGCATGAGCGCAGCCGCACGGCCGCCCGAAGGCGGCGCTCCCTCCCGTGGGGAGGCAGTCGCGCAGCGACAGGAGGAAGGCGGCATGGCGCCCGCGGCACCGCCGGAGACGGATGCGCGCCGAGGTCGCCCCTGGCTGCTGCTTGCCCCGGCCCTGCTGTTCCTGGCGGTTTTCTTCGTTTATCCCATACTCGGCATGCTGGGGCGCAGCCTGAGCAGCACGCATCACGATATCGGCCTGGCCAACTACGGCCGCCTGATGGCGGAACCGGTCTGGCTGCAGATTATCTGGATCACCTTCCAGATCGCGTTGCTGACCACGATCAGTACGCTGCTGCTGGGGTATCCGCTAGCCTATTTGCTGTCGGCGCTGCGGCCGCGCACCGCCGGCCTGCTGATGATCCTGGTGATCGTGCCGTATTTCACCAGCATCCTGGTGCGCACCTATGCGTGGATGGTGCTGCTGGGTACCGACGGCATCGTCAACCGGCTGCTGGTCAGCCTGGGCGTCATCGATGCGCCGCTGTCGCTGATGTACAACCGCTTCGCGGTACTGGTGGGCATGACCTATGTGCTGCTGCCCTACATGGTGCTGGCACTCTATAGCGTGATGCGCGGCATCGATAGTTCGCTGCTGCGGGCCGCCCATAGCCTGGGCGCGAGCCGGCGCTCTGCCTTCGTGCGGATATTCCTGCCGCTGAGCCTGCCGGGCGTGGCCGCCGGCGGACTGATCGTGTTCATCCTGAGCCTGGGTTTCTTCATTACGCCGGCGCTGATGGGCAGCGACCGCGACGCGATGATCTCCATGATCATCCAGCAGCAGGTGGAAACCTATTTCGACTGGCCATTCGCCTCGACGCTGGCCACGGTGCTGCTGGCGCTGACGCTGGTGGCGTTTTTCGTGTACGAGCGCGTGGTCGGCATGGAACATCTTTTCAGGGCGAAACAGCGATGAGGGAACGCATGCCCGGCTGGTTCATCAGGATACTCGGCGCGCTGGTGCTGGTTTTCCTGGTGCTGCCTATCCTGATTATCTTTCCCCTGGCGGCCAGCCCGTCGGACTACCTGTCCTTTCCGCCGACGGGCGTGTCGTGGCGTTGGTTCCACGCCGTGTTGTCCGATCCGGGATGGACGGCATCCCTGCGGCTGAGCCTGGGTGTGGCGCTCGTCTCCACGCTGTGCGCCGTGCTGCTGGCGCTGGCCGTGGCGCTGGCACTGGTACGCACGGACTTCCGTGGCAAGCGGCTGGTCTATGCGCTGGTGCTGCTGCCCATGATCGTGCCGCATATCATCACGTCCATCGCGGTGTATTTCTTTTTCTCGTCCGTCGGCATACCGGCGCTGGCGGGCATGATCATCGGGCACGTCGCGTTGGCCATTCCGGTGGCCACGATCATTTTGTCGGCCACGCTGCAAGCCTTCGACATGCGGCTGGAGCAGGCCGCGCAAAGCCTGGGCGCGAGCCGGCTGGTGGCGCTGCGGCGCATTACCTTGCCTTTGATCGCACCTGGCATCGCGGCCGCGGCCATCTTCGCTTTCCTGAGCTCGTTCGACGAACTGCTGGTGGCCCTGTTCCTGTCCTCGCCGGAGCAGCAGACCCTGCCGGTACGGATCTGGAATGCCGTGCAGTTCCAGCTGGACCCGACCATCGCGGCCGTCAGCGCCCTGCTGATCCTCTTTTCCGCCGTCGCGCTGGCCGCCGGCAATTTCCTGCAACGCAAGGAGCAAGCATGACCGCCGCCATCCCGCTTTTCGATCGCGCCGAGTTTCTCGCTCGCCTGGAAAAGTTGCGGCGGGTGATGCGCGAGCGATCCGTCGACGTCATGCTGCTCGACGATATCGAGATCCTGGCCTATTTCACCGGCTACGAACGGTCCATCAGCTATTACCGCGCCTGCCTGGTGCCGTTGGAAGGCGAACCGCTGATGGTGCTGCGCAGCCTGGATGCGGCCCCATTCCTGGAAACCGCCTGGTTCGAGCAGCACGTGGGCTACGCCGACGCGGAAGATCCGGTCACGCTGCTGGTCGCGGAAATCGCCCGCCGCTGGGGCGCCGGCGCGCGCATGGGGGTGGACTTCGGCAGCCATGGCATGACCGTGGACGTCTATCGCCGGTTGCAGGCGGCCCTGCCCCGCGCCACGTTCGTGGACATGACCAACGTGCCGTGGGAACTGCGCCTGATCAAGTCGCCGCTGGAGATCCGCCACATCGAACAAGCCAGCGCCATCGCCGACCAGACGATGCGCGAAATGGCCGAGCGCGCCCGCCCCGGCATGAGCGGCCGCGACCTGGCGGCCTACGCCGCAGGCCGCTATATCGAACTGGGCGCCCTGCCCGGCCACGTCGGCCCGATCACCTATGGCAAGGGCTGGGGGTTCCTGCACGGGCACCTGCACGATACGCCGATGCAGGAGGGCGACGTTCTGCACATTGAACTGGTGCCGCGGTTCCGCGGCTACAGCGCGCGGCTGATGCGCAGCGTGGTCATGGGCACGCCCACCGCCGAACAGCGCGAAACCGCACAGCGGCTGGCGGCGCTGCAGGACACCCAGATCGCCGCCATGGTCCCGGGTGCCTCGGCGCGCGAGGTCGATGCCATGCTGCGCGACGGCGTGGTGCGCGCCGGCTTGCGCGATACCTATGACAACATCACCGGCTATACGCTGGGCTACTACTCGCAGCAGCCGGTGCGCTCCAGCGACTTCACGCGCGTCTTCGGGCCGCACGCCGACTGGACGCTGGAGGCCGGGATGGTGTTCCACATGTACACCTCGGCCAAGGGGTTGGCGTTCAGCGAGACCGTGCTGGTGGATGCCGGCGGCCCGCGCCGACTGACACGGCTGGAACGCAAGCTGTACGCAACGGAATAATCGCCATGGACCATGCCGCACTGATTGCCGCGCTGGACGAAAAAGCCAGCCTCGATTTCCTGGCCAGGATGATCCGCTTCAAGAGCTACAGCGCCACGCCCGGCGAGCGCGAGCTGGCGGAATTCATGGTCAACAGCATGCGCGGCCTCGGCCTGGAAGCGGAACTGACGCCGGTGCCGGGCGGCCGCGTCAACGCCATCGGCCGCTGGCGCGGCACCGGCCAGGGCCCTGGCGCCAGCCTGCTCTTCAATGGCCATCTGGATACCAATCCCGCCACGGAAGGCTGGACTGTCGATCCCTGGGGCGGGCTCTACGACGACGCCTTCATCTACGGCATCGGCGTATCCAATATGAAGGCGGGCGATGCCGCCTACTATTGCGCCGTCAAGACGCTGCTCGACCAGGGCGTGCGCCTGTCCGGCGATGTGGTGCTGACCTATGTGGTGGGGGAACTGCAAGGCGGTATCGGCACCGTGGCGGCCATCGAACAGGGCGTGGCCGCGGACTACTTCATCAATGCCGAACCCACCGACGTGCAGGCACTGACCATGCACGCCGGGTCCTTTGTTTTCGTGATCGAAATCACGGGCATCACCCGGCACCTGTCCAAGCGCGAGGAAGCGGCCGACGCCATCGCCGCGGGCTGCTGGCTGGTGCCGCGCATCAATGCGATGACTTTTTCCGGCGCGGCCGGACCCGAGCACCGTTCCATCAACCGCGCCAATGTCGGCGTCATGCGGGGCGGCCTGGGACGCGAGATGCTGGAGTGGCGAGCCCCGCAGGTGGCGGACTTCGTGCGTATCCAGGGATCGGCGCGCTATGCGCCGGGCCAGACGGAGGACGGCGTCATGGCCGATCTGCGCGCCCTGCTGGATGAAATGGAAAACGCCTTTCCCGGTATACGCGCCGGCGTATCGATCAACCGCAGCGATAACCGGCCGACCATGCTGCCCTTCGAAGTCGACCCGGCGTCGCGCATCGTGCGGGCGGTGAACGACGCCTACCGCACCGTGCGCCACGCGGAACAGCCGACCGGCGCGCTGCGTCCGCCCGCCTTCTACGGTACCGACGCGGCGCACTTCCACCAGCGCCTGGGCATGCAGGGCATCGTCTGCGGCCCCGGCGGCAAGTACAACACCATGCCCGACGAACGGGTGGATATCCCGGACTACCTGGATGCCATCCGGGTCTACATGCTGGCCATCCTGGATATCTGCGGCCGGTGACACAGGGGCACGGCGGCCGGTGCCGCATGGCGGTAGCCGGTAAAAGCCGGGCCGCCGGCGGGCAGGACCCGCGCCGGGCGCCGAATATACTTCCCGATATCCCAATCCCCGGAGCAGACGCGTGGACCGGCTACACGCCATGAAGACCTTCGTCACCGTGGTCGAAAGCGGTGGCTTCACTGCAGCCGCGCGCAAGCTCGATGTGTCGCTGTCGGTCGTCAGCCGCGTGGTCACCGAGCTGGAAGCGCATCTGGGCGTGCGCCTGCTGACGCGCACCACGCGCGTGGTGCGTCCCACCGAAACCGGTGCCGCGTACTTCGAGGACTGCAAGCGCATCCTGGGCGAAATCGAGGAAGCCGAGCTGACGGCCACGGGCACGCATTCCTCGCCGCGCGGCCATCTCGTGGTGACGGCACCCGTATTGTTCGGCGCGCGCCACGTCACGCCCATCGTCGTCGAATACCTGCGGCGCTACCCCGAAGTCGACGTCCAGTGCGTGCTCGTGGACCGCAATGTCAACTTCATCGACGAAGGCGTGGATGTCGGCGTGCGCATCGGCGAACTGCCCAGCTCGTCGCTGCAGGCGATATCGGTGGGCCATGTACGGCGCATCGTGTGCGCCGCGCCCTCGTACCTGCAACAGCAGGGCATGCCGCAGGCACCGGAAGACCTGTCCGCGCACACGCTGATCCAGACCACCGGCGTCAGTACGCTGCCCGAATGGCGCTTCATGCGGCAAGGCGAGCTGAAGCCGCTGCGCTTCACGCCCCGGCTGGCCACCTCGACCAACGATTCCGCCATTTCCGCCGCGGTGGCGGGACTGGGCCTGGCGCGCGTCCTGTCGTACCAGGTGGCGGCCGAGCTTCGGGATGGCACGCTGCGCGTGGTGCTGGCCGACCACGAGCCGCCGCCGGTACCTGTCCATGTGATCCACCGCGAAGGCCGTCACGCGATGCTGAAGGTGCGCGCCTTCCTGGACTTGGCCATCGACCGGCTGCGTGGCGATGCCTCGCTGAACTATTGCTGAATCCAGAATAATCCTTTCGAGCTGGCGCCGTTTTTTCGGCGGTACGGCCGCCCTATGCTGCGATGAAGGCACGGCATTACGTGCAGAACCCGCAACCGAGGACGACGCCATGAAGCTCTACCACCATCCGCTTTCCGGCCATGCGCACCGCGCCCGCCTGTTCATTTCGCTGCTGGGCCAAGCCGCCGAGTTGATTGACGTCGACCTGGCCAGCCGCGCGCACAAGCAGCCGGATTTCCTGAAACTCAATCCGTTCGGACAATTGCCGGTGCTGGTGGACGGCGACGTGGTGGTGCCGGATTCCAACGCGATCCTGGTCTATCTGAGCAAGAAACTGGGGCGGACCGATTGGCTGCCCGAAACACCGGCCGAGGCCGCCGCCGTGCAGCGATGGCTGTCGGTCGCCGCCGGCGATATCGCCTTCGGCCCCGCCGCGGCGCGCCTGGTCACGGTATTCGGCGCCAAGCTGGACGCCGAAGCCGCCATCGCCCGCGCCCACGTGGTGCTGCGACGCATGGAAGACGCGCTGGCGGGCCAGCCATGGATCGCGGCCCCCCAGCCGACCATCGCCGACGTGGCGCTATACAGCTACACGGCGCGCGCGCCGGAAGGCTATGTCGACCTGAAGGAGTATGCCAACGTGCGGCAATGGCTGGCGCGCGTGGAAGCGCTGCCCGGCTTCGTGGCCTTCCAGCGCACGCCGGTGGGGCTGGCTGACTGAGCCTGCCGCTACGCGCCAGCTCCCTACCCCGCCACGACACGCAAGGCGACGCCTGTCCCCGCCTGTCCCGGCGCGGCAATCGCCCGATCAAAAGGAACCATCATGCCCACCCTTCCCTGGCACGCCGGCGAACTGGCCCTGCAATCGCGCACCGGCGCCTTGGCCAAGATGGACGATGTCGGCCGCCGTGTCATCCGGGACTACATGCCGGACCAGCATCGCGAGTTCTTCGCGCAGCTGCCGTTCGTCGTGCTGGGCGCCGTGTCGCCCGACGGCCGTGCCTGGGCCACGCTGCGCGCCGGCCTGCCGGGCTTTCTGGATTCCCCGCAGCCGCGTCGCCTGGACCTGGCCATCGCCCGCGAAGCCGCCGACCCGGCCGATGCGGGGCTGGCCGACGGCAGCGCGATCGGTTTGCTGGGTATCGACCTGGCCACGCGCCGGCGCAACCGGATGAACGGCGTACTGCGCCATGACGCGGGACACATTTCGCATATCGACGTGACGCAGAGCTTCGGCAACTGCCCACGCTACATCCAGCAGCGTACCGTCGCCTTCACACGCGATCCCGGCGAACAGCCGGCCATCGCGCCGCGGACGCTCCATGCACTGGACGAGCGCGCCCGCGCGCTGGTGGCCAATGCCGATGCGTTTTTCGTGGCGTCGTATGTGGATCTTCCCGGGCAAGGCCGCCAGGTGGATGTATCGCACCGCGGCGGCAAGCCGGGGTTCGTGCGCATCGACGCCGATGGCGGGATGACCATCCCCGACTTCCCCGGCAACCTGTTCTTCAATACGCTGGGCAACATCATGATCAACCCCGTGGCCGGCATCACGTTCGTGGATTTCGACACCGGCGAGCTGCTGCAGATGAGCGGCCGCGCCGACCTCACCCTGGATGCGCCGGAGGTCGCCGCATTCCAGGGCGCGGAACGGCTGTGGCGCTTTATCCCCGAGGTCATCGTGCGACGCGAGCAGGCACTGCCCCTGCGTTGGACACCCAAGGAAAACGGCGCGGCGCCCAGCGCGCTACTGACGGGCGACTGGAAGCAAGCCGCCGACCGCATGCACGCCGAAGCATCCGGCACGTATCAGGCCGGTTCGGCGGCGCCCGCCCAGGCACGCGCCTTCCGCACCAGGTAGTCGGCCAGCGTGCGCGACGCCAGGGTTTGATAGCGGTCCGGCATGCGCAGCAGGAACATGCGCGTGCCGAAGACGCTCAGGCGCCAGTCCGGCAGCGCGGTGACGACACGTCCTTCCACCACGTCCTGTTCGACGACGTAATCCGGCACCAGCCCCACGCCCAGCCCGGCCAGGATGGCTTCCCGCAGGAACTGGAAGTTCTCGGAGGCCAACGTGGGATGCAGCGTCAGCTCGCGCCGTTCTTCCCCCTGGTAGGCCGACACGCGCAGGTCGCGGCCCGCGACCGCCGAGGTGATCAGCGGGATGTCGCCCAGCTGTTCCAGGCGCGAGGGCATGGCGTGGGCTCCCGCGTACGCCATGGATGCGCAGAGTACGTAGCGTACTCGCGCGAGTTCCACCGCGACCATCTGCTGCGGCGGCTCGGACATGACGCGCACGGCCATGTCCACCTCCTCGCGCAGCAGATCGTCCACGCGGTTGTCGAACAGCAGGTCCAGCGCGATATCGGGATAGCCGCGCTTGAACTCGATCAGCCAATCCGACATGACCATGTGGCCAAAACCCGTCGGCAAGCTCAGCCGCAGCGAACCGTGCAGGCCCTTGCCCAACATGGCGATCGATTCCCGGGCGGCCAGCAGTTCGTTGCGGATCACGCGTCCGTGCTGGTAAAGACGCTCGCCCGCCTCGGTCAGCTCGACCCGGCGGGTGGTGCGCCGCATCAGCTGCATGCCGACGGCCTTCTCCAGCTGCGTCAGGTGGTAGCTGACGTTGGCACGGCTCATTTTGAGATGGCGCGCGGCCAGGCTGAGATTCCCCGCTTCGACGATGTCGACAAAGAGCGTGAGCGACTGGGCGTCCATGTACCGGCGTATCCGTCAAAAATATTTGACAGACTGTTCATATCCTTGGGGATTGTCAAGCCGTATGGATAAGAAAATAATAGGCGCGACTATCCGGAGGGAAACGCCATGCCGCTCGATCAAGAGACTTTTCAATTGCTCAAGGACAGCGTGCAGCGCTTCGTCCTGGAACGGCTGATGCCGGCCGAGGACGCCGTCGAGGAACAGGACGAGGTGCCGGCCGACATCGTGAGCGACATGAAGGAACTGGGCCTGTTCGGCCTATCCATTCCGGAGGAATACGGCGGCATCGGGCTCACCATGGCCCAGGAGTGCGAGGTTGCCTATGAACTGGGGCACACTGCCCTCGCCTTTCGGTCGGTTGTCGGCACCAATATCGGCATCGGGTCGCAGGGCATCCTGATGGACGGCACGGCGCAACAGAAAGCCGAATACCTGCCACGCATCGCCAGTGGCGAACTGATCGTCTCGTTCGCGTTGACCGAACCGGACGCCGGCTCGGACGCGGCATCGATCAAGACCCGCGGCGCCAGGGACGGCGACGACTATCTGCTCAATGGCACCAAGCGCTTCATCACCAACGCGCCGCGCGCCGGCGCGTTCACCTTGATGGCGCGCACGGAAGGCCCCGGCGCCGCCGGCATTACCGCCTTCATCGTGCCGGCCGGGCTGCCGGGCCTGACCCTGGGCAAGCCCGACCGCAAGATGGGCCAGCGCGGCACCAAGACCTGCGACGTCAACCTGGACAATGTGCGCGTGCCGGCCGCCAACATCATCGGCGGCGAACCGGGCAAGGGCTTCAAGACGGCGATGAAGGTGCTGGACCGCGGGCGCCTGCACATTTCCGCGGTGGCGTGCGGCATGGCCGCGCGCATCCTCCGCGAAAGCGTCGCCTACGCCCAGCAGCGCAAGCAGTTCGGGCAGCGCATCGGCGATTTCCAGCTTGTCCAGGCCATGCTGGCCGACAGCCAGGCCGAGATGCTGGCCGCCTGGTCACTGGTGCAGTCGGTGGCGCGGCGCTACGACGCCAAGCCCTTCGGCGCCACGGACCCGGAAGTCAGCATGCAGGCCGCGTGCGCCAAGCTGTTCAGCACGGAAATGGTGGGCCGGGTCGCCGACCGCGGCGTGCAGATCCACGGCGGCGCCGGCTACATCAATGAATACAAGGTCGAACGCTTCTACCGCGACGTGCGCCTGCTGCGCCTGTACGAGGGCACCACGCAGATTCAGCAGCTGGTCATCGGCAAGCAGCTGATGAAGCAGGCCTGACCGCGCCTTGCGGCGCGGCCGGCATGGTGCGGCGGCTCAAGTCCTTACCGGCTTGCCGGCCTACTGGTCAATGACGAATCCATCGAAGTGCGGGCGCATGCTGATGGGTTTGGACAGCGGCGGCCGGATGCGCTGGGCGTCGGGCAGCAGGCACATCCCCAGGCCGGGCCGCGTGGGGATATCGACGAAGCCGTTGTCGGGCCGCGGTACCTCGTCCACCACGTTGCTGCCCAGGTGTTCCGGCCGGCTCTCGAAGATCCCGGCTTCGAAGCCCGTGGCGTATTCCTGGATGGCGAAGTTGGGGATCGCCGCGGCCAGTTGCAGGCATGCCGCCAGCCCGATAGGCGACAAGGGATTGTGCGGCACCACCTGAACATGATGGGCCTCGGCCATGGCGGCAACCTTGCGTCCGCCGGTGATGCCGCCGCACAGGCACAAGTCCACGCGCGCGAATTCGACGGCATTGCGCGCCAGCAAGGACTGGAATTCATAGATGGTGGCGAAGCGCTCGCCCGTCGCGATGGGCACGCGCACCTTCTCCGCGACGCGGGCCATGGCTTCGGGGCCCTCCGGCCGGATGGGGTCCTCCACGAACATGGGGTGCGTGTGCTCGATCGCGTCGATGAAGGTGATTGCTTCGGCAGGCGTCAGGCGGCGGTGCAGCTCGATCAGCAGGTCCACTCGGTCGCCCACCACTTCGCGCATGCGTTCGACATTGTCGACGGCGTCGCGCATCTTCTTGATGTGGGTCTTGAACCACACCTGGTCATTGCCTTCGTCCAGGAAGGGATTCAAGTGGCCGAAGGCATTGAAGCCCGCCTCCATCTTGGCCTGGCATTCCACCAGGATCTTCTCGATCGAGCTCTCGTAGACGTGGCCGTAGATGCGCGCTTTCTTGCGCACCGCGCCGCCCAGCAGTTCGTAGATCGGGACCCCAAGCGCCTGGCCCTTGATGTCCCAGAGGGCGATATCGATCGCGGAAATAGCGGCATTGATCGCCAGCCCCTGGAAATAGCTGAAACGGTGCATCACGTTCCAGTGATGCTCGATGTCGAAGGCCGGCTTGCCTTCCAGGTATTCGGCGAAACGCTTGATCGCCGCGCCGGCGGCCTCGATATGGCCCCAGGTGCCCGCTTCGCCGATGCCGACCAGGCCGGAATCCGTCTCCACGCGCGCGAACATGAATTGGCCCACATGCAGGGGCTGAACGTGCTTGATCTTCATAACCATCCTCTCCAGAAAGCGATCACCATCACGGTTGTTTTGCCTGCGGCGCGTTGGCGTGCAGCATGGCGCTCCAGCGTTGCGTTTCGGCCAGCACCCTTTCCTTGGCCACCGCGGAGGTTCCGCCCAACGGCACCCCGCCCGCGCCGTCCAGGCGGGCCAGGAAGTCCGGGTCGTGCAGGGCCTGATTGACGCCCTTGGCGATGCCGTCCAGGATCGCCTTCGGCGTTCCCGCCGGCGCGGCCAACCCGAACCAGTTGCTGATCTCGAAGCCGGGCAAACCGGCCTCGGTGGCGGTGGGTACGTCGGGCAAGGCGGAAATCCGCTGGGACCGCGCCACGGCCAGGGCGCGCAGCCGTCCATCCTTGATCATTGGCGCCACCGTGGGCGCCGCGGTGATCAGCATCTGAATCTGTCCGCCCAGCAGGTCCTGCAGCGCGGGCCCGGATCCCCGGTAAGGCACGTGCAGGATCTCCGCGCCGGTCAGCTGGCGAAACAGTTCGCCGGCCAGATGCGGCCCGCTGCCGACACCACCGGAACCATAGGTGATCTTCCCGGGATGGGACTTGGCATACGCGATGAACTGCTTCAGGTCGCGGGCCGGTACATTGCTGTTGATCACCAGCACGAAGGGTGTTTCGGCGACGAGGACCGCGGGCTCCAGGGATTGCACCGGGTCGAAGGTCAGGCCTGGTACGAGTTCCTTCACCACCGTTGAGGTGATCTCGTTCATGAACAGCATGTGTCCGTCGGGCCGGGCGCGCGCGACAGAGGACATCGCGATGGTGCCGCTGGCCCCGGGCCGATTTTCCACGACGAAGGTACCGCCCATGGTCTGGGCCAGTTTCACGCTGAGCAGGCGCGCGACCGCATCGGTGGCGCCGCCAGGCGAATAAGGCACCACGATCGATACGGGCCGATCGCCCGGGTAGGCCGATTCGGCGTGTGCGCCGAGCGGCGCGAGCGCCAGGGCGGCTATGGCCAGGACGCCCGACACGGTTGTTCCGCGGGCGCGGACGAGTCGCTTGAATGACATTGGTCTCCTCCTTATTGCCGTCGTCGCGGGCCGCGCGGTGGCGGGCCCGGCGATGGCGTGTTCGAGGAATCGACTTTAGAGCGACTAGAATCGGAACGATCGACCGGAAAGTTATTCCATTATTTCGTTTGGATTAATGATGAGTTCGCCCGCCGTCCTCTCCGAAATGAGTTTTTTCTGCCAGATCGCGCGCAGTCCCAGCCTGGCCGCCGCGGCGCGCGAAATGGGCTTGAGCGCGCCCGCGGTCACCAAACGGTTGGCCCAGATGGAAGCCCGCCTGGAGGTGCAGCTGCTGACGCGCACGACGCGAAGGATGCAGCTGACCGAAGAAGGCGAAATCTATCTGATGCACGCGCGCCGCATCCTGGCCGACATCGACGACATGGAGCGCCACGTGTCGAATGCGCGCCGCATTCCCAAGGGACTGCTGCGGGTCAACGCCACGCTGGGCTTCGGGCGCAATCACGTTGCGCCCTTGTTGTCGCGGTTCCGCAAGCGCTATCCGGGCGTGGAGGTGCAGCTGCAGCTGACCGTCGCGCCCCCTCCCCTGACCGACGGCTCTTATGACGTATGCGTGCACTTCGGCGAGCCGCCGGATGCGCGCGTCATCGCCCGGCCCATCGCCGCCAACCGCCGCATCCTGTGCGCGGCGCCTTCCTATCTGGAGGAATACGGGGAACCCAAGACCCTGGCGGATCTGCCCAAGCACACGTGCATCGACATCCGGCATGGCGAGGAAACGCATGGCGTCTGGCGCTTCCTGCTAGGCCGCAAGACCAGCACGGTCAAGGTGAACGTGCCCATGAGCACCAACGACGGCGAAATCGCGGTGCGCTGGGCGATCGAGGGCCACGGCATCATCCTGCGGGCGGAATGGGACGTCGCCCGGCATGTCGCGGCGAGCCGCCTGCGGCAGGTGCTGTCGCGGTATCGCACCTATCCGGCCGATATCTATGCCGTGTATCCCTCGCGGCACCAGTACGCCGGCCGGGTAATCGCCTTTGTGGACTTCCTTCAGGAGGCCTTCGCGGGCAGGGTCCCGGGCGCGTCGTGGCCGCACGGCGGCCCGGGATTGCAAGAACGCGCCCAGGCCTGACGGACCGGGCGCACGGCGGCTCAGCGCCGGAACCTGCCGCCGCCGAAGCGTTCACCGCCCCCGCCGAAACGATCGCCGCCGCCCCAGCCCGAGCCATTGAAGCCCCGGTTGCCCCAGCCGCGGTCCTGCATCGCGGCATCGTCGTAGCGCCCACTGGTGTAGTTGTCCGCCGTGGAGCGCGCCTGCTGCTGCTGGTTCAGGTAGGTTCGGTTGGCGGCATCGGTATTGCCGGCCGTCATCGGCTGCCAGCCCGAGGACGAGTGCTGCTGCCAGCCGTCGTCCGTATGGCGATACACGTTGCCGTTGTGGTCGCCATAGACATTGCCATCGTCCCAGCCCACCGTATTGCCGGTACGGCTGCTGTGCGTCACGCCCTCATTGTTGTAGCTGGTGACGCCCTTGCCCGCTTCGCCGCTGGCCGTCCGGGAGCTGGCCGTCGTCCGGCCGGTATTATCGTTCGTGTGGATGTTCTGCTGCCCCGCCGCCCAGGTGCCGTTATCGGCATTGCCCACCACGCCGCCGCGCGATGCGCCCGCCGTGCCGTTGACCGGATTGTTGTAGGCGCCGCGGTAGCCCGACGCATAATTGCCGGTCTGCCAGTTGTAGGCGGCGCCGTGCGTGCCTTCGAAGCTACGGCCCGTCGCGGGGTTGTAGCCTTCCGCGTGGGTGCCTTGCCACTGCGTGCCGGTCCAGCCGTTCCAGCCCGTTGCATGCGTGACCACGCCGGTCCCGCCCCAATGGCCGTACACGTCCACGCTGTTGACGTTCACGCCCCGCCAGTACGGCGCGCCCCAATAGGGCCCCCAGTACGGCGCGGGAGCGCCCCAGACGGAGCCCGCCGCGAAGCCGAAGGCAAAACCGACGGCGGTATCGAAGGCCGCGTTATAGCCGTAGGTGGGCGGATAGCCGACGTAGACAGGCCCCGCCACGTAGGCGGGATACACATATCCCGTGCCATAGACCACCGTTCCGTCGGGGGCGACCATCACGCCCATGTAGCCAGGGGTATAGCCGTAGACCACCGACGTCGGCGTGGCGCCGTACACCCGGACGTAGGTGACGTAGTGCAGCGCAGACGACACCGGGATGGTGTAGATCGCCGGCGCCACATGGTCGGCCACGCGCCACGGGCCGGCCGACGAGGAGGCCGTGAACCAGATGCCGTTGTACAGCGCGTAGTAGCCCGCGCCGTCGACGCGAAAGACCGGCGTCTGGCTATTCGCGGCGTATTGGACCTGCGTGCCGGGGATGTCGACGAAGTCAGGCGGGCCATTCAGGTACGCCACGGTCAACGCCGCCTTGTCGCGCGCGGCGGTGGCGGTTTGCGGAATGGTGGCCGCGATCACGGACTCCCTGGCCTGCGGCGTACCGGGCACCGAGGCCAGCACGCCCGCCGACGGGTCATGCGGGTCGATGCGCCCGAAATCGCGCGGCAGCTGCTTGCCCGGCACATACGCCCACGGCCCGTCTAGCTGCGAGGCGCTGAACCAGCGGCCCGAGACCAGGATGTAATAGCGGTTGTTAGACGGGTTCATGAACACCGCATGGTCGGCGTTGGTCATCGACAGCAGGCCGGTGCCTTGCACCGGCGCGAACTCCGGCGCGCCGCTGGTAATGACCAGTTCCGCGGGGCCCGTCTGCACCAGCACCCGGGGCACGACGGTGGACGGCTGGCCGTCGCGCGGCAGCATGGGGTCTGGCTTGTCCGCGTGCGAGCTGGCCTGGGCGGCCGACAACAGCGGCTGCGAAGGACTGTCCAGACGCTGCCAGGGGCCGGTGGCGGCGGACGCCTGGAACCAATGTCCCGTCACGTTCAAATAGAAGTAGCCGGCTGAATCGGCCAGCATGAGCGCCCGCGTATTGGCCACGCGTTGCCAGCCTTCGGCGCCCTGGACCCTGTACAGCGAAGGGGGGCCGTCGACCAGCACCAGGATGGTAGGCACCGAACGGAAAATGATGGCAGGCGGCGTGTTCTTGACGGGTACCGACGGCAGCGAGGCCAGCTTCTGCGACACCGCGTAGCTGGTCTGCAACGCCTCCAGGCGCGTCGTCATGCTGGGCGGAATGTGGGATTCCAGCACGCCCCGCAGTTGCGTGGCGTTCTGCGGCGCCGGGGGCAGGTCTATCTTCTCGATGCGGATGCGGTCTACATACACCAGACCGGCCGGCTTGTTCACGTCGGCACGCGCGGAAAACTGCACCACGCCATACGTGGGACTGCCATTGGCCTGACCGACGGCCACGGCCATGCGGCCGCCGATCTGGTCGCCGTTCCAGCTATCGATCTGCGGCTGATACAGCTGGACGTGCATGCCGTTGGCAGCGTCCAAGGTACGGGGCCACTGCAAGGCACGGTTCGCGGCCTGCAAGGATGCCTGTTGGGCCTGCACGTTGTCCGATGGGGCGGCGCCGGCTTGCACGCCGGCCGCCTGGGCAGCCGGCGCACCGGCGGGCTGGGCGCCGCACACGGCCGGCAGGGTTGCACAAATCAAGCTCGCCATGGCGAGGGCGCGGCGATGGATGCCGGAATTCATGGATATGCTCCTTCGAGGGAATTCGGATACAAGCCGCGCGGGGTGGCCGCCACGTGATGGCCGCCTCGTTCGGGGGCGCTGGGCGGTTATACCCAAGTCGGCGCCCGCGCACAACGTCGGCGTCATCGTGCGGTGCTGTTCCATGGATACCGCGGGACGGTAAATCATTGGCGGCCGGCCAGTTGCCGCCGACGCGGCCGGATGGCGCCGGATTCATTACTCCCGGCCGCCGGTTGCGGCCCTGCTTGCCGCGATCGGACGGGCTTGACCCATGTCAAGGTCCGCGTCTGCATATCGCACGAAGATCAAGGGACGACTCCCGTGACGGGGCGAACCCTATAAGCCCCGGGTGAACCCATATCCAAGTGAGAACGGACATGCTCAAACGCATCGCATTGCACGTCGAGAAAGACCAGGCCTGTCCCGCTCGCACCGCGACCGCCGTGGCCTTGGCACAGCGGTTCCAGGCGGAGCTGTTGGGCATCTACATCAACTTTCCATGGCCGCGGGAGTTCTTCGATGAGAGCATCGTCCCCAACGGCATCTACGAAGTCGTGCTGCAACAGCGCGCGCAGGAGCGCGCCCAATGCCACGCCGAATTCGATCGCTGCGTTGCCGACGCAGGGATCGCGACGCAATGGCGCACGCCGGAAGGCCGCCCGGAAGAAATCCTGGCGTCGCACGCCAGATGCGCCGACTTGCTGGTGCTGAGCCAGGCGAAGAACACGGAAACGGATTCGATCGTCGACCCCTACGTGATCGAGACCATCGTCCTGACCGCAGGCCGCCCGGTGCTGGCCGTGCCCTATGCCGGCGAGTACACCGGCATCGGCAACCGCATCCTGGTCTGCTGGGACGGCGGCCGCGAAGCGGCACGCGCCCTTGCCGACGCCGCGCCTTTCCTGGCTCAGACCCAGGACATCTTCGTCCTGACGCTCAATCCCGAATCCGAGGCCATACGAATGCGCGAAACCGCCCCCGACGACCTGCAGGCCTGGTTCCGCGCCCAAGGCTATGCGCAGCCGACCCTGGTGCGGCGCGAGACCGGAAGGCTGGGGATGGGAGCGGCGATCCTGAATGCCGCGTCCGATCACGGCTGCGACCTGGTCGTGATGGGCCTGTACGGTCACAGCCGCGCGCGGGAATGGGTGCTGGGCGGCGCGTCACGCGACATCCTGCAGGCGATGACCGTGCCGGTCCTGTTCTCGCATTGATGTCGGCCGGCTTCATCGCGAACGCGGCGGCGGCCGCCGCGCCGCCCCTGCCTTTCCCGCAGGGCGGTAGCGGCCGGTGCTTGACCCAGGTCAAGACGCGCTCGCGGCGGCCGCCGTACGCTGCACGCCATGCGCCCCTACTCCATCTTCTCCGTGCCCGCCGGGCTGAACGCCGCCGACCGCCAGGCGCGCCGCCACGCGCTCTTGCGGCTGGGCCTGGCCTGGCTGGTCATGATGCAGGTCATGATGCTGGCCTGGCCGGCCTACGTCCGCCACGACGGCCTGCCGGCCCGCAACCTGGCGACCCTGGACTGGGCCATCGGCCTGATGAACTGGACCAGCCTGGTGCTGACCGTGCCGGTGCTGGCCTATTCCGCCTGGCCCTTGTGGCGCGGGGCCGCCCTGCGTCTATGGCAGGGGCGGGTCGGCATGGACCTGCCCGTGGCCATCGGCATGGCCGCTGCCTTCGTGCCCAGCGTCCATGCGACCATCGCCGGTGCCGGCGACGTGTATTTCGATTCCGTCACGATGTTCGTCGCATTCCTGCTTACCGCCCGCTACCTGGCGCTCTGTGCGCGGCAATCCTGCGCCGGCGGCCGCCGTGACCGCCTGCGCCGCGCGCGCGCCCTGCTGACGCTGTATGCGGACCGCCGCGCGGCGGTTTTCAGCGCGGTGCAGCTGGCGGCCACCTTCGCGACAGGCCTGATGTGGATCTGGATCGACCCGGGCCGCTTCCTGTCCGTGACCGTCGCGATGCTGGTGATCAGCTGCCCCTGCGCGATGTCGATGTCCGTGCCGGCGGTGATGGCCAGCGCGGATGCGGCATTGGGTGCCCTGCCCCGCGCCGGCGAAGCCGACACGCGCGCCATCCTGGCGATCGCCGCGCGCAAGGCCACGCAGAACCTGTACGGCAGCGCCGCCTTCCACCTGCTGATGATGCCGCTGGCGGCCTTCGGCTGGGTCACGCCCTGGCTGGCGGCGATCACGATGCTGGTGTCCTCGGTAGCGGTGGCCATGAATGCCTGGAGCCTGCGGCGGGGTTATCTCGATACCCACGAACGCGCACCGCATGGCGCTGCGGGTTGCCACGCGCCCACGGCGGCGAACGCCGAAACGCCATGACCATCCTGCTGTTGCTGCTGCCCCTGTCGCTGGTGTTCGTGGCGGCCATCGGCGGGTTTCTCGCCTGGGCCGTGCTGACGGGGCAATACGACGACACCGACGGACCGGCCGGCCGACTGCCGGACGACGACTGAGGCCGGGCGCGCCGGCTGCCGGACGGCGGCCCGCTCGGACGGCCCCCCGCCGCGGGAGAACTGACGTCGCCGCACAACACCTTGGATCGTCCGCGCCGGCGCCGCGCTTATTCCTGCATCCCTTTGATCCGCGTCAAGGGCTCCGGTGGCCGTCCACACCATGATGGCCCCACATGCATATGGGGAGCACATCGATGCAGCACAGTACAAGCGCCGCACTGAATCAAGGGATCGGGCTTGGCGCCAGGTCGGACCCGGGCGCCGCCGGCAGCGCCACCTTCAACTACGGGGTCGTCCGGCGCTTCGCCTTGATGACGGTCGTCTGGGGCGTCGTCGGGATGGCCGTGGGCGTGCTGATCGCCGCACAGCTGATCTGGCCGTCGCTGAATTTCGACACCGCGTGGCTCAGTTATGGACGCCTGCGGCCGCTGCACACCAATGCCGTGATCTTCGCCTTCGGCGGCTGCGGCCTGTTCGCGACCTCCTACTACGTGGTCCAGCGCACCTGCCAGGCGCGGCTGTTCTGCGGCTGGCTGGCCGAGTTCACGTTCTGGGGCTGGCAGGCGGTGATCGTCGCCGCCGCCATCACGCTGCCCATGGGCATGACCAGCAGCAAGGAATACGCCGAGCTGGAATGGCCGATCGACATCCTGATCACGCTAGTGTGGGTGGCCTACGCCGTGGTCTTCTTCGGCACCATCGTCAAGCGCAAGGTCAAGCACATCTACGTGGCGAACTGGTTCTTCGGCGCCTACATCCTGACCATCGCCATCCTGCACATCGTCAACAACGTCGAACTGCCGGTCACGATGTGGAAGTCGTATTCCGCCTACGCGGGCGTGCAGGACGCCATGGTGCAGTGGTGGTATGGGCACAACGCGGTGGGCTTCTTCCTGACCACCAGCTTCCTGGGCATGATGTATTACTTCGTCCCCAAGCAGGCCGGCCGCCCGATCTATTCCTACCGCCTGTCCATCGTCCACTTCTGGGCCCTGGCCTTTACCTATATGTGGGCCGGCCCGCACCACCTGCTGTATACCTCGCTGCCGGATTGGACTCAGTCGCTGGGCATGACGTTTTCGCTGATCCTGCTGGCGCCCTCGTGGGGCGGCATGATCAACGGCATCATGACCCTGCAGGGCGCCTGGCATCGCTTGCGCACCGACCCCATCCTGAAGTTCCTGGTGACCGCGCTGTCGTTCTACGGCATGGCGACCTTCGAGGGGTCGATGATGTCGATACGCAGCGTCAACGCCCTGTCCCACTACACCGACTGGACGATCGGCCACGTGCATTCCGGCGCGCTGGGCTGGGTCGCCATGATTACCTTCGGTTCGCTTTACTACCTGATTCCGCGGCTGTACGGCAGGGACAGCATGTACAGCGTGCGCGCCATCGAACTGCATTTCTGGATCGCCACCCTGGGCGTGGTGCTGTACATCGCCGGCATGTGGACCGCCGGCGTGCAGCAGGGCCTGATGTGGCGCGCGACCGCCCCCGATGGCACGCTGGTCTACAGCTTCGTCGAGGAATTGAAGACCCGGGTCCCCTACTACCTGATCCGCCTGCTGGGGGGGACGCTGTTCCTGGGCGGCATGCTGGTGATGGCCTGGAACACCTGGATGACCGTGCGCTCGGCCATCGCCGTCGACCCGGTGATTCCCGAAGCCGTGCCCGTACCGGCCGCCGTGCCCTTGGGCGAACCGGCCGTCGCCCCGACCGTCGCTTAAAGAGCCCACCATGACGACTCGTAAACACGCTTTCTTCTCGCACCAGACCCTGGAAAAGAACATCGGGCTGATGATCATCGCCACCATCGTCGTCGTATCGATGGCCGGTCTGGTGCAGATCATCCCACTGTTCTACCAGCATTCCACGACGCAGGCCGAGCCCGGCATCGAGCCCTACAGCCCGCTGCGGCTGATGGGACGCGACATCTATATCCGCGAAGGCTGCGTCGGCTGCCACTCGCAGCAGGTGCGCATGCTGCAGTCCGAGGTCCAGCGCTATGGCCCGTACTCCACGGCGGGCGAGTCGGTCTTCGACCATCCTTTCCTGTGGGGTTCCAAGCGTACGGGACCGGACCTGGCGCGCATCGGCGAACGCTATTCGGACGCCTGGCACCGCGAACATCTGCGCGACCCGCGCGCCGTCGTGCCGGAATCCAACATGCCCGCCTATCCCTGGTTGCGGACCACGTCGCTGGCCGGACAGAACGTGGCCGACCGCATGCGCGCACTGCGCCAGCTGGGGGTGCCGTATACCGACCAGAACATCGCCGACGGGCCCAAGGCCCTGGAGGGCAAGAACGAGGAAGACGCGCTCGTGGCCTATCTGCAGGGCCTGGGCCTGGCCGCGCGCAAGGGCGCTCCGGCGCCGGCCACGCGCAAGGGAGACTGAATCATGGCTTATCTGACCGCTATCGTGACCGCCGTTTCCATGGCGACGTTCCTGGGCATCATCGTGTGGGCGTGGTCCCGGGGACGCCAGCCCGCCAACCGCGATTCCGCCCTGCTTCCCTTCGCGCTGCCGGAGGAATACACCGCCCCCGGCGCCGGCAAAGGACGCATCCATGAGTGACTTCACCACGCCCGTCTGGGGCTATTTCGTCGGCATCGTCGCCTCGGCCGGCATCGTGTGGTGCCTGTGGCTGCTGTACACCCAGCGCCGCTGGCTGGGCAAGGCGCCGGCGAACCAGCCGGTCGATACCGGCCACGTCTGGGACGGCGACCTGACCGAGTTGAACAATCCCGTCCCGCGCTGGTGGACCGTCATGTACCTGCTGATGTGCGTGTTCGCCGTGGGCTACCTTGTGCTGTTTCCCGGCCTGGGGCAGTACACCGGCACGCTGGGCTACAGCAGCGCCGATGACCTGCGGCGGCAGCAGGACGCGCAGGAAGCAGCTACCCGCCCCTTGTACGCCCGCTACGAAGCCATGCCCGTGGCGGACATCGCGCGCGATACGCGCGCCCAGGAAATCGGCCAGCGCCTGTTCCTGAACAACTGCGCGCAGTGCCATGGTTCCGATGCCAAGGGGGCCCCGGGATTCCCCAACCTGACCGATGGCGACTGGCTGTACGGCGGCTCGCCCGATACCATCCTGCAGACCATCACGCACGGCCGCCATGGCGTCATGCCGGCGTGGACCGGCGTGATCGATGCCCGCACGGCATCCGATATCGCGGACTACGTGCGCTCGCTTTCCGGCTTGGGCGTGGACCGGTCGCGGGTGTTCAGCGGCAAGGACGCGTTCGGCACGTACTGCGTGGCCTGCCACGGCGTGGATGCCAAGGGCAACCAGGCGCTGGGCGCGCCCAACCTGACGGACAACGTCTGGCTGTACGGCAGTTCGCAGCGCACCATCGAGGTCACCATCCTCAACGGCCGGGACAACCGCATGCCCGCGCAGGAAGGGGTCCTCACGTCGGCGCAGATCCGCATCCTGACCGCATGGGTGTGGCGGCAGTCGCACGCGGACGGCGACGCGGACGCCCCCGCGAATGGCGCGACCGGCGCCAACGCCGGCAATGCCCTGGCGTCGGGCAAGCCATGATCGAGGCCGAAGTCAAAATCTACGCGCGGGCGGTGACGGGCACCTTCGCCCGCTGGCGCATCGCCTTCGTCTTCCTGACCCAGGCGCTGTTCTACGGGTTGCCGTGGCTGCAATGGGACGGACGCCAGGCCGTGCTGTTCGACCTGGGCGCGCGACGCTTCTACCTGTTCGGTCTGGTGCTCTGGCCCCAGGACGTGGTCTACCTGGCGGTGCTGCTGGTCATCTCGGCACTGGCGCTGTTCCTGTTCACCGCGCTGGCGGGACGCCTGTTCTGCGGCTACGCCTGTCCGCAGACCGTCTATTCCGAGATCTTCGCCTGGATAGAGCGCAAGGTGGAAGGCGACCGCGCGGCGCGCCAGCGG
Organism: Bordetella sp. H567; assembly: GCF_001704295.1. Taxonomy (NCBI): domain Bacteria; kingdom Pseudomonadati; phylum Pseudomonadota; class Betaproteobacteria; order Burkholderiales; family Alcaligenaceae; genus Bordetella; species Bordetella sp. H567. The sequence continues at coordinate 2,903,568 of NZ_CP012334.1, forward strand.
CTGGACCAGGCGCCCTGGACGGCGCGCAAGCTGCGGCTGAAGGCCACCAAGCATGTACTGTGGCTGGCCATCGCATGGTGGACGGGAAGCACCTTCATCGGCTATTTCGCACCCATCCGGCAGCTGGCGCACGATCTGTTCACGCTGCAGCTGGGGCCGTGGCAATGGTTCTGGATCGTGTTCTACAGCCTGGCGACCTGGGGCAATGCCGGCTTCCTGCGCGAATCGGTATGCAAGTACATGTGCCCCTACGCGCGCTTCCAGAGCGTCATGGTCGACCAGGACACCCTTGTCGTGACCTACGACAAGGGGCGCGGCGAACCGCGCGGCGGCCGTTCGCGCCAGGCGGACCCGGCATCGCTGGGACTGGGCGATTGCGTCGACTGCCACTGGTGCGTACAGGTCTGCCCCACCGGTATCGACATCCGCAACGGCCTGCAGTACCTGTGCATCGGCTGTGGCGCCTGCGTGGACGCCTGCAACGACGTCATGAAGAAAATGCACTATGCGCCGGGGCTGATCCGCTACGCCTCCGAGCGCGCCGTGACGGACCGCCTTTCCCGCCGTGCCGCCCTGCGTCGGCTGCTGCGTCCGCGCACGCTGGCGTACGGGACGCTGCTGGGCGCCCTGGCGATCGGCCTGATGGGCGCGCTATGGCTGCGCCAGCCGCTGCGCATGGACGTCATCCGCGACCGCGGCGTGCTGGGCCGCGAGGTCGCCGGGGGCATGATCGAGAATGTCTACCGCCTGCAGTTCATGAACACCTCGGACACGCCGCTGGACGTGGCCCTGTCGGCGGAGGGCATGGAGGGCATCGTCGTTGCGCTGCCCTCCGGCGCGGCGAGCGTCCATGTCAATGCCCTGGACAACAAGGTCGTCGCCGCGGTGGCCCGGGCTCCCGCGCGCGATGCCGCGGCGGGGGCGCACAAGATCGTGATTCACGCCCTGGGCACCGGTCCCAATGGCGCCGTCTTGCGCACGGACGAAGCCGCGAGTTTCTTCATTCCCCAGTGAGAGCGCCGGGCACCGCGCCCGGATTCTCGCGCCTACCCTGCCTGGAGCGGACCACCATGACCCAGCCCCTAGTCCCCCCTTCCCGCCCCTGGTATCGCGAACCGTGGCCCTGGATACTGATGGCCGGGCCCGCGGCGGCCCTGGTGGCCTGCATGTTCACGGTGTATCTGGCGGTGGTGCGTCATGCGGACGCGCCCATCATGGAGGGCGCCACGCGGGAAGGACTGGTGGTGCGCCGGGTTCCCGCCGCGCCCGCCGCGGCGCCGCCTGGAGCGCCGGCGCGCAACGCGCCGGACACCCTCGGTAAAGAATAATGGCGCTGAATGGAAAGCAGGAAAGCCTTGAAGGACAGCGGAAAACCGGTTGAAAGCCCTACATCAACAGGCCGTTTTCCGCCGCATAGCGCGCCAGTTCGGCGTTGCTGCGCAGGCCCATCTTTTCCAGGATGCGCGCACGGTAGGTGGTGACCGTCTTCGGGCTGAGATGCAGCACCTCGGCAATGCGCGCAAGGCTTTCGCCCTTGGCGATCATCTTCAGCACTTCCAGCTCGCGATTCGACAGCGCCTCGTGGCTTCCCGCGCTGCCGCCGCCCATCATGACGGCGAAGCGCTCCATCAACGAGGGGCTGACGTATTTGCCGCCCGCGGCTGCCTTGCGCACGGCCTCGATCAAGGTCGACGTCGGGCTGTCCTTGGTCAGGTAGCCCGCCGCGCCCAGTTTCAATGCCCGCACGGCGTAGATGTCCTCGGCGTAGGTGCTGAGCACCAGGACCGCCAGCCCGGGCTTTTCCGCGCGCAGCGATTGCAGCAGATCCAGGCCGTTCTTGCCCGGCATCGCGATGTCGATCAGGGCGACATCGAAATGCCGCGCCTTTACTTGTTCCAGCGCTTGCAGCGCGTTTTCCGCTTCGCCCACGACGCGGATGTCGGTGGCCGAACTAAGCATCAGGCGCACGCCATTGCGCACGACGGTATGGTCGTCCACCAGCAGGACGTCTATGAATTCACTGGCCATCGACATCTTCCAAAGGCAGTCTGAGCGCCACGCGTGTCCCCTTGCCGGCCACGCTGGATACGGTCAATTGCCCACCGAAATGGCGGGTACGTTCCTGCATGCCCTGGATGCCCCAGGAATGCCGATTCGCCGGCTGCTCGGCGGCAAAGCCCTTGCCGTCGTCGCAGATTTCCACCATGACCACGCCATCCTTCGCCGCGGCGTGCACCGACACCAGCGACGCCTCGGCGTGGCGCACGACATTGGTCAAGGACTCCTGAACGATGCGAAACAGCATGGTGCTGCGATCCGCATCGACCGGCGCGGCGGCGGCCGTGGGCGCGATGATGCAGTCACATACCAGCCCGAAACGGGCCTCCACCTGGCTGGCATACCACGCGATGGCATCCCACACGCCGAGCTGGTCCAGCACGCTGGGCCGCAGGTCGTTGATGACGCGCCGGACCGCCTGGATGGCGTCCTCGGTGAGCCGCGCGGCCTCCACCAGCAGCGGATCGGGCGTCCCGCCGGCCTTCGCGACACGTTCGGCGGACACGGACACGTACGCCTTGATGCCCGTGAGCAGGCCGCCCAATTCGTCGTGGATCTCCTGGGCGATACGCTTGCGCTCGCTTTCCTTGATGCTTTCCTGGTGCGCGGCCAGCCGGCGCAGGGCCTCGCGCGATTCGCGCAGGGTTTCCTCGGCCAGCTTGTCCTGCGTGATATCGATCAGGATGCCCTGCAGGAACAGCTTGCGGCCGGCCGGATCGCGCACCACTTCGGCCTCGTCGCGGAACCAGCGTTCCCGGCCGTCCTTGCCGACCAGCCGGTATTCCAGGCGCATGGGACCGCCGTCGACCATGCGGCGATGAATCGCCGCCTCGGCGCGACGACGGTCCGCCGGATGAATGGTGGCCAGGCGCAAGGAAGGATCGGCCAGCCATTCCTCGGCCGTGTAGCCCAGCGTGCGCACCTGCGGACTGACGTAACGGAAACCACCCGCCTCACCCAGTTCGCGGACATAGGTGATCGTTTGCGTCTGCTCGACCAGGGTGCGGAACATCGCCTCGGCCTGCCGCTTATCCTCCAGCATCCGCTGCCCTCGCAGCATGCGCTCGATGGCCGCGGGCAAGGCCTGCAGGTAATGGCGGTCCTGGTCCTTGTAGAGGTAGTCGCGCGCCCCATGGCGCATCATCTCGACGGCGACGGCGGCGCTTTCTTCGCCGGTCAGCGCCAGCACCGGGATCGGCACTTCACCGGCGTCGTCCGAGAGTTCCGCCAGGAATTCCAGGCCGGTCCTGTCGGGCAGCCGGTAATCCAGCAGCACGGCATCGAAGTCCTCCGAGCGCAAGCGAGCCAGGGCCTCCGCCGCTGTCTCGGATTCGGCCACGTCGAAACGGTGGACCGGGTCCGCCGCCAGGGCGCGGCGGCACGCCATGCGGTCCACCACATCGTCTTCGACGAGCAGGATACGGATCGGGGACCCGCTAAGGGAGTTCACTGATCGTCCAGTAAAGGTCGATGGAGCGCATGACGTCGACAAACTGGCGGTAATCCACCGGTTTGGCGATATAGCCCGCCACGCTCATGTTGAAGCTGTTTATCTTGTCCTGCTGTTCTTCCGACGTCGTCAAGACGATCACCGGCAGGCGCCGCAACTGTTCATCCTTCTTGATCACATGCAGGAACTCGATGCCGTTCATCACCGGCATATTCAGATCCAGCAGGATGATGCAAGGCACGTCGTTGGCGGGATCGCGCAGATAGGCGATGGCCTCTTCGCCGTTCTCGCAGCGGACCAGCGGATTCGCGACGCTGATTTCCTTGAGGGCGCGCTTGACCGTCATGGCATCCACGGTATCGTCCTCGACCAGCAGTATGGGCGTTGTCGAAGTTTTCATGGGCTGATACCCCGCTCAGTCCGCGCCTGTGTGTTATCCGAAGCGGGGAGCGTGAAATAGAACGTGGTTCCGGCACCCACCACCGATTGCAGGGTGACGTCGGAGCCGTACATTTCGAGGATCTTCTTGACCAAGGTCAGGCCGACGCCCGTGCTTTCGATACGGTCGCGCGGCGCCAGCGTCTGGAACAACTGGAAAATGCGTTCGTGGTGGCGCTCTTCTATGCCGGGGCCATTGTCCGCCACGGAAAAGCGCCAGCGTTCCCCTGCCGGCTCGCATCCGATGCGTACGATGCCCTGGGGCTTGTCCATGTATTTGATCGCATTGGAAATCAGGTTCTGGAAAACCTGCTGCATGCGCGTGCGTTCGGCGACCACGACAGGCAGCGGATCGTCGATGCTTACCTGGATGTGCCCGGGGGGCGCCAGCAGGTCGATGATCTCCCGCACCAGCAGATCCAGGTCCACGGGTACGCGGGCCTCCTTGATGCGTCCGATCCGCGAATACTCCAGGATGCCGTCTATCAGGCCGCTCATGCGATGTACCCGGCCGGCGAGCAGCCGCAGGTGCTCGCGCCCCTCGTCGTCCAGCTTGTCCGCGTAGTCGGCCATCAGCCAGCTCGCCAGGGAGCTGATGCCGCGCAGCGGTGCCTTCAGGTCGTGCGAAACGATATAGGCGAAATTGGTCAGCTCCTCGTTTGCGCTCGTCACCTCGCGCAGCAACTGCGCGTACTCGGCTTCGGAGCGCTTGCGTTCGGTGATGTCGCGCACCATGCCGGTGAACATGCGACGGTCGCCCACCCGCATTTCGGCGACGGCCAGGTCCATGGGAAACACCGTGCCATCCTTGCGCATGCCTACGACCTCGCGACCGATGCCGATGATCTTTTTCTCGCCAGTGCGCAGGTAGTGATCCAGGTAGCCGTCATGCATCTCCTGGTAAGGACTGGGCATCAGCATGGACACATTCCGCCCCAGCACTTCGGCTTCGGTATAGCCGAAGATGCGCACGGCCGCGGGGTTGAAGCGTTCGATGCTGCCTCGTTCGTCGATGGTCACGATGGCATCGACGGCCGTGTCGAAGACTGCCCGCAGCCGGGCCTCGTTGTCCCGCACGGCCTGCTCCGCCTGCTTGCGGGGCCGGATGTCGCGGATGCTGATCATGAACAGGGGCAGGCCCCAGTGCGTGGTCAGGGGGGAAACACAGACCTCCACGGGGAACGCCGTGCCGTCCGCCCGCCGCCCGGAGACTTCAAGGAATTCGGCGTCGGTGGCGTGGGCACGGCCCTCGCCCTGCCCGTCCACGCGCAAGTCTGGCAACAGGTCCGACAGGTGCAGGCCTGCCAGGCCGTCGGCCTCGTGGCCAAACAGGCGGGCGGTGGCGTCGTTGCCCATCGCGAGGCGACCCTGGGCGTCCGAGATAACGATCGCTTCCTTCGCGGATCGAATCAGCCAATCCAGCGTCTGGCTTTCCAGTATGTGGTCTTTCATGCGATGGCGCGCGGCGGCCGGAATGAATGGATGGCGGAGGCGGCATCCGCATCGCGGCGCCGTTCGGACTTGCGTTCGATCCCGCGATTTTAAGCGAGCGCACACATTTCCGTGGCCCTTTTTGGGTTTCCATGAGCGGCCCGGGCACTCGGGCCCGGGCACGCATGGATACGCATCTTGCCCGTCACTCAATGCATATGCAGGCCGCCGTTGATGGCCAAATTGGCGCCGGTGATATAGGCCGCGTCGTCGGACGCGATAAACACCGCCAGGGCCGCGACTTCCTCCGGCCGGCCCAGGCGCCTCAGGGGAATCAAAGGCAGCACCTTGGTCTCCAGGACGTTGGGCGGCATGCTGGTCACCATCCTGGTCGCCAGGTAGCCCGGGGAAATCGTATTGACGGTGACCCCGTGGGTGGCCATCTCCAGGGCCAGGGACATGGTGAAACCATGGATGCCCGCCTTGGCGGCGGCATAATTCGCTTGCCCGAACTGCCCACGCTGCCCATTGACGGACGAGATGTTGATGATCCGCCCCCAGCGCTTGGCCAGCATGCCTTCCAGGACGGGCTTGGTCATGTTGAATACCGAGTCCAGGTCGGTACGCAGGACACGGTCCCAATCGGCGTGCGTCATCTTCCGCACGCTCGCGTCTTTCGTGATGCCAGCGTTATTGACGAGGATGTCCACGGTCCCGACTTCCGCCTGGATGCGCTGCACACAGGCCAGGCAGTTGTCGTAATCGGAGACGTCGGCGGGGTAGGCGGCGATGTCCATGCCCATGCGCCGGTGCTTGTCCAGCCAGTCCGATATATCGCGATTCGCGGGCGAGGCCGTGACGACGATGCGGTGGTTTGCCTGATGGAACCGGGCCACCATGGCCTCGCCCAGCCCACCCATTCCACCTGTAATCAAAACGATTCTTTGCGGCATCCCGGCGCCCTCCCTGGTTCGCCGGGCCCGAACGGGGCGCACCCGGCCGATGATGAATGCAGTCTTCCCAGACTAGGCGTTTGCGCGGTTCCGGTATTGACGCGCGTCAAGGTCGCATCGGCTTGCGTTACATCAATACATCCTTTCGCCACTGTCCTAGCATCCCTGCATGATCCCAGTCTCACAAGGTGGCGCGATGTCCAGGCACTTCGACGCGATGAAGGAACCGGCGATGAGCAGCGCCGCGGCGGGAAAAAATGCGCAGCCCGTGGCGTCCGGTCCGCCGCCGCAATGCGCCCCGCTGCCACCCGAGCCACCCTGGCATGGCCTGGACCGTCTCAGCCTGGCCGCGATCGCCCGCAATGCGGGTGGGGTCTCTCCGATCGGCATTTATCTCGACTGGCTCGATTGGGCCATGCACTTGGCCGTTTCCCCGGGCAAGCAGCTCTCCCTCCTGCAGAGCGCGCAGCTTTCCCCGGAACAAGCCGCCGCGCGATACCAGGCCCGCCACCACAAACCCGATCCGCGTTTCCGCCACCCGGATTGGACGAACTGGCCGTACAGCGTATGGCGCACGGCGTTCCAACGCATGGAGGGCGGCTGGGACGCGGCGACCCATGATGTCCGCGGCGTGTCGACACAGCACGCGAAAGTAATGAATTTCATCGGCCGGCAAGTGCTGGACATACTGTCGCCCAGCAACTTCTGGTTCACCAACCCCGAGGTGATGGAAACGGTCGTGCAGACCCATGGGTTGAATCTGCTGCAAGGCGCCCGACGCCTGCACGCGGATGCCTGGGACCTGTTGTCGAATTGCGCCCCCGGCACATCGGCGGAAAACCGCCAGGTTTTCCGGGTCGGCAAGGACGTCGCCGCCACGCCCGGTGTCGTGGTTTACCGCAATGCGCTTTTCGAGCTCATCCGGTATGCGCCGCGCACGCGTCAAGCCTGGCGCGAACCCGTCGTGATCGTGCCGTCGTGGCTGCTGAAGTACTACATCCTGGACCTGTCCCCGCACAATTCTCTGGTGCGATATCTGGTGGATCAGGGCCATACCGTCTTCGCGGTGTCCTGGAAGAATCCGCGCGACGAAGCGCGCGATTGGGGGCTGCCCGAGTATCTGCACGACGGCTTGTTCACCGCGCTTCGGCATGCGTCGCAGGAATGCGGCGGCTGCGCGGTCCATGGGGTGGGCTACTGCCTGGGCGGCACGCTGCTGTCCATCGGCGCCGCGGCGCTGGCGCGCCGCCACGAACGCCGTCCGCTGCTGCGCAGCGTCACCTTGCTGGCCGCGCAGACGGACTTCGAAGAGCCGGGAGAACTCGGCCTGTTCCTGAGTCCCAGCGGGGTCGCCTGCCTGGATGCCCTGATGTGGCAGCAAGGCTACCTGGACGGCAAGCAGCTCGCCGGCGTGTTCCAGATATTGAACTCGCGCGACCTGATCTGGTCGCGCCTGGTCAGGGATTACCTGCTGGGACGACAACTGCAGATCAACGATCTGATGACGTGGAATGCCGACACCACGCGCCTTCCCTACAAGATGCACAGCCAGACCCTGCACGAGCTGTATCTGGACAATGATCTGGCGGCCGGCCGCCTGTGCGTGGACGGAGAACCGGTCGCCTTGGCCGATATCCGGTCGCCGATGTATGTCGTCGCCACGGAGCGCGACCATATCTCGCCCTGGGAATCGGTCTACAAGCTTCACCTTCTGAACCACCGGGACCTGACGTTCGTACTGTGCTCCGGGGGACACAACGTCGGAATCGTCAGCGAACCGGGCCGGCCGCACCATTATTTCCGGTGGCGGCTGCGGCATCGCGGGGAACGCTACCGGCCCCCGGGCGAATGGCAGGCACACGCCGACAAGGTCGACGGATCCTGGTGGCCGCACTGGCAGGCATGGCTGGCCAGGCATTCCAGCGCCAAGGGCGCGCCGCCGGCCTTTCCGCCGGATACCGCCTTGTGCGATGCGCCCGGAACCTATGTGTACGAGCACTGAGCCTGTGACATCGGCCCTCCAGGACGAGGGCGCGTAACAGCCGTTACGGGACGGGATGCCATTTGACGCAGATCAAGAACGCATGGCGACGCACATCACACACTGCTTTCTGCACTTGGGAGAACATCATGAAAGCAGAACCGTATGACGTCACGCGGATGGCCGCGCAACTCATCCAATTCGTCCTGGCCGCCGGGCTCGATATCGAAGATTCGATACGGACGCTGGAAACCGCGGAGCGGCTGCTGCGCGAGACCAGCGACCGGGCACGCCGGCAAGATCCGGAAGCGGGCCGCGACCAGCCGTCGCTACATTGACCATAAAGAGAAAACCCATGACCAGCATACTCGTCCCGATGGACGGATCCGACAACGCGATCCGCGCCCTGAACTACGTGATCGACCACGCCAAAGCCTATGCGCCCCTGACGGTACAGCTGCTCAACGTCCAGATCCCTATCCTGTCGGGCAACGTACGCTTGTTCATCGACGCCGCGACCGTCCGGCGCTACCACGACGAAGAAGGCGAAGCCGCGCTGGCGAAGGCCAGGCCGTTTCTGGAGCGAGCGGGCATACCCTATAACTCCCATATCAAGGTGGGGCATGTGGCGGAGACGATCGCATCGATGGCCGACGAGCACAAATGCGACCAGATCGTGATGGGTACGCGCGGGCTCGGTGCCGCATCGGGAATGTGGCTGGGCTCCGTCACCAGGAAAACGCTGAGCCTGGCGCATGTTCCGGTGACCGTGGTGAAGTAGAAGACGGCACCTCGAACAGCGCGGGCCGTGCGCGGCGTGACGCAGCATCGCGCCGCCGCGTGCTTGCCGCAGGCTCAGCGCACGTACACCGGATCTACCGCCAGCGGCTGCACGGGCCCGATGTCGGCACTGTTCAGCGCCAGGCGGATCAGGACTTCCGATCCCATGCCCTGCGATTGCGCGCCAAAGCCGCAGCGCCGCGCCAGTTCCAGCATGGCGACGTTGTCGCCCATGACCGTTCCCCACAGCGATCCCATCCCGCGCCCGGCGCAATAGCGGATCAGGCGCGTCAGCAAAAGCGTACCGAGACCGCGGTTCTTCAGGTCGGATCGCACCATCAGGGCAAACTCGGCGGACTCCAGGTCGGGATCCGCGATCGCCCGGGCCTCGCCCAACACGCAGGCCGCCCCGTCGGCGTCCTTGCGGATCGCCAGGAAAGCCATCTCGCGGTCGTAATCCAGTTGCACCATGCGGGCCAGCTCACGGTGCTGCAGCTGGCCGATCATGCCAAAAAAACGGCGCCTCACGTCGTCCGGCGTCAACGCGGTGAAAAAGCGGGCGTACCGTGCCTCGTCGTCCGGACGGGCCGGCCTGATCAGGATGGTGGAATCGCCCCAGGGCATGCGCTCTTCCAGTGCCGCCGGATACGGCAGGATGGACAGGCGGTCGGTGGCCAGGCCGGCATGCCGGGCGACGCCGACGCGCGCGTCGACGGCGACCACGCCGCCGGCGTCGGCCAATAGCGGATTGATGTCCAGGCTGACGATCTCCGGGATATCGCACATCAGCCGCGACACCTGCATCAGCACCCGGTAGAGGGCCACGTGGTCGATGGCGGGCTGGTCCCGATACCCGGCCAGCAGCGCCGCCACGCGCGTACGCGCCACCATGTCGCGGGCCAGCGGCTCGTTCAGCGGGACCAGTCCCACCGCGCGGTCCGCCACGACCTCCACCGCCGTGCCGCCGTGGCCAAACAGGACGATGGGGCCGAATACCGCGTCCACCGAGGCGCCGACGATCAGCTCGTGCGCATGCGGCCGGCGCAGCATCTTCTGGACGATGAAGCCTTCGATCGACGCGTCGGGCCGCAACTGGCCGGTCCGCCGCACGATGGCCCGGACAGCGCCCCGGACCTGGTCCGCGGTTTCGAGGTCCAGCGCCACGCCGCCGGCGTCGGATTTGTGCGATATCGCCGAAGACAGGATCTTCACCGCCACGGGATAGCCCAGCGCCGCCGCGCAGGCAACCGCCTGTTCGGCGTCGGCCGCGATGCGGGTCTCCAGCACGGGTATCCCGTAGGCGGCCAGGACCGCCTTGGCCTCGCTGTCCGCCAGCATGGTCCGGCCGGCAGCGAGCACGCCCGCGACGATGGCGCGGACCTGCTCGGGATTGCCTGTCGTTTCACCGCCGTCCGACGAGGGCGTCTCCAGCAGCAGCGCCTGGTTGCGCTGGTACTCCACGACGTACAGGAACGCGTCCACGGCTTGTTCGGGCGTGTCGTAGGTGGGAATGCCGGCCCGGCGGAAGCGTTTGCGCGCATGGGATACGGCGTCGCCGCCCAGCCAGGACGCGAACACATTGCGTGGCGCGGCCACGATAGCGGACTGCAGGGCCGCCGCGATGTCCTCGCTGGGCACGATGGCGGTGGGCGCATGCAGGAACAGCACGGCATCGCTGCCGCGATCGCGCAGCAGGATATCCATCGCCTCCACGTAACGGCTTACCGGTGCGTCGCCCACGATATCCACGGGATTGGCGTGCGACCAGGTCGCGGGGAGCACGGCATTCAACGCGTCCAGGGTGGCGGGGTCCAGCGGCGCCAGCGTACCGCCGCCGCGCACCAGCGCATCGGTCGCCATGACGCCGGCGCCTCCACCGTTGGTCATGATGGCCAGGCGGTCGCCGCGCAAGGGGCGCGCGCGCGCCAGCGTTTCGACGGCACCGAACAGCTCGTCCGTGGTGTCCACGCGCAGCATGCCGGCGCGGCGTATCGCGGCGTCGTAGACAATGTCCGAACCGGCCAGCGCGCCGGTATGCGTGGCCGCGGCGCGCGCGCCTTCGGCCGCCCGGCCCGCCTTGACCACGACGACGGGCTTGTTGCGCGCCGCGCGCCGCGCCGCCGACATGAATTTGCGGGCCGCGGTCACCGACTCGACATACAGCAGGATGGCACGGGCGTCCCCGCAATCGGACAGGTAGTCCAGCACATCGCCAAGATCGACGTCCGCGCTATCGCCCAGCGTGATGAAATGCGAAAAACCGATATTGCGGCTGTTCGACCAGTCCAGCACCGCGGTGGCCAACGCACCGGACTGCGAGACGAAGGCCAGCCGCCCGCGCAACGCCATGGCGGGCGCGAAACTGGCGTTCAGGCCCAGCCCCGGGATCAGGACTCCCAGGCAATTGGGACCGAGTATGCGCAGCAAGTGCGGCCGCGCCGCGGCCAGCATCGCCGCCCGCAAGGCGCCTCCCGCGACCGTTGCCGCGGACAGGCCGGCGCTCAAGACCACCGCGGCCTTCGTGCCCTTGGCTCCCAGCTCGGCGATCAGTCCGGGGACTGTCGCGGCCGGCGTGCAGATGACCGCGAGATCAGGAGCGGCCGGGAGGCTCGCGATATCGGGATAACACGGGATGCCGCGCACGACGCAGTGCTTGGGATTGACGGCATAGATCTTGCCCGCGTAGCCCGCCGCCCGGACATTGGACAGCACGTGGGCGCCGACGGCACAGGGCCGCTCCGAGGCGCCGACGATCGCCACCGACGCGGGCTGGAACAAGGCCCTTAGATTCCTGATGCTCATCTTCGTCTTCCCGCAAACAGTCCATGCCGGCGCGCGGCGACATCGCCGATGCCATCCGCGCGGATCGACCCACGCAGGTAGACCTTCCTCCATCCGGCGACATGGCGTGTTGATCCACGTCAACGCGGCCGCTGCCACGGCCGCTACATTTGGATCCAATGGCCACATCGAAGGAGGCGCCATGGATGCGATGGTCTTGCACAAGCCAGGCCAGGCTCTCACGCTCGAAACGCGGGCGCTGCCCCACCCGGCCCCAGGCCAGGTCCGTATCCGCGTCGAGGCCTGCGGCATCTGCCGCACCGACCTGCACGTCGTGGACGGCGAGCTGCCCGACCCTGCCTTGCCCATCGTTCCCGGACACGAGATCGTGGGTATCGTCGAAGCGCTCGGCACGGAGCGGCCGGGCCTGGTTCCCGGCATGCGCGTGGGGGTGTCCTGGCTGGCGCATACCTGCGGCCATTGCCCATACTGCGGCAGCGGCCGCGAGAACCTGTGCGATACGCCGCTGTTCACGGGCTATACGCGCGACGGCGGATTCGCCACGCACGTCCTGGCCGATGCCGGCTTCGTGTTTCCACTGGCGGGCTTCAGCGATCCGGTCGCGGCGGCACCCTTGATGTGCGCCGGCCTGATCGGATGGCGATCGCTGCGCGCTGCCGGCGATGCCCGGCGCATCGGCCTGTACGGATTTGGCGCCGCCGCGCATATCCTGGCCCAGGTCTGCCGCTGGCAGGGACGATCGGTGTATGCCTTCACCCGACCCGGCGATGAGGCGGCGCAGGCCCTTGCGCATACGCTGGGGGCGGTCTGGACGGGCGGAGCCGACCAGCGGCCGCCCGTCGCCTTGGATGCGGCGATCATCTTCGCGCCCGTGGGCGCGCTGGTGCCGGCCGCACTGGCGGCCGTGCACAAGGGCGGACGGGTGGTTTGCGGTGGCATACACATGAGCGACATCCCGGGCTTTCCTTACCGGCTGCTGTGGGAAGAGCGGCAAATCGTGTCCGTGGCCAACCTGACGCGTCGCGATGGCGAGGAGTTCCTGGGCGTCGCCGCCGCCGCCCAGGTCCAGACGCATACCAAGGCCTATCCGCTTTCGCACGCCAACGAGGCACTTGCGGACCTGCGCGAAGGCAGGCTGGCGGGCGCGGCCGTGCTGGTGCCTTGACGTCCGCCCGGCAGCGCGCGGGCCTCAGGGCGCTTACAACGCATCGTCTCCGCGCGCGGTGACCCCGGTACCGGACTGCCCGACGCGGCCAGGACCGGCATCGTTAGGCCGGACCAGCAGCACGGGAGCGGGCGAGGTCCGCGCCACGGATTCGGCATCGCTCCCCATCAGCACGCGATTGACGCCGCGCCGGCCATGGGTGCCCATGACGATCAGATCGGCTTTCCAGCTGCGGGCATGGGCGACGATGAGCTCGGATACCCGGTGACCATCGCATTCCACCAGGTGGCAATCGCACGGCACGCCCTGGTGTTCAAGACGCTTGCGCGCGGCCGCCAGGATGCGATGGCCGGCACGCACCATGGCCGGCAGTACCTGTTCCAGATACACCCGCGGACGCTCGAAGCCGTTGGCATACACGAGCGGATCGACGATATGCAGCAAACGGATCTCGGCGCGGCAAAGGGACGCCAGCCGCGCGGCGTGCTCCAGCGCCTTGTCGCTCGTCTCGCTGCCGTCCACCGGAACCAATATTTTCGTGTACATGAGATTCCCCCGTGCGCCGGCGCGGCCCCGCCTTCGCACGGCGGGACGCCAAGGTTTGTGTCCACTCTACCGCTAGCGGCGAAGGTGTCCTTGACGTGCGTCAAGAGTCGCCTCACCATCGCGCTGGCCAGCATGAACGCCGCACCATCGCCTCGGCCCGATATACGCGACACAAGGACAACCATGCGCGACGTCGTTTCCCCACAAGCGGTCGCCGTACCGGCGGCACCCTGGCATGCCTTGCCGCGCCGCAACGTGGCGGACCGGATCGGCGCAACCCGGGAAGGACTGACCAGCACCCAGGCCGCGGAACGCCTTCGCCTGCATGGCGCCAATCGCCTCGGCGCGCCGCCGCGGCCCGGCGTGGTCCGGCGCTTCCTGGCCCAGATCAACAGCTTCTTCATCTACGTGCTGCTGGCCTGTGCGGGCGGCACGCTGGCACTGGGCGATTATGTCGATACATCTGTCATCCTGGCCGTTGTATTGGTGAACGCCGTCGCCGGCCTCTTGCAGGAACAGCGGGCGGAGACTGCCTTGGCCGCCATACGCAACATGCTGGCGCCCACTGCATCGGTACAACGGGACGGCCAACGCCTTACCGTGCCCGCGGTGGACCTGGTGCAAGGAGACATCATCCATCTTGAGGGCGGCGACAAGGTCCCGGCGGATGCCCGCCTGTTGCGCGCACATGGGCTGTTGATCCAGGAAGCACCCCTGACGGGAGAATCCGCGCCCGTGGAAAAAAGCGTCGGGCGGGTACCGGAGACCGCGCCGCTGGCCGAGCGCACCTGCATGGCGTATGCGGGCACGCTGATCGTGGGCGGATCGGCGACCGCCATGGTCGTCGCCTGCGGCGTGCGCACCGAGCTCGGCCGCATCAGCGATATGGTGGCGGGCACGGAGCCCACCCGTACGCCCTTGCTGCGCAAGATGGACCGCTTCACCCGGACGGTCACCGCCGCGGTGCTGGCGGTGGACGGGGCGATCATCGCAATCGACGTCATGCTGCGTGGAAGAACGGCGGACGAGGCACTGCTGCGCGGCATCGGCATCGCGGTGGCGGCCATTCCCGAAGGACTTCCCGCCGTCCTTGCCGTGACCCTGGCCATCGGCGTGCGGCATATGGCTGTCCACCAGGCCATCATCCGCCATCTGCCCGCGGTCGAGGCGCTGGGGGCAGTCACCACCATCTGTTCCGACAAGACGGGAACGATGACGAGAAACGAGATGACGGTGCAAGCCGTCGGGACAGCGGACGCGACCTACGAGGTTACCGGCAGCGGGTACGCGCCGGCGGGACAGGTTCTTTTCGCGGGAGAACCCATGGACTCGGGATCCAGTGCGGTACTGTCCGCGCTCGCGCAGGCCTGCGCCCTGTGCGTGGACGCGTCGACGCAGGAACGGGACGGCCAGTGGACGGTGTCGGGAGACCCCATGGAGGGGGCACTGATCGTCCTGGCCGGCAAGATCCACCGCGACGCCGGCGCCCTGGCGGGCCGCATGCCGCGTATCGACGAAGTTCCTTTCGACTCGCGCAGCCGCTACATGGCCACGTTGCATCGAAGCGGCGCCGGGACGGCGGCGCTCTATGTCAAGGGTGCACCGGAGCGCATCGTCGCGATGTGCTCGACGCAGCGCACCGAGGCAGGCGATGCACCGCTGGATCCGGCGCACTGGCACACCCTCACGCAGGCCATGGCGTCCCAGGGCCACCGGGTCATCGCGGTGGCGACGCGCGACATGGGCATGGCCACCAGGCTGTCCGTGGGCGGCGCGGAAAGCGGCCTGACCCTCCTGGGCTTGCTCGGCCTGGTGGACCCACCGCGGCCGGACGCCATCACCGCCGTGCAGGAATGCCGCCATGCGGGCATCGCGGTAAAGATGATTACCGGCGACCATCCTGAAACCGCCCGTTGGGTGGCACGGCGGCTGCATCTGGCCTGGCACGAGAACGTCATCACGGGCGCCCGCCTGGACCGCCTTTCGGACGAGGCGCTGCGCGAGCTCATATCGGTAACGGATGTATTCGCGCGCACCACGCCAGAACACAAGCTGCGGCTGGTGACCGCGCTGCAGGCGCATGGGGAAATCGTGGCGATGACAGGCGATGGCGTGAACGACGCGCCCGCGCTCAAGCGTGCCGACGTAGGCGTCGCCATGGGTCGCAAGGGAACGGAAGCTGCCAAGGAGTCGGCCTCCATCGTCCTGCTGAATGACGACTTCGCCTCCATTGTCGCCGCGGTGCGCGAAGGGCGTACCGTCTACGACAACGTCGCGAAGGCAATCGCCTGGACCTTGCCTACCCATGGCGGCCAGGCGCTCTTCGTCGCCGCGGCCATCCTGCTGGGCATCACGCTGCCCATCACGCCGACGCAGATCCTCTGGGTGAACACGGCGACCTCCGCCACCCTGGCGCTGACGCTGGCATTCGAACCGGCCGAAGCTGGCATCATGCGCCGCCCCCCACGCCCGCCGCACGCGCCCTTGCTTACCGGGCGCGTGGCGTGGCGGGTCGCGATCGTCTCGCTGCTCTTCATGGCGGCAGCGTTCTCCATGTACGAATGGGCGTTATGGCGAGGCCTGGAAACCGAGCGGGCTCAAACCATCGTCGTCAATACGATCGTCGCCATGGACGTCTTTTACCTGTTCAGCGTTCGTTTCCTGGAGACCGCCTCGTTGACATGGATCGGTGTGCGGGGCACGCCGGCGGTGCTATGGGGCGTAGGCACCACCCTCCTGCTGCAATTGGCCATGACTTACCTGCCCGCCATGCAGTCTCTTTTTCATACGCGTGCCCTGTCATTCATCGACAACGCGGCCGTGCTTGGGATCGGCGTGCTGTTCTTCCTGGTACTGGAAGCGGAAAAACGGCTGCACGCGTTTTATTCCTCTTCCCTGTGCGGCACCAGTATCACCGGGCATTCTGACAGCCGTACGTAGCTTTCGGCGACGCTTCCGATCATCAAGCGCTGGAAGCCGCGGCGTCCATGGGTGCCCATGACAACCAGGTCAACGTGGGTCTCGCGGGCCGTGGCATCGATCTGTTCCGCGATCGTGCCGCTCAGCGCGCCTGCGTCCACCAGCTTGACATCGCCTGCGACCCCGGCGTCGCGCAGCTTCGTGCGCACCTTGTCCAATACGGACTGCCCTTCTTCCACCATGGCGGCATGGAAAGGCGCCACGTCGATGAAGGCAGACGTATAGACGGAGCTGGGGTATTCGATGATATAGACCCCCAGCAGCCGCGCATGCAGGGATTTCGCCAGCGAGACCGCGTGGTCGAGTGCGCGTTCGGATGTCAGGCTGCCGTCGACGGCGACCAGGATGTGTCGATACATGGTGTTCTCCAGAAGTCAGCCCACTCTACCGGCGCCCCGTGGTTCGCGTCTTGATATGGGTCAATGGCGTCCCTCGGGACGAGCAGCGGCCTTCTTCCGGACACGGGCCCGCTGTATCGCCGGCGGACCCTTGCCCATGGCATGCGGCTTGCTCGACCGGCGAGCCGCTGACACCGAGGACACCATGCACGCCACCAACCCACCCCAGCACGCCCCCTTCTTCCTTGCTCCCGCCGACGCCGAACAAGCTCTTGCGCTGGTGATGCCCTCCATCGAGGCCGCGTTGCGCAATCCCACCGTCGGAGAAAGCGGCATCCTGTACATCGTCATCATGAATCCCGCCCTGCGGCCGTGGGAGGCGACGTTCGAGGACGCCATCCTGCTTGAGCATGCCGTGGGCGACCGGGATAGCTGGGATGCCGACTATGCCGCCTACGCGCGCGCCAAGGCCCGTACCACCTGGCGCCTGGGGCGCGACACGCACGGGCTGGAGACGGTATCGCCGCATCTCTTGCGCGCCGGCGACGCCGGTGTATGGGGCAGCGCGATCGTGGACGGCATCGTCGTCGCCACCAGCGGCGCGAACCCCTGGTATGACGAGGCGTTTTCCGGCGCGATCGCCTATGCGTTGCGGGCGGTCGCCAAGGCCCGAGCCCTGAAGCAGGCACCTTCGCTGCGGCTGGGCTGAACGCCAGGCATGGGGCTTGCTCCGGCAGGCTGCCTTGCCGCTTGGGGGCAAGCCGCCCTGATGGAACGCGCCATGTTGCTTGCTCCGCCCGAATCCCGCACCGCGCCGTCCCGGAACGCCGCTCCCGATACCACCGTGGATGCCACCGTGGCGCAGGATGGATGCTGCGCGATCGCGGGCCTGATCTATGTCGACGACCGCGGGCCTGGCATTACGCGCCAGCTGAACGGGGACGTCTACGAGTATTTCGACGCGCGGGGCAAGCGCATCCGCGATCCCAACGTCATCGCGCGCATCAACGCGCTGGTCATTCCGCCTGCCTACACCGACGTGTGGATATGCCCCGATCCGTCGGGCCATATCCAGGCCACGGGCCGCGATGCCCGGGGCCGCAAGCAATACCGCTATCACGCGTCCTGGCATGCGGTGCGCGACGCCAACAAGTATGAGCAGTTGCCGGCGTTCGCGATGGCCCTGCCCCGCATCCGCCGCAAGGTAGAGCGCGACCTCGGCCGACCGGGCCTGACGCATGACAAGGTGGTCGCGGTGGTGGTTCGCCTGCTGGAAACCACGTTCATCCGCATCGGTTCGCCGGCCTACGCCCGCGCGAACGGCTCCTATGGCCTGACCACGCTGCGCCGCCGCCACACGACGATCGCCGGCAGCCGCATCCGCTTCCGTTTCAAGGGCAAGAGCGGCATCGAGCATGACGTCACGGTGAACGACCGCCGCATCGCCGCCGTGGTGAAACGCTGCATGGAAATCACCGGGCACGAGCTGTTCACCTACCGCGAAGAAGACGGCAAGGTGCGCGTCGTGGACTCGGGTTGCGTGAACGACTACCTGCGCCAGGCCGGCCAGGCCGATTTCACCGCGAAGCACTACCGCACCTGGGCGGGATCCGTGTTGGCGCTGGCGGAACTGAGCAAGCGTCCCTGGGCCACGCAGACCGAGGCCAAGCGCAACCTGGTGGACGTGGTCAAGGCGGTGGCCCAGCGCCTGGGCAATACACCCGCGGTTTGCCGCAAATGCTATATCCATCCGCGCGTCATCGATGCCTACCTGGCCGGAGAGCTGCCCGCGCACAGCGCGGCCCCGGCCGCGCCGCGCGGACTGGACGCCGACGAACGGCGCCTGCTGCACTTCCTGTCCGGCGACGCGGCGCGCGCGGAGAAGACCGCCGCGGCCGCCCGGCGCGCTACGCTGGGTGGGCGTGCGCGCCCTTCCTCACCAACGATAGAAATTCGCGGTTGAAGGCGGGCAGGTCGTCGGGCTTACGGCTGCTGACCCAGTTGCGGTCCACCACCACTTCCTTGTCCACCCACGTCGCACCCGCATTGCGCAGGTCGTCCTGCAGCGAAGGCCAGCTGGTCAAGGTACGGCCACGCGTCAGACCGGCCGACACCAGCAGCCACGGTCCGTGGCAGATCACGCCCACGGGCTTGCCGGCCGCGTCCATGCGGCGAACGAAATCCTGGGCCTTGGGATGCCGCCGGATCTCGTCGGCATTGACCACGCCGCCCGGTAGCATGACTGCGTCAAAGTTGTCCGGCTCGGCGTCCGCGTCGGTGAACGTCAAGTCCACCTTTACCGTCTCGCCCTTGTCCGTGTGCCTGAAGCCCTGGATAGGCTCGAGCGTGTTGGACACGATCACCGCGCGGCCGCCCGCGGCCGCGATCGCCTTGCAGGGCTCCAGCAATTCCGCCTGTTCGAAGCCATCGACCGCCAGGATCGCGACCGAAACGTCTTTCAATTCCTCTGCCATTGCACACTCCTATTCAAGGGTTGTTTCAGACCGCCGGCGGCGCCGGCGATGGTGTATCGCAGCAAGCGGGATGCCGCGAGAAACGCCGACGTGGATGCGGTCATCAAGGAGACCAACATGAAGGATTTCGAATCGCTTTACCAGCAGTCGCCGGATCCCTGGCAAGTGCGCACATCGTGGTACGAGCAGCGCAAGCGCGCCTTGCTGGTCGCTTGTCTGCCGCACGCCCGTTATGGCCGCGTCCTGGAGCTGGGTTGCGGTAACGGCGAAACGACCCGGCTGCTGGCGCCGCGCTGCGACACGCTGATTGCGGTCGACGAATCCCCAACGGCGATTCGCCTATGCGAACAGGCCCTGAAGCAGGACGGCTTGACCAATGTGCACGCGTACGTCGCCCGATTGCCGGACGAGTGGCCGCTGCGTGAGGGCGAAACCTGCGACCTGGTCGTGGTGTCGGAGCTGGCCTATTACTTCGCCGAGCCGCACCTGAGCCGCCTCCTTGAGCGCTGCCGCGCCGCGCTCGCGCCTCGTGGCGAATGGGTGATGTGCGACTACACGAAAGACCTGGACGGCCGGCCGCAGCCGACGCCCGCGCTTCATACGCGCGTGGATGGGCTGACGGGTATGACCAGGATCATCCACCATGAGGATGAGCACTTTCACCTGGATATCTGGCGCGATGCCGGCGCCCATGGCGGCCCAGTGCCTGTCAACGCCAAAGGAAGCCTCGCATGAGTACGCAGCCGGGGGCATGGCAAGGCGCGAAGCGCAGCCGCGGTCGTGGCCGCTATTGCGCCAAGCGCAGGCCGCGCTCGCGTACCAGGGTTTCAATGGCGCGCCGCTGCTGATCGATGAAGGTAGCGAAGGCGGGGCCATGCTGCGTATCCATCGTGATGCCCAGCTCCCGGAACTGCTGGCTGACCTCCGGATCCTGAGCCACGCGCGCGAATTCGCGGGCGAGCCGGTCGACGATCGCCGGCGGCGTCCCCCTGGGCACGAAAACCCCATGCCAGGACTCGAAGCGGAAACCCGTCACGCCGGACTGCGCCAGCGTCGGAGTGTCCGGAAAAGCGGGCGAACGGTCTCCCGTGACGCCCAGCAAATCCAGCTTGCCGCCCTTGACCAGCGGCGTGGCCGCGCCGTCGATCATCACGTCCACCTGCCCGGACGCCACGTCCGTCAGCGCGGGGGCGCTGCCCTTGTAGGGAATCTGCAGCAGCTCGATGCCCGCCGCGCCGCGCAGCATTTCCATGGCCAGCTGGCTGGGCGTGCCGTTGCCGCCGGTGGCATAGGCCATCTTGCCTGGATGGGCCTTGGCATAGGCGATGAAATCCTCCGCTGTCTTGAAGCCGTACTTGCGATTGGCGACCAGCAGCAGGGAAACACTGGTCAGGCGCGAGACGGGCATGAAGTCGCGCTGGGCGTCGTAGGGCAGATTCGGCATGGAAAGCCGGTTGATCGCGTGCGTGGCGATATCGCCCAGCAACAGCGTGTAGCCATCGGGATCCGCCTTGGCGGCCAGGGCCGCGCCGATCGACCCGCCCGCGCCGGGGCGGTTGTCCACGATCACGGTCTGCCCTAGCGCCTCGCCCAGCTTGCGCGCGAAAACGCGGCCGATGACATCGGCGTTGCCCCCTGCCGGATAGGGCACGATCAGGCGTATGGGCTTTTCCGCGGGCCAGCCCGCCGCCTGGCCGGGCATGCCGCACAGGGTGCAAAAGAGCGCCAGCGCGCCGGCCAGCGCGGCCTTGATACGCATCATGATGTCCGTCTCCCTCTTCATCGTTGTTGTCGTTCGGTACTGCCCGTGCCGGGCCGCATGCGGAATCCCGGTTCTTCCACCTCCTCCGACCGGCGCAATCAGCCCGGCGATCCCACCGGTCGCGAGGGATCGCTCAGCGGCGGTTGCGGGTAATGCAGGCCTCGCTGGCCGCCGAACTGGCGATCGGCGCGCGACGCCACGCCACCGGCGGCGATACCGACGAGGCGGCCATCCGATATCCACGCCTCGTCGACGCCCCACGCCCGCGATACCAGCACGTCCTCCAGCCGGCGCTGGACGTTCGCATACGCCGCGGCGCCCGCCAGGTCCTGGCACTCACGAGGGTCTTCCTGCAGATCGAAGAGCTGCACCACATTACCGGTGGGATACCAGATCAGCTTGTACCGGCCATCGTGCGCCATGCGCGTGGCAAGCGCGTTCTCCTTGCATTCGCCGTAGAGAAAATCGCGCCGCCGCTCGCCGACCATCGGCAGGCCTTCGACCGTGTCCGGAATGGGCAAGCCGGCCAGCGACAGCAAGGTCGGCATGATGTCCTGCAGGCCGACCAGCCGCTCGTCGACGTGATCGGCGGGCACGCGCCCATCGCCGGCGGCGCCGACCAGGATCATCGGCACTTGGGCCGATCCCTCGTAGAACAGGCGCTTGGCCCACAGCCCGAAGTCGCCCAGCATATCGCCATGGTCGCCACTGACCAGAATGATGGTGTCGTCCAGCAGTCCTTCTTCGCGCAGCGTGCCGACCAGCACACGCAGTTGATGGTCGATCTGCGTGCATAGCGCATAAAACGCACGGCGTATGGCTTGCAGCTCGGGCGCCACGGCCCGGATCGGCCAGTAATCCCGGATGGTTTGCAGGGCCGGCGGCAACCGCTCCTGCGCCCAGGCAGCCTGCGCGGGCAGGTCGATGCGCTCGCGCTCGTACAGGTGCAGGTACGCGGCCAGGGGCACCAGCGGGGGGTGCGGATGCGTGTAGGACACATGCCAGAACGCGGGGCGCCGAGGATCCCGCCGCTTGATCATCCTGGCGGCTTCACGCGTGGTCCAGTTGGTGACGTGCAGGCGCTCGGCCAAATGCCAGGGGCGGTGCAGGTAGTCGTTGTTGTTCATGCCGTGCAGGTATTGCTCGCCGGCCACCCCCTGTTCGGCCAGGAACATGTCGTAGTCGTCCACGGCCCCCAGCTGCGGGCGCCCCTCTTCGGCCAACAGGATGTCGTCAAAGCCGATGCGGTCGCGTTGGGGATAGACATGCATCTTCCCTACCGCGTAGGCCTGGTAGCCGCCATCCCGGAAGGACTGCGCCAGCGTCGGAAGCGCGGGCATCTCCAGGGCCGGCGCGAAGTTGCGGTCACCGTGACCGCGCGGCGAAGTCCCCGTCATCACGGTGCGGCGCGCCGGGATGCAAATGGGACATTCGGAATACGCGCGCGGATAGCGGGTGCCCAGCCGGGCCAGGTGATCCAGCGTCGGGGTCTGGATCACCGGATGACCCGCGCTACCCAGCAAGGCGCCGGGCCACTGATCGACCATCACAAACAGCACATTGGGTCTGGACATGCGCCTCCTGCCTGTCGGGACTACGGAATGGGGAGCAGTCTAGACCTGCCTGGGCCGCACGGGCAGGGGTATATCCGGAACAGCAGATATAATTTTTCTATTATGTCCGCCGCCACGGCCCATGCCTACCCTCACCCTTGAACAATGGCGTCTGTTCATCCAGATCGCCGACCAGGGCAGCCTGACCAAGGTGGCCGCGCTGCGCGGCGGCGCCCAGTCCGCGATCAGCCGCCAGTTGTCCGTCATCGAAAGGCAATGCGGCGGCCGGCTGTTTCATCGCACGGGGCGTGGCGTGGAACTGACCGAGGCCGGGCGGCAGCTGTACCCGCGCGTACTGGCCTGGCTGGAGGAAGGCGATGCCCTGGGCCGCGACATGGCGCTGGCGGTGGACCAACCCGCGGGCATCGTGCGCGTCGGCGTGCTGTCCTCGATCGACCACGACTATTTGTCCCGCGCCTACGAGCAGATCAGCCGCCTGCATCCTCACATCCGCCTGCGCATCCGTGACGGCGTGGGCGCCGCCGTCAGCGAATGGCTGGATAGCGGTGAGGTCGATATCGGCATCCTGCCCCGCGGCGGCCGCGAGCACCGCCGCCGCGAAAGCACCCTGTTCAGCGTCCGGCACCTGCTGGTGTCCGCGCCTGGCAATCGCCTGACGCGCGAGCGCACCGTGCCGTTCGCCCAGCTGCAGGGGCTGCCGCTGGTCCTGGCCGGCGCGCCCAGCGCGTTCCGCCGGCAGATGGATCAGCTGGCGCGGCGCATGGACGTGGCGCTGAACGTGGCCATGGAGTGCGATTCGCTGCAGATCCAGAAGCACATGGTTCTACGCAGCGGCCTGTACGCCGTATTGGCGGAACACGCCGTCATGCGCGAATGCGCGGCCGGCCAACTCCAGGGCGCGCTGATCGTCAAGCCGACCATCCAGCGCACCATTACGCTCGCCTTGTCGGAGGTCAGGCCGCTGACCCTGGCCTGCCGAGAGGTGGCGCGGATCCTCCGGGGCTGCCTGGACGAGCTGGCGCTCGCGGTCCGGGCAGCAAGCTGACGGCTCGGCATGCAGGCGCGGTTCAGGCAGGCGGCGCCTTGTCGTTGCCGCGGGCGCCGCGGCGCGGCGCGAGCGACCGGGCCCAGCTATCCAGTTGCTTGTCCTTCGCCGTCAATTGCGCCGACAGGGCGTCGAGCTGACGCAGGAGATCGGCTTCGCGCTTGGCGGCCGCCGCTTCGCTTGCGTGCACGGCCGCCTGCCCGGCTTCCAGCCGCGCCATGGCCGCCGACAGCTCCGCGCGTAGCACGGTTTCGCCGCGCAGCGCCTGGCGCAGCTCGTTCTGCAGGCCGGCGATCCGGGTTTGCGTTTCGCCGCGCTCCTGTTCGGCCGATTGCCGTTCCCGTTCCGCGGCCTGCCTTTCGCGTTCCGCCCCTTCCCTTTCCCGTTCCGCGGCTTGCCGGTCGCGTTCGGCCCCTTGCCGCGCGCGGTCCACTTCGGCGGTCAGGCGCTTGGTGGCCTGCCGCTCGGCATCCAGTTCGTTCAGCCAGCGGCGCTCCTGGGCCGCATGCCGCGCCTGCGTTTCGGCCAGCGCGTCGGCGTGGCGCGCTTGCAAGTCGACGACCTGGGCGCGCAAGGCCTCGGCGTCGCCGCGAGCCTGCGTGAGCGCTTCGCGCGCCGATGCCAGTTGCTGCTGCTCGGCTTGCAATCGGGCGGCCGCCGAATAGGCCGTGTCCTGCGCCGCGACCAGTTGCTCCCGCAGCGCCTGCAGGCCGAGCTCCAGGTCGGCTTCACGCGCTTGCAGCCGCACCTGGCCTGACGCGAGCTCCTCTTCGATCGCGGCCAGCCTTTCGCGCTCCGCCGCCAGTTGGCCGGCCTGCTCCGCCTGGCTCGCCTGGGCCTGCTGCCGCGCGTGTTCTAGCGCCGCACGCCATAGCTCCTGCGCCGCCCTTGCCACGGGTTGCGGCAGCGTGTCGTCTCGCGCGCCCGCCAGTCTTTCGCCCAGGCCCGCGAACCACGTGTTCAGAAACCCCGTGATGGTGTTGGGAGACCCGCGGCCCAACTTCAAGCGGACGCGCTCGATGGTCGGACGTTCGCCCTCCCGCAGTAGCGCATCCGCGGCGGTGTGGACGTCCTGTTCAGTGATAGCCATGAGTGGGAGCCTGTATGTCTGCCTGATTGGCGAAACCTAGCGTGCCGGATAAGGTGCGATAAGGGAGGATTATCGGACCTTGGACCGCCAGATCATAATATATCCTACACCATACGTACTATTTATGTATCACGCGAGTGTGCGAACAAGGGTTGGTTTGTACGCGGCGTCGATGAGGTGGGCGCACGCCGGTCAAAGCGCTGGCGGCATGCGCGTATCAGGTCGCTGCTACCAACACCCTGGGTCTGGACCGGGTAAGTCCCGATGTTCGCGGCCCACGTGCTGGCTACTATGGGCGCATATTGATCCCCAATATAGGTTATTGCATATCAATAAGGTGATCCTCTCATGGCCCAGTTCATCCTGACCGGCATCCAGGACAAGGTTGCCGTTATCACGCTCAACCGCCCCGAAAAGCTGAACGCCTGGAACACGGAAATGCGCGACGAGATCATCGCCGCGCTGCGTGCCTTCGATGCGGACCCGGACGTGGCGGCGATCATCATGACGGGGGCTGGAGACCGCGCGTTTTGCGCGGGCCAGGACCTGGAAGAAGCCAAGCACTTCGACGTCGCCCGCTCCGAGGAATGGATGCGCGAATGGGAGACCTATTACGACGCGCTGCGCGGCCTGTCCAAGCCGCTGATCATGGCGCTGAACGGCACGGCGGCCGGTTCGGCCTTCCAGGTGACCCTGCTGGGCGACATCCGCGTGGGGCACCCCGGCGTACGCATGGGGCAACCCGAAATCAATTCGGGTATCGCCAGCGTCACGGGCCCGTGGATCATGCGCGAAATGCTGGGTCTGTCGCGCACCATTGAACTGACGCTGACCGGACGCCTGATGGACGCGGAGGAATGCCGCCAGGTGGGGCTGCTGCACCATGTGGTCCCGCAGGATCAGGTCATGCCCAAGGCCATGGAAATCGCCCGCGAGCTCGCCGCCAAGCCGCCGGTCGCGCTACGGCTGGACAAGCAGCGCTTCCGCGAAATGACCGAGCCGGGATTTCGCGACGCCATCGAGGCCGGCATCCGGATACAGGCGCAATCCTATGCATCCGGCGAACCGGCGCGCATGATGGACGCGTTCTTCCGCAAGCGCGCCGCGAAACACTGACGCGTCGGGTCAGCCCCGTCCACAGCCGAGCACCCCAGGAGTGTCACCATGATGAATGGCATTCAGATCAAGCGCCGCAGCCTCGTCAAGGCCATCGGCGGCGGCATCGCCAGCCTTGCCCTGCCCCTGCCCAGCCTGGCCGCGGCCAGGCAGATCGTGGTGTCCGATCCCGGCGGCCCCTATACCGTCGCCTACCGCAAGGCCTTCTACGATCCCTTCGAGAAGGAAACCGGCATCAAGGTGGTGAGCGTCGCGCGCGAGTCGCAACCCGTCGCGCAGTTCACCGCCATGGTCGAGACGCGCAACTACATCTGGGATGTGACCACGCTGACGCTATCGGCCGATATCCCCATACTCGAAGAACGCGGCCTGCTGGAACCCCTGGGCCTGAAGGCCGCGGATTTCCCCGGCCTGATGCCGGAGGCGCTGACGGCCAACTGGCTGGGCGTGGACGTCTATTCGACGGTGCTGGCCTACCGCACGGACAAGCTGCCCAAGGAGCATCCGGAAAGCTGGGCCGACTTCTGGGACGTGAAGCGCTTTCCGGGCCCGCGCTCGCTGCGGCGCAATCCCATCGATACGCTGGAACAGGCGCTGCTGGCCGACGGCGTGGACATCGACAAGCTATACCCCCTGGATGTGGACCGCGCCTTCCGCAGCCTGGACAAGATCCGCAAGTACATTTCGGTGTGGTGGACGGGCGGCGCCCAATCCACGCAGCTGATCCAGTCCGGCGAGGTCGAAATGCTCTCGCTATGGAACGGCCGGGCCCAGGCGGCCATCGACGGCAAGGCGCCGGCGCGCATCGTCTGGAACCAGGGTCTGTACTCCATCGAAGGCTGGGGCGTTCCCAAGGGCACGCCGCGCGCGGAGGAAGCGAAGGCTTTCGTGCGTTTCTGTGGCGACGCGAAGCGGCAGGCCGCCTTCACCGACGACCTGGCCTACGGGCCGACCAACCTCAAGGCCTACGAGTACATCAAGCCGGAGCGCGCGGCCTTGCTGCCCACGGCCAAGGACAATCTCAAGAATATGCGCCTGCCCGACCCGAAATGGTGGCAGCAGAATCGCCAGGCCGCGACGGAACGCTTCAACGCCTGGATCATCGGCTGAGCACGCCGGTCGGGGTCGGACCATGACGGTAAAGCTGGAAACCCGGGGCTTGTCCAAGCGCTATGGCCAGACGCTGGCGCTGGCCCCCACCGACCTGCGCGTGGAAAGCGGCGAATTCCTGACGCTGCTCGGCCCGTCCGGCTCGGGCAAGACCACGCTGTTGCAGATGATCGCGGGACTGGTCGCGCCCACCGAAGGCAGCCTGCACATCGACGGCAGGGACGCGACCCGCATGCCGGCCAGCGAACGCGGCATCGGGCTGGTATTCCAGAGCTATGCGTTGTTTCCCCACCTGACGGTCGCGGAGAACGTCGCCTATCCGCTGCGCATGCGCCGCGTGCCGGCCAGGCGTATCGCCGACGACGTGGCGCAGGTGCTGGCGATGGTGCAGATGCAGGAATACGGCGAGCGCTATCCGCACGAGCTGTCGGGCGGCCAGCAACAGCGCGTGGCGCTGGCGCGCTGCTTCGTGTACCGGCCGGCCGTGGTGCTGCTGGACGAGCCGCTGGGCGCGCTGGACAAGAAACTGCGCGAGCACATGCAGCTGGAGATCCGGCGCCTGCATAGAGAGCTGAAGGCAACCTTCATCTACGTCACGCACGACCAGGAAGAAGCGCTGACGATGTCGGACCGCATTTGCCTGATGAACCGTGCCAGGATCGAACAGCTGGGCACGCCGCTGGAACTCTATGACCGCCCGGTCTCGCGTTTCGCCGCCAACTTCCTGGGGCATTCCAACATCCTGGAGGGCCGGCTGGACGGCGACGAACTGGCGTGGAAGGACCGCGCCCTGCCCCTGCCGCCCTACGACGGCGCCACCGACGGCACGGCCGCGCTGCTCGTGCGCCCGGAAACGGCGCGCCTGTGCGCGCCCGACCGAGCCTTGCTGCGCGGCACCGTATCGCAGGTCGTCTTCACGGGCGCCGATATCCGCGTCCATGTCGATCCGGGCTGCGGCTTCGAGTTCCTGGTCCGCAGTCCGCGCGACGCCGCCCCGGCCCCCGGCGATCCCGTCGGCGTGACCTGGAACCCGCGCGATGCCGTGCTGCTGCAGCGCTAGCGGCTGCCCACAGGGAAGAACCGCCGCATGAGCACGCAGACGGATGAACTGACGGGCGCGAAGCCCCTGCGCCGAACCGCCATGGCGCGCGCCATGCGCCTGTCCGGGGCGGGCGGCGCGCTGCCCGCACTGCTGTTCCTGGCGCTGTTCTTCTGCTTGCCCGTGGCGCAAATCCTGATCAATGCGGTGACCGGTCCCGGCGGACACGTCGGCCTGGACCAGTTCGGGCGCCTGGTCGGCAACGCGGTCTATGCGCGCGTGCTGGGCAACACATTCCTGATTTCGCTGCTCACCGCCGTGGGATGCGTGGTGATCGGCTATCCCATCGCCTATTTCCTCAGCCGCCTGGGGGACCGCGCGCGCATCCGATGGCTGCTCTGGCTGCTGATTCCCTTCTGGACCAGTTGGCTGGTGAAGACCTTTGCGTGGATCCTGCTGCTGTCGCGCACCGGCGTGATCGGCACCTTCCTGGCATGGTCGGGCCTGAACGAGAACCCCTCGGCGCTGGCGCCCTCGCTGGGCGGCGTGCTCGTGGGCATGATCCACGGCATGCTGCCACTTGCCGTCATGACGATGCTGCCCATCATGCAGGGCATCGGCGACCGCCTGACCTTGGCCGCGGAGACGCTGGGGGCGACGCGCATCGAGTCCTTCTTCACGATCTACCTGCCGCTGTCCATGCCGGGCGTGGCCGCGGCCGGGCTGCTGGTCTTCATCACCACCCTGGGGTTTTTCATCGTACCCGCACTGCTCGGCACGCCGGCGCAGACGATGGTGGCGCAGCTGGTGATCTCCAGCATCCTGGAGCTGTTCAACGTCCATTTCGCCGGCGCGCTGTCGGCGGTGCTGCTGGTGTGTGCCCTGGTGGTGTTCCTGCTTTATGACAAGCTGGTCGGCCTGTCCACCCTGGGCGGCGGCGAGACCGCGCGCCCGCCCGGCACGTCGCGCTTCATTCGCGTGCTGGTCGTGACGGGCAGGACGGTGGATCGCCTTGCGACCTTGCCCTGGCGTCTTGCCCGCGTTGCCCCCGCGGGCCCCGTGGGAGCAGACACCCGGCGCATGACCGGGCTGAGCGTGTACGCCTGGCTGGCCATGCTGCTGTTGCTGCTGCCCGTCGCGATCATCCTGCCCATCGCCTTCACCGACGCGTCCTTCCTGTCTTTTCCACCCCAGGGATTCAGCCTGCGCTGGCTGGAGGGCTTCTTTTCCTCGCCGATCTGGCAAGCGGCCCTGCTGCGCTCCCTGGGCGTCGCGACCGCCACCGCCTTCGGTTCGCTGGTGCTGGGCTTCGGCGCGGCGCTGGCCCTGGTTCGCCTGTCTCCCGGCGCCGCCAAGGCCACCTTCGCCTTTCTGATCGCGCCCTTGATCGTGCCGCGCATCGTCACGGCGGTGGGCCTTTTCTATCTGTTTTCCCGCATCGGCCTGGCCGGCACCAACGCCGGGCTGGTCATCGGCCACATGGTGCTGGCCATTCCCTATGTGGTGGTGACCCTGGCCGCCGCGCTGAAGAACTTCGACTGGCGACTGGTCGATGCAGCGTACACGCTGGGCGCGCCGCCCATCAAGCGGCTGACCACCGTCATGCTGCCGCTGCTCAAACCCGCATTGATGGCCGCCTTCCTGTTCGCCTTCCTGGTTTCCTTCGACGAACTCACGATCGCCATCTTCGTCAGCGGCGGGTTGAAGACCACCCTGCCCAAACAGATGTGGGACGACATGCTGCTGTCGGCCAATCCCACCCTGGCGGCGGTTTCCTTCGTGCTCGTGGCGGCCATCGCGCTGGCCATGCTGCTGCTTTACCTCCTTAGACGCGACCCCAAGTCCTGAGCGCATGCATTCCTATACGCGGTTCTTTCCCTCTCGGCTGCCGGACGATGAACTCGATGTCGTCCCTGTACTGCGGCATGGCCTGCACGAGCCGAGCCAGCACCCGTTGTTCTCGTTCGAGGGTGACGATTGGCCAGCCCCGCGCGTGCGCGCCAGCGTGGCCGGCGTGCAGGCGGCACTCGCCGCGCAAGGCATACGCGCCGGCGACCGCGTCGCCGTCATGCTGGACAACAGTCCGGAACACATGGCGCTGATCTATGCGCTGATGCTGATGGGAGCGGTGTGGGTGCCCGTGAATACGCGGCTGAAGACGGCAGGCATCGAATACCTGGCGCGGCACTGCCGCCCCACCCTGTTCATTGCCGGCGCGGAGTACTTGCCGCTGGTCCACGCCGCGGCGCGGGCGGCGCCGGACACGCGCGTGACGGACGATGCCATCCTGCGCGCGCCGCCGGACCCGGCGGCGCAACTGGTATGCGCGCCCATGCGGCCGGAAGACCAGTTATGCATCATCTACACCTCCGGCACGACCGGTGCGCCCAAGGGCGTGCTGTTCACCCACCGCATGATGCGCATCGCCGCCGAATCGGCGCTCATCGTCGCCGACGTGCGCGACGGCGACCGCCTGTTCCTGTGGGAGCCGCTATGCCATATCGGCGGCGCCCAGATGCTGCTGGTGCCCTTTCTCGCGCGGGCGATGCTGTGCGCCGTGCCAAGATTTTCCGCGAGCCGCTTCTGGTCCCAGATCGAGCAGGGACGATGCACCCAAGTGCACTACCTGGGCGGCATCCTGGACATCCTGATGCGGCTGCCTGCCTCGGCACAGCCGCGCTCGCACCCCATCAGGCTCGGCTGGGGCGCGGGCGTGGCCAAGCAGAACTGGACCGCGGTGCGGGATCGACTCGGCATCGCGCTGCGGGAATGCTACGGCATGACGGAAGGATCGAGCTTTGCCACCGTCAATACCGATGACCGTGCCGGTTCCATAGGCAAGGCCCTGCCCTGGCTGACCGTGGAACTGCAGGACGATGACGGCCGGCCCGTGGCGGCCGGCGAGCTGGGGCAGATCGTAGTCTCCTCGGCCATCCCGGGCACGTTTTTCTCCGGCTACCTGGACAATCCCGAGGCGACGGCGCAAGCCTTGCGCGACGGCAAGCTGCATACCGGCGACATCGCGCGCGCCGACGCCGACGGGCACCTCTACTTCGTGGGCCGGCGCAGCGACAGCATGCGGATACGCGGCGAGAACGTGTCGGCCTGGGAGGTCGAACGCGTGGCGTCCACCCACCCGGACGTGGCGGCCGCGGCGGCCATCGGCGTGGCATCGGAGATAGGCGAGCAGGAAATCCTGCTGTACGTGCAGTGGCGCGATGGCCAGGCCCGCCCTTTCGAGGACCTGAGCCGCTGGCTGGGCGAACGCCTGGCCTCCTACCAATGGCCGCGCTATTACGCGGCGGTGAATCGCTTCGAGCTGACGCCTAGCGAGCGCATCCGCAAGCACACCTTGCCCCGTTCCCCGGCACCGGCCTGGGATCGCCAGCGCGACGGCACGCAGTAAGCCGCGCCCGTGCCCGATGCGGGCGCCTGAGCGGGCGGGCACCGCCGCCCAAAGCGGATCGATCAGAATTGCCCGGAGATCGCGGCGGCGGCGGCAATCACCAGATCGGCGATGCGTTGTTCGTCCTTGGCGCCGCGCCAGCGTGTCCGTGAGACAGCGACGTTGACGGCGCCGACCGGATGGCCGTGCGCATCCACGATGGCGGCGGCCGTCGAGATATCGCCGATGTAGTACTCGCCTTCTGTATGCGAATACCCTTGCTTGCGGAAGGCGGCAAGCCGCTTGGCGATACCGCGCCGGTCCACCACCGTATGGGGCGTATGCTGCACCAGATCGGAGTTTTCCAGGATGTCCCGCACGTGGTTCTCGGGCAATCTGGAAAGAATGGCCAGCCCTGGTGCCGTACAGTAGGCCGGCAGCCGGCTGCCCGTGATGACGTGGGGCGTGAGCACGTGCGGGCTGACCATGCGCAGGGTGAAGACGATATCCGTGCCGTCCAGGACGGTGATATTGCAGGTCTCCTCGGTTTCCTGGCTGAGTTGCCGCAGGTAGGGCGTGGCGCGATTGAGCAGGTCGTTGGACGCCAGGTAATGAAAGGCAAAGTCCAGCAGGCGCGGCGACAGGCTGTACGTCTTGGTGAAGGGATCCTTGACGAGGTAACGCAGTGCCGTCAGCGTGAAGGTGAACCGCTGCGCCGCGCTCAAGTCCAGGTCCGCCAGGGCGGCGATCTGCGACAGCGACAGCCGCGAATGCTTATCGTCGAATACCGTCAGCACCCGCATGGCCTTGTCCACGGAATTGACGAACAAGGTGGAAGAGGCGCCCGGCGGCCCGATATCCGCTTTGGCGGCGGAACGCGAAGGTATGGTCTCTGGCCGACCGGCCGCGGCCGCGTCGGCCGGTTTGCGCGTACGATTCTGCACGTTGCGTCGGCGCGGGCCGTTATTGCATTTTGACAAGCCTTATTTTATAGCAATTGCTTCACGCGTACGCGTGCAGCGCCCGCGCGCCAGGCGCTTGCGCGCCTAGACACCGTTATTCCGCTGGGGCGGTGCCCCGCAGATTCACGCGCTTGGCGGCGGCACTGACTTGCCCTCCAGCGACCGCCTGCCGCACGAAGTCCCCGACCCAATCCTGTGCCGCGTCGCGGCCGAACGGGAGGGCGATGGCAAAATGTTCCATGCCCCAATGTCCGGGCAGCACCCGTGAACCGGGCAGCTTGTCGCTCATTTCGAACAGAATGGCCTTGTTGGTCGCGAAGCCGTCGATCTTGTAGGTGCGCAGCATCTCGATGGCGTCGGCCAGCGTTTCAACCGGCACCAGTTTCGCGGTGGGATAGATGGGCCTGAACTCGGCGCCGGTGGAACTTCCCACGCTGACTCCGATCCTGACACCGGGTTTTTTCACGTCATTGAGCGCCCGCAGGCGCGAATTGGCGAGCACCAGCACGCCCTTCTCCACGTCCAGGACAGGCTGCGAAAAATCCATCTGACGCGCCCTCTCCGGCGTGGCGTTCGTGAAGGTAAAGTCCGCCTGGTGCGCCGCCACCGCCTGCAAGGCCTGGGCGTTGTTCGCGAAGACCTTGGGCTCGAACGGAACGCCCAGTTGCCTGGCGAAAGCCTCGCCCAGCTGGTAACCCACTCCCCGGGGCGGCGCCTTGGGATCGGGCTGGACGAACGAGGTCGGGCTGCCCCGGTACACCGCGACACGCAGGGTACCCGTGGGGGCCAGCACCTGCTTGATCAGGCCCGCTTTCTGGTCCTTCCATGAAGCGTTGTACGCGGCCTGGGTGGCGTCGAACGATGAACACCCCTGAAGCGCGGCCAGCACCACGAGCGCCGTAACGGCGGCGATACGCCTTGTGAACACGCGTCCTCCTTTTTCCGGTGCCCCGAGGGATGGCAATTTAGCACCAAGCTTGCGGTTTGCCGCTCGCTTCCGGTTATTGTGGGCAAGTGCAGAACAAACTACTGTATCTTGGCTCTCTAGAGAACCGAATCGCCCCTACGAGGTCCAGCAACATGACCAGCTCCTCCAATGAATCGCCCATGACGCCTGCAGGATTGCTCACGGTACCGAGCAAGTACGACACCGCGAAGACGACGAGCGCCTTTACTGCCGCCTTGCAAAAGCGGGGCATGCAGCTTTTTGCCCGCGTGGACCACGCCGCCGCGGCGCATGCCGTGGGGCTGACGCTGCGTCCCACCGAGGTTTTCATCTTCGGCAACCCTAAGGCGGGCACGCTGCTCATGCAGGAGAGGCAGACGCTGGGAATCGACCTGCCGCTGAAGGCGCTGATCTGGGAAGACGAGGCGGGACGAACCTGGCTTTCCTACAACGCCCCCGAATTCCTCGCGGAGCGGCACGGGGCCGGCGCCGCAACCGGCGCCACGGTCGCGGCCATGTCCGCCGCCGTGCGGGACCTGGCGCGGGAAGCCACGGGCCAAGACCTGTCATAAACCCCGCTCTACCGACATCGCGCCGGCGCGGCCCAGGGTATCCGGCCGCGCGGCATGCGGCACCACCGGCACGTAGCGAACCGCCATTTTCTCCTAGCGCCGGCGTCGGGGATGCGCCAGGAAGAACCTGAGCATTTCGGCGCTGGCATCGACGCCGGACGGGTCGGTATAGCTGCCCCGCGCATCGCCGCCCGACCATGCGTGGCCCGCGCCATGCAGTTGCCAATATTCGGCCGCGGCGCGCCCATCCGCGTCGCTGTAAACCGTCCGCGTGTAAGACTGCCCCGTGGGCGTTCGCCCCTCGGCCTCCCGCGCCGGCGGGACGCCGGACGCATCCAGCCCGTTTGCCCTGCGCGCTGCATCGATGATGGCGGCGCCGTTGTTCGCATGGACAATGGCGTCCGCGTCGCCATGAAAGACGATCGTCGGTGGCACAGCGCCCGTGACGGCGGCTGCGCTTGCCCCGGCGTTTCCGCTACGCATGACGGCAAGCGCCGTGGCGACGTCTTTTGCCGAACCGGCCGGCAATCCGGAATGCACCCCTACCGCGGCAAACACGTCCGGATAGCAGCGCCCCACGATTTCGGCCATGGCGCCGCCTGCGGAAAGGCCGGCAATGAATACGCGATCGGGATCCACCTGATGCTCGGCGGCGATTGCATGAACCAGGGCCGCCAATATGGCAGGCTCGCCGCGACCGCGCTGCTGGTGTTGCGGCTTGAACCAGTTCCAGCATCTCTGCGGGTTGGCATGCCGGCCCTGCTCCGGATACAGCACGACTACGCCAAGATCGCGGGCCAGCGCATGCATGCGCGTGCCCGCGGCAAAATCGGCCGCGTCCTGCGTGCAACCGTGCAGCATGACCACCATGGGCCGCGGGTCGGCCGCGACACCTGCCGCGCAGGGCGGCAGGAAGAGCTTGTAGGCAAGTTTGCGGCCCTGGTGCCCGAAACTGCCGTCGATCCAGCGTTCCTCCTGCGGCACATCGACTTCGGGCGGCGACTCGGTGTCAACGGCGGGCGTAACGTCCGTGATGTCGATGACACGGGCGTAGCCGTCGAGCACCATGGCGTCTTTCGCATGGCCGCCGGCATGCTCGGGGGCCAGCGAAGGCGCGGCAGTGGTGGCAGGGGTGGCGGGGGTAAAGGTACTCGCCCCCGGCTGAACGCCTCGCAGGGCGCGTTGGATGGCGAGTGTCGCCTCGCCCAGCTGGCCGTTGCGGGTAAGTGCGGTGGCCTTGGCCATCATGCGCCCGAATAATTCGTTCATGGCTTCTCTCATAGGTTGGTAATTCGTTCGGCCAATGCGGCCTTCACGGCATGGCTTGCGTGGAGCGCGCCGAGCACGGTGATGGATTCGATGGTTGCAAGCGCCAACTCGGGCGTTACGTCGTCAGCGATGCTGGCAAGCCCCAGCACCCGGATTTGCAGCCTGTGGCCCGCGGCGCGGGCGGCTTCGAGATCGGCGACGGAGAAGCGCTGCAGGCCGAGCACCAGCAGCTTGCGCGCGACCGCCTGCTTCACGGCATCGCCATGCGTCGCGATCTGGTTGCGAATAGCTGTGCGGATGAAATCGGTGCGGTTGGCATAAAAGCCTTCCGACACCAGAAGATCGATTTGCCCGAGGTCCACGAATCCCAGATTGATCGTGATCTTTTCCGAGTCGGGGACCTTGTAGGGCCGGGCGGGGGTGAGTTTTGATGGCATGACACCATCCTAGCACCATCCCGCTGGATGGCGCACGGATGGTTTCTTCTTCTTACTTGGAGCTCCGGCACGGAGGAATGCACGCTCGCGGCCTGTGCCCCGGCCGCGACAGGGACCCGGAATTATTGTTTCGACTATTGTGTTGACACCTGCGCCAGTGCCGCCCATAGTGGAAAGAAGATCTTCAAGTACCGCGATTTTGCGTCGTTCTTAGACCGCTACGCTAGAGCTGACAAGTCCTCTCCTTGATTATCTTGGTGCGAAGGGATATTCCTTCCGTTTCAAGGAGAGCGCCATGCAAACAGGCACGGTCAAATGGTTCAACGCCGAAAAGGGCTTTGGTTTCATCACCCCTGAAGACGGCGGCAAGGACGTTTTCGTACACATATCGGCAATCAACGGCGAACAGACACTCGCCGAGAACCAGCGCGTCAGCTACACGCCCGAACAAGGCGCCAAGGGACCGCAAGCAACGAACGTCCGAATACTGAAATAAAGCCCTCCGACGGAGGGCTTTTTTGTGTTCGACCGCTGGCACCGTGCGGTGCCAGCGGTCTAAATCAACCTGGCGAGGCGTCACATGCTTCAGAACAACACAGTCTATAAAGGCTATCGGCTTAGCGCCAAGATCGCGCGGTCCGCGGTCAACGGTCCGGCTAAGTTCGCGGCCACGATCAACGTCGGCATTGCGTCCTCGGCGGCCGCGTCGGGTGACAGCTACGAGGTACCGCGGTTCGCGGACGGAGCCTTCGTCATCAGCCCGGGCGAAGCCATACATGCCGCCATTCTGTTCGGCCGAACCGTGGTCGACGGGCTCCAGGCCCCCCGCAAACCCGTGTAGGCTGGGTATGCCGGGAACGGAGGAGACGGCGAAGACGAGGCCTGGCGAGACGAGGCGACGGCAAGCCGGCCTGCCGCGCTCAGGGAAAACCACGGTTGCCGCCCCTAGACGGGCGGCTTAAATTTTGCCCTATTGTGCTTTAAAACATAACTTTATGAAGAAGCGCGCTACTCCATCGGTGCTGCGCCGAAGCCGCGTCCCGCTCTATCTGCAGGTGGCCAGCCTGATGCGTCAGAAGATCGAGAGCCAGCAATGGGCATACGGCTCGCAGATTCCCACCCTCGATGAGCTGGAAAAGGAATACGAGGTGTCGCGCATTACCCTGCGGGCGGCACTGAATCAACTGGAGGAGTCGGGAATCGTGCGGCGTACGCGCGGGCTCGGTACCTTTGTGGCCAAGGATCTTTCATCGCAGCGCTGGTTCAAGCTGCCCAATACCTTCGAGGAACTCGTCGATACCGTCGCCAACCTGAAGATCCGCCTGCTGCACATCGAGCCGGCGCAGCACCGCCTGGTGCCGGCCTTTCCCTTCGGCAAGGTGGGGCCGGCCTATCACCGGCTGCGGCGGGTGCACTACCACGACGATGTGCCGTACTGCCTGATCGATATCTACCTGGACAAGGTGATCTTCGACTCCGATCCGCAGGCCTTCAGCAATGCAACGGTGGTGCCTCAGCTCGCGGCGCGGACCGATATCGCCATCGCCGGCGCGCGACAGATCATGCGCATCACCGTCAGCGACGAAGACACCGCCGGCCACCTGGACATCGGCGTCAGCGACCCGATCGCGGATGTCTGCCGGGCACTGGTCGACGAGGACGATCGCATCATCTATTACGCCCATATCCAATACCCCGCCCAGATGATCCAGATCGAAACCGACCTGATGACGGACGCCCGCCGACGCCGCAAGGTGCGGCCATCGGCCTGACTCCGGAGACACGACGACGCGGTGGACGAACATCCGGCAACCCGGATCGGCAAACAAGCAAGGGCGGCCTGTCGCTATGGCATCGACGGCCAGGGCCCACGAATACGACAACACGCCAAGGGAGACTAGCCATGGCAAGAAGCAGTACCCGCACGGTCAGCGGTATCGGCTGGGCCCTACTTCCGTTCGTCATCCTGATCGCCGTATGGACGGCGCTGCGCACCACGGGACTGATCAACCCCACGTTGCTGCCCTCCCCGCTGGAGGTACTGGAAACGTTCTGGACGCGGCTCACGCAGGGCGAGCTGTTGATGAACATCCTGATGTCCGTGCAGCGCGTCCTGGCGGGCCTGTTGCTGGGCATGCTGGCGGCCGTGCCGGTCGGCTTCATGATCGGCTGGTACGCGCCGGTGCGGCGCTTCGTCGACCCGCTGATCAACTTCTTCCGCGCCCTGCCCCCCATCGCGCTCATTCCCCTGGTCATCGTCTA
Source organism: Bordetella sp. H567 (assembly GCF_001704295.1). Lineage (NCBI taxonomy): Bacteria > Pseudomonadati > Pseudomonadota > Betaproteobacteria > Burkholderiales > Alcaligenaceae > Bordetella > Bordetella sp. H567. The sequence continues at coordinate 2,941,532 of NZ_CP012334.1, forward strand.
CCTGGGCATCGGCGAACTGGCCAAGATCGCCATCCTGTTCTATGCGTCCTTCTTCGCGGCGGTGATCGTGATGTATGAGGGCATGACGCAGATCAGCCCCGTGTACATCCGCGTGGCGCGCACACTGGGCGCCACCGACATGGAGATATTCCTGAAGGTCATGGTGCCCATGGCCGTGCCGCACATGTTGACGGCGCTGCGCGTCGCGCTGGGCGTGGCCTGGGCCACGCTGGTGGCGTCCGAGCTGGTCGCCGCCCAGCAGGGCCTGGGCGCGATGATCCAGAACGCGTCGGCGTTTTTCGACCTGCGCACGATCTACCTGGGCATCATCTGCATCGGCGCACTGGCGTTGCTGATGGACCTGGCCCTGCGCGCGCTGTCGCGCCGCCTGGTCAGCTGGCAAGACAAGACGGAGAACTGAAATGAAGCCCCACCCCCGAAGCGCTGCGCGCTTCCCCCTCAAGGGGGCGACGCACGCGGACCGGCAAAGCCGGCTCCGCGGCGTCCCCGATCTGGCGATACCCGTTTCATGCGGGGCGGGTCGCGCGCGACGCCAAGGAAGTTTGACATGACCGCCACCGGACAGGAACGCATACGCTTCGACCACGTATCCATGGACTTCCGCACGCCGTACGGCATGCTGGAAGTCGTGCGCGACATGTCGTTTTCCGTGAACCAGGGCGATTTCGTGTCCCTGGTCGGCCCGTCCGGCTGCGGCAAGACGACCTTGATGAACATGGCCGCCGGTTTCATCAAGCCGACGCGCGGCGGCGTGACGCTGGACGGGCGTGCCATCGAGGGCCCCGGGCCAGACCGCGGCGTGATGTTCCAGGAATACGGGGTCTTCCCCTGGCTGACGGTTGAACAGAACATCGCCTTCGGCCTGAACCTGAAGCACAACGCCAAGCTAGGCGCCGCCGAGAAAAAGGAGATCGTCGAGCGCTACCTGCGGCTGATGGGCCTGGCGGATTTCCGCAAGGCGTATCCCAAGACGCTGTCGGGCGGGATGCGCCAGCGGCTGGCGCTGGCGCGCACCTATGCCGTGCACCCGGAATTCGTGCTGATGGACGAACCCTTCGGCGCCCTGGACGCGCAGACCCGCAGCGCCATGCATGATTTGCTTTTGGAGGTGCTGCATGCCGAAGGCAAGAGCGTGCTGCTGATCACGCATTCGGTGGAAGAAGCCGTGTACCTCTCCAACAAAGTGCTGGTGATCTCCGCACGCCCGTCGCGCATACGCGAGGTCGTCGACATTCCCTTTCCCTATCCGCGCCATCGCAGCCTGCAGGAAACGCCCGAGTTCAATGCCCTGCGGGCAAGAATCCATGATTCGGTCATGCGCGAGTACGCGGCGCAGGAAGCCCAGGGCCGCCCCGCGGCCAACACCCAGTAGCGCACAACGTAGAACCACCAGGAGACAACGATGAAAAGACGCGCCTTTATCCAGCTGGCCGCCGGTGCCGCGGCCGCGATCGGCAGCCCCGGGGTGTTCGCGCAGCCCGCGCGCAAGATCAAGGTCGGCTACCTGCATACGCTTGCGGTGGACGGGCAGCTCTGGCTGGCCGACAACATGGGCCTGTGGAAGAAGTCCGGCCTGGATCCGGAATTCATCCAGTTCCAGACCGGACTGGAGCTGTTCCAGGCCATGAGCGGCGGCAGCATCGATGTCCTGAGCACGGGCGCGGTGATGTCCAACTTTCCCGCCCGCGGCCAGGGCAAGGTGTTCCTGATCAACGATGTGGAATTCGCCACCGCCCAGCTCTGGGTGCACCCGGACATGGGGGTGAACAGCCTGGCCGACCTCAGAGGCAAGAAGATTTCCACGACCACGGGCACGACCGCGCATGTGTTCCTGGACAAGGCGCTGCGTGCCAACGGCATCGATCCCAAGAAGGACGTGCAGATCGTCAACCAGCGCATGCAGGACGCGACCTCGGCCTTCATTTCCAAGGCCGTCCCGGCCGTCGCGCTATGGGTGCCGTTCAACATCGCCGTGCGCAGCCGCGTGCCGAGCGCCAAAATGCTGGTGGATGCCTCGGCCTATTACCCGGACGCCGCCATCGTCGGCGGTTGGGCCGCGCGCAACGACTTCTATGCGAACAGCAAGGACGTGCTGACGCGCATCATCCAGACCTGGGTCCAGGCCAACGACTACCTGGTCGCGCATCCCGACGAGGCGCTGGACCTGCTGCAGAAGAAGTACTACGCCAACGTCCCGCTGGCGGACATCAAGGAGCAGTACAAGGCGCAGAAAATGTTCACGTCCGGCCAATGGGTCAAGCTGTACCAGGACGGCACGGTCACCAAGTGGCTGCAGCAGGTCACGGATTTCTTCGTGGACTTCGCCAGCATCCCGAACGCGGTGCCGGCATCGCAATACTTCGATCCCAAGCTCTACCTGGAAACGGTGAAGGCATGAGCACGACTGCCTCGCCGCCTGCAGGAAGCACGTACGACTACATCATCGTGGGCGCCGGCTCGGCCGGCTGCGTGCTGGCCAACCGGCTGTCCCGCGATCCGGCGGTCAAGGTGCTGGTGCTGGAGGCCGGCGGACCCAACCGCAACTTCTGGCTGCATCTGCCGGTGGGTTACTTCCGCACCATCTACGACGAGCGGTTCTCGCGGCTGTTCGAGACGGAGCCCTGCGAAGGCACGGCCGGCCGCGGCATCGTCTGGCCGCGTGGACGGGTGCTGGGCGGTTCCAGTTCCATCAACGGCCTGCTCTACATCCGCGGCCAGCACCAGGATTACGACGACTGGGAACGCCTGGGGGCGCAGGGCTGGAACTACCGCTCCGTGCTGCCGTTCTTCAAGCGCTCCGAGCGCTACGAGGGGGGGGCCAGCGAATACCACGGGGCCGACGGCGAGCTGGGCGTTTCCAACCTGAAGAACGACCATCCCTACTGCGATGCCTGGGTCCAGGCCGGACAGCAGTTCGGCCTGCCCTACAACCCGGACTTCAATGGCGCCACCGACTATGGCGTGGGCGCCTATCAGCTCACGATACGCAACGGATGGCGCTCCAGCGCGGCGGTGGCCTTCCTGCGGCCCGTGGCGGCACGCCCCAACCTGACCGTGATCACGCAGGCCCACGCCAGCCGCATCCTGTTCGAAGGCGGGAGCGCCGTGGGGGTCGAATGGACGCGCGACGGCACCGTCCATCGTACGCGGGCCGAGCGGGAGGTCATCCTGAGCGCGGGGGCGATACAGTCGCCGCAACTGCTGCAGTTGTCCGGCATTGGCCCGGCCGGCCTGCTGCGGGAACTGGGCATACCGGTGATCGTCGATGCGCCGGAGGTCGGCGAGAACCTGAAGGACCATTACCAGGCGCGGACCATCGTGCGCCTGAAGAAGAAGATGTCGCTGAACAACCAGGTGCGGCATCCCTACCACCTGGCCAGCATGGGGCTGGAATGGCTGTTCAAGCGGTCCGGTCCCTTGACGGTGGGCGCCGGCCAGGTGGGCGGTTTCGCCAGCACGCAGTACGCGCGCGATGGCCGCGCCGACATGCAGTTCAATGTGATGCCGCTGTCGGTCGACAAGCCCGGCACCCCGCTGCATGACTACCCCGGCTTCACGGCGTCCGCCTGCCAGTGCCGGCCGACGTCGCGCGGACGGCTGCGGATACGGTCCGCCGACCCCGTGGCGCCGCCCTGCATCGAGACGCGCTACCTGTGCGAGCCCATCGACCGCGACACCCTGGCCGCCGGCGTGGAGATGCTGCGCGACATCTACCGGCAGCCGGCCTTCGCCGATCTGGTCGAGGCCGAAGTCCTGCCCGGCTCGGCGCTGCGCACCCGCGCGGAAATTATCGATTTCGCGCGGCAGGTGGGCGGCACGGTGTTCCATCCCGTCGGCACCTGCCGCATGGGCGAGGATGCGGCGTCGGTGGTCGACCCCTCGCTGCGCGTGCGCGGGGTCCAGCGCCTGCGGGTGATCGATGCTTCCGTCATGCCGGACATGGTGTCGGCCAACACCAATGCCGCTTCCATCATGATCGGGGAAAAAGGCGCGCATCACGTGCTGGCCGGTTAGCGCCCCGACAGCCGGCCGACGCACGCGTCCTCTCCTGTTTCCGGTCCCTAGACAAAGGCGATACACATGCATCCCCTGCCCGGCTCGACGCCCTTCCAGCTTGCAAAGATCGAAACCCTGGTGTTTCGCGCGCCGATCGAACAGCCGGTGCAGACTTCCTTCGGCATCATGCTGGACCGGCCGGCGGTCCTGGTGCGCGTGGAGGATACCGGGGGCGCGCATGGATGGGGCGAGGTGTGGTGCAACTTCCCGGCCGTGGGCGCCGAACATCGCGCGCGGGTGCTGGACAGCTGCGCCGCGCCCCTGTTGCTGGGACGCGCCTGGGACCATCCCACCCAGGCCTTCGAGGAATTGACGCGGCGTTTGCGGGTGCTCGCCATCCAGACCGGCGAGCCGGGCACCGTGGCGCAGGCCATCGCGGCGCTGGACATCGCGCTGTGGGATCTGGCGGCGCGCCGGCTGAAGCAGCCGCTTTGGCGCCTGCTGGGTGGCGGCCGGCAGGTCGGCGTCTACGCATCCGGCCTGAATCCCACGCAGCCGGGCGAACTGGCCGCCGCCAAGCATGCCGAAGGCTATCGCGCCTTCAAGCTGAAGGTGGGCTTTGGCGCTGCACGCGATATGGCCAACCTGGCGGCCTTGCGCGACCAGTTCGGCACGGACACGCCCTTGATGGTGGACGCCAACCAGGCCTGGACGCCGGAAGAAGCGGCTGACATGAGCCGGCGCCTGGCCGACCTGAATCCCCTTTGGCTGGAAGAGCCGATTCCCGCCGACCACGATCACGGCGACTGGCGGCGCCTGGCGGCGGCCAGCCCCATCCCCTTGGCGGGCGGCGAGAACCTGCGCGGCCACGCGGCCTTCGATGCCGCCATCGCCGCCGGCGCGCTGGCCGTGATCCAGCCGGACCTGGGCAAATGGGGCGGCTTCAGCGGCTGCGTGAGCGTCGGGCGACGCGCCGTGCAACAAGGACGCATCTTCTGCCCGCATTGGCTGGGCGGCGGTATCGGCCAGGCGGCCTCGCTGCAGCTGAAGGCAGCCGTGGGCGGCCCGGGCTACGCCGAGGTCGACGCCAATCCCAATCCACTGAGGGATCTTTTCGCCGGCGATTGCCTGCGTCCGCGCGAAGGGGTGGTCAGCCTGCCGGAGGCGCCGGGTCTGGGCGTTGAACCGGATATCGAGGCAGCGCGCGGCTATCTCGTCAGCCGCCTGAGCCAGTCGGCAACATAGGGCGGCGCATGCCGCCCTCGCGCGGCAAGGTGGGTATCAGCCCGCGGCAATGCCGTCGATGCGTCGCCCGCGATGGCCGACGAGCGTCATGCGCGACGCCAAAACGTTAAATACATTTCCCATTGCGATCCTTTTTTTCGGATCGGAATATGGGCCAGGCTTGTACAAAGGCTCAGGACTGTCGACGCGCGGGGCGGCATGCACAGCACGTTCGCCTGCGCACGATCCTGCATAGCCTTCACCCTGAATCCATCCACAATGACATTCAAGACGCTCAGCCTCCCCGTCCTGGCCGCTACGGCCCTCGCTGTTTTCACCGGCTTTTATGCGAACGCGGCTTGGGCCCAGGCTTCCATATCGACGCTGGCCGCCTTTACCGCGTGCGACGGCGGTTTCTTTCGCGCATTGCGGCAGGAGGCCGCCGCGTGGTCGTCCGCGCCGCTGCGGAACACGGGCGATACCAGCGGCATCAAGGTACCTGACCGCAACGACGATAACGGCAACCGGATCACTTTCGCGCAACCCATCCAGGTTGGCCCCTTGTCGCTGACGGGTTATGTCGACCAATATGCCGATCTCGATTCGATGGGCAAGTTCATTTTCTGGGGTTTTACGATACGGGGCGGTGTCGATGAAACATTGAAGGCGCTCATACCCCTCGTAAAGGATGGCAACCGCCTGAGAAAGGACGATGACGCCTATGCGCGTACCGATGTGAGAGTCGCCAATTCGCCCTGGTTCCCCGTACCGGCAACCCATGGCAAGGTGCCTGGCCCGGGCCGCACGGAACGCGTGCTGTTGATCGAGCCGGCAAAGGACGGGCAATCGGTATCCCTGCTCTGTTCCTTGCAAGGGAGCATTACGCCGGAACTCCTGGCCGAAGCGCGCCCGGATATTCCAAAGAACGAGTATCCGGAATCCCTTCGCGCCGATCTGTTCGAGACGACGGAGCCGTCCGCGACCGCGCTGGAAGCCGTGCGTCAGGCCATCCACGGAAAGGAACTGTGGAAGCCGAAGTTCCGCATGTTGAGCTACACCGTGCGTATGCTGCCCCGCAACGGCAAACAGGCAAATACCTATACCGTCAAGGTAGTGGCTCGGCCGGATGGCCTTGTGGAAGTGCTTGAGGATTATGGCGGTCTGTTCAGCGTCCAGCGATTGCAACTGGCCGATATCGTGCAGTTGAAGGCGCGGGTGAATGGCGGTTCCGACGGGCGCGTCACCGTCACGACGAAACTGGACCTGACGCTGCCCGCGGCGCTGACGCCGGGCGCAGCCCTGGATGTGAGCCGGGAGTCTCAAGCAAGGCCCCCGAAGCCGGAGGACAAACCGGTGCGGGACAAATTCCATTGCGAAGTCCGCGGCAAATTCGAGGCGAACAGGATCCATCCCGCCTTGCCGGGCCAGGCCACCGGCCTTGTCTGCCGCGGCAGCCCGAAAGAACCGACGCGGATCATGGCATTCATCGACGACCTGGGCGTGGTGATCTCGCTGCTGAGCGAGGACCAGCTTACCGGTGCTGCACCGTCGCCGGTGATCGACGTAAAACTGGAGCGCTAGATCCGGATCCCCGGCTGCGGAACATCGGACGGGGCAGGCGGTAAGATACCTGCCGCTTCAGTCCATCGGCGTCCAACCCATGCAACCTAGACGAGCCCGAGAGAGGGGTTTGGCCATCCCGCAAACCGACGCGCCGACAAGCGGCGCGGCAGGCATGGACGCCGACGCACTGGTAAACAACCCCCAGGCACGCCCAGCCGATTTCGATTGGGAAGAGGCCGGCGCAAGCGCGCAGGCGGCGCGCGCGCTGCTGGGCGAAGGCGCCTCGCCGCATACGGTGGCGTCCTATCGCGCGGCAGTGCGCTACCTGGCCGCCTGGCACGAACAGCGGCTGCGCGCGCCCTTCTCGTTACCGATGCCCGTACGGGCGGTCGTCCTGTTCATCACGGATCACGTGCAGCACGCCACGGACGCCGGGTTGGCGCATGGGCTGCCACCGGACGTGGACGCCTCGCTCGTGGCACTGGGCGTCAAGGCCCGACCCGGGCCGCTGGCCTTGTCGACGGTGCAGCACCGCCTGGCGGTGCTATCCGAAGCCCATCGCACGCGCGACCTGCCCAACCCTTGCCGCAGCCGCGCCGTGCAAACGCTGCTGGCCCGCACGCGCGCTGCCTACGCCAGGCGCGGGGTGCGGGCCGCGAAGAAGCCCGCGCTGACCCGCGAACCGCTGGAACAGCTGCTGGCCACCTGCGATGACTCGCTGATCGGCCTGCGCGACCGGGCGCTGCTGCTTTTTGCCTGGGCCAGCGGTGGACGGCGGCGGTCCGAAGTCGTCACCGCGCGCGTGGAGCACCTGCATCCCGCGCCGGAAGGCTATGTCTACATCCTGCGCCGGTCCAAGACCCACCAGGACGGCGCGGAACACGCGGACATGTACAAGCCCGTGGTGGGACGCGCGGCGCAAGCACTGGATGCCTGGCTGCGCGTGGCGGGCATCGCCAGCGGACCGCTATTTCGCCGCGTGCGGCGCGGCGGCGTGGTGGGCGAGGAAGGACTCAGCGGCGAAACCGTGCGCCGCATCGTCAAGCAGCGCTGCGCGCTGGCCGGCCTGCAGGAGCGCTATGCCGCCCACAGCTTGCGGGCGGGTTTCGTCACCGAGGCGGGACGCCAGGGCGTGCCGCTGGCCGAAGTCATGGCGATGACGGGACACGCCAGCGTCAACAGCGTGGTGGGGTATCACCGCGCCGGCGCCGCGCCGACACTGCGGGCGGCGCGGCTGCTGGATGAGGCGTAGCCGTCCAAGGCGGCGGACATCGCGCGGTCTTGGAAGGCGGACGTAGCCGTCCCCGGGCGCTTGGCGCGTCTCAGGCTTCCAGGATCGTCTCGTAGGCCACGCCGTCCCGTCCCGGGTCGGCGCCGCCTTGCAGCTGCCCGTCGACCATCCGTATGGCGTGCACCCATGCGATGGTGTAGCCGAACGGATTCCGGATCACGTCGTAGCCTTGCCCCGCGAGCGCACGCTCCACCGACCGTGGAATGCGATTGCTGATGTCGATCGCGTTGCTGGTGGAAGAGAACCGCGGCAAGGACACCGCGGTCTGCATCGGATGGCCGAAGTCGATGACGTTCAACAGGCTCTGCACGACGCCCATGGCGATCTGCGTGCCGCCGGGCGCGCCCACCACGATCTCCGGCTTGCCCTCGCGAAAAACGATGGTGGGGCACGACGAGGTGAACCGGCTCTTCCCCGGCGCGATGCTGCCCGCCCGGCCCGGCCGCGGATCGAATACGCCCATGCAGCCGTTGAACATGAAGCCCAGCCCCGGCGCGATGACCCCCGACGGCATGGCCAGCGAGTGGGTCAGGGACACGCAATTCCCGTCGCCGTCGACGACCGACAAATGTGTCGTGTCGCGCGGAACGACCACGGCGCTGTCGATGCGCTCGATGCGTACTTTTTCGCCGGCGCGGATCGCATCCGCCGCCTGTCTTGCATAGTCCTTGGACAGCAGGCGGTCCAGCGGCACATCGACGAACTTCGGGTCGCCGATATGACGGTCCTTATCGGCGGTCGCGCGCTTCATGGCCTCGCATACCACCCGGATGTATTCGGGACTGTTGTGCCCTAGCCCGGCCAGATCGAAGTGCTCCAGGATGTTCAGCATCTCGATCAGCATCGCGCCACCGCCCGGTGGCTGGTTCGTCGTGATGCGGCGGTCCCGGTACGTCCCGACCAGCGGCGCATTGAGCGTGGGCCGGTAATTGGCGAGGTCCTCGCGCGAGATCAATGCGCCCTGTCCCTGCAGATGCGCCAGCATGCGCTCCGCCAACTGGCCGGCATAGAAAGCGTCGGCGCCATCCGCGGCAATGATTTGCAGCGTCGCCGCGTAGTCCGGGTTTGCCAGCGGCGTGCCGATGGTTTTGGGCGAGCCATCCGGACGGCAGTACAGGCGGCGCCCGTCCTCGCTCCATGCCAGCCGTTCCCGATTGCTGGCGCGGCCCATGTGCGGCTCGTCGATCCAGAACGCGTACATGGCCGGGCGCACGAAAAAGCCGTCGCGGGCCCAGGCTATCGCAGGCTGGACCACGTCACGCCAAGGCAGCCGGCCATGGGCGCGATGCATGGCTTCCAGGCCGCGCAGCGTGCCCGGGACGGCGATAGCCTGCGCGCCTATGTCGTTCAGGCGCCCCGCGATGCTGAAGCCGAACCCGTCGCGCGCCTCGCCTTCCAGCAGATGCGCCCACATATCGTCCTTCGCCGCCAGCGGCGCCGGGGCATGGAAGTCGATATATTCGTGGACGCCCCGGCCGGCCATATAGACGGCGCCCGTGCCGAAGCCGGCGATGCCGCACATCAAGGGGTCCACCACTGTCTGCGCCAGTGCGCATGCCACGGCGGCATCGACGGCATTGCCACCGGCCCGCAGGATCTCGATGCCGGATTCGGCGGCTTCCGGCTGTGGGCATGCCACCATTGCTTTCTTGCTCATACCGGGTCCACCCCTCAGTTCGGGCTCAATTCCAGGTTTCCGATGGCGTCGCGCCACTTGATGGTATCGCGCGCCGTGTAGCGCATCAACGCGCCCTGGTCGCTCTTCAACACTTCCGTCTGCATGGACTGGAACTTGGCCACCGTGGCGGGGTCGTCCAGGAAAGCGTTGGTGGCCGCATGCAGCTTTGCCAGTACCTCCGGCGGCGTGCCCGACTTGGCGGCGATGCCCGCCCAACCGATGTCGTCGAACCCCTCCATGCCCAGTTCCTTGGCCGTGGGCAGGTCGGGCAGGTCGGGATTGCGCTGCTTGGATAGCAGCAGCAGCGGAACCAGCTTGCCGCTCTTGATGAGCGGCAGCGCGGTGCTCAGCGTCGGCGCCATGATCTCGGTATTGCCGGAGGCCGTCGCGACCACGCCGTCCGTCTCGCCGCGGTAGGGGATGTGGGACATGCGGATGCCGGACTGCTTCTGCAGCAGCTCCACCACCAGGTGCGTGGAGTTGCCGCGCCCCGACGACGCGAAGTTCAGGCGCTCGGGCTTGGCCAGCGCGGCGCTTTTCAAGTCACCGAAGGATTTGAAACCGGTCGCCGGGTTGGCGACCAAAACGAAGGGCACGACGCTCATGGTCGCCACGCCGACGAAGTCCTTGTCGGGATCGTAGGCCAGGGGCTTGTAGACGAACTTGTTCAGCACCATTTGCGAAACGCCCGCCAGGAACAGCGTGTAGCCGTCGGCCGGCTGCGCCAGGACCGCCTGCGCGGCGATGATGCCGCCCGCGCCGGGCCGGTTCTCCACCACGATGGGCTGGCCGATGGCGCGGCCCACGTATTCGGCCCACGTCCGGGCAATCGTGTCCGTACTGCCGCCGGCGCCCTGCGACACGATCAGCTTCAGCGGCCGCGCGGGCCAGTTGTCCGCATGCGCCAGCGAGGCCGCGGCCACGGCCATGGCGCCCAACAACACCTTGATCTTTGAAGAAACCTTCATTCTTTGATTTCCTTGCCTCGAAGTACCATATAGCTAGTTTTCCCCGCGGAACCCGCGATTATTGGGAACGAACCATCTCTTGGCTAGTGAAATCCGGACACCTTTATATGAGTAAACCTTCATGACCGAGGCCACGCCAGTACGGACCTGGATCAGCCGGCTGAAGATGCGGCACCTGGAAGGATTCCTGATCCTGAACAGTTCGCGCACGCTATCCGATGCGGCGGCGCGCATGCACATGACCCAGTCCGCCGTCTCGCACTGGCTGACCGACCTGGAGAGCATCGCCGGGACGCGGCTGGTGCTGCGCGGACGCCAATTGCAGCTGACGCCGGCCGGCGAAGCCCTGCGCGGCCTGGCCATGCGGGTGCTGGGCGACCTGAACCGGACGCACGACGAGTTCAGTTCGATACGACAAGGCGCGTCGGCACGGCTGCATATCGGCAGCGTCACGGCTGGCGTCGCGCACCTTGTGCCGGCGCGATCTGCACCTTTCAAACGCATAACCCCGGCGTTTCGATTCGGATGTCCGAGGGTAAGCTGGACGACCTGCTGGACGGCCTGGAAAAGCGGCAGCTGGACCTGATCGTGGGCTCCATCGATGCGCGGACATACCGCCCCGACCTGGCGCAGGAGATCCTGTTCGACGACGACGTCGCCGTGATCGTCGGCCATGACCACCCCTTGGCCGCCCGCCGGGCCGCCGCGTGGCCGGATTTGCTCGACTACCCGTGGATCATGCCGCCGCCCAATACGCTGATGCGGATGCAGCTGGATGCGAAGCTGCTGGAACAGGGGGGCGCCGGCGTACGGCCCGCCGTGGAAACGGCCTCGATCATGACGGCGCTGATCGTGCTGCGCAGCACCCGCTATGTCTCGGTATGTTCCGGGACCATGGCGAGCAAGCTGCAGGAGTTGGGCGCGGTCGTGCGCCTGCCGATGACCTTCAGCTTCGGACCGGTCGGGACGGTCTGGCGCAAGGAGGACACGCAGCCGGCGCTGACGGATTTCGTGCAGGCCATGCGCGACGAAGTACGCAATACGGCGACGAAGGGCTGAGCCGCGCGGCCCGCCAGGCGGCCCGTAAACGGGATAAGTATCGGCCGGAACCGGATACCGGCCGCAATGAGGTACCAGCGGCCTTTCAGGCCTGCCCGCGCTGCAGCAGCGCCTGGATATAGCGCCCCGCTTCCAGGATGTCGCAACGGATGGCGCGCGCCGTGCCGTCGGCGTCGTTGCGGGCCAGGGCCTCCACGGCTTCGGCGTGGTAGTCCATCTGCTTCAGGTAAGGCACGTACTCCGGCAGCACCAGGTTCAGGACCGGACCGCAGCGCAGCCACAGCGTCTCGATGGCGTCCTCGATGATGTCCATGCCGCTCAAGGCGTAGATGTGGAAATGGAAACGGCGGTGGACATCCAGGTAGCCCTGGTGCCCTTCCACGTCGATCAGCCGCTTCATGTCGGCCAGCAGGCCGCGCAGGATCGCGATGTCGTCCGCGGTGGCATGCGCGGCCGCCTCGTACGCCGCGCGCCCTTCCAGTTCAGCCCGCATGATCAGCAGTTGCCGTAGCTGCCCGCCATCCACTTCGGGAACGACCGCGCCGCCACCCTGGCCGCCCGTGCCGCGGCGCAGAATGCGCTCGGCCACCAGGTGGTTTACCGCATCGCGCACCGGCGTCAGGCTGATGCCCAGTTCCGCCGCCACGTCGCGCAGCAGGATGCGGTGGCCGGGCTCGTAGCGGCCCGTCAACAGGGCTTCGCGCAATGCCGCATAGGCGCGATCCCACAGGGTTTCGCGGTCTATGGGCTGCAGCGGCGGCGGTTTGCTGCCGCCGGCCGCGCCGGCGCCTTTCACTGGGGACATCTGCCTACCTTTTCTGGTTCGGATCGTTGAGCTGGCCTATTTTCGCACCTTCGGACCGCCCGGCGGCCACTCGCATAGCGTGCCGTGCATCGCCCAAACGGGCGATTGTTATTTGTTATAACGAATGATAGTATGCCTCGGAACGTCGGCCAAAGAGCCACGCCACGCGCCTGGCAGGCGCCCATACGGAGGAGACCCCGCATGTCCTTGCTATCCCGACTGGCAGGCGCCTTGGCCTGCGCCTGCGCGGTAACGACCGCCACCGCCGCGCCCGACACTTTCCCGGGCGACCGCAGCATCCGTTTCATCATCCCGTGGAACGCGGGCGGCTCGAACGACATCGCGGCGCGCGAGCTGCAACAGATCATCGGCGAGCAGCAGAAGATCACGGTGGTCGTGGAAAACGCGCCGGGCGCCACCGGCGCGATTGGCCTGGGCAAGGTGGCCGCCGCCCCGCCGGACGGCTATGTGGTCGGCATGGGAACCAGCTCGACGCTGGCGCAGATCGCGCAGAACCTGACGCCGCTGCGCAACGAGCAATTCGCCCATATCGCCCGCGTCTCCACCGACCCCTTGATGCTGCTGGTACCCAAGGACGGCCCGGCGAACCTGGCGGGATTCCTCGCGCACATGAAGCAGAACCCGGGCCAGGTATCCATCGGCACGCCGGGCACCAACAACCTGAACCACATCTTCGCGGAAATGACCGCGCGGGCCGCAGGCGTGGGCTATGTGAACGTGCCCTACCCCGGCGGCTCGCGCGTGATCGCCGACCTGGCCGGCAAGCAGATCCAGGCGGCGGTGCTCAAGCCGTCGGAAAGCAAGGGGCAGATCGACGCGGGCTATGTACGGCCGATCGGCGTGTTCGGCAACGAACGGCTGCAGGTCTACCCCGACGTGCCGACCTTCAAGGAAAAGGGCTACGACGTCTATCCCTACGGCCCGCTGGTGCAGATGGCCTATGTCGTGGCCCCGGCCGGTGTATCGCCGCAAGTGCGCCAGCGCCTGATCGACATCTTTTCCAAGGCCATCCAGAGCGACAAGTTCAAGACCTTCGCCCAGCAGAACGGCTTTCTGGTGGACGACATGAAGGGCAATGCCCTGGACACCGAAGTCCAGAACGTCCAGGCGACGCTCAACAGCGTGGCCGCCAAGGTATTCAAGCACTGAGGAAACAATGAGCACGATCAAGAAAGTCACCTGCCACGTCGTCGCCGCACCGGTCGAACGGCCCTTCACCTCCTCGCGCGGCTGGCTGTACAAGACGCGCGGCTCCTGCATCGTCGAGATCGAAACGGCCGACGGCGTGGTCGGTTGGGGCGAGTGCTACGGCCCGGCGCAAGTGGCGCGCGCCTATATCGAATCGCAGTACGGTCCGCGCATCGTCGGCCGCGATGCCTTCGACGTGGAGGTCATCTGGGAAGACCTGTACAACCGCATCAAGGACTACGGCAACACCGGCATGGCGATCTCGGCGCTGAGCGGCATCGATATCGCGCTGTGGGACGTCATCGGCAAGGTGTGCGGCAAGCCGGTGCACAAGCTGATCGGCGGCGCGCATCGCACCGAAGTGCAGTCCTATGCGACGGGCTTGTACTTCATCGATATGGATCGCCTGATCGAGGAAGCCGTGGAAGAGGCAGGCGACTACGTGGCCCAGGGCTTCCAGGCGATCAAGATGAAGATCGGCCTGGGATCGCCCAAGCTGGATATCCAGCGGGTGGCCGCCGTGCGCGAGGCCGTGGGCGACGACATCCGGCTGATGGTCGACGCCAATCATTGCTTCAGCGTGCCCGCCGCCATCCGTCTGGGCCGCGAACTGGAGCAACTGGATATCGAGTGGTTCGAGGAACCGATCTCGCCGGAAGACCTGGACGGCTATGTGGAAGTGACGCGCGCGCTGGATATCGCGGTGGCCGGCGGAGAGAACGAGTTCACGCGCTGGGGCTTTCGCGACATCGTGGCGCGCAAGGCCATGGACATCGTGCAGCCCGACGTGTGCGCCGCGGGCGGGATCAGCGAATGCCGCAAGATCGCCGCGCTGGCCCTGGCGCACGGCGTGGAATGCGTGCCCCATGCGTGGGGTTCGGCCATCGGGCTGGCCGCCACGCTGCATTTCCTGGCGGCCCTGCCGGACCAGCCGCCCAGCTTCCGCCCCATGCCGCCGCTGCTGGAGTTCGAGCAATGCGAGAACCCCTTCCGCGACCTGCTGACCGTCGAGCCCATCGAGCAGCGGCGCGGGGTCGTGCGCATTCCCACGGGCCCCGGCCTGGGCATCGAGATCAAGCGCGACATTCTCGACCGCTACCGCGTTGCCTGAGACCGCCCATGCGATTCGTTTCCTTCTATCGCGGCGACGGCCGCCTGGTGCCCGGCTTCATCGATGATCGCCGTCCCGGCGAACCCTGCGTGGTCGACGTCACGCTGACCGGCAACGATGCGTGGGCGGCCGCGCTGCCCGCCGATATGTTGTCCTGGGTCGAAATGGACCTGACGGCACTGGCGGCGCGATTGCGGGAATGCCGCTACGCCGACGCGGCGCGGATCCCGCTGTCCCGCGCACGGCTCGCGGCCCCGCTGCCCCGCCCCGGAAAGATCGTCGGCGCTGCGTTCAACTACCACGACGCCTTGAAGGAACGCGGCATGGCGCCGCCTGCGTCGCCCGTGATCTTCATCAAGTCGGGCCGTACCGTGATCGGGCCGGACGAACCGGTACGCCTGGCCGCCGACGTCGGCAACGTGACCTACGAGGCGGAGCTGGCCGTGGTGATCGGGCGCACCGCACTGCGCATCGACGCGGCGCAGGCGCCGGCCCACATCGCGGGCTACCTGACGCTGAACGATGTCAGCGCCAGCGATATGGTCCGCGCCGACAAGGCTTTCGTACGCGGCAAGAACCAGCCCACCTTCTGCCCCTGCGGGCCATGGATCGCCACACCCGACGAGGTCGCCACGCCCGGCGCGCTGGACGTCACGCTGCGGCTGGACGGCACCGTGCGCCAGGCCGGCAACACGGCGGACCTGGTGTTCGGCATCGCGGCGCTGATCGCGCATGCCTCCACCCAGATGCCGCTGGACCCGGGCGATATCATTGCAACCGGCACGCCGGCCGGCGTGGCCGCATCCCATCAACCCGCGGCATGGCTGCGGCCCGGTTCGGCGATGATCGCCGAAGTCCAGGGCCTGGGCGCGCTGCGCAACCCCATCGTGGCGAGCGACTCCTGATGAACTCCCGACCCATCGTGGTGCTGACCAGCGCCATCCATCCCGACGAACACGCCCGCCTGGCCGAGCATGCAACGGTGCGCGTGCCGCCGGATGCCCGCCCCGACACGCTGAAGGCCGCCGTGGCCGATGCCGACGGGTTGGTCGTACGCAACGTGCTGCCCGCCGATATTTTCGATGGAGCCTCCCGCCTGAAAGGCGTGGTGCGGCATGGCGTGGGCCTGGACATGATTCCCATGGAGGCGGCCAACCGGCATCGCATCCCGGTCGCCAACATCCCGGGATCCAACACCGCTTCGGTGGTCGAATACTGCCTGGCCGCGATGCTGCATCTGCGGCGCCGCTTGCCGGCGGTGGACGCGATGCTGCGCGCCCAGGGTTGGGCGCCGGCGCGCGCCTACGGCGAAGGCGGCGGCGAGCTGGCCGGCGCGACCTGCGGCATCGTGGGCGTGGGCGCCATCGGCGGACGGCTGGCGGCCCTGGTGCAAGCGATGGATATGCGCGTGCTGGGCTTGACCCGCCGCCCCCAGACCCTGCCGGCAGGTGTGCAGGCGGTCGACAAGGCCACCCTGATGCGCGAATCCGATGTGATCGTGCTGGCCTGCCCGCTGAACGAACAGACGCGCGGGCTTATCGACGCGCCGGCCCTCGCCCTGTCCAAACCGGACGCGCTGTTGATCAACGTGGCGCGGGGGCCCGTGGTGGACGCCGCGGCGTTGCTCGCGGCGATTCGCGAAGGCCGGCTGGGCGGCGCCGCGCTGGACGTGCACGATGTCCAACCCCTGCCGGTCGATGCCGAGGTGTTCCGGCATCCCGGCATTCTGCTGACGCCGCACCTGGCCGGTACCACCACCGCCAGCATGCGCCGCATGAGCCAGGGCGCGGTCGACGAAATGCTGCGCATTCTGCGCGGGGAAGCGCCCGTGAACTGGGTGAACAAGGACGCAATGGCCCAGGCCTGAGCCGCGGGCCAGTTCGAGAGGAAGACACTATGCGAATCACCGATCTCAAAGCCGTCCCAATCTCCTTTCCTGTTCCGGAGAACAAATCCGTGCGCCTGGGCATCGGCCGCAGCGTCAAGCGCGACGCCGTGCTGGTGCGCGTGGAGACCGACGAAGGCGTCGTCGGCTGGGGCGAAGCCCATCACGGCCGCTGCCCTGGCGCCATCGCCAAACTGATCGATACCACCATGCGTGAACTGGTCCTGGGCATGGACCCGCGTGACGTCAGCGGCGTCACGGCGCGGGTCCTGAAGATGCAGTTCGCCAGCCACGGCATGGGCGCCGCCGCCGCGCTGGCCTTGAGCGGGGTGGACCTGGCGCTGTGGGACATCCGCTGCCAGCTCACCGGATGGCCGCTGTATCGCCTGCTGGGCGGCGCCGCGCGGCCGGTCAAGGCCTATGCGGGCGGGATCGCGCTGGGCTGGCAGGCGCCCGAAAGCCTGGCGCAGGAAGCCCTGGGCCTGGTGGAGCAAGGCTACCGCGCCCTGAAGCTGCGCGTCGGGGACACGCCGGCACGCGACATCGCGCGCGTGCGCGCCGTGCGGGCGGCGGTGGGCGAAGACATCGACATCCTGGTCGACGCGAATACGAACTATCGCATCGAGGACGTGCGCCGCGTCATGCCGGCCTACGATGAATGCCAGGTCGTCTGGCTTGAAGAGCCCTTTCCCGCCCATGATCATCACGCCTACGCGGTGGCCGCCCGGCTGGGACGCGTCCCGCTGGCCGCCGGTGAAAACCACTACACCCGCTACGAATTCGGCCCGCTGCTGGCATCGGGCAGCGTGGGATACGTGCAGCCCGACCTGTCCAAGGTGGGCGGCGTGACCGAGGCGATGCGCGTGGCCGCCATGGCCGGCGCGCTGAAACTGACGGTGAACCCGCATACGTCGGCAACCGCGATCAATATGGCGACGTCCATCCATTACCTGTGCGCGGTGGACAATCCCGGCTACTTCGAGGCGGACGTCACGGCGCTGAATCCCTTCCGGGACGAGATGATGGACCAGGCGCCGTATGCGCTGGATCAGGACGGCTGCGTACAGCCGCACGACGGCGTGGGCATCGGCCTGCGCATCGACCAGGACTTCCTGGCCGCCCATCCGTTGATCGAAGGGCCTTGCTACGTGTAAGCCGGACCACGGCATCGACCGGGCTATATAAGGCTGGTCGCGCCGCGCGCCCGCGCGAATTCGGCCAGGCTTTTCAGCATGAGCTCGTGCATGTGTACCGCGGCCGGCAGCAGCGATTGCTCAGCGCGCCGCAGCGTACCGATGATGCGCGTCACGCGCGGCGCGGTCAGCGGCACGAAGGCCAATCCGTGCGACGCCGGCGGACGCGCCAAGGTCGGCAGTACGGTAATGCCCAATCCGGCCTGAACCGCGGCGATGAGCGAGCCGCGATTCTGCAAGACGAGATCGGGCGTTTCCAGCCACCTGCCCAGATCATGCCCCTGCAAGGCATGAAAAGTGGTGTTGCTGATCAGCGTCTCGTCGCGCAAGGCTTTCCACGGCACCGATTTGCCCGCCGCCGCGATGCGATGATCGGGCCTGCAGACCACCCCGAAGGTATCGCGCGCCACCGGCGTGGCGCGCAGCAGCACGTTGGGTGTCGCCAGGCCGGCCACACCCAGTTCCGCCAGGCCACTTTCCACCATTTCCGCCACGCGCGGCGAGGACACGTCGGCGGCGTGGATCTTGACCCCAGGATGCGCCTGGCGATAGCGGCGCAGGATGCCGGGCAGCCATTCCTCGGCCAGCGAGGGCATCAAGGACAGCGTCACCGACCCCTGCTCGCCCCGAACGATGCGGCGCATCTCGTTCTGCACCCGGTCGTGCACCGTGATCAGTTCAGTCAGCAGCGGCAGCAGCGCCTGGCCCAAGGGCGTCAAGCGCGCCTGATGGCCGTCCTCGAACAATTGGCCACCGGCTTCCTCCTGCAGGGCGCGCATGGCCAGGGTGATGGCGGCCTGCGAACGATGGGTTTCCAAGGCCGCGACGCGGAAGCTCTGGTTGCGGGCGGCGATGACGAACTGGCGCAATTGCTGGATCTTGAGCGGCGCGGCCATGGCAAGTCCCTAGGAAACCTTAATTTTAATTATGAAAATTCAAATTGTGTTTGGAGCGCCCGAATCGCATAGTGCAGGCGGCGCGGTTGCACATTGCCGCGAATGAACGGCTGCCCCCCCTGACGCAACCTTTTTCCGGATGCACGATGCCCTCCACCCCTACGCTATGGCCCAATGGCGCCCGTACCGCCGTCGTCCTGACATTCCTGGTTGAAAGCTGGTCCGAGGGCAAGGCCCCGCCCTATTCCCCGATGACCAGCCCGCCCAGGCCCGGCGCCCTGGACTTGACGGGCATTCAATGGTCCGAATACGGCGCCCGGGCGGGCGCCTATCGGCTCATGCGCCTGGCGCGCGACCATGGCCTGCCCGCCACCTTCTGCGTCAACGCCCGCGTGGCGGAGCTGTTCCCGGCCGTGGTCAAGCAGATCGTCAAATCAGGCTTCGAACTGGCCGGCCACAACTATGCGCAGGATCAAGTGCTGCCCGGCTTGAACGAGCGGGAAGAGCGGGACGTGATCCACGGCAGCCTGGATATCCTGGAACGCGTGTCAGGCGTGCGTCCGTGCGGCTGGCTGAGCTCGACGATCGCGGTCACGGAGCGCACGTCCTCGCTGCTCGCCGAGGCCGGCATGCTGTGGCACGGCGATTACAACTATCTGGACCTGCCCTGCAAGCTGGATACGCCCAAGGGCCGCCTGGTGGCGATCCCGCACAGCGACTATGCCGACAACCGCGTGCTGCGGGCCTCGCCGCGCGATTTCCTGCAGTGCTACCTGGACACCTTCGAATACCTGCACCGCAAGGAACCGAACGGATTCATCAACATCACGATGCATGGCCACTTCGGCGGGCGTCCGCTGATCAGCGCCATGCTGGATCGGATCCTGACCCAGCTGCGCGCCTTTCCGGATGTCTGGTTCCCCCGCCATGACGAACTGGCGCACTGGGTAAACCGCAACGATATCCGCGAACTGAGCTACGCCGACCGCTTCGAACTCTAGCCGTGACGGCAGGCCGGCGCCAGCGCGCGCGACGGCCCGGGCAGGCGAGCCGGATGCGCGAACAGAAAGGCCCGCTGGCTGGCCCCGAGGAGACATCATGAAGCCCATCATCCGTCTTGCCGTCGCAGCCCTGTGCGCCCTGCCGCTTCCGGCCTGGAGCCAGTCCTCCTATCCGGACCACGCCATCCGCATGGTGGTTCCCTTCGCGGTCGGCGGCGCCGCCGATACGGTGGCGCGGTCCATCGCGCAGCGCATGGGCATGGACATGGGGCAAAGCGTGATCGTCGACAACCGCGCCGGCGGCAATAGCCTGATCGGCTCGGATTTCGTGGCCCGCGCGCAGCCGGACGGTTATACCCTGCTGATGCAGGTGGGACCGCCGCACACCACGCTGCCCTTCTTTACCCGCAACATGCCCTTCGATCCAGTCAAGGACTTCACCCCCATCGCCGTTGTCGGCACGGCGCCGCAGGCGCTGGTGGTCAATGCGTCCTTGCCTATCGGCAACATCAAGGAGCTGATCGCCTATGCGAAGGCGCATCCGGGAAAGATGTCCTATGCCACGGCTGGCATAGGCACGTCGCAGCATCTGGGCGGGCAGCTGCTCAACGCCATGGCGGGCATCGACCTGATGCACGTGCCCTACAAGGGCGGCGCGCCGGCACTGAACGACGTCGTGGGCGGCCAGGTGCCGGTCGGCATCCTGGTGCTGTCCAACGTCCTGCCCTTCGTCAAGACAGGCAAGCTGAGGGTGCTGGGCGTACTGGAGGCGCAACGCGCCAAGGCCGCCCCCGATGTCCCGACCTTGGCCGAAGCAGGCGTACCAGGCTTTGCGTTGCCCAATACCTGGGTCGGCCTGCTGGCCCCGGCAAAGATGCCGCCACAGGTGGTCGCGAGGCTGCACGACGAAGTCGAAAAGGCGATGCGCACGCCAGCCGTGCGCGAACAACTGGACACCGCCGGCTTCGAAGTGGCCGGCGGTTCGGCCGCGGACTTCGATCGGCTGATACGGAGCGGGACCTCGGTGTATCAAGGCATCGTGGAAAAGGCCGGCATCCGGCCGGAGTGAAGCGACGCGACACCATGGCCGGCACTACGGCCCACGGGCCGCCGCGGTACCAGACGACGGCCGGTCGTACAATTCGCCTTCACTAGCCTGACATGAGCCCCGCGTCGGATCGGCGCGGGGCGTTCGCATTTATGACTATCCCCTCGCCCGCGCTTGCCTGCGGGATCGATTTCGGCACTTCCAATTCCGCCGTGGGTTGGAAACGGCCCGGCCATGCTCCCCTGCTGCCGCTCGAAGACGGCAAGCCGACGATGCCGTCGGCGATTTTCTTCCATGACGAAGACGCGGCGGTCAGCTACGGACGCGCCGCGCTGGCCGACTACCTGGCCGGCTACGATGGTCGCCTGATGCGATCCATGAAAAACCTGCTGGGCAGTTCCCTGATCGACGGCCACACGGAGATCCGCGGACGCGGGGTGCCGTTCCGCGCGCTGCTGACCCACTTCATCGCACAGTTGCGGCTGCGCGCGCAGGAGGCCGCGGGCCGCGAATTCACATCGGCGGTATTCGGCCGGCCGGCCTACTTCGTGGATGGCGATGCGGCCGCCGACCAGCTCGCGCAGGACACGCTGGGCGAAATCGCCGCGGCGGTGGGATTCACCCATGTCGAATTCCAGTACGAACCCCTGGCCGCGGCGTTCGACTACGAATCCCAGATCTCCCGCGAGGAACTCGTCCTGGTCATCGACATCGGCGGCGGCACTTCCGATTTCTCGCTGATCCGCCTTGGCCCTGGCCGCGCGGCCATGCCGGACCGGCGCGCGGACATCCTGGCCCATGGCGGCGTCCATATCGGCGGCGGGGACTTCGACCGGCAATTGAGCCTGCATAGCTTCATGCCGCTGCTGGGCTTGGGCCGCCAGCTGCGCAGCGGCAAGGACGTGCCGTCCACGCAGTACTTCAACCTGGCCTCCTGGCATACGATCAACTTCGCGTACACCAACAAAGCCTGGGAGCATCTCTCCTACATTCACGCCAATGCCGCGGAGCGCGACAAGATCGAATTGCTGCTGCACCTGGTCAAGGAACGTGCGGGACACTGGCTGGCGCTGCAGGTGGAAAAGGCCAAGATAGAACTTTCCGAGGCCGCATCCACCTGCGCGGACCTTGGACGCATCGCCGGCGGCCTCGCCCTGGACCTGACACGCGCGGACCTGGAGCGCGCCACCGCCCCCTTGATCGACCGCATAGAGAATACCGTCGCCGCCCTGCTGCGCGATGCGGATGTCGCCGCGCAAGGCATCGATACCGTATTCTTCACTGGCGGTTCCAGCAGGATTTCGCGATTGCGCGAACGCATTTCCGCGCTGCTGCCCCACGCGCGCAGCGTCGAAGGCGACCTCTTCGGCAGCATTGGTGCCGGTTTGGCGCTGGATGCGGCACGCAAATTCGGCTGAGCCGGATGCGAGCGCCGGATGGACGACGGGTGTTAATCTGCCCGTGATCTCGCCCAACATCGGGAGAACATCATGGCCAGATGGCTATCCTTGCTGGTTTTCCTGCTCCTGGGCTGCGCCGCCCACGGCGATAAGCGTTACACCGCGGATGGGCACCCGACGGCGGGCCGGCCAGATGCCGGCAAAGAGAGGATATCGATGGCACAGGCATGGCAGTATCAGGTGCGGATGAACGTTTCCCAGGAACTGGCCGATGCATACCGGGAAAAACGGAACACGCCGCAGCTCGCGAGGCTGTACGCGGTGCTGGCCACGCATCACGCGACGTTCATTTCCCAGTACGACGCCTTCGCCGGCTATGTGGCCGAAGCCGAGCGTGAAGGTGTCCAGGGATACCCGCTGTACCAATGGACGTTGGACACCATCCGGAATCCCGCCAAGCAGTCGAAGTACCAGCGGGTTTTCACGGTGTACGTGGGGGACAAGGCCGTCTACGGCGAGGACGTCGCGGATGCCTTGCGCGCGGACTTGTCGGCGCTGGGTGAGCCGGCCGGTATCCTGGAGGTGACGAAGCTCGACACCAATCCGGCCAACAGTCCGCAGCCGCCGGGCAAGCGCTAGCCCGATCGTGCGCTAGCGCGATATGGCAGGGGCGCCCGCCCGCGGAACGTCGGGCCGGCCGTCGCGGGTGTAGTAGTCCACGCCGCTGAGCGCGAACATGACGATCAACATGGTCGCCGCGATGATGCCGATCATGCGGGGTACGGCATAGGGGCTGGCCAGGTGCATGAAGAACACCGCGATCAGCACGGCCTTGATGGCGGCGATCAGGATGTTGATGGCCATGTTGGCCGCGCCCAGCGGAATATAGGCCGTGCCGACGGTCAGCGCGGCGAACAGCACCAGCGCAAGCCACACGGCCAGTACGCCCAGCAGCCGCCTTCGAAGTTCGGGCGTCAGGGTACCGCCGCTCATGATGATCTCCTTGCCACGCTCGAATTCCCCGCCCGAGATCGCGCAGCCGTCGCGCCGTCCGTCATGACGCCCTCCCCGCCAGGTACAGGATGGGAAAGAGGAACACCCACACGATATCGACGAAATGCCAGTAGAGGCCGGTGGCTTCCAGCCGCCGCAGCACCGGAACGGCCGGCGCCCGCGCGGCCTGGCGCAAGACGGCCAGCACCAGGCAGATGCCCACCGTCAGGTGGACCGCGTGCAGCCCGGTGGCGACGAAATAGAGGAAAAAGAACAGCCGCGCGCCGGCTTCCCCGGCCAGGCCGGCCGCATGGAAGCCCGCGGCGGGAAAAAGGCCTTCCCGCACATCCTTGACGTACTCGTAGCCCTTGATGGCCAGGAACACGCAGCCCAGCACGACCGTCAGCCACATCAGCCGCCGCGCCAGGCGCATGGCGCCGCCGCGCGCGCACTCGGTCGACGACGCGATCGCGGCGCTGCTGGTCAGCAGCACCATCGTATTGATCGTACCCAGCACCACGTCGGTATGATGACTGGCCGCGGTGAAGGCGTGCGGCAGATGCAGGCGGCCGACCGCGTAGGCCAAGAAGATGGGCCCGAAGAACATCATCTCGGTGGCCAGGAACACCCACATGCCCAGGCGCGCCTGGTAGGCGCGCGCGGTGTCCGGCAGGTCCAGGGCGGTCTCGCTCATGGGGAACTCCTGTAGGCCGCGCTCACACGGGTTCCCCTGGCGGGACCCGCGAGCCATGGCTGGCACGCAGGGTTCATGAAGCGCTCCTCGACGCATAGTCATAGGGATCATGGCCGCCATCGGGCGGCGTGTCGAAATTGTTCTTGGGCGGCGGCGAGCGCGTATGCCATTCCAGGCCGCTGGCGTCCCAGGGGTTGTCGCCCGCAGGCTGCCCGCGGAACCACGACCACAGCAGGTAGCACAGCGGCAGCAGATAGCCCACCGCCAGCACCGCCGCGCCCATGGACGACAGGATATTCAGGACCTGGAATTCCGGCGGGTAAGCATGGTAGCGGCGCGGCATGCCGTCATAGCCCAGGATGTATTGCGGAAAGAACGTCAGGTTGAAGCCGAAGAAAATCGTGACGGCGGCGATGCGCCCCAGCATTTCCGGGTACATGCGCCCGCTGATCTTCGGCCACCAGAAATGCAGCCCACCCAGGTAGGCCATGACCGCGCCGCCCACCATGATGTAGTGGAAATGCGCGACGACGAAATAGGTGTCGGTGACGTGGACGTCGATGGCCAGCGTGGCCAGGAACAGGCCGGTCAGGCCGCCGATCATGAACAGCCCCACGAAACCCAGCGCGTACAACATGGGCGCGCCGAAGGTGATGGATCCCTTGTACAGGGTGGCTGTCCAGTTGAAGACCTTGATGGCCGACGGCACGGCCACCATGAAGCTGAGCAGCGAAAACGTCATGTTGGCGTAGACGGACTGCCCGCTGACGAACATATGGTGTCCCCACACCAAAAAGCCGATCACCGCGATGCCGATGATGGCATAGGCCATGCTGCGATAGCCGAAGACGCGCTTGCGCGCGAAGCAGGGAATGATCTCGCTGGCCACGCCCATGGCGGGCAGGACCATGATGTACACCGCCGGGTGGGAGTAGAACCAGAACAGATGCTGGAACAGCAGCGGATCGCCGCCCAGCTGCGGATCGAAGAAGCCGATGCCGAACAATCGCTCCGCGGCCAGCAGCAGCAGCGTGATGGCCAGCACCGGGGTGGCCAACACCAGGATGATGCTGGTGGCGTAGTTGGCCCAGACGAACAGCGGCAGGCGGAACCACCCCATGCCCGGCGCGCGCATCGTATGCACCGTGACGATGAAGTTCAGCCCCGTCAGGATGGACGAGAAGCCAACGATGAAGACGCCGAACAGCGTGATCACCACGTTGCTGTGCGAGAACATCGTGGAAAACGGCGTATAGAACGTCCATCCCGTGTCCACGCCGCCCAGCACCAGCGCGGCGAGCGTAAAGGTGCCGCCGATGACGTACAAGTACCAGCTCATCAGGTTCAGCCGCGGGAACGCCAGGTCCTCCGCGCCCAGCATGAGGGGAATCAGGAAATTGCCCAGCACCGACGGGATGGACGGGATCAGGAACATCCACACCATGATCACGCCGTGCGCGGTGAACAGCTTGTTATAGGTGTCGGCGCTGACAAGATCCCCCTGGGGCGTCACCAGCTCCAGCCGCATCAGCGCGGCCGCGCAGCCGCCGATGGCGAAGAACGCCGTGATGCTGACGGCATACAGGATGGCGATGCGTTTGTGATCGTGCGTAAGCAGCCAGGATCGCAGGGAATAGCCGTCGTTCAAATAGGTGTGCAGGGTCATCGCGGGGCGGCCTCCTTGGGACGATCGGACTTCAGGTAGGCGATCAGCGCCATCAGGTCCGGCTCGCTGAACTGGCCGGCGAACGAAGGCATGATGGGCGCGTAGCCCGCCACCACGTCCTTGCGCGGCTCCAGGATGGAATCCCGGATATAGGTTTCGTCCGCGACGACCACGCGGCCGTCCTGCAGGAAGACGCGGCGGGCGAACAGGTGGTCCAGGTCGGGCGCATGGACGCTGGACCGGGCATCGTGGCAGCCCATGCATCCATGTTCGCGGAACAGCTGGTAGCCGCGCTGTACGAGGTCGGGTCCGTCCTGGCCCTGGGCCAGCCAGCGCGAGAACTGCTCGGGGGGCATGGCGACGATGCCGCCGCCCATGGCGGCATGGTCGGTACCGCAGAATTCCGCGCACAAGAGGTGATAGGTGCCGGCGCGGCTGGCGGTGAACCACAAGCTGGTGTAGCGACCCGGCAGCACGTCCTGCTTGACGCGGAACTCGGGGACGTAGAAGCTGTGGATGACGTCCTGCGAGCTCATCAGCAGGCGCACCGGCTTGCCGACGGGTACGTGCAACTCGTCGATTTCCCGCTTGCCGTTGGCATGCTGCACCGTCCACACCCATTGCTTGGCGACCACGTAGACCGGCATGGCGTCATCCGGCGGCCGCGTCAGGGCGCTGTAGTCGTAGGCGCCCCACAGGAACAGGCCGATGAAGGCCAGCAGCGGCGTGATCGTCCAGGTCCATTCCAGGCCATTGGCATGTTCCGGCGCATTGCGGCGATCCGCGCCCGAGCCCTTGCGGTAGCGTATGCAGAAGACGACGGCCAGCACGGTCAACAGCACGGCCATGAAGGCCGACAGGCCCAGCAGGCTGTAGAACAAGGCGTCCGTGCGGTGGGCGATCGCCGATGCGGCGGCCGGCATCAGGGTGGGCGTCGCGGTCATGCATGCCCCCCCTTGCCGCCTCTCCGGCGCAGCGCGAACAGACCCCACAGCAAGGCCAGCAGCGTGCCCAGGCCGGCGGCGCGGGCCATGGCCATGGCGGCGACGTTGTAGCGGCCGGTGGCGGGATCGTAGTGCGAGCACAGCAGCACCAGGCGATCGGCCAGGCCGCCCACCTTGCCGCTGGACGCTTCCACCAAGGCCAGCCTGACGTCGCGCGCCGAGAAGCCCAGGCCCAGGAAGTAGCGCGAGATGCGCCCCTGCGGCGTCAGGACCACGAAGCCGGCGGGATGATAGTACTGGCCGCTGTCGGGATCGCGCTGGTAGGGAAATCCGACCGCGTCGGTCAAGGCGGCGATGGCCGCGGGCGTCGCCGTAAGCAGATGCAGATGCGAGGCAAGATCCGTGGCGCTGCCCGTATTCGTCAGGCCGCGGTAATAGCCATACTTGCGCGCGGCGTCGCCTGGCGTCTCCGTGGGGTCGATGCTGACCGCAACCACCTCGAACGGTACGCCGATGCCGCGCACGCGCTCCAGCACGGCATCCATCAGCGTCGAACACAGCACGGGGCAGTGGTAATAGCCCAGCACGAAAATCACCGGCCGCTTGCCCAGATAGTCGGCCAGGCTCACGGCGCGCCCGTCCTGGTCGCGCAGTCCCTGAGCCGGCGGCAAGGCGCGGCCGGGGTGCTGGCGGAACGCCAGCGCCGCGGCGTCCGGGGGAGCCGCCGCCATCCTCGCCAGGCACGGCGACACCAGCAGGAGCAGCACCAGCAAGAGCAGCGGCGACCATGCCGCCCGCTCGCGGGAGGTCCTGGACCACGCGAGCACCCGCCTCATGGACGGGCTCCTTCCGCCACTGCCTGCATGGCCTTGTCCAGCGGGATACGGGCGATACCGGCCTGGCGGTCGACCCAGCCATAGCCGTCCATCAGTTTGCGCTTGGCCTGCAGATATTGCGCCATGTCGGCCTGGGGCTGGGTTTCCAGCAGCGGGCCGGAAATCCAGGACCGGGGCGCGGCGGTCTGGCCAGGCGGACGGTCGTCGTCCCACCGCGAAGTCAAGCGTATTGCGCCCGCGACGACCACCACCAGGACGACGATCGCGCCGATGCCGATGCGGGCCACGCGCCGTACGTCGATGCCGTCACGCATGTTTACCGTCCTCCATTGCGAAACGTATGCCGATGCGGTCACGCATGCTTGCCCTCCTCCGCCGCCTGTTCCGCGCGGACAACAGGCGGCAGCGCCGTGGGAAACAGCATGGACGCGGCCAGCGTCACCAGCCCCATGCCGCCCAGCGCAAGTGCCAGCATCCAGGCGGCATGCGCGCTTACCGGCTCCCCGGACGCGCCGACCGACGGCAACACCCACCATGCGGTCTGACCTACGGCGACGGCCAGCAAAAGGCCCGCGACCGCGCGCAATCCCCCCGCGGACCGCTTGAAGGCGTGGGAAAGCAGCAAAGGCACCGGCACGGCGAATCCCGCCACCACCAAGGCGATGCCCATGGCTTCCCAGGCACCGTGCAGGCGCGGCAGATACCAGGAAATTTCGGCCGGCAGGTTCTCTGCCCAGATGATCTGGAACTGGGTGAAGGCCAGGTAGGCCCAGGTCAGCACGTACATCAGCAGCAGGTTGCCCAGGTCGCCGCGCACGCCGCTGGACGAGCGGCGCGCGCCCACCCATGCGGCCGCCGCCATCGCGGCTTGCAGCTGGGCGGTCAGGATCACGAAGCCGAACGCGGTCGAATACCATTCCGGCGTCAGCGACATCAGCAAGTCGACGGCAACGATGCTGATCGTGAACGCATACAGCAGCAGGCCCGTTGCCGCATAGCCGGCGCGCCGGGACGCGCCCCGCCCGGCCCCGTCGATACGCGCCAGGATGCTCCACAGGGCGGCGCATGCCAGGACACGCAGCGCCATGCCCGCATGCGTGAACCAGAAATGCCGGAATGCCGGCTCGGTCGCCGTGTCGAGCCAGCCGGCGCGCGCCCAGGGATAGATGAGCCCGGGCCAGGCCAGCACGGGCAGTATCAGGATGCCCACGGCCGGGACGGCCGCTCGCAGGCGGTCCAAGGGGACCGCGATCGGGACGATCCACGCGCCCCCCGTCAGGCGCTGCAGCCACAGCGTGGCCTGCGCGCCCAGTGCCAGCCCCATCCAGAACCACCAGGCGGTCAACCAGGCGGCCAGGAAGCCGCGGGCGTCCAGGAACGCCCCAAGCGCGCAGAGCGCCAGCAGAACGATGCCGGCGCAAAGCGGCGCCAGACCGCGGCGCCGCAGCGTATCCGCCTCGCGACGCACCTGCGTATCCGTATCGGGGCGCCTGCGCGTATCCGTCTCGCGGCGCTTGCCCGGGTCCATGCTCATGGGCTGCCCCCGGACGTCATTGCCGACTGCGCCTGGCCCCGCACATCGGGCGGCAGCTTCGACACCTGGGCATGCTGGCTGAGCTGCAAGGCCCGCACGAAGGCCACGATGGCCCAGCGGTCCTCCGGCCGGATGCGGTTGCCGTACGGCGCCATCACGCCATAGCCGTTGCTGATGACGTCGTAGATATGGCGGTCCGGCACGCCGCGCAGCCGGTCGCTGTGATAGGTGGGCGGCGCCGGAAAGCCCCGCTCGACGATGCGGCCGTCCCCATCGCCCACGGGGCTATGGCATGGCATGCAGTACACGCCATAGAGTGTCTGGCCCTGCTTGAGCATCGCCGGCGTGACTGGATCCGGCAGGGAAGTCGCGCCCTGCGCCCGCGCATCGCGGCTGACGTCCTCGGTCCCTTCCCTGCCGCTGGTCGTATCGGCCTGGCTGCCGCGCGCGTAGGCCTGCGTGCCGGGCGGCGGCGTGCGCGACATGGCCCCGTCCGGAAAAAGCGGACTCGCGCGGTAAGGCTTGCCGCGCGGCTGGTCGTACATGTTCTGCGCCGCGCGTTCGCAGCCGGCCAGCAGCGACGCCAGCAGGCAAGCCAGGGACAGGGCTCGCATGGCCGGCCAGGTCGCGCCCAGGCACTTCATGCCGGCACCTCGCGGACCGCGATGGGTTGCTGCCGTGCCAGCACCGCGCGCGCGGCATGGCAGGCCTCATCGTCTTGCGTGCATCCTTCCGGCAGCCGCACGCAAAGGAAAAACCGATCGCGGCTGGCCAGATCGAAGTCCGGCGTCGCGAAGACGGGGTGGTTCAACCGCGGCAGGCCATTTGCCCAGAGCATCGACACCACGGCGAAGATCGCCGCGCACAGGATGGTCAGCTCGAAAGTCACCGGGATGAACATGGGCCAGCTGTGCAGCGGCCGGCCGCCTACGTTGATGGGATAGGACTGGGTCGCCGCGTACCACTGCATGAAGTACCCGCCTGTCCCGCCCAGGATGCCGCCGGCCAGCGTCGCGCGCGGCACCGCGCGGCTGCCGGTAAAGCCCACGGCCTCCGGCAGTTCCGGCACTGCGAAGGGGGCATAGGCCTCGATGTCCGCGTGGCCCTGTTCGCGCACGGCGCGCGCCGCCCGCACCAGGGCATCGGGCTGGCGGAATTCCGCCATCAGGCCGTACAGGCGCGGCTTCATGCGTCCGGCCTCCGCGATGCGGGGGCGCCCGCGGGTGGCGTCGGAGCGCCGCCTGCGCCGGCCGCGGCCGGCCCACGCGTTTCGTATTCCATTTCGCGCACCTCGCTCATGGAGATCATCGGCAGGAAGCGCAGGAACAGCAGGAACAACCAGGCGAACATGCCGATCGACGCGAACAGGAAGGTCCAATCCCAGGCGGTGGGCACGAACATGCCCCAGGCCGATGGCATGAAGTCCCGATGCGTGCTTTGCACGACGATCAGGAAGCGCTCCATCCACATGCCCAGATTGATGACGATGCTGATGGCGAACAGCCACGCCGGGCTGGTGCGGACGCGCCGGCTCCACAACACCTGGGGGATCAGCACATTGCAGACGATGACGGCCCAGTACACTGGCGCGTAGGCGCCCGTCCAGCGGTCCATGGTCATGGCGATCTCGAATTCGTCGCCGCCATAGAAGGACATGAACGCTTCCGAGACATAGCCATAGGCCACCATGGCGCCCGTGGCCAGCAGCACGCGCGCGGCCAGCGACAGGTGCCGGATCGTGATCAGGTCGTGTAGCCGGAAGTAATGCCGCAGCGGGATCGCCAGGGTCAACACCATCGCGAAGCCGGAGTACAGCGCGCCCGCCACGAAGTACGGCGGAAAAATGGTGGAGTGATAGCCCGGTGTGTTGCCGATCGCGAAATCCAGCGAGACCACCGTATGCACGGAGACCACCAGGGGAGTGGCCAGCCCCGCCAGGAGCAGATAGGCGCTTTCATAACGAGCCCAATGGCGCGCGTCGCCGCGCCATCCCAGGGCGAACAGGCCGTAGGCGATCTGTTTCGCGCGGCCGCGGGCGCGGTCGCGCAGCGTCGCCAGGTCCGGGATCAGGCCGACATACCAGAACATCAGCGAGACCAGCAGATAGGTGCTGATGGCGAAGATGTCCCACACCAGCGGACTGCGCCACTGCGGCCACAGGTTCATGCGGTCCGGATACGGCAGCAGCCAGTAGGCAAACCAGGGGCGGCCCAGGTGCAGGATGGGAAACAGGCCGGCGATGCTCGCGGCGAACAGCGTCATGGCCTCCGCGAAGCGATTGATGGAGGTGCGCCATTGCTGCCGCAAGAGCAACAGCACCGCGGAAATGAAGGTGCCGGCGTGGCCGATACCGATCCACCAGACGAAATTGCCCAGCGCGTATCCCCACGCCACCGGAATGTTCACCCCCCACAGCCCCACCCCGACGACGAACAGCCAGGCGCTGGCGGCGCAGAACACCAGCGTGGCGGCGAAGGTGACCAGGAACAAGGCCCGCCAGCGCCAATGCGTGCGCCATCCGGCGCGCCATCCCGCCGGGCCGGCCCGGCGGCGCGCCAGGACGATGTCGGAGATGCGATCGGTGATGCTGGCGTAGGTATCAGGCATCGTCCGGCTCCAGGCGGGCGTCGGCATCCGCCTGCCGCGCCAGGTAACGCGTGCGGGGACGCGTATTCAGTTCCTCCAGCAGTGTATAGGCGCGGGGCGAGGCGCGCGTGGCATTCACGCGGCTGCCGGCCTCGTTCAAGTTGCCGAACACGATGGCCTGCGTGGGGCACACGGCCTCGCACGCGGTGACGACCTCGCCGTCGCGCAGCGGCCGGTCTTCCTTCTGCGCGCGGATGCGCGCGCGGCTGATCCGCTGCACGCAATACGTGCACTTTTCCATGACGCCGCGCTGGCGTACCGTGACGTCGGGGTTTTGATGCGCGGCGGCATCCTCGGAACGATCGGAATACTCGAAAAAATTGAAGCGCCTGACCTTGTATGGGCAGTTGTTCGAGCAGAAGCGTGTCCCCACGCACCGGTTGTACACCTGCGCGTTCAGGCCCTCGGCATCGTGCACCGTGGCGCCGACCGGGCACACCAGCTCGCAAGGCGCGTTTTCGCAATGCATGCAAGGTACCGGCTGGAACAAGGTCTTGCGCGCTTCGCGGTAGACGTCCACCCGCACCCAATGCATGACGCGGCCACGCCGCACCTCTTCCGCGCCCACCACGGGGATATTGTTCTCGGCCTGGCACGCGGCGGTGCACGCATTGCAGCCGATGCACTTGTCCAGGTCGATCGTCATGGCCCAGGCGTAGTCCGGGTATTCCACCTCCGGGTACAGCGTGGGCTCGGGGCCTTCGGGCTTTTTGCCGGCCTTTTCCCCCGGCTGCGCCGCGCTCCCTGCCGGGGACGCCGCCTTCGCGGGCGGGATTGCCCCGATGTCCTCCACGCGCACGATATCGCGGCCGTGCGTGGACATCTCGGTCTGCACATGGGCGAACGCGTGCGTGCGGCCGGTGCGTTCCATCGCGACGGCCACGGCCGGCAGCGGCATGCCCGCGCCGTCGCTGCCTTGCAGCACGTAGGCATCGAAGCCGACGCCATCGCCCACGCGGCCGGCGTGCCGGCGCCCATACCCCAGGTGGAGGGTCACCGCGTTTTCGGCATGGCCTTCCAGTATGTGCACCGGGCCGCCCACGGTTGCGCCGTGGTCCGCCGTCAGCCGCACCACATCGCCCGTGGCCAGACCATGGGCCCGCGCCGTCTGCGGCCCGATGAATACCGCGTTGTCCCAGACCAGGCGGGTCAGCGGACGCGGCAGTTCCTGCAGCCACGCGTTATTGGCGTCCGCGCCTGCGCCCAGATAAGGGTCCGGGATGACCTGGGCGATCAGTTGGCCAGGCGTGCGCCGCGCGGGGTCGGGTAGCGTGAACGGGCCGCCACCCCTTGGAGGCTGATCGCCTTGCGGCCCCGCTGGAGCGCCCTGCGGCGGGCGCTGCGCGCTTGCCGGCGCGGCGGCCACAGGCGCAACGCCAGGATTTCCGGCGCTGGAGGGCGACGCGCCGTCCACCTGCCCTGCCCGCAAGGCCGCGGGCCACCGCTGCTCGAAATCCGTGCCCCAGCGCGCCTGCCACGTCTGGCGGACTTCCGCGTGCGCATCCGCCTCCGCGCCATCCAGCAGCACTCGTAGCAGCGTGTGCGGCGTATGCCCGCCATGCAGCGGCGCGATCATCGGCTGCTGGATCGTCGGCGTGCCGTCCCAGGCCAGCGCGTCGCTCCAGCTTTCCAGCTCGTGGGCACGCGGTATGTGCCAGGTAGAGGCGCGCGCCGTCTCGTCGCGATAAAGCCCCAGGTGCATCGACAGCGGCACGCGTCGCAGCGCGTCGGCGAAGCGCTGCGCGCCGGGGCTGTCGTAGACGGGGTTGGTATCGATCAGGACCAGGGTGTCGACGCGGCCGTCGCGCATGTCGGCGAGCAGCGCGCCCATGCCGGGCACCGCCTGCGTCCGGACCGGCATGACCGACTTGCCCGCGGCGCCCAGATGGGCGTTGATGGACCACGCCAGCGCATGGTCTTCCACCGACAGCGCGGGCCCGGCCGCGACCAGCGCGGCGCCGCCGTGCTTCTTCAGTTCATCGGCGAGGCGGGATTCCCAAGGTGCGCCCTGTCCTTCCGGCGCCGGCGCGCCCGGCACGCCCAGCGCATGGGCCAGGCGACGCAGCACCGCGCCCATGGCAGCGGGCGTCATGGCCCAGCGCTGGTCGGCCATCGCGCCGGTCAGGCCGGGCATGGCCTCCATGGCGTAAAGGCGCAGGCGCGGCCGCGATGCGCGGGCGGCGGCCTGCGCGTCGCTGGGCGCACCGGCCGGCGCGGCATCGCCGCGGCCGCGCGCGAAGTCCCGGGCGTAGCGCACACCGGCCGGCGTATCCATGAAGAGGTCGGCGCCCACGGCCAGGACGACGCTGGCCTGGTCCAGGCGATACAGGGCATGCGCGGGATATCCCAGCGCCTGCCGTGCACCGGCTTCGGCGGCGGCATCATGCAGCGGATCGTGCCGATAGCGCCGCATATTGGGATAGCGCGCCGCCAGCGCGTCCAGTTGCCGCGCCAATGTCGGCGAGGTGCTACCGCCGGTCAATATCCGCAGGCCCGCGCCCCCGTCGGCCGCATGGACGCCAAGGCGCTCCACCAGCGCGTCGCGCGCCGCTGTCCAATCCGACACCGCCTCGCCCCGCATCACCGTGCGCGAGCGATCCGGATCCCACAATTGCAGGATGGCCCCCTGGGCCCAGGCGCTGGTCGCGCCCTGGCTCATGGGATGCAGCGGATTGCCTTCGATCTTGGTGGGCCGGCCCATATGGGTTTCCACCAATACCGGCTGGGCGTAACCGCCCCGGGTCACCGCGCTGGCATAGAAAACCGGTTCATCGCCCGGACCGCCCTCCGGCATATGCGCATAAGGAACGATCGCTTCGTCAGGGGGGCCGCTGCAGCCCGCCGCGGCCAGCGCCGCGGAAGCTGCCATCCATTTCAGCAGTGTCCGGCGCGCCGGATCGTCCGGCCCAGCAAGCGCGGCGCGGGCATCTTCCCCGGGATCGTCCGTAGCGTGATGGATAGGAATGGTACGCATGGCGCCCCCGGTCAGCGATGGCACGTCGTGCAGCTGGTCATGCGATCCTCGCTTTCGAAGTGGTAGATGCGCCGCAGCGATGCGACATCGTCGTCCGAGAGCGCAGGCGGATCGCGCATGGCGAATACCTTGTCGGGCGGCCCCACTCTTTTGTCCGGCGCGCGATGGCAATCCAGGCACCACTGCATTTCCAGCGGCTGGTTGCGCACCAGCTGCGGCATCTGGTCCACCCGGCCATGGCAGGTCCCGCAGGCCACGCCCTTGGCGACATGCACGCTGTGATCGAAATACACGAAGTCGGGCAAATCGTAGACGCGGTTCCAATGTATGGGTATGCCGGTCGCCGCGCTGGCATGCAGCGGCGCCAGCACGGGCGCGTCCTTGAACAATACCGCGTGGCAGGTCAGGCAGATTTCGGCCGAAGGCATGCCGGCTGACGCGGAGGTCTGCACCGACACATGGCAATAACGACAATCGATGCCGTCATCGCCGACGTGATGCTTGTGGCTGAAGGGTATGGGCTGGGCGACCGCGACGCCGCCGGCCACGGGCGCATTCATCTGCCAGACGACCACTGCGATCGACACGGCGAGAAGTCCCGCGGTGCCTATCAGCACCAGCTTTACGCACAGGACTGCGGCTTTATCGAATACCTGGCTCATTGCCCCATGCGGCTGTCTGCTGCGCCCTTGAAGAAATCCTGGGGGTTTTTCAGCCGGGGACGATACCCGGCAAAGACCCTGAAAAACACGGAAAAATCGCGCGCAGCACAGCAAGCGCCGTGCCTTCGCACGGCGCCATTCATTCAGCTTTTCGTCAATCGACAGGGGCGTGTCGTAAGGCGGCGCGATGCTTGCAAGCCGCCTTCAAAACCATGACAGGGGCGCGCGCGGCCGACAATCCGCGGCGTGCGCCCGAGCGGCGGAACCGCCGCCTAGCGGAGCAGTCCGCGGCGCGCCAGGTTGGCGTACAGCTTGCGCACGCCGTAGGTCCACGGCGGGATCTCGGTGCATATCCGTACCGTATTGACCAGCTTGCCCAGGCCCGGGGAAGCGATCGTTACGCGGTCGCCCACCTTGTGGGTGAAGCCGCTGCCCGGCGTGCCGCGGTCCTGGATAGGCGAAAACATCGTGCCCAGGAACAGCATGAAGCCATCCGGATACTGGTGGTGGCGGCCGTAGGTCTGCGCCACCAGTTCCAATGGGTCCCTGCTGATCTCGCGCATATGGCTGACGCCGTTCAGCACGAAGCCGTCATCCTGGCCCTCGATCAGCAGCGACACGCTGTCGTCGCGCACGTCGTCGATGCCATAGTGCGCATCGAACAGGCGGATGAAGGGACCGATGGCGCAGGAGCCGTTGTTGTCCTTCGCCTTGCCGAGCAGCAGCGCGCTGCGGCCTTCGATGTCGCGCAGATTGACATCGTTGCCCAGGGCGGCGCCCACGGTTTCGCCGCGGCTGTTCACGGCCAGCACGATCTCCGGTTCGGGGTTGTTCCATTCGGACGCGGGCAGCAGGCCGACATCGGCGCCGAAGCCCACCGCCGACATGGGCTGCGATTTGGAAAACACTTCGGCGTCGGTGCCGATGCCCACTTCCATGTACTGGGACCAGGCGCCACGGCTGATCAGGGTTTCCTTCAGCCGCAGCGCGCCCTCCGATCCGGGCTTGATGCGGCGCAGGTCGGTGCCCAGGGTTTCCTGCAGCGTCGCGCGCATGGCTTGCGCGGCGCCGGCGTCGCCGCCCGTGCGCTCCTCGATCAGCCGTTCCAGCAGGCTGACGGCGAAGGTGACGCCGCAGGCCTTGATCGCCTGGACGTCGCACGGCGCCAGCAGGGTCATAGCCGCGGGATGGGCGGCGGCGTCCGCGCCGCCGTGACGGATGCTGGCCTGCAACAGCGGCCCTACCGGGCCCAGCGACTCGCCGGGCGCCGAACGGGCAACGTCGGCCGGATCGGGATGATCCAGCAGATCGGCCATGGTGGGCGCGGTGGCCGTGATGTCGTAGACCAGCCCGTTGCGCACCGCAACGATGCTGGGCCCGTCGATGGGCGCGGGACGCCAGACGCGCCCCACGAGGGTGGCATGCGCCGCGTCACGCGGCAGATAGTCCAGGTCGTTATTGTTGGTCATGGTGAGCTCCTCCTCGCGATCAATCGGCGAAGCTTATCGGCTGCCGGGGGCGGCTGTCCATGCCTACGTGCGCGTGGGGCGGCATCCGCGCACTGGATACGATTTTTGCCCGGGCGCTCATCGGGCGCCGATACGGTCCTGGGCCCTCATTGGATGTGGATATTGCCCTCGGCCATGACCTTGGACCATTTGCTGTTTTCCGCGGCGATGAAGGCGGCGGTCTGCGCCTGCGTCATATACGTGGGATGTTCGCCGGCCTGCTCCAGCCCGCTGAGCATGGCTGGGCTTTGCAGCGCCGTCTTGACGGCCGCGTTCAGCTTTTCCAGCACGGCGGCCGGCGTACCGCGCGGAGCCAGCAGCGCCGTCCAGAACTGCACGCGGAAGTCCGGAATGGTCTCGCCGACGGTGGGCAGCTCGGGCAGCAGCTTGCTGCGTGTATCGCCCGTCGTCGCCAGCCCCCGCAATTGCCCTTTCAGGATGTATTGCGACGCGGCCGGCAAAGTCGCGAAGGCGAAGTCGATACGGCCGCCGATCAGGTCGGTCATCGCCGGCCCGCTTCCTTTGTAGGGGACGTGCACGAGATTCGCCCCCGTGCGCAGCTTGAGCAGTTCGCCCGCCAGGTGCGGGCTGGAACCCAGGCCGGCGGAAGCGAAGGTCACGCCTTCGCGGCTTTGCCTGCCCGCGGCCACGAGGTCGCCCAGGCTCTTGATGGGAGAAGCGGCGGGTACCGACAGCACCAGCGGCGACACCGTCACGGTGGCAACGGGCGTCAGGCTTTGCGGATCGTACGGCAAGTGCCGCATCAGGCTGGGATTGGTGGCGAAGGCCGGGTCGGCCAGCAACAAGGTATAGCCGTCGGGCGCGGCGCGGGTCACCACGCTGGTCCCGATCACGCTGGCGCCGCCGGGCCGGTTCTCCACCACGACGTTGACGCCCAGCACCTTGTCGAGCTCGCGCGCCAGCAAGCGCGCGACCAGATCGGTGCCGCCGCCGGGCGGATAGGCCAGCACCAGGGTGATGGGATGGTCGGGATAACCGTCTGCCGCCTGGACGCCCGGCGTGGCCAGGCATAGCCACGCCAGGCACAGCGCCGCCGCGGCGTGCAGCGCCTGGCGCGTGCGCGCACAGGCAGACCCCGGCCTCTTGGCCACGCTTGCTCGCATACCTTCCCCTTTGCCGCGTCATCCCAAAATACGAACATATACCAAAATTGGTAATTAGGACAGGCCAGGGGCTTGATTTCGAAGCGTCCCGCTCAGGGCTGCCCTTCGACCTCCGGTATGTCGTGCAGGGGCGGCATCCAGCCGATACGGCGCCGCGTCCAGATCTGCCGTACCGGACGCCCCAGTTCATTGCGCTGGTCCAGCGCGCCCAGGCGCAGGGAATAGGTTTTCGGATTCTCCACGGCGCTGGAATATACCGGCGACCCGCAGTGCTCGCAGAACGCGTGCACCCGCTTGGCCCCGCTGTCCGCCGTCTTGATGTAGCGGCGCGGTTCACCCTTGATGATGCGAAAGTGTTCGGCGGCCGCCGGTATGTTCACGCGGAAGATGCCACCGCTCAGGCGCTGGCAATCGGTGCAATGACAGATGGCGACGGTGTCCGGATCCACTTCCGCCTGGTAGACGATGGCGCCGCAATGGCACTGGCCTTGCACTTTCATGGGCGATCTCCTGGGTGTTTGCCGTGTCGACGCGGCACCGGACACGGCCCGCTGCCGCGGCCGATGCCGGGATGCCCATGATAAACGCCAGCCCGCGCCAGGGCGTGTTGACAGACCCTAGATGCCGGCCACCGCGGCGTCCAGGCGTTCAGCCACCCAGTCCGTAATGTAGTCGGTCACCATGGTGCTGTTGTCCGCGCCGCAATGTTCCGCCCCGCCATCGAACAGGCTGAAGACCTTCAGCTCGCGGTCCCTGCTGTTGACCGCGGCCTGCACCGTGCGTTCGGCATGCCACAAGGGGATCTGCCTGTCGTTCTCGCCGTGCACGACCAGCAGGGGGCACGTGATCTTGCCCGCCACCTGTTCCAGGCTCATCTGGCGGACAACCTCCAGCGTGTCGGCGAACTTCTGTTTACCGAATACCCAGTTCAGGTGTTCGCCGAAGCCGGGCACCGAGGGCTCGCCATTGCCGTCCATGCGGCTTTGCACCGCCTTGCCGTAATCGAAGATCGCCCCCCACGCCACACAGCAGGCGAAGCGCGGCTCGAAGGCGGCGGCGCGCGGCGCGTAGTAGCCGCCCAGGCTCAGCGCGATGATGCCGATGCGCTTGGGATCCACATCAGGCCGGGTTTCCAGGTAGTCCACGCAGGCCGACGCGGGCTTCTCGGTGTCCGGCCCGCTGGTCAGGCCCTGCAAGCGCAGCGCCGCCCCGACGCCGGGGTGATCGACGATCAGCAGCGATACCCCCCGGCGGCGGAATTCGTCGGCGATCGCGGAATAGACGATTTCCTTGGTCAGGTCCAGCCCGTTGAAATGGACCATGCAGGGTCGCGCGCCGCCCCCCGGTGCCTTCATGAAGATCGCCGGCAGCGTCGTGGCCCCGTACGGGACGCGCACGTACTCGACGGGTTCGCGGCGCAGCGCCAGGCCTTTTTCATAGGCGGCGATGCCTTTCTTATAGGCCACGAGGCGGCGCGGGTCCTTGTGGCTGGGCATGCGTTCGGCCAGCATGAAATACAGACCGACGCGCAGCAGCTTGCGGCCCGCCGACAGCGGATGGCCCGCCGCCTCATCGGCCTGGGCCAGGCGCTCTACCCGCTCGGCCATCCTGCACCAGCTTTCGAACCAGGCATTCTGCGCGACGGCGTCGCCGTCCAGGGCGCGCTTGGCCGCGGCATCGTGCAGCGGCCGGCAGGCCTCGTCGATTTCCGCGATCTGGCCGCCGCGATTCAGCGCCGACATGACGGCCAGGCTCCAGGTGTAGTTGTTGGGAAAGTACTGGTACATGGCAAAGGCCCCTACTGTTGCGCCACGTTGGCGAGTTTCATCAATTCGCGCTGGTCCTGGATGTCCTGCTCCAGGAATCCTTGGAACGCCTGGGGCGTGGTACCCATGGTGATCAGCCCCATGTCCTCGAAGCGTTTGCGCACCTCGGGATCCGGCAGGAAGCGGGCCACCTCGCGTTGCACGCGGTCGACGATGGCCTTGGGCGTGCCGGCTGGCAGCCACAGGCCATACCAGCCCTGGATCTTGCTCATGCCCGGCATGCCGACTTCGTTGAAGGTGGGAACCTCGGGCAGCACCGGCGCGCGCAACGTGCTCGTGATCGCCAGGGCCCGCAGCTGTCCTGCCTGGATGGCTGGCAGGCCACCCGAGGTGGAGACGAAATTCATGGTGATCTGCCTGGCGATCACGGCCTGGAAGGCCTGCCCGCTGCCGCGATAGGCGACATGCTGGATATGCGTGCCGGCCAGGTGATTGAACAGCGCACCGGCCAGGTGGGTGATATTGCCCTCGCCGCTGGAACTGAAGTTCATGCTCTCCGGATGGGCCTTGGCCAAGGCGATGAAATCCTTTACGGTCCTTGCCGGCACGTCAGGATTCACGGCCATCACCAGTCCATAGGACCGGGCGATCTGCGTCACGGGCACGAAGTCCTCCATCGGCCGGTACGGCAGTTTCTTGTAAAGCACGCCGTTGGCCGTGAAGGAGCCCGTGTTCATCAGCATGGTGTAGCCGTCAGGCGCCGCCTTGGCCACCATGTCGGTGCCGATGATGCCATTCGCGCCGCCGCGATTGTCCACCACCACCGATACGCCCAGCGCCTGTCCGAGCCTTTGCGCCATGGTGCGCGCAACGACGTCCAGCGAGCCGCCCGCGGCGAAAGGGACCACCAGCCGGATGGGCCGGCTGGGCCAGTTGTCCTGGGCCTGCGCGTGCGCCGTCGCGGCGGCCAGCGCCACCCCGGCCGCGAGCGTCCACGCCATGCGGCGGCCGATTCCGTGGAAGGATGCCATAGACCTGTCTCCTCTATCCGCGTCGATGAATGGCGTGCGCAAAGGCCGCCCGCGCCGCGCGGTTGCACTCATTCTGGGATTGCCCGGGCCAACTGAAAAGCATATATTTCAGAGCCCTTCCATCGAATAAAAGCATGGGGCCGCATATGGACCTGCGACAGCTGCGCTACTTCGTCACGGTCGCGGAAAGCGGCAGCATCAGCGCCGCCGCGCAGCTTCTGCACGTGGCGCAATCGGCGGTCAGCCGCCAGATGAAGGTGCTGGAGGAAGACGTGGGCGGCGCGCTGTTCCGGCGCAGCGTGGCCGGGGTGGCGCTGACCGATAGCGGCGCCATGCTGCTGGAACGCGCACGCTTCATCCTGCGCGAAGTGGAAAGCGCCGCCAACGACGTGTCCACATTCAGCCGCGGCATGCGCGGCGTCGTGCGCATGGCCGCGCCCGCCAGCGTGGGCCGTGCGCTGTACGTGCAGACGGTACCGCCCTTCCGCCTGCAATACCCGCTGGTGCAGCTCGAACTGAGCGAAAGCCCGACCGACGACGTCCTGCATCGGCTGTTGAGCGGCTCGCTGGACCTGGGCATCGTTTCCGACCCGCCGGCGCAGGACACGCTGACGTTCGAGCCGCTGATCCGCGAAGAAACCGTGCTGCTGTGTGCGCCCGGCAGCCCCCTGGCGCGGCGGCGCTCGGTGGCGGCGACGCGGCTGCGCGCGGAATCCATCATCATTTCCGCCGGGCTGCGCCGCATCTATGCGGACCGCTATGGCGACCTCCGGCCCGCGGTGCAGATCGACGGGATCGGCGCCTCCGCGCGCCTGGCGATGGCGGGCGCCGGCTATGCCGTCTTCCCGCGATCGACGATTTCGACCTCCGACGTATTGACGAACCTGGTCGCCGTGCCGATCGAAGGCTTCGACATCATGCGGATGATGGCCACCGCGCGCGGACGGCCCGCAAGCCTGGCGGTACGCGCATTCCGCGCGGCCATCGAGGCGCAGTTCGCGCACTGCGTGCAGGATGGGGTTTTCACGCGGCGGACACGCGCCAGAGGGGCGCGGACGGGCGGATAGGCGCTCACGGTGCCGGCATCACGCGGCCGCCTCGCGCAGCGCCTCGCGGAAGCGCGCGACGGGTTCGAAGGCGGCCGCCTCCTTCAAGGCGAAGAACGACAAGCGCGTCGGCGCGAGCTGCATGGCATCCCCCCGCAGCATCCGCAGGGACAAGGCGTCGCGGTACCGCGCGACAAGGCTGTCGGGCGCGATCCCCAGGAATGCGCCGTTCGCGACGATATGCGCGCCGGAGTGCACCGACGAGCACACCAGCCGGGGGCGCGGCGCCGCCATGCCTCCGTTCAGGAACAGCCGCTGGAAGGCCGCATGGGTCCGTGAGCCGGGATTCGGCACGACCCACGGCCACTGGGCCAATTGCTGCACGGAAACCTGCCTGCGCCGCGTCAATGGATGGCTGGCCGCGGCGAAGACCCCCATCCGGCCCGACCACAAGGGCTCGATGCTGTAGCGATCCAGGTCCACCGCCGCCGCGATGGACTCGTCCAGCCACGCGACCGCGCAGTCCAGCTCGCCCGCCCCCAGCGCCTGCAGCAGGCCCTGGCTTTCGCCCTCCTGGATCCGCGTATAGGCCAGCGTGCCATCCGCCAGAAGACGGGACAGTGCGCCGGGCAGCGCGGTAAAGCCGGCGATCTGCACGCAGCCCACGCGCAGCGTCGGTATCGTCCCGGGCGCCTGGGCGGCTTCCATCGCCTGGCCCAGGATGGACATCGCGATCGCCAGCCGCTCGACAGCGCTGCGCCCCTGCGGCGTCAGGCGGGCACCCCGGGCGTCGCGTTCCACCAGGATGGCCTCGAACACCTGCTCCAGTTCGCGCAGCAGAAGCGTCACGGCCGGCTGGCTGATGCCCAGCTCCCGCGCCGCCGCGCCCAGGGACCCATGCTGCGCAACGATTTCCAGCAGCCGCAGATGCCGCACGCGCAGGCGGTCCAGGCGATAGCGCGCCGAAGCGGTAAGGTTGGCGGTCATGATGGCTCATACGCAATCAATATGAGCTGATGATAAATCCATAATTGATCCTGAATACCCATCCC
Source organism: Bordetella sp. H567 (assembly GCF_001704295.1). Taxonomy (NCBI): domain Bacteria; kingdom Pseudomonadati; phylum Pseudomonadota; class Betaproteobacteria; order Burkholderiales; family Alcaligenaceae; genus Bordetella; species Bordetella sp. H567. The sequence goes on from NZ_CP012334.1 coordinate 2,984,356, forward strand.
CTCGATAATCCAGGGCAGGCCCGGGCGCGGCCGCCATCGCCGCGGCCATCGAACCGGCCGCCATTCGAATATGTGGAGACATCGATGACAGACCTGTCCAACCGCGCCCGGCGGTCCCTTCTGCATGCCGCGGCGGCGCTTGCCCTGGGCGCGGCCCCCTTGCACGCGCTTGCCGCGGACGCCTATCCCAGCCAACCCATACGGCTGATCGTGCCCTTCTCGCCGGGGGGCGCCGTCGACGTGTACGCCCGCATCGTGGCGCCCGCGCTGGGCAAGGAGCTGGGCCAGAACATCGTCGTGGATAACCGCCCCGGCGCCAGCGGCATCATCGGCACGGAGCTGGTGGCGCGCTCGCCCGCCGACGGCTATACGCTGGTGCTGGGCAATATCGCGACGCTGGGCATCAATCCGGTCATCTACAAGAACAATCCCTTCGATCCGCTCAAGCAGCTGACGCCCATTACCAAGACGGTCGTCGTCAACTACGTACTTGTCGTCAATCCCGACAAGGTGCCGGCGCGCACGGCGGCAGACCTGGTTGCCTATGCCAAGGCCCATCCCGGCGCGCTGAGCTACGGCTCCTCCGGCACCGGCAGCATGCAGCAAATGGCCGCCGCGCTGTTCGAGGCGCGCACGCAGACCAAGATGCTGCACGTGCCCTACAAGGGTACCGGCGCCCTGCTGGGCGACCTGGTGGCCGGCCACGTGGACATGATCTTCGCGGACCAGGGCACGATGATGCAGCAGGTCAAGGCCGGCAAGCTCGCCGTGCTGGGCGTGGGCGGGCTGCACCGGGTGCCGGAATATCCCGACATTCCCACCATCGCCGAAGCGGCCGGATTGCCGGGCTTCGAGGTCGTGGCCTGGCAAGGGCTCGCGGGGCCGGCCGGACTGCCCGCCGCCGTGGTGGACACGTTGAACAAGGCCGTCAACAAGGTCCAGGCCGACAAGGACATCCGCGCCAGGCTGCTGGAGGCCGGCCTGGTGCCCGACGCCGGGTCGCCGGAGGACTTCCGCCGCTATATCGGCGCCGAGCTTCAGAAATGGGGCAAAGTGGCCAACGACCTGGGCGTGAAAGCGGATTGAGCGGATATACCGAATGACGATCGAACGCGTTGAATGCCATGTCTTTCGTGCGCCCATCGCCACGCCCGTCCGGGCGGCGGTGGGCAGCTTCAGCGACCGGCCGGCGGTCTTTGTGCGCATCGCCGCCGCCGACGGGGCCTGGGGCTGGGGCGAGGTGTTCTGCAACTTCCCTGCCGTGGGCGCCGAACATCGCGCGCGCCTGACACGCGCGCTGGTCGCGCCCATCCTGGCCGGCACGCCCAGCGACGATCCCACGGGGACGTGGCGCATGCTGAGCGGCACCCTGCGCCGCATGGCGATCCAGTCGGGCGAACCCGGCCCCATGGCACAGGTGGCCTCGGCCATCGACCAGGCGCTATGGGATATGCGGGCGCGGCGGGCGGGACAGCCGCTGTGGCGCGTCCTGGCGGCGGCGGCCGGTACGTCCAGCGATGCGGCGAACGGGCGCGTCCTGCCCTATGCCAGCGGCATCGGGCCCGACAAGGTGGCCGAGACGGCGCTGGCCAAGCGGAGCGAAGGCTACAGCGCCTTCAAGTTCAAGGTGGGATTCGAGCCGGCCCGTGACCTGGCGAACTTCCGCGACATCCGGGATGCGCTGGGGCCCGATGCGCGCATCATGGTCGACGCCAACCAGGCATGGACGCCGGACATCGCGGCCGAACGCGTCGCGGCGCTGGAAGCCTTCCGTCCTTACTGGGTGGAAGAACCCCTGGCGGCCGACGAAGCCCTGGCCGACTGGCGCTGCCTGGCACGCGGCACCACGCTGGCATTGGCGGCCGGCGAGAACATCCGCGGCCAGGCGGAGTTCCAGACCGCCGTCGACAACGGACATCTGCGCTTCATCCAGCCGGACGTCGGCAAATGGGGCGGAATTTCAGGCTGCATGGCGGTGGCCCGCTATGCGCAGATCGCCGGCCTGACTTTCTGCCCGCACTGGCTAGGCGGGGGCATCGGATTGGCTGCTTCCATGCATCTGCGCGCGGCGCTGGGGCCGGCGGGCATGGTGGAGGTGGACGCCAATCCCAATCCGCTGCGGGAAAGCGTATGGACGCTGCCGCAGATGGCCAACGAAGACGGCTGGATCACGCTGCCCGAAACGCCGGGCATCGGCGTCGAGCCGGACCTGGCGGCGCTGGCGCGGTATCACGTGCCGTACTGACATCAGGCCTTGATGCCCTGCTCCTTGATGATGCGGCCGTACTTCGCCGTTTCCGCGGCGACGTACTGGCGCAGCCCATCCGGCGTGGTGTGCATGGCGTCGGCGCCCAGGTCTGAAAACTTCTGCTTCAGTACGGGGTCGTCCATGGCGGTGACCAGCGCCTGGCGGAAACGCGCCGCGACCGGCGCGGGCACGCCGGCCGGCAGCCAGATGCTCCAGCAGTTCGCGCCGACCAGCTCCTTGTAGCCCGCTTCCACTACCGTGGGGACATTGGCCAGGTGCGCATTGCGCTGCGCGCCCGTATAAGCCAGCGCGCGCAGATTGCCGGAACGGATATGCGGCAAGGCCGCGGGCGGATCGACGGCGATCAGGTCCAGCCGGTTGGCCAGCACATCGTTCAGCGCCTGCGCCCCGCCCTTGTACGGCACATGCGTGATCTTCACGTGGGCGGCGTCGTTCAGCATGGCGCCCCACAGATGCGCGAATGTGCCTATCCCGCCGGAGCCGTAGTTCAGCTTGCCGGGATACGCGCGGGCCGCGGCAACCAGTTCCTGCAGGGTCTTGTAGGGCGAAGCCGCCCCCACCACCACGACGGCCGGCCCCGTGGCGATCAGGGACACGGGCATGAAGTCCTTGTTCATGTCGTAGGCCATCTGCGAGATCAAGGGTTGGGTGATGGCCGATCCCAAGGTGCCCATGGTGAAGGTGTAGCCGTCCGGCGGCTGGCGGGCCGCGTAGACCATGCCGATGGCGCCGCCGGCGCCCGCGTGGTTCTCGACGATGATGGCCTGCCCGAAGGTTTCGCCCAGCTTCTGCCCGAAGATGCGCGCCATCGTGTCCGCTGCCCCGCCCGGCGGGAAGTTCACCACGAACTTCAGCGGACGGGACGGGTACGCGTCGGCCGCGCCTGCCCAGCGTGGGGAGGCGGCCGCAAGCAGCGCCGCCGCCAGAAATCCTCGTCTGGTCATGATGGTCTCCACCAGTGATAGATTCATGCGCCGGCCTCTGCGGGCCGCTCCGGTCCGGGATGCCCCGGTGCCGTGGGTAATGCCGTTTGGAACGCCTACAGCCCCAGGCTGGCGGCAATGATGTTCTTCTGGATTTCCGACGTGCCCCCGCCTATCGTCGCCAGCCGCGAATCGCGGAAGAAACGCTGCATCGGGTATTCCATGCAGTATCCGTAGCCGCCCAGGATCTGCAGGCACATGTCCGAGATCGTCTTGTACGACTCGGCCACGTAGTACTTCAGCACCGCCGTATCCGCCCGCTCGGCCTGGCCATGCTCCATCAGCCAGGCGTAGCGGCGGATCATGGTCTGCGACAGGTCCAGCATGACCTTCATGTCCGCGAACTTGTGCTGCGTGACCTGGAAGCTGCCGATAGGCTTGCCGAACTGATGCCGCGTCTTCGCGTAGTCCAGCGCGTATTCGAACGCCCGCCGCGCCGCGCCGATGCGGGCGGCCGACAGGCACAGGCGTTCATAGCGCAGCGTGTCCTCGCAGACGGACCAGCCCTTGTCCAGCTCGCCCAGCACGGCGCTGCGCGGCACGCGCACATTGGTATAGGTGACCTCCGTCGTACCGATGGCGTGCTGGCCCAGCGTGGGGATCTTGCGGATCTCGATGCCGGGCAGCCTGGTATCGACCAGGAAAGTGCTGATGCCCAGTTGCTTCTTGCCCAGGTCGCTGGTGCGCAGCGCCAGCAGCACGTAATCGGCGATATCCATGCCGGAGGTGAAAACCTTGCGGCCATTGATGACGAAGCCGTCGCCATCGGCGACGGCCCGCGTCTTCAGGGCAGCCGCGTCGGAACCGGAATCGGGCTCGGTCAGCGCGAAGGCGAAGGAGATCTCGCCCTTGACCACGCCCGGCACGATGCGCTGCTTCTGTTCCTGCGTGCCGTGCTTCAGCACGGCGTAGCAGCCGTAGGTGAAATTGCGGAACAGCCAAAGCCCCAATTCCTCGAAATGGTTGCCGGCTTCCTCCAGCAGCAATGCCAGGTCGGTGGGCGTGCCGCCGGCGCCGCCGTATTCCTCCGGCGCGATCAGCCCCAGCCAGCCGTTGGCGGCCAGCGCCTGGAACGCCTCGCGCGGCGGCGTCATGGTTTCATCGCAGCGGGCGGCGTATTCCATGCTGCACACGTCGTCCAGCAATACGCGGACGTGGTCGCGCATGGCTTCCTGTTCACTGGTCAATCCGAAGTTCACGCTGGGGCATCCTTTCGAAAAAGCCGGATAGGGGCCGCGACTGCCGGCCCACGGCCATCCACGGCACAGAATTCAATCACTTGATTGAATCATACAGTTCAATTCGAGCCGGGGTCAATGCGGCGCGCCGCCGCCAATGCCGCGTCCAGGGGATCGCCGTCCACCACACGCGTGACCAGCCCCCAGCGCAGCGCCTGCGCCGCATCGAAGGGCCGGCCGGTCAGCGCGGCGTAGTACAGGCCGCGCCGCGACATCATGTTGGTCGCCGACTTGATGATCTGCCCACCCGGCACGAAGCCGAAGTTGATTTCCGGAAAGCCGAAGCGCGCATCGCGGGACGCGATAACGATGTCCGACGATTCCAGAATAGGCATGGCGCCGCCCAGGCAATAGCCCTGCACGGCGCTGATGATGGTCTGCGGCATCGCGCGCAGCAGGCGCGTGCGCCAGTTTTCCGTCGCGGCCCGGGCGCGGCGCAGCTCCTCGGGCGGCCGGGTGGAACTGTCGAAGAAGTCCTTCATATCCATGCCGGCGGAAAAATGCCCGCCGACGCCGTGGAACACCAGGGTATGGATTTCCCGCACATACCGGGTGCGCAGCAGGACGTCTTCGAGCGCCAGCGTCAGCTCCACGCCGATCGCATTGCGCTTGGCCGCGCGGTCCAGGCCGACGCAGCGTATGCCGCTGTCCAGGTCGCTGATCTTCAGCATCCATCACCCTCCCAGGCCAGGCTTGCTCTTGCCCGCCAGGAAGCTTTCGACGGCGGCCGCGCGCGTCGAGGGTTGGCCGGCCTGCAGCGTTTTCAGCTCCGCGAATTTCGCGGCCGTGAAACTGAGCACGCCGTCCCAGCTCATCGCGCCGACGTGACGCAGGGTTTCCTTGGTGAAGCGCAAGGCGATGGGGTCCTTCGCGGCGAGTTCGCCGGCCAGCGCATAGGTGGCCGCCTCCAGTTCGGCGGCGGGCAGACTGCGGGTCGCCAGGCCGTTGCGCTCGGCCTCGGCGCCGTCGAATTCCTCGCCGGTCAGCAAGAAATAGCCGGCCGCGCGCGGCGTCATGACCTCGGACGCCGACTTGGCGGTCGCCCCGTAAGGCAGCGCGCCCTCCAGCGGACCCACGGCGGAAAAACGCGCGTCTTCGGCCGTGTGAACGATGTCGCAGCTTTCCAGGATGGAGAGCGCCCCGCCGCGGCACGCGCCCTGCACCATCGCAACGACGGGCTGCGGCAGACGGCGCAGGGCACGCACGCGCCATTCGTCCGCGGCGTCGCGCAAGGCGCGCAGCTCCGCGGTATCGCGGCCATCGGGATCGAAGAAATCCGGCGCGTCCAGGCCGGTGCAGAAGCTGCCGCCGGCGCCGCGCAGCACCACCACACGCACGGCGTCGTCGGCAGCGACGGCGGACAGCAGCGCTGTCATCTCGCGGCTCATCGCGGCGTCGATGGCATTACCCAGTTCCGGACGGTTGAGCGTAACGGTAAGGATGCCGCCGTCCAGCGCAGCGGTGACGCACCGCAGCGCGCCGGCATCGATGCTGGTAGTTGAATATTGCATGGCACCTCCCGCTCGTTCTTCCGGCAACGCGACTGCGCGGGTCGCTCAGGCGGGCCCGGCCGGCGCCACGGCGTGTCCGCGGCGGACAGCCAGTGTATCTCAATCATTCGATTGATTGAATCACCTGATTGAATGGATCAAGCGATTGCTTTACCATCCCCACAGCTCGCCATGGCAACGCCGTAACGGAACCGAAAACTAAAACGCGAGCGGAAAGGAGACATATGAAATCCCCCATCCGAACAGCCTCGGCGCGCGCCGGGCTGGGCCTGCTGCTGGGCATGGCCCTGGGTCTGGCCGCGCCTGGCGCCCGCGCCGACGGCTACCCGAGCAAACCTATCCGCGTCATCGTGCCCAGCTCGCCGGGCGGCAGCCCGGATGTGCTGGCCCGCATCATCTGCGCGCCGCTCAGCCAGGAGCTCGGCCAGCCCCTGGTGGTGGAAACGCTGCCGGGCGCGGCGGGCATCGTGGGCACCGCCAAGGTCGCGCAGTCGCCGCCCGATGGCTATACGCTGCTGTACGGCTTTAACCAGATCGCGACCATGAACCCGCCGCTGTACAAGAAGCTGCCCTACCAGCCGGAACGCGACCTGGCGCCGATCGGGTTGACGCTCAACCTGAGCTATATGTGGATCGCCAACAAGGACTTCCCGCCGTCCAGCATCGCCGAGCTGACCGCGCTGAACCGCGCGCATCCGGGAACAGTGACCTATGCATCGACCGGCCCGGGCTCGGCCGCGCACCTGGGCGGCCTGTTGCTGGAACGCATGACCGACACGCACATGATGCACGTGCCCTACCGCAGCAACACCAACCCTGACCTGCTGGCCGGTGTCGTGCAGCTGAAGCTGGACCCGGTCGCGGCGTCGATTGGACTGGTCCAGAGCGGCAAGGTAAAGGTGCTGGCGGTCAGCGCGCCCCAGCGGCTCGCCGTGCTTCCGGACGTCCCCACGGTGGCCGAGACGGTGCCGGGCTACGAGATGGTGGGTTGGCAAGGGCTGTGGGCGCCGGTCGGCACGCCGGAGCCCATCATCCGCAAGCTGAACGCGGCGATGATCAAGGTGATCAATACGCCCGACATGCAGAAGCGCATCAAGGACTTGGGCTACGAGCCGCTGGGATCGTCGCCGGACGAAATGGCCAAGCGCATCCACGCCGAACTCGAACAGTGGACGCGCATCGTCAAGCAGGAGAACCTGTCGCTGGATCAATAGCGCGGGGGTCAGGGCGCCGGTGTGCCCGCGCAAGGATGCCTCGGTGTGAGCGTCACGGCGCCGAGGCGAGCGTCATGGCGCCGCCCGCTCCGGACGCGTTTCAAGGCGCGCGGAATCCGGCGGCCACGAAGCGGACCATGTGTTCCAGGGCGGCTTCCGGGTCCGTCGTATCGATTTCGCCATGGGAGATCGACTCGATGCGCCCCGGCCGCGCCATGGTGTAGACCATGGCGCCCAGCATGAAGTGAAAGCGCCAATAGAGCTCGTGCCGCGACAGCTTGGGCAAGGCCTTGGCCAGGGCTTGCAAGGCCATCTCGTTGGTGCGCCCGAAAGCGTGGTCCAGCACATTGCGCTTGACCTCTTCGCGCTCGAACACCATGCGCGAACGCAGCATGGTGAACGCCAGTCCTTCCGGGGTGTTCAGCATGTCCAGGGCCGGCCGCAGGAAGGCGCGCAGCACCTCTTCCAGGATGGGCCTGCCCTGCCGGTCCGTTTTCACTTGCGACAGCAAGCGTTCGCGCTGTTCGGCGATGGGGCGCGAGCGCACGGCGAACAGCTCGTCCAGCACCGCGTCCTTGGACCCGAAGTGATAGTGCGCCGCGGCGCTGTTCACGCCGGCGGCCGAGGTGATTTCGCGCAGGCTCACGTCGCCGATGCTGCGTTCGCTGAACAGGCGTTCGGCCGCCTGCAGGATGCGTTGCGGCGTGCTCATTTCCACGTCCGCGATAACTTTTTTTGTCGCTTTGGCCATGACGTCGTCGTAGGGAATCGGAAGTCGATTGTAGAAGAAAGCGGGCGGGCGCTTTAATCAAGCAGTTGATTGACTTGTACGCGCACGCGTCGTACATTTCAATCACTCGATTGAAATTTCGCCCGACAAGGCTCGGCCGTCGCGCCCACGCCCGCCGGAATCCCCCCTGCCCCAGATACCATGACCGCAAGCCCACTCGAAACCCTCCACGTGACGCGCCTGGGCCAGGTCGCCGTCATCAGCCTGAACCGGCCACAGGCGATGAACGCCATCGATATGCGCATGCGGCGCGAGCTGCGCGACACGCTGGACGTGTTGCGGCGCGATGCGGAGATCGGGGCCGCCGTGCTGACCGGCAGCGGGCCGAAGGCCTTTTGCGCCGGGATGGATCTGCGCGAATTCGCCGAGACCAGCGCGGGCCAGCCCATCACGGAAATGCGCCGGTTTCGCTGGGAGCAGCCCGAAGGCATCGCCGCCTTCGACAAACCCATCGTCGCCGCCGTCAACGGATTGGCCATCGGCGGCGGCGTGGAGCTCGCGCTGCTGTGCGACATGGTGTACGCCAGCGATGCCGCGACCTTCGCCTTCGCCGAGGTCAAGCGCGGCCTGATGCCCGGAAACGGCGGCACGCAGCGGCTGTCGCGACGCATCGGCACGCCGCGGGCGCTGGAGATGATCCTGACGGGACGTACCGTGGAGGCGGCCGAGGCCCTGGCCATCGGGCTGGTGGAATATGTGGTGCCGGGCGCGGAACTGCGGGACCGCGCGGTGGCGCTGGCGGCGCAAATGGCGGCCAACGCGCCGGCAGCCGTACGCACCGCCAAGGCGGCGGTGCACCGCGGCGCGGACATGCCGCTGGAGGCCGGCTTGCGGCTGGAGCAAGACCTGGCGGCCTTCCTCTACACCACGGAAGACGCGAAAGAAGGCCCGCGCGCCTTCCTGGAGAAGCGTCCCCCGCGCTGGCAGGGACGATGAAGGCTCTGCTCCATCACGAATCCATTACCGCATCCATGGCCGCGATCCTTGACCGCGATCCATGACCGCGTGCCATCACTGCAATCGATGCCCCCACCGGTGACTGCAACGCATGAGCGCGTTCCCGATCGTCATGCGCACCGGCATCCCGAGCAACACCGTAATCGAAGGACATCCATGACCGCATCCCCCGCGAAGCTGTACCGCACCCTGTTGTTCGCGCCGGGCAGCCGCCCGGAACTGATGGAGAAGGCGCAGGCCGGTGCGGCGGACGCGCTGATCTTCGACCTGGAAGATTCTGTTGCGCATAACGCCAAGGACGAAGCGCGCGCCAACGTCGCGGCCGCGCTGGCCGGCGGTCTGAAGAAGCCCATGTACCTGCGCATCCAGAATCCACGGTCCGGCGACTTCCGCGCCGATCTGACGGTGCTGGAAAAGGCCCCGTCGCTGGACAACGTCATGGGCATCATCGTGCCCAAGGCCGAACTGGAAGCCGACCTGCGCGATGTCGCCGACGGCCTGGCGGCCATCGAGCGCGCGCGCGGCCTGGCGGAAAACCGGCTGTCCGTGATGCCGCTGATCGAAACCTGTCTGGGGCTGCGCAATACCTACGAACTGTGCAAGGCCACGCCGCGCATTTCCGGCGTCGCCCTGGCCAGCGCCGAACAAGGCGACTTCATGGTGGACCTGGGCGGACGCTGGACCCCACAAAGCCTGGCGCTGGCCTATCCGCGCGGCAAGATGGTGGTGGACGCGCGCGCTGCCGGCATTCAATGGATCGTCGACGGCGTGTTCATGAACCTGAAGGATCTGGACGCGCTGCGCACCGAGTGCCTGCTGGCGCGGGAGCTGGGCTGCACCGGCAAGATGGCGATCCATCCCACCCAGGTCGACGTCATGCACCAGGTGTTTTCGCCGACGGCCGAGGAAATCGAATACGCCCGCGGCCTGCTGGAGGCCTTTCGCGAAGGCGAGGCGCGCGGCCTGGGCGCCGTCAAGTATCGCGGCATGATGGTGGACTACGCCAATGTCCGCCTGGCCGAACGCACCCTTTCCCTTGCCGGATGCTGACCGACATGTCCACCCTGCCTGAAGCCCCCCGCTCCGCCGCCGCGACCGCGGCCCCTGCCGAGGCCAAGACCGCTACGGCGGCCCCAGCGCCAGCGCCAGGCGCAGCCCCGGCCCCAACCGCGGCGGCAACCCTTGCGGTACCTGATATCGGTCCCGCCGGCAGCGTTCCCGTCCGCCCCTACGCGCCGCTGCGCACGCTGGCCGACATCCTGGAAATCGAGAAAACGCCGCTCGACCAGCGCATCACACGCTGGGATTTCGCCCTGAACCTGCTGGACGGCTGCAGGCACAAGCCGGCACGCGCGGCTATCCACGCGACGCACAACGGCAATATCGACGGCGCCCTCGTCACCTGGTCGTTTGCCGACCTGGAACGGCACTCGCTGCGCATCGCCAATCTGCTGCGCGCCAGCGGCATCGGCGCGCAAGACCCCGTGGCCATCGTCAGCCCGACGGTGCCGGCCCTATTCGCGACCTTCATTGGCGGCCTGCTCGCGGCGCGGCCCTTCCCCATCAACTGGATGCTGGATGCCCATGCGCTGGCCGACCTGATCGGCCGGTCCGGCGCCAAGGCCGTGATCGCGTTGGGGCCCACGCCGGGGTTTTCCATCTGGGAAAACGTCAGCGCCGCGCTGGCGCTGCTTGCGGACCGTGCCGGCCATGGCGCGGGCGAAGCGGCGGCCGATACGGCGACTACCGCAAATGCGACGAATGACAAAGATCCCGCGGCGATGGCGGCCCTGCCGCGCCCTCCCCGGCTGTTCACCCTGCATGATCCCTTCGCCTCGCCGCACGATCACGATCTGCTGACAGCAGCCGCCGCGCACGCCGGCGACCGGCTGGAATTCCCGCGCGAGACCGCGACGCGCGCGACGATCGCCTGCTATGTCCACTCGGGCGGCACCACCGGCCACCCCAAGATCGTCAAGGTTACCCATGGCGGGATGGTCTTCCGCCAATGGGCGGCGAATTTCTGCCTGGCCTTCACGCCGGACGACGTGGTGCTGTCCGATACGCCGCTGTTCCATATCGGCGGCCTGCTGGTGCGCGGCCTGGTATCCACCGCCGATGGCCACACGACCGTGATTCCCAGCATGCACGGCGCGCGCGATAAAGACTACATCGCCAACTACTGGCGCTATGTGGAACGCTTCGGCGTCACGCAGATTTCCGGCGTGCCCACCACGCTGTCGGTGCTGGCCAAGCAGCCGCCAGCGACGGAAGACATTTCGTCGCTGCGGCCCTACTTCGCCACGGGCTCCACGGCGATGGCCCCGGTGGTGCAGGAACGCATTGAAGCGATTACCGGCGCGCGCACGCTGCAAACCTATGGCTTGACCGAAAACACCAGCCACGTCACGGTGGACCCGCGCGATGGCGAGATCCGGCGCGGCTATTCGGGCCTGCGGGTGCCATACACCACCGTGCGCATCGCACAGGTGGACAAGGACGGCGAGATCCTGCGCGATTGCGCCACCGGCGAGATCGGCATGGTGCTGGTCCGCAGCCCCGGCGTGGCGGCTGGCTACCTGGACCCGGCGCAGAACCGCGGCGTGTTCCGGCCCGACGGCTTCCTGGTGACGGGCGACCTGGGCTGTGTCGACGGCGACGGCTATCTGCGCATCAGCGGCCGGCAAAAAGACTTGATCATCCGCGGCGGTCACAACATCGAGCCGGGGATCATCGAGAACGCGCTTGTGCAAGCCCCCGGCGTGGCCCTGGCCGCCGCTGTTGGAAAGCCCGACGCATATGCCGGCGAATTGCCGGTCGCCTACGTGGAACTGCAGCCCGGCGCGCAAGTGACGGCGGAAGAACTGCTGCGCTTCGCGGCGGAGCGCATCCCGGAGCGACCAGCCGTACCGAAGGAAATCATCCTGGTCGACAAGCTGCCGTTGACGGCGGTGGGCAAACCGATCAAGCACCTGCTGCAGCTGGACGCCGCGAAGCGCGTTTTCAACGAAGTACTGCGGCCAGTGGCCTGCGAGTGGGAGTTGGAGGTCGTCAATACCGGGGGCAGCGGATTGAAAGTGTCCGTCGCGCTGAAGGACGCGACCTCCGAGGCCCGGCGGCAAACAGAGGAAATACTGTCCGCATTCTCGGTTCCCTACTCGATCAGCGAAACCGGCGCACCGGCTACTTCCCCATATCGATCTGGGACCTGAGGTGCGCGGAGCGGTCCCAGATGTTGGGAAGCTGCGCGGCGGAATACCCCGAGACGAAGGGCTTTGCCCGGCCGGATACCGGATCGAACACGCTGCGCCGCACCGCCCCGATATTCGCGCCGTACATGTGCACGCTGATGGAGACCCGATCGGCGTGGGCATTACGCACCTCATGGATGTCGCCTTCGGAGGGCGACAGGGCTTCGACCATGCCCGGCTTCAGGTGGGCCGGCTGGCCAACCGGCGCATAGCCCACGCCATCGTCCGCCCGCGCATAGCGCTGGCTGATTTCCTCGCCGCGCAGCATGCCGACATATCCCCACACGGTATGGTCATGCACCGGCGTGCGCTGACCCGGTCCCCACACGAAGCTGACGATACAGAAGCGCTCCAGCGGATCGCAGTGCAGCAGGTATTGCTGGTAGTGCGCCGCGTGCGGCACGGCGCAGTCCGCGGGCAGCCAGTCGTCGTGGCTGACCAGGTCGCGGAATGCGGCTAGCAATTCGGGGCCGGGCATCCCCGCAGCCCCTTCCCGATCGGCACGGCGCGTCGCATCCGCGACGAAGTCGCGCAGCCTGTCGATACCTGTACTCATGGCAGTCTCCCTATGACGATGCCGACCGGAAAGATTCATCGTAGCAGGCCACGACTCCAGCACTCCCCTCTTGTCTTCATGTAGCGCCAACGCCGGATCGCGGGCCATCCGCCGGATAGAGTTCGTGCACCACCTGCACGAAGTCCCGCACCAGCCGCGTTTCCGGCCGCGCTTTCGGCGTGGCCAGCACCAGCCGGTTCCGTATCGCCGGCGGCCCGATCTGCGCCGTCTGCAGACGCAGGCGATTGCCGTCGTGCAGCAGCATGCTGGCCGGCACCGCGGTATAGCCCAGGCCGTCGCCGACGAGCTTGAGCAGCGTCAAGACCACCCCGGCCTCCGCGACGATGTTCAATTGCACGCCGCGCGGCGCCAGCACCGAATCGACCTGCGAGCGCATGGCGTTCGCGCGGCCCGGCAGCACCATGGGGTAGCCGGCAAGCGCGGCCAGCGACACCCGCTTGGGCAGCGGCGGCGCGCTGGCGGGGCCCACCAGCAGGAAGGCTTCCCGCGTCAGCGTGCGATAGGCCAGCTGGGGCGAAGGCGGCGGGTCGTACAGCAGCGCGACATCCAGCCGCCCTTCGATCAGCAGTTCGCGCAGGTGCAGGCTGATGCCTTCAGAAATGGAGACGATGGCGCGCGGCAGGCGCTGCCGCATCTTCGACACCATCGGCGACGCCATGGACAGCGCGACCTGCGACGGCAGGCCGACCGCAAGCCGGCCGGACGGGTTCAGGTGCAGGTCGCGCAGGTCCTCGCGCGCCTTGCGCGCGGAATTCAGCATCGCGCGCGCATGCACCAGCAGGGCGGCGCCGGCCTCCGTGGGGACCGCGCCGCGGCCGGTGCGCGCCAGCAGGCGCTGGCCCACGTCCGCTTCCAGCAGCGCGACCTGGTGGCTGAGCGTGGATTGCACCAGGTTCAGCGCGATGGCCGCCCGCGTGAAGCTTTTCGCGTCGGCGACCGCCACGAAATAGGTCAGTTGTCGTAGATCCATGGGAGTACGTCGCGCCCAGCCCGAAGGTGCCGCCCACGGCCGCAGCCGCGCCCCCCCGGAACGGGCGGCGGACGGCCGGCCGGCGAGTGTGCCGGGGCGATCGAGATCAAGCATAGCTGATATCGAAGAACGCCCCCCGCGCCGCCGCGCCGATGACGACATAATCCCTCCGCCCTTGCCGCGCCCCGGGGCGGCGAAATCACACGAAACAAGACACGCGCGACAAGAGCCCGGCCGCAGTCCGGGCAGATCGAGAGGAGCAATCATGCGCTTTCTGCTTGCCATCCTGATGGCGCTTTTCACCACGGCCGCGGCCGCAGCCGATGCCTACCCTAATCGTCCCGTGACCATCGTCGTGCCGTATACGGCGGGCGGCGGCGTGGACACCGTCACGCGGATACTGGCGCCGCTGCTGTCCCAGCGCCTGGGCCAGCCCGTGCTGATCGAAAACCGCGCCGGCGTGTCCGGCATGGTGGGTTCGCAAATGGTCGCGCGCGCCAAGCCGGACGGCTATACGCTGCTGGCCGGCAACACGACCACCAACGTCTCCAACCTGTTCGTCTACAAGCAATTGCCCTATGACCCGCGCAAGGACTTCACGCCCATCGTCATGGTGGACCGCGGGCCCTGCGTGCTGGTGGTGCCGCCGGACAGCAAGTTCAATTCCGTGCAGGACATCATCGGTGAACTGAAGTCGCAGCCGCCCGATACGCTGGATTACGGCACCAGTGGAAATGGCAGTTTCCACCATATGTCGGCCGCCTTGTTCATGAGCATGACGCACACCCACATGCGGCAGATCGCCTACAAGGGCAGCCCCAACGTAATGACCGACCTGATGGGCAAGCGACTGGACATGGCCTTCGAGGTCATCCCCGTGGCCGAACCTCTGATCAAGGCAGGCCGCCTGAAGGCGCTGGCCGTGACCAGCAAGACGGAAATGACCGCCCTGCCCGGCGTGCGTCCGGTCGCGGACCTGGGTCTGCCTGGTTTCGAGATGGTCGCCTGGAAAGGGATATTCGCGCCGGCCGGCACGCCGGCGCCCATCGCCGACCGGCTGGGCCGCGAGCTATCGGCCATCGTTCGCATGCCGGACGTGCAAAAGCGCCTGGAGGCCCTGGGCGTGATCGCGGATGGCCGCCGCAACGAGGAATTCGGCAAGGTGGTGCAGTCGGATATCGCCTACTGGGGCCCCATCCTGCACGATGCCGGCGTCGTCCCTGAATAGTCTCGCGATGTGCGCCGGCGCCCTTCGCAGCGTCCCGCTCGCGCCCACCCCATACGCCTGGAACAACCGCAGCGATCCATGAAAATTACCCAACTGAATCTGCAAGTCGTCAGCGTCCCGCTGCCTGCACCCATCCCCAGCGCACGCATCGTGATCAAGACGGCGGACTGCGTGCTGGTCACGCTGCAAACCGACGAGGGCGCGACGGGCGAAGGCCTGGTGTTCACGCTGAACGGCCACCGCCTGGCCGTCCTGCACGAGACCCTGCGCAGCCTGGAGCCGCTGGTGCTGGGCCTGGATCCCGGCATGAGCGGCGCCTTCTGGTCGCGCGCCTGGTCGGATATCGCCTTTCTGGGGCATCGCGGCGCGACCGTGGTCGGCTTGTCGGGCATCGACATGGCGCTCTGGGATTTGCGCGGCAAGCAGGCGGGATTGAATGTCGGCCGCCTGATTGGCGCCTGCCGCGACACGCTGCCCATCTACCGCAGCGGCAGCCTGCGGCTATCGTCCTCCATCGATCAACTGCAGGCGCAAGCCGCGGGTTTCGTGAAGGAGGGATATCGGGCCATGAAGATGTCGCTGGGCAAGCCCGCCATCCAGGAAGACGTGGACCGCGTACGGGCCGTGCGCGAGGCCATCGGACCGGGCGTAAAGCTGATGGCCGACTGCAATCAGCAGTTCACGCCCGATCGCGCGATCCGGCTGGGACGTCGGCTGGAAGAGTTCGAACTGGGCTGGATCGAAGAGCCGGTGCCCTATCATGACCACGCCGGCGAGGCCGCCGTCGCGGCGGCGCTGGATACGCCCGTGGCCAGCGGCGAGAGCGAATACGCGCGCTTCGGCATGATGGACATGCTGCAGCGCAAGTCCGCCGATATCCTGATGCCGGACCTCCAGCGCATGGGAGGCCCCACGGAGTTCCTGAAGGTGGCGCATGTGGCCGAAGTGTTCAACACGCCGATCTCGCCTCACCTGTTCACCGAAATGAGCCTGTCGCTGGCCGCCGCCCTGCCCAACGCCTTGATGGTCGAACACATGCCGTGGTTCGCCCCGCTGTACAGCGAGCAAATCGAGCTGGATGCCGATGGCAACGTCAAGGTGCCCACGGCGCCCGGCTGGGGCTATGCGTTCGACCGGGAGGCGGTGGCGCGGTTCGCGGTTTGAAATCGAGCCGAAAAAGGCGCTTCTGGCCGCCCTGTCACAGGCGGCCCCGACCGGCCGGTCCCGCCCCTTTTCACGGCGCGTCACCGGGTTTTTTGTAACGGCGACGGCTCAGTACTAACCATTACAGGCGGATGAGCCCGTGCCGCGCCTCCCAGGCAGCGGCGGGTCCGCCCATACAAGCCTATAACCCAGGGGAATACCTTTAGTCACGGACAGACTTTGACGCTATGGCCCGTCCAGGTCTACCTTGCGACCGTCGCGACACCGCATGCGGCCTCCAAGGGGAACCATGAAACGTCCTGCACTGCCTGTCCTCGCCATCGCCCTGCTCGCCCTCGGCGCCACCGCCCACACGCCGGCGCGCGCCGCCGACCGCCCTGAACTACGCATCAGTTCCGGCGCCGCCGACAACGCCACCCTGGACCCGCATCGCGCCACGTCCACCGTGGACAAGGGCGTCGTCTCGGAGATGTTCGGCGCCCTGGTGCGATTCCCGCCCGGCAGCGCCGACCCGAAAGCGCTGGAGCCGGACCTGGCCACGCGCTGGGAGGCGTCGCCCGACAGCAAGACCTGGACCTTCCACCTGCGCCAAGGCGTGCAATTCCACGGGGGCTATGGCGAGCTGAAGGCCGAGGACGTGGTCTATTCCCTGCAACGCGCCGCCGACCCCAAGCGATCCAGTTTCGCGTCCACCTTCGACGTGGTGGACAAGGTGGAAGCGCTGGACGACTACACCGTCCGCATCACCCTGAAGTATCCGGACGCCGCCTTCCTGGGACGGGTGTCCAACTACCACGGCGGCAATATCGTCAGCAAGAAGGCCGCCGAAAAACTGGGCGATAAGTTCGGCGCCGGCCCGATCGGCACCGGTCCCTATGCCTTCGCCGAACATGTCACCCAGCAATACGTCAAGCTGGTGGCCAACGACGCGTACTTCCGCGGTAAACCGAAGGTCGGCGCCATCGTCTACCGCATGATCCCGTCGGACAGCGCGCGCGAACTGGCGTTCACCTCCGGCGAGATCGACATCATGCAGGGCAAGCGCGAACAGCGCTGGGTGGAGCGTTCCGCCAAGCGCGGCATGAAGGTCGACATTTTCGATCCCGCCGAATTCCGCACCCTGCACATCAACCGCACCATCAAGCCGCTGGACAACTTGAAGGTACGGCAGGCCATCGCCGCCGCGGTCAACGTCGACGAGATCGTGCGCTACGCCGGCAAGGACGTGGCCGACAAGGGCTGTTCCGTGGTGCCCAACGGCTACCTGGGCGAGGACTGCAGCGCCGGCGCCTATGCCTACGACGTCGCCAAGGCCAAGAAGCTGCTGGCCGAAGCCGGCTTTCCCAACGGCATCGAAATCAAGTCCGTGGTGTCGAATATCTCCGCGCAGCAGCCCATCATGGAGATCGTCCAGGCCCAGCTGGCCAAGGCCGGCATCAAGCTGGACATGGAAGTGGTCGATCATGCCACCTACCAAGCCAAGAGCAGGAAGGACCAGAGCGCCCTGGTGTTCTATGGCGCCGCGCGTTTTCCCAATGCCGACGCCTACCTGAGCGAGTTCTACGATTCGTCCGCCGCCATCGGTGCGCCGGCGGCGCAATCCAACTTTTCCCACTGCGCCGTGGCCGACGACGATATCCGCGCCGCGCGCAAGGAGCCGGATGCCAAGAAGCAGCTGGCCCTGTGGAAGGACGCCCAGGTCAAGATTCACGACGACGTCTGCGCCATTCCGCTGTTCGGGCTGAAGCAGGTCTGGGCGCACGGCAACGGTGTGGATTACGGCTACACCCTGAAGGGCGCGCTGAACCTGCAGCCGCCGGTCACGGAGGCCACGACGGTCAAGCGTTGAGCGGACAACGGAAACGGGCGCGCAAGCAAAGCCGGCCGCAGGACAGCTGGAACGGACACCGAGGCAAAGCCGGCAGCGCCGGCCTAGCCCTTGCGCAGATCGCGCGGAACCTGCGCCGCCAGGATGCGGGCTTCCTCGACGAAGGTCTCCACCAGGCCGGCATTGCGCGACGCCTGCATCCGGCAGAGCTGGAAGTGGAACTGCATGTCAGGCTCGAAGCGCCGCAGCACCAGGCGATTTTGAAACCCATCGGCAAAAAGCGGATGAATCAAGGACACACCCAGGCCCGCCGCCACGAATTCGCAGGCAGTCGGCGCCGTATTGGTATCCAGCACGACGTTCAGCTGGGCCTCGGCCTGCCTGAAGGCGGCCTGTGCCAGCTGGTGCGTCTGGCTGTCCGCGCCGAAGGCGATGAACGGCAGGCCCGACAGGTCGCGCGGCCGGATCACGCGCTTGCGGGTCAGCTCGTGGTTCACGGGCATGGCGCACATCAGCGCATGCTGGAACATCGGTTCGCGATCGATATAGGGATTGTCCACGCGGCTGCCCACCAGCGCCACGTCGATCTGCCGCGTCGCCAGCCAGTCCGCCAGGAATTGCGAACCGCGCGTCTGGATATGGACGCGCACGTCGGGATGTTGACGCAGGAAATTCATGGTCACGCGGCGGATGAAGGAGCCCGACAGCGCCGGCAACACGCCCACGAAGAGCGTGCGCTGTTCGTCGCGGCGGATCGAATCCACCGCTTGTTCCACCTGCCGCAGGCCGGTAAAGATGCGATCGACCTCTTCGTACAGCCGCATGCCATGCGGCGTGACCGCCAGCTTGCCGCGGACGCGGTCGAACAGATGCAGGCCGGTTTCGGCTTCCAGGTGCGCCAGCAGCTTGCTGACGGCGGGCTGCGACACGCCGAGCACGGTCGCCGCCTGGCTGACCGTGCCATGTTCGATCACCGCCTTGAACGCTTCGATCTGCCGCAGATTCAGCGTTTGCGCCATTCCTGTTCCCCTATAACCCGGTGGAAACCATCACGGGCCCATCCGCCCGCGGGTTATAGCTTAACCGCCCCGGGAGAGACGGCATGAATCGCGACCATGACTTCATCGTCGCCGGCGCGGGCATGGTGGGATCGGCCATCGCCATGGGCCTGGCCGGCGCGGGCAGGCGCGTCCTGATGCTGGACGGCGCCGACACCGACTATCGCGCCGCGAAGGCCAATTTCGGGCTGGTCTGGGTGCAGGGCAAGGGCTACGGCAATGTGCCCTATCAACGGCTGTCGCACGAAGCGGCGCGGCTGTGGCCGGATTTCGCGCGGGATCTCGAACGGGAAACAGGCATCGCGCTGCACTACGAAAACGGCGGCGGCCTGCATTTCTGCGTGGGCGCGGCGGAATTCGAGGACCGCGCCACACGCATGCGGCAATGGGACGCCAACACGCCGGAACTGCCGGATAGCATCGAAATGCTGGACCGTGGCGCCCTGGTGCGCCGCTTTCCCATGCTGCGGCTGGGCGACGCGGTGTCCGGTGCCAGCTTCTGCGGCCGGGATGCCCACGTCAATCCGCTGCGGCTGCTTGCCGCCCTGCAGGCCGCGTTCCTGCGCCGCGGCGGCGTGCTGCTGAGCCGCCGCCCCGTGGAAAACATCGAGCCGCGGGCCGGCGGCGGCTTCGTGGTCCACGCCGGCGCCGATCGGTATGCGGCCGCGAACGTGGTGCTTGCGGCGGGACTGGGCACGCGCGCACTGGGCGGCATGGTCGGGCTGGACGTGCCGCTGCGCCCGCAACGCGGCCAGATCCTGGTCACCGAGCGCCTGGCCCCGCTGCTGCCCGTGCCCGCCAGCGGCGTGCGGCAAACCGGCGAAGGCACGGTGATGATCGGCCTGACGCAGGAAGACGTCGGCTACGACCTGAACACCACCGCCGCCGCCGCCGCGCGCATGAGCCGCAAGGCGCTGCGCGTGCTGCCCGACCTTGCCGGCGCGCGCCTGGTGCGCCAGTGGTCGTGCCTACGCGTCATGACTCCCGACGGCCGCCCGGTGTACGCCGGGTCGGCCCAGTATCCCGGCGCGTGGACCGCGCTTTGTCATTCCGGCGTCACGCTGGCCTCCTTCCATGCCGGGCCCCTGGCCCGTGCGCTGGAGGGCGGCGCGCTGCCGGCCACTCTGGATGCTTTTCACCATGAGCGCTTCGATGTTTCGCAAGCTGCATGAACCCGGCGCGCACGCGCTGAAGGTATACATAGACGGCGACGCTGTCTGGGCGGAGCCCGGCGAGACCGTGGCCGCCGTGCTGCTGCGCCAGGAAACCCCCGCCACCCGCACCACGCCCGTGCAGGAAAGCCCGCGCGCGCCCTACTGCATGATGGGGGTGTGCTTCGACTGCCTGGCCATCGTCGATGGCGTGGCGTCGACACAGACCTGCCTGGTCACGGTGCGCGACGGCATGCAGGTACAGCGCCAGTTCGGCAAGCGGAGCGTGCTGCCATGATCCGTGAATTCGACGCCGTCATCGTCGGCGCCGGCCCGGCCGGCATGAGCGCGGCCATCCGCCTGCGCGCGCACGGCATGAATGTGCTGGTGGTGGACGAACAGCCGGCCCCGGGCGGACAGATCTGGCGCGCCGTGGAAACAGTGGCCGCCACGCCGGTGGGCGACCTGCTGGGCGACGAATACCGCGCGGGCGCCGCGTTGGCCGAGGCCTTCCGCCGCTGCGGCGCCGTCTACGAACCCGGCACGCAGGTCTGGCAGGTCGAGCCGGACTGGCATGTGTACATGACGCGCGCCGGCCGCGCGGAGGTCGTGCGCGCCGCCCAGGTGCTGCTGGCGACCGGCGCTCAGGAACGCCCCAATCCCTTTCCCGGGTGGACGCTGCCGGGCGTGCTGACCGTGGGCGCCGCGCAGATCCTGCTGAAGACCTCGCGCCAGGTGCCGGCGCAGCCGGTCTGGGTCGCGGGCAGCGGGCCGCTGGTGCTGCTGTACATGGCGCAGCTGCTGCGCGCGGGCGGACGCATCGCCGGTTGGCTGGACACCTCGCCGGCGGACGGCTGGCGCCGCGCCCTGCCCTACCTGGTCGACGCGCTGCGGCGCGCCGGTGAAATCGGCAAGGGCCTGGGCTGGCTGCGCGAGCTGCGCCGGGCCGGCGTGCGGCGCATCCGCGGCGTGCGCGGCTTCCGGGCGCTGGGCGAAGGCCGGCTGCAGCAGATCGAATACACCACGCGGGACGGGCGCACCCTACGCGCCGACGCGCACGTGCTGCTGGCGCACGAGGGCGTGGTGCCCTCCATCCACATGACGCGCGCGCTCGAATGCGAGCATGCCTGGAATGACGCCCAAGCCTGCCTGGCGCCCGTGCTGGACGCCTGGGGCCAGACCAGCCGCGCGGGCGTCTACGTGGCCGGCGATGGCGCCGGCATCGGCGGCGCGACCGCGGCCACCGCGCGCGGCGAGATCGCGGCGCTGGGCATGGTGCTGCACGCCGGCAGGATGGAACCGGCCAAGGCCGCGTCGACCGCCGAGCCGCTGCGCCGTGCGCTGGCCGACATGCTGCGCCTGCGCCCCATGCTGGACGCCATGTATCCGCCCCGCCCCGGCGTTTTCGCGCCATCGGACGACACCATCGTGTGCCGCTGCGAGGAACTGACCGCCGGCGATATCCGCAAGGCGGCGGACCTGGGCCAGCCCGGTCCCAACCAGATCAAGTCCTTCACCCGCGCCGGCATGGGTCCCTGCCAGGGCCGCCAATGCGGCTACACCATCGCGCACATCCTGGCGGAAAAGCAGCGGCGTCCCGTGGCCGAGGTGGGCTTCTACCGTATCCGGCCGCCGCTCAAACCCCTGACGCTGGGCGAACTGGCCAGCCTGGACACGGGAGAGGACGTCAAATGAGCAACCGTGCCTACGATGCCATCGTCATCGGCGGCGGGCTGCATGGCCTGTCGGCGGCGCTGCACCTTGCGCGCGGCGGCGCACGCGTGATCGTCGTGGAAAAACACTGGGTCGGCCGCCATGCGTCCGGCGCCACCGCGGCGGGCGTGCGCACGCTGAATCGCGACCTGGGCGAACTAGACCTGTCGCTGGAAGCCATGGACATGTGGCACGACATGGCCGCCCTGGTGGGCGACGACTGCGGCTTCCATGCGAACGGCCAGGTGTGCGTGGCGGAGACCCCCGCGGCGCTGGAGCGCCTGCAGGCGCGCGTCGACGGCCTGCGCGCGGCCGGCTACCGCCATGAGGAGATCATCGGCCCGGACGAATTGCGCCGCATCCTGCCCGAGCTGAGCACGCATTGCGTGGGCGCCTCCATCGCGCGCCGCGACGGCGCGGCCGATCCGCATCGCGCGCTGCGCGCCTTCCGCGCCAGCGCCTTGCAGGCCGGCGTGGAACTGATCGAACATTGCGGCGTCACGGCCATCGAACGGCGAGGCGCGGATTGGCAGGTCGTCGGCGACGGCGGCCGCGCGTGGACGGCGCCGGCCGTGGTCAATGCGGCGGGCGCGTGGTCGGCGCGCATCGCCGCGCTGGTCGGCGACGAGATTCCCCTGGCAACGAAATCGTCGATGATGATGGTCAGCGAGCGGCTGCGCCCCTTCATCAAGCCGGTGGTGTCCATCATGGGGCGCTCGCTGTCGTTCAAGCAGTCGGACCAGGGCACGCTCGTTATCGGCGGCGGCCTGCAGGGGATACCCGACCTGGACAAGGAAACCTCCACGGCGCGCATGCGCATACTCGCCAAAGGCGCGAAGGCATCCACGGATCTGTTCCCCGCCGTGCGCGACATCCGCATCGTGCGCGTATGGGCAGGCCTGGAGGCCAAGACGGAAGACCTGCTGCCGGTGGTGTGCCCGTCGCCCCATGCACCGGGCATCTTTCATGCCTTCGGGTTTTCCGGGCACGGTTTCGAACTGGTGCCCGTGGTGGGCGCCGCCATGGCGGACCTGGTGCTGCGCGGGCAGACCGCGCGTGCCATCCAGAACCTGGACGCGCGCAGGCTGATGGCGGGCGCGCCCAAGGATGCCGGTACGCCGTGGGTGGTGGGCGCGCCGCGCGACGCGCCGCATACCGTGGAGCCATCCGTGCAAGGGACCGCGCAGCGCACGGTGCAAGGAACCCCATCATGACGCGCTACGCCGTCAAGCGCCTGCTGCTGGCGATCCCCACCCTGCTGGCGATGCTGACGGCGGTGTTCGTGCTGGTGCGGCTGGTGCCGGGCGATCCGGCGGCCGTCATGCTGGGCGACCAGGCCAGCGCCGCGGCGCTGGCGGCCTTGCGCGAACGGCTGGGCCTGGACCTGCCGGTGCAGGTGCAATACCTGAACTTCCTGCGGGATATGCTGTCCGGCAACTTCGGTGTATCGATGGCCAGCGGCCGCACCGTCCTGCAGGAAGTGGCGCTGGTGCTGCCCTGGACGCTGCAGCTGACGGCCGCCGCCATCCTCATCGGCGTGCTGTTCGGCCTGCCGCTGGGCATGTGGGCAGCCCTGCGCCGCAACGCATGGCCGGATTACCTGGGCCGCGTGCTGTCGTTGACAGGCCTGTCCTTTCCCGCCTTCGTATCGGCCATCCTGATGCTGCTGGCCTTCTCCATCGAACTGCAATGGTTCCCGGTGATCGGCAGCACGGTGTCGGGCAATTGGAACGCGCAGCTGCGCGCGCTGGTCCTGCCCGCCTTCAACCTGGGATTGATCATGACTGCCTACGTCATGCGCGTCACCCGCTCGTCCATGCTGGGCGTGATGGGCGAGGACTACGTGCGCACGGCACGCGCCAAGGGCGTGCGCCCGCTGCGGCTGGTGCTGCGCCACGGGCTGCGCAACGCCTTGATCCCCATCGTCACCGTCGTGGGGCTCTATTTCGGCACGCTCATCGGCAATTCGGTGCTGACCGAGATCGTCTTCAACCGGCCCGGCCTGGGCAAGCTGATCCTGGGCGCGCTGAACACGCGGGACTACACGCTGCTGCAGGGCCTGATGGTGGTCTTCGCCGCCTGCGTCATCCTCGTCAATCTGCTGACCGACCTGGTGTATGGATTGGTCGATCCCCGGGTGAAATACAAATGAGCGCCGTCACCGCCCCCGCTCCTGCCGCCGCCCGGCCCAATGCGCTGTGGCTCGCCCTGCGCCGCAACCGCCTGTCCTGGGTCGGCATCGGCCTGCTGCTGCTGATCGCGCTGGTGGCGCTGCTGGCGCCATGGCTCGCGCCGCACGATCCGCTGCAGCAGAACATCGCCTATCGCCTGGACCCGCCGTCCGCGGAATTCTGGCTGGGCACGGACAGCTACGGCCGCGACGTGCTGTCGCGCCTGATCTACGGGGCCCGCGTCTCGCTGCTGGTGGGCTTCGTCGCCATCCTGATCGCCATGAGCATCGGCGCGTCGCTGGGCATCCTGGCCGGCTACGTCGGCGGCCTGCTCGACCAGCTGATCATGGGGCTGGTCGACGTACTGCTGTCCTTTCCGACGCTGCTGCTGGGCCTGATGGTGGCGGCGATGCTGGGCGCCAGCCTGGAAAACCTCATCATCGCCATCGCCATCACGGAAATCGCGCCCTTCGTTCGGGTCGCGCGCGCGCCCACCATCGCCTTGAAGCAGCGCGACTTCGTCGAGGCTGGCCGCGCCCTGGGCTACGGCCCGCTGCGGCTGATGGGCGTGCACATCCTGCCCAACATGATCTCCGACGTGGTGGTACTGGGTTCGCTGTGGATGGCATCGGCCATCCGCACCGAGGCCTCCCTGAGCTTTATCGGGCTGGGCGTGCCGCCGCCCGCCGCCACCTGGGGCGGCATGATCCGCGAGGGCTTCGAGAACATCCTGGACGCCTGGTGGCTGACCGTCTTTCCCAGCGTCGCGATCCTGCTGACGGTGCTGGCGCTGAACCTGCTGGGCGACGCGCTGCGCGACGCCATCGATCCCAAGCTGCGCTCGGAGCACGCATGACGACGACGGACGCCGTTCTGGAGCTGCGCGACCTGCGCACGGAATTCCGCATCGGGGGCGCCTGGCACGCGGCCGTGCGCGACGTCTCGCTATGGGTGAACAGGAACGAAACGCTGGCGGTGGTGGGCGAATCTGGCAGCGGCAAGAGCGTGACCGCGCTGTCCATCCTGCGCCTGCTGCCGTCCACCGGCGCGCGGCACGGCGGCGGCCAGGTGCTGCTGGAAGGCCGGGACCTGGCCGTCCTGCCGGAGAAGGACATGGCGCGCCTGCGCGGCGATGCCATCGCCATGATCTTCCAGGAGCCGATGACCTCCCTGAATCCCACCATGACCGTGGGCGACCAGATTGCCGAGGCCATCCGCCAGCACCGCCGCATGTCGTGGCGCGAAGCGCGCACGCTGGCCCTGCAAGCGCTGGAAGAGGTGAAGATTCCCGCCGCGGCCAGCCGCTACGGGGACTATCCGCACCAGTTTTCCGGCGGCATGCGCCAGCGCGTGATGATCGCCATGGCGCTGGCCTGCAAGCCCAAGGTGCTGCTGGCCGACGAGCCCACCACCGCGCTGGACGTGACCATCCAGGCGCAGATCCTGAGCCTGCTGGCCGAGCTGAAAACGGCGCGCGGCATGGCGGTGGTGTTCATCACGCACAACCTGGGGGTGGTGGCGCAGATCGCCGACCGCGTGGCGGTCATGTACGCCGGCGAGATCGTCGAAACCGCCGACGTCGACACGCTGTTCGCACGGCCCACGCACCCCTACACCGAGGCATTGCTGCGCGCCATGCCGCGCGTGGACGCCGACGCCGAGGCGCTGGCACCGATCGCCGGCAGCGTGCCGGCGATCACCGCCATCCCGCCCGGCTGCGCGTACGCGCCGCGCTGCCCGCTGCGGCAACCGCGCTGCGAAACCATGCACCCCACGCTGGAAGCCGTCGACGGATCGCACCAGGTGCGCTGCCTGGTGCGCGCGCCATCGAAAGGACAATCATGAACGGCACGAATGCGCCTGCGCCCAACGGCGCGGCTTCGGTTGAGCGAAACGGCGCGGCGTCGCCGTTGCAATCCGGCGCGGCGCCACTTCTGCAAGTGCGCGGCCTGGTCAAGCAATTCCCCAGCGGCGGCGGCTGGCTGGGCGGCCGCAAGCAGATCGTCCATGCGGTCAACGGCGTGTCCTTCGACGTCGGACGCGGCCAATCGCTGGGACTCGTCGGCGAGTCCGGCTGCGGCAAATCCACCGTGGCGCGCATGCTGCTGCGCCTGATCGAACCGGACGCGGGCAACATCCGCTTCGAAGGCCAGGATCTGGCCGCCGCCGGCGCCGCGGAACTGCGCGCGCTGCGCCGGCGCATGCAAATCGTCTTCCAGGATCCCTACGCATCGCTGAACCCCCGCCTGACCGTGCGGCAGGCGCTGTCCGAACCGCTGCGCGTGCATCGCCTGGGTGATGCCGCCAAGATCGACGCCAAGGTATCGCGCACCCTCCAGGAAGTCGGACTGCCGCTGTCCGCGCTGGACCGCTATCCGCACGAGTTTTCCGGCGGACAGCGCCAGCGCATCGGCATCGCGCGCGCCCTGGTGCTGGATCCGCAATTGATCGTCGCCGACGAACCGGTATCCGCGCTGGATGTGTCGGTGCAGGCGCAGATCCTGCAGCTGCTGGAACGCCTGAAGCGCGAACGCGGCCTGTCTTTCGTGTTCGTCTCGCACGACCTCGGGGTGGTCCGGCATTTCTGCGATACGGTGTGCGTGATGTACCTGGGCCGCGTCATCGAACAGGGTCCGACGCGCCAGGTGCTTGATGCGCCCCAGCACCCCTACAGCCGGGTGCTGCGCGATTCATCGCCCGTGCCCGATCCGCGCGCCCGCATCACGCTGGCAAGGATCAGCGGCGAAATTCCCGCCCCCACCAATCTGCCGTCCGGATGCACTTTCCATCCGCGCTGCGTTTACGCACGCCCGGATTGCGCCACGCGGATACCGGAGCTGACTCACCGCGCGGGCGCCATGGACCGGGCTGTCGCCTGTTTCTATCCGCTGGTCTCGCCGGAATGAAGCGCTAAGACTCACACCTCGCCCAAGCGCATCAAGCGCCGGATCTGCTCGCGCTCCGTGCGCAAGCCGGCGACCAGTTCGGTCTCTATCCGCGCCATCGGATACTCATCGTCGTTCACCGACAAGCCCAGCGAAAGACTGCGCGACGGCCCCTTGAACAGGGGAATACCCACCGTCGTGACCTTCCGGTCCGGATACCGCGCGATGGCCCATTCGTCCTCCGGCAGATCCAGCGCCGAATACAAGGCGCTGCCGCGCGGCAGCGAACTGCCCACGCGCAGGTTGACCACCACGATCTTGCGCCGTTCCTGATCGGAACTGGCGCGGGCGATGATGATGACCTCGTCCCGGCTTTTTTCGCCGATATTCACCGTGCCGTTGCACCGGCTGGCCAACTCCTGCAGCGACGATTGGATGAATTCGTTCACCCCCGTATTGGCCAGCGCCGCGAAGCCGATCTCCAGCAACTGGGGCGTCAACGACCACAGCGTGCCTTCCTTGCGCACGTAGCCTTCCCCCTGCAGCGTATTCAACAGCCGCAGCACCGTGGAGTGCGGCAGATCCACCGCCTTGGACAGGGCAGTTAGGGATTGCCCGGGGCCGCTGCGAAAACCGCGCAGGATCGCTAGACACCTCTGGACCGACCGATTATCATTCATTTGACCACTACATGAAATCATTGTTCATCTAGTGAACATTCTAGCCGGCTTCCCGCCCACCGCGCAAGCCGGCCAGGTGTTCCGCAACGCAGGCCGGGGGCAGCATGGGCTACAGGGTAGGCGTCGATATCGGCGGCTCTTTCACGGACTTCGCCGTCTTCGATGAAGACAGCGGGGAAATCAAAAGTCTCAAGGTCTTCTCCCGCCCGGACCAGCCCGGCGAGGAAGTCATCGCCGGGATACGCATGCTGGGCGAACGCTATGGCATCCAGCCGGACCAGATCAGCTATTTCACGCACGGCACCACGGTGGGCATCAACACCGTCATCCAGCGCAAGGGCCTGAAGCTGGCCTTGTTCGCCACCGAGAATTTCTGCGATGTGCTGGAATTGGCGCGCCTGAAAACGCCCGACATGTACCACCTGCTGTCGCGACGGCCGGAACCGCTGATCAAGCGCAGCATGGTCTTCGGCATCGCCGAGCGCATGGCGCCGGATGGTTCGGTGCGCACGCCGCTGGACGAGCAAAGCGTGGGGCGCGCCGTGCAGGCGGCCCGCGATGCCGGCGCCGAAGGCATCGTGATATCGCTGCTGCATGCCTACCGCAATCCCGCGCACGAGCTGCGCGTGAAGGAAATCGTCGGCGCCTTAGCCCCGGACCTGCCGGTGTCGTGCTCCAGCGAGACCTGGCCCATCATCCGCGAGTATGAACGCACCATCACCGCCGTCATCGGCGGCTATGTGCAGCCGCGCGTCGCCCACTACCTCGGTTCCTTGCAGAGCGCCTTGAAGGACGCCGGCGTGCGGCCCGAGCCACGCCTGACCAAATCCAACGGCGGCGTCATGACCGCCGAACAAGGCAAGCGCGACTGCGTGCAGATGATCCTGTCCGGCACGGCGGCGGGCGTGATCGGCGCCAGCCACGTCGCCGCCACCGCGGGCATCCCGCGCTGCCTGAGCCTGGACATCGGCGGCACCAGCGCGGACATCGCCGTCATCATGGACGGCAAGCCACAGTACGGCGTCGGCGAGCTGATCGGCGATTTCCAGATCCATATTCCTTCGGTGTCGGTATCGTCGGTCGGTGAAGGCGGGGGCTCCATTGCCTGGGTCGACCCGCTAGGCGTGCTCAAGGTCGGTCCGGAAAGCGCCGGCTCGCGGCCCGGTCCGGCCTGCTACCGGCGCGGCGGCACGCGCGCCACCATTACCGATGCCTTCGTCTGCTGCGGCCTGGTGGGCCATTCCGACCTGGGCTACCAGGCGGTGGAAGTGGACGCCGAAGCCTCGCGCAAGGCAGTCGGCGAACTGGCCGCTCAGCTGGGCCGCGGCATCGAGGAAACCGCGGAAGCCATCATCCAGATCGCCGTGTCGGGCATGTATACGGAAGTCAGCGGCCTGGTGTCGCGCTATGGCATCGATCCGCGCGAGTATGCGGTGCTGGCCTTCGGCGGCGCCGGCCCCATGCTGGGCTGCTTCCTGGCGCGGGAAATCAAGGTCCAGGAAATCGTCGTGCCGCCTTCGCCCGGCACGCTCAGCGCGCTAGGCGGGTTGATCGCCGACTTGAAAAGCGACTTCCTGAAGACGGTCTACACCGACCTGACGCCCGCCAACCTGGACATCGTGCGCCAGGAATTCGCGGCGCTGCGCGAACGCGCGGACCAATGGCTGCGGGAGGAACAAGGACACATCGACGATGCCGAGTACGTGTATTCCGCGGAAATGCGCTACCGCGGGCAATCCTATGAAATCGACACCGTGCTGGACCCGGCGCAGGTGGCGTCGGGCGACGTGCGCGCGGTGGGCCAGGCCTTCCACGACATGCACCGCCGCCTGTATGGCCACGCCGACGAACGCGCGCCCGTACAGATCGTCAGTCTGCGCGTGGTGATTTCCGGCAACAACGACAAGCCCGGCTTTCCCCGCCACGAGCCGCGCCCCGGCACACCGGTGCCGGAGCGCGCCGTGCGCGTGTGGCTGGACGGCGGTTTCCGCGACGTGGACCTGTACAGCCGCAACGCGCTGAGCGCGGGCCAGCGCTTCAGCGGCCCGGCCATCGTCACCCAGGACGACTGCACCACCGTGATACCCGCCGACCATGTCTGCCGTGTCGACGACTACGCCAATCTGCGCATCACTTTCGAAGGAGCCGCGTCGTGACCGTGGACAACTTCCGCCTGCAGGTGCTCGCCAACCACTGCACCGCCGCCGCCGAGGCCATGGGCTATACGCTCATGCGTACCGCCTATTCCACCTTCGTCAAGGAAACCGAGGACTTCTCCGCCCAGCTGATGACGCCGGCCGGCAAGACCTTCGCCTCGCCCAAGACCTTCGGCGCGACCTGGTACACCGGCCTGGACTATGGCCGCGTGATCCAGATGTTCGACGACTACCGCGAGGGCGACATCTACCTGACCAACGATCCCTACAGCGGCTATGTCGCCACCCACACGCCCGACATGCACGTGTGGAAGCCGGTGTTCCGCGACGGCCGGCTGGTCTGCTTCGTGGGCAGCCACATCCATAACACCGACATGGGAGGCGCGGTGCCGGCATCCCTGTCGCGCACACTCACCGAGGTGCACCAGGAAGGATTGCGCATTCCGCCCATGCTGCTGATGCGCGACGGCGTGATCGACGACAAACTGCTGCGCATCATGCAGGTCAACGTGCGCATGCCGGACCAGAACCACGGCGACCTGAACGCGCAGATCGCCGCCTTGAACGTCGGCGAGCGCAAGGTGCACGAGATCATCGACCGCTTCGGCGTGGACGAATTCATGCAGGGCGCCGAGGCCATCCTGGACTACGCGGAACAGCAGACGCGCGCGCTGATCCGCGACATTCCCGACGGCGACTACGAATTCTCCGAATACGCCGACGAGGATGCCGTGGGGGGCTATCCCTGCCGCATCCACATCACGCTGCGCGTGCGCGGCGATGAACTGGAAATGGACTTCACCGGAAGCGATCCGCAGGTGGCCTCGTCGCTGAACGTGCCGACGGGCGGCGATGGCCATCATTCCGTCATCACGGTCGGGCTGATCTATGTCATGCATACGCTGGCGCCGCGCAACGTGCTGAACGCCGGCTCGGTGCGCCCCATGCGCGCCGTGCTGCCCGAAGGCTCGATCGTCAATCCGCAGGCGCCGGCCGCGGTGGGCATGCGCAGCCTGACGGCGGCCGTGATCCAGGCCTGCACCTTCGGTGTCTTCAACCGCGCCCTGCCCGACCGCCTGCCTGCCTGCCCCGCCGGCGGCTCCACCCTGCTGAACGTCAAGACCGCCACGCGCGGCGGCCGCCAGGTGCTGTCCTCCATCGGCCCTTGCGGCGGTGGGGGGGGCGGCGGGCCGGAGTACGACGGCGTCGAGGGCTGCGGCGCGAACAGCGCCTTCCTGAAGAACACGCCGGTGGAAATCAACGAGGCGGAAGTGCCCATCGAAGTCATCCGCTACGGCCTGGTACCGGACACCGGCGGCGCCGGCCGGCTGCGCGGCGGCAACGCCGCCACGATGGAATTCAAGCTGCTGGCGCCCAACGGCGTGGTCACCGCGCGCAACCGCAACCGCTCCGAACTGGCGGCCTGGGGCGTCGTGGGCGGCAAGGCCGGCGCGAACTCGCGCTTCATCAAGAACCCGGACGGCCCCGCGCCGGAGGAACTGCGCAACAGCGACCTGGTGAATTGCGCGCCCGGCGACGTGATCCGCCTGCAAGGCCCGGCCGGCGGCGGCTATGGCGATCCCCACGAGCGCCCGGTCGAAAAAGTGCTGGAGGACGTGCGCTGCGGCTTCGTGTCGCGCCAGCGCGCACGCGACGCCTATGGCGTGGTGCTGCGCGAGGACCTGTCGGTGGACGAGGCCGCGACGCGCGCGCTGCGCGCGGGCGGCCGGCGCCAACCGGACCACTTCGACTACGGCCCCGGGCGATCCCGCTTCGAAAGCATCTGGACGGCGGCCCGCTACGACGCCATGACGCGCATCATGGCCGCGCTACCCATCAGCTGGCGCCATTTCGTCAAGCACCAGATGTTCGCTGCCCTGGCCGGCACGGAGCCGCCCCAGGACGGCGGGGCGCAGGACATCGAACGCATCTACCGCCAGCTCACCGAACGCTACGCGGACCTGCCCGCGTTCGACGCCATCGCCGGACACCCGGCGGCGGCCTGAGGCCCGCGGCCGCGTTCCGGATTCAGGAGCATCGCATGGCATCTTCCGCGGACATCTTCGCGCCCGGCTTCCAGAGCCGCCCCTACTGGTGGGAAGCCTACGAGCCGCCCGAACCGGGCGAGGACGCCCTGCCGCGCCACGCCGACGTGGTGATCGTGGGCGGCGGCTACACCGGCGTCTGCTGCGCCCTGACGCTGCGCGAGGCCGGCATCGACGCCGTGGTGCTGGAAGCCGGCCGTCCGGGCCAGGGCGCCAGCACGCGGTCCGGCGGGCAAATGTCGGGCGGCGTGAACGTGCAGAAAAAGGCGCTGGCCGCCGTCGGCGAAAGCCCCGAACAGCGCGAGACGCGCCTGGCGGCCCGGCTGCGCGACGCGGCCGCGTCCATGCGCTATGTCGAATCGCTGATCGAGCGCCACCGCATCGACTGCGGCTGGCAGAAGACCGGACGGCTCACCACCATGTGGCTGCCCCAGCACTACGAAAGCTGGAAGCACCGCATGGACCAGCTCAACGCCTGCACCGGCTCGAACGCCCGCATGATTCCGCCGGAGGAATTGGGACGGGAGATCGGGTCCACCGTCTATCACGGCGCGGCCCTGATCGAGCAGGCCGGGCATCTGCACCCGGCGCGGCTGTACGGCGGCATGCTGGCCGCGGCCCGCGCGGCCGGCGCCCGTGTGCAGGGCAACACGCGCGTGCGCGCCATCGAACGCACCACGGGGGGCCATGAGGTGCACACCACGCGCGGCACGATACGCGCGCAGCAGGTGGTGATCGCGACCAACGGCTACACCGGTCCGGACCTGGGCGACCTACACCGCAAGGTCGTGCCCATCGCCACCTACATGATCGCCACCGAGGAGCTGCCGCCTGATCTGGCGGCCAGCATCCTGCCCACCAACCGCGCCGTGTCCGAATCGCGCCGCGTGGTCAATCACTACCGCCTCTCGCCCGACGGCCGCCGCCTGCTGTTCGGCGGCCGCGCACGCTTCACCCCGGCCAGCGAGGATACGACGGCCCGGCTGTTGTATCGCGCCATGCTCAAGCGCTTTCCGCAGCTGGCCGGCACGCGCATCACCCACAGCTGGGGCGGCAACGTCGCGATGACGCTGGACGCCATGCCGCACATCGGGGGTTCGGACGGCCTGCATTACGCCCTGGGCTGCAACGGCAGCGGCGTGGCCATGATGAGCTACCTGGGACACAGCGTGGGCCGCAAAATCGCCCTGCGGTCCCGGGATCCGATCAACGCTTTCGACATGGGGGAGATTCCCGGGCATCCTTTCTACTTCGGCAACACCTGGTTCCTGTTTGCCATCGGCAGCTGGTACCAGGCGCGCGATGCCTACGATCATTGGCGTGCCCGCTAAGCCGCGGGCCGCTGGCCGACGCATCCAGCATTGCTGAACCCGGGCTGTCCGCGCACCCGCGCGCCGGCCGACTCTGTGCTTGCACCGTCCGATGCGGACCCTGGCGTGGTGCCCGGGCCGTGAACAAGGGATCGGACGTGGACAAAACCGTTGGAGCGATCCATGAATATGCAGCGACGCAATGCCTTGAGAGTCCTGACCGGCGTGTGCGGGGCGGCCGCCCTGCCCCGGTACGCGCTGGCGCAGCCGGCGGCGTATCCCGCCGGCCCCGTCACGGTCATCGTGCCCTATGGATCCGGCGGCAGCACCGACGTGATCGCCCGGCTGCTGGTCAACGATGTCAGCGAACGCCTGGGCGGCAAGTTCATCGTCGAGGACAAGCCCGGCGCGGCCGGCAATATCGGCACCCGCCAGGTGGCGGTCTCGCGTCCGGACGGCAGCACCCTGCTGTACTCGACGGCGACGCCGTTCTGCATCAATCCCTATGTGTACCGCACCTTGCCCTTCGATCCGGACAACGACTTCGCCGCCGTTTCGCGCACCGCGAAGCTGCCGCTGGTCCTGGTCGTCAACGCGGGGCTGGGCATCAAGGACGCGCACGCATTCGTGGACTACCTGCGCCAGCACCAGAAGGAAAGCAGCTTCAGTTCCTACGGCATCGGCACATCCAGCCATATCGCCGGCACCATCTTCACCAAGAAGATCGGCGCCCCTGGCGTGCTGCACGTCCCCTACAAGGACATGACAGCGATGTCGGACCTGGCGGCCGGCCGCAACACCTTCCACATCGACGCCTGGTCCGTCGTGGACCCGCTGGTCAAGGCCGGCAAGCTGGTGCCGCTGGCCGTTTCCAGCGCCGAACCCCTGCCCTGGGCCCCACAGCTGCCGACCATCGCGAGCGTGGTGAAAAGCGACTACGAGGTCGTTACCTGGCACGCGGTCTTCGCGCCGCGCAAGACGCCCACGGACGTCGTCGACCTGCTGAACCGCGAATTCCAGAAGACGATAGACAAGCCCATCGTCCAGAAGACCTATCGGGAACAGGGTTTCCTGACCTATCCGCCCGCCACGCCCAAGGAGATCGACGCGTTCGTCAAGGCGGACAAGGCACGCTGGAAGGCCTATGTGGAGGCGGCGGGCATTACGCCGTCATAGCCTGGGACCGGGTCGCGATCGCGCCACGCTTACGCGCGCGCGACCCGGCGCGCGCAAATGGGCGCTTGCGGCGCCTGATACCCCGTCAGCCGGCGTATAGATCCCACACGGGGTCCGAGTTGTCGTCCATGGTGCCGCGGATGAGCGTCGCGCCGCAGTCACGGCACACAAAGCGTGTTTGCGGTCGGACGACATCATGGTCGATGGCGATAGACGTCCGGGAAACATCAGTCCACGGCATCAACGCGGGGTGAGGAGCGACGTCGGCAGGCCGGTGACGCAGCTGCTCACATGCGGCGCAAGTGGCGCTCACGCGACGGCCGTCAATTGAAAATTCTTGCCATTCCATTGGCAAGCGTCGCCGGCACGCTTGCCTTCCAGGCATTGGTAGATTGGCGCCTGGGTGGATATTCCCAAATATGTGGTCCCTTGACAGACGAAGGGCGCGGTAGCCGCCCCCACGACGAACCAGCGGTCATTCAGCTGAATGACCGCGCCTGGCTCGACTTCGGTTTTTGGACCGAAATCGATTGCGCGGATCGCCGCGATCGCATCTTCGTAGCTATGCAGCGGGCATTCGAAGGCCTGCGCCACCTCGGCTTCGCTGAATCTCAGGGAGAACTCGCCGTGATCCCTCGCCTCGCTGTAGTCAGGCGAACTATCGTGCAGATAGTCCACATAGGATTGCTTGGCATAGGCCAGCTTCTCGGCTTCGAGGCCAAGCATGGTGCGCTTGAGCGCTGATTTATCGTTCATGTTGATTTCCATGTTCCGTTTCAGGGATTCTCTCGTTGCGGCGCTGGGCGCGATAGTCAGAAGGATAGACGCCGAAGGCAGCATGAAACGCCCTCAGGAAGCTGCTTCGGCTGGTATATCCCGCTAAACGCCCAATCTGATCGACAGAGAGATCGTTGGTGGTAAGCATCGACGCGGCCTGGCGCATCCGCAATTCCCGTAACACCGTCATCGGAGGCATCCCCAGTACGTCCGTGAACCTCGCCATAAAGGACGACCTGCTCATACAGGCGGTGCGGGCGAGGCTATGGACCGAATGTGGTGCGCCAGGATGTGCCGCCATATGGGAGAAGGCCCGCGCGATGCGTACGTCTCCCAACAAGGAAAAGCGTTCGGCCCACAAATTGATCGAGGTCAACGAACGTCTCAGTAATGCGATCAGCACCACCTTCAGCAGCGTCGCCGTCATGGCCCCCATGCCCACCTCCTGGTCGATGAGTTCCTGCAGCGCCGCCTGGAGCGTCCGATCAATGCGCTGCGCGCTGTCGAATTGCTCCACGATAGGGGTATCCAAGGTGCCGAACAGGTTCGCGGAGCGGCCATAGGAAGCCTGGAAGTAGCCACAGATCAACATCAGTTGTGGCTCGCCATCTCCGGCAATGAAGCGCCGAATCTCACCCGGCGGGAATGGCTTCCAGCGGCCATCGACCTGGTGGCCTACCTCGACATTGAGATCTCGTCGCGGTACTTCGATATGGAAATACTGACCCGGCGGCGTGATGACAAGCGTGTGGGGCGACAGCTCGATGGCGGGATGACCGTCCAGGACCATGCGGCCATGCCCGCCCAGGTTGTAATGGATACCCGGTGCAGGCGCACCTCCCAGATCCAGGCGCCAACCCGGACTCACCGAGCATTCGGTCAGCTGGACAAATTCCACACTCAATGCGGATAGCAGGCCATCCAGTCGCGCAGGCGCCATCCGCGCCATCGGCTGGTGTCCATGGGAGTGTGTCGCGTCCTTGTTCATGGAAACGTTCATCGACGAGCCCCGCGCGGCATCCACCATCGTTTCAACGCCCCAGGCCTGCTCATAGGGGCAACGGTGGCACGTTCGCGATCGCGATCGCACCGTCCGCGACATATTGGCAGAAGTTGGCTACCGGCATCGCGGCGACGCCCCTGGCTGTGCCGTCAGACCATGTGACGACCGCATCGACCGCAGTCGTTTCAACTTCGACCTTGCCCTTCGGGATCGTGAGCAACGGTCCATCTCCTTCGCGGTACTCCACTTTTCCGGTGATACTTGCCGGCTGCGCCGCCAGCCGACGTTCGCCGGTGACCTGGAAGTAGGTATTCAATTGACGGCCATTTGCCAATTCGCCAAAGCCGTTGAGCTCACCGCGCGCCAAGGCGGCCGCTGCCCGCATGAAGCCCCCCCACGCGGACCGTGCCAGAGCCGCTCCTACGCTGATGCGCCGCACTCCCAACCGGGCGATTTCCTGCAGTGTCAAGGTGCTATCCGATCCGATGAGAAGATTGACCGGCTTGCCACCCGCTGCAGCGACGACTGCCGCTATCTCCTGCGGCGTCGATATGCCAGGCGCATACAGAATGTCGGCCCCGGCTTCGGCGTAGGCCTTGATACGCGTCACCGTATCGGCCAGATCAGGACGTCCGATGAAGAAATTCTCGGCGCGGCCCACCAACAGTGTGTCGCCGCCCATCTCATCGATGCGGCTTCGCGCCACACGCAGGCGTTCGACGGCTTCATCGATCGAAAACAGTGGGGAATCTGCATCGACCCTGGAGTCCTCGATGGAAAGCGCGGCCACGCCTGTTTGCACCGCGCGGCAGACGTTTTCACCCAGTCCGTCCAGGTCATCGGCAAATCCGTTCTCGAAATCCGCGTTCACGGGCAGATCCGTAGCCCGGACGATATCTCGCATGCGCTGCAGGACCATCTGGCACGACGAGGTATTGTCCGCGCGTCCGTCGGACCAGGCAAAACCGGCGCTGGTTGTTGCC
This sequence comes from Bordetella sp. H567, assembly GCF_001704295.1. NCBI lineage: Bacteria > Pseudomonadati > Pseudomonadota > Betaproteobacteria > Burkholderiales > Alcaligenaceae > Bordetella > Bordetella sp. H567. Next base: position 3,021,444 of record NZ_CP012334.1, read on the forward strand.
AATCCGTCGAATCCCAAGCCTTGCAGGAACCGGGCGCTGCCCACGTCCCATGCATTGGGCAGAATGAAACAGCCTTGCTCGTGCATGGCGCGGAACGCAGCCCGCTTATCGGCGGTGGTATGTGTCATGGAAATCTCCTGACCAAAGCGAGCGTTCCAGTGTAGAACGCGGATGCGATTCACAAATCCCAATGTTGTGTCCTATCGTCCAATTCAGGGCGCCATGCCATCCCGAATGGCGGCCCCCGCTGAATTCCCGGATCGCGAGCGATTCTGTGCTGAGAAGTCCGGAAAAGCTATCCTTGCGTCCAAATCGGCAATCGGCGCTTCCGTGCCTAAGCCGAAGCTCATAAAGTGCGTTGGCGACCAGGACAATGGTCCACGGATGGATAGACATGGAACAGACAGAACAGGAACTCCTCGCTGACTTGCGATTGCTTAGACGCTCCCTGCGCCCGGACGACGTGGAAGAATGCACGGTGAAAGAGCCGCTTACGCTGGGCCAGCGCGTGGCGGATGCCGTGGTCAGCGTCATGGGATCATGGACATTCATCATTGCCCAGTCACTCGTGCTCTTGGGCTGGATCGCGGCGAACCTGTTCGGTGCGATGCACCGCTGGGATCCTTACCCTTTTATCCTGCTCAATCTCGCGCTCTCTTTCCAAGCCGCTTACGCTGCGCCTTTCATCATGATGAGCCAGAACAGGCAGCAGGACATCGACAGAAAGGCCGCTGCGAACGACTATCGAATCAACATCAAGGCCGAGCTCGAAATAGAGCTTCTTCATGAAAAGATCGACCAGCTGCGTGCGCAGGAAGTCCTGCGACTGACCGAAGCGGTGACGCGTCTGACCGAGCTCTTGCAAGAGTCTAGAAAAGAGAGGCTCTCGGATCGGACGGATGAAACAGGCGAGGTTGCAGCGACTACGGGATCAGGTGTCTGATGCGGCGGACGCCTGGGGTTCGTCCGGCACGGCTTCGACAGAGTCTTCGACACGTACGAGACCGCTTTGGAGAACGCGCGCGGTGATTCCGCCGATGCCTCGCATCGCATTGTATCCACCCACGCCTAGATTCTCTTCCATTCTCGAACATGGATGACATTCCCCAGTCACTTCGAGTATGGCTTCACCGACGCGCAAGCGCCGCCCCTTGAGCGCGAGCAGATTGATGCCGCTGGTGACGATGTTGCGGCGCACCCAGCTGGGATCCACATGGTCTTTGCGTAAATAGCTGGCGACCGCCGCAAGATTCTCCGATTGGATCAGGGTCACTTGCCTGGGGCCCTCTGGATTGCGATAGTGATCGCCCAGGACGCCTCGGCCGGCTTCCAGGCGCACCTCGTTCACCGACAACGGCACTGCCCGGCGCTCCGGCCGAATGCCCATCCATACCACGCGACCTGGGCGCATGGGAGCGTTTATGAGGGCGCCCAGTAGCGAGCGCGGGTTGAATTGATTCATCGGCTTGGGGATTTACAGGTACGCCGGCCGAGTCTAACAGTGCCACGCCTGCATTGCCGCAAAAGCGGTTGGCCGGACGTACGCATCTGCACTTTCTGGACGCGCGGATACAAAAAATGGACGACCACGCCGCGGGGGCGCCGGAATTTATCGACGGGAAGGTGCAAACTAACGCCCGTAGCGCCATGGCATGCGCCTGATGCTCGCCTTACTTCATAGGAGCCGAAATGACTACCCGCCGCATTTTCCTGAAGAACGTTTCACAGATCCTTGCTGTCTCCGCTGTCGGGCTTCCGGTGGCCTCGCGTGCCGCCGCAGCCAAGCTCGAGGAGAATGACCCGCAAGCCATGGCGTTGGGCTACAAGGACGACACCAAGCAAGTGGACCAGAGCAAATTCCCGAACCACAACGCCGCCCAGCGTTGTGGCGACTGTCAACTCTACCAAGGCGGCACCGCCGCCAATGGGCCCTGTACGATCTTTTCCGGCAAGATCGTCGAGGCAAACGGCTGGTGCAGCGCATACACCAAAAAGACCGGGTAGCTGAATGGCGAGGGCCGCCCGGTTCATCCCGTGGCGGCGGGCTTTCCGGTCAGGGAGGCGCGGGTCGCAGCGGCTCGGCCGCCCGTGGCGACAGCCGGCCTACGCCGTCCTGGCTAAGTGGTAATCCCTAGACAGGCGCTTGCACAGAGCACAGCGCCTGCTCTGGCTCCTACTAATGCGGGCATCTGGACCTAGTGCCGCGGTGTGCCTCTGGGCACACTGGCCCGGCAACTATCCCCATCCCGAGCGGCGCCCGTGCGCCGACGCCCGCAAGGAGAAATCCATGAGATTGTTTCCACGTATTGCGTGCCGCGCGATGCTGCTCGCGTTGGGCGCCCTGCTGGCCGGTGGCGCCGCCCAGGCGCAAACCAAGGTGGTCGTCGGCTACCAGCTTATCGTCGGTCCCTTCCTGACCGCCATCGCCGACGGCAGCTTCGATGCGGCCGCCAAGCAGGCGGGCTACACCATCGACTGGCGGCAGTTCAAGTCCGCGGGCGATATTTCGACGGCGCTGGCCTCCGGCAACGTCCCGATCGGGGTGCTGGGCTCCACGGGCATCACCGCCGCCGCCACGCGCGGCGTCGGGCTCGAATTGTTCTGGATCCTGGACAACATCGGCAAGTCCGAGGCCCTGGTGGCGCGGGACGGCAGCGGCATCAACAGCACGGCCGACCTCAAGGGCAAGCGCATCGCGGTGCCCTTCGTCTCCACCTCGCACTTCCACCTGCTGGTCGGGCTGGAGAACGTGTGGAAGATCCCGCCCCGCGACGTACGCATCCTGAACATGACGCCGCCCCAGATCGTGGCGGCATGGCAGCGCGGCGATATCGACGCCGCGTACGTGTGGCCCCCGGCGCTGACCGAAATCCAGAAATCGGGCAAGACCATCGCGGATTCCGACGAGATCGGCAAGGCCAGCGTGCCGACCTTCGACGGCATCGTCGCCGACAAGGCGTGGGCACAGAAGAACCCGGCCTTCATGGCCGCGTTCACGGGGGTGTTGGCCAAGGCCTATGCCGACTACCGCGCCAACGGCAAGAGCTGGACGGTCGATTCGCCGCAGGTCAAGGGCATGGTGCGGCTGATCGGTGGCAAGCCGCAGGACATGGTGGACGCGCTGAAACTGCTGGACTACCCGGTCGCCGAGGCGCAGGCATCGCCCACCTGGCTGGGAGGAGGCAAGCAAAGCGGCGCGGTGCGCGCCCTGCAAGCCAGCGCGACCTTCCTGCAATCGCAGAAGCAGATCGACAAGGCGCTGGGCGACTACAGTCCCTACGTCGAGGACCGCTACGCCAAGGCGGCCGCGACGCAGTAACCGCGACCGGAGCCGCCGACGATGGAACAGATCGAAACCCTGCAGCTGCGCGATGTCAGCGTGACGTACCCGGGCCTGCGCGACAGCGGCCCCGTCACGGCCTTGCAGGGCGTGAACCTGACAATGGAGCGTGGCGATTTCGTGGTGGCCCTGGGCGCGAGCGGCTGCGGCAAGACCACGCTGCTGAGCCTGCTGGCCGGCTTCCTGTCACCCAGCACCGGCGAGATCACCCTGGGCGGACGCTACATCAACGGTCCCGGCGCGGACCGCGGCGTGGTATTCCAGAAACACGCCCTGCTGCCGTGGCTGAACGTCATCCAGAATGTCGAGTTCGGGCTGCGTCTGCAGGGCGTGCCGCGCCAGGAGCGCCGCGAGCGCGCCACGCGCAACCTTGCCCTGGTCGGCCTGCAGGATTTCCACCAGCACATGATCTACCAGCTCTCGGGCGGCATGCAGCAGCGCGTGGGCGTCGCCCGCGCGCTGACCTGCGATCCGGCCATCCTGCTGATGGACGAGCCCATGGCGGCGCTGGACGCGCTGACCCGCGAGAGCATCCAGGAGTTGCTGCTCGAGGTCTGGCAGCACACCGGCAAGATGTTCTTCTTCATCACGCACAGCGTCGAGGAAGCCCTGTTCCTGGGCTCGCGCCTGATCGTCATGTCGCCGCGGCCGGGGCGCATCACCCATACCTACGCCCTGGATTTCAACCGCCGCTTCCTGGAGTCGCACGATGCACGCGCCATCAAGTCAAGTCAGGATTTCATCGAAATGCGAGAGCGCATCCTCGGCATCATCTATGGCGACGAGCGCGCGGCCGGCGAGACGGAAATGGTTCATGGCTGACCCGCGCCGGGGCGGCCGTCCGGCGCCTCCCGGCAAGGTCTATGGCGCTCCCGGCGCCGGCTACAGCGGCCACATCAGCCTGCTGACGGCCCTCGCGCTGGTGGGCCTGTGGTTCCTGCTGACCAACACCGGCCTGGTCAAGCCGCTGTTCCTGCCCTCGCCCCAGGCCGTGTACGAAAAATTCATCCAGGCCTCGGTCGATGGCGTGGCGAATTCCACCTTGTGGGAACACACGCAAGCCAGTCTTTCGCGGGTCTTCGGTGCCTTCGTCCTGGCCTGCGTGACCGCCGTTCCGGTGGGCATCCTGATGGGCGTGAGCCGCATCGCGCGCGGCATCTTCGACCCACCCATCGAGTTCTACCGCCCGCTGCCGCCCCTGGCCTACCTGCCGCTGGTCATCATCTGGTTCGGCATCGGCGAGTTCCCCAAGATTTTCCTCATCTACCTGGCGATATTCGCGCCCATGGCGATCGCCGCGCGCGCCGGCGTGCGCTCCGTGTCCATCGAACAGATCCACGCGGCCTATGCGATGGGCGGCAGCCCGCTGCAGATCATCCGCCATGTCATCCTGAAGGCGGCCATGCCGGAAATCTTCACCGGCATGCGCATCGGCATCGGCGTGGGCTGGACCACGCTGGTCGCGGCCGAAATGGTGGCCGCGGACCGCGGGCTGGGCTTCATGGTGCTGAACGCGGCGCAGTTTCTCGCCAGCGATACCGTCATCATGGGAATCATCGTCATCGGGGCCTTCGCGTGGGGCTTCGACCTGCTGGTGCGCCAACTGGAGAAAATCCTCATCCCCTGGAAAGGCCGCGTCTGAACCCTTCCCCGCGGGCGTCCCGCCCACCCCCCGCGCCTGCCCTGCCATAAGGGTAGGCACCGGGTTTTTCGGCTTTGCCCGATCGGTGTATCTTGCGCTAGGGCCTGTCCACGCGGAAAGCGTGGACACGTCCCACGCGAACCATCATGGCAGCGGCCGCGCGCCGCGCCACGCGCAAGGGGGAAATCCATGTCCTGCCAGGCCGCTCGGGCCCACACCGTCATGTGGGACCAATTGTTCGAACGCGAAAACGACAGTGCGCTGAGCCTGCAGGAACGGGTGCGGCAGATGCTGGTGTCGGCCATCCTGTCCGGCCACCTGCCGCCAGGCGCGCCCGTGCCTTCCAGCCGGCACCTGGCCGATCAGCTGGCCATTGCGCGCAACACCGTCGTGTTCGCCTACCAGCAGCTGGTCTGCGAAGGCTACCTGGTGTCGCGCGAGCGCAGCGGCCATTTCGTCAGCGGCGACGTGCTGGACGGCAGGCTGGCCGCGCCGGCGCCCCGGCCGGCCACGCCCGCCGCGGAAGGCCAGGACCGCTGGGACAAGCGGCTGCGCTTTCGCCCGTCGGCGCAGCGCAACATCGTCAAGCCGGCGAACTGGCAGAAGATGCCTTATCCCTTCGTCTATGGCCAGTTCGACGCCGGCCTGTTTCCCACGGCGGAATGGCGCGAATGCTGCACGCGCGCGCTTTCCGTGCTCGACATCCGCAGCTGGGCGCCGGATCTCATCACCCACGACGATCCCGCGCTGGTCGAGCAGATCCGCACCCAGGTGCTGCCGCGGCGCGGCGTATGGGCCAGCGCGGACGAAATCGTCATCACCGTGGGCGCCCAGCACGCGCTTTATCTGATCGCCGACCTGCTGGTCCACCACGAGACGGCCGTCGGCATCGAGGATCCGGGCTATCCGGACGCCCGCAACATCTTTGCCAGCCGCACACCCTGCCTGCACGGGCTGCCCGTGGACGAGAACGGCTTGCGCATCACCGCCCGGCTGGCCGAGTGCGACTACATCTTCGTCACGCCCAGCCATCAATGCCCCACGACCGTGACCATGCCCATCGACCGCCGGCAGGCCTTGCTGGACCTGGCCCGCGATGCGGACTGCATGATCATCGAGGACGACTTCGAAAGCGAGAACCGCCACGGCGACGCGCCCATTCCCGCGCTCAAGAGCCTGGACCGCAGCGGCAACGTGATCTACGTCGGCAGCTTGTCCAAGGCCTTCGCGCCGGGCTTGCGCATCGGCTATGTCGTCGCGCCGCGCGAACTGATCGTCGAACTGCGCGCCCTGCGCCGGCTGATGCTGCGGCATCCCTCGGCCTACATCCAGCGTGCGTTTTCGCTGTTCATCGCCCTGGGCCACCATCATGCCTTGCTGCGGCGCCAGTCGCAGGCCTACCAGGAACGGGCGGACAGGCTGAGCCAGGCGCTGCGGCGGCACCTGCCCGACTTCGAAGCCGTGCCGATGACCGGGGGCTCCTCGTGCTGGGTGCGCGGACCGGCGTGGCTGGATACCAACCGGCTCGCCACGGCGGCGGTCGCGCGCGGCGTGGTCATCGAACCCGGCGACGTGTTCTTCAAGGAAGCCGCGGAAATGCCGCTGAACACGATACGGCTGGGATACAACTCCATCGGACCCAGCCAGATAGACGCCGGCATCGAGATGCTGGCCCGCGTCGTGCGCGAACTGCAGGGACAGGCGATGGGCAGGGCCGTCACGGCGTAGCCGCGCGGCGCCTTCGCGCCCGGCACGCGGCCATGGCGCTCAGGCGCGCCCGATGCCGCCACGGCGGCCCGCGCCAGGCGTCACGCCGGCGGTGCCGCCGTATATGCGGCGGCTTGCTGGTTGCGGACGATGTGGCTCTGGATCGCCTTGGCGCACCACGCCGACACCAGCCCGGAAAACAGCACATAGCCGCAGACATACCAGGGCGAACCATCGCCGGCGCGCACCAGCACCGTCGCGATCATGGGCGTGATGCCGGAGGCGAATATCCCGGAGAACTGGTAGACGAAGGAAATGCCGGTATAGCGCACGCGCGTATCGAAGAGCTCGCAGAACAGCGCGGCCTCCGGCCCGTACACGGCGGCATAGAAGATACCGAACGGAATGATGATGGACAGCCACAGCACCAGCGGGTCGCCGCCGCTGCCCATCATCAGCCAGAACGCCGGAAAGGCGGAGATGCCGCTGACGATGGCGCCCCAGAAATACACCCGCGTGCGGCCCAGCCGGTCCGACATCCGGCCGAAGTACGGGATGAAGAAGCACATGATGATGGCTGCCGCCATCACGCCGCCCAGCGCCTGACCGCGGCTGACATTGACGCTCTGCGTCAGCCACGAGATGACGAACACCCCGAAGACGTTGAAGAACACGCCGTCGATGTAGCGCGCGCCCATGCCCTTCAGGATGTTGCCGGGATAGCGGCGCATCATGTCGGCGAAGGGCAGGTCCGTCTGCCGGTTGCGGCGCTTCACTTCCGCGAACTCGGGGCTTTCCTTCACGTTCAGGCGGATGTACAGGCCCACGAACACCATGAGTCCGGACAGCAGGAAACCGACACGCCAACCCCAGGCCATGAATTGCGCGTCGGTCAGCAGGGCCGACAGCAATGCCACCACGCCAGAGGCCAGGCACAGGCCGATGGACAGTCCCATCTGCGGGATGGATGCATAGAAGCCGCGTTCCTTTTGGGGCGCGAACTCGTAAGCCATCAGCACCGCGCCGCCCCACTCGCCGCCCAGGCCGATGCCCTGCGCCACCCGCAACAACAGCAAGGCGACGGGCGCCCACAGGCCGATGCGGTCGTAGGTGGGCACCAGGCCGATCAGCACCGTCGACACGCCCATGATCATCAGCGTCAGGATCAGCATGCTCTTGCGGCCGATGCGGTCGCCGAAGTGCCCGAAGATCACGCCGCCCAGCGGCCGGGCGATAAAACCCACCGCGAAGGTGGCATAGGCAAGCAAGGTCGACACCAAGGGATCGCCGGCGGGGAAATACAGCTTGTTGAATACGATGCCCGCGACGACCCCGTACAGGAAGAAGTCATACCACTCGATGGTCGCGCCGATCACCGAAGAGATGACGACCCTGCGGACCTGTGAACGTTCAGCGTGATGCGCCATGGTTGTCTCCTGTTTTTTTCCCACGGCCCCCTATCGCGGGGCGGCCGGCCATGGGTGTATCCGGGCACGCCCGGCCGGGCGCCCCAATGCCCTCTGGCGGCGCTTGCTACGTGCGGCCGCGGGCATCCTCCAGAATCATGTCCGCCGCCCGTTCCGCGATCATCACCACCGGCACGTTGGTGTTGCCCGACACCAGCGTCGGCATCACGGAACAATCCACCACCCGCAACCGGTCCACGCCGCGCACGCGCAAGCGGCTGTCGACGACCGCCATGGGATCGCCGTCCGGCCCCATCTTCGCGGTGCCGGACGGATGGAAAATGGTCGCGCCCCGCTCCCGACAGAAGTCCAGGATCCCTTCGTCGCTCTCCACCTCGCGCCCGGGGCGGAACTCGGCCGCCATCAGCGGGCGCATCGGCTCCGTATCGGCGATGCGGCGGGCGTAGCGCACCCCCGCGATCGCCATGCGCCGGTCCAGCTCGGTGGACAGGTAGCGGGGCTGGATGGACGGGGGCTGCATGGGATCGGCACTGCGCAGCCGCACGTGGCCACGCGATTCCGGGCGCAATTGGCAAACCGAATACGTGCATCCCGAAAACGGATGCACGTCGCCGCCCGCCATGTCGGCCGACAAGGTGCCGAAATGAAACTGGATGTCCGGCCGATCCGACGCGTCCAGCGCGCGGGCGAACAAGGCGCCCTGGTTGATCCCGATGGCAAGCGCGCCGCCCCGATACAACAGCCATTGCAGCGCCAGCCGCGCCTTGCCGCCCAGCGTGCGCAGATCGTCGTTCGTGGTGATGGGCCGGCTTACCCGGTAGATCAGGCGGATCTGCAGATGATCCTGCAGGTTCTCGCCCACGCCCGGGAGGTCGGCCCGCACCGGAATGCCCAACTCGCCCAGCAGGCCGGCCGGGCCGATGCCGGATAGCTGCAGCAGTTGCGGCGAGTTCAAGGCGCCGGCCGACAGCAGCACCTCGTGGCGCGCGGCCAGTTCCTGCACCGCGCCATCCGGCGCGCGTACCCTGACGCCGCACGCGCGGCGGTCGCGCAGCACGACCGCCAGGACATGCCGTCCGGTCAGCACGGTCAGGTTGCGCCGCTTGCGCGCGGGACGCAGGTAGGCGACGGCGGTGGAACGGCGCAGGCCGCGATGGGTCGTCAATTGGTAATAGCCCACGCCCTCCTGCTCGCCGGTGTTGAAATCCTGGCGCAGGGGCACGCCGTGGGCGCGAGCCGCGTCGATGAAGGCATCCACCAGGGGATGGCGTGTCTTGATCGATGTTGCGTGCAAGGGACCGTCCACGCCGCGCGTGGGACCGGGCCCCAGGTCGTTGGTTTCCAGCTTGCGGAAGTACGGCAGACAGTCGTCCCAGCCCCAGCCGGCGTTGCCCTGGCGCGCCCAGTCGTCGTAGTCCGCCTTCTGGCCGCGTATGTAGATCAGGCCGTTGATGGAGCTGCTGCCGCCCAGGGTGCGGCCGCGCGGCCAATAGATGCGCCGTCCGTTCATGCCGGGGTCGGGATCGGTATAGAAGCCCCAGTTCAAGGTCTTGTGGAACATCGTCTTGCCATAGCCGATCGGCAGATGGATCCACGGATTGCTGTCGGGCGGGCCGGCTTCCACCAGGCAGACCGTATAGCGGCCGCACGCGGACAATCGATTGGCGAGCACGCAGCCGGCGGAACCGCCGCCGACGACGATGTAGTCGAACGCCTGCTTCATGCTTTTGTCTCCATCGCGCGCGAGGGCTGATGAAGCGATGCCCCCTGCAAGAGGACACGCCGCGCTGGAACTTGTTTTTGCGCGGCCCCTACGCTACGTTGTGGCCTATTCTGTCGCCGCGCCGGACACGGTGTTGACTGACGCGGCGCAGCAAACGCGAAACTGGAACGGAAAGCGCGCAAATCGTGCCACAACCGGTACGCCAAGATCGCGCCGACACCGATACGCCGTCGCAGGAAAGGCCCGTCAACATGACCGACACCGCCGATGCCGCGCGCGCCCTGCGCGTGCTGCGCGTGATGGAAACCGTCGCGCGCTCGATCGCCCCGCCCACCCTCGCCCAGCTGGCGGCACGCATGCATGTGCCCAAGACCACCATGATGAGGCTGGTGCGCGATATGCAGCAGGATGGCTGGCTGGTGCGCGTGCCGCACTCGGGCGGCATCCTGCCCGGCCCACGCGCGCGCACGCTGGGCCTGGACATGCTGAAAGGCGGTCCCGTCCTGCGCGAATGCGTGGCCGTGCTGCGCCAACTGGTGCACGACATCGGCGAAACCTGCAACCTGACCGCGCTGGACGGCGACCAGGTGCTGTACATCGCGCGCGTCGAGGCGCCGCATCCGCTGGGCTTGCATTTCAGCGATGGCGTGCGCGTTCCCATGCATTGCACGGCCAGCGGCAAGCTGTTCCTGGCACGCATGCCCGGGCCTGCCCGCCGGCGCATGCTGTCGCTGTTGCGGCTGGACGCCCACACCCCGAACACCACCACCCGCGCCGACACGCTCGAACGCGAACTGGACGAGCCGCGCGCGCGGCGCTTCGGCGTGGACGACGAGGAATTCATCCTGGGCATGGTGGCGGTGGCCGTGCCCATCCTGGACGAAGCGGACCAGATGATCGCCGCGGTGGCTTGCCACGGCCCCACCGCGCGCAAGACGGTGGACGAACTGCTGGCCAATCTGCCGCTGCTGCAACAGGCCAGCGCGCGCCTGCGCGCCATCCTGCTCGGGGTCGAGCCGGAGGCCTGCGCGGCCGCGCCCCTGCGCCACCAGGTCGGCTAGGGCCTGTCAACGCCCAAGGGAGCGCGGCACTGGCGAGTCCCGATATCCGCGATTTCCCGTCCACTTCGCTGCGCCCCCGGCCTCGCGCCACGTTATTTCGATATGATTTGTTCCGGAAAACGATGTTTACTTGCGGAGCCGCCTCCCGTGACGCCCAGCGAGAACCCCCACCGCCTGGTCCCCGCGCGCAGCCTTTTCGGCATCGACACGCCGCTGATGGTGCCGGTGCTGGACACGCGCGACGAGCATGTGCCGGAGATCGATGCCGCCTATCGGTTCAACCGCGACGTGACGCTGGCCATCCTGGCCGGCTTCATGCACAACCGGCGCGTCCTGGTGCAGGGGCTGCACGGCACGGGCAAATCCACGCACATCGAACAGGTCGCCGCAAGGCTGAACTGGCCTTGCATGCGCGTGAACCTGGACGGCCACATCAGCCGCCTGGAGCTGGTGGGCAAGGACGTCATCAAGGTGCGCGAGGGCCATAACGTCACCGAGTTCGAGGAAGGGATCCTGCCGTGGGCGCTGCGCCGGCCCATGGCGCTGATCTTCGACGAATACGACGCCGGGCGTCCGGACGTGATGTTCGTCATCCAGCGCGTCCTGGAAAAGGACGGCCGGCTCACGCTGCTGGAGCGCAACCAGGTGATCGCGCCGCATCCCGGCTTCCGCCTGTTCGCCACCGCCAACACCGTCGGCCTGGGCAACGTTAACGGCCTGTATCACGGCACCCACGCGCTGAACCAGGGGCAGATCGACCGCTGGAACATCGTCGCCACCCTGGACTACCTGGCCCACGAGGAAGAAGCAGCCATCGTGCTGGCGCGCGTTCCCGCCATGGACACGCCGGAAGACCGCGACCGGCTGGACGCCATGCTGCGGCTGGCGGCGCTGACACGGCGCGGCTATGCGGCCGGCGACCTCTCCACCCTGATGTCGCCGCGCACGGTCATCACCTGGGCGGAAAACATCCGGATATTCGGCGATACCGCGCTGGCCTTCCGGCTGAGCTTCCTGAACAAGTGCGACGAGGCGGAACGGCCCATCGTGGCCGAATACTTCCAGCGCTGCTTCGACGCCGAACTGGAAAGCCCGCCGGGCCGCCCGGCGCCGGGTGGCGGATGAGCGCGGACGCAGCCCGGCTGGCGCGCCAATACCGGCTGGTGGCACTGTGCTCGGCCACGCTGCGCGCGCTGACGGGCGACGGCACCCTGCATTATCGCGAGGGCGTCCTGTGGCGCGGCGATGCCGCGGTGGACTTGTCCGCGCCGCATCTGCGCCCGGATCCGGACCTGGATGACGGGCCAGCCCTGCGCGGCATGGCCGATGCCGCCGCGATGCGGCTGATCCATTCGGATTCGGGACTGCACCAGCGCATCCGTCCGCCCGGCGGCGTGCAGGCGCTGGTATTCGAACTGCTGGAGCAACTGCGGGCGGAAAGCCTGGCGCCGGCGCACATGCCCGGCTTGCGCCGCAACCTGCGCCACCGTTTCGAATCGTGGTCGCTGGCATTCATGCAGGCGCGGCTGGCCGACAGCGAGAGCGGCCTGCTGCTGTTCGCGGTGCTGCAACTGGCGTGGATGCGGCTGACCGGATGGCCGCTGCCCGAGCCGCTGGAAGGCATCATGGAAATGCCGCGTGCCACCCTGTCGCCCATCCTGGGCGCGGCCATGCGCGAACTACGCGAGCGGCGCGGCGACCAGGCCGCCTACGGCGAAGCGGCGCGCGAGGTCGCGCGGCGGGTCGCCCATCTGTTGGACGCCAAACCCGCGCCCGCGCGCGCCGACGCCTCGCCGCCGGATGCGCGCGCCGCGCGGCTGGCCTTTACGCTGGTCACCGCGCCGGCGGACCCGGCCGGCAAGGAGAGCGGCGCCGCCGGCGCCGCGGCAGGCGACGCGTCCGCCGCCCAGCCATACCGCGACTATCGGGTACATACCCGCCGGTACGACGTCGAGGTCAGTGCGGCCCGCCTGGTACGTGCGGCGCAGCTGCGCGCGCTGCGGGATGCGCTGGACCAGCGGGTAGCCGCCGCGGGCCTGAATCGGGCGCGGCTGACGCGGCGCCTGGCCGCCGCGATGTGCGCGCCGCGCGAGGACGGCTGGTCCTTCGAACAGGAAACGGGCCGGCTGGACGGGCGGCGCCTGGCGCAGGTGGTCAGCTCGCCGGCGCAGCGGCACGTATTCCGCCGGCCGCACATGCGCCGCCAGGCCGATGCGGCGGTGACCTTCCTGATCGACTGCTCGGGCTCGATGAAGGCCCGCATCGACGCCATCGCCCCCATCGTCGATACCCTGGCCCGGGCGCTGGACGATCTGGCCGTGCCGACTGAAGTGCTGGGCTACACCACCGGCGCCTGGCATGGCGGCCGGGCGCGCCTGGATTGGCTGGCGCAGGGACGGCCGGCGTGCCCCGGAAGGCTGAACGAGGTCTGTCACCTGGTCTTCAAGGAAGCCGGCCGATCGTGGCGCCGCGCGCGCGCCGATATCGCGGCGCTGCTCAAGCCCGACCTGTTTCGCGAAGGCATCGACGGCGAAGCCGTCCAGTGGGCAGCAGCGCGACTGATGCAGCGGGATGCCCGGCGCCGGCTGCTGGTGGTGGTTTCCGACGGCGGGCCGATGGACGCCGCGACGGTGCAGGCCAACGGCGCCGACTACCTGGACAGCCACCTGCGGCACGTCGTCGGGCGGCTGGAAGCCGCGGGCCGGATGGCCATCCTGGCCGTGGGCGTGGGGCAGGACCTGACGCCGTATTACAGGCGCGGCATCGCGCTGGACGTCTCGCGCCCGGTCGACACGCGGCTGCTGATGGAAGTCGCGGAGGCCATGTCCTGCGCCTGCACCACCGTGACAGCGATCACCCGATAGATGTCATCGGCATCGCACCCACGCGACAAATCGTTCGCCGGCTTGCGCAGCCCCTGCAGCAAGGGGCCGATGGCTTTCGCGCCCGCCAGGCGTTCGGCCAGCTTGTAGCCGATATTGCCCGCTTCCAGGCTGGGAAACACCAGCACGTTGGCGTGGCCATGCACGCGCGAATCGGGAATCTTGCGATGCGCGATTTCCTCCACCAGCGCGGCATCCAGCTGCACGTCGCCGTCGACGGCCAGTTCTGGCCGCCGGGCCCGCACCTGGCGCACCGCATCGGCCACCTTGTCCACCGCGGGATGCCGGGCGCTGCCGTTGGTCGAAAAGGACAGCATCGCCACGCGCGGTTCTTCCTCCAGCAGCGTACGCGCGCTGTCTGCCGCCGCGACGGCGATGTCGGCGAGCTGCGCGGCATCCGGATCCACCACCAGGCCGCAGTCGGCGAAGATCATGCTGCCCTGGCAGCGATGGTAGGGCTCGCAGAACATCATGATGAAGAAGCTGGACACCAGCCGGAATGCCGGGTCCACGCCGACGATCTGGATGGCGCAGCGCACGACGTCGGCGGTGGTATGCAACGCGCCGGACACCGCGCCATCGGCCTGCCCTTCCCGCACCATCAGGTTGGCGAAGCACAGCGGATCGCGTACCGCCTGGGCGGCGGCCTCGCGTGTCATGCCCTTGGCCTGGCGCAAGCGGTACAAGGCCTGCGCATAGGCGTCGCGCAAGGGCGATGCGGCGGGATCGTGCTGTTCGATGCCGTCCAGGACGACGCCGGCCTGCCGCGCGGCGCCGGCGATGCGGCTCGCCTCGCCGACCAGCACGATGCGGGCGATGCCCTCTTGCCGGGCGCGCGCGGCCGCGCGCAGCACGCGAGCGTCCTCGGCTTCGCACAGGACGATGCGGCGCGGATCGGCGCGCGCGTTTTCCAGGATGTGATCGAAGGCAAGCATGCCTTACCCCGCTGAAGATCCATGGGCCAGGAGGCGGCCGGCGCGATCGCGCCGGGCCGCAACGACGGCGATGCCGCCGATCAGGTGTAGTCCCTGTACTTCTCCAGGTAGCGCACCGGCCGGGACAGGGCATCGCGGCGGAAGGGATCGCCCAGCTCGCGCGTGCACATGATTTCCAGGATGGTGGTCTTGCCGTGGTTCATCTGCAGGTCCACGGCCTTGCGCAGCGCCTCGCCCACCTGCTCGATGCGGTCGACGACGATGCCTTCGGCACCCATCGCCCTGCCGATCGCCGCGAAGCTCTGGTTGTCCAGCTCGCCCGCCACGAAGCGGCGGTTGTAGAAATCCACCTGGTTCTTCTTTTCCGCGCCCCATTGCCGGTTATGGAAGACCACCGCCGTGACCGGAATGTTGTGGCGCACGCAGGTCATGGTTTCCATCATGCTCATGCCCCAGGCGCCGTCGCCGGCATAGGAAATCGCCGGGCGGTGCGGGGCCGCCACCTTGGCGCCGATGATGGTGGGAAAGGCATAGCCGCAATTGCCCCAGCTCATCGCCGCGAACATGCTGCGCGGCTTGTCGAAGCGCAGATAGCTGTTGGCCACGGAGTTGATGTTGCCGATGTCCGTCGACACCATGACGTCCGGCGGCATGGCCTTCTCCAGCTCGCGCAGCACCTGCCGCGGATGCAGGTACTCGCCGCCGTTGAAGGTTTTCTCGCGCTTCTGCTCCTCGATCATGTCCAGGCTGTAGGGATCGCGCTCATGCGTCCATTCGTCCAGCTCTTTCTCCCAGGCGGCCTTTTCGCCGGCGATTTCGTCGGCGCGCTGCGCCTTGGTGGCGTCGCAGGCCAGCGTCTTGCCTTGCAGCCGCGTCATCAGGGCCTTGGCCGCCGCCTTCGCGTCACCGCAGATGCCAACGGTGATCTTCTTCACCAGTCCCAGCATCTTGTGATCGGCATCGATCTGGATGATCTTGGCGTCCTTGGGCCAGTAGTCCATGCCGTGCTGCGGCAAGGTGCCGAACGGACCCAGGCGCGAACCCAGGGCCAGCACGACGTCCGCGCGCGAGATCAGCTTCATGGCCGCCTTCGAGCCCTGGTAGCCCAGCGGCCCGCACCACAGCGGATGGCGCGCCGGAAAGGAGTCGTTGTGCAGATAGCTGTTGACCACCGGCGCGCCCAGCCGCTCGGCCAGCGCCTTGCATTCCTCCACCGCGTCGCCCATCACGACGCCGCCGCCGGAAATGATGACGGGAAAGCGGGCCTGGGCCAGCAACTGCGCGGCTTGCTCCAGGCTTTCGTCGCCGCCGGGACCGCGGTCCAGCCGCCGCGGCTGGGGGATTTCCGCCTTGATGTCGCCGTAGAAGTAATCGCGCGGGATATTCAGCTGCGCAGGGCCCATTTCGGCCATGGCGCGATCGAAGCAGCGCGCGGTGAACTCGGCCATGCGCGCGGGATGGGTCACATGGCCCTGGTATTTGGTGAACTCCTGGAACATCGGCAACTGGTTGGTTTCCTGGAATCCGCCCAGGCCGATACCCATGGTGCCGGCCTCCGGCGTGACGATGACCACGGGACTGTGCGCCCAGTAGGCTGCCGCGATGGCGGTCACGCAGTTGCTGATGCCCGGGCCGTTCTGGCCGATCACCACGCCGTGGCGCCCCGATACGCGGGAATAGCCGTCGGCCATGTGGGCGGCGCCCTGCTCATGTACCACGGGGATCAGCCGGATGCCGGCCGGCGCGAAGATGTCCATGGCATCCATGAAGGCCGAGCCCATGATGCCGAAGATGTCGGTCACGCCGTTGGCCGCGAGGGTCTCGACGAAGGCCTCGGACGGCGTCATGCGTTGCGGACCGGATGCTTGCGATGGTGCGGTGCTGGATGTCATGGGCTGGCCTCCTCGTTGGCGTCTGGCGATAGCGTGCGGTTGTCTGGGTATTCCGAAAACCGGAACGTTTCATACCACTTATTTTTTGCCACTCTAGGCGCCGGGCGGCCCGCTGTCAACCGGAAGTTGCGTGCCGGCCTGGACCCATCGAACGCTGCGCACTGGTACTTAGCCGCGCGGTCCGCGCTACGTACGCTGTGCCGCACATCCACGATGAAACAGGAAAGGAGATGCCCATGCCCGCCACCGTCAGCGCCGATCTGCTGGCCGCCTTCGCCGACGCCTGGAACCGTCACGACATCGAGGGCCTGATGTCCTTCATGCATGAGGACTGCGTCTTCGAAACCGTGGCGGGACCGGAGGCGCATGGCAGCCGCCACGTGGGCCGCGAGGCCGTGCGCGAGGCCTTCGCGGCAGCGTGGCGCAACGTGCCCGATGCACAGTGGCGCAACGGCACGCATTGGGTCGCGGGCGACCGCGGCGTATCCGAATCCACCTTCACCGGCACCAATCCCGACGGCACGCGCATCGAGGCCAACATGGTCGACCTGTTCGTTTTCCGCGACGGCAAGATCCTGGTGAAGAACGCATTCCGCAAGAACCGGCCGCCGCTGCCCGCGCGCTGAGCCGCCGGCCGTCCATAGCGTCACCCCCCATCGTCCCTTTCCCACTGACCTCCTACTGGCGATACATCGTGGCCGCATACGTCCCCACGCCCGCTCCGGCCTCCACGGCCGGCGTCCCGCCAGGTCCGGGCCTGGCCCCCTATGACCCCTTGTTCGATCCGCTCGTCTCCCGGACCGGACACGGGCAGGACTACGCGCCGACCTACTGGGTCGCATCCGCCGGTGCCCCGCCGCCCGACGATGGACCGGTGCGCGGCGACATCGACGTCGACGTCGCGGTCATCGGCTCCGGGTTCACCGGCCTGTCCACGGCGCTTGCGCTGGCGCGCGACCACGGTGTGCAAGCTGTCGTGCTGGAGGCCAACCGGGCCGCGTGGGGCTGCACCAGCCGCAACGGCGGCCAGGGCCAGAACGCCTCCGGCCGGCTGTATCGCTCGCAGTGGATCGCACGCTGGGGACTGGACACCGCGCGGCGGCTGGATGCGGAAATCCGGGAGGGCTTCGAATACTGGAAGAGCCTGGTCGCGTCTATCGAATGCGACGCGCAGCCCGGAGGCCATCTCTACACCGCGCATCGCGGCAAGAAGCTGGCCTTCCTGGAGAACGAGGCCCGCATCATGCGCGAGCTGTTCGGCTACGACGCGCGCATGTTGAGCCGCGAGGAGCTGCATGCGCGCTATACGGCGGATCGCGAGGCCGCCGGCGCCCTGCTCGAACCCGACGGCATCGGCGTGCATCCGCTCAAGCTCGCGTACGGCTACCTGCGGCAGGCGCGCGCGCTGGGCGCCCGCGTGCACACGGCCAGCCCCGTGCAAGGCTGGGAAACGGTGGGCGGCGTCCATCAGCTGCGCACGCCCGGCGGCGTCGTACGGGCGCGCCGCGTGGCGGTGGCCACGGGTGGGTATACGCCGCAGGGCCTGCATCCGGCCTTGTCGGGGCGCATCATGCCCATTCTGTCCAATTCCATGGTGACACGCGTGCTGACGCCCGCGGAGCGCGAGGCGGCCGGCCTGCGCAGCACCGTGTTCATCACCGATACGCGCACGCTGCGCTTCTACTACCGGCTGCTGCCGGACGGCCGCATGCAGATCGGCAGCCGCAGCGCGGTCACGGGCGCGGACGCGCGTCATCCGCGCCACCTGCGCCTGCTGCAGGAGGGGCTGGCACGCAAGTTTCCCGCCTTGCGCGATGTGAAGATCGACTATTCGTGGTGGGGATGGGTCGACGTCAGCCACGACATGATGCCGCGCATCGCGCGGCCCGACCCCGGCCAGCACATCTACTACGCCTGCGGCTACGGCGGCAACGGCGTGTCGTTTTCCGCCGCCGCCGGCCGCCGCATGGCGCAGCGCATCGTCGGACAGGCGGGCGCGCAGTGGGATCTGCCGATCTACGACTCGCCCCTGCCGGGACATGCCTTCGCACCCTTCCGGCGCATCGGCCAAGCGCTGCTGTACAAGTGGTACTACCTGCGCGATGAAGTGATCTAGGGCTTGCTGACGCTAGAAGGTCTTGGACAGGTCGCGCGCGGCCTGCTGCAACTGCGGCACGAACTCGAGCGCGCGCGACAGGGGCGTGCGGGGCACCGGCGCGTGCACCGCGATCGCCGCCAGGCAAACGTCGTTCTTGTCCATCACCGGCGCGGCCACGCAGACGATGCCGGTCAGGAACTCCTCGTTGTCGATGGCGATGCGCTTGCGGCCGATGCGGTCCAGCTCCGCCTCCAGCAGCTCGACGTCGGTGATGGTGTTCGGCGTATGGCGTTCCAGTTTCAGCGCATGTACCAGCGCGGTACGCCGCGCCTGGGGCAGCATGGCCAGCAGCAGCTTGCCGCTGGCGGTGCAATGGGCCGGCACATGCGAGCCGGGCTTGAGGTCCAGCCGCAACGGCCACGGCGCTTCCATGCGGTCCAGGTAGAGGACCTCGCTTTCGTGCAGCATGGTCAGGTTGCAGGTTTCGCCCAGCTCCGCCACCAGCCGCGACAGTATGGCATGCCGCTGGCGCCGTTCGCCGGCCAGCATGACGATGCCCAGGCCCAGCTGGGCCAGCCTGGGGCCGACCGCGTAGGCGTTTTTCTGTCCCGGTTCGCGGATGACCAGCCCGCCCGCCTCCAGCGAGGCCAGCATGCGGTGCAGCGAAGCCTTGGGCGCGGGGAATTCCTGCACGATCTCCGCCAGCGAAACCGGCCGCTCGGCCCGCACCAGGTGCTCCAGCAACGCGAACGAACGCAGCGTCGGGGTATCCGCCTTGGTCATGCCAGCCGTTCCGGAAAATGAGACGAGGTATTGTAGCCCTACATGCGGAAAGTCTCCGCTGTCTCGGCCGCGGCGGCGCGCAGGTCGGGTACGAAGGCGGCCAGGTCGTCCAGCGTGAGCCTGCCCACCGGCGCCTGCACGGCGATGGCGGCGCAGGCGCGCGTGCGATCCAGCATCACCGGCACCGCGATGGCGATCAGGCCCTGCAGGTGTTCCTGGTCGTTCACCGCCAGCCGCCGCTTGCGCGTCAAGGCGAGTTCCTCGCGCAGCCGCTCGCGATCGACGATGGTGCGTTCGGAATAGGCGCGCAGCGGCAGCGTGGCCAGGATGCGCTCGCGCCGCTCGTGCGGCAGGAAGCTCAGCAGCAGCTTGCCGCTGGCCGAGCAATGCAGCGGCACATGGGAACCCGGCTGCAGATGCAGCCGCAGCGGCCAGCGGGTTTCGACGCGGTCGACATACACCACGTCATTGCCGGACAACATGGTCAGGTTGCAGGTCTCGCCGATGCGCTCGACCAGTTGCTCCAGCAGCGCATGGCGCGCCGCGGCCGGGCCGGCGTGCATGAGTACATTGACGGCCAGTTGCCGCACCCGCGACGAACATTCGTAGAGCCGGTCGCCGGCGCCGCGCGTCACCAGCCACGCGTCGGTCAGCTGGCTCAGGATCCGATGCACCGTCTGCTTGGGAAGGCCGAGGGTGTCCACCAGCTCGGTCATCGAAAGCGGGCGTCCCGCGCTTGCCAGGGTTTCCAGCACCCGGAAAGCGCGGACGGCCGCCGCATTGGATTGGTTCCAATTCGTCATGCCTCCTCCTGCGGTCCCCTCTTCTTGTCGTCCATCCATTTTTTTGTGACGACTTTATTGTTTTTCGGGACAACGTCGGTCCCGAAAAGCGTTTTTTTCGATTCTAGCGGAACACGCTGGCGCGCCAGATGAAAAAAACGGGACTTTGCTGCGATGCGAGTGGACCTAGAGTGGGGGCCGGTTCTCTTGCAAGGAAGGAAACGCATGAACGCCACCGCAACACTGGCGGCCGCCCCCCCGGTTCCCGCAAGGACCGGCGCCGGTGCCGCCGAGATCGCCGCCATGATCGAACGCGCCCGCGCCGCGCAACGCAGCCTGCTTGCCGGCGGGCAGCAGAGCCTGGACACCGCGGCGCAGGCGGTAGCCTGGGCCATCATGGAGCCCGGCCGCAACCGCGTGCTGGCCGAACTGGCCGTCGCCGACACGGGATTGGGCAATGTGCCGGACAAGATACGCAAGAACCATCGCAAGACCCTGGGCCTGATGCGCGACCTGCAAGGCGTGCCGACCACCGGGGTCATCTCGCGCGACCCGGCGCGCGGCCTGATCGAGATCGCGCGGCCGGTGGGCGTGGTCGCCGCCATCACGCCATCGACCAATCCCGCCGCGACGCCGGCCAACAAGATCATCAATGCGCTGAAGTGCGGCAACGCCATCATCGTGGCGCCCTCGCCCAAGGGCCATTCCACATGCGCGCGCCTGCTGGACTATGCGCACGCGCAGCTGGCGCGCTGCGGGTTGCCCGCGGACCTGGTCCAGATACTGCCCGCGCCGGTGAACAAAGAGGCCACCGCGGAACTGATGCGGCAGGCCGACCTGGTCGTCGCCACCGGTTCGCAGTCGAATGTGCGCATGGCCTACCAGAGCGGCACGCCGGCCTTCGGCGTGGGTGCCGGCAACGTCGCCGCCATCGTCGATGCCAGCGCGGACCTGCCGCTGGCGGCGCAGCGGATCGCACGCTCCAAGATGTTCGACAACGCCACCAGCTGCTCCTCGGAGAACAGCGTGGTCATCGAGGACGCCGTCTACGCACGCATGCTGGAAGAACTGAGCGCGGCGGGCGGCGTGCTCCTGGACCCGGCCGACAAGGCAAGGCTGCAGCGCGCGATGTGGCCGGACGGCAAGCTCTCCCACGCCATGACCGCGCGCGACGCCGCGACGCTGGCCGCGCGCGCGGGGCTGGCCGCCATCGCCGCGCGGCAGCCGGGCTTCCTGATGGCCGAGGAAGACGGCTACGGGCCGGCGCACCCCTATTCCGGGGAAAAGCTGTCGCCCGTCCTGACCGTCTACCGCGCGCGCGACTTCGCCCATGCGTGCGATATCGTCGCGCGCATCTACGCCTATATGGGCGCGGGCCATTCCGTCGGCTTGCATACCGCGACGCCGGAACGCGCCGAAAGCCTGGCCCGCGAGCTTCCGGTGGCGCGCGTCATCGTCAATCAATCGCACTGCTTCGCCACGGGCGGCAACTTCGACAACGGCCTGCCGTTCTCGCTGTCCATGGGTTGCGGCACATGGGGCCGCAACAACTTCTCCGACAACCTGAACTACCGCCACTACCTGAATATCACGCGGGTCGCCCACCCCATCCCGGAACGGGTCCCGCACCTGGACGACGTGCTGGGCGACTTTTTCGAGAGGTACGGACGATGAACGCGGCCACCACCGTCCGGGAATTGATCGACGCGCGCGCGGCGGTGCATCCGGACAAGCCCTACCTGATCGCCCTGGACGAGGACAAGGGCCATGCGGACGCGGCGCAGGCCCCGGGCGGCGCAACGGTCCTGACCTACGGCAAGCTGCGGGACGATTGCCGCGCGCTGCAGGCTGCCCTGCACGAAGAAGGCCTGCGGCGCGGCGACGTGGTCTCGGTCTATATGGGCAACTGCGCCGACGCCGCGCGCCTGCTGCTGGGCCTGATGTATAGCGGAATGGTGGCCAATCCCATCAACCTGCTGTGCCAGCCGGTCCAGACCCGCCACATCCTGCGCCATTCGGATACGCGGCTGGTCTACACGACGGCCGCGACGCAGGCGCCTGTCGATGCCGCGCTGGCCGAGCTGCGCGCCGAGGGACATACGGCCCTGCCGCGCCCGCTTCGCGTCGACAGCGGCGCTGTCGCGTCATGCGCACCGCGCGCGCGGCACGCCGTCCTGGCGGACGGCGAGCCCGCCTCGGAGGCGTGGGAAGATGCGCCCGACCCCGCCGCCCACCCCCACGATGGCCCGGCGCCAGATCACGATGCACTGCTGATGTACACCTCCGGCACGACCGGCACGCCCAAGGGGGTGTTGCTGACGCACGCCAACCTCTTGGCCAACGCGCGCATCATCAGCGCCGAACACGGCCTGGGGCCCGACGACCGCGTCATGGCGTCGCTGCCGCTGTACCACATCAACGGGCTGGTGGTGACGCTGCTGGCGCCGCTGGCGCATGGCGGCTCGGTCGTCATGCCACCGCGCTTTTCCGCGCGCACCTTCTGGCGCGACGTGACGGGCCACGGATGCACCTGGATCAACGTCGTGCCCACCATCGTCGCCTACCTGCTGAACGGCGACGACCCCGTCGATGCCGAGGGCCTGCGCCGCATCCGTTTCTGCCGCTCCGCCTCCGCGGCCCTGCCGCCGGAGCACCACCGCGCCTTCGAGCGGCGCTTCGGCATCGGCGTGATCGAGACCATGGGCATGACGGAAACCGCCGCGCCGCTGTTCAGCAACCCGATCGCCGCGGACCGGCGGCGCATCGGCAGCATCGGCCTGCCTTGCGGCGCGCAGGCCAAGGTGCTGCTGCCCGACGGCCGCGAAGCGGGCCCAGGCGAATGCGGCGAGATCGTCGTGCGCGGGCCGCAGGTCATGCGCGGCTACTACAAGCAGGCCGACGAAACGCGCAAGGCCTTCACGGACGACGGTTGGCTGCGCACCGGCGATCTGGGCTACCGCGACGCGGAGGGCTACTTCTACATCAACGGCCGCGCCAAGGAATTGATCATCAAGGGCGGCGAGAACATCGCGCCGCGCGAAATCGACGAAGCCCTGCTCAAGCACCCCGGCGTGCTGGAGGCGGCCAGCGTCGGCATGCCGGATCCCGCCTACGGCCAGGAGATCGTCGCCTTCGTCGTCCCGCGCGGCGACGCCATCGATGTCGAGGACCTGCGCGCGCATTGCCTGCGCGAGCTCGGCCGGTACAAGACCCCCAAGGAGTTCCGCACGGTGGCCGAACTGCCGCGCGGGCCCTCGGGCAAGGTACAGCGCCTGAAGCTGTTGAGCTAGAGGCGGGTAAGGGCCTGTTAACGCTAGAAGGAGCCTCGCATGAGTACGCAATCAGGCGCCTGGCTGCGTTAACAGGCCCTAAGCAAGGACCGACCGGACGACCGGCGCAGACAGGAAGGAGACGACATGGGAAAGCGACTACCGCACGTGAAGACCCGCCACATCATCCTGGGGGTCATGTGCCTGATGTATTTCATCTCATATATCGACCGCGTGAATATTTCGGTGGCGGCGCCCATGATCCGACAGGAAATGGGCCTGACCAGCACCCAGCTGGGACTGGTGTTCTCGGCCTTCGCCTATCCCTATGCGGTCATGCAGATCGTCGGCGGCTGGCTTGCCGACAAATACGGCCCCAAGCGCGTGCTGATCGTGCTGTCGCTGATCTGGGGCGTGGCCACCCTGGCAACGGGGTTCGCGGGTAGCGTCGGCATGCTCGTAATGATGCGCTTCCTTCTGGGCGTGGGCGAAGGCGGCGCGTTTCCAACCGCCACGCGCGCCTTTACCTATTGGATGCCGGCGACCGAGCGCGGCTTCGCGCAAGGCATCACGCACAGCTTCGCGCGGCTGGGGGGCGCCGTCACGCCGCCGCTGGTCCTGGTGGTCATCGCCTTCGGCGGATGGCGTGACGCCTTCCTGCTGCTGGGCGTGCTGAGCCTGGTGTGGACCACGCTCTACGCCCTCGTATTCACCAACTCGCCGGAACAGCACCGGCGCATCGACGCGCAGGAGATGGCCGAGATCGGCTATCGCAAGGGCGACTGCGAGCGCGCGCGCACCGCGAAGACGCCGTGGCGCATCCTGGTGCGGCGCATGTGGCTGGTGACTTTCGTCGACTTCTGCTACGGCTGGCTGCTGTGGGTCTACCTGACCTGGCTGCCTTCCTATCTGAAGGAAGCGCGCGGCTTCGACCTGAAGCAGCTGGCCCTGTTCACCGCACTGCCCCTGTTGGCCGGCGTCATCGGCGACACCCTGGGCGGCGTGGTTTCGGACCACCTGTACAAGAAGACCGGGCGGCTGCGCATGGCGCGCTGCGCCGTGCTGGTCACGGGCATGCTGGGATCGCTGCTGTTCCTGGGCCCTGTCGTGTTCGTGCGCGATCCGGTGGTGGCCGTGCTGCTGCTGAGCGCGTCCTTCTTCTTCCTGGAGATCACCAATCCGGTGCTATGGACACTGCCGCTGGATATCGCCGGCAAATATGCGGGCACGGCGGGCGGGATGATGAACACGGGCTTCGGCATCGCCGGCATGGTCTCGCCCGTGGTCTTCGGCGTATTGATCCAGGCCACCGGCAGCTATACCGTGCCCTTCGTGATCTCCGCCTGCCTGCTGGCGGTCGGCACGGTGGCGGCGCTGTTCATCGACACCGGCAAAACCGTGGAGGCCGACGAGGCCCGGCAAGCCGCGGCGGCGGCCAGCCGCGCGCCGGGGCGCGCGACCGGAGAATTCGCCGGCGTGGCCGTGTGGCGCAGCGGCAAGTAGCCGCGCGCCTTACTCGGCCTTCGCGCCCGACTTCTTCACGACCTCTGCCCAGCGCGGGATTTCCCGCGCCATCAGCTCGCGCAACTGCTCGGGCGAACCGCCGACCAGTTCCATGCCCATGGTCTTGCCCAGTTTTTCCTGCACGTCCGGCTCCTTCAGGATTTCGGCGATTTCCCTGGACAGGCGATCGACGATGGGCTTGGGGGTGCCCTTGGGGGCATACACCGCCTGCCATGAAGACACGTCAAAGCCGGGCACGCCGGCTTCCTGCAGCGTCGGGACATCCGGCGCCAGCGCGATGCGCTTGGCCGTCGTCACGGCCAGCAGCTGCAGCTTGCCCTGCTGCAACAGCGGCAAGGCGGCGGTCATCTGGTCGAACATGAAGGTGACGTTGCCGGAGGACACGTCCACCATCGCGGGCGGCGTGCCCTTGTAGGGAATGTGCGTCAGCGGCACGCCGATGGTCTGGGCGAACAGCTCGCCCGTCAGGTGCGTCGACGTGCCGGCGCCGGACGATGCGAAGGTGCGCTTGGACGGATCCTTCTTCAGCAGCGCGACCAGGTCGGCCACCGACTTCAGCTTCAGGTGCGGGTCGACCAGCAGCACATTGGGCAGCGTGGCCACCAGCGACACGGGTTCGAAATCCTTGACCGGGTCGTAGCTCAGGTTCTTGTACAGGCTGGGGTTGATGGCGTGCGTGCTGATCGTGCCGCCGAACAGGGTGTAGCCGTCCGGCGTGGCCTTCGCCACATAAGCCGCGCCGATGGCGCCCGCCGCGCCCGGCTTGTTTTCCACCACCACCGACTGGTGCAGGCGCTCGGAGAGCTTCTGTGCGATGACGCGGCCCACGACGTCGGTCGAACCGCCCGGCGTGAACGGCACCACATAGGAAATCGGTTTCTGCTGGGGCCAGTCGGCGGCCTGGACCGCGGCGCCCACGGTCGCCAGCAAGCCCGCGCCCATCAAGGCGGCGAGCGCCTTGCGTCGTTGCGATGTCATGGTTGTCTCCTGTTTATCGGTATCTACTATCGGTATCTACTAGCGCCCGCGCGCCTTGCGCCATTCGGCGTAGGCCTCGCGCGACGCCGGGTCGGTGGGCGGATACAGCCCCAGCGTGGAGGCGCCCTCGCGCACGCGCTCGGCGACGAAGTCCTCGAATGCCGTCATCTCGGTGGCCTCGGCCGCGATCTCGTCGGCCATATGCGCGGGTATCACGACCACGCCTTCGCCGTCGCCGACCACCACATCGCCGGGAAACACCGCGACGTCGCCGCAGCCGATCGGCACGTTGATGTCCAGCGCCTGGTGCAGGGTCAGGTTGGTGGGCGCCGACGGCCGCTGGTGATAGGCGGGGAAGCCCATCTTGGCGATCTCGGGCGAATCGCGGAAGCCGCCGTCGGTGACGACGCCCGCGGCGCCGCGCTTCATCAGGCGCGTGACCAGGATGGAGCCGGCGGACGCCGCGCGCGCATCATTGCGGCTGTCGATGACCATGACCGCGCCTTCCGGGCAGGTCTCGATCGCCACGCGCTGCGGATGGGTGCGATCCTCGAATACCTTGATGTGGTTCAGGTCTTCGCGCGCCGGGATATAGCGCAGCGTGAAGGCCTCGCCCACCATGTTGGGCAGGTCGCCGTTCAGGGGATGCACGTTCTGGATGAACTGGTTGCGCAGGCCGCGCTTGAACAGGGCCGTGCACAGCGTGGCCGTGCTGACCTGCGCCAGCCTGGCCTTGGTATCGGGTTTGAGTTGCGACACGGGGACTCCGGAATCGGTGGAGGGACGCGCGGCGGTGGCCGCGCGCCGGATAGGAAAAACCTAGAAAATCTCGGGCTCGGAGACCGGCGCGCCGAATTCCGTTTCCAGGAAATCGAAATCGCAGCCTTCGTTGGCCTGCAGGATGTGCCTGGAATACATCCAGCCGTAGCCGCGCTCGTAGCGGCGCGGCGGCGGCGTCCAGGCGGCGCGCCGCGCGGCCATTTCCTCGTCGCTGATGTTCAGGTGGATGCGGCGCGCCGGCACGTCCACCGTGATCAGGTCGCCCGTGCGCACCAGCGCCAGCGGCCCGCCGATATAGGCCTCCGGGGCGGCGTGCAGGATGCAGGCGCCATAGCTGGTGCCGCTCATGCGCGCATCCGACAGGCGCAGCATGTCGCGCACGCCCTGCTTGACCAGCTTGGTCGGGATGGGCAGCATGCCCCACTCCGGCATGCCCGGGCCGCCTTGGGGGCCGGCATTGCGCAGGATCAGGATGTGATCGGCGGTGACGTCCAGGTTCTCGTCCTCCACCGCGGCCTTCATGCTGGGGTAGTCGTCGAAGACCAGCGCCGGCCCGGTGTGCTGCAGGTATTGGGGCGCGCAGGCGCTGGGCTTGATGACGCAGCCGTCCGGCGCGATGTTCCCGCGCAGCACGGCCAGCGCCCCTTCGTCGTAGATGGCCTTGTCCAGCGGCCGGATGACGTCGTCGTTGTAGACCTCCGCGCCCTGAATGTTCTCGCCGATCGTCTTGCCGTTGACCGTCATCGCGGACAGGTCCAGGTGCTGCTTGAGCCGGTTCATCAGCGCCGGCAGGCCGCCGGCGTAATAGAAGTCTTCCATCAGGTAGGTATCGCCGCTGGGACGGATATTGGCGATGACCGGCACCTTGCGGCTGGCCGCATCGAAATCGTCCAGCCCGACCGCGCAGCCGGCGCGCCGCGACATGGCGACCAGGTGCACTATGGCATTCGTGGAGCAGCCCATCGCCATGGCGACATTGATGGCGTTCTTGAAGGACGCCACCGTCAGGATTTTTTGCGGGGTCAGGTCCTGCCAGACCATCTCCACCGCGCGGCGGCCGCATTCGGCGGCCATGCGCATGTGGTTGACGTCGGCAGCCGGAATGGACGACGCGCCCGGCAGCGTCATGCCGATGGCTTCGGCGATGGCGGTCATGGTGCTGGCCGTTCCCATCGTCATGCAGGTACCGTAGCTGCGCGCGATGCCGCCTTCCACTTCCGTCCATTCCACCTTGCTGATATTGCCGGCGCGGCGCTCGTCCCAGAGCTTCCAGGCGTCCGAACCCGAGCCCAGCACCTTGCCCTTCCAATTGCCGCGCAGCATGGGGCCGGCCGGCAGGTAGACACAGGGCAGGCCCGCGCTGATGGCGCCCATGACCAGGCCCGGCGTGGTCTTGTCGCAGCCGCCCATGAGCACCGCGCCGTCCACCGGATGGCTGCGCAACAGTTCTTCCGTCTCCATCGCCAGCATGTTGCGATAGAGCATGGTGGTGGGCTTGACGAAGGATTCCGATACCGACAGCGCCGGCAGCTCCACCGGGAAGCCACCCGCCTGCAGCACGCCGCGCTTGACGTCCGCCACGCGTTCCTTGAAGTGCATATGGCAGGGCTGCAGGTCGGACCAGGTGTTGATGATGGCGATGATGGGCCGGCCATCCCAATCGTCCGGTCCGTAGCCCATCTGCATCATGCGGGATCGGTGACCGAAGGAACGCAGGTCGTCCTTGGCCATCCAGCGCGCGCTGCGCAGGCTTTCGTAAGTACGTGTCATGGAGTCCACTCGTGTAGGTGTAATGGGGCGGGCAGCACGTGGGGGCTTGTCTCGGCTGGCATTGAAACACTAATGTATTAGTATGTCAACGCGGCGCGGCCGCTACAATTCCGCACCCCTTTATATCCCGACCCCGGCGGCCCGGCCAGCCATGACGGCCGGGCGCCGGCCACCTAGCAGATCCATGTCCCTGACGGAAATCCTCTCCACCCTGCGCCTGGACCGTTCGCGCCATGCGGCGCCGCAGGTCTTCGAGAAACTGCGCGAATTGATCGTGTCGCTGGAGCTCGCGCCCGGCACGGTGCTGTCGCGCCCGGAGCTGGCGGAAGCCTTCGGCCTGAGCCAGACGCCGATCCGCGATGCCCTGCTGCGGCTGAGCGAGGAAGGACTCGTCGATATTTTTCCGCAGCACACCACCGAGGTCAGCCGCATCGATATCGCCGCGGCGCGCCAGGCGCACTTCCTGCGCCGCTCGCTGGAACTGGAAATCGTCCATATCCTGGCCGGACGCGCGGACGCCCTGCTGGCCGCCCGCCTGCAAGCCCATATCGACCTGCAGCGCGCCAGCCTGGCGGCCAACGAATACGCGGCGTTCATCGCGGCCGACCAGGCCTTCCACCGCGAAATGCACGAAGCCGCCGGCGTGTCGGGGCTGTGGGAGCTGGAGCAGCGCTACAGCGGCCACGTCGACCGCCTGCGCCGCCTGCACCTGCCGGAGGCCGGCAAGGCCGAACGCATCCTGCAGGACCACCAGCGTGTGCTCGACGCCATCGTCGCGCAGGACGCACCGCGCGCGCAGCAAGCCCTGCGGGAACACCTGTCGGGCACGCTCAGCCAGGTGGAAGATATCTGCAAGCGGTATCCCGACTACGTTCGCGCGGCTTGATCACGAAGCACGCACACCCGCCGCGGCGGGGCAAGGTCGCGCTTGTCGCATCCGACGCCCGACGCGGGGAAGATGGCGCTTGTCGCGTCAGCGACGCGGGGCGCGGCTCAAGGCAGTGCCGATGGTTCGCCGTGCCGCTCCGGCGCTGCCCTGGCGACTTGCATGGCCTCCATGCCTTCCAGCGACGCCGTATCCGCCGCAGGGGTATGCGTGGGTTCGACGACAGGGGAAGGCGCCGGGATATCCTGAGCCAAAGCCCCGCCGTCCACCCAGGAACGCAACATGACTTGCGTGATGGCGAGGATGACCGGACCGATGAAAAGGCCCGCAGGGCCAAGCGCCAACAGGCCGCCCACCACGCCGCACAGGATCAGCAAGAGGGGCAGCTGCACGCCCCGGCTGATCAGAAACGGCCGCATGACGTTGTCCATCGTGCCGATGAACAGCGACCACAGCAGCAGCAGCGTCGCGGCCACGTTGGCGTCCAGCCGGTATAGCCAGATCACGCCCACCGCCATCGGCAGCAAGGGCCCGATCTGCGCCACGCACAGCAGCAGCATGACGGCCGTGAGGATGCCCGCCGCCGGCACGCCGGCCACCCAGAGCCCCACCCCACCCAGCGCGGCCTGGACGACCGCGGTCAGCACGACGCCCAATGCCACCGCGCGTACGGCCTGGCCCGCCAGCCGGATGGCGCCCTCACCCGCCGGGCCCGCCAGGCGCACGGCCAGCCGCGTGACGAAAGCCGCGGCGGCTTCGCCCCGCGCGTACAGGATGCCGGAAAAAATCAGCGTCACCAGCATGTGGATCAGGAACTGCCCCAGCACCGCGACATTGGCCATCATCCACCGCACGCCCGCCGTCAGATAGGGCTCCATCCGCGCCAGCAGGCCCCCCGGGCCCGCATCCGACAATCTTTGCCACTCCGTCGACATGCGATGGCCGACCAGGGGGATGTCGTGCACCCAGTGTGGCGGTGGCAGCAAGGCATACGTCGGCAGATTGCGTATCGCGGCGGTGATCCGGTTAGCCTGGTCCGCCAGGGTGGCGATGGTCTGGTACAGCGGCAAGACGATCACGACCACCAGGCCGGCCATCATGACCGTGACGGCGAGCCATCGCCGATTGCCCAAGCGGCGCTGCACGATCAGCAGCAGCGGCCAGGACGCCGCCACGATGGTGGTCGCCCAGATCAACCCGGGAATGAAGGGCCGCAGGATATAAAGGCTGCCGCCCATCAAGATCGACAGCACGACGATCAGGAAGAAAAGGCGGACAGCGTCACCGCGATCGGACGGACCCATGTCGCACACAGCCTCGGCCCGCATGGACCGGTTGTGGTGATGTGCCAATTTACTCCGCCGCATGCGTCGCTTACGCGCCCCTAACATTTGCTTTCGCGGCCGCGGAGCACGAAGGCCCGCGCGCCGCCGGGGCGGCGGGGATCCGGTGCGGGGCGCGTATGTCGTGCGGCTTAGTCCCGCCGTTCGCCCACATCCGCGGTCCTTTGCGGCCGGCGATCAGGAGGAATGAACGCGAATCCGGCGCGTCATCAGGCCATGAAACGCATCCAGGATGTTCTGGATATAGGCGTTCTTGAAGCGCAGCCCGTCTTCCTCGACCTCCGGATGCACCAGCATCGTCGCATTGGTTTCGAACACCAGCACGCGGCCGTCGGGCAACAGGGCGAAGTCGATGCCGCAATAGTCCAGGTCCATGCGCGCGCCGATGGCGCGCAGCGCGGCCCAGGCCCGCGCGCCCAGGACATGCTCGGGATCGTCCAGGAAGCGGCGCTCTTTCTCCAGCTTCCACGCGCCGGACAACATGTCGGCCGAAAAATAATGCAGCAGCCACTGGCTGCCGATGGCCAGATGATACGGATACGGCTCGCGGTCGATGAAGATGACGCGGTACTTGCGGTAGTAGCCGTCGGCGGACCGGTAATCCCGGTAGGCCGTCATATACATTTCGCCCATCGACGGCAGCGTGGACCCATCCACGGGCGAATCCAGCAGCACCACGTCCTGGCCGCCATGGCCGCCCACCGGGCGCACGATGACCGGATAGTCCAGGCCGCGCGCCGCGATCGCCGCATGCACGGCCGCGGCGGGGCCGTGCGCCCGGTCCCAGCGGACCGTGGCGGGAACATGGATGCCGGCGATTCCGTCCAGCAAGGCGCCGATCCGCTCGCGCGTCGTACGCTCGATGCGATCCGGCCGGTTAAGCAGCGGCGTGCGCGCCGTGGCGGCGAAGCGCGCCAGCGTTTCCCGGCATGCCGCGCCCAGGTCGGCGTCGCCCACCACGTTGAACGCGATGTCGTGGGGCGGCAGGCCGCGGCTGCGTGCGTGCGCGATACCGACCACGCCCAGATCGACGACCCAGCGGACCACCCGGTTCAGCGCTGGCGGCAGCAGATGCCGGAACGGCACATTGGCGTATCCGCTCGAGCACAAGATCAGGACAGTGCGGCGCCGCGCGGACGATTTGGCCTGGATGAAGGCGGCCTGTCGCCGATAGACGCGATGGACATGCCGGCTGTGTTCGGTCTGGCGGCCCAGCTGCCTCAGCACCCAGGCCATGCAGATGTGCGCCGCCAGCAGGCCGGGATCGATGATCAGGGCGCGCTCGAGCCAGTGGCCGGCGGCGTCCCACTGCCGATGCCGGGCGTACACGCGGCCGATTTCGAACAGGTCCACCGCACGCCGCCGTTCGATGGCATCGATGCCGATACGGGCCGACGCGGCGTCGGCCACCTGGCCGCTGGCGTCCAGCGCATCGACCAGCGCACGATAGACATCGAGATCCAACGGTAGCTGCGCGGCCGCCCGCTGCAGGGCCTTCACCGCTTCGGCGTGCTGGCCCGCCTTGTGTAGCGCGCGCCCCAGGGCAAGCCATTGCTCGCCCGCAAACGTCGGTACAGCGTCGGAAATGGCGGGAGTCGGCATGCCCGAAAAAAGAGCCCACTGTAGCCAGGCGCGGCTGAATTGCGCCTGTACCGCCGGCTCGGGCGACACCATCCTGGCACGGCCCGCCACGACACCCGGCCGTGGCGCCCTTGCCTTACACCAGCCGGAGTGCCGGCAAGTCGAGGATCCGTACGTCCTTGCCATGCAGGGCGATGAGGCCGCGCTGCTGCAGGCGGGAAAACATGCGGCTGACGGTTTCGAGCTTCATGCCCAGGTGCGAACCGATTTCCTCGCGGCTCATGCGCAACGTGAAGGCAAGCGCGGAATAGCCGCGTTCGGCATAGCGGTCCGATAGATCCACCAGGAATGCGGCGACCCGCTCTTCGGCGCTCAGGTTGCCCATCAGCATCAGCAGTCCGGCTTCACGCACGATTTCCTGGCTGAGCATGCGCTCCATGCCCCGGCGCACGTCGGTGTAGGCATCGGCCAGGGCCTCGATCTCCCGATACGGCAGCACGCACACCACCATATCCTCAAGCGCGATGGCCTCGGTCTGGTGGCGTCCCGTCGCGATGGCGTCCATGCCGAGGAATTCGCCGCCCAGTTGAAACCCGGTGATCTGCTGACGCCCGTCGCGATAGAGCCGGATGCTCTTGCTGGTTCCCGCACGCGACGTGTACAGGTTGCGCAAGGGGTCGCCGGCGCGATAGACGGCTTCGCCGGCCTTGACCTTGCGGGCGCAGACGGGAAGCGACACGGGCCTATCGTCGCCGCCGCGGCATAGCTGAGCCGCCTGGCAGAGCCGGCGGGCTCCACAGCCTTCGCAGGGAACGCGCGCCGGCGCCGCGCTTGAAACCCTGGCGTCCTGCGACGGCGTCAGTCCGGTCATGAACTCGGAAAAAGCAAGCGCGTCGGTCTGTAGGGTTTCCATGGCGGGCTCCACGCTGGGATGTTGTTGGCGGGTCGCATCGGCGGCGCGAAGCGACACGCCGTCAGCAGATGAACAGCATTGTGCCCGCCGGCTCGCGTTGTCTCTATCGGCGTTTCCGGGACAGTTTTTGTAGGGCATCCCCTACGCGCCACGCGGCCATGGCCAGGCCGCGATCGGCGCCTACCGCGGGCCGCGCGCCGGTACGCGCCATGTTCACCGACATGCACCCGGGCGGCCGCCGTATGCGCAACGGCGCCCATTCCTGCTCGTCCATCGCGGACGATACCCGCGCCTTGCGTGGCGTGCTGCATGGGCCCGCCCTGGAACGCTATTTGATATGCCTCCATGCCCGGCCCGCAAGGGATGTTGACCGCCGTCAAGCCTGTCGCGCCCCGACCGGCGGACAATAATTGTCGTGAACAAGGAGCGAGGCCATGTCCCATCTATCCGCCGCGGAGCTCGGCGCCCTGGCGCAACGATTGCGCGATATCCGGGCTCGCGCACTTCAGGAAGCGCACGGCGGTGGCGATCCCGGCAAGGACGATGCCGATGCGCGCCAGGAGCCCGGCGATCCCGCCGATATCGCCGAACCGCGCCGCCAGGAAGAAGTACGGTGGGCCGAAATGGAAATCGACCGCCACACGGTCGCCAATGTCGACCGCGCGCTGGCGCGCCTGGCCCAGGGCGAGTACGGCATCTGCATCGACTGCCAGGGGGCCATCCCGCAGGCCCGCCTGTTCGCCTTGCCCACGGCCATCCGTTGCGCGGCCTGCCAGGCCGTGGCGGAGGCCAGCGGGCGAGCATGAACTCGCTGTACCATAGCCGGCATGTCGCGTTCTCCCCTTCCCCGCCTGGCCCCGCAGTTACCGCGGCGATCCGACGCCGGCACCTCGCGCCACCTGCGCGAGGCGGACTTCGTTGCGCTCGCGCGCTTGCGCTTCGCCTTGCGGCAATTCACCGCCTTCAGCGAAAGTGCGGCCGCCGAACGGGGCCTGACGCCGCAGCAGCACCAGGCCCTGCTGGCCATCAAGGCCGCACCCGGGGAAACGATGACAGTCGGGGAAATCGCGGATTGGTTGCTGCTGCGCCCGCACAGCGCCGGCGAGCTCATCAACCGCCTGGAACGCATGGACATGGTCCAGCGGCAATCTGACGCGGTCGACCGACGTAAGGTACACGTGGGCCTGACGCAGGCCGCGCAGGACAAACTGGATGCCTTGTCCGCCGCCCATTTCGAGGAGTTGCGCGCCATCGGCCCGATGCTGCGCGACCTGCTGGGGCACTTCGATTCCAACGGCAGCGAATAGGCGATCGGCCGCGGGCCATGCGTCGCAAGGCTGCTTGGCGGCATCTTGCCCGGCAAAGCCCGACACCGCCGGGCGCTCTTCCCTCGACGGCTATGCCGCCAACGCGCCCAGGCCGCGCAAGGCCTCCTGCAGTTCCGTGTCCAGCACCGCCACCAGCTCGCCGGCCGGCAAAGCGCGCGACAACCTGACCGCTTGCCCTGCCCATTGCGCGGCAAAATCGCTGTTGCCGCGGGCCTTGGCCGCCGCGTTCAACGCCTTGCCGGCATCGTAGGCGATCGGATAATCCGGTACGGCCGGGCTGTCGTGCGCTTCGCCCAGCTGCATCAGCCGGTTGTACAAGCCACGCGCGCGGCGCCCGGATATGGCGGCGGTCATGGCCGTGACCGCCCGCGTATCGGTCAAGGCGGCGCGGAATGCCGCATCGGCGGAGGATTCCGGACAGCCCACGAAGGCCGTGCCCAGTTGCGCCGCCTGTGCCCCCAGGGCCAGGACCGCGGCGATACCCGCGCCGTCCATGATGCCGCCGGCCGCCACCACCGGCACGTCGACGCGGCGCGCCAGCAGGCGGGTCAAGGCGAAGGTGCCCAGGCGCTCGTCGCGCGCCTCGGGGTCGAACACGCCACGGTGGCCCCCGGCTTCATAGCCCTGTGCCACGATCGCGTCGATGCCGGCGTCCTGGATGCGCAGTGCCTCTTCCACGCTGGTGGCGCTGGCCATCAGGTAGATGCCGGCGTCGCGCAGCGCGCGGATGCGCGATGCGTCGGGCAGGCCGAAATGAAACCCCACCACCGCGGGACGCGTTTCCAGGAAGACGTCCAGCATCGCATCGTCGTTGACGAAGGTTTTGTAGATTTCCCCCAATGCCGTGGGCGGCTCGGCGCCGAATTCCCGGAACGCCGGCGCCAGGTAGGACAGCCACGCCGCCTCGACCGCCGCATTGGCGACGGCGGGACGATGGCAGAACACATTCACGCCGAAGGGCCGCTGCGTCAGGGCACGCGTATCGGCGATCGCCTTGCGCGCCACCGGCGCCGTCATCGCGCCGACGCCCAGGAATCCCAAGGCGCCGGCATTGGCCGAAGCGGCCGCGAGCGCGGGCGTGGTCACGCCGGCCATGGGGGCCTGGATGATGGGCGTGGATATTCCCAGGCGCTCGGTGAGCGGAGTTCGGATACGGGCGGGCATGATGGGCTCCTTGGCTGGCGATGAGTGGGAAGAAGGTCGCGAACGGGCGCTTGTGCTCGATGGCGCGGCGGTGCCGCCGTCCGGCCGGCTCAGGCCGCGGCGCGCCGCATCTCCTCGTAGAAGGCGTTGTAGGCGGATGTCCCAAACCCGGAACGGCGGATCAGGAAACTATTGACCGTGCGCAAATAAGTGGTGGACGCGCCGGCCGCGGCCGGATGCATCTCGAATACGGATTGCGGGACCGCCGCCACCGCCGTGCCGGCCATGACGCACGCCAGGATGGAGGCGTAGGAGCCTTGCTCCATGATGCCCCAGCCGTCCAGGCTGTCGCCGTCCCGCGCCAGCCAGTCGTCGATGCAGCTGCGGTACGTGCAGCCCTGGCCGAACGCCGCGATATTGCGCACGCGCACATCGCGCGCGCGCCGGATGCGTGGATGCGAGGGCGGCGCTACCAGCAGCAGCCGCTCGGAAAACAGATAGCTGCCCTCCAGGTCCGGCCCCAACCGTGCCATGTCCGCCTGTTCGGGGCGGCCCTGGCCCGGATGCGCGACGATGGCGCAGTCCAGGCGATGCGCGCTGACGGCGTCGGCCAGCGCCTGCGTGGTACCGGTCTTGATCTCGATGTGTACCGCGGGCCATTTGCGATTGAAGCTGGCCAGCACGGTCGGCAAGCGGCTGGCCGCGGCCGCTTCCATCGATCCCAGGCGCAAGGGCCCGCGCGGCGCTTCGTCGCGCACGGCCTGGCGTGCTTCGGCGGTGAGCGCCAGGATGCGTTCGGCATAATCCAGCAAACGCTGGCCTTCCGGCGTCAAGGTCATGCGCTTGCCGCCGCGCTGGAACAGCGCGGCGCCCAGGTCCTCTTCCAGGTTCTTGACACGCGTGGTCACGTTCGACTGCACGCGTCGGAGGCGCTTGGCGGCGCGGGTGACGCTCTACTCCTGGGCGACGGCGCGGAAGATTTCGAGTTCGGCGATTTCCATCGGATTTCCAGATTCTCCGATGGGAATGCTAGCGCGATTCAGATTCTTTTTTTGAGATACTTTTCAGAGTGCCTGGCGATACAGGGCCGCCGCGTCGGCATGGGACACCTCGCGGGGGTTGTTGACCAGCAGGCGGGTCTGCCGCATGGCATCGTCGGCCAGGAGGCCGATGTCCGCCGGGCCGATACCCACTTGCGACAGCCGCGCCGGCAGGCCCAGGTCGGCTGGCAAGGCTTCCAGGGTCTCGATCAGCGCGGCGGCGCGCGCTTCCGGCGACCCGGCCGCGTGGGGCAGTACCTGCTCGGCCAGTTCGGCGTACAAGGGCAGCGCGGCCGGCAGGTTAAAGCGCAGCACCGGGCCCAGCACCAGGGAGTTGGACAGGCCGTGCGGTACGTGGAAGCGCGCGCCCACCGGGTAGGCCAGCGCATGCACGGCGGCCACGGGCGCGTTGGCGAAGGCCATGCCGGCCATGCAGGCCCCGACCAGCATGGCCTGGCGCGCCTCCCGGTCCGAAGGCGTGCGGCAGGCGCGCCGGATATTGGCCGACAACAGCCGCAGCGCTTCACGGGCTAGGCTGTCGGACAGCGGGTTCTTCAGGCGCTTGCTGGTATAGGCCTCGATGGCGTGGACCATGGCGTCGATGCCCGTCGCGGCGGTAACCGGCGCGGGCAGGCCCAGCGTCAGGTCGGCATCCAGCAGCGCGACGTCCGGCAACAGCACCGGCGAGACCACGCCCTGCTTCATGTTTTCGCCGGTCGTGACGATGGCGATGGGCGTCACCTCCGACCCCGTGCCCGCCGTCGTGGGGACCAGAATCAAGGGCAGGCGGCCGCCACGCACCTTGTCCACGCCATAGATGTCTTCCAGCCGGCTGTCCCCGGCCGCCAGCAAGGCGGCCAGTTTGGCGGCGTCCAGCGAACTGCCGCCGCCGAAGCCCACCACGCATTCGGCACCGCTGGCGCGCGCCTGGTCCGCCGCGCGCAGCACCACCGCCACCGGCGGTTCGGGCTCGACGTCGGCAAAGCACGACACCGACAGCCCGGCGCCGCGCAAGGCCTGCAGCACGGGCTCCACCAGCCCCGCGCGCGCGACGCCGGGGTCCGTGACCACCAGCACCGACCGCGCGCCCAGGCGCGTTACGTGGTCCGCCAGCTGGCCGGCCGAGCCCGGCGCCACGATGACGGATTTGGCGGCATGAAAAGCGAAGGATTGCATGACGGGTGTCTCCTGGAACGCGGGCTGCGCACATGGAACGCGGGCTGCGCACACGGTCGTTGTTGCCTCACGTTACGCGGGACATTGCCGCCCGGCAAGCAGGGAAGATCACTACAATTCCCTCTTTCGCCGCCGCAAGGAAGCTTCCTCGTGATCGCGCTTTCCGACTACGACCAGGCCCTGCTCCAGGGTGACCGCGGGGCAGCGGCCGCGTTGGCCATGCGGGTGCTGGTCCGCTCCGCCGCCGTCATGGGCGCGGACAGCCTCATCGATATCGAAAGCGCCCATATCGACGGCTGCCTGTACCACGGGCAGGCCAGCCTGGATTTCGTCGAAAGGCTGGTACAGGGTGGCGGCAAGGTCGTGGTCCCCACCACGCTGAACGTGGGCTCCATGGACCTTATTCATCCGGAACTGTTCCGCGGCGACGACGCGCTGCGCAGCGCGGGCACTCGGCTGATGCAGGCCCATGTCGAGCTGGGCTGCGAATCGACGTTCACCTGCGCACCCTACCAGCTGGCGCGACGGCCACGGCTGGGCCAGCAGATCGCCTGGGCCGAATCCAATGCCATCGTCTTCGCCAATTCCGTCCTGGGCGCGCGCACCAACCGCTATGGCGACTTCATGGACCTGTGTGCCGCGCTGACCGGCCGCGCGCCGCGCTGCGGCCTGCATCTGCCGGAAAACCGCCGCGCCGGCATCGTATTCGCGCTGGGCGACGATTTCCCGCGCGACCCGGCCAGCCGCGACATCTGGTACGCGGCACTGGGCCTTTTGATCGGCCAGCGCGCCGGCGGCGCGGTGCCGGCTGTCACGGGCCTGCCCGCCGATACGACGGAAGACGAGCTCAAGGCCCTGGGCGCCGCCGCCGCGTCCAGCGGCGCCATCGCCCTCTTCCACGCCGTGGGGATCACACCGGAAGCGCCCACGCTGGAAGCGGCGCTGGCCGGCGGCCCCACGGCGCGGACCATCGCCGTCGGCCGCGAGGACTTGCGCGACGTGCGAGCCATGCTGAACCAGGCGGCGCCCGGCGCACCGCTGGCCGCCGTGAGCGTGGGCACGCCGCATTTCTCGCTGGCCGAATGCGCCGCACTGGAAGCGCTGCTGGCCGACTCGGCGGACCGCTTCGCCGTGGATTTCTACGTCAATACCAGCCGCTACATCCTTTGGGAGCTCGAAGCCTCGGGACGGGCCGACCGCCTGCGCGCCGCGGGCGTGCAGTTCGTCACGGACACCTGCACCTATATCACCCCCATCATGCGGCAGACGCAGGGCCTGGTGATGACCAATTCCGGCAAATGGGCGCACTATGCGCCCGCCAATATCGGCGTACAAGTGGCCTACGGCAGCCTGCGCGAATGCGTGCGCTCGGCCCGGCAGGGAAAGGTGTGTTTTGACGAAGCGGATGTACCGTGTACCGCATCGCCCATGGCG
Source organism: Bordetella sp. H567 (assembly GCF_001704295.1). Classification (NCBI taxonomy): domain Bacteria; kingdom Pseudomonadati; phylum Pseudomonadota; class Betaproteobacteria; order Burkholderiales; family Alcaligenaceae; genus Bordetella; species Bordetella sp. H567. The sequence goes on from NZ_CP012334.1 coordinate 3,060,881, forward strand.
ACGGGGGACGGCCACGACGCCGTCGACTCGGCTATCGGCACGGCAATCGGGTCGGCAATCGGCTCGGCTATCGACTCGGGGATCGACTCGGCAATCGACTCGGCGACCGACTCGGCAATCGGCGCGGCACCCGGCGGGGCCACTGGCGCCGGTGTGGCGGCCGCGCGGGGCGTGGCGCGCGCCGCCGCCGGGCCGGTATCCTCGGCATCCTGCTCCGGTATCGCCATCGTGCCGGGTATCGGCGCGGGCGGCTTGCTCGTGCTGGACGAACCGCTCAGCTTCTGGGGCGGCTACGACGCGCAGGCCGGCACCATCGTCGAACCGCGCCATCCGCAATTCGGCTTGGCGCTGCGGGGCACGTTCCTGCTGATGGCGCGGGCCAAGGGATCGAGCTCCAGCAGCAGCGTGCTGGCGGAAGCCATCCGCAACGGCACCGGCCCCGCGGCCATCGTGATGCGCGAACGCGACCTGATCGTGGCATTGGGCTGCATCGTTGCCTCGGAACTGTATGGCGTCGATGTGCCGATCGCGGTCGTGGACGAGGCCGGATGGCAGGCATTGGCGGCGCTGCCGCCCGGCACCCCGCTGCGGCTGGAAGCCGGCGAGGCGCGGTGCGACATTACCGCCGGAACACTGCCTTCATGATGGCTGGCGGCGATGCCGGAAGAATGCCGTATCCCTGAAGACGCACGGCGATGGCCGCGCGAGCACGCCGCCCCATGAGGCCGCGCGTCGCCATCACTGGAACGCGGTCTCCATGAAGCTGCGCAGCTTGCGCGAATGCAGGCGTTCCGGCGGCATCTCGCGCAGGCGCTCCAGCGCGCGGATGCCGATTTCCAGATGCTGGCCTACCTGGCGCCGGTAAAACGCCGTCGCCATTCCCGGCAGCTTCAGCTCCCCGTGCAGCGGTTTGTCGGACACGCAGAGCAAGGTGCCGTAGGGTACCCGGAAGCGAAAACCGTTGGCCGCGATGGTGGCCGATTCCATGTCCAGGGCGATGGCGCGCGATTGCGCGAATCGCTGGACCGGCTCCGTATGGTCGCGCAATTCCCAATTGCGGTTGTCGATCGTCGCCACCGTGCCGGTACGCATGATGCGCTTCAAGTCCCATCCCGACAGCCCCGCGACTTCCTCCACGGCCTGTTCCAGCGCCACCTGCACTTCGGCCAGGGGCGGCACCGGCACCCAGGTGGGCAGGTCCGCGTCCAGCACGTGGTCGTCGCGCACATAGCCATGCGCCAGCACGTAGTCGCCCAGGCGCTGCGAGGTGCGCAGGCCCGCGCAATGCCCCAGCATCAGCCAGGCGTGGGGACGCAGCACGGCGATGTGGTCGGTGATCGTCTTGGCGTTCGACGGCCCCACCCCGATATTGACCAGCGTGATGCCGGAGTGGTCCGCACGGGTCAGGTGATAGGCGGGCATCTGCGGCAGCCGGCCCGGCGCGGCATCCGCGGCGATCGGCTCGCCGCGCCGCGTGACGCGGTTGCCGGGCTCGATCAAGGCGTCGTAATCGCCTTCGCCGGCCGCGAGCATGGCACGCGCGCGGGCGCAGAATTCGTCGACGTAGAACTGGTAGTTGGTAAACAGCACGTAGTTCTGGAAGTGCGCCGGCGCGGTGGCGGTGTAGTGCTGCAGCCGGTGCAGCGAATAATCCACGCGCGGCGCCGTGAACGGGCCCAGTGGACGCGGCTCGTTGCTGCGGCCGTGCCAGGTGCCGTTGACGATCGCATCGTCCGTGATCGCCAGGTCCGGCACGTCGAAGATGTCTCGCAGCGGCCGCTTCAGGCCCTCCAGGTGCTCGCCTTCGATATAGGCGCCGTTTGGAAAGGCGAAATGCAGCGGGATGGGCACGTGGGATTCCCCGACTTCCACCGGCACCTTGTGGTTCAGCAGCAGATGGCCGATCTGCTCGAGCAGATAATCCTTGAACAGGCCCGGCTGCGTGATGGTCGTTTGGTAGACGCCGGGTTCGGCCACGTGGCCGTACGACAGCCGGCTGTCCACGGGGTCGTAGGTATGGACCGCGATGCGCACGCTGGGATAGCAGGCCCGCACGCGGACGCCCTGCATCTCGTCGCCATGGGTGATGCGCTGCAGGCCGGCGCGCAAATAGGCCGTGTTGCGCTCGTAGATCTCGATCAGGCGCGTGACCGCGGCCTCGGCGCTGTCGAACGCTTCGTACGGCATGAAATCCGGCCGGACGGTGGGGGGTACTGCGTCGCCACTACTCATGGATAAAGTCTCCTTTTTGTCGCCGGGCCGTCCCAAGACAAAAAACGGCCCCCTTGGGGGGGAGCAAGCCGACTTGTCGGCGCCGCGTGGGGGGCCCCTTTTGTCGCTGGGCCGTCCCAAGACAAAAACGGCCCCCTTTGGGGGCCAGCAAGCCGACTTGTCGGCGCGGCGCGGGGGCCCCGTCCGTGTGCCCTCGCGCCGCGCCGCCGGTTTATGGCGCCGGCGTATGCGAACCGTCTTGGTGCCACTCGTACACTTTGAAGGCGAAGCTGTTCAAATCGCCTTGCGAGTTCCACGATACCTTACCGATGGGCGACTCGATGCTGTTTTTGTGCAGCCATGCCGCCACCTTGGTGGGATCGGCCGCGCCCACGCCCTTGATGCCGTCGACGATGGCCATCGTGGCCGTGTAGGCCGTCAGCTGGAAAGCGCCGGACGGATTGCGCTGCTTATCCTTGAACGCCTTGACCAGTTCCGTGTTCTTGGGATCCTGGGAGAAATCGGCCGGCAGCGTCAGCAGCATGCCTTCCACGGCCTGCCCGGCGATCGCGTTGATGTCCGGATTGCCCGCGCCTTCCGGGCCCATGAAGCGGGCCTTCAGCCCTTGTTCCGCGCCCTGCCGCATCAACAGGCCCAGTTCCGGGTGATAACCGCCGTAATAGACGAAGTCGACGTTCGCGCTCTTCAGCTTGGTGATCACCGCCGAATAATCGCTGTCGCCGGCATTGATGCCCTCGAACACCGCCACGGGAATACCGGCCTTTTCCAGCTGGTTCTTGACCGAGGTGGCGATGCCCTGGCCATACGACTGCTTGTCGTGCAGGACCGCGACCTTCTTGGGCTTGATCTTGTCGACGATGTAGGCCGCCGCCGCGGGCCCTTGCTGATCGTCGCGGCCGATGGTGCGGAAGATGAAGTTGTACTTCTTGCCGTCGGTCAGGGCCGGGGCGGTGGCCGACGGCGTCACCATGACGACGCCTTCCTGCTCATAGATGGGAGCCGCGGCGATCGTGGCGCCCGAGCACACCCCGCCCACGACGAAGCCGATCTTTTCGTTCACCACCCGGTTGGCCGCCGTCGGACCCTGCTTGGGCTCGCAGCCATCGTCGATAACCACGGCTTCCAGCTTGCGTCCGTTGACGCCGCCCGCGGCATTGACCTGCTCGATGGCCGTGTGGACGCCTTCGCGCACCATGTCGCCGTATTGCGTGACGGCACCGGTGGTGGGGCCCACCACGGCGATCTTGATCGCGATCGCCTGGGCCTGTGCCGGGGTGGCCAGCATGCCGGCCGTGAGTGCGAGCGCGGCCATGGCCGCCAAACGATGGTGTTTTTTCATCTTCATCTCCTGTTGCGCTCCATGCCAAATGGTGGACTCGTGGTCCGCCAGGGGCGATTCCACCGGCCACGGGCCGGCGAAAGGGTCCAAAGGATACCGTAAAGCGGGACCGATTCATGGCGGCCGCGAACGAGCCCGGCAAATATCGGCCAGGTCCTTTTAAACGGTGCAATGCCAGGTTTCAACGCCTCATTTATATAACGGAAGGCATATAACCAATCGCAAATTAAGTCGTTTGCGCAATGAGGGCCACGGGGCATTATCGCCCCATGCGATTTCAACCCATCATCGTCCCGGGTTGGCGGAATTCCGGCCCCGATCACTGGCAGACCCTGTGGCAGCACAGCCTGCCGCACGCCGTGCGGGTGTCCCAGCGGGACTGGGAAAACCCCAACCCGGACGACTGGATCGGCGCCGTGGCCGCCTGCGTGGAGGCCGCGCCCTGGCCGGCCTTGCTGATCGCCCACAGCCTGGGGTGCATCGCCTCGGTTGCCCTGCCGACGGCGCTGCACGGCCGCGTGGCCGGCGCGCTGCTGGTGGCGCCGGCGGACATCGAGCGCCCTGGCGCGGCGCCCGGCCTGGCGTCGTTCGGCCCCATCCCGACGCGTTCGCTCGGCTTCCAGAGCGTGGTCGTCGCCAGCGACAATGATCCCTGCTGCGCCCTGCCCCGGGCGCGCGATTTCGCCCACCACTGGGGCAGCCGCATCGTCGTGCTGTCCGGCGCCGGCCACATCAATGCGGCGGCCGGCTTCGGCGACTGGCCGGACGGCCTGAAGATACTGCGCGCGCTGCGCCGCCGCGCCGCGTGGCGCGTCAGCGCGCCGATGCGGCGCATTCCGGCAATCGCGCGCGCCTGAGAATAATCCCATGGCCGCAATGGCATGCACGCGCGTCCCGGACGGCCCGTGCCCCTGGCGCGCAGGCTGATCCCTACAAGACCCGGCGCCAAATCGGCGCGGCACGCACCGTTGCGCTTATGGATGCCAGGCGAGCACGCATCTAGACTGGCTGGGCTATCCGCCCTGCACCAACCAGACTGGCCGGGCTACCCGCCCACACCGATACAACGCAACATGCCTCCCATTACTGGAGCCAGCGCGGCTCCCCTCACCCTCGTCACCTCGTCCCAGTCGATCCAACCCTCCTGCCGTGTCCAGGGCCCTGGCTTCAAGGCGGTCCAGGGCGTGGCAAAGCGTATACACAAATGGCCGGGAGGCACGCATGCCGCCTCCCGCGCACCGTTCACCCTGCTGCGCGGCGAGCACCAAGCGCGTGTAAACAAGGCCGCGCGCTGCCGCGACCGCATTGCCGAGGCAAGCCGGCATCTGCAGGCCAACACGGGACGCGCGCCCGACGCCGGCGACCTGGCGGCGCTCGAGCGCAGCGAAGCCAAACTGCAAGACCAGACCAAGGTCCATGCCTCGCTGCGCGACGTACTGGTCGACCAGACCATCCGCGCCTACCTGCCGGAAAATACAGGTCGCCGGCAGGCCAAGCAGCGCTACAAAGGCTTGATCAAGCTGCGCCAAGGCCCCCTGAATAAACCACACCGGGCCGGATCGGCGCCCGATGCCGTCCGCTGCGCGCTGGACACGGCCACGGCGCTGGAAGCGTCCGCCCGGCAGGTCCAGGCGATCGGCCAGGCGTACCAGGCCGGCGACGGGCGGATCGTGCTATCGGGGCAGATGGTGGATGAACTGGTCAGCCTGCTGAACGGCATGAAGATGCTGCGCCCCCAGGAACAGGATCCTGCCGACTTTCTTTACCCAGCCGTGAAGCTGATGCACGAGGCGAACCGCGGCGCGGCGCCCGGCGACCCGCTGTTGCCGAAACTGCTGCGCGACCTGGGCAACGCGGGGCGGGACGACGCGCAGGGGCTGCGCGCCCAGCTGATGCGCAAATGCGATGCGCTGGACTTTTGGCTCGCCCACCATGCCGAGGAGTCTTATGCCCACGCGCCTGCCGCGACGCGGCAGGGCTTGGCCGCCGCACTCGATGTGCTGCTGGATGGATTAGCCGGCGCGGCCCGCAAGGTGCTGCACGAAGAACTGCAGGCCTGCGTGCCAGGCTGGGCACGCCAGGCGCAGGCCGGCCTGTTCCGGGATGCCGGCATCCTGCATGACAGCGCGCAGCGCTGGCGGGACCACGGCCTGGCGCACGGCGACGGCGTGGCGGTTTTGCAGGCTTCCCCGGCCGAAGCGGTGAAGATGCTGCTGGAGCAGGCCGCGAACGAGGCGCTGGGTACGGCCGCCGCGCCCGCCGGCGAACGCGCGCCGCTGATCCATGGGTTAAGGAGCCGACTGGACCCGCTTGCCCAAGTCATCCAGCGGGCGCTGGACGAAAAGGGGCTGGCGAACCATGCCACGCCCAACGAAATCGCCGCGCTGCGCCAGTCGCTGATGCAGGCAGTGCTGGAAGAGACCGGCATCCTGGGCGAGATCCATCGGCTGCGGGCCGCGGACATTCCAACTGCCGCCTCGCCGTCGCAAGGCGCCACACCCGCTGTCGGGTCGCGACAGGCGCAGCCCCGCCGCGCCCCGCATCCCGGCAATCTGCGCACGGCCTCCGATCCCTTCGGGGCTCCCAACCGTCCTCTGCATTCCCAGGTGCTCAAGCGCATGAAAAACGCCGGCGCGGACGCGCAGCGCCAGATCATCAAGATGCTGACGGCGTGCCGGCAAAGCGGCGACAAGTCCTTGTCGGGCCACAAGCTGCGCGCGCTGAACGGCGCATACGCGGCCCTGCAGGCTGTCCACGGCAACGCGGCCCAGGGCGTATGGCAGGCGCTGCTCAAGGACGAGACGATGCGTCTGAAGGATCGCGACCTGCAGGCGCTGAACAGCGGCGTATTGTGCGCGCGCGCCGGCGGCGCGGCCAACCCGGGGTCCGTTGTCGCGGACGACGCCGAACGTGCCGCCAGCGACAGGCTGCTGGACGAGATCTGGACCGCCGTGCGCGCCACCTCGGCCAGGCGCAGTGCCACGCCCTTGCTGAAAAGCTGGTGCGCGTCGCCATCCGCCACGGCGGACACGGTGAGCGGCCCCGCGCTTGCCCGCCAGACGGAAGTCTTGCGCGACCGGATCGGCATGCTGGAGGATGGCAAGGTGGACGTCCGGACACTGCTGGACGCCGCACTGGAAGAGTTGGACAACCGGGAATTGAAAGCCTTGATCGCGGCACTGGCGAGGGCGCCGGCGGCAGACTCGGCCACCCGTGCCACGTCGATCCGGACGGTGGACGTCGCGGCGACTTTGCCGTTCACGTCGAGGGCGGCCTCCGGGGCACGCTCCGCGGCCGACGCCACGACGATGCCCGCGGCAAGCGCCACGGCGATGTCGGCCATAACGTCCGCTGCCGCGGCTGCGCTCGACGCGCCGGCAACACAGCCCATCGACGCCGGGACGTCGACGCTGCGCCGGCGGCTGGCGCGATTACTGCGCGGCGGCGATCGCCGTCCGAGCGTGCAAGCCCAGCCCGCAGCCACCGCCCCGGCCCCAGCCCCGATGAACACGCAGGTCTTCGTGGACCAGCTATATGCCGCGGCGCGCGGCCAGGCGGAGAAGCGCATGGAGGCGCTGCGCGACACGCTGATGCCGCCCTTCCTGACCACGCTGTTCGCCCAGGCCGGTGTTCTCCATGCCATGATCGACACCCCGGAAGCGCGCGCCGTCAACGGGCCGCCCGCGAAAACGCTGGAACGCCTGATCCGCGATGCCGTCCGGCAAGGCAAGCTGACCCATCAATCCAACGCGGACACGGCCGCCGCGCTGACGGGTACCTACTTCCTGCGCACGACGCGGGGCTACGACATCGTGCGCGACCTGACACGCACGCTGGCCAACGAAACGGCGTCGCTGCATGCGCGCCTGGCAGCCGGCATGGAAGACCTGGGCATTGCACACTTTTGCTCCGCCAGGGCCGCCGCCGAATGGCGCGACGGCGCCATCGAACATATCCTGCACAAGACCGGCATATGGGAACGCCTGGACCTGGCGGTGGCACGCCGCGCGCCCCGCATCATGGCAACACAGCGGGATGCACCCGGCCTGGCCGGCATCGACGGGCGTCCTTCCCTGATGCGTGGCGAGGTGCGCGCCAGCACCCGTTCGACGCAGTCGGTGGACCGCAACGGCTATGCCATATTCGGAGCGCTTCCGGGCAGGGCCGGGATGGAGTCGGTGCCTGAGGAAGCGGGCCACGCCGCCATCGACCGCCGCGTCGACGAACCGATCTATGCGACCATCGACCAGCCCGTCGACGCGCCGATTTACGCCGCCATCGACCAGCCCACCGATGGCCCCGCCGACGCCGCCATCGGCAGGCACATCGATGAGCCGCCCTACGCCGGCGTCCAAAAACGCGCCAGCACGGTGGCCTCCGACGACAGCGGCATCGGCAGCGCCGACGACGCTTCGCAGATCTCCATCAACGGCCATCCCTACGAGGCGACCCGCGGGTCGGCTTACACCACGCCTAGGACGCGCATGGCAAACGCCGTCGACCCACAGCTGGCCGCCGCCTTGCGCGCCGCGCTGGAGGAACGCAACCGTGGCGCGTGGAACCGGGCCTAGTCCTGATGCGCGGCGGCCAGGCCTTCCAGCATGCGCACGCCCGGCATGGGCGTGGCATAGACCGCCTGCGCGAGCGCTTCGATGGCGGCCAGCCGCGGGAAGCTGCGCCGCCAGGCCAGCACCACGCGTCGATCCGGCACCGGCTCTTCCAGCGGCACGTAGCGCAGCAGGCTGTCGGCCGGGGGATTCTCCGGCACGGCTGTCACCGGCAGCACCGTGATGCCGATGCCTGCCGCGACCATATGGCGGATGGTTTCCAGCGAGGACCCTTCGAAGGTGCGCTGGATACCGTCGCTGGCGGCGGAAAAACGCGACAGCTCCGGACAGACTTCCAGTACCTGGTCGCGGAAACAGTGCCCGCTGCCCAGCAGCAGCATGGTCTGCTGCTTCAGGTCCTGCGCCGGGATGGCCGTGCGATCCGCCCACGGATGGTCCCTGGGCACGGCAACCAGGAAAGGCTCGTCATACAGCGGCTGGATGACCAGGCCCGCTTCCGGCAGCGGCAGGGCCATGATGGCGCAGTCGATCTCGCCCTGGCGCAGCAGCTCCACCAGGCGCAAGGTGAAGTTTTCCTGCAGCAGCAAGGGCATTTGCGGCGTGCGTTCGATCTGCACCGGCACCAGCCGCGGCAACAGGTAAGGCCCGATGGTGTGGATCACGCCCACGCGCAAGGGGCCGGCCAGCGGGTCGTGCCCCTGGCGGGCGATTTCCTTGATGCTGGCGCTTTCCTCCAGCACCTTCTGCGCCTGCGCGACGATGCGCTGGCCGATGGGCGTGACACCCACCTCCGCCCCGCCGCGCTCGAAAATCGTCACGCCCAGTTCGTCCTCAAGTTTCCGTATCGCCACCGACAAGGTCGGCTGGCTGACGAAACAGGCCTCGGCCGCGCGGCCGAAATGACGTTCGCGTGCCACGGCGACGATGTACTTGAGTTCGGTGAGAGTCATGGTCGGGCTTCCGTATCATGGCCGCTCGCGCGGCGCGTTGAGTCACGATCTTCAGGTACGCAGGAAATCCTCGCGCCCGCGCATCCAGCGCGCCAGGTGCGCCTGCACCGCGTCGGCGTGATCCTTGCGCAGCCAGGCGGCGGCCTCGCGCGCCTGTTCCGCGATGGCCGCATCCAGCTCGATATCGGCAAAGCGCAGCAGCGCCAGGCCGGATTGCCGGGTCCCCAGGAATTCCCCCGGCCCGCGCTGCACCAGGTCGCGCCGCGCGATTTCAAAACCGTCGGAGGTCTCGAACATCGCGCGCAGGCGTTCGCGGGCGATACGCGACAACGGTGCCTGGTACACCAGCACGCAGACCGATTCGGCGGTGCCGCGTCCCACGCGGCCGCGCAGCTGATGCAGCTGGGCCAGGCCGAAACGCTCGGCGTGTTCGATCACCATGAGCGAGGCATTGGGCACGTCGACGCCGACCTCGATCACCGTGGTCGCGACCAGTACGTCGACGCGGCCTTCGCGGAACGCCTGCATGACCTCGGCCTTTTCGTTCTGCGGCAGGCGCCCGTGTACCAGGCCGATGCGCAGGTCCGGGAGGTCGGCGCGCATGGCCTCGTAGGTGTCGACCGCCGTCTGCAATTCCAGCGCCTCGCTTTCCTCGACCAGCGGGCAGACCCAGTATGCCTGGCGCCCCGCGCGCGCGGCCTGCGCGATATGGGCGATGACCTCCTCGCGGCGCGCGTCGGACACCAGCTTGGTGACCACCGGCGTGCGTCCCGGCGGCAGTTCGTCGATAACGGACACGTCCAGGTCGGCGAAAAAAGTCATGGCCAGCGTGCGCGGAATCGGCGTGGCGCTCATGTTCAGCTGATGCGGCACGATGCGCCCGCGCGCCGACTCGCCCTTGCGATTCAGGGCCAGGCGCTGTCCCACGCCAAAGCGGTGCTGTTCATCCACGATGGACAGGCCCAGGCGCTGGAAGGCCACGTGCTCCTGGATCAGGGCCTGGGTGCCCACGATCAGCTGCACGCTGCCGTCGGCCACGGCGGCGGCCGCCTCGCGCCGCGCCTTCGCCCCCACGCTGCCGCTCAGCCAGGCCACCCGCACGCCCAGGGGTTGCAGCCAATCCACGAGTTTGCGGAAATGCTGTTCGGCCAGGATTTCGGTCGGCGCCATCAAGGCCACCTGCGCGCCCGCCTCCATGGCCTGGGCCGCCGCGATGGCCGCGACGACCGTCTTGCCGCTGCCGACGTCGCCCTGCAGCAACCGATGCATGGGAAAGGGCCGGGCCAGGTCGGCCGCGATCTCGGCGACCACGCGTTGCTGCGCCCCGGTCAGCGCGAAGGGCAAGGCGCCGTACAGGCGCGCGACCAGGCCGCCGGCATTGCCGGACGGCGCCAGCGGCAAGGCCTTGTGCGACCGCCGGGCCGCGCGCGCGGCCGCCAGCGAGAGCTGCTGGGCCAGCAGTTCGTCGAACTTGATGCGCCGCCATGCGGGATGCGCGCGTTCGACCAGTTCGTGCTCCGACACGCCCGGCGGCGGCGCGTGCAATATGCGTATGGACTCGTCGAACGGCGCCAGGCCATAGCGCTCGCGCACCGCGGGTGGCAGCGTGTCGGCAAGGTCGGCCTGCGCCAATGCTTGCCCGATGGCCTTGCGCAGCACGGTCTGGTGCAGGCCTTCGGTGGTCGGATAGACCGGTGTCAACGCGGTGGCCAGCGGCGCATCGGCGCTGGCCATGCGCGGATGCACCATTTCCCGTCCGAACAGGCCGCCGCGTATTTCGCCGCGCGCGCGCAGCCGGCGGCCCACCGCCAGCTGGCGCTGCTGGCTGGGATAGAAATTGAGCCAGCGCAATTGCAGTTCGCCGCTGTCGTCGGCGATGGCCGCCGTCAACTGGCGGCGCGGCCGGTACTGCACCTCGCAGCGCGTGATTTCGCCTTCGACCTGGGCGGCGAACCCGGGGCGCAGCGTGGCAATCGGCGTAATACGGGTTTCGTCCTCGTAGCGCAGCGGCAGGTGCAGGATCAGGTCGGCCGGTTCCACCAGCCCCAGGGCGTGCAGGCGGCGCGTGATGGCATCGCCGCGCGGCGGCGACGCGGCCTGCGCCGCGGATGCGCGCGCTTTGCCCGGGGCCGTGGCGGCAGGCATGGTGTCGTGGGATACCGTTCAGGAACTGCGAAACGTGCCCTTCAGAGAACGACGACGGCTTCCACCTCGAACTGGGCGCCCTTGGGCAGGCTGGCCACGCCCACCGTGGAACGCGCGGGATAGGGCTGGGGAAAGATATCGGCCATGATGGTGTTGACCGTGCCGAACTTGCCCAGGTCGGTCAGGAACAGCGTGAGCTTTACCACGTTTTCCTTGGTGCCGCCGGCGGCCTCCGCCACCGCGAGCATATTGGCGAAGGCCTGCTTGACCTGCCCTTCGAAGCTCTCGGACACCAGTTCGCCGTTATGGGGTTCCAGGCCGATCTGGCCCGAGAGGTAGACCGTCCTAGCGCCGGTCACGGCGACGGCCTGCGAATAGGGTCCGACGGCCTTCGGGGCGTCCTGGGTGTGGATGATCTCTTTGTTCATGTTGGCTCCGGCGCGGAAAGACATAGGAAAACTTCTATCGAAGTTTAATCATCCATAGGCTACCGTGAAAGCCCTGCATGGTGCGCGATCGACGCGATATGTTCACGCTCTCGTAACAATGTTTCATATAAAGTCTGGGCGGCCAGGGGCAGCGTGCGGCCGGTGCGCTTGACCAGATAGAGCGCCCGCGTGGGCACCTTGCCGGCCAGCGGGCGGATCGCCACGCCGGGCCGCTGGAAGTGGAACAAGGTCATCTCCGGCACGATGCTGACCCCCAGCCCCGCCGCCACCAGGCCGGTGACGGTGGCCAGGTGTTCGACCTCCACCAACGGGCGCAGCTTGCGCCGGCCCAGGGCGGCATCCAGGTGCTGGCGCACGCTGCTGTTGCGGGCCAGCTGGATCAGCGGCCATTTGGCCACCTGCGCCAGCGTCGCGGCCGGCCGGGCGGCCAGCGGGTGATCGGCGCGGCACACCAGGTGAAACCGGTCCGCATGCAGGAATTCGCTGTCCAGTTCCGCCATATCGGCGCGCCGCGAGGCCACGGCGAAGTCGACCTCGCCGTCGCGCACCATATCCAGGCAGGGGTCCAGCAACGCATCGCGCAGCGTCAGGGCGATACCGGGGTAGCGCCGGTGGAAATCGGCCAGGATATCCGGCAGCCAGCCCGCGGCCAGCGATGGCAGGGCCGCAAGCGCCACGCGGCCGCGCCGCCGCGCCGCATGGTCGCGCAGGTCCTCCATGACCAGTTCGAAGTCGGCCAGCAACCGCCGCGCGGACGTTTCCAATATGCGGCCCTCCGCCGTCAGTTCGACATGCCGCGTGGTGCGGTCGAACAGCCGCATGCCGGCGTCGTCCTCGATGGCGCGAATGAGGGCGCTGAAAGCGGGCTGCGTCAAATGGCAGCGCTGCGCCGCCCGCGTGAAGTGCCTTTCCTCCGCCAGGGCGACGAAGGCGCGCAGATGCCGGGCCGACAGATTCATGGCATTTCTCTATCAATTGATCTTTTATTTCTATTTTACGTATGAACGGCGCCTGCCTATAGTGGCCGTGGAGACCCCACATCAGCCATGCCGGATATGCCTTCACCCTCCCCCGCCGCGCCTCCTGCCGCCGCGTCCACGCTGTTGATCGGCTGCGCCTCCGGCTTTTCCGGCGACCGCACCGACGGCGCCGGACCGGTCGTCGATACGCTGGCCGCGCGCGGCGGTGGCACGCTGATCTTCGAAACCCTGGCCGAGCGCACGCTGGCCCTGGCCCAGCTGGCGCGCCAGCAGGACACGCGCGCCGGTTACGAGCCGCTGCTGGACGAGCTGGTCGGCCCCGTGCTGGCGCGCTGCCATGCGCACGGCATACGCATCGTCAGCAACTTCGGCGCGGCCAACCCGCCAGGCGCCGCGCGGCGGATAGCCGAACTGGCGCGCGCGCAGGGCCTGCCCGCGCCGCGCATCGCGATCGTCCACGGCGACGACCTGTCCTCGCCGGCGCAGCGCGCCCTGCTGCGCGAACAACTGGGCCCGCGCATGGACGACATGGACATCGTCAGCGCCAACGCCTATCTGGGCGGCACGGAGATCGCCGACGCGCTGCGCGCGGGCGCCGACATCGTCGTGGCGGGCCGGGTGGCCGATCCTTCGCTGACGGTCGGCCCCGCCCTGGCCCACTTCGGCTGGCGCGAAGACGACTGGGAAAAACTGGGGCGCGCCACCATGGCCGGCCATATGCTGGAATGCGGCACCCAGGTCACGGGGGGCTATTTCTGCGTGCCGGGCCTCAAGGACGTGGACGGCCTGCATGAAACCGGCTTCCCCATCGCGGAGATCTCGGCCAACGGCGACTTCGTCATCGGCAAGGCCGCGCATACGGGCGGCCGGGTGGACGCGCGCACCGTCAAGGAACAACTGCTGTACGAAGTGCACGACCCCGCGCGCTACCTCACGCCGGACGTGGTGGCGGACCTGAGCCGCGCGCAAGTGATGGAGCTGGGCGCCGACCGCGTCCAGCTGCGCGGCATCACCGGCCACGCGCGGCCGGATACCCTGAAGGTCAACGTCTGCCATCGCGGCGGCTGGCTGGCCGAAGCCGAGATCTCCTACGCCGGCGTGCAGGCCGAAGCGCGCGCGCGGCTGGCCGCGGAGATCGTGCGCCGCCGCCTGCAAGACGCGCTGCGGCTGCGCATCGACCTGGTCGGCGCGGTCAGCATCCTGGACAACGACGACGGCGCGCTGCGCGCCGCCCTGCCGGACCGGCACGCGCGCGATGTCAGGCTGCGGGTGGCCGGCGCGCATGCCGATCGCGCCGTCGCGGAACGCGTACTGCGTGAAGTCACGGCCCTGTATTGCTGTGGGCCGGCAGGCGGCGGCGGTGTACGCACCGCCTTGCGGCCGCGCCTGAACATGGTGTCCTGCACCATCGACCGCGGCGCGGTGCGCGGCGGCTGGCGCATGTACGATCCGGCGGAGGACGAGCAATGAATCCGGGGGCGCGGGACGACGATGAGCCTGCCGTGCGCGGCGCCGGCGATCTATCCACCGGGCAAGGACAAGCGATGAATCGATCCCTCGTGCCGCTCTATCGCCTGGCGCACAGCCGCTCCGGCGACAAGGGCGATATTTCCAACCTGAGCCTGATCGCATGGGATCCGGCGTGCTACGACGTCATCGCCGCCTACGTGACGGCCGAACGCGTGCGGGAATGGTTCGCCTACCGCCGGCCGCACGCCGTGACGCGCTACCTGCTGCCCACGCTGCATGCGATGAACTTCGTGCTGGAAGGCGTGCTGGATGGTGGCGTCAACGACGCGCTGAACCTGGATGCCCACGGCAAATCCCTGTCCTTTCAGCTGCTGGACCTGCCGGTTCCCGTGCCCGCGGAAATGGCGGCGCGCCTGCCGGACGTGCCGGGCGACCCGTGGCCTTTTCAGTCCCTTGCGCGGGACGGATCGACGGGCGGATAAAGCAGGCCGATGCAGGCAGGGGCCGGCCGCGCAAACACGTTTGCGCCCCGGGCCGCCACCGGAATCGAGCCGTGAACCCACAAGCAGCAAACCAACCACAACACACGAAAAACCAAGGAGACACACCATGAAAATCCGTACCCTGCCGGCCCTGGCCGCCGTGATCGCCGCCGGCTGCGCGCCGCTGGCGGCATCGGCCGACGACTTCCCCAGCCGTCCCGTCACCTTCGTCGTTCCCTTCGCCGCCGGCAGCGCCACCGACCAGATCGCCCGCGCCCTGGCCCAGGGCGTCACCGAGCAGACCGGCCAAGCGGTGGTGATCGAGGACAAGCCGGGCGCCAGCGCGATGATAGGGGCGCAGGATGTGGCGCGCGCCAAGCCGGACGGCTACCGGGTGCTGATCACCACCAACACCACCCATGCGGCGAACGAACACCTGTACAAGCACCTGCAATACGATCCGGTCAAGGACTTCGCGCCGCTGACCTTGCTGGGCAAGGGCAGCCAGATCATGGTGGTGAACCCTTCTTTCCCGGCGAAGACGGTGGGCGAGTTCCTGGCGATGGCGCGCAAGGAGCCTGGCAAGCTCAGCTTCGGCAGCGGCAGCTCCAGCAGCCGCATCGCCGGCGAACTGCTGCAGCAGATGGCCAACGTGAAGCTGCTGCATGTGCCCTACAAGAGCAACCCGCTGGCCGTGACCGACCTGCTGGGCGGCCAGATCAGCACCATGATCACCGACATGGCCACCGGCCTGCCGCAGGTCCAGGCCGGCAAGCTGCGGGCCCTGGGCGTGACCACGCTGAAGCGGTCGCCGCTGGCGCCGGACGTGCCGACCATCGCGGAATCGGGCGTGCCCGGCTATGAAATGGGCTACTGGTTCGCCGCCTATGCGCCGGCCGGCACGCCGGCCGACGTGGTAAAGCGGCTGAATGCGCTGTTGGTCAAGGCCACCGAAGGCCCCGCTGCCAAGCAGTTCTACGCCAGCACGGGCACCGACCCGGCGACGTCGACGCCGGCCGAACTGGCGACCTTCCAGAAAGCCGAATCGAAAAAATGGCAGACCATCATCAAGCAGGCAGGCATCGAACCTGAATAGGCCCGCCTATCGCCGGCCCGGATGACCGCGGTCGCACGGCCCGAGGAGAGGGATATCCGTGCGACCTTCCCGGCCACGCGCGAGAGACTATTTTTCGACGAAGGCCCGTTCGACCACATAGTCGCCCGGCTGCCCTACGCCGGGAGAAACGGTGAACCCGCGCTTGTCCAGCATGGCGCTGATATCCGCCAGCATGTGGGGGCTGCCGCAGATCATGGCGCGGTCGGTTTCGGGGTTCAGCGGGGGCAGACCGATGTCCTGGAACAGCTTGCCGCTTTCCACGAGGTCCGTGATCCGGCCCTGGTTGCGGAAGGGTTCGCGCGTGACCGTCGGGTAATACACCAGCTTGCCGTTGACCATGTCGCCGAAAAACTCGTTGGCCGGCAGTTCGTTCTGGATGTAGTCGGCGTAGGCCAGCTCGCTTTTCCAGCGCACGCCGTGGACCAGGACGACTTTTTCGAATCGTTCGTAGACGTCCGGGTCCTTGATGATGCTCATGAAGGGCGCCAGGCCGGTACCCGTGCCGAACAAGTACAGGTTCTTGCCGGGCTTCAAGTCATGGACCACCAGCGTGCCTACCGGCTTGCGACTGACCAGGATGGTGTCCCCTTCCTTCAGGTGCTGCAGGCGCGACGTCAGCGGGCCATCCGGCACCTTGATGCTGAGGAATTCCAGGTTTTCCTCGTAGTTGGCGCTGGCGATGCTGTAGGCACGCAGCAAAGGCTTGCCTTCGACTTCCAGGCCGATCATGACGAAATGGCCGTTATGGAAGCGCAGCGCCGCATCGCGGGTGGTCTTGAAGGAAAACAGGGTGTCGTTCCAGTGGTGCACGCTCAGGACGCGCTCGGTATTGAAGGCTGCCATAGTGATCGAAAAAGACACGCGGCGACGTCGTTCGAGGGCGCGGCCGCCGGACGGGGAATAAAGGATCCGTCCAACAGTGAGGGATAACCCGATTTTATACGGTTTTATTGATAAGGGTTCTCAACTGAGTCGGTTTTGCGCGGTTTATAGAGACAGATTCGTTGTAAGCAAATAACCGGCTGTGCCGTTTCCGACGGTCCTATATACCTTGCCGGCATGGCTGGCCGCGCCCTTTTGCCCCGAGCCACCGCGCGCCGCCAGCCTTCCGCCCCCAGCGATTTACTCCGGCTTGATGTCGCCCTGCTGTATCACGCCCTTCCACTTGGCGATGTCCGCCGCGATACGCGCCGCGAATTCCGCGGGCGTGCTGCCGACGGGCACGAAGCCCAGGGATGCCAGCTTGTCGTGCAGTTCGCCGTTGCGGGCGGCCGCGGAAATCGTGCTTCCCAGCTTATCGATGACCGGCGCCGGAACGCCCGCGGGCGCGACCAGGCCGAACAGAGGCGCGGTGTCCACGCCGGGATAGCCGGCCTGCGCCATCGTCGGCACGTCCGGCAGGGACGGCACCCGCGCCGGGCTGGTGACGGCGATCGCGCGCAGCCGGCCGGCCTTGATGTGTTCGAGCAGCGTCGGCACCGTGGCGAAGGCGAACTGTATCTGTCCGCCGAGCAGGTCGGTGAAGACGGTGCCGCCGCCGCGGTACGGGACATGGACCACCTTGATGCCGGCCTGCTGGCGCAGTTGTTCACCGGCCAGGTGCGGCGCGCTGCCGACGCCCGCCGATCCAAAGGAAAGCGCGCCCGGATCGGCCTTGGCCAGCGCGACGAAGGAAGCCATGTCCGTGGCCTTGACCGAGGGGTGGACCACCATGACGAAGGGCGCGGTCGCGATCAGCGAGATGGGCGCGAAATCCTTGACGGTGTCGTACTGCAGCCGGCTGCCGAGCAGGCCCGGATTGATCACGAAGGCGGTGTCGACCATGCCGAGGGTGTAGCCGTCGGCGGGCGCCGTCGCCACCGCGCGCGTGCCGATCACCGTGCCGCCGCCGCTGCGATTTTCGACGATGAAGGACTGGCCGTATGCCTTGGCATAGACCTCCGCCGCGAAGCGGCCCAGGGTATCAGTGGCCGCGCCGGGCGGATAGGGCACGAACATGCGCACGGGCTTGTCGGGATAGGCGCCGCCCTGCGCAAGCGCGAGCCGGGGCGACAGCGCGCCGGCCAGCATCAGCGCGCCGCCACCGGCGGCGAAGCGTCTGCGTGAAAGATCCATGGTCTTGTCTCCTCGAATTCTTTGGATGATTTATTCGCAAGTCCTGCTAAATCCCGCTACGCGGGCGTCCGCGGACGCCGGTCATGCGGCGTAGCGCCCCGCTGCCAGGTCCGCTTCGGGATCCGCGCCCAGGCCCGGCCCCTCCGGCACCTGCACCCAGCCGGCCGTCACGGGCACCGTCGCGCCATACGGCACATGCGCGAGCGCCACAT
The DNA here is from genome assembly GCF_001704295.1 of Bordetella sp. H567. Lineage (NCBI taxonomy): Bacteria > Pseudomonadati > Pseudomonadota > Betaproteobacteria > Burkholderiales > Alcaligenaceae > Bordetella > Bordetella sp. H567. The sequence goes on from NZ_CP012334.1 coordinate 3,078,940, forward strand.
ACAGCCTTTCCAGCGATGCCTCGGTGCGCTGCGCCGCGAGCAGATGCAGGCTGGCCAGGTAGCCCGGCCCGAAGAACGCCACCTGCGGTGCGCACGCCACCGGTCCGCCCTCGCATTGCCGCGACAAGGCCCAGCTCGCGGTAAGGCCCAGCTTGATCACGCTGGGCTGCACGTACCGGGCGCCGCCCCGGGCTATCAGCGTGGACAGCTCGAACGCGCTGCTGGCGTTCTCGCCGACGGCCAGCGGCACGGGACTGGATGCCTGCAATCGCGCCAGGGCGTCGTGGTCCTCCGGCGGCCACAGGGGCTCCTCGATCCAGTGCGGCGCATAAGCCGCCATCTGCCCTATCGCGGCTGGCGCTTCGGCGGGAAGCCAGGCGCAGTTGGTATCGACCATCAAGGGCACCTCGCCGCCGGCCGCGTGGCGCGCCGCCTTGACGGCATCGGCGGTACGCTCGTGCAGCTTGACTTCGGTATAGCCCTCTTCCAGCGCCTGCGTGACCACCCGGTCCAGCATTGCCGCGTCGCCGTAGTACTGCAGCAGCGAGGCATAGGCGCGGATGCGCGAACGCTGCTTGCCGCCCAGCAGCTGGTGGACGGGCACGCGCTCGCGCTTGCCGCGCAGATCCCAGAGCGCGATATCCAGCCCCGCGATCGCGTGCACGACCGGACCGGAACGGCCCAGGTTGTGCAAGGTCCGCTGCACGGCGGGCACCAGCGCTTCGTCGGCCGCGTCCTTGCCATGGGCCAGCGGCGCGATCAGCGTTTCGAAAACCGCGACGATGGCGCGCGGTTCCACGCAATAGGATTCGCCCCAGCCCACGGTGCCGTCGGCGGTTTGCACGCGCACCAGCGCGCTGTCCAGCTTGTCGCGCGGGCGGCCCGCGAACAGCGGCGGCGCGGTCCAGTGATGGAAAGGCAGCCGCATCGGGATGCACTGCACGGAAACGATGGTGTTGGCGGCCATGTTGCTCGTCTCGGGAAAGGCGCCAGTCTCCCAGCCGCCCACCCTATGGTCAAATAGATAGGTTGTCTGGGTTCATATGGATTTCTTATGGTGAGCGCCCCATGGTGACGCGCCGGGAACTGGCCCTGCTGCGCGCGATGTACCAGCACGAAACGGTGACGGCCGCGGCCGCATCGATCAACATGACGCAGCCGGCGGCCAGCGCCCTGCTGCGCGACCTGGAAATCCGGCTGGGCTTCGCCCTGTTCAGCCGCGAGAACCGCCGGCTGCACCTGACCAGCCAGGGCCGCGCGCTGTTGCCCGAAGTGCTCAACGCGCTGGCTGGCATCGAAGCCGTGGACCGGCGGGCCCGCGACATCCGCCATGGCTCGACCTCGCGCCTGGCGATCGGCGCCGTGGCGATCTCGGCCTCCAGCCTGTTCCCCGCGGCGCTGGCCCGGCTGCGGCGCATGCATCCCGACGTGGCGGTCACCGTGCGGTCCGGGACCGCGCTGGAGATCATCGACATGGCCGTGGACCATCGCGTCGACCTGGGCATCATCATCGGCTCGGGGCAGGATCCGCGCGTGGACATGCGCACGCTCAGCAAGCTGAGCCTGTTCTGCATCATGCGCCCGGACCATCCCTACGCCGCGCGCAAGCGGCTGACCTTGAAGGAAGTCGCGCGCGAACAGCCCATCGTGCTGGGCACCGCCCTGCCCGCCGGACGCGCCACCGCCCGCGCGCTGGAGGCCGCCGGCATGGCCCATATGCCCACGGTGGAAGTCATGCAGTCGTCCGCCGCCTGCGCCCTGGTCGGCGCGGGCGTAGGCATCGGCATCGTGGAAAGCCTGGGCGCCGTCTACGCACGGCGCCAGGGGCTGGCCGCCCGGCGCTTGATGCGGGTGGACGACCTTGCCCTGAGCCTGGTGTGGCCGCGCCAGCGGGGGATGAGCCAGCCGGCCGAGGACATGAAGGCTTGCCTGACCGACGAAGCCCGCAGGCTGGGCCTGGACCAGGACTCGCCGCCGCAGCCCTAGCCCATGGCGGCCCACCGAACCAGGCGCGGACGCGGCGGTGCCCGCCGGCGCGCCTTGCCGCGACACTGCATTGGTAGCGGCATGCATACGGCGACGACGGAACCTTACGAAAAGTTGAACAAATTCCCGAACCTTGTTATCTTCCCCAGCCTCTGACTGAGAATAATTTTCGTTAACAGTCTGCCGGGCGCATCGCGGGCGATCCGGCCGGCCACGCTGGAGCTGACCATGAAATCCCCCCGTTTCGCCTTGCATCACCTGTTCGGCGCGCTGTGCCTGGCGGGCGCCGCCCATGCCGCCCCGGCGCTGGCCGCCGAGGAAGTCACCCTGTACACCACGCGCGAGCCCAAGCTGATCCAGCCGCTGCTGGACGCCTACACCAAGGAAAGCGGCGTCAAGGTGAATACCGTCTTCGTCAAGGACGGGCTGCTGGAGCGGGTCAGGGCCGAAGGCGACAAATCGCCCGCGGACGTGTTGATGACGGTGGACATCGGCAACCTGCTGGACCTGGTGGATGGCGGCGTAACGCAGGCGGCCCCGTCCAAGACGCTGGAATCCGTGGTGCCGGCCAACCTGCGCGGCGCGGGCGGCAGTTGGTATGCGCTGTCCCTGCGCGACCGCGTGCTGTATGTCGAAAAAGACCTTCCCGTCGGCACCTTCCACTATGAAGACCTGGCCGACCCGAAGTGGAAAGGCAAGGTATGCATCCGCTCGGGCCAGCACCCGTACAACACCGGCCTGATCGCCGCCATGATTGCCCACGACGGCGCCCAGGCCACGGAAAAATGGCTGCGCGGCGTCAAGGCCAACCTGGCGCGCAAGGCAACCGGCGGCGACCGCGACGTGGCGCGCGACATCCTGGGCGGCATCTGCGACATCGGCCTGGCCAATGCCTATTACCTGGGCCACATGAAGAACGCCGAACCGGGGTCCGACGCGCGCAAATGGGGCGATGCCATCAAGGTCGTGCGGCCCACCTTCGCCACGGCCAGGGACGCCGGCACGCATGTGAACATCAGCGGCGCGGCCTTGGCCCGGCATGCGCCGCACAAGGCGCAGGCGGTGCAGCTGCTGGAATACCTGGTGTCGGCACCCGCGCAGGCCCTTTATGCGCAGGCCAACTACGAATATCCCGTGCGCGAGGGCGTCAGGCTGGACCCGGTGGTGGCCAGCTTCGGGCCGCTGAAGATCGACGCCTTGTCGGTGGCGGACATCGCCAAGTACCGCAAGCAAGCGAGCGAGCTCGTCGATAAGGTGGGCTTCGACAACTGATGGCCTGGTCATGGGGCGCGGCCCTGATCGCGCTGATCGTCTGCGCGCCGATGGCGGCGCTGGGGTGGCAGGCGCTGGGCGCCGATGCCGGCCATTGGTCGCACCTGGCGCAATACGTGCTGCCGCAGGCGGCCGCCAACACCGGGCTGCTGCTGCTGGGCGTGGGCGCGCTGACCGCGGTGCTGGGCACGGGCAGCGCTTGGCTGGTCAGCGCCTATGAATTCCGCGGACGGCGCGTCCTGAGCTGGGCGCTGCTGCTGCCGCTGGCCGTGCCCACCTACATCGTCGCCTTCGCCTACCTGGACCTGCTGCATCCCATCGGGCCGGTGCAGGGTGCCATCCGCGCGCTGCTGGGCTACGACAGCCCACGGCAGTTCCGGCTGCCCGAGCTGCGCTCGCTGCCGGGCGCCATTTTCGTGCTCGGGTGTGCGCTGTATCCCTATGTCTACCTGACGACGCGCGCCATGTTCATGACCCAGGCCGCCAATGTGCTGGAGGCCGCGCGCACGCTGGGCGCGGGCCGCGCCGCGGCGTTCTGGCGCGTCGCCCTGCCCCTGGCGCGTCCCGCCATCGCGGTGGGATTGAGCCTGGCCCTGCTTGAAACCCTGAACGACATCGGCGCCTCGGAATTCCTGGGCGTGCAGACGCTGACCGTGTCCGTCTATACCACCTGGGTTACGCGATCGGACCTGGCCTCGGCGGCGCAGATCGCCTTGACCATGCTGGCCATCGTGGTCGCCCTGCTCCTGGTGGAACGGCATGGACGCCGGCGCCAGCGCTACGCCGCCGCACAGCGCATGCGGCCGATGCAGCCGGTGCGGCTGCGCGGCTGGCGCGCCGCGCTCGCGGCCGCGCTGGGCGCGGTGCCCGTCACGCTGGGCTTCCTCGCACCCGCCCTGTACTTGCTGTGGGAAACGCAGAAGCGCCTGCACCTGGTCGGCGGCGTATCGCGCCAACTGGCGGCGGCAGCGGGCAACACGCTGGCCATCGCCGCCGTCGCGACCGCCGTCACGCTGGCATGCGGCATGGTGGTGGCCTGGGCGGCGCGCGCGACGCGAGAGAGCGGCCGCCGGCGGCTGGCGCAGCTATATGCACGGGTGGCCGGCCTGGGCTACGCGGTGCCCGGCACCGTGCTGGCGATCGGCCTGCTGACACCCTTCAGCCTGGTCGACCGCGCGCTCTCGGCAACGCTGGGCACCGCCGGCATGGTGTGGATGGGATCGGCGGTGGCCCTGGCATGCGCCTATGCGATCCGCTTCCTGGCGATCGCTACGGGCGGACTGGAAGCCGGCCTGGCGCGCATCCCGCCGTCGCTGGAACAGGCGGCACGCCTGCTGGGCGAAAGCCCCGGCGGGACGCTGCGCCGCGTACATTTGCCGCTGCTGCGACCGGCGATCGCGGGGGCCGCCCTGCTGGTCTTCGTCGACGCCATGAAGGAACTGCCCGCCACGCTACTGCTGCGGCCCATGAACTTCGATACCCTGGCGACCTGGCTGTACGCCGAGGCCGCGCGCGGCACCTACGAGGAAGGCGCCGTGGCGGCGCTGGCCATCGTCGCGGCCGGCTTGATCCCGGTGATCCTGCTGGCACGCGGACAGGAGCGACTGCGCGCGGCGCGTACGCCCCACCCCCACCCTCGAACCATGCCGGACGGCATCGCATCATGACCGCATCGCTGGAACTGGATCGCCTGAGCCTGGCCTACGACACGCCGCGCGGCGCGGTGCGCGTGGTCGACGAATTGTCCCTGACCCTGCCCGGCGGCCATATCGGCTGCCTGCTTGGCGCTTCGGGCTGCGGCAAGACCACGGTGCTGCGCGCCATCGCGGGTTTCGAGCCGCCCGTCGGCGGGCGCATCCTGCTGGACGGCACGGTGCTGTCCAGCGCCGCGCACTGCGTGGCGCCAGAACGCCGCCGCGTGGGCATGATGTTCCAGGACTACGCGCTGTTTCCGCATCTGAACGTCGCCGGCAATGTGGGTTTCGGCCTGCGCCGGCTTGCGCGCGAGGAGCGCGTCCAGCGTGTCGCCGAGATGCTGGAACTGGTCGGGCTGGCGCGCGCGGCCGACAGTTATCCGCACGAACTTTCCGGCGGCCAGCAGCAGCGCGTCGCGCTGGCCCGCGCGCTGGCACCTTCACCTGAGCTGCTGCTGCTGGACGAACCGTTTTCCAACCTGGATGCGGATGCGCGCGAACGCCTGGCCTTCGAAGTGCGCGACATCCTCAAGCAAACCGGCCACACGGCGATACTGGTCACGCACGACCAGGCGGAGGCCTTCGCCATCGCCGACCGCATCGGCATCATGGCCGAAGGCCGCGTCGCGCAGTGGGACACGCCGTACAACCTGCGCCATCACCCTGCCACGGCATTCGTGGCGGATTTCATCCGCCGCGAAGCGCTGGCCGAACGCCGGGCCGCAGCGTATGCGCGCGGCGCACGGCCGGCCGTGGCCGCGGAATGATCGCGGACCAACGCGGCACGGACGAAGCGCCACGGCACCCGCCGGAGCGCCATCGGCCGGCCGTGTGCCGTCCAACGGAGGCCCGGACAGGACCGCGCCTATTCGCCGATGCCGGCATGCGGGATCCGGGCAGGCCCGTCACACGTCGGTGTACACCTTCATGGCCGTGGGCTTGTCCTGCGGGCGGTCCTCGGAAATCTGGATGATCTCGCAGGGCCGCGATTCCGGCTCCGGCATGCCGGGCAGCCACACCCAATAGTGATTCGTCGGCAGCCCGTTGACGGCCGCGACGTAATGGGTACCGCGCGCATCGATGGCATGGATCGTCACGCGGCTGATCAGGCCGCCCTTGAGCGCACGCATGTCGTCCACGGCTTCCTTCACGGCGCGTTCCACGCTCATGCCCATTTTCATGTACAGCACGACCGCGCGCGCCGTGCCCGCGCGTATGGTCATTTCGCCCGCGCCGGTGCAGGCGCACGCGCCGTAGCGGGTGTCGGCGTAGGCGCCGGCGCCGATGATGGGGCTGTCGCCCAGGCGACCCGGATACTTCCAGCCCCATCCCGACGTGCTGGTGCCGGTCGCGATGTGGCCTGCCGCATCGAGCGCCAGGAAAACCGTCGTGTCCTTGCCGATTTCCGGGTCAACGGCGTTCTGGCAATACGGGGTCAGCGGCACGTCCGGCCAGTTGGCGCGATCCGCGGGGCTGACCTCACCGTCAAACCATCGCTGGTACGCCTTGCGGGAATGGTCGGCCAGCAGTTCGCCCCGCTCTTCGCCGATTTCGGCCGCGAAGCGCGCCGCGCCGTCGCCGATCAGCAGTTCGTGCGGCAGGCGTTCCATCACCTGGCGCGCGACGCTGACCGGGTGGCGGAATCCCTTCAAGCCGCCGACCGCGCCGGTGCGCAGCGTGGACCCGTCCATCACCGACCCGTCCAGCTCCACTTCGCCCAGCAGATTGGGCCAGCCGCCGCGGCCGACGGTGCGCACGGTTTCATCGTCCTCGACCAGGCGCACGCCCGCCTCGATTGCGTCCAGCGCGGCGCGACCTTCCCGCAACAGCCGCGCGGTGGTGCCGATGCCGGACTTGCCTTCGTTGTTCGTCAAAATGATCATCAAAGCCATCCCTTGCTAAACCGTTGCTGGAATTCCGTCACGGGCCGTCGATGAAAATGCCATCCCGGGCCATGGCGGAAAGCCCATCACCGCCTTTGCGGTCATCCCGATCACAGTCCCTTGCAGGATTCCATCACAGGCCGTTGCGGAAATCCCTGTTCCAGAAATCCAGCATCTGGCCCTTGTGTTTCATCACCAGCGCGAAGTCCACGGGAACGATGCGTTCCAGCTCCGCGCCGGAAAAGCCGACGGCCTGCTGAAGCTCGGGCGGCAAGGCGGCGTTGGACACCGTCGGCGCATAACCCATGGTCTCGGCGAATGCCCGCTGCGCGCGCGGATCCAGCATGGCGTTCAGATACGGGAACGCGCAGTCCTGCGCCTTGCTGCCCACGGCGATGCCGGCCTCGAAGGTGGCGGGCAGCGCGCCCTCTTTCGGAAAAACGTAGTCGACCGGCAATCCCGCCTTCTTCCACTGCAGGGTGCGCGCCTTCCACGTCACCGTCACGTCGATCTCACCGCTCTTCAGGGCCGCGGCCAGGGCGTCCACCGACGGATAGACGTGAGGCTTGTTCTCCCGCAGCTGGCGCAGGAAAGCCTGTCCTGCCTCGAGATCGCCGACGGGCTTGCCCGTGGCCAGCGCGCCGGCCAGCGTCAGATAGTCGTACTGGTCGTCCACCAGCCCGACCTTGCCCTTGTAGGCGGGGTCCAACAGGACGGCCAGGCCGTCGGGACGCGTCTTGACGCGGCTGGTGTCGTAGACCAGCACCAGCGCGCTGAAGATATGCGGGATCGCATAGCCGCGCCGGAACTGCGGGATCACATGCGCCAGGTTGGGGATATGGGCCTCGTCCAGCGGGACGGTCGTTCCTTCCGCCTGCATCTGGAACATGTCGTTGTCGCGCAGCAGGGCGATGTCCAGCGTGCTGCGGCGCGCGTGTGCTTCCGAGCGCATCTTGGTCTGCCGCACCAGCGCGCTGCCCACGTCATAGACGACGGTGACGCCGGCGGGCTCGACCAGCGGGTTGATGTTTTCCTGCAGCAGGCGCTGGTAGTCGCCGCCCCAGGTGCCCACCACCACCCGGCCCGTACATGCGCCGGCCGCCTGCGCCCTGCCCGCCAACGGTCCCAGCGCCGAGGCGGCCGCAAGACCGCCCGCCGTGGCCAGGAAGCGGCGGCGACGATGATTCGTGTTATTCATTTATGTCTCCTCCTTGATGAAATCAAGCAGCCCCGCCCGGTTCATCCGGTGCGGGGCTTTTCTTTTTTTTCCGGCGCGACTTCTTGTGGCGGCGCGTCCGGTCTTGTTTACATACGCGGCGGCATTCTAGCGCGCGGGCTCCGCTGACGGGCCCAGCTCATGGGCCCAGCTCACGGAGCCAGCGCACGGGTCTGCCGCACGGGTCTAGCGCGCGGGCAACGGCGCCAGCGGCGCCCAGGCGGGCGCGGGTATGAATTCGGTGGTGTCTTCGGGCACGGTCTGTCCGAACCGGTTGCGCACCCAGTCTTCGCGCGCCTGCTCGATGCGATCGCGGCGGCTGGACACGAAGTTCCACCACAGGTAGCGGGGACCATCCAGCGGTTCGCCGCCCAGCACCGCCACGCGCGCGGCCGACACCGCCTTCAGCGTCACCGGCTTGCCGGGGGCAAAGACCACCAGGCGGCCGGACGCGAAGCGCTGGCCGTCGATTTCGACTTCGCCGCGGGCGATGTAGGCGGCCCGCTCTTCATATTCCGCGTCCAGTTGCAGGCGCGCGCCGGCCTCCAGCGCGATATCGCCCAGGAACAGCGGCGACAGCGTGTGCACGGACGACGTCTGCCCGAAGAGCGACCCCGCCACGATCTGCGCGCGGACGCCCTCGCCTTCCATCACGGCCTGCGCGCCGCGGTCGTAATGGACAAAGCCGGGATCGGTTTCCTCGTGGCTGGCCGGCAGCGCCACCCAGGATTGCAATCCCGCCAGCGGCTGTGCCTGCGCGCGGCTCTCGACCGACGAACGCTCGGAGTGCACGATGCCGCGGCCCGCCGTCATCCAGTTCACCTCGCCCGGCAGGATGGTGCGGATATTGCCTGCCCCGTCCCGATGCACGATGGCGCCCTCGTACAGGTAGGTCACGGTGGACAGGCCGATATGCGGATGCGGACGCACGTCGATACCGGCGCCGGCCGGCAGCATCGCCGGGCCCATCTCATCCAGGAAAACAAAGGGGCCGACGGTACGGCGTTCGCGCGACGGCAGCGCGCGCCGCACCTCGAAATTGCCGATATCGCTGGTGCGCGGAATCACCACGGACTCGACGGAGGAAGGTAGCGATGGGGTGAGTTGGGACATGGTGTGCTCCGTGTGCGTGCGGTGACGGGAATGGGCCGGTTCTCCTGGGTGGAGGCGGCTTCGGCCGGGGGCCGGAGCACGCGACCCCCGGGGGGCGTCCGCCTGGACCGCAAGATGCAGGCGGACGCGGCCACGTTATCACGGCAAATCGAAAACCAGGACTTCGGCGCCCTCGCCTCGTTCCAGCACGATGTCGTTCTCATCTTCCACGGCCACCGCATCGCCGGCAACCAGTTCCTTGCCGTTGGCCGTCACCTTGCCGCGGGCGACGTGGATCCAGGCACGCCGGCCAGGCTCCAGGGCGAGCGTCGCGCGTTCATCGCCGTCGAACAGGCCCGCATACAGACGCGCATCCTGATGGATCAGGACCGAACCGTCCTTGGCATCCGGCGACGCCACCAGACGCAGGCGGCCACGCTTGTCGGCTTCCTCGAAACGCTTCTCTTCGTAGCTGGGGTCGATGCCCACCACGTTGGGTTCGATCCAGATCTGCAACAGATGCGTGCCATGGTCGGGCTGCGGATTGAACTCCGAATGCAGCACCCCGCGTCCGGCGCTCATGCGCTGCACGTCTCCCGGGCGGATGGTCGAGCCGTTACCCATGCTGTCCTTGTGCGCCACGGCACCGTCCAGCACGTAGGTGATGATCTCCATGTCGCGGTGGCCATGCGTGCCGAAGCCGCGGCCGGCGGCGATCTGGTCGTCGTTGATCACGCGCAGCGGACCGAAGCCCATGTGGCGCGGATCGTAGTAATTCGCGAACGAGAACGTATGGTGGCTCTTGAGCCAGCCGTGATCGGCATAACCGCGTTCTTGGCTGCGTCGCAGGGTAAGCATGGCGTGAACTCCTTGGAAAGGTTGTCGATGAACGTCATTGTGGGCGTCCACCCGGGGCTTGCGGCTGAACAGGTTTGAAGACATCATTCAATAAATTTGAATGGCCGTTCTGCCATTCCGCTATGGCCTCGCACCCGCGGAGCCGTCCGTCCCTATCCCCGCCATGCCGCCCTCTTCCCCGCCCTCCGATGCCCTGATCACCCCCGAACTGCTGCTGCTGGTGGACGCGATCGCCCGCCATGGCAGCTTCGCCAAGGCCGCGCGGGAAATGGGCAAGGTGCCGTCCGCGGTCACCTATGCCATCCGCGGCCTGGAAGACCGCCTGGACGTGCTGCTGTTCGACCGCAGCGGGCACCGGGCGATCCTGACGCCCGCGGGCCAGGCCTTGCTGGACGATGGCCGGCTGCTGCTGCAATCCCTGGAAGACCTGACGCGGCGCGTGCGCCGCATCGCCACCGGCTGGGAGCCCGAACTGCGCATCGCCATCAACGGCGTGCTGCCGTGGCCGCCCATCTACGACTTGATCGAGGAATTCCAGGCCCTGGACAGCGCCACCAAGCTGCGCTTTTCCAGCGAGGTCCTGAGCGGCACGTGGGACGCCCTGACCGGCGGCCGCGCGGATCTGCTGATCGGCGGCGACGCCGCGCTGGCGCCCCCGGGGCGGTTCGCCACGCAGACGCTGGGCGAATTGCACCTGCTGTTCTGCGTCGCCCCACACCATCCGCTGGCCCAGGTCGACCATCCCTTGACGCCGGAGGACATCAGCGCGCACTGCGCCGTGGTCGTGGCCGATACCTCCCGCGCCCTGCCGCCCCTGACGCGCGGCCTGCTGGACACCCAGCAACGCGTGGTGATGCCTACCATGCAAGCCAAGATCCACGCGCAGATACGCGGCGTGGGGTGCGGCTATATACCGCACCTGCTCGCCGCGCCCTATCTGGACCAGGGGCTGCTGGTGGAAAAACCCACCCGCGACGGCGGGATGCAGGAGCGCCTGTCTTGCGCCTGGCGCGCGCCCGCCCGCGGCGAAGCCTTGAAATGGTGGCTGAAGAAGCTGGAATCCCCGCGCCTGCGCGCCAGCCTGGTCGACGTACCGGCCGCCGGTGGATCCGGCTCGGAGGGGCGCTAGCGCGACCGATCGATCGATCGGTCGGTTCCGCGCAACGACCCGCGCAAGCGCCTGGCCCCAGACCTACTCGTCTTCCATTCCCAGGTCGCGCAGCTTGCGCGTGATCGTATTGCGACCGATCCCCAGCCGGGATGCCGCCTCGACCCGGCGCCCCCGGCTGGCCTGTAGCGCCGTCTGCAGCAGTATCCGCTCGAACTGCCGCGTGAGGGTTGCCATGATCGCCGGTTCGCCGCGATCCAGCCGATGCCGGGCATCGCGCAGCAGGAACTCCTGCCAGCTTTGCGCCGAGACATCGGCGCCAACCGCCCCGGTTGGGACCGCCGCCGGCGACATGCTGCGCGCCACGATGGACGGCGACACGGAATGCTCCATGGCGCGGATTTCGGGCGGCAGGTCCGCGGCCTCGATGGTCTGTCCCGGCGCCATGACCGTCAGCCAGTGGCAGAAGTTTTCCAGCTGCCGCACGTTGCCGGGAAAATCGAAGCGCGTCAGCGCCGCCAGCGCATCGGGCGTCAGGCGCTTGGCCGACACCCCGAGCTGCCGTGCGCTCTGCGTCAAAAAATGCTGTGCCAGGGCCGGGATATCTTCCACGCGCTCGCGCAAGGGCGGCAGCCGCAGGCGAATGACGTTCAGGCGATGGAAGAGGTCCTCACGGAACAGCCCCTGCTCCACGCGCTGCTCCAGCGGCTGGTGCGTCGCGGCGACGATGCGCACGTCCACCCGCACGGGCTGCGCGCCGCCGACACGGTAGAACGTGCCCTCGGCCAGCACGCGCAGCAAACGCGTCTGCAATTCGATGGGCATATCGCCGATTTCGTCCAGGAACAGCGTGCCGCCGTGGGCCTCTTCGAAGCGGCCCCGGCGCAGCGTGTTGGCGCCGGTGAAGGCGCCGCGTTCGTGGCCGAACAGCTCCGCTTCCAGCAAGTCCCGTGGAATGGCGGCGGCGTTCAAGGCCACGAAGGGCCCCTTGGACCGCGCGCCATGGCCGTGCAGCGCGCGCGCCACCAGTTCCTTGCCGGTTCCCGATTCACCCGTGATGAGCACCGTCACCTTGGACTGCGCCAGGCGGCCGATCGCGCGGAAGATCTCCTGCATGGCGGGCGAGGCCGATTGCGTCATCATCCACCGCTCGCCCTGCTCGTTCTGCGCCGCGGACGGATCGCCGTCCTGCGCGCCGGCCGATTCCTGCGCCGCGCGCTGGATCAGCGATACCGCTTCGTTCACGTCGAACGGCTTGGCCAGGTAGTCGAAGGCGCCCCCCTGGAACGCCGACACGGTGCTGTCCAGGTCGGCGAAGGCCGTCATCACGATGACGGGCAGCGCCGGATGGCCTTCCTTGATCTGCCGCAGCAGGTCCAGGCCGTTGCCGCCAGGCATGCGGATATCGGACACCAGCGCCGCCGGCTCGTCGCCTTCCAGCGCGGCCAGTACGTCGCTGGCCTGGGAGAAACTGCGAGTCTCGATGCCCGCGCGCGCCAGGGCCTTTTCGAGCACCCAGCGTATCGCCTGGTCATCATCCACGATCCAAACAGGTTTCATGCGGGTTCCATCGGCAGGACCAGGCGAAATTCAGTATGCCTGGGTCGGGATTCGAATTCGATGATGCCGCCGTGCTGCTGCACGAAGTCCTGGGCCAGGCTCAGCCCCAGGCCCGTGCCGCCGGGGCGCGCGGTGACAAGCGGATGGAAAATACGGTCGCGGATATGTTCCGGTACGCCGGGACCGTTGTCGATGATGGATAGGACCGCGGCCAGCCGATGCTGCCGATGCGCCAGCATCACGCGCCGGGCGACGCGCGTGCGCAGCGTGATCTGCGGCGGCGGGACGTCGTCGCCCCCCGGCTGCACGGACAATTCCTGCGCGGCATTGCGCGCCACGTTAAGCACGGCCTGCATCAGTCGCGCGGCGTCGCCCTGCAAGTCCGGCATGGACGCATCATAGTCGCGCATGATGGCCACGCCGTCGCGGAATTCGGCCTGGATCAGCGCGGTGACGCGTTCGCAGATTTCGTGGATATTCACCGGGCGCGCATGCAGCGGCATGCGCTGCGGCCCGATAAGGCGGTCGACCAGCGCCTGCAGCCGGTCGGCCTCCGAAATGATCACCTGGGTATATTCCGCCAGCGCCGGGTCGGGCAATTCCCCTTCCAGCAACTGGGCCGCGCCGCGCAGGCCGCCAAGCGGATTCTTGACTTCATGCGCCAGGTTGCGCAGCAACTGCCGGTGCGTTTCGATTTCGTCGACCAGGCGGTGATTGCGATCGGCGGCCACGCGCAGCTCGATCTCGCGCGCCTCGATCAGCACCGGCCACGGCTGCCCCATCAGCGCCACCGTGGTCACCACCACGCTGACCGAATCGGCACCGCGCCGCAGCGAGCTCACCTGGCGAACGTCGGCGACATTGCCGGCGTTCGCCAGGTCGATGGAAGACTGCATGGCCTCGCGGTCGTCGAACAGGCCGGCGGCCGACTGGCCGGTCAGTTGCCGGCGCGACCTGCCGAAGAGATCCTCGGCCGCCGCATTGGCATATTCGACGCACCCCTGCTCGTTCACCAGCAGTACCGATGTCGCGAGCAGTTCGAAGGCTTCTACATTCATCGTCATCACCCGGGGCGGCATACAGGCGGACCGGCGCCCCGGTCCGCCCCCGCGTGCCCCGGGAAATCAGCCGGCAATCACAGGCTGTAGTACATGTCGAATTCGACAGGGTGCGTGGTCATGCGCAGACGCTGCACTTCCTGCTCCTTCAACGCCAGATAGGCGTCCAGCATGTCGTCGGTGAACACACCGCCGCGCGTCAGGAACTCGCGATCCTGGTCCAGCGATTCCAGAGCCTGCTCCAGCGACGAGCAGACGGTCGGGATCTTCGCGTCCTCTTCCGGCGGCAGGTCGTACAGGTTCTTGTCCGCCGGATCGCCCGGGTGGATCTTGTTCTGGACACCGTCCAGGCCGGCCATCATCAGCGCCGCGAAAGCCAGGTACGGGTTGGCCAGGGGATCCGGGAAGCGGGTTTCGATGCGGCGGCCCTTGGGGTTGCCGACGTACGGAATGCGGATCGAGGCCGAACGGTTGCGTGCCGAGTAGGCCAGCTTGACCGGGGCTTCGAAGTGCGGCACCAGGCGCTTGTACGAGTTCGTGCCGGGGTTGGTGATCGCGTTCAGCGCGCGGGCGTGCTTGATGATGCCGCCGATGTAGTACAGCGCGAACTCCGACAGGCCGGCGTAGCCGTTGCCCGCGAACAGGTTCTGGCCGTCCTTCCAGATCGACTGGTGCACGTGCATGCCGGAACCGTTGTCGCCGACCACGGGCTTGGGCATGAAGGTGGCCGTCTTGCCATAGGCGTGCGCCACGTTGTGCACGACATACTTCAGGATCTGGTTCCAGTCCGCGCGCTGGACCAGCGTGCTGAACTTGGTACCGATTTCCAGCTGGCCGGGAGCCGCCACTTCATGGTGGTGCACTTCCACCGGCACGCCCAACTGCTCCAGCAGCAGGCACATTTCGGAACGCATGTCCTGGAAGGAGTCGACGGGGGGCACGGGGAAATAGCCGCCCTTGACCAGCGGACGGTGGCCCAAGTTGCCGCCTTCGAACTCGACACCGGTCGACCAGGGCGCTTCCTCGGACTTGATCTTGACGAAGGTGCCGGACATGTCGGTGTTCCAGGTCACGCCGTCGAAGACGAAGAATTCGGGCTCGGGGCCGAAGTAGGCGGTGTCGCCGATGCCGGAGGACTTCAGGTAGGCCTCGGCACGCTTGGCCAGCGAACGCGGGTCACGCGAATAACCCTTCATATCGGACGGCTCGACCACGTCGCAGGTCAGGACCAGCGTCGTTTCCTCCATGAACGGATCGATACGAGCCGAGGTGGCATCCGGGATCAGCAGCATGTCGGACGCCTCGATACCCTTCCAGCCGGGGATCGAGGAACCGTCGAAAGCGTGGCCGCTTTCGAACTTGTCTTCGTCGATCGTGTGCGACGGCACCGACACGTGGTGCTCGCGGCCGGCGGTATCGGTGAAACGGAAGTCGACGAACTTGACTTCCGCATCGGCGATCTGTTTGAGGACTTCTTTAGGGCTTGCCATGTCATCTCCGTTTGATAAAGGGTCGAGCGCTGCAACTCGACTGGCACTCAGCTAAAAAGCAACATCCATGCCATGTTTTCCCCAGGGAATCCCGGGGACTACCCGGTAACTTCCTGAGCGATGGGCGAATAATGCACCATTTTTGTGCAAATGACGGCGCACAAAAGATCCAACTTGGTGCATCAGTTCAAAAACAGTGCTTGTAGGTCGTTCAGGAAGGCCCAACCCGTGGGCGTGGCCTTCAGCCGCGTGGGGTCGGCATCCAGCAGGCCCTTGCGCACGGCGGTCTCCAGCGGGTGGGCGATCGCGGCCAGCGACAAGCCGGTGCGCTCGGCGAAATACGTTGCCGGCACCCCGTCCTTCAGGCGCAGTACGTTGAGCATGAACTCGAAGGGCAGCTCATCCCTGCCGACCTCGCGCGACTCGGCGATATGCGAGCCGTCGCGCGCCATCGCTCCTGCCATCCAGCGCTCCGGGCTGCGAGTGCGCGCCTCGCGCACGATACGGTCGTGGAATGAAAGCTTGCCGTGCGCGCCGGGCCCGATGCCCAGGTAGTCGCCGAATTCCCAGTAATTCACGTTGTGGCGACAGCGCGCGCCGGCGCGTGCGTAGGCCGAAACCTCGTAGCGCGCCAGTCCCGCCTGCGCCGCCAGCGCCTCGACGGCATCCTGCATGGCGGCGGCGGTATCGTCGTCCGGCAGGCCGGGCGGCGGGTATTTCGCGAAGACCGTATTGGGCTCCAGCGTCAGGTGGTACAGCGACAGATGCTCCGTGCCGTGGGACAGCGCTTCGCGCACGTCCGCCTCGCAGTCCTGCAGCGACTGCCCGGGCAAGGCGAACATCAGGTCCAGATTGACGCGCGCCACGGCGGACTGCGCCATGGCAATGGCGCGCCGGGCCTGGTCGGCGCTATGGATACGCCCCAGGGCGCGCAGTTGGGCGTCGTCGAAGCTCTGGATCCCCAGCGACAGCCGGTTCACGCCGCTGGCGGCGTAGTCGCGGAAGCGGCCCGCCTCGGCGGTACCGGGATTGGCCTCCATCGTGATCTCGGCATCCGGCCACAGGTTCAGATAGGCCCGCAGCATGGCCAGCAGTTCGTCCAGGCCGGCCGACGACAGCAGGCTGGGCGTGCCGCCGCCGAGGAAAACCGAAAACACCTGGCGGCCCCAGATCTGGGGCAAGGCCTGTTCGAGGTCGGCGCGCAAGGCGTCCAGGTAGGCGCGTTCCGGGATATCACCGTCGGCCGCGTGCGAATTGAAGTCGCAATAGGGGCATTTGCGCACGCACCAGGGCACGTGCACATAGACCGAAAGCGGCGGCAGGCTGGTCAGCCCGGAAGCGCCGCGTGCGGCGCTCGCCGCGGTAGCCGGGGCGCCGGCTTGCCGGATGGGAATGGTGATAGGCATGGAATCGTGCCGCGTTCAGCGCGCCGCGCGGTCGAGCTTGGCCAGCAGTTCGCGCAGCGCCTGCGCGCGGTGGCTGACGGCATTCTTGTCCGCGGGCGCCAGTTCGGCTGCTGTCTTGCCCAGGGCGGGCAAATGGAAATGGGGATCGTAGCCGAAACCGTGATCGCCGCGCGGGATGTCGACGATTTCACCGTACCAGGCGCCCTCGCCCACCAGCGGGCGCGGATCGTCCGCGGCGCGCACCAGCGCCAGCACCGCGACATAACAGGCTCGCCGGTCGGGCTGTCCCGCCAGTTCGCGGACCAGCATGGCGTTGTTCGCGGCGTCCGACTTTTCGCCGCCCTTCAGGCTCGCGTAGCGCGCGGAATACACCCCCGGCGCGCCGCCCAGGGCGTCGACGCACAGGCCGGAATCGTCGGCCAGCGCGGGCAGGCCGGTCAGCCGGCTGGCGTGGCGCGCTTTTTCCAGGGCGTTTTCGATGAAGGTGCAATGGGGCTCGTCGGCCTCGGGCACCCCCAGCTGGCCCTGCGGAATCAATTCGATGCCCAGCGGGGCGAACAAGGCGGAAAACTCGCGCAATTTGCCGGCGTTGCCGGAGGCGAGCACCACGCGGGCGAGGCCGGGAACAGGGTCAGGACGCATGGTATTTGTAACCAACGATGCGGGGCGGGAATCAAACTGGTAGTGTATCGCCCGCGCGGCAAGACACAGCTTGAAACGACTGCGCAATATGAGCCGCTCACCATAGGCGCTCTTCACCCGGTGCCCAAGTATGCACGCGTCTGCACATCCCACCATGCCGGCCGCCCGCCACAACGCGGTGCTCTCTTCCATGGGGCTGCTGGACGAGATCCTGCGCTCGGGGCGCCTCAGCCCCCTCTTCCAGCCGGTCATCGACCTGGACAATGGCCGTGTCTACGGCTACGAAAGCCTGATCAGGGGGCCGAGCGACACCGACCTGCACATGCCCGAGGCCCTGTTCGGCGAGGCCCGCCGGCACGGCGTGCATCCGCTGGTGGAACATGCCAGCGCCGCCAGCGGCTTGCGCGCCTTCCAGGACGCGGCGCCGGCGGGCAGTTGCCTGTTCCTGAACATGTCCGCATCCGCCCTGCTGCATTTCTGGGTGCAGTGGGGCGCATCCATGCCGGCGCGCCTGCTGGACGCCTGCGCCATCGAGCCGGACCGCGTCATCATCGAGCTGACCGAGCATGATCCCGTCTATCCCGACATGCGCGTATTGACGGAGATCCTGCGGGCGCTGCGCGCGCATGGCGTACGCCTGGCGCTGGACGACTACGGGGTCGGCCATGCCAGCCTGCAGCTGTGGTCCGAAGCACAGCCCGACCTGGTCAAGATAGACCGCTATTTCTTCCACGGCATCGCCCACGACGAGCGCCGCCAGAAACTCGTGCGCGCGATCCTGTCGGTGGCGCAATGCCTGGGCACGCCAACGGTGGCCGAGGGCGTGGAAACGGCGGAGGACCTGGCCATCGTCCGCGACCTGGGCATACGCTACGCCCAAGGCTGGTTCCTGGGATACCCCGCCACGCGGCCGAATACCGAGGTCTCCCCGCAGGTACGCCAGGTCCTGAACGAACGCCTGCCGTCGCGCGGAGCCGCACGCGTGCCGGGCGCGACGGCCGCCACGCTGCGCGTCCAAGCGCCGTTCGTATCGCCCAGCCGCCATACCAACGACGACGTGCATCGCCTGTTCGGCGAACACAAGGGCATGCACGCCGTGGCCGTGGTCGACGACGACAACCGTCCGCTGGGCATCATCAACCGACGCGATTTCACCGAACGCTACGCCCAGCGTTATACGCGCGAGCTGTTCGGCCGCGACGCCTGCACCACCTTCATGAACAACCAGCCGGTGCTGGTGGACGTGCATGCCTCCATCGACCAGCTCAGCCACGTGCTGGTATCCGATGACCAGCGCTACCTGGTCGATGGTTTCATCATTACGCGCGACGGCAATTACGACGGCCTGGGCACGGGCGAGGCCCTGGTGCGCTCGGTGACGGAAATGCGCATCGAGGCCGCGCGCTACGCGAATCCGCTGACCTCGTTGCCGGGCAACATTCCGATCAGCCAGCATATCGGCAGCCTGCTGGACGGCGGCGTGGATTTCATCACGTGCTACTGCGACCTGAACCACTTCAAGCCGTTCAACGACGTCTACGGCTACTGGCGCGGCGACGACATGATCCAGCTGTGCGCCACGATCATCCGCCACCACTGCGACCCGCAGCGGGACTTCGTCGGCCACGTGGGCGGCGACGATTTCGTCATCCTGTTCCGCAGTCCGGATTGGCGCGAACGCGCCGAGCGCATCATCCAGGGATTCAACCAGAACGCGATCGACCTCTACGACGATGAAGGCCGCGCCCGCGGCGGCATCGAGGCGGAAGACCGCTATGGCGTCATGCGCTCATTCCCCTTCGTGACGCTCAGCATCGGCGCGCTTCAGGTCACCCCGCAATCAGGCGTGCGCATCCGCCCCGAGGACATTGCCTCGGCGGCCGCCCGCGTCAAGCATCAGGTCAAGCACGGAAACGTTCCGCTCGTCCTCGAACCCTACCTGCCGGCCGGCGCCCTCTGACGCGGCCGCGTGCCGCGGCGCGGGCTGAGGAAGGCGGTCGTCGACGCGTCCCAGGCGGAATACCGCGACGGCCTCGCTCAGGCGCTGCGCACGGCCCTCCAGGGCGGCCACCGCGGCGGCGGTCTCCTCGGCCAGCGCGGCGTTTTCCTGCGTATTGCGGTCCAGGCCCGACATGGCCTCGTGCATCGCGCCGATGCCGGCCGCCTGTTCGGCGGCGGCATGCGATATCTCGTGCACCAGCGCGGTCACCCGGGCAACCGCTTCGCGCATGGCGCCGATGGTATCGCCGGCCGACCCCACTTCACGCACGCCGGCCTCCACATGCGTCGACGAATCGGCGATCAGCGCCTTGATTTCGCGCGCGGCATTGGCGCTGCGCTGGGCCAGGGTGCGGACCTCGCCGGCGACCACCGCGAAACCGCGTCCTGCTTCGCCCGCGCGGGCCGCTTCGACGGCGGCGTTCAGGGCCAGCAGGTTGGTCTGGAAGGCTATGCCGTCCACCACGCCCACGATGTCGCCGATATGGCGTGCGCTGTCGGCGATATCGCGCATGCGGGCGACCACGCGGTCGACGGCATGCGCGCCCTGCTCGGCCAGCGCCTCGACACGTTGCGCCTGCGCATTGGCCTGCTCGGCGTTTTCCGAAGTGGCGTTCACCGTTTGCGCCAGCGTGGACATGCCCGCGGCGGTCTCCTGCAGCATGCCTGCCTGTTCGGCCGTGCGTTCGGACAACTGGATGCCGCCGGCGGCCAGGGAGCGCATATCGGCATGGATGTCCTCCACCGCCGTCCGCACCGAGCCCACCGCGCCGGACAGGCCGGCCTGCATGCGGCTCATGGCCGAAAACAGGACACCGATTTCGTTTTCCGCGCCGGCGTCGATCGGCTGCGTCAGGTCGCCATCGGCGATGCGATCGAAGTGGCCGCCCGCCTGCCGCAGCGGCTCCAGCAGCGAGCGGTGCAGCACCACACGAATACCTATGGCCAGCAGCAGCACGAAGGCCGCCAGGCCGGCCGCGCCGTACACCGCGGCATCCTGCATATGCGCGACTTCCGCGATGGCCGCCGCGCCCTGCGCTCGCGTATAGCGCTGGAAGGCATTCTCCGCCTTGACATACGCTTCCGCGGCGGCCGGCAACACCTGGTCGCTCAGGCGGTTCACTTCCACGCCGTTGAAACCCTGGATCGCCTTGCGCATCGGCGCCAAGCAATCGTCCACCAGCCTGGCATAGGCCTTCATCGCGGCATCGTAGAGCGGCTTGCCATCGGCATTGCCATACGGCTGCGATCGCAGGCGCTCGACCCCCTTGCGCGCGTCGCCCAGGAACTTATCCACCACGGCCAGCAACTGGTCCCGCTCGGCAATGCGGCCGCCTTCCATATAAGTCTTGGCGTCCACCAGCGCTGCGCGGGCCTGGAACACCGCGCTGCTGACGTTGCCCAGGTCGCTGGCGCGCTCGATGTTGTCACGCCCCAGCTCCTCGATCCATGCGCGATTTTCGCGCAACAGCGCGATGGTCGCCGCCCCGGCCACGACGAACAGCGCCACGAACAGCGCCAGCACGATCGTCAGCGCCACGTTCACACTCAATTTGTTCCGCATCACATCTCACCTACCACGTGCCCCTTGCGGGCAAAACATTTGGTAAGAATTATGTTGCGGTTAGATGACGGTTTCTTTACATCGCAGGCGCTGCGGGCCTGAAACGGCCGCCCTTGTCACATTGCCGTCATGGCCCGCCGGCGCAACAGCGGCTGGACGAAGCCCATGCGCGATCGCGCGAACGTCGGCACGGGGTTTCCAGGAATACGCAGCGGGGGAACAAGCCTGCGTTCAAGCCAACGCCTGCTTCTGTGCCTGCACCAGCCCGCCGATGCCGCGTTCCGCCAGGGCCAGCATGGCATCCAGTTCCGCGCGGGTGAAGGCCACGCCCTCGGCCGTGCCCTGTACTTCGACGAAGGCGCCCGCGCCCGTCATGACGACGTTGACGTCGGCATCGCAGCCGGAATCCTCTTCGTAGTCCAGGTCCAGCACGGGCTGCCCTCCCACCATGCCGACCGATACGGCCGCCACGTGGTCGCGCAGCGGATTGGCGGCCAGGTCGCCCCGCTTCATCAGCAGCGCGACGGCATCGGCCATCGCCACCCACGCGCCCGTGATGCTGGCGCAGCGCGTGCCGCCGTCGGCCTGCAGCACGTCGCAGTCGATATGCAATGTGCGTTCGCCCAGCGCGGCCATGTCCATGACCGCGCGCAGGCTGCGGCCGATCAGCCGCTGGATTTCCTGCGTGCGTCCGGACTGCTTGCCGCGCGCCGCCTCGCGATCGCCGCGCGTGTGGGTGGCGCGCGGCAGCATGCCGTATTCCGCCGTGACCCAGCCCTGCCCCTGGCCTTTCAGGAAGGGCGGCACCTTCTCCAGCACGCTGGCGGTGCACAGCACGTGCGTATTGCCCGCCTTGATCAGCACGGATCCTTCGGCATAGCGCGTAAAGCCGCGTGCCAACGACAAGGGCCGCAGTTCGTCGGGCGCACGGCCGGAATGGCGCGCGGGAAGGGATGCGGATGCGTTCACGGGTATCTCCAATGGGTTCGTCGGCAGCGATTGTACGGGGCCGCCCCTGCGGCCTTCGGGTTATCCTGCGGCCATTGCGTTCGCGTCGCGACCGCTCCCCTCCAGGATGTATTCACCATGATACGAAGCATGACCGCCTTCGGCAGCGCCCGCGCCGATCTGGACCAAGGCTCCTTGTCGCTGGAATTCCGCAGCGTCAACAGCCGTTTCCTCGACCTGTACTTCCGGCTGCCGGACGATTTGCGGCACCTGGAGTCGCCGCTGCGCGAACTGCTGACCGGCGGCCTGGGACGCGGCAAGGTGGAAGTCCGCGTCAGCTACACCCGCAACGCCGCCGCCGACCTGGACCGCCTGGATACGCAATGGCTGCAGCGCCTGGCCGAGCAGTTGCAGGCCGCCCGCAAGGTCCTGCCGGAAACCGAATCGCCTCGCCTGGTGGAACTGTTCAACTGGCCCGGCCAGCGCAACAACGATGCGCTGGACCCGCAAACCTGGGGAGCGGCCGGCATGCAGGCCGCGCGCGAAGCACTGGCGCAATTGCAGGACGCCCGCGCCCGCGAAGGCGAACGCCTGGCCGCGATGATGCGCGACTGCGCCGCCGGCATCGAAAAAATCGTCGAAGACGTGGAACGCCTGCTGCCGCAATTGCTGGCCGACCATCGGGAAAAACTCGCCGCCAAGCTGCGCGAAACCGTGGAAGCGGCTTTCCCCGGGGGCTTCACGCACATCACCGGGCCGGAACTCACCGAACGCCTGGCGCAGGAAGCCAACCTGTTCGCCTTGCGCATCGACGTGGCCGAAGAACTGTCGCGCCTGCGCTCGCACCTGGCCGAACTGGTCCACATCCTGGCCGATGGCAGCGCCGAAACCGCGGGCAAGTCCGGCAAGCGCGCCGGCGGCGGCAGCGCCGGCAAACGGCTGGATTTCCTGTTCCAGGAAATGAATCGCGAAGCCAACACATTGGGCTCGAAGGCCGGCAGCGTCGACGTCACCCGCGCCGCCATGGATTTGAAGCTCTTGATCGAGCAGATGCGGGAGCAGGCGCAGAACATCGAATAGCAGCCGCGGCGCTCGATGCGTTCGCGGCAATCTCGCCGCGAACGCTCACCTCGACGCGACGACCGTGCAGGCAGTCAGATGGTTTGAAGCGGCGCCTTTCGGCCAGTCCTCCACGCGGCTACAACACCCGCCCGAACCACCACAGCGAAATCAACCCCGCGCAGGCCGCCAGCAGCGCGCCCAAGGCCGCGAACAGGGCCGTGATTTCGACCATGTCCTGCTTGTCGAAGGCCAGCCGCGCGCTGAGCAGACGGTAGACCTTCTTGAGCGCCTCCGCGTCTTCGGCGCGGAAGTATTCCCCGCCCGTCATATCGGCCACCTTCTTCAGGACCGTCTCGTCGAGCCGCACGCGCGAGGACCAGCCGTCCACGGTAATCACCACGCCGTCCGGCGTGCCGATGCCCACGGTGTAGATGCGCACGCCGTGCTCGGCGGCGACCTGCGCCGCCTCGATGGCCTCCGGGCCAGTATTGTTTTCACCGTCCGACAGCAGCACGATCGCGCCGGAGTTGTCCGGCTGTGCCGCCGCGACCTCGCCTTCCCGCGGCAGCGGCCGCCCGCCCTGTCCATTGTCGGACGGCGCGCCCGGACCGCTGCGCGCGCCCTCCGGCCGCCGGGGCGGCTTGGCGTCGCGCGCCTTCGCGCTTTCATTCATGAAGCGATCGACGTCGATGCCGGCCTTCGGCAGCAGCGTCACCAGCGCGATGATCAAGCCGTTGCCCAGCGCGGTGCCGCGCTGTGGCTGCAGCCGCTCCAGCGCGGCGGTCACGTCTTCCTTCCTGCGGGTGGGCGCCTGCGCCACGGCGGCCGTGCCGGCCACCGAGACGACGCCCACGCTGACATCCGCGGGCTGCGCGGCGACGAAGATCTCGGCAGCCTGTCGCGCGGCCTGGATGCGATTGGGCTTGATGTCTTCCGCGCGCATGCTGCCCGACGTATCCATGGCCAGAATGATGGTTTGCAGGCGTGAGGGCAGCATCATCAAGGCCTGGGGCCGCGCCACCGCCAGCAGCAGCGAGGTCACCGCAAGCAGGATCAGCACAGCGGGAAAATGCCGGCGCCATCCCGAGCCGCCCTGGCCGCTCAGGCCGGTGATTTTCAATGCCGGATAGCGCGCGGCGGCGCGTCGCCGGCGCCGGTCATGCCATGCATACAGAGCAACGAGCATCGGCACGAGCAACAGCAGCCACAGCATCCTTGGCCAGAGAAAACTGATCGTCGGCAGGGAATTCATGGCACGCTCACCGCGAAATCATGGGAAGCGCCGCCCGGCGCCGAGCCCGCTTGCCGCCGTGCCCGGCCCCCTGCCGCCCATCCGCCCCGCTCGCAGATGCTGCTGCGTAACGCCAGCCGATGCGAGCGGCGCCACGGCGCCCGGCGCGTCCGCGTCCCTGCTGGCGCCGGCCAGCCCCGCGTCTTTTGCCGCGCCGCCCGGCCGCCGGCGCTCCTGGGCAAAGCGCAGCAACGCCAGGTCCAGGCGCGAATCGGTCGACAGCGACAGGCCGGCCACGCCGGCACGCGCGAAGGCCTCACGCAAGCCCGTCTCGCGCGCAGCCGCGGCCTCGGCGAATCGGTGGCGGAACGCCGCATCGTGGGTATCGACCAGCATCTGCTCGCCCGTTTCCGCATCCTGCAGCACGACCAAGCCCAAATCCGGCAAGGCGGATTCCAGCGGATCGAGCAGGCGCACCGCCACCACATCGTGATGACGCGCCAGCAGCCCCAGCGACATTTCCCAACCGGGCGCGCTGATGAAATCGGAGACCACGAACAAGGCCGAGCGCCGGCTCACGCCAGCGCGCGCATGATCGAGCAGATCGGCCAGCCGGGTCTCGCCCCGCGCGGCGGCCGGCACGGCATGCATGCGGTCCAGCAGATGCAGCACATGCCGCCGGCCCGAACGCGCGGGTACGACGGACGGCCGCGCTCCCGCGGCCCCGCTATACAGCATCGCGCCCACGCGGTTGCCATGGCGTGTCAGCAGCCGCGCCATGACGGCGGTGAAATCACCCAGCAAGGCGCGCTTGCGCACGTCACCGGAACCGAAATCCACCGACCCGCTCAGATCCAGCAGGAACCACGCGGCCACCTCGCGGTCCTCCTGGAATTCGCGCACGTAAGGCGTCTGCATCCGGGCCGTCACATTCCAGTCGATGTAGCGCACGTCATCGCCGGGCTTGTATTCGCGCAGATCCGCGAAGTCGATGCCGAAGCCGCGGAACAGCGTGCGATAGTCTCCCTGCAGCAAGCCGTCCAGATGACGGATGACGGTCCATTCCAGGCGCCGCATCAACGCTTCCGCGCGGCGCTCGCGGCCGCCGGCAGGCTCGTCCCGCGGCGCACCGGACGATGCGCCTTCGGCGGCGGTCACGCGCCGGCTAGGCTTGCGCCACGCGAACATGGGATTCCAGCGGGCGCTCGGGCGCCGGCAGGGCCTGCAGGATGCGGCCGACCAGTTGATCGGCGGTGACGCCGTCCGACAGCGCTTCGTACGAAAGCACCAGGCGATGGCGCAGGACGTCGGGCACCAGGTCGATCACGTCCTCGGGCAGGGCATAATCGCGGCCGCGCAAAAACGCCAGGGCGCGGCCACCATCGATCAGCCCTATGCTGGCGCGCGGACTCGCGCCGAAGGATACGTAGCGCTCCATCTCCGGCAGGCCGCAGCGGGCGGGCGAGCGCGTGGCCGCCACCACCCGTACCGCGTACTGGATCAGGCCGGGATCCATGTAAACATTGCGGCATTCATCCTGCAGGCGCGCCAGCTGTGCCGGCATCGCCACCGGGTTCACCGCGATCGGCGGCCCCGTGAAGCGATTGACGATGACGACTTCTTCTTCCTCCGTGGGATAGCCGACCAGCACCTTCATCATGAAGCGATCGATCTGCGCTTCCGGCAGCGGATAAGTGCCTTCCGTTTCTATCGGGTTCTGCGTGGCCATCACCAGGAAAGGCGTGGGCACCGGATGGGTTTCGCCGGCGATGGTGACCTGCCGTTCCTGCATGACCTCCAGCAGCGCGCTTTGCACCTTGGCCGGCGCCCGGTTGATCTCGTCGGCCAGCAGCAGGTTGGCGAAAACAGGCCCCAGCACGGTGGAGAATTCACCCGTCCGCTGGTTGTACATGCGCGTACCGATCAGGTCGGCCGGCAGCAGGTCCGGCGTGAACTGGATGCGCTTGAACGTACCTCGCATGGTGCGCGCCAGCGTGTTCACCGTCAGCGTCTTGGCCAAGCCAGGCACCCCTTCCACCAGCAAGTGCCCGCGCGCCAGGATGGCCACGAGCACACGCTCCAGGAAGTGGTCCTGCCCCACCACCACGCGCTTCACCTCATACAGCAGGCGCTCCATCAGATTGGCGCTGTCCAGCGCGCTCATGGGTTGGTCGTCCATACGCCTCCACGTCTCTAGAAGGGAGAAATACCCACGGCGCTGCCGGCGCTTTCTATGGTCGTGGCAAAGCCGATGCCAAGGAAGGTCTTGCTATGGGTCGGGTTCAGGATCGCGGTCACGATCCCCACCACTTCACCGTCCATATTCACGAGCGGTCCGCCGGAATTGCCGGGATTGGCCGCCGCGTCGAACTGGATCAGGTGATCGAGATCCTGCTTGCTTTCGGGGGATACGAATTCGCGATTCAGGCCGGATATCACGCCGGCGGACACCGACGGTCCGATGCCGAACGGAAAGCCGACCGCGACGACTTCGTCACCCGGCGCCAGGTTGCGGCTGGACCCCAGCGTGGCGGCCGGCAGATCGTCGGGCAGCGATGCGGCGCGGATAACAGCCAGATCCTTTTCCGGCTGCACGCCCACCACCGACGCATCCGACTCATGGCCGTCGTAGAACCGGACCTTCAAGCGGCGCGCCCCGGCGATAACGTGGTAGTTGGTCAGGATGACGCCCTTGTCGGTGATGACCACACCCGAGCCGATGTTCACGGCCTCGTCCTTGTCGTCGGGCGCTTCCTTGCCGCCGTCCGGTTTGTCGGCCTGGGGCGTGTCGGGACCAGGCTTATCCGGGCGCGGCTTGCCCGCATCCGCTCGCCGGTTGTCGGGCTTATTCGCGTCGGGCTTATTCGCGTCGGGCTTATTCGCGTCGGGCTTATTCGCGTCAGGCTTATTCGCGTCAGGTTTATTGGCGTCGGGCGGATTCGCGTCCGGGCGATTGGCCTCGGCGCGATTGCCACCGGGCGGATCGCTGCCCGGCGGCGTGGCTCGGGATCCCTGCTTATCCGCATCGGGCGCGGCCGCGGCGGCTTTTTCTTCCGGCGCCGGATAGCCCACGATTTCCACCACCGAGGCTCGCACCGCTTCGGCGGCTCGCGCGGTGCGCGACGGCAGGCTCTTGGTCTGCAGCGTGTGCAAGACGGCGGCGTCGATATCCTTTTGCGTCAGCGCACGCAGCTTGGGCTGCATCAGCCAGGCGGAGCCCAGGCCTGCAACGAAAACCAGCGCGACCGCCGCCGCTACCCATCCGTAGATCGCAACCCGTTTCATCGTTGCCACCGGAATTCCGCCTCGTCGTGGAAGTACAGTACCATCGTCGCATCCACGCGCCAAGGAGAACTGTATGCGGTTTCTCTGGCCGGAATTGCTCTGGCTGCTGTTGGTGATGCCCTTGCTGGCGGCGGCTTATTTCTACGTGCTTGCGCGGCGCAAGAAAGCGGCGGTGATTTACCCCAGCCTGGCAATCGCGCGCACCGCGATGGGGCCTGGCCAGAAGCTGCGACGGCATGTCCCTCCTTTCCTCTTCTGGCTGGCCCTGGGCGCTGCGCTGCTGGCCTGCGCCCGTCCCAGCGCCACCGTCACGCTGCCCGCCGATACCTTGACCCTGGTGCTGACCATGGACGTATCGCGCAGCATGGAGGCCGCCGACGTCCTGCCCACGCGGCTAAGCGCGGCACAGCAGGCCGCGCGCGATTTCATCAAGGAGCTTCCGGCCAGCGTGCGCCTGGGCATCGTCGCATTCGCGGCCGCCGCAACCGTGGTGCAGCCACCTACCGACAATCGCCAGGACATGCTCGACGCGATCGACCGCTTCGAACTCCAGCGCGGGACGGCAACCGGCAGCGGGCTGATCGTGGCGCTGGCCACGCTGTTTCCCGACGACCGCGTGGAATTCGAATCCATGCTGCTCAACGATCCGGCGTCCCGCTTCGGCGCCTACGCGGCGCCGCTGGGCAGCGCCGGCGCCGCCAATGACGCGCTCAAGCGCGAGCAGGAACGCCCGTCCCGGGAGCCGGGCTCATACCGCAACGGGGCGATCATCCTGCTCAGCGACGGACGCCGCACCACCGGCCCGGATCCCATCGAAATCGCCCGCATGGCCGCCAAGCGCGGCGT
Source organism: Bordetella sp. H567 (assembly GCF_001704295.1). NCBI lineage: Bacteria > Pseudomonadati > Pseudomonadota > Betaproteobacteria > Burkholderiales > Alcaligenaceae > Bordetella > Bordetella sp. H567. Next base: position 3,107,139 of record NZ_CP012334.1, read on the forward strand.
GCGCATCTACACCGTGGGCTTCGGGACGCCGCAGGGCGCGACTGTCGGCGGCGAGGGCTGGTCGTACTTCATGCAGTTGGATGAGCCGACCCTGCGTGCCGTGGCGAAGCTGACCGGCGGCGAATATTTCCAGGCAGGCTCGGCGGCGGATCTGAACCAGGTGTACAACAAGCTGAGCACGCGGTTCTCGCTGGAGCGGCGCGAAACCGAGATCGGCGCCTTGCTGGCGGCGGCCGCCGGCCTGTTGCTGGCCGCCGCCTGCATCCTTTCCGTGCTGTGGTTCAGGCGGTGATCCGCCCCAGGGGCCTGGTAACACTCCTTCCAGCGTTAACAGGCCCTAGTCCAGGCGATGGCGGGCGTCGGGAACCGGCACCGGGGGCCAGGCGTCGTCGCCCAGCGCTTCGCGCATCGCGCGTTCGATGTGGATGGCCAGGGCATCCAACGGCAGGTCATTGGCATCCTGGCCGAAGGGATCCTCCAGCTCTCCGCCTATGGTGTGCAGCGCCAGGAAGGCGTAGGCGATGAAGACGGAAACGACGGTTGTGGCCCATCCTGTGCTTTCGACCAGACCGAAGGGCAGCAGCACGCAGTAGAAATACGTCGTCCGGTGCAACAGCACCTCGTACGGATAGGGTACGGGCGTGGTGCGGATGCGTTCGCATGCGCCCGCGGCCTGCGTCAGCGTGTCCAGATGCGCCAGCCCGGTCGCCAGCAGGATATCGCCGATCCGCCCGTCCCGATGCCATGCGGTCATCTGCCGCTGCACGCGCATCAACAGCGAATGAGGACGATAGGCAAGCCGCATGATCTCGGCCGCCTGCGCTTCGCCCAGCAGCGTGCGCAGCGCGCCGGCCGGGTCTGTGCCGCGCAGTTGATGCTTGAGCACCTGCACGAAGGCGGTCAGCAGCATCACGAGGTGCCGGGCGTCCGGATGCGGGCTGCCTGGATGCGCGGCGTCCGAAGCGGGATGTGCGCCCGTCGCCGATGAAAGCGCATCGTCCAGTCGCGGCACCGTGACCACGTAGCGCGCCAGATCGCGCGTGGTCGCGGTCAGGACGCCCCATTGCTTGCGGCCTTCCCAATACCGCTCGTAGCAGGCGTTATTGCGGAAGCTGGCGAAGATGGCCAACGCGACGCCGATCAACGAGAACGGTACCGGACTCAGGCACAGGAAGAACGCGTCGCTGCGCCGGTAGCCCCACACCGCCGCCAGCGACAAGGCGACGATGATGGCGAGCGCCACCAGGATGGTGTTCTGCACCGAGTTTTCCCAGGCGAACAACATTCGGAACCAATGGGTTCTGGGGCGGACGATCATGGGCCCGCACCATACTGCCCATACGCCGGCATACCGCGGGCGCCTCCATATTTACGGCGAATCCGATAGCAGATTCCGCCGAATCGGTAATGAAATAATATATCATTACAAAACTGCGCCGAATCTTGTCGCGGCGCCGGGTCTGGTCGCGCGGCTGGGTAGCCGCGTCAGCCGGGCCCTCCGCCGCGCGATCGCTGCGGCGCGCACCGGCGGCGCAGGGCGGCCATACGAGCGGCCCATTCCGGCCGGCCATCATTCACGGGGAAAGAACCTTGCCGCTGGCAAACCGCGCTTTTGCCTCATCCGCCAGGCGGCCGGCCGTTCGCGCCGCGGCGCTGCTGTGGATATGGCTGACCGTGGTCTTCGCGCCGGTGGGCGCGACATTGCATGCCATGTCGCATGTGGAACGGTTCCTCGCCGTCCCCGCGGTTCCAGCGGGTATCGCGGACGCGGCACGCGATGGCGAAGGCACGCTACCCGAACGTCACGCAGGCCGCGCTCCAGGTGGGGAAGACGAACGCCAGGGCGTTCACCGTCATGGCGCGGAGGCGCATTGCCATGTCTGCGATGAATGGCAGTTCCTCGACCATGTATTACCCAGCGCGGCACTGGTAAGCGGCACGGAATCTTTCGCGGCCCCCGTCGCCGGCCGGCTGCCTGTCACGCGCCTGGCCGCGGACAGGCCATGGATCCTGCCGCGCGCCCCGCCCGGACGGCGGTCCGACTCCAGCGCATAACGCCCATCGGGGCGGCCCACATCGCTAGTCCCGCGCGCATCCGGGCGCGCCCTGACGCTGGACGACATCGCGGCGCATCGCCGCGTGCCGCACCTCATGCAGACGCCATCCTCCGACCGCCCAGCCGGCCGGCAAGCCCCCTATTCGCCTTCGTAAATACATGTCCACTTCGTCCTTCCCCAGGCCGCGCGGCACCGCCGCCCGCCGCTTCCTTCCCTCGCCATTTGCCCTGTCCGTCAGCGTCGCGCTCGCCGTGAACGCCACATCCGCGGCGAGCGCGGCATCGACGGCCAGTGCGGCAGCTGTCGCCAGTTCGGCACCGGCCGGCAGTGCCGCGCCGGCGGCCAGTGCGGCACCACCCGAGCCCGCCCCGGCCATAACCCTGCCCACCGTCATCACCACCGGCAATCCGCTGGGCAGCGCCGAAGTAGCGGCGCCCACCACGGTGCTCGAAGGCACTGGCCTGGATCTGCGCCGCGCCGACACGCTGGGGCAGACGCTGGACGGCCTGCCCGGCATATCCACCACTACCTACGGCCCCATGGTGGGCCGTCCGATCATCCGCGGCATGGATGGCGACCGCATACGCATCATGAACAATGGCCTGGGGTCGGTGGATGCCTCGTCGCTTTCCTTCGATCATGCCGTGCCGCTGGATCCCATGACGGCCGGCCGCATCGAAATCGTGCGCGGTCCCGCCGCACTGCTCTACGGCGGCAACGCCGTAGGCGGCGTGGTGAACGTCATCGACGACCGCATCCCTACCGAACCGGTCCAAGGCATCCATGGCCAACTCCAGGGCGACTGGGGCGGCGCCAACAACAGCCGCTCGGGTGCTGTGCAAGTAAAGGGCGGGGACGGCAAGTTCGCCATCCGCGCCGACGCCTTCGGCCGCAAGACCGACGCGCTGCGCATTCCCGGCTACGCCCGATCCGCGAACCTTCGTGAGCAGGACGACCCGGATACCGACCAGCCGCGGGGCCACCTGCCCAACAGCGACGGTTCCGTGCACGGCGGCGGCGTCGGCATGGCGTGGACCGGAGACAGCGGCTACGCCGGTCTTTCCTACAGCGGCTACGACTCGGATTACGGCTCGGTGGCCGAGGACACGGTACGGCTGAAAATGCGCCAGGAACGTTTCGGCGCGACCGCCAGGATCGACGACCTGGACGGACCGTTCAAGAGCCTGAAGTTCGACCTCGCCTACACCGACTACCGGCACCGCGAAGTGGACGACGGCGTCACGGGCACCCTCTTCAAGAATCACGGCTACGAAGCGCGCGTCGAAGCGCAGCATCGGGACATGGGCCCGCTGCGCGGCACGCTCGGTCTGCAGGCCAGCCAGACCCGATTTTCCGCGCTCGGCGACGAAAGCCTGGTACCCACGACGAATACGGATTCCTTCGCGCTGTTCGACCTGGAACAGTGGGACGTCTCCAATCGGCTGAGCCTCAGCCTGGGCGGCAGGCTGGAATACACGCAGCTTTCGCCATCCGCCGGCGACATCGAAAAATTCGACGCCGCCTCACCGCGCGATTTCACCGCGGGCAGCCTGGCCCTGGGCGGCATCTATAAGCTGGACAGCGTATGGTCGCTGGCCGCCAACGTCTCCTATACCGAGCGGGCGCCCACGTTCTATGAGCTGTACGCCAACGGACCGCACGACGCGACCGGACAATACCTGATCGGCGATCCCTCGCTATCCAAGGAACGCTCCTACTCCGGCGACCTGGGACTGCGCTTCAAGGACGGCCCGCACCATGGCAGCTTCGGCGTGTTCTACAGCCACTTCCGCAACTACATCACCGAGGTCAACACGGGATTGTTCGTCGACGATGAAGGCAAGGTTGTGCCGGGCGGCACGGACGATGCCTTATCGCAGGCGATATACCGCGGGGTGCCCGCCGATTTCTACGGCTTCGAAGCCGAAGGCAGCTTCCGCGTCCTGGGCCGCGACGCGCACAAGCTCGATATGCGGCTTTCCGGTGACTACACCAACGCGCGCAATAGCGATACCGGCCAACCGCTGCCCCGGATCCCACCCTTGCGGCTGGGCTGGGGCTTGGAGTACGCCCACGGCGCCTGGGGTGCCGGCGTCTCGTTCACGAAGGCGTTCGCGCAGCACCGGCATCCCGACAATGACGACGGCACGAAGGGGTACTACCGTGTGGATGCCGACTTGACCTATGCCTTCCGCATCGACAAGACGCAATGGCAGGCCTACCTGCGCGGTACCAATCTGACGAACCAGGAAATTCGCTACTCGACGTCGGTGCTGCGCGACGTCGCGCCGGAGGGAGGACGTGCGGTGATGCTGGGCGTGCTTGCCAGCTTCTAGCCCGCCGGGGCGGCCTTGAATTAAGGCCTTCGGCGCCGAACCGGTGGCTCGTGCAGGGATTGCGCCGCGAACTACGGCCAATGCCACGCAAGCCACCGATATCGCATCACCGCGGGGTCGGGGCAGCGTCGGTTGCGTCCGGGCATGCTGGCAGAGGGCTAATAACCAGGGTTAACCCGATGTACGCCGTAGGCCTGCGACCGCCCTGTTACGTGCCTGCCAAGGGATGTGACGAATTACCGCCGGGATGGACGAAATAGCACGATTTTCCCGGGACATGTAAGAAATATTTCCGTTATATAATCCGCCTCGCGAACTATTTCCGCATCCGCCGGCTTGAACGCTGTTGAAGCCACGCCACGCCATTCCACTCCGTATTCTGAAGTGCTCTATGACGCCGCCGACGAGACGCTATTCTCTTTTCCGACTCCTCCTCCCCTCCACCCTGCTGACCATCGCCCTCGCCACGCTGCCCGGCACTGCCGGCGCGATGATTTCGCCAGACGCCTTCGGCTCGCTGCAGGGCCTGTCCGCCACCGACCTGCCCACCGTTCCCTCGCTGCGCGACCGCGTCGTCGCGGCCGGCCTGGACGCCTTGGGCACCCGCTACCGCTGGGGCGGCGACGACCCCGATACAGGGTTCGATTGCAGCGGCCTGGTCACCTTTATCTATAAGGAAGTGGCCGGCCTGGACTTGCCGCGCCGTGCCCGCGACCAGCGGGCCGAAGGCCATGCCGTGAAAGCGACGCAGTTGCAGCCCGGCGATCTGGTCTTCTTCGGTATCCGCCGGAATAACCAGACTTCCCATGTAGGCATCTATATCGGCAACAACGAATTCGTCCACGCGCCTACGCGCGGCGAAAAAGTCCGCATCGATACGCTGGACAGCGCCTACTGGTCCAAGCGATTCACCGGCGCGCGCCGCTACATCGCGCCCGGCGGCGACGCCCCTTTGGCCCTGGCGTCCAACTCGCGCTAGCCACCGAAGCGCCCGCCCTGGCGGGGCCGGCGTGCTCGACCATGGCGGGCGGCAAGCACCTGCCCCGTCCCGGGCATTCCCCCGCCTAGCCGCGTCCCAGGAAGGGCATCTTGGTGGCCATGATGGTCATGAACTGCACGTTGGCGTCCAGCGGCAGCGCCACCATGGACGCCACCGCTTCCGCCACATGCGCCACGTCCATGCGCGGTTCCGGACGTACGGTATGGTCCGGCTGCAGGACGCCCGCCACCATGCGCTCGGTCATCGGCGTCGCGGCATTGCCGATGTCGATCTGGCCACAGGCAATATCGTATTGACGGCAGTCCAGTGAAATCGACTTGGTCATGCCCGTCACCGCGTGCTTGGTCGAGGTGTAGGCGATCGAATAGGGTCGCGGCGCATGGGCCGAGATCGAACCGTTGTTGACGATGCGACCGCCACGCGGCTGCTGATCCTTCATGATGCGGATCGCCGCCTGGGCACACAGGAACATGCCCGTCAAGTTGGTATCGACCACGCTGCGCCAGGTCTCCACCGGCAATTCCTCGATGGGCACCGCCGGCGCGCCGCGGCCGGCGTTATTGAACAGCACGTCCACCCGCCCGAAAGCACGCTGCGCCTGGGCGAACAGATTGTGTACGGACACCTCGCTGCAGACATCGGTGGGCACCGCCAGGGCGCGCTGCGCATCCGCGCCGGCGGCGGCGCGCGTCTCCTCCAGCGCGTCCGGCCGCCGCCCCGCCAGCGCGACGCAGTAGCCTTCAGCCAGCAATTGCAGGGCGACGGCGCGGCCAATGCCGCTTCCCGCGCCTGTCACAACCGCCACTTTGCCCTCGCCGCGCCTGCCGTTCTGATTCATGCCCGTCTCCCGTCGGAACCTGTAGGAAAATATCGGGCATCCTACTCCATGGCGCCAGCCTGCGACGATTTGTTATCCTTCAGCTCCTGCCTGCCGATTCCCGTTCGCGGCCCGATGCCCGCGCCGGCCTCCAGGCAGACCGCCCGCCTTTTAGACTGCCGATCATCATGCCCGCTTCCGCCGGAATCTCCGCCACGCCTGGAAATGTTTTTATGGTCGTCGCGCCCAGCGGCGCGGGAAAGTCCAGCCTGGTCCGTGCGCTGCTTCAGCGCGACCCGGCAATCCGGCTGTCCGTTTCCTGCACCACGCGCGCGCCGCGGCCCGGCGAACAGGATGGCCGCGAGTACCGCTTCATCAGCGTTGCCGACTTCGAGCGCATGCGCGACGAACAGACGCTGCTGGAATGGGCCGAAGTGCATGGGAATTACTACGGCACGCCGGTCGACGGCATCGCCCAGGCCACCCGGCAGGGACACGACGTGCTCCTGGAGATCGACTGGCAGGGCGCGCGCCAGGTCCGGCAGCGCTTCCCGGCGGCGATCGGGATTTTCATCCTGCCCCCTTCCATCGACGAACTCGAAAGCCGCCTGAAGGCCCGTGGCCAGGATTCCGACTACGTCATCGCACGCCGGCTGCTGGCGGCGGGCGGTGAAATCGCGCACGCGCCGGAATGCGAATATGTTATTATTAATCAAGAATTTAGCATCGCGTTGAATGAACTTACCCAGATCGTCAACGCCGCCAGGTTGCGCTTCTCCTCTCAAGCAGTCCGCCACGCCCAGCTGTTCTCCCAATTGGGTATCTCGGCGCCCCACTGAGCTCGCGGGCGCAGCCTCGCTCCTTTTGATCCATTCGTCGTATCTCAGGTGACCCACTATGGCCCGCATTACCGTTGAAGATTGTCTGACCCACATTCCGAATCGCTTCACGCTGACCCTGGCCGCCACCTATCGCGCCCGCGAGCTGGCGCAGGGCCACGCCCCGCGGCTCGATAGCAAGGACAAACCCACGGTGACCGCGCTGCGGGAAATCGCCGGGGGGCTGACCGGCGCCGAGATGCTGCGTAAAGTGCCGACCTGATCGCGGTCGGGAGGTGGCGCGCATGGCCTTCCCCGCACTGAAATATGCCTCTACCGGTTTGCTGGCTGCCCTGCGCGCCGGCTCACGGCTGGGCCGCCGGCCGGGGCGCAAGTCCGGAAAAACCGCGCCCTCGCCCATCGCCGCCGCGGTCCAGCAGGCTGCCGAGACGCCGGCATCGGCACCTATCGCTTCGCTGGCGCCGCTGACGGAAATCATCAGCAAATACCTGGACCCCAAGGATGTCGAGCGGGTTCGGGAAGCCTATCGCTTCGCGGACCAGGCGCACCTGGGGCAATTCCGCGCCAGCGGCGCGCCCTATATATCCCATCCGATCGCCGTCACGGAAATCTGCGCGGGCTGGAAGCTGGACGCCAACGCACTATCGGCCGCGCTGCTGCACGACGTCATGGAAGACCAGGGCGTCACCAAGCATGAACTGGCTGAACGCTTCAGCCCCGAAGTCGCCGAACTCGTGGACGGCCTGTCCAAACTGGACCGGCTGGATTTCGCCACCAAGGCCGAACAGCAGGCGGAAAGCTTTCGCAAAATGCTGCTGGCCATGGCCCGCGATGTACGGGTCATCCTGATCAAGCTGGCCGATCGCGTACACAACATGCGCACCCTGGATGCCGTGGCGCCGGAAAAGCGCCGCCGCATCGCCCGCGAAACGCTGGACATCTACGCGCCCATCGCGCATCGCCTTGGGCTGAACCTGCTTTTCCGCGAACTGCAGGATCTATGCTTCGCGGCCATGTATCCCAACCGCTACCACGTCCTGTACAAGGCCGTCCTGGCGGCACGCGGCAACCGTCGCGAAGTCATCGGCAAGATCGAGGACGCCGTGCGCGCCGCCCTGCCCGCCGCCGGCATCGAAGCCGATGTCAGCGGACGCGAGAAGACCCTGTATGGCATCTACCGCAAGATGGTGGACCAGAAGAAAACCTTTTCGGAAGTCCTGGACATCTATGGTTTCCGGGTCATCGTCCATACGCTGCCGGAATGCTATCTGGCGCTGGGCACCCTGCACCAGCTATACCGTCCGGTGCCGGGCAAGTTCAAGGACTACATCGCCATCCCCAAGGTGAATGGCTATCAATCGCTGCATACCACGCTGGTAGGCCCCTACGGCACGCCGGTGGAATTCCAGTTCCGCACCCGCGACATGCATCACGTGGCCGAGGAAGGCGTCGCATCGCACTGGCTGTACAAGAGCGCCGATGTCTCGCTGAACGATCTGCAAAAGCGCACGCACCAGTGGCTGCAGTCCCTGCTGGACATCCAAAGCCAGACGGGCGATTCCGGCGAGTTCCTGGAACACGTCAAGGTGGACCTCTTCCCGGACGCGGTCTATGTGTTTACGCCGCACGGCAAGATCATTTCGCTGCCGCGCGGGGCCACGCCGGTGGACTTCGCCTATGCCATCCATACGGACATCGGCAACCAGGCGGTGGCGGCCAAGGTTAACAACGAATTCATTCCCTTGCGCACGGAACTGTCCAGCGGCGATACGGTGGAAATCATCACGTCCCCGGCATCGCGCCCCAATGCACAATGGCTGAACTACGTGCGCACGGGCCGCGCGCGTTCGGAAATCCGCCACTACCTGCGCACCGTCAAGTACGCGGAATCCGTGGCCTTCGGCGAACGCCTGTTGACGCAAGCCCTGCAGGAACTGCATCTATCGCTGCCGCCGGGCGACGATCCTGAATGGGAAAAGCTGGCGCGCAGCTCCGGCGCCAGTTCGCGCGACGAAATCCTGGCCGATATCGGCCTGGGCAAGCGTCTGGCGGCCGTTGTCGCGCGGCGCTTTGCGCCGGAACACGAACTCATCGCCACCACCGCAGCCGCGGTGGACGAAATCACCGCGGCGCGCAGTGCGCCCATCCTGATCCAGGGCAACGAAGGCCAGGCCGTGCAGCTGGCGCCTTGCTGCGGCCCCCTGCCCGGGGACCCCATCATCGCCGGCATGCGGTTGGGCCATGGGCTGGTCGTACATACCTCGGACTGTCCCGTGGCTGCGCGCCAACGCGCGCGCGAACCGGAACGCTGGATCAACGTGGCCTGGGATACGCAAACCGCCAAGCACTTGTCCACGCGGCTGGACATCGTCACACGCAACGAGCGCGGCGTACTGGGGCGGCTGGCGGCGGAAATCACGGCCACCGACGCCAATATCGTGCATGTCACCATGCACGATGACGCGGTGGCCACGGTTTCCCTGCATGTCACCGTGCAGGTGGACAGCCGCAAGCATCTGGCTCAGGTCATACGGGCCATCCGCCACGTGCCCCAGGTGCAGAAAATCGTCCGCGTGAAGGGCTGACCTGGGCGTCAAGGCACCCGGTAGACAGGCTTGACCAGCTTCGCCAGTTCCGGATACTTGGCGATCGCCGATTTCGAAAGCGAGCGGCAGAAAAAGCAGTGGATACGGGTATACCGGTGACCTTTCAAAAGCAGGTCCTTGATCAGCTCGGATAGCATCACATGATCGCTCGGGCCGCGCACGGACGCTTGCTCTATGGTGACGATGTCATATAAGGGCAGGCAGTTCCGCACCTTGTCATAGCTTTCGGGCGGGCCCTGAAACTTGCTGAGCGCGTAATCCACATAGGCCTGTCCGTCGGACTTGATTTCGTATGGACGAGCAATCACCTTGTCGTTCATGAACGCTTGGTGAATATTGAAAGTCGAAATCGGCGCGTAATCCGGCCCATAGAAATGCAGGGCCATACCTGGCGGCACAAGGTTCTTGAACTCAGGGTTGTACCTGTTGCGTTCGCCGGCCAACGAACGGCTGCCATGAGAAGAAATAATCAGGTCGGCATTCCTCGTTCCCTTCCACAGGATATACCTTCCGTAATGCAGGGGATGCGTGCGGATATATTTGCCGTCCGGCAGAGGCTGGGCCGGGAAGTGGTCCTTGAAGTAAGCCTCATAGGAAGGAGGCCGGGGCACGGATGGGTGCGTGTTTAGATGACTCGTGATACGAGGCTTGAACACGGGCTGATTGGGCATACTGGGAATATCCTGACACAAGGCCACGGTCCAGGTCGCGCCAGTATGACGTTGACTCAGGCAACCCCTTCAGGAAAGGAAATGCGCTTGGACGCGGGCGGGATTCCCATACTGCAGGGCGCGGAAGATTCCTAGAATGCGAAGAATCTCGCACGCGCCCCACCCGCGACTGCGCGGCTGCCTGGTGTCAGGCGACGTGCTGCAGGAAATCCTTCAGGCGCTGGCTGGGCGGGTTGGACAGCAGCGCTTCCGGATTGCCGTCGTGCGCCACCTTGCCCCCGTCGATGAAGATCAGGCGACTGCCGACGCGGCGCGCGAACTCCATCTCGTGGGTCACCACCACCATGGTCATGCCCTCTTCCGCCAGGTCGCGCATCACCTTCAAGACCTCGTGACGCAGCTCGGGATCCAGGGCCGACGTAGGCTCGTCGAACAACATCAGCTTCGGCTTGATGGCCAGCGCGCGCGCGATTGCCACCCGCTGCTGCTGGCCGCCGGAAAGCTCGGACGGATAGTGATCCATGCGCTGTTCCAGCCCCACCTTGGCCAATAGGGACTGGGCCTCGGCACGCGCCTGCGCCCGGGACACACCACGCGTATGAACGGGGCCGAACATGACGTTTTCCAGCGCCGTCATCTGCGGGAACAGATTGAACTGCTGGAAAACCATGCCCGCTTCGCGGCGGATCTCACGCACCTGGGCGGGATCGCCCTTGACGCTCAACCCATCGACCAGCAGATCGCCATCCTGGATGGTTTCCAGCACGTTGATACAGCGCAGGAAAGTCGACTTGCCGGACCCGGAGGGGCCGACCACCACCACGACTTCGCCCGCCTCGATATTGAGGGAGATGCCGTTCAGGACGGTAGACGCGCCAAAGCGCTTGGTAACGTTCTTGAATTCAACCATGCTCATAGGATGCGCATCCTTTTCTCGGCAATCCGCAGGCCCACGGCCATGAGGCCCGTGATGATCAGATAAATGACGGCCACGGCGGACCAGATTTCGACCGCGCGGAAGTTGCTGGCCATGATCTCCTGCCCCTGGCGGGTCAGCTCGGCCACGCCGATCACGATGAACAGCGACGAATCCTTCAGGCTGATGATGCACTGATTGCCCATGGGCGGAATCATGCGCCGTACAGCCACGGGCCCGATGATGTGCGCAAGGATCTTATAAAACGGAAGACCCATGGCCTGACCGGCCTCTTTCAGCCCTCGCGGCACGGACAACAGCGCGCCGCGTACGATCTCGGCGATATAGGCACCCGAATTGATCATCAGCGTGAGGATGGCCGCCAGTTGTGCATCGATGCGCAGGCCGTGGGCGATCAGTGGCAAGGCGAAATAGATGAACATCACCTGCACGATGATGGGCGTACCGCGTATCAGCGCAACATACAACACCGCGATGCAGGTAAGCACACGCGCGACCAGGGCACGCACGTAACGCACCAGGTAGGCACGCGCCGCACTTGCACCGTCGTTCGGCAGCAATCTCCCGATTGCGCGCCAGAACGTCATGTTTTCTATCGGCAACGTTGCTGCGGCCGGCGCATAGGCGCGAATGACACCCGCCAGCGCGCCCAGCGCGAACCCGCCCAACAGGCCCCAGAAGGTGATCTTGATCGTCATCACCGTTCCGTCGAGCAGATTGGGCAGGGCCGCCCAGATCACGGACCAATCGAAATTCACATGTTTCCCCTGTAGATAGGAACCCGCGCCCGGATCGGCGTGGCGATCCGGACAGGCGGCGCAGCCGCGGCGGGTGAAACGGAAGAATCAGCGGGTCGCCGAAAAGATGCGCGCGGTGCGCGCCGGACAGACCCGCGGAAGAGGCTTTATTACGGCTTCTTGCCGAACCACTTGGCGTAGATGGCGTCGTATTCGCCGTTGGACTTCAGCGTGGCAAGCGCCTTGTTCACGTCGGCGACCAGCGGGCTGCCCTTGGGGAAGGCGATGCCGTAGAAGTCGCCGCTCTTGACGTTGCCGACGACACGCACGCGCCCCTTGCCGGCGGTATTGGCGTAGTACTGGACATTCGGCGTGTCATGCACCGCCGCGTCCACGCGGCCCGTGGCCAGTTCCAGGTAGGCGTTGTCGATATTGGGGAACAGCTTGAGCTTGGCGGTAGGGACGTTCTTCTGCATGTAGTCCACGGTCGCCGTGCCGGTCTTGACCGCCACCGTCTTGCCGGCCAGGTCGGCCGCGCTCTTGATGTCGGTGTTGCTCTCGTTGACCAGGATGGACAGGCCGCTTTCGTAATAGGGATCGGAGAAGTCGATCACCTGCTTGCGGTCGTCGCGGATGGTGATGCCGGCCAGGGCGGCGTCGATGTTGTTGGTCTGCAGGCCGGGGATGATGCCGTTGAAATCCATGGGCTGCAGCTTGTACTTCAGGTGCAGCTGCTTGGCGATGGCGGCCCACAGGTCGACATCGAAGCCGGTGTAGGTATTGCCTTGCTTGAACTCGAAAGGAACGAACGCCGTGTCGGTCGCGACCACCAGTTCCCTGTCGCCTTGCGCGGAGGCGGGCGCGGCCATGGCGAACCAGGCCACCGATACCCCGGCGAGCATCGCGGCGAATTTCTTATTGAGCATGTTCCACTCTCCTTTGTTGAGCTGCGCCCGGGATACGGGCTGCGGGACGTGCCGCGGGTTGGCGGCACGTCGGAGGGGAGGATGTTAACGCAGCACACCCCGCCTGTACCCCTACAAAGGAAGGGCGGCACCGTTAAATTTTTCCGAAACCTCCTCCTCCTGGCGTCTCGACGACGAAGATATCTCCGGCGTTCAGGTCAGTGCTGTCCTGCGGGCCCAAGGGCTGGATGCGGCCATCCGCGCGCTGTACATAATTGCGGCCGACCTGCCCCGGTTCGCCGCCCTGCAGGCCGAAAGGGGCGTAGCGGCGGTTGTTCGACAGGATCGCCGCCGTCATGGGCTCCAGGAAACGCAGCTTGCGGATGCCGCCGTCGCCGCCGCGATAACGGCCCTTGCCGCCGGAGCCGTGGCGGATTTCATAGGATTCCAGGCGCACCGGGAAGCGCAATTCCAGGACCTCCGGGTCAGTCAGGCGCGAGTTCGTCATATGCGCCTGCACCACCGACTGCCCATCGAAGCCCTGGCTGGTATCGGTGGGCGCATCGATGCGCAAGGGACCCGCGCCGGTACCGCCCGAGATGGTCTCGTAGTACTGGTAGCGGGCATTGCCGAACGTCAGGTTGTTCATGGTGCCCTGGCTGGCCGCCAGCACGCCTAGCGCGCCATAGAGCGCGTTGACGATGCACATGGACGTCTCGACGTTGCCCGCCACCACCGAGGCGGGCGGGTTGGGCCGCAGCATCGAGCCCTGCGGCACGATGATTTCGAGCGGCTTCAGCCCCCCGGCGTTCAAGGGGATTTCGTCATCCACCAGCGTGCGGAAGACATACAGGACGGCCGCGACCGCGATGGCGCCCGGGGCATTGAAGTTGTTGTCCAGCTGCGGCGACGTGCCGGTGAAATCGACCACGGCACTGCGGGCGGCCTGATTCACGCGGACGGCAACGCGGATCACCGCGCCATTATCCAGCGGGTATTCGTAGCTGCCGTCCTTCAGCACCGAGATCACACGCCGCACGGCCTCTTCCGCGTTGTCCTGCACGTGCCCCATGTAGGCGCGCACGACGTCCAGGCCGAAGTGCTCGCACATGCGCAGCAGCTCCTGCACGCCCTTTTCGTTGGCGGCGATCTGCGCCCGCATGTCGGCGATGTTCTGGTCGGGATTGCGCGCCGGCCATTTGCCCGAGCCCAGGATGTCGCGCGCCTCCCGTTCACGGAATTCGCCGTCCCGCACCAGTTGAAAATTCGTAAAAAGAACGCCCTCGTCTTCCACGGTACGCGAATCGGGCGGCATCGAGCCCGGCGTGGTGCCGCCGATGTCCGCGTGATGCCCGCGCGACCCCACGTAGAACAGGATCTCGCGTCCCGCGCGGTCGAATACGGGTGTAATGATGGTCACGTCCGGCAGATGCGTGCCGCCATGATAGGGATCGTTGACGACGTAGGCATCGCCGGGCTTCATCCGCCCCGCATTCGCGTGCATCACCGTCCGGATGGATTCGCCCATGGAGCCCAGGTGCACCGGCATATGGGGCGCATTGGCGATCAGGTTGCCCTGGTCGTCGAAAATGGCGCAGGAGAAATCCAGGCGTTCCTTGATATTGACCGAGTACGCGGTGTTCTGCAGCCGGTAGCCCATCTGCTCCGCGATGGACATGAAGAGATTGTTGAAAACCTCCAGCATGACCGGATCGGCTTGGGTGCCCACCGCTCGCCGTTGCGGGCGCGCCTGTACCCGGCGCAGCACCAGATGGTCGCGCTGCGTCAGTTCGGCGCGCCAACCGGGTTCCACCACGGTGGTCTGGTTCTTTTCGGAGATGATGGCGGGACCGTCCACCAGGTCGCCTGGCGTCATATCGTCACGCACGTACAGCGGCGTATCGTGCCAGGCGCCCCCGCTATACATGCGCACCTTGCGGCGCGGCGCCAGCGGCCCCGCGCGGCGCGCGGGGATCGCGGCTTCCGCCACCGGTTCGCCGCCGCCGGTGGCTTCCACCGAAATGGTTTCCACGACGAGTTCGCGGCCCGGCATCAGGAAGGAATAACGCTGCCGGTACGCCGCCTCGAAATCGGCCCGCGCCTGCGCGGCCGAGGTGAACGGCACGTCCAGCGCGGTATCGGTGCCGCGATACTTCAGGTGCAGGCGACGCTGTACCGCGATCGCCTCCGGCGCCACGTGCTGGCGCCGCAGTTCGGCGACGGCGTCGCCGGCCAGCGCGTCCAGCTCTTGCGACAGGACGCTCACCAGCGCATCGTCCAGCACTTTTTCGATCGTCTTCTGGCGCATCTCGGTCTGGTCCGCCAGGCCCATGCCATAGGCCGAGAGCACGCCCGCCAAGGGATGGGCAAAGACGGTTGTCATGCCCAGGGCGTCGGCCACCAGGCAGGCATGCTGGCCGCCCGCGCCGCCGAAGACGGTAAGCGCGTATTCGGTCACGTCATGGCCGCGCTGCACCGAAATGCGCTTGATCGCCTCGGCCATATTGCCCACGGCGATTTCCAGGAAGCCTTCGGCCAGTTGCTCGGGCGTCATATCGCGGCCGGCCTCGGCCTTGACGCGAGCCGCCATGGCGGTGAATCCCTGCTCCGCGGCGGCGCGGTCCAGCGGCTGGTCAGCCTTCGGCCCGAACACCCGCGGGAAGAAATCCGGCTGGATCTTGCCCAGCAGCACGTTGCAGTCCGTCACCGCCAATGGACCGCCGCGCCGGTAGCATGCCGGGCCGGGGTTGGCCCCCGCCGAGTCCGGCCCGACGCGCAGGCGCGCGCCGTCGAAATGCAGGATGGACCCGCCGCCGGCGGCCACGGTGTGGATACTCATCATGGGCGCGCGCATGCGCACGCCGGCCACCCGGGTTTCGAACTCCCGTTCGAATTCGCCTGCGTAATGCGACACGTCCGTGGACGTACCGCCCATGTCGAAGCCGATGACCTGCTTGAAGCCCGCCAGTTCGCTGGTGCGCACCATGCCGACGATGCCGCCGGCCGGTCCCGACAGGATGGCGTCCTTGCCCCGGAAGCGATGCGCGTCCGTCAGGCCACCGCTGGACTGCATGAACATCAAGCGGATACCAGGCAGTTCGCTGGCCACCTGCTCCACGTAGCGCATCAGGATGGGCGAGAGATAGGCATCGACCACCGTGGTATCGCCACGCGATACGAATTTGATCAGGGGGCTGACCTCGTGCGATGCCGACACCTGCGTATATCCGATTTCACGTGCCAGCGCGGCGGCGCGCTGTTCGTGCCGGGGCTCGCGCCATGCATGCATGAACACGATGGCGACGGCACGGATACCTTCATCGTAGCGGGCCTGCAGATCCCGTCGCAGCGCCGCCTCGTCCAGCGGCGTGACGACTTCGCCGTCCGCGCCGATGCGTTCGCCGGCCTCGATGACGCCGTCATACAGCATTTCCGGCAGCACGACGTTGCGGTCGAACAGGCGCGGGCGGTTCTGGTACGCGATGCGCAGGCCGTCGCGAAAGCCGCGCGTGGTCACCAGCAGCGTACGTTCGCCCTTGCGTTCCAGCAGCGCGTTGGTCGCCACCGTGGTTCCCATCTTGACGCAGTCCACCTGGTCGGCCGGTACGGGCTGGCCGGGCGCCAGGCCCAGCAGCCTGCGGATACCGGCGACGGCCGCGTCGCGGTATTGCTCCGGGTTCTCGGAAAGCATCTTGATGGTGGTGGTGGTGCCGTCCGGCTGCCGTCCCACGATATCCGTGAACGTGCCGCCACGGTCTACCCAGAATTGCCACTTCATAGCGATCCCCATGCTGTATCGCCGGTCTGGCGCGCGCCGCCGGCGGCTAGAACGTTGAAAAACAAAAACCTAGAGCGACGTGGCCGCGCGGGCGGCCTGGTCATACACGCCCGACAGGCCCCGCAGCAGATTGGCGAGATCCTGCGAAAACTCCAGCCCGCTGCTGGCCGCGGGCAGCCCGTCGATCAGGCAGCGCTCGCGTACCTGGACATAGCGGGCAATGACATCGCCTCCCTTCGGGGTGACCGAATAGACCACTTCCTTGCCGCTGCGCTGGCCCTGGACCACGCCCAGGCGCTCCAGCTTTTTCAGGGAGTAGTTGACGATGTGGGTGTCCTCGATATTCAGCGTGAAGCAGATGTCCGCCAGCTTTTTCCCACGCTGCCGGTGGTACACGTGATGCAGGACGATCACGTCGATGGACGTCAGGTCCGGCAGGCCCGCCGCCGCCATGCAGCGAACGATCCAGCGGTTGAAGGCGTGGCCGGCGATCATCAGGCCGAACTCGACCGAGGAAAGATCCGGCGCGCGGTCCGAGACAAGATGCGAGGACGCCGCGATGGGCGGCCTGGAGTCGTGAGAGACGCTCATGAAGGTCCTGGACGTGGACGAGGGAACATCGCGCCGCGGCAGGCCCGTCCACGCAACGCCCGCCTGGGACCAGGGAGGGCCAGGGAGGCGCCGTGCGCGCGCGTGCACCGCGATGCGATCACGGCGCGATACTAATATTTTGTTGATAAATTATCAACGAAATATCAAGCGAATCGGGTTTTCCCCAAGCCTTCCCCTGACGCCTTACTGCGGCTTGGCGCCCGCGTTGGGATCCAGTTGTACGCCTTCCACGCCCTTCAGCGTGGGCTGCGGCGGACGCGGATCTGCCGTGGGGGCGCTTGCCGGCGGCGCGACAGGCGGCAGGCCGGCCGCTCCTTGCCCAGCGGGCGCTTCAGTAGGCGCGGATGCCGGAACGGTAGGCGTTGCGCCACCGCCCGCCGTGCCGCGCAATTGGGCCTCGTGCTTCACCGCGGCCTGCGTCAGGGCCGTCGCCAGCTCCTGGTGCTGGGCCGAGGCGGCCCAGGCGGCCGCGTCCAGGCCCTGCAGGTTGCGCATGGTTGGATCGGCGCCGGCCTTCAGCAGGAAATCCACCATCTCGCGGCTGCCGGACAGGCCCGCCATCATCAGCGGCGTGGTGCCGTCCGGCCCGGGCGCATTGACAATGGCCTCGTGCGCCAGCAGCAGCTTGGCGATATCCATCTGCCCTTTCGACGCGGCGTAATGCAGCGGCGTCCATCCCAGCCGGTTGACCTTCGCGCCGCGCGCGATCAGGGCGCGTGCCCGCTGGGTCTGCCCCTGGATCGCCAGGTACATCAACGGCGTTTCGTCGTGGTCGTTGGCAGCGTTGACGTCCGTACGGCGGTCGGCGGCCAGCACGTCGTACACGTGCCAGGCACCGTCTCGCACGGCTTGCATGATCGCCGGCTGCCCCTTGATGCGGGTATTCGGATTCCAGCCCTGGGCCAGCAGCGCGCGTATATCGTCCGCCCGGTCGTTCGCAACGATAACCGGCGCGTTGGCAGGATCCGCGGCCCGCGACACGCCGGGCACGGCCAGGGAGACGAGCGCGGCGGCGCCCAAGGCGACGACATAGCGCGGTTTCTTGAGATATTGATCTTTCATTTCAACCCCTTATGCAGGAAAGTGAAAGGAATTGCTGAAGTATTCCGCGACCGCCCGAGCGACGGCCGGATGAGGAACAGGCAGGCGCCACCCGGCGGAGAAACACCGGCGCTGGGCGTGGCGCCAAATCCGAGCCCCATTTGTGGGGAAGGGCCGCCGTGGCGGCAAACGAGGCGGGACGACGCAGCGGCCAGCCGGCAATGTTGAAGTGAATTCTGCCTTATCGCTCTATCTTGCTGAATAAGCTGAAGAAATTCTCTGTCGATGCGGCGGCGACGTCCGCCACGGGCAGCCCCTTCAGGTCAGCGATCTTTTCCGCCACGTGGATCACCTTGGACGGATCGTTTACCTTGCCGCGGTACGGCACCGGCGCGAGGTACGGCGAATCGGTCTCGATCAACAGCCGCTCCAGCGGCATGCGGGAGGCCACGTCATGAAGCACGGCGGCGTTCTTGAACGTCACGATGCCGGACACGGAAATATGGAAGTTCAGATCCATGGCGGCCTGCGCCACGTCCCAGGACTCCGTGAAGCAGTGCATGACGCCGCCCACCTCTTCCGCCTTTTCCTCGCGCAGGATCCGCAAGGTGTCCTCAGCGGAGGAACGGGTGTGGATGATCAGCGGCAACCCTGCATCGCGCGCGGCGCGGATATGCGCGCGGAAACGATCGCGCTGCCAGTCCAGGGGCTCGCTCAGGCGGTAGTAGTCCAGCCCCGTCTCGCCGATGGCCACCACTTTGGGATCGGCGGAGAGTTCGACCAGTTCCTCGGGCGATGGGTCCTGCGTGTCTTCGTAATCCGGATGTACCCCCACCGACGCCCAGAGGTTGCGGTGCGGCTTGACCAGCGCCATCAGCCCGGGCCAGTCCGGCATGGCCACGCTCACCACAAGGGCGTGGGTGACCTGGTTCGCCGCCATGCGGTCCAGGATGTCCGGCAGGTTTTGCGCCAGCTCGGGAAAATTCAAATGGCAGTGAGAATCGACGTACATAGCAGTGGCCCATGGCGCCGCGCACCACGCGCATCGCATGAAACGGGTATGGCGGGATCGGGAATGCGGCGGAGCCGGCTTTGCCGGTCCGCCAGCGTCGCGCCTTTTGAGGGGGAAGCGCGTAGCGCTTCGGGAGTGGGTTTCATCCTAGGCCTGGCAGGATAGCACCACGCGCTGCAGCGCGGCATGGGCAAACAACTTGGCGTTCAACGGGTGGCCGGCCAAGGCGCGCTGGCGCGTCAGCCAGCGCGCGCCCTCCGCCATTTTCGCCGCGTCGGCGCGCGCGGCCGTGCGGGCCACCGCGGGCCCCAGCGCGGGGAAATAACGGGCCGGCGCGCCGGCGCCGGCCAGCATCAGGTCCACGTAGAAACGCTGCAGCGCATCGATCCACTGCACGGCGGGCAGCTTGTCCAGCAGATCGGCCAAGGCCCCGACGTCGGGCGACTGGCCCTGCGACAGCGGTCCGGCCAGCTGTTCCAGCCATGCGGGGCACGCGCTTTCCTCCGTCTGCGCCAGCCGCAACGCGCCCAGGGGCGCGCCGCCCGCGGCCGCCAGCCAGGACGCGGCATCGCCGACATCCTGCGCCGCCAGCCATTGCAGCGCCTCCTGCCGCCCCGGCGTGGCCAGGGGCAGGCGCCGGCAGCGTGACAGCAAGGTGGGCAGCAGGCGGTCCGGCGCGTCGGCCACCAGCAGGAAAATCGTATGCGCGGGCGGCTCCTCCAGGACCTTCAGCAAGGCGTTCGCCGAGATCACGTTCAAGGCCTGGGCCGGATACAGCAGCGCCACCCGCCAGCCGCCGCGATGCGTCGCGGTGTTGAACCAGGACTCCAGCGCGCGGATCTGATCGACCCGGATATCCTTGGACGGCGCCCGCTTGGCGCCCGCCCCGGTCGAGGCGCCGGCCGCCGCGTCGGCGTCTTCCGATTCCGCCGCGGCTTCGGCCCCCTCTTCCAGTGCGACGGCCTCCGGCCGGATGCGCCGCAGATCGGGATGGTTGCCGCTGGCCACCCAGACACAGGCGGCGCACTCCCCGCAGGCCAGCCCCTGCCGGGGAGACTCGCACAACAGGCTGGCGGCCGCCGCCGAGGCGAACTGCAGCTTGCCGATGCCGGCCAAGCCGTGGATCAGCCAGGCATGGGCGAAACGATCGCGCTGCGCCAGCCAGGCGCGTGCGGTTTCCGTCTGCCAAGGCAGGAATTGCGCCAGGCTCATCGCGATGCGTCCACCAAGGCGCGGATTTCGGCTTCCAGCTGCGCGCGTATCGCCGGGATATCGCGGCCCCCATCGACCACCCGGATGCGCGAGGGATATTGCCCTGCCCTTGCCAGGTACACGTCGCGCGTACGCTGGAAGAAGGCGGCGCCTTCGCTTTCGAAGCGGTCGGGGGTGCGAGCATCGGCCAGCCGCGCGCGCGCGACTTCCAGCGGCACGTCGAACAGCCAGGTGCGATCCGGCTGCAGCCCGGGATGCACCCAGTCCTCCAGCACGGCCACGCGTTCGATGCCCAGTTGGCGGCCGCCGCCCTGGTAGGCATAGGTGGCGTCGGTGAAACGGTCGCAGACCACCCAGTCGCCGCGCGCCAGGGCGGGTTCGATGACCTGGCGTACGTGTTCGCAGCGCGCCGCGAACATGACCAGGGTTTCCGTATCCAGGCCCATGGGTTCGTGCAGGACCAGCTCGCGCAGGCGCTCGCCCAGGGCGGTGCCGCCCGGCTCCCGCGTGGTGACCACGCGCGCGCCATGGCCGCGCAGCGTTTCGGCGATCCAATCCGTGTGCGTGCTTTTGCCCGCGCCGTCCACACCTTCCAGCGTGATGAATGTGCCCCGTATCGTCATGGCGCGCGGTCCTTGCCCAGTATGTAGCGCGATACGTTGCGATTGTGATCCGACAGCGTCGCGGAAAACTCGCTGGTGCCGTTGCCCCGCGAGACGAAATACAGGTAATTGTGATGCGCCGGCCGCACGGCGGCCAGCAGCGCCGCCCGTCCCGGGCTGGCGATGGGCGTGGGCGGCAGGCCTGCCCGGGTATAGGTGTTCCACGGCGTGTCGGCCTGCAGGTCGCGGCGGCGGATGCGACCCTGGAAGGTATCGCCCATGCCGTAGATCACGGTGGGGTCGGTCTGCAGCGGCATGCCGTCGCGCAACCGGTTGATGAAGACGCCGGCCACACGCGCGCGATCGGCCGTATCCCCGGTTTCCTTTTCGATGATGGACGCCAGGATGAGCGCGTCATAGGGCGTGGCCACGGGCAAGTCGGGGTCGCGCTCCGCCCAGATGCGCGCCAGGATGCGCTGTCCTTCCTGGTAGCCGCGGCGCAGCAGGTCGAAATCCGTGCTGCCGGGCGTGAAGACGTAGGTGTCCGGAAAAATCAATCCCTCCATGCTGGGGGCACTCGAGCCCAGCCGGCGCAGCAGTTCCGCATCGTCGACATCGCCCAGCGTCTGCTTGATATCGGGGTTCTCGCGCAGCGCCTGGCGGATCTGCTTGTAGGTCCAGCCTTCGACGAAGGTGATCTGGCGCTGGCTCATGTCGCCGCGCGCGAGGCGCTCCAGCAGCCGCCATGGGGTGTCGCCCTGGATGGCCTGGTAGCCGCCGGCCTTGATAAGCTTGTCTCGCTCGCTGAGCCGTGCCATCCAGACGAAACCGTCTTCCCAAAGAGGCACGCCCGCGGCGTTCAGGGTACGGGCCACGGCGCGCGGACTGCTGCCCGGATCGACGACGAAGTCGACACGTTCGGCCGGCAGGCGCAGCGTATGGTGCATCCAGTACCAGGCGCCGCCGCAAGCGGCGGCCGCGGCAAGCACAAGGACGAGCAGGAATGCGAGAAAGAAGGTTAAGGCGGAGCGCTTCTTCATGAGACCCAGCAGTTTAAAGGATTAGCGCCGGCGGCATTGGGCGCCCAATTACCCCGGTGCAAACAGGGCATGAACCGAGGCCGACCGGCGCCGGCGGTATCATCGGGACTTCCGGATCACGTATGACCGTCACGGCCTGCCTCTATTCATGACCGATCTGTCCGTTCCTACTTCGAGCTCTTCCGACCCGCGCGCGTACCGCGCCGATCTGCCGGCGCTGCGCCTGGTATCCGCCAGCGGCGCGGACGCCATCGATTTCCTGCATGGGCAATTGACCCAGGACGTCCAGGGCCTGGCCGGCGACAACGCCGCCCTGGCGGGTTACTGCACCGCCAAGGGACGGCTGCTGGCCACGCTGGTCATGTGGCGCCCGGACGCCGGCGCGGCCGATGCGGGGAGCGATGCCCCGCGTCTGCGCGCCCTGGTGCGCGCGGATGTCGTGGAACCCCTACTCAAGCGCCTGCGCATGTTCGTCCTGCGGGCCAAGGTCACGCTGTCCGTCGCGGCGGCGCAGGTGGCCGGCGTCTGGACCGACGGCGATCCGGCCGCGCTGGACGCGGCCGCCGGCGGCACCCTGCCGCGCCAGGCATGGCACCGCGCCGAATTGTCCAGCGGCACGTGGGTCGCCGCCCCGTCGGGGCGCGGGCATCGCTGGTGGTGGATCGCCACGGACGAACAGCGCCAGGCCGCTGCCGGCCTGGCCAACGTGCTGGGCCCGGGCAATGCCGAGACCTGGCAGGCTGCCGACCTGGCCGCTGGCCTGCCTTGGGTGGGCGTGGCGACGCAGGATCTCTTCATCCCCCAGACCGTCAACCTGGACCTGATCGGCGGCGTCAGCTTCACCAAAGGCTGCTACCCCGGCCAGGAAGTCGTCGCGCGCAGCCATTACCGCGGCACGGTCAAGCGCAGGATGGCCTACGGAATCGTGCCGGGACAGCCCGCGGCCGCCATCGCGGCCGGCTCGGATATCTACGATGCGGACAAGCCGAACGAACCCTGTGGACGCGTGGTGGACGCCGCGGGGGACGTGGACGCGGCCATCCTGTTCGAGACGACCCTGGACACCCTGTCGGCCGGCCATCTGCGCCTGGGCGGCGCCGATGGTCCCGCCATACGCACCCAGCCCTTGCCATACGCCTTGCAATAGCGGGACCGCGACGGATCAAGCCTTGCCGAATTCGTCCGCCAGCTCGCGCGAACGCTGCGCGGCGGCCTGCATTGCGCGGGCGACCAGCCCCATGAAATCGGCGTCCTCGAAGACCTTCAGCGCCGCGGCGGTAGTGCCGCCCTTGGAGGTCACCCGTTCGCGCAGCACCGCGGGCGGGTCGTCGGATTCCCGTGCCAATCGCGTGGCGCCGGAGAGCGTCGCCAGCGCCAACTCGCGCGCCTGTTGGGCATCCAGGCCCACCTTCAGTCCGCCCTCGATCAGGGCTTCGATGAACCGGAATACATAGGCCGGGCCGCTGCCGGACAGGGCGGTGACCGCATCGATGGCGGCATCGTCGCGCACCCACACCACCTTGCCCACCGAGGCCAGCATGGCTTCGGCCAACTGGCGCTCCGCGGCGCTGACGCCCGGCAGCGCCAGCATCCCGGTCACGCCCTCGCCCACCAGGGCGGGGGTATTGGGCATGCACCGCACCAGCTTGGGCCACGGCGCGCCGTCGCCCAGCCAGCCGGCCAGCACATCGCCGCGGATGCCGGCGGCCACGCTCACCACGAGGGTGCCTTCGCGCAGCCAGCCGCGCGAGGCCGCCACCGCCTCTCGCATGAACTGCGGCTTGACGGCGTAGAACCACACATTGCATAGGGCGAGCCGGTCGTCCGGCGCCGTGGCCGCCGTGGCGCCGCGTGCCGTCCAGGCCGCATGCGAGGCCGCATTGATGTCGATGACGTGGAAGTTTTCCGGCGGGCAGATCTTGCCGGCCATGCCGGCGCCCAGGGCGGATGCCATATTTCCGCCGCCGATAAAGGCGATATGCAGGTTCTTGTCCATGGAGCGGGATTGTAATCACGCCTGCGCCGCCACGGTCATTGCCGCGGCCCGGGATCGTCGCGGGCCCAAGGGCGCGCGGGTGAGGAACCGGGCTGGCGAGGGAACAGGCGGGACACCATAGGCCGTCCAACCCGGCGGAAATTCCGTTGAACAAGGCCGGGCAGCGTAGGACAAGCCCTATTTGACAGTGCCGGGGCGCGGTGTAACAGTCACGAATTCGTCACAAACAATTCATATGGTGTCGGGCTGCCTGTCCCCTACCCGGGGCAACGGCCATCGCTACCCACGGAGGAAACATCCATGCGCTCCCATCGCCTCGCGCTCGTCGCGGCGTCGCTGCTTACCGCTTTCGCCGCGTCATCGGCCAACGCGGCCACTGAAATCCAGTTCTGGCACTCCATGGAAGGCGCCCTGGGCGATCGCGTCAACGAGATCGTCAACGACTTCAACAAGCAGAACCCCGACTACCAGATCAAGGCCGTCTACAAGGGCAACTACGGCGAATCGATGAACGCCGGCATCGCCGCGTTCCGCGCCGGCAACGCCCCCGACATCCTGCAAGTCTTCGAAGTCGGCACCGCCACGATGATGTACGCCAAGGGCGCCATCAAGCCGGTGCAGCAGATGTCCGAGGAAGCCGGCGACCCCATCAATCCCAAGGACTTCATCGGCGCGGTCGCGGGCTATTACTCGTCGCCGCAGGGCAAGCTGGTATCCATGCCCTTCAACAGCTCGACGGTGGTGTTCTATTACAACAAGGACGCTTTCCAGAAAGCGGGCCTGGATCCCGAAAAACCGCCCAAGACCTGGGAAGACCTGGCGGCCGACACCAAGAAGCTGAAGGCGGCCGGCATGGAATGCGGCTACACCACCTCGTGGCCGTCGTGGGTGCAGTTGGAGACCTTCTCGGCCTGGCACAACGTGGCCTACGCCACCAAGGACAACGGCTTCGGCGGCCTGGACGCGCGCCTGGCCATCGATTCGCCGCTGCACGTGCGGCACCTGAAGTTCCTGGCCAGCCTGGCCAAGGACGGCGAATTCATGTACGGCGGCCGCGGCGACGATCCCAACGCCCTGTTCATTTCGGGCAAGTGCGCGATGATCACCGGCTCCAGCGGCCTGCGCGCCAACATCATGAAGAATGCCAAATTCAAGTTCGGCACCTCCACCCTGCCCTACTACGCGGATGTCAAGGGTGCCCCGCAGAACACCATCATCGGCGGCGCGTCCCTGTGGGTCTTCGCCAACAAGAAGCCCGACGTCTACAAGGGCGTGACGAAGTTCTTCAAGTACCTGTCCAGCCCCGAAGTGGCGGCCAAGTGGCACCAGCAGACCGGCTATGTGCCGGTGACCAAGGCGGCCTACGAACTGACGCAGAAGCAGGGTTTCTATGACCAGAACCCGGGCACCGACGTCGGTGTGAAGCAGCTGAACGTCGAGACCACCGCGCAGTCGCGCGGCGTGCGGCTGGGCTACCTGCCGCAGATCCGCGAGATCGAGGACGCCACGATCGAGCAGATCGTATCCGGCAAGGTCGACGCGCAAGCCGGCCTGAAGGACGCGGTCAAGCGGGGCAACGACCTCCTCGAGAAGTTCGAAAAAAGTGTAAAGTAGCGGCCGTTTTCGGGCCCTTGTAAGACCAAGTCGCGGTCCAGCCGCGCCTTGGTCTTGCCAGGACACGGCTACTGTCCCGCCAGGCGATGCGTCAGGGGATCGCCCAACCCGAATATCTCACGTTTTTTATGCGCTCGCGGCGATCCCGCCTCGCACTAGGGCCTGTTAACCATGGAAAAACGCGTCGTCTTCGGCCACAAGCTCCTGCCCTATCTGCTGCTGCTGCCGCAGCTCGCCATCACGGTGGTGTTTTTCTTTCTGCCGGCCGGCCAGGCGATGTGGCAATCGCTGCACATCGAAGATCCGTTCGGCCTCTCTTCCTCGTTCGCCGGCCTGTCCAACTTCGCCGATCTTTTCAGCCAGGCGACGTATATCGACTCCTTCAAGGTCACGGCGATGTTCTCGATACTGGTCGCCGTCGTGGGCCTGTCCGTATCGCTGCTGCTGGCGGTCATGGCCGACCGCGTCATCCGCGGCGCGGGGCTGTACAAGACCCTGCTGATCTGGCCGTACGCCGTCGCGCCTGCCGTGGTCGGCGTGCTGTGGCTGTTCCTGTTTTCGCCCGCCGTGGGCATCCTGGCCGTGGCGCTGACCCGGATGGGCGTGGCCTGGAATCCGCGGCTGAACGGCACCGAGGCCATGATCCTGGTGTTGATCGCTTCCGTCTGGAAGCAGATTTCCTATAACTTCCTGTTTTTCCTGGCCGGACTGCAGTCGATCCCCCGTTCGCTCATCGAGGCGGCCGCCATCGACGGCGCCAGGCCGGCCCGCCGGTTCTGGACCATCGTGTTCCCTTTGCTGTCGCCCACTACCTTCTTCCTGCTGGTGGTCAACGTCATCTATGCCTTCTTCGACACCTTCGCGGTCATCGACACGACGACGCAGGGCGGACCCGGCACGTCGACGGCGATCCTGGTCTACAAGGTGTACAGCGATGGTTTCCGCGGGCTGGACCTGGGTTCCTCGGCGGCGCAATCGGTGGTGCTGATGGTCATCGTGGTGGCGCTCACCGTCATGCAATTCCGCTATATCGACCGCAAGGTCCAGTACTGATTCAGAGGCTCTATGGTTGAACGCCGTCCCTGGCTGGATATCCTGGCTCACGCCATACTGCTGTGTGGCGTGGCCGTGGTGGCCTTTCCGCTTTATGTGACCTTCGTCGCGTCCACGCAAACGGCGCAGGAAGTGGCCAACGCGCCGATGTCGCTGCTGCCCGGCTCGCACTTCCTCAGCAACTACATCCAGGCGCTGTTCGCCGGTTCGGGCGGGGGCTCCAGCGGCGCGCCGGTGGGCCGCATGCTGTGGGTGAGCCTGGTCATGGCCCTGGCCATCTCCATCGGCAAGATCATCATTTCGCTGCTGTCGGCCTTCGCGGTGGTGTATTTCCGCTTCCGCGGCCGCATGTTTTTCTTCTGGATGATCTTCGTCACGCTGATGCTCCCCGTGGAAGTGCGCATCGCGCCCACCTACAAGGTGGTGGCGGACCTGGGCCTGCTGAACACCTATGCCGGCCTGACGCTGCCGCTGATCGCCTCGGCCACCGCGACCTTCCTGTTCCGGCAGTTTTTCCTGACCGTGCCGGACGAATTGGTGGAAGCCGCGCGCATCGACGGCGCGGGCCCCATGCGCTTCTTTCGCGACGTATTGATGCCGCTGTCGCGCACCAGCATCGCGGCCCTGTTCGTGATCCAGTTCATCTACGGCTGGAACCAGTACCTGTGGCCCCTGCTGATCACCACGCAGGAAAACATGTACCCGATCGTGATCGGGATCAAGCGCATGGTCAGCGGCGGCGACAGCGTCACGGAATGGAATATCACCATGGCCACGGCCATGCTCGCGATGATCCCGCCCGCCCTGGTCGTGATCCTCATGCAGAAGTGGTTCGTCAAGGGCCTCGTGGACACCGAAAAATGATCGCCGCCGCAACTCACCGACTCTTCGTATGGCTACCCTGAGCTTTCGCAACGTCAAGAAAACCTACGCCGGCGACATTCCCGTCATCCACGGCATCGACGTCGATATCGCCGACGGCGAATTCGTCGTGATCGTGGGGCCTTCGGGCTGCGGCAAATCCACGCTGATGCGCATGGTGGCCGGCCTGGAAACCATCACCAGCGGCCAGATCGAGATCGACGGCCGGGTGGTGAACGAGCTGGAGCCTGCCGAGCGCGATATCGCGATGGTGTTCCAGAACTACGCCCTGTATCCGCACATGAGCGTATTCCAGAACATGGCGTACGGGCTGAAGATCCGCAAGATGTCCAAGGACGAGATCCGTCGCCGCGTCGAAGCCGCCGCGCAGATCCTCGAACTGGGCCACCTGCTGGAACGGCGGCCGCGCCAGCTGTCCGGCGGCCAGCGCCAGCGCGTGGCCATGGGCCGCGCCATCGTGCGCGAACCCAAGGTGTTCCTGTTCGACGAACCGCTGTCCAATCTGGATGCCAAGCTGCGCGTGGCCATGCGCCTGGAACTGCTGAAGCTGCACCGCCGGCTGGGGACCACCAGCCTGTACGTGACGCACGACCAGGTCGAGGCCATGACCCTGGCGCACCGGATGATCGTGATGAACAAGGGCGTCCCGGAGCAGATCGGCACGCCGATGGAAGTCTTCGAGCGGCCGGCGTCCACCTTCGTGGCCGGCTTCATCGGCTCGCCGCCCATGAACCTGATTTCCGTGAATGTGCAGGGGGACGGAACGCTGAAGACCGCCGCCGGCGTCGACCTGGCGATCAAGCCCACCGACGTCCCGCCCACCGTGCGCGGGCGCGGCGCGGTGCTGGGGCTGCGCCCGGAACACATGGTGCTGAACGCGCCGGGCATGCGCGTGGAAATCGAAATGGTGGAAACACTGGGCTCGGAGCAGCTGGTACACGGCCGCTGCGGGGACGCCGACCTGGTCGTCCGCTGCACCACGCGCCAGCTGCAGGAAGCGACCATCCGGCCCGGCGACCAGATGAACGTCGGGCCCGATGGGCGCCATCCCTTGCATTGGTTCGACCAGGATAGCGGCAAGCGCATCCAGGGCACCTAGCCCATCGAAGCAGGCCGGGCCCTAGGCGGCCTGGTCCTGCTCTTCGCACGGAGCGGCGCGCTCGCCGCCCCAGGGCGCGCGATGCACCGCCCGCGATAAGGCGCGATCGCGGGCGATCGACGTCTCCAGGGTATCCTGCGCCCGCCGCGCGACGGTGATCCGGAACCCGTCGTCCTCGAAGCGAGGCGTGGTTTCTTCCAGCATATCGACGTTGTTACGGCGGAAGGCATCAGCCACTTCCTTGGCTTCGTATGGCCCCATGCCCAGGGCCTCCAGGGCCTTGCGGCCGGCCAGCAGCGAGGATTCGAACAACTCGCGTTCCACGATCTGGATGCCGCGCTTGCGCAGCTGGAAGTAGTGCACCGCGTCGTGCGCCCGCGCCACCACGCGCAGATGGGGAAAGTCCTGCCGTACCACGTCCACCAGGCGCAGGTTGTCCGATACGCTATCGATCGCGTTCACCAGCACTTCCGCGCGCGCCGCGCCCGCCGTTTCGAGCAGATCGGAGCGGGTGGCATCGCCGTAGAACACCTTCATGCCGAATTTGCGCACCGTGTCGATGTTGTCCGGGTCGTGATCCAGGATCACGACCTTGATGCCGTTGGCCAGCAGCAGGCGGCCGGCGATCTGGCCGAAACGGCCGAACCCCGCGATGATGACGCGCGCGCCGTCGTCCTCGATGGGGTCGGCGGCCCGCGTGCTCTTGGGCTTGCGCCGCTCCAGCGCGTCCAGCACGGCCAGGATCACCGGCGTGGCGGCCATGGAAAGCGCCACCACCAGGGTCAGGACACGCGCCCAGTTCTCCGGCAGCACGTCGGCCGCGCGCGCCGTGGAAAAAACCACGAAGGCGAACTCGCTGCCTTGCCCCAGCAGGGCGGCGAACAGCAGGCAGCGCCCCCGCTGGGCACCGAAGAGACGGGCAAGTCCGAACAGGACGGCAAACTTCAGCACCAGAAAACCCGCCAGCATCCCCAGGATCAGCAGGGGATTTTCCAGCAGCGTGCCGAAATCGATGGACATGCCGACGCCCATGAAGAACAGGCCCAGCAGCAATCCCTTGAACGGCTGGATATCGCTTTCCAGGGCATGCCGGTATTCCGAGCTGGCCAGCAGCACGCCCGCCAGGAAGGCGCCCATGGCCATCGACAGGCCGGCATGCTCCATGAGCTCGCCCACGCCGATGACCAGCAGCAGCGCCACCGCGCTGAAGACTTCGCGCAGGTTGGAACGGGCGACGAAGCGCAGCAGCGGACGGGCCAGGTAGCGGCCCATGACCACGGCCAGGGCCACCGCGCCGACTATCTTCAGCGCGGCCAATCCCACGCTGTCGCCGCCCTCACCGGCCTCGCTGCCGGCCAGCAGCGGGATCATCGCGATCAGCGGAATGGCCGCCAGGTCCTGGAACAGCAGCACGGAAAACGAGCGCTCGCCCAGCGTGGTCTGCAGCAGGCTGCGTTCGCCCATCGCCTGCATCGCCACCGCCGTGGACGACAGCGCCAGGGTCATTCCCACCAGGGCGGCGATCGGCCAGGCCAGGCCCAGCCAGGCCATGAACGCCGCCAGCACGGCGCCGCACAACCCCACCTGCAGCGCGCCGCCGCCGAACACCGGTATCCGCATATGCCACAGGCGCCGGGGATCGAGCTCCAGGCCGATCAGGAACAGCATCAGGACCACGCCGATTTCCGCGAAGCCGAGTATCTGCTCGGGATCCTCGACCAGCCGCAGTCCCCATGGGCCGATCACGCAGCCGGCGATCAGATAGCCCAGCACCGATCCCATGCGGGCGCGCATGGCCAGCGGCACGAAAATCACCGCGGCGGCGAGGTACACCAGGCCTTCCAGCAGGAACGTCTTATCCATGGCTTATCTCCGTCATGACCGGGCGCGAGGTGCCCGCATGGCCGGACAGCAGGTCGCGATAGCGCGAGGCCACCGCGGCCAGCTCCATGGCATCCAGCGTCACCGCGCCGTGCACGGCATAGGGAGGCAGCCAGTGCATGCCGCACAACTCGGCGGCGCTGCGCAGGGGCTGGCCCAGTACGGTCAGGTCCGTGTCGGCGCAGCGCGTGAAATCGTCGGCCGCCCCCCCGGTCGTCACGCTCCACATCAGCGGCTTGCCGCGCAGCGCGGTGCCGTCCGGGCCATACGCCCAGCCGTGCTGCAGCACCTTGTCCATCCACTGGCCGAACAAGGGTGGCGCGCCGTACCAGTGCATGGGATGCTGCCACACGACCAGGCTGGCGGCGGCCAGCGCCGCCTGTTCCGCCGCCACGTCGATATGGAAGTCCGGGTAAAGGTCATAGAGCGAACGTACCCGCACGCCGGGCATGTCCTCCAGCGAGTGCAGCATGGCGCGATTGGTGCGGGAATGCCGCGGATACGGATGGGCGTATACGATTAGGATCATGAAGATATCCTGCCGGGCGGCGATGTGGCGTTACCTTTCGCATGTTAGCCGCGCAGGGACGTTTCGGGAGCAAAGGATGAAGGAAGCCATCGATCTTATCGGCGCGCCGACCGACGTGGGCGCCAGCATACGGGGCGCCTCGATGGGCCCGGAAGCGCTGCGCGTCGCCGGCCTGCGCGAGGCGCTGCAGCGGCACGGCCTGGCCGTGCACGATGCGGGGAACCTGGCAGGGCCAGCCAATCCGTCCGGCACGGCGCAGGCAGGCTTGCGGCATCTGGACGAGGTCGTCCAGTGGAACCGCGAAGTCTACCAGGCCGTCCTGGCCGCCCGCCGCAACGACCGCTTCCCCATTCTGATGGGCGGCGACCACTGCCTGGCCATCGGCTCCATTTCCGCCATCGCGCAGCAGTGCCGCGAAGCCGGCAAGCCCCTCATGGTGCTCTGGCTGGACGCGCACGCCGATGCCAACACCCACATCATCAGCCCGACAGGCAATATCCACGGCATGCCGATCGCGTGCCTGTGCGGCGAGGGTCCCGATACGCTGACCCGGCTGGGGGATGCCTATCCCGCGGTGGCGAACCCGGCCACCATCCGCCAGATCGGCATCCGCAGCGTGGACGCCGACGAAAAGCGCCAGCTGCGCGCCCTGGGGATAAAGGTGTTCGACATGCGCTATATCGACGAAAACGGCATGCGGCAAACCATGGAGATGGCGCTGGCCGACATCACGGGCGACACGCATCTGCACGTCAGCTTCGACGCCGACTTCCTGGACCCCGCCGTCGCCCCCGGGGTCGGCACGCCGGTATTGGGCGGCCCGACCTACCGCGAGGCGCAATTGTGCATGGAGATGATCGCCGACACGGGGCGGCTGTCGTCCCTGGACCTGATGGAACTGAACCCGGCCAAGGATATGCGCAACCAGACGGCGGAAGTGGTGGTCGATCTGGCCGAAAGCCTTTTTGGGAAATCCACGCTGATCCGGTCGTGAAGATTTGCCATAATTGCGAAGCTCGTTCCGGCGGCCGGTGACATCGTCGCGGGCATCACCGCCGGCACAGGCCCCCGCATTCCCCGTACACCGAACCTTAGAGAAGAAAACGATGAACCGACACGACGACGCCGCCAAGCTGATCCTGCGACTGGTGCTTGGCATTCTTATCCTGCTGCACGGTATTTCCAAAATGACCCACGGTGTCGGCGGCATCGTCGGCATGGTGCAAGACCATGGCTGGCCCGGCTTTACGGCTTACTTCGTCTATATCGGCGAAGTCGTGGCGCCCATCCTGGTCATCGCCGGCATCTTCACCCGCCTGGGCGGTCTGCTGATCGCCCTCAACATGCTGGCGGCCTTCGTGCTGGTGCACCACGCGCAGCTGTTCATGCTCAATGGCCAGGGCGGCTGGCAGCTGGAATTGCAAGGCATGTACTTGTTCACGGCGATTGCCGTCGCCTTGTTGGGCGCCGGCCGCTTCAGCGTCGGGGGCGCGGGCGGCCGTTTTAACTAAGGGCTGTTAACGCGCTTTTACTCCTGTCATGCAGCTCACGCATGGAAGCAAATCCATGCGTGGGCGACACAGCCTGTACCGCGGGTAGGAATTGGTAACCCGGCAGGCATTTCAAAACGATTTCAAAGTCTCCCGCTCCACGACAGCATGCCTACACTGCTTCCATGCACCGAGAGTCGGCGCATCACAGGAGTCAGGCATGAAGAAGCTCATTGCAGTTTTGGCGGTAACCAGTACGTTGAGTGGCTGTGTGGTCGTGCCGGCGCGTCCGGCCTACTATCACCGGCCGGCGCCGGTCTATTACTACCCCGCGCCTTACCCCTACTACGGCTACTGACCGGACGCATGAACGATGTGGAGGCCTCATGGACGCGATCTACCCTTCGCGCATTGGCCGTCTGACGCTCGGTGCGTTGCTGGTTTCGGCCGGCATGTCAGGCGTGGCGCCGTCACACGCGCAAACCAGCTATCCGCAGTCGGTGCCGGGGGCGACGATCCCGGCGCCGCCACAGGCCCCGCAGGCGCCCGTGTACCAGCAACAACCGGCATACCCGGACAACGGCGCCTATCCCCAGGACCCGCCCGCGGGGACCTACCCGCAGAACGACCCCGCGCAGGCGCCGCCGTCGGCCGACACGCCGCCCCCGGGCTATCCCGCCCAGGCGCAGGCCGCCGATGGCGATGGTGCGCCGGACCCGGCCGATGCCAATCTGGCGGCGCTGGATACGTCTTCCGAGGCGCCTCCCCCGCTGCCGGCGTACGACCAGCCGCCGGCACCGGGTGACGGCTATATCTGGGTTCCGGGCTACTGGGCGCGCAACGCCTACGGGTTCTACTGGATACCGGGCGTCTGGGTATTGGCGCCCTACGTCGGCGCCCTCTGGACACCGGGCTACTGGCTATACGAAGGTCCCGTCTACCGCTGGCGCGGCGGCTACTGGGGGCCTCATGTGGGCTACTACGGCGGCATCGACTACGGCTTCGGCTATATCGGCCGGGGCTACGTCGGCGGCTACTGGCGTGACCGCCACTTCTACTACAACCGCGATGTCACGCGCGTCGTGCCCGGCAGATCGCGCTACATCTATAGCCATCCCGTGTCCATCGCCAGATCCGATGGGCCGCACGTGAGCTATTACGGGGGCCCCGGCGGCGTGCGCCGCGCCCCCGATGCGCGGGAACAGGCCGCGCAGCACGAGCGGCACACACCTCCCCTGCGTACGCAGACCGATCTGGTGCGCAACGCGGGGCAGGACCGGCAGCAGTACATGACGGTAAACCAGGGGCGGCCACCCCAGGCCGCATTCGCCCATCCCGCCGGCAGCGCGGAGAACACGTGGCGCCGCCCGGACGGCAAGTGGGACCCGCGTGGCGGCGGCAATCCGGCGCATCAAGGCGCTCATGGAGCGGCGGACAAGGGTGGGCAAGGCGCGCATGACTCGAGCAACGCGTCCTGGCCAAGCAGGAACGGCCAGGCCCGGCAGATGGAAACGCAGCAGCGCCAGCTGGACCAACGCCTGCAAAGCCAGGAACGGCAAGCCGACCAGCAGCGCCAGCAATTGCAGCAGCGCCAATGGTCGCCGAAACACCAGCAGGCGCAGCAACCGCAATACCAACAGCAGCAGCACCAACAGCAACGGCTGGAGCAGCAGCAAACGCCACACCAGGAGCAACCGCGGCCGCCGCAGGCCGAGCAGCACCACCCGGACGCGCAGCCGCGCGGTGACGACCGGCCGCACGGGGGCGCCGCGCCACGCTCGCCGCAGGGAAGCGCCGCGCAGGCGCCGCAGGTGGCGCAAGCCGCGCCCACCTATACGCAGCAGCTGCAACAGCAACAGCAGTCACAGCAGCAACAGCTGCGGCTGCAGCAGCAGTTGCAGCAACAGCAGTTGCAGCAAAGGAACGAGCAGCAGCAGTTCCAGCAGCGCCAGCTGCAACAACCCCTGCCCCCGCTGCCGTCCGGACAGTCGCCACCCGATTCGCAATACCAGCAGCAATTGCGCGAGCAACAACAGCGGCAGCAACAACAGCTTGAGCAGCAGCATGCGCAACAGCGGCAGCAGATGCAGCAAGAGCAATTCCAACAGCGCCAGCAGCAGCAGTTCGACCAGCGCCAGCAGATGCAACGCGACCTGTACCGCCAACAGCAACAGGACC
The DNA here is from genome assembly GCF_001704295.1 of Bordetella sp. H567. Classification (NCBI taxonomy): domain Bacteria; kingdom Pseudomonadati; phylum Pseudomonadota; class Betaproteobacteria; order Burkholderiales; family Alcaligenaceae; genus Bordetella; species Bordetella sp. H567. Next base: position 3,142,063 of record NZ_CP012334.1, read on the forward strand.
AGTTCCAACAACGACAGCAATTCCAACAGCAGCAATATCGCCAGCAACAGCTGCAGCAGCAACAACAACAGCAGCAGTTCCGCCAGCAACAGCTGCAGCAGCAACAGCAACAGCAGCAATACCGCCAGCAGCTGCAGCGCACGAACCAGCGCGAAGGCGACGCGCGGCAACAGGCGGTACGGCAGGAATACAACCAGCGCCAGCAGGCGGTATCGCAGCAATTGGGGCTGCAGCAGCGCGAAATCGCGCAACAGGAACGCCTGCGCCAGCGCGAGCAGAATCAATCGCAACGGGAATGGCAGTCACAACGACAGCAATCACAGCGGGAGCTCGCCCGGCACGACAACGCGCAGCGGCGCGAGATCCGCGCCGATCCGGTCCGGCAGACACAGGACCGCGGCGGCTCGCACCGACAGGCGCGTCCATCGTATACGCGCGAGTCCGGGCGCTGACACGGGGTCGCCGGCCACTGAAGACGGCATCGCGTGGCCGCTGGCATGGGACACCGGCCACTGAAGACGCCGCTCCTGGATCTTGCGGGCGACTGGCGCCCCTGGATTGTCGCCACCGCGCCACATCCATGCGCTGAAGACGCGTCGGGCCCGGCGCGGCGGCCACCATTCAGAACATTCTGATATTCGCCTTACAGGTAACTGAATACATTGCGTAGCGCCATCCGGAGCGCCGGATGGGCACGCAAACGCGACGGCATTCGACGCGTTCTCTGTGTAGTCAGTTCATAAGGTAAATATGTTTTCCCGCATCGCTGCACCAGGCCAGGCGACCCCTGGCCGCCACGCGCGCGCGCGCCTCTTGCCCGCGCTCACCGCTCATATCCTAGCTGGCGGCCTGTGCCTGCCCGCCCTCGCCTCCGCCCAAGTCACCAACGGCCCCGAGGCCCTGAAAGCCAAGCTCCGGTGGCAGAAGGAACACTTGGCTCAAAGGCACGCCACCCCGGTGGAGGAACCGGCGCCGCAAGCCGAAACTCCGACCGGCGCCGAAGCGCTTCTGGCCAAGCTCAAATGGCAGAAGGAACATCTCGCCAACCGGCACAGCCAGCCCACGGCCGAGGAAGGCGCACTTCCCCAGGATCCGGCAGCCGCCGAATCCCAGCCTGAGCACACCGCGGAGTCCCAGGTCGAACAGAACGCCGACTCACCCGCCGAACACGCGACCGAGGTGGCGCAGTCCACGTCGTCGAACACCGACGCCACGGATGCAGAGCCCGCCCTGAGCGAAGACGAGGCTCGTCGGCTCGTCCAGCAATTCCATCAGTTTTCCGGCGAAATACACGCCAGCGTCCTGGGCCACCTGAACCAGGAGTCCGACGATATCCGCGCCGCGCTGCTCCAGCGCACGCGTGGCCCGTTCGGTATCGCCGATGGTTCCGCCGACATCGCTGCGGCGTCGGACACGGCAGTCTGGGCCACGGTGCTGGGTTCGAACGGCACCCTGCGTGGCGAGCATGGCACCGCGGACCTGCGAAGCTCCAGCGCCGGCTTTCTGCTCGGCACCGACTTTTCCGTCTCGCCCACGACACGCCTGGGCGCGGCGGCCGGCTTCTCGAACAGCCGCGCACGGCTGGGTGACCGCTACAGCAAGGCCAACGTCGACACCTACACGCTGGGCCTGTACGGATCGACGCAGCTGGACCCCATCCGCCTGGGCTATGGCGCCGCCTATTCCTGGCACGGCATCCGGACCTCGCGCGAGACGGACGACCTGGATCCGGCCAAGGCGAATTACCGCGGCCGCACCGCGCAACTGTTCGGCGAAGCGGCCTACGTCCTGCCGCTGGGCAGCGCCACCGTGGAACCTTACCTGGGCCTGGCCTACGTGAACACCCGCACGGCAAACGTCGCCGAGTCCGGTACCGCGGCCCTGAATGCGAAGGGAGCCAGCCAGGGATTGGCCTTTTCCACGCTGGGCACGCGCGCCAGCAATGAATGGGAACTGCAAAAAGACCTGAGCCTGACGCTGCATGGCGGGCTGGGATGGCGTCACGCCTACGGCGATGTCACGCCGTCGACGCGCGTGTCGTTCAACCAGGGCGATAGCTTCACGGTGACGGGCGTTCCGATCGCACGCGACGCCTTAGTGGCCGAAGCCGGCATCACCTTGCGATCGACGGGCAATATGAGCTTGGGACTGGGGTACGCCGGCCAGTTCGCTCGCAAGGCCACCGACCACAACCTGAAGGTGAATGCTTCCTGGGTATTCTGATCGGGTAAAGGCGCCGCGGCAACGGAAGCCCCGTCACCGCGGCGCCCGCGCTGGATGGGTCGAGCCACTGCGGCAAGCCTACTCCGGCAGGATTTCCTGCACGACTTCGGCGGGCCGGCACAGGCGCGCGCCCCGGGACGTGACGACAAAAGGCCGGTTGATCAGGATGGGATGCTCGATCATGGCATCGAGCAGCCTATCGTCGCTGACGTCGGCCGCATCCAGGCCCAGTTCCTGGTAGATCGGCTCCTTGGCGCGAACGGCATCGCGCACGCTCAGGCCCGCCCGCGCAATGAGGTCCTTCAAGGTGTCGCGCGACGGCGGCGTCTTCAGGTATTCCACGATGGTGGGCGTGACGCCTGCTTCGCGCAGGGCTTCGAGCACGGTGCGCGAGGTTCCGCACCGTGGATTGTGATAGATGGTGGTGGACATGGCGTGACCTGTACGAATACGCGCTGCGGCGCGAGGTCGCAAAGTCTACTCCGCGCGAAGGACCGCTGCTAGGGCCCGGCAACCCAGGAAGACGCGTCGCGCTGGCGCAAGGGTGAGTGCCTGGCGGCCCCTAGTTGAACGGCCAGACGGTGGGATGAGTGCCGGGCGGCGCCGATGGCCTACACCATTTGGCGGGTGTGGCGGAAAACCGCGCGGCATGACGCACTGCGGCAAGGCTGCCGAAGCCCGATGCGGTTTCCTCAAGATACCCATCCAGCGGCGGCATCGGGCAGCTCAAGCCGTGCGGCACGCGCGGCAGGCCGCGCAGCCAACGGGCGGTCTGCGCCAGCGACACGCGGACATGCCAGCTTCCGCCCTCCGTCGCTTGCCGGGCCAGCGCAACCTGGGCGCCGAAAGCCATCAGGTAGCCGCTGGCGTAATCCAGGATCTGGACCGGCAAGGGGCGCGGCGCTTCCTGGCCGGCCGCTTGCGCTTCCGCATGATTGAAGCCGCTTGCCGTCTGCACCAGGGAATCGAAGCCGCGGCGTCGTGCCCAGGGGCCGACATGGCCATAAGCGGACAAGGAGACGTAGACGATACCTGGCCGCAAACGGGCGACGTCCTGCGGCCCGAAGCCTTGCGCTTCGAGGGCGCCCGGCCGATACCCCTGCACGAACACATTCGTGCTGCGCAGCAGATTACCCAGCGTGATGCGGCCGCTCGCGGTATCCAGGTCCGCCAGCACCGAAAGCTTGCCGCGGCTGGTTTCCGCGATGGCACCGATGTTCGGCAGGTTGGGGGAATTCAAGAGCATCACATCCGCGCCGTAGGCGGCCAGCGTGCGACCGCAGACTGGCCCGGCGATGATGCGTGTCAGGTCCAGTACGCGGATGTCCTGCAGGGGGCGAGGATCCTGGCCATAGCGCGGCAAGGGGCGCTCCGGCGCATCGCCGATGCGTTCGATGCACACCAGCGGCAGCTGCGACACGGCAATCGCTTGCGGATGGCGGTCCCATTCGTCGAAGGTACGCAAGGCAGCCACTACCAGCCCGGCATCAGCCGCGGCCTCTTCGAACTCCAGCGCCTTCCAGCGCGACAGTGCGCGCTCGACGGCGCGGCGCTCGACGGTGGCGCCGGTGGGGCATCCCAGCAGCGCGAGCGCGCCGTCGCGGTGATGCGCGAAATTGGCGTGTATGCGAACCCAGTTGCCGTCGCCGCAGCGGTACACGCCGGTGATCTTGTCCCAGCTATTCGGCTGCACGCCATCCACGGTGAAGTAGCCGCGGGTTTCCTGCGCCGCATGGCGCATGTCGACCGACACCCGCTGGCGCCGGCCGCCGCGCATGTGCCAGATTTCGCCGGCGGCCAGCGCCGCGGCGCCCATGCTGCATTGAGCGGCCATGCCCACGGAAAACGACGAGGGAAGGACGGGATCGGCGCCCGGCAGATCGATGTAGCCAAGCGCCTCTTCCGGCATATCGGCCCTCTGCCATAAGGCCGTCAGCGCGCCGTGCGCCGATTTGCGACTGGAAGAAGCCCCTCTGAAGAAGGGCGGACGTAGATCCATCAAATATCCCATTGCGGCTGGCCGTACTTATCCCAGCGCATTACAAATCTTGGGCATCGAGAGCGTCAACATCGTACGAGGCAACGCGTGTTTCACGGTTTGACCGCTCAGGGCCGAAGCGCTGCGTGTCAGCGGGCATCGCGATTCTTTGACGCGATGATGCCGTCACATCTGTTTTCGTTTTGCAGCTCAAACCTACGCGAACGAACCCTGCGGTGTGACGCGCTTCCAACAGTCCGCGTATCGCGGCAGCGCCGCTGATTTGCCCGGACCTGGCCGCGCGGCGCGGTCGCCGATCGCGCACCGGAAGGTCATGCAATAGTGCGCAAAACAACGCAATGGAGATACCTCGTCAGCGCGAGGATGTGTACGGAGGCCGCGGGTGCGTGGCGCCCCGGACGACTTGGCGCCCGCGCGTGGCGCGCCGGTACGTCGGCTTCAACGATCCAGCCGCCGCAGGAAAACCGCGACCTCCTTGACGACCTGCACATCGCCGTGGGCGTTGGCGACGGCGGTCGCGCGCTCCCATGCTTCGCGCGCGCCTTCGCGATCGCCCCTGCCCAAACGCGCCTTGCCCAACCATTTCCACGCCACCGAATAGTCGGGATCGTAGGCCACGGAAGTTTCCAGGTGCTCGCAAGCCTTGTCGAAATTGCCGGCCTCCGCATAGGCCTTGCCCAGGGTGTAGCGCAACAGCTTGTCATCGCGGCCCGAAGCCAGCATGGCTTCCAGACGCTCGGTCATCGATGCCGTCGTCATGGCGTCCTCCCTACGTGTGGATGGAACGATACCGCTTTCCCACATGGACAGGCACGGTGGCGGCGTTGAAGGCACCCAAGGCCGCCGACACGGCAGGCGATGGCATCGCGTTCTACAATGCAGCCATCTTCCGCGTGACGACGAAGGCGCGCCCCGCCATGACTTCCCTTGCCGATTTTTCCGCCATCGATATCGACGGCACGCAGCGTTCGCTGGGCGACTATGCAGGTCGCGTGGTGCTGGTCGTCAACGTCGCGTCCCGCTGCGGCTTCACGCCGCAGTATGCCGGCCTGGAAGCGCTGTACCGCAAACATTGCGATGCCGGATTCACGGTACTGGGCTTTCCCTGCGACCAGTTCCGCCATCAGGAGCCCGGGGACGAAGCGGAGATCAAGCGCTTTTGCGCCCTGCGGTATGACGTGACGTTCCCGCTGTTCTCCAAGATCGACGTCAACGGCGACGGCGCCCACCCCTTGTACCGCTGGCTCAAGCGCGAGCGCCCGGGGCTGCTTGGCACGCAGTCCATCAAATGGAATTTCACCAAATTCCTGATCGGACGCGACGGGCAGCCGATCCGGCGCTATGGTCCGGTGGACAAGCCGGAAGCGATCGCGCCCGCGATCGTCGCGGCCTGCGGCAGCTAGGTTTTCTCCGGGCGCTCAGGAAATCATGCCGGCCCGGCGCGCGGTTTCCACCAGACGCTCCGCGCCCGCGATGAAAGGACCGTCCACCAGCTTGCCGTCCACCACGAAGGCACCGGTTCCCTTGGCCAGGTGTTCGCGCGCGGCCTGAACCACGCGCAGCGCGTGCGCGACATCCTGTTCGTCGGGCATGAACACTTCATTTGCCAAGGGCACTTGCGTGGGGTGGATGCAGCTCTTGCCCGCGAAGCCCAGGTCGCGGGCGGCCGCGGCATCGGCGCGATAACCGTCCGGGTCGCCGATATTGACGAAGGCGCCATCATAGGCGTCGATACCCGCCTCCGCCGCCGCCAGGCGCACCTGCATGCGCACGTGCTGAACCATGGCGGGGTGCCCCTGACGTATCCCCAGCGGCGCCAGCAGGTCGCCAAAGCCGATCTGCAGGCCGGACACGCGGGCATGCGCGCCGGCGATCTCCGCGGCGCGGCGCAGGCCGCGCGGCGATTCGATATTGGCCAGGATGCCGATGGGGCGCGCGATGCCCCGCTCGCCTTCCAGCCGCTGCAGCAGTTCGGCGGCCGCGCGCACGGTATCGGGATCTTCCACCATGGGCAGGTTCAACAGGCGCAGCGCGGGCCAGGCCACGGCTTCGATGTCCTGCCGAAAGTGCGGCGTGTCGATACCATTGCAGCGCACCACGGCGACTTTGCTGTCCAGCCCCGCGGGCGCGGATTGCAGCCAGGCGGACAGGGTGGTGCGCGCTTCGGCCTTGCGGCCTTCTTCCACCGCGTCTTCCAGATCCAGCGAAATGGCGTCGGCCGCGCTGGCCAGCGCCTTGGCGTAGAGCTCCGGGCGCGAAGCCGGAACGAAGAGTTTGCTGCGCATGAAACCTTCCTCCATGCCCCCTGGGCGTTCCCGCTCGCGCGGTGATACCAGGCGGCGACGGGGCGCTGCGCCGACCCTGGGGTAAATCCCGATTTTGTGAATTGTAGACAATTAACAATGGCCGGCATAGACTCGCTGTGCACCCGGAACCCACCGGCGACCGTCACCTCTTGGGGGAACGCCAGCCATGATCCACCGCACGCTGAAGTCCCTGTTGATGTTAACGGCGCTATGGGCCGCGCTGTGCGCGGCGCCGGCTCATGCGGCCGATGCCTGGCCGGCCCGGCCGATACGCATGATCGTGCCTTTCGCGCCGGGCGGCAGCAACGACGTCATCGCCCGCAAGCTGGCGGAACGCCTGACCGCCCTGCTCGGACAATCCGTCGTGGTGGAAAACCGCGGCGGCGCCGGGGGCGTGATCGGTGCGAATGCCGTCGCCACGGCCGCGCCGGACGGCTATACCTTCCTGTTCGTGTCGGGCTCGCTGGCCACGACCGCGGCGGTGCAGAACACGCCCTACGATCCGCTGACCGCATACACTCCGGTATCGCGCGTGGCCACGGCGCCGTTCGTGGTGCTGACCCGCGCGGGCTTCCCCGCCACCACCCTGCCCGACCTGATTGCCTATGCCAAGGCCAATCCCGGCAAGATCAACTATGGCAGTGCCGGCCTGGGCGACAGCACGCAGCTGGCCACGGAACTGCTTTCCAACATCGCCGGCATCAAGATGCAGGCCGTGGGCTACAACGGCATCGCGCCCGCGCAGATGGACCTGCTGGCCGGCCGGCTGGACCTCATCATCACCACCATCGCCGCGATCCGCGGCACGGCCTCGGAAAAACTGCCGAAGCTGGCCTTCACCACCGCACAGCGCGATCCTGAATTTCCCGACGTTCCGACCGCCAGGGAGGCCGGCCTGGATTATGTGGTCGACGTCTGGTGGGGTGTGTTCGCGCCGCGCAACTTGCCCGCCACTATACTCACCCGCATGAATGGCGCCATCGCGCAGGTCACCGCGGAGCCCGGTGTCGCGGCGTTCCTGAAGACGTCGGGCGCGCAAGCCACGCCGTCGTCACCGCAGGCACTGCAGGAAACCCTGGCGCGCGACCTCGCGCGCTGGACCGAGACCGCACGGCGCGCCGGCATACGCCAGAACTGAACCACGGCCGGAACGGAACACCCGCGAGCACACCTTTTCCAACCCATGAAGCCACACGACCCAGCAGCCGGCGACGGCTTGCCCGAACTGCGATCCGCCATCGAAGCGATGACGCCACGCCTGCACGGCATGGTGTCGCGCACGGACGCCGGACAGGTGGCGGCGGAAGTATTGCGCCTGAACGACGCCGTGCGCGCCGGTGTGCAGGGCCGCATCGTCCCGGGCAGCCATCCGCAGGACCATCCGCGGCTGATGGCGCGCACGCGCGATGCCCTGCCTGTTGGCGGCCCGCTTCCCACGCCGGCGCAAGGCTCGCTGGCGCAGGCTTCCGCCATGATCCAGGCCGGCGTGGTCAGCGCGGAAACGCTGACGCAGCAAGCACTGGCGCGGGCCGCCGAAGTGCAGCCCACGCTGAACCCGTTCATCGCCATCTGGGGCGAGCGTGCGCTGGAGCAAGCCCGCGAGCGCGACCGCGAGCTGGCGCAAGGCCGCTGGCGCGGTCCGCTGCACGGCATCCCGCTGGCGCACAAGGATTGCTTCACGCGCGCCGGCCTGCCCATGACGGTCGGCTCGAAGGTCTTTCCGGATACGCCTGGCGATGCCGATGCGGCGGTGCTCCAGCGGCTGCAGGCCGCGGGCGCGATCGACCTGGGGCCGCTCAATTTGAGCGAGATGGTATCGGGACCGACGGGACAGAATCCGCATTGGGGCGACTGCTGCAATGCCCACGATCCGTCGCGCGTCGCGGGCGGCTCGTCCAGCGGCTCGGCCGTGGCCGTGGCGGCCGGCGTGGTATTCGGATCGCTGGGCTCGGACACCGGCGGGTCGATCCGCCTGCCCGCCTCGATGAACGGCGTGTACGGGCTCAAGACCACTTACGGGCTGGTGTCGCGCACCGGTTGCTTTCCGCGCGCATGGTCCCTGGACTGCATCGGTCCGCTGGCGTGCAACGCGCTGGACTGTGCCCTGATCCTGCAGGCGGTAGCCGGCCATGACGAAGACGATCCGTCCAGCCTGCGCGTGGATGTGCCTGGCTACGCCGCGATGGTCGCCGGCGGGGCCCCCGATACGCGCGTGGCGCTGCTGGAAGGGCTGGACCCTTACGACGACGCGATCGCATCCGCGCTGCACGCCTATATGGCGCACGCGGCGGCCGTCTTCGGCCCCACGGGACCTGCCCGCTTCGCCGACCTGCCAGCCTGCTACGCGATGGGCGACGTGATCGCCAAGGTCGAAGGCGCAGCCACGCATGGCGAATGGATGCGCCGGACGCCGCAACGCTATTCCCAGGCGGTTTATTCGCGCACCGAACCAGGCCTGCACATCCCGGCCGTGCGTTACGCCGAAGCGCTGCTGGCGCGCGCGAAGCTGCTGCAAGCGTGGCTGTCCGGCCCCATGGCGCAGGCCGACGTGCTGGTCTGCCCGACAGTGCCTATCCCGGTGCCGACCCGCGCCGAAGCCGATATGGAAGGCAAGGGACGCGTGTTCGGCGTGGTGGCGGCCATCACGCGGCTGACGCGTGCATTCAATTATCTGGGGCTGCCGGTGTTGAGCGTGCCGATCGGCAGGGACGGCAACGGCATGCCCATCGGCGCGCAGCTGATCGGCCGGCCTTTATCGGAGGCTCGGCTGCTGGCCGTGGCCCACGCGTTGGCGGGAGCCCAGGCATGAGCGACCGGACCCCTGAAACCATCCCCTACTTCCTGCGGGAGAAAATTCGCGCGCTGATCGTCGACGGCACGTTCCAGCCTGGCCAGCCGCTGCGCGAACAGGACCTGGAACGCCGCTTCGGATCCAGCCGCGGGCCCATCCGCGAAGCGCTGCGCCTGCTCGAGCAGACGGGGCTGGTAACCCACATGCAGCGGCGCGGGTTCCGCGTCACGCTCTATGACGACAGGGAGATCCGCGACCAGTATCTGCTGCGGGCGGAGCTGGAAGCCTATGCCATCAAGCAACTGGCCGACGCGGGCGACCTGGCGCCCCTGCTGCAGACGCTGAAGGCCTGCCGCGCACAGCTGGAAGCCGCCTACAAGGCGCACGATGCGCGCGCCTATCTGACGGAAATCCGCCGGTTCTATGACGCCATCGCGGCGTATACCGGCAATCGCCCCTTGTGCAATGCGCTCGCGCGCCTGAACGAAACGGCCGAACCGCTGCGCTACAACCTGCTGTCGCGGCGCCTGGAGGAAAGCCGTACGCGCCAGTACATGCTGCGCATCATCCAGGCCTTGGAGGCCGGCCGCTACGAGGACGCGGCCGCGCTCAAGCGCGAACACGTATTGATGAACCTGCCCAGCATTATCGAGGCCTATGCCGCCGCCCGTTACCACGAGCAGCGCTCCGCCGCCGCGTAAGGCATCGACGACTCAGGCGTAGCCGTAGAGTTCGCGCGGGTTGTCGGCCAGGATGCGGTTGCGCACGGCTTCGTCCGGCTCCCACCGCGCCAGCAAGGCCAGCAACTGCACCGTGTCCGGCGTTTTGTGCGCGCGCTCGGTGACGTGCGGCCAGTCGCTCCCCCAGACCAGCCGCTGCGGCACCGCCCGCACGAAGGCTTGCGCGACCGCGGTGGCGTCGGGATAGTCGGGACCGCCCTGCAGCGTATTCAGGTAGGCGCCGGACAGCTTGACCCAGCAATCGCCGCGATCGATCAGGTCGCGCACGATGCCCCATGCCGGATGCCGTACGCCCAGTCCCGGCGGCAGGCGCGCCATATGGTCAAACACGATGGGACAGGGCAGGCGCGACAGCATGTCCGCGTGCGCAACGATCTGATCGCCCGACATGTGCAGCTGCGCGTGCCATCCCAGGCCGGCGATGCGCCGGGCCAGGACTTCGATCATGTCGACCGTCATCACCGTATCGCCAGGATTCCACACGCTGAAGCGCAAGCCCCGCACGCCGCCCGCGTGCAGCATGCGCAACGTGGCGTCATCCACATCGGGCGGCACGACCGCGATGCCGCGTGCCTGCCCTTCGAATTGCGCCACGGCGTCCAGCAGGCAGGCGTTGTCGGTGCCGTAGCGCTTGGCCTGCACGATCACGGCCCGCCGCGTGCCCATGCGCCGGGCGACCGCGCGGTATTCGCCTGCCGTGCCGCCTTCGAAGGGCGCACCGTTGCCGGGCTGCTCGGCGAAGCGCGGATCGAAGATATGCAGATGGCAATCGCAGGCGTCGGGCGGAAGATCGAAGGTCAGGTTCATCGCGTTTTTCCGTCGGGAGGATCAGCGGATCGCCATGGCATTGGCCGGCGAGCCGACGCCGCCACGCAGGTTCAGCGGCGACGAGACGAAGAAATAGTCGTGCTGGCCGTGCCGCTGCGCGTCCTCGGCCAATGCGTCCAGGTCGAACATTTCACCCAGCAGCAATCCCAGCCTGGCGATCGCCAGGTGCAGGCTGGGCCGGCCTTCGGACAGCGGCCAGCATTCGACGGTGACGCCGTCGGACGCCACGCCGGCGACGCGGTGGTCCCACAGGAATTCCCACATATCCACGCCGCCGGACAGGCCGGAGTAATCGCGGCCGGAAAAGAGCGCGGCGCGTTCGGTATCGTCCCGGGCCTCGCGGAACGCCTGTACCCAGCCGGTGCGCACCAGCAGCAGATCGCCCCGCCGCAGGGGCGTTCCCTGCTGCCGCAGGCAGTCATGAAGGTCGTCGGCGCTGGCCGCCAGGCTGCCGCAGGGATGCCACGGCCTGCCGGTCCGCGCGAAATGGCGCGGCAGGTCAACCAACACCGCGCGCGTGGCGATGCCGAAGCGCGCCAGGTGCTCGATGCCATTGCGGGTGCCTTCGCGCTGCGTGACGTCGCCATCCTGCGCGCCGTTGTAGAAGCCGCGCAGCGGGTCGGCGATATGCGTCAGGCCATCCCATTGCGTGGACGATTGCGGATAGAAGTCGTCGACCTTGTCGTCGCGCACGACCAGGCCGGCGTAATCCAGCTTGAACAGGGTCTGGCGGGGTGGCCGACGGATGTTGTGCCGGGCCTGCCCTATCATTCCCAGCGGCATGTGCAGGGGCAGGTTCAGGTTGAAGCGCAGCCCCGCGCGTATCAACCCAGCCGCGGCGGCGACGGTGTCCGGGGTGATGTTGTTGAGCGTACCAAGCTGGTCGCCCATGCCCCAGACGCCCCAGCACAAGGGCAGGCCCGAGGCATCGGGCCGCGGCAGATCGGCGTAGGCCGGCAACGGCATCGTGTCCATCCCTGCCCTCAACTGATGCGCTGGCCCTTGGTTTCCGGGGAGATCAGCACCACCGTCCACGCAAGGAAGAACGCCACCACGGTGGTCAGCATGCCGGTCTTGAAGCCGGACGCGGACGTCGCCAGGGCGCCGATCAGATAAGGCGCCATCATGCCGCCGATGCGGCCGCCGTTGTAGGCCAGGCCCATCGCGAAGCCGCGCGCCGCAGTCCTGGGCACCAGTTCGGCCGCGAAGGGCCCCATGCCGGCGAACAGACCCGTGATTCCCAACCCGGTAAAGAAGCTGGCGACCATCAGTACGCGTTCCTGCTCCACCGTGACGAAGCCGATGACGGCGATCGCGCCGATCAGCAGATAGATCGAGAACGTGGCCTTGCGGCCGATGCGGTCGACCAGCGAGGCGAAGACCAGGAAGCCGATCAGCGATCCCAGCTGCTGCGCCAGCGTAAAGCCCAGGCTATGCACGAAATTGAAGTGCTTGACCGTGACGAGGAAGGTAGGCGTCCACGTGAACACCGCCCAATACACATACTGGACGAAGAAGATGAAGCCGAAGGCCTTGGCCAGGCCCTTGGCATTTTCCGGCCGGCGCAGGTCGGCCAGGCTGCCGCGTGGCTCTCCCGTCTTCACCCGCGCCAGCCACACCGGCGATTCGGGCGTGCGCCGCGCGACGGGGTACAGGATGACGATGGGCAGCAGGCCGATGGCGTAGACCCAGCGCCAGCCGCCGCCGTCCAGCCCGCCGGTGGCGTTGCCGACCAGGGCCACGATGCCGATCGCCAATAGCGAGCCCAGGGGCAGGCCCAGCTGCATCAGCGCACCGCCCTTGCCGCGGTGTTCGGGCTTCCAGGTTTCTGCCACCAGCGCCGCACCGGCGGTCCATGCGCCGCCCATGCCCAAGCCGGCCAATACGCGCGTCGCGGCGACCATCACGGCGCCCGTGGCCAGCGCCGTGGCGCCGGAGAAAACCGAATAGACGAGGATGGTCAGGGTCAATGTCCTGACGCGGCCGTAGCGATCCGCGACCCACCCGAAGGCAATGCCGCCGATGATCTGCCCCAGCGCGGACAGGCTGCCGATCAGGCCGGCCTGCGCCTTGGTCAAATCGAAATAGGCGATGAAGGCCGGCACCGTCAGCGAGAGGATGAAGATCTCGTAGACCTCGAACAGCCAACCCAGCCCCGACAGCGTGAGCACGCGCCAGGCGTCGCGCGAGACGTCCCTGTACCAGGCACGCGGGCGCGCGGCCTGGGCCGCACCGGACGGTGGTGATGTGTGATCCGACATGATCGCTCTCCTCCTTGCCTCGTTATATTCGTGGCCGCCGTGAACGTCCGCCGCGGGCGCGCCGTGCGTACCCGCCTGCCGCCACGCGACATCCTCGCCCAAGGGAGGGATCGCGCCCCCGGGCCCGCTCATCGCGGGACGCGCGCAGATCCACTCAACCGCTGTCCTGTGCGCCGAAATCCATGCGCTGCGCTTCGGGCAGGCGCAGATAGTCCAGCACCTGGGCCATGGGCACGACGTCCGCGAACTGCCGGTTCATGTCGAACAAGCTGATGGCGTGCGAAATGGGGATGCGGTCGAACACGCATTCCTGCGGCACGATGGTGCGGAAGTTGTATGAAGCGGAATCGAATACCGTGGCGCGAATACAGTTGCTGGTCGCGCCGCCCATGACGATGACGGTGTCAACGCCGCGGTCGACCAGGTACCCCAGCAGCGGCGTGCCATGAAAGCCGCTGGGCTTTTTCTTGACGAACACCACGTCGCCGGCGGCCGGACGCAGCCCGTCCACCAGTTCGGCGCCCAGGGTGCCCGCCAGGCACCAACGCTCGCTGTCCAGCAGCCCGCGCTTGCGCCGGTAGCCACCGATATCGCTACCGTCGCGCTCCACCTCGAAACGCGTGAAGAAGCACGGTACCCCGGCCTGCTGCGCCGCCCCGACCACCTGGGCGATGGCAGCCACGGAGGCACGGCCCACGTCGCCGCAGCTGGACGGCCAGTCCGCGTCCTCGCCCAGCGCGCCGACCATGTACTTCTGCGCATCGATGACCACCAGCGCGGGGCGCCGGCCAAAGCCCATGCGCCTGCCGAAGCCCCCGCGCCGCAGTACCGCCGCGTCCTGCTCGGACAGATAGGATTCCCAAAGCGCCGTCATGCTGCCCGCCTTTGCGTGAGTCGCAGTATCGATGGGTAGGAAGCGCCGCCCTGGAAATCCGCTTCGGGGGAAGCGCGGTGTATATCGCCTGGATGAACGTGGCTGTCAGGGCAGGACGCCCGCGCTGCGCAGGCTGTGCAGTTCCGCGTCGGCCCAGCCGTTGTCGCGCAGGACCTGTTCCGTATGCTCGCCCAGCGTGGGCGCCGCGCGTGGCGCCGCCACCGGCGATTCGCCGAACCGCACCGGCCGCGCCAGGCCCCGGTAGCTGCCGACCACGGGATGCTCGTAGGTATGCAGCATGTCCTGCGACAGCACCTGCGGGTGGTCGAACATGTCCTCGATGGGACGCGCCGGCGCGCACGGCACGCGCACGCCGAAGATTTCTTCCCATTCCCGCGCGGTATGGGCGCGCAGCGCCTGCCGCAGCCGGGGCACGATCTCGTCCGCATGTTCGGCGCGCTTGCGCACGCTGTCGTAGCGCGGGTCCTGGGCCATATCGGGCAAGCCCACGAGTTCGCACAGCGCTTCCCAGAAGTGCGGCGTATTGGCCGACAGGTAGATGCTGCCTTCGCGCGTGGGATGCAGGCCGGTAATGCCGCCCGAACGCATGTCTCGCCATACGTCGCGCGGTTCGTTTTCCGCCCAGATGAAGCGGGCCGACTGCATCGCCAGCGCGCTGCCCAACAGCGACACGCCGACATACGATCCCTGCCCCGTGCGCTCGCGCTGGTACAGCGCGGACGATACGCTGCCCGCCAGGAGCGCGGCCGCGTAGTAGTCCACCACGGAGCCGTAGACGATTTCGGCATCCCCGGGTGCGCCCTGGAAGGTGCAGATGCCCGTCATGGTCTGGAGCACCTGGTCGTAGCCCGCGCTGTCCTTCAAGGGGCCGCTATCGCCGTAGCCGGTCAAGGCACAGTAGACCAGGCGCGGGTTGCGCGCGCGCAGCGTGTCGTAGTCGATACCCAGACGGGGCGGTACGGCGGGGCGAAAGTTATGCACCAGGACGTCGGCCTGCTCCACCAGCCGCAGCAGCACGTCCTTGGCCGCGGGGTTTTTCAAGTCCAGCTGGATGCCCAGCTTGCCGCGGTTCACGCCGAGGAAGGCACGCCCTTCGGCGGCCAGGGTCGACGGATAGTTGCGCAGGTTGTCCCCCTGCGGCGGTTCCACCTTGATGACCTCGGCCCCCTGGTCGGCCAGCAGCGCGCAGCCATACGGGCCGGCGATATAGCCGCTGAGATCGAGCACCTTGACGCCGGCGAGGGGGCCGCGATACGCGGCCTGGCCTGCCGGATGACCTGAACCGGAATCAGCTGGAGTCAATCGGACACCTTGATAGTCTGGCAACGCGCCGGAATGCGATCGCGCCGGCTCGCCGCTATTGGCCTGCTTCCGGAAAATTCTATCGGCCCATTTCCCTATTGTCTACAATTTACAAAAAACAAATTCCGGCCGGAGCGGTGCGGGCGGCGCGCCCAGGTCGCAGGGGCCGTCATCCCAGGGGCGGCAGCCGGCGTCGCAGCGTCGCGTCCTTGATGATGGCGGTGTTGGTTTCCGCATACTCGGTGACGCGGTCCAGGATCTGGTCCAGATGCCCGATGCCGCGCAGCACGACGCGCGCAACGAAGCAGTCTTCTCCGGTGACCTTGTCGCACTCGATGAATTCCGGGATGTCCTTGAGCAGCGTCTCCACGTGCCGCAACTGGCCCGGCATGGGGCGCACGCGAACGATCGCCTCCAGCGTGTACCCCAGGGCCGCCGGGTCGACCTCGACCGTGTAGTGGCGGATGACGCCGGTTTCCTCCAGGCGTCGCAGGCGGTCCGCGACGCTGGGAGACGACATGCCGACGGTGCGCGCCAGCTCGGCGACGGGCGCCCGCGCGTTGGCCGCCAGCAGTGTGATCAGGCGCCGGTCGATCGCATCCAGCGGGTTTCCTGATTTATTAAGGTCGGAGCCCATTTTTTACCTCCACTACCAAGGAACATGGTCTTTTATATCGTTGATTGGCCATGCCAAATCGTCAATTCGCCTGGGATAATCTTCTCCGTACGCTACTTCGATGCGGCCTGCCCGCGCAAGTCCGCGTTTCCACGTATCTTCCTTCGCGGACCGGCCAACCCGCCCCGCGGCGACCACGTTTCTAGAGGACACCATCATGGCGACATCCACCGAACGCACCGGCGCCGTGCAAATGAGCGCCGCAATGGCCATGTCCGGCACCTTGGGGTTTTTCGTGCTCCAGTCCGGGCAGACGCCGTTCAATGTCGTGTTCTTCCGCTGTGTGTTCGGCGCGCTGGCGCTGCTGGTCTATTGCCATGCGCGTGGCCTGCTGTCACGGCGCTATTTCACGCGCGCCAGCCTGTTGATGGCGGTGGCGGCCGGCGCGGCGCTGGTGATGAACTGGGTACTGCTGTTTTCGGCCTACCGCCTGGCTTCGATTTCGCTGTCGACGGCGGTGTACAACTTCCAGCCCTTCTTCCTGATGGCGCTGGGCGCGATCTTCCTGGGCGAACGGCCCAGCGCGACCAAGATCGCCTGGGCCGTGGTGGCCTTCGGCGGACTCTTGCTCCTGCTGCAATTGAAGGCCAACCAGGTGTCCTGGCATGACCAGCACCTGCTGGGCTTGCTGCTGGGCATGGGCGCGGGCGCGCTTTACGCCGTCACCGCCATCATCGTCAAGCGGCTGGCGCATGTTCCGCCGCATCTGCTGGCCTTGGTGCAGGCCGCGGTCGGCATCGCGATGCTGGCGCCGATGGCGGACTTCTCGGCATTGCCCACGCTGCCGGCGCAGTGGGGCTGCCTGGTGGTGCTGGGCGTGGCGCATACCTGCCTGATGTACATCCTGCTTTACTCCGCCATCCAGAAGCTGGCCACGCCCATGCTGGCGGCCCTGTCCTTCATCTACCCGGCCGTCGCCATCCTGGTCGACTATGCCTTCTTCGGCCAGCATCTGGATCCGGCGCAGGCACTGGGCATCGCACTGATCCTGCTGGCGGTGGCGGGCGTGACGCTGAACTGGCGGCTGTGGCCGGCGAAAACCGCGCGCATGGCTTAACATCGACGCACGCGCAAGCCGTCCGCGCGGACGGCGCGCTTGCCCGAGGAATTCCCATGCACGGCGAATACAAGGTGCCCGGCGGCAAGCTGGTCGTGGCCGACTTGCAGGTCGACGGCGGCGCGCTGGCCCGGGTCAGCATCAGCGGCGACTTTTTCCTGGAACCCCCCGAAGCGCTCGCGGAAATCGACCGCGCACTGACAGGCCTGTCCGTGCAGGCCAGCGAAGCGGAAATCGCCTTGGCGGTCGCCCTGGCCCTGCCGCGCGGCACGGAAATGTTCGGCTTCTCGCCGGAAGCGGTGGCCATCGCGGTGCGGAGGGCGCTGGCATGACACGCACCGCCTGGCGCGACCACGATTGGCAATTGATACGCGAGGGGGCGCGCACACCCTTGCAGCACATGGCGCTGGATGCCGTGCTGTGCGACGAGGTGGCCGCCGGGCGCCGCCCCCCTACCCTGCGGTTCTGGGAATGGGCGGCGCGCGCCGTGGTCATCGGCCGCTTCCAGTCCCTGAAGAACGAAGTGGACGCGGACGGCGCGCGCCGCCATGGCGTGGAGGTCGTGCGGCGCGTGAGCGGCGGCGGCGCGATGTTCGTCGAGCCGGGCAACACCATCACGTATTCCGTCTACGCGCCGCTGTCGCTGGTCGAAGGCATGAGCTTTCAGGAATCCTATGCCTTCCTGGACCTATGGACGCTGCAAGCCCTGCAGTCGCTGGGCATCAAGGCCTGGTACCAGCCCTTGAACGACATTACCTCTGAAGGCGGCAAGATCGGCGGCGCGGCGCAGGCCCGGCGCGGCAAGGCGGTGCTGCATCACGTCACCATGGCCTACGACATCGATGCGGACAAGATGGTGCAAGTGCTGCGCATCGGCCGCGAAAAGCTTTCCGACAAGGGCACGACCAGTGCGAAAAAGCGCGTCGATCCGCTGCTGACGCAGACCGGCATGCCGCGGGAACAGATCATCGACCGTATGATCCAAGTCTTCCGGGATACCCACGGCCTGCGGCCGGGCGCCATCACCGAAGCCGAACTGGCGGAGGCCGATCGCCAGGCGCGCGAGCGTTTCGGCAGTGAAGCCTGGCTGGCGCAAGTGCCCTGAGACCCCCGCACCCCGTGCCCGCCCCCGCGCGGCTGGACTCCCGTACACCCCACCACAGACGCACCAAGGACATGATGCCCGTATTCCACCCAGCGCCCGCCGATCACCGCTTGCCCGCGGCGCCGCCCCGGCCTTGGCGGCACGCGACGGCGATGCGCCATGCCACGCGCGGCATGCTGGCCTGCCTGCTGGCGCTGCTGGCCGCGTGCGGAAGCTCCCCGCCCGCCGATATCAGCCTGGCGCCCAGGAGCGCGCCGGCGGCCGACGCCGGCGACGTCAAGGTCGACAGTGTCAAGTGGAGCCGTACGAAGCCGGGCTGCAAGGGCGAATGCCCACGCATCGAAGTGGATACCATCGCCTTTCCGGGCATCCCCAAGCTGACCGCCTTGGTGGACCATGTGCTGGCCTATATGACGGGTGTGGATCGCAATCGGCGCCGGCCATATGAAACGCTGAACGAATACGCCCAGTTCTTCTTCCAGACGGCCCAGCCGCGCGACGAAACCTGGTTCAAGGCCAGTGTGAAGGACACGGTGGGCGACATCATCGCGATCGAGCTGCACACGGGCCAGTACGTGACCGGCGCCGCGCACCCTATCCCGGCCACGCAATACATGAACTGGGAACGCAGCAAGGGGCGCGTGCTGGCGCTGGGCGAGGCGATCCTGCCGGGGCGCGGGCCGCAGTACGTCGAGGCGCTGAAGGCCGCGCACGCACGCTGGCTGAAGACCAACGACGACTACAAGCGCGACCCCGCGGCGTATGCCAAGCTGTGGCCCTACGAGCCTTCGGACAATTTCGCGCTGACCCGCGAAGGCATGACGGTGAAGTACGACGCCTACACCATCGCGCCCTATTCCTACGGCGAACCGGAGCTGAAGATTCCGTACAAGGACCTGGTCGGCATCCTGCGGCCGGAATTCATCCCAAGCCGGAACTGAACGCGCGCGCCGGGCGACCACGGCCCACGGCCGTGCCGCGGCGCGCAGGGCGACCCCAGCCGCTTCTTCCCCGCACTTATTGACTATCTGGTCACTTTTTATCCCAGCATCATGACCTCGCCCTTGCTGTTAGCCCTATAACGTGACAACCCGCCTAGGGTAATCCCTCTCCCGTCTTGACATGGTTGACCAACTAGTTAAACATTCAAGGCCACGGACGGACGCCGGCTCCGGCGTCGCGGCACTCAGCAGGGGTTGCAGTGGGCAAGATACAGAGCTACATCCATGGCGCGACGGTGGACCATGCGGGCAACACCTTGCCCCTCGTGTCACCGGTCGATGCTTCGGTCGTCGGCGAGCTTGTCGACGCGCCCGATGAAATCGTGACGCAAGCGGTCCAGGACACCGCGCAGGCATTCCAAGCCGCGCGCGGGATAGCCGCCGCGGACCGCATCGGCTGGCTGCACAAGGCCGCTGAAACCATCGAAGGTCACGCGGGCGAGCTGATCGAACTGATCATCCACGACATCGGCAAGCCACGCAGGGCCGCCACCTTCGAAGTTGGCCGGGCCGCGCAATTCGTCCGCGCCACCGCCGCGCAAGCGCAGACGTTTGGGGGCGAATGCCTGCCGCTGGATGTGACGCAGGCCGGCGCGGGCCGCATCGGCATCACGCGGCATGTGCCATACGGGGTGGTCGCCGCGATCACGCCCTTCAATGCGCCGATCAACCTGCTTATCCAGAAGGTCGCGCCCGCTCTTGCCGTGGGCAATGCGGTGGTCGTCAAGCCGCATCCATCCGGGACACGCGTCGCGATCAAGGTGGCCGAGCTTTTCCTGAAGGCCGGCCTGCCCGCGGGCATGTTCAACGTCGTGACGGGCGACCGCGGACCGGCCCTGGCGCTGGCCGGCGCGCGGGAGGTGGCGGTGGTCACCTTTACCGGCGGGACGAAAGCGGGCGAGGCGCTGATCCGCGCCGCAGGCGCGCGCAAATTCGTCGCCGAGCTGGGCTCGAACGCGGCGAACATCGTCCTGGACGATGCCGACCTGGGCGATGCGGCGACACGCATCGCCGCCGCCGGCTTCGAAGCGAGCGGGCAGCAATGCGTTTCCGCCCAGCGCGTAATCGTCGCGGCCGGCGTCTATGACGATTTCCTATCGCATTTCGTCAAGGCCGCCGGCGCGCTGCGGGCGGGCGACCCCGCCGACCCACGCACGGATCTGGGCCCGATGGTTTCGTTGGCGCAGGCCGGACGGGTCATGGCGATGGCGCGCGACGCCATCGCTCGCGGCGGCCGCTATGCGCTCGAGCCGCGCCAGGACAAATGCATGGTGACGCCGGGCATCCTGGTCGATGTGCCGCGCAGCGCCAGCCTGTGGCGCGACGAGGTTTTCGGGCCGCTGGTCGTGGTCGAACGGGCGACGGATGTCGACGAGGCGCTGCGCCTGGGCAACGATACGCCGTTCGGGCTGCAAGGCGCCGTGTTCACGCGGGATATCGCGCGGGCGCTTCGCTTCGCCGATGAATTCGACGTCGGTTCCATGTGGATCAACGAAGCCAGCCGCTTCCGCCTGGATACCTATCCATTCGGTGGCGTCAAGCAATCCGGTTTTGGCCGCGAAGGCGTGCGCTACGCGATGGAGGAACTGTCGCAGCTCAAGTTCATCGGCATCCGGCCGGTCGCCTGAGCCGTGGAACCGACGCCCGCGATTCCCGCTTCCCTGCGCCAGCTCTTGGCCGATATCGGCCCGGTTTGGGGCCAGGACGTCGCCAACAATGTCCGTCGCATCGTCGATGCCTACACGCCCATCCTGGCGCACGCTTCCAAGGACGGCGTGGAAATGGTCCGCGACCTGCCCTACGGCGATGACGAGCGCCAGCGCCTGGACATCTACACGCCGCGGCGAGAGGGGCGCCGCCCGGTGGTCCTGTTCCTGCATGGCGGCGCCTTCGTCGACGGACATCGGGACCGCAGCCCGGAAGTCTATGCCAACGTGCTGTACTACTTCGCCCGCCAGGGCTGCGTCGGCGTCAACGTGGAATACAGGCTGGCGCCCGCGCACACCTACCCCAGCGGCACGCTGGACGTCGCGGGCGCCGTGGCGTGGGCGCGCCGGCATATCGCCCGGTACGGTGGCGACCCCGAACAGATCTACCTGATGGGCCATTCCGCGGGCGCGGCGCACGCCGCATCGTACGCCTACGACCGCCGTCACCAGCCGGCGCAAGGCCATGGCCTGCGCGGCCTGATCGTCGTCAGCGGCCGCGTTCGCGCGGAGAACGTTGCCGAAAATCCCAACGCCCGCAAGGTCGAGGCCTATTACGGCGGCGACGCCACACGATATGACGATGTATCGCCCGTGACACACGTCGATGCGCAAAGCCCCCCCACGATGGTGGCCTTTGCCGAGTACGAAAACCCACTCATCGACCTGTATTGCCTGGAACTGGCCAGCCGGCTTGCCGTTGCCAAGCGCCAGGCGCCGCGCATGGCCTATGCCCGCGGCCATAACCATACGTCCATCATTGCCCACTTCAACACGGCCGAGGACTGGCTGGGCAAGGAAATCATGGCATTCATTCACGACTGTACGCGCCAGGCACTGCGCTAGGCCCCGGCGCGCATTCCTTCAATCCCTTGCTCTGAATCTGGAGATCCATCGTGGCTAAATTGCAGTTGAGTCTTGGCGTGTGCGACTACGATCGTACGCGCGCGGTGCTGGACGGACGCGCGCCGGTCGAGGGCTGCGACATCGTCGGCGTAGCGGTCGAGCCGGAAGAGGCGTTTCATCGGGCGTTCCGGTTTCGGGAATTCGATATCACCGAGATGTCCCTGAGCAGCCACACCATGATGACCTCGCGCGGCCAGAACGAATACGTGGGGATCCCCGCCTTCGTCTCGCGGCTGTTTCGCCATTCTGGCGTATACATCCGCACCGACCGCGGCATCCGCAGCGGCGCCGACCTGGCCGGCAAGAAAATCGGCCTGCCCGAATACCAGATCACGGCCAACGTGTGGATACGCGGCATCCTGCAGGACGATTTCGGCCTGAAGCCAGCCTCCGTGCAGTGGCGGCGTGGCGGCCTGGAGGACGCCGGCCGCGGCGAGCGCGCGCCCATCAAACTTCCCGCGGATATCGATCTCCAGCAGATTCCAGACGACAGGACGCTGTCCGGCATGCTGGAAGCGGGCGAGCTGGATGGCCTGATCAGCGCACGCGCGCCGTCCTGTTTCCTGAAAGGCGCGCCCAATGTGGACCGGCTGTTCCCGAAGTACCGCGAGACCGAGGCGGACTACTTCCGCCGCACCGGCATATTCCCCACCATGCACGTCATTGGCATCCGCAGGTCGCTGGTGGAGCAGCACCCTTGGCTGCCGGTAAGCATTTTCAAGGCATTCATCAAGGCCAAGGAATTCGCCATGTACGAGCTCGGGCAGATCGGCCACCTGTTCAACAGCCTGCCATGGGGTGTCGCCGAATTCGACGACGCCCGCAAGCTGATGGGTGAGGATTACTGGAGCTATGGCTTCGGATCGAACAAGCACGTCCTCGAAACCTTTACCCGCTACCATCACGAACAGGGCTTGTCCGCGCGTAAGGTAGCCCCTGAGGAACTGTTCGCCGAATCATCGCTGGACCTCACCAAGATCTAGCGTTGCAGCGCATGCCACCCCGGGGACCGAAGTGAAGCCAGCGCCATTCAATCTGCATCTGCCGCGCACGCTGCAGGAAGCCCTGCGGCTCCTCGCCGACGCGCCGAACGCACGCGTGATCGCCGGCGGACAATCGCTCATGCCTATGCTCAACCTGCGTCTGGCAATGCCGGATGACGTCATCGATCTCAACGGCGTCGAAGGCTTGGGCTACATCCGCGAGGAAAACGGCGAAATCGCCATCGGTGCCATGACCCGCCAGCGAGACCTGGAGTTTTCCGCGCTGATCGCCGAGCGCGTGCCGGTCCTGCGCGCCGCCATCCTCAATGTCGGCCATCGCCAGACCCGCAACCGCGGCACCATCGGCGGCAGCGTATGCCATATGGACCCGTCGGCCGAATTGCCTGCCATGTGCGTGCTGCTGGACGCGCGGATGGTCGTCCACGGCGCGCGGGGCCGACGCGAGGTGCCGGCCATCGAGTTCGCCTCGGGACCGATGTCCACCTGCCTGAGTTCCGATGAGCTTCTGACGGAGATCCGCGTACGGCCCTGGCGGCCGGGACACGGGTGGTGCTTTGTCGAATACGCGCGGCGCCACGGTGACTTCGCGGTGGCCTCGGCCTCCGCCCTGGTGGAACGGGATGCGTCCGGCCGGCTCACGCGGGCGGCGCTCGCCTTGGGTGGCGTCTGTCAGACGCCGGTCCGCCTGGCAGACGCCGAACGGCTGCTGGTCGAGGGCAACGGCACTCCAGAAGCATTACGCGCCGCGGCGGAGCAGGCGCGCCTATGCGACGCCCTGGAGGACCCCGCCTACCCCGCATGGTATCGGCAACGCCTGGCGAGCCGCCTGTTGCACGACGCCATGGAACAAGCGCTGGCGCGCGCCGCCGGACCGCATGGGAGCACGCAATGAACCAGGATAAAAACGCGCTGCACGGCATCGTGCTCCATGTGAACGGACAGGAAAGGCGCGCCATCGTCGAGTCGCGGACGACCCTGGCGGACTGCCTGCGCAACGAACTAGGCCTGACCGGCACGCACCTGGGCTGCGAACATGGCGTCTGCGGCGCCTGCACCGTGCTGGTGGACGGGCATAGCGCGCGTAGCTGCCTGATGCTGGCGCGACAGGCCGAACGCCACGAGGTGCGCACGGTCGAGGCGCTGGAAGAGCAAGGCCGGCTCAATACACTGCAACAAGCCTTCCAGGACCTGCATGGCCTGCAATGCGGCTTTTGCACACCGGGCATACTCATGACACTGACCGAGTTGCTGCGCGAGCAGCCGGATGCCGACGAACCGGCGGTCCGCGATGCCCTGTCCGGCCATCTGTGCCGCTGCACGGGATACCAGAACATCGTCGCCGCGGCCATGGAGGCCCTGCGGCGCCAGAGGGGTAAGGCAGCATGAACGCGATGTATCGCTTTGACGAGCAATCCGGGGGTGCCAGTGGCGTCCGAGCGGCAAAGGATGCGCCGCTCCCCGCTGGCCCGGCGCCCACCGCGCAGGGCGAAGGCAAGATCGGCCGTCGGATCGAACGCGTCGAAGACGGCCCACTGTTACGCGGCAAAGGCAGATACGTCGGCGACGTGGACGTGCCGGGCGGACTGCACGCGGCCTTCGTGCGCAGCCCGCATGCGCACGCCACCCTGCTCGCTATCGATACGGCCGCGGCACTGAAGCGCGAAGGGGTCGTGGCCGTGCTCACGGCAACCGACATGTCGCGCTATCTGACAAACCTGCGCATGCCGCTGGGCTTTCCCACCACCGCCCTGCCGACCGGCATCACGCCATTTGTCCTCACGCCGAAGGAAGTCTGCTTCGTCGGCGAAGCCGTGGCGATGGTGATCGCCACCAGCCGCTATGCCGCGGAGGACGGCGCGGGCGATGTCCAGGTCGACTACGCAGTGCTGCCAGCCGTCTCCGACTGCCGCCAGGCGCTGGAACCGCAAGCGCCCCGCGTGCGGACCGACTTTCCGGATAACGCGCTCACCCGCTTCACGGTGGCCTACGGTGACTGCGACCAGGCCTTCGCGCAGGCCGCGCACGTGTTCAAGGATACGTTGCACCAGCACCGCGGCGGCGCCCACCCGATGGAAGGCCGCGGCGTGGTGGCCGAATACGACGAATTGCGCGATACGCTGACCGTGTGGTCTTCCACGCAGATGGCGCACGAGCTGCAGTTCACGCTGGCGGAACTGCTGGGCGTGGCCGAGACGCGCATTCGCGTCATCGCGCCCGACGTCGGCGGCGGCTTCGGCGCCAAGTTCCTTATCTACCCAGAGGAAATCGCGATAGCCGCGGCGGCGTTGCATCTGCGCCAGCCGGTCAAATGGATCGAAGACCGCGTAGAACACTTCCTGTGTTCCATCCAGGAAAGAGACCAGTTCTGGGACGTGGAAATCGCGGTCGACGCGCACGCGCGCGTGCTGGGCATACGCGGCCACATGGTTCATGACCAGGGCGCGTATACCCCTCAGGGCATCAACTGCCCCTACAACGCGGTGACGGGCGTCACGGGACCCTATGTTGTGCCCAACTTCAGCATCGATGCCGTGGTGGCGCAGACGAACAAGGTCTACACCATTCCGGTGCGCGGCGCCGGCTATCCCGAAGGCGCTTTCGTCATGGAGCGCTTGCTGGACCGCGTCGCCCAAGGGATGGAGCTGGACCGCGCCGAAGTGCGGCGCCGCAACCTGGTGACGGTCGACAAGCTGCCCTACGTCAAGCCGCTCAAGCAGCGTTCGGGCAAGGCCATCACGCTCGATACCGGCGATTACGTGGCAAGCCAGGAAACCGTGCTTCGCGCCATCGACTACGCCGGATTCGCGACGCGCAAGGCGCTGGCGCGGACGCAGGGCCGCCATATCGGCATCGGCCTGGCCAACGCGGTAAAGGGGACCGGCCGCGGCCCATTCGAATCCGCGTCGGTCAGGATTTCCGCCACCGGCCACATCAGCGCCGCGACCGGCGCCATGGCGATGGGTCAGGGAATGCGTACCGCCATGGCGCAGATCGTCGCCGACGTTCTGGGCGTGGAGGTACGGGATGTGCAAGTAACATCAGGCGACACGTCGTCCATTTCGATGGGTATCGGCGGGTTCGCCAGCCGCCAGACCGTCACGGGCGGCTCTTCGATGCTTCTGGCCGCGCGCCAGGTCGAAGCGAAGGCGCGCAAGGTCGCCGCTCACCTGTTGAACGTAGGCGAAGATGCCCTGGAGGTGCGCAACGGCAAGGTCCAGTTGCGCAGCGACGCCGAAAAGTCGGTGACCTTGGCTCAGATCGCCCGCACCCTGCGCGGCATCCCCGGCTATGACCTTCCCGCTGGCGCCGGCGCGGGGCTGGAAGCGACCGTGTGCTGGGAACCGGAGGCCATGACCTACGCCAATGCCTGCCATGCCTGCGAAGTGGAGGTCGACGTCGACACCGGCAACGTGACGATACTGCGGTACATTGCGTTGCAGGATTGCGGCCGGCTGATCAACCCGCTCATCGTCGAGGGACAGGTACACGGTGGCATCGTACATGGCATCGGCAACGCGCTGTTCGAGTACATGCGCTACGACCACAACGCGCAGCCGCTAACGACGACATTCGCGGACTATTTACTGCCTACGTCCACCGAGATCCCGCATCTGGAATTGATTTTCACGCAAAGTCCCACCGACACCAATCCGCTTGGCGTCAAGGGCGTGGGCGAAGTGGGCACGATTCCCGTCACGGCCGCCATCGCATCGGCGATCGACGACGCCTTGTCGGAGTTCGGCATGCATGTGAGCGCCATCCCGGTGGATCCCGTTCAACTGGTGCGGCAGATGGAACAGGCCGCCTGAAACGGCCGATGCGCGTGCCGACGCGGCGCCGCGTCGGCCGCCGACACGCCAGCATGCGTCAATGCGCGCCGATGATGTAGCCGATCGCCAGGCAGGCCGATGCGATAGCGACCACGGCGATCGCCTGCCAGACCCGCAATTCCCGCAGAATGTCGCGGACCGTAGCCGATGGAGGACTGTCATTCGCCAGGACGGGGGCGAGATCCGCGCCGGCTGCCTTGCCGGGTCGCGCCGGGAGAACGGCGGCCTCGGGCGCGGCGCATACCGGATGGCCATCCGCCGACGGGCGCGGGGACTGACCCTCCGCGAAGCAGCCCTTGAACCGGTGGAAGAATTCAGCCGCCATTTTTTTTGCCACGCCATCGATAAGCCGCGACCCGACCTGCGCCAGTTTGCCGGTCACTTCCGCATTGGCGGTGTAGGCCAGCAGCGTGCCATCATCGGCCGGCGCCAGCGCCACGGAAGCCGAACCCCTGCCGAAACCCGCGGCGCCGCCCGATCCTTCGAAGGAAAGGGAGTAGGCGCGCGGCGGATCGGCGTCGTTGATGGCCAACCTGCCATGGAAGCGTGCCTTGATGGGACCGACAGCCGCAAGCATGCTGACGCGGTACTCGTTATCCGACTGTCTCTCTATCGAATCGCAACCGGGGATACAGGTCTTCAGTACAGCGGGGTCGTTCAATGCAGCCCAGACGGCGCCCTGCGAGGCAGGGATGCGCTGTTCGCCGGTTAGTTCCATTGCCGCTTGCTCCGGGTCGTTGAAGCCAATCACTCTAGGTTATCTTGACCATACAGTCAACAAACAGTGAAATTATCCCTGCCTTGGTGCCTGTTGCCGTCCACCCGCCATGTGAGGCCCCACCCCGGTGCTGGGGGCCGGGCCAGCGCCGCCGGCACGGCATGGTAGCAGCGGCGAGTTTTGGGATATTTCGGAGTAGATAGAAGAACTTATAAGATCTCAGCCGCCGCTGGGCCGGGCACCCCTCGCGCGCGCCCAGCGCCGGAATTCACGCCATCGAGAAGTCCGACATGGCCGCCAATCAGGGTAAACACTGCGTCGCCTGAACGCCTTTTACCTTGTGTTGATTAACCATGTAGTCAATACTTTCGATACCGCCGCATCGACCATGGCGTGGACTTCGTTCGATATCACGAGGGGCATATGAAAACCGCAAGCTTCCTGCAGCGCGCCATCATGGGCGCGGCGATCTGTGTAAGCCTGGCGTCCGGCGCCACCGCTGCCGCGGCCGACAAACTCAAGATTGTCTTCCCGACGTCGTCCGCCACCCTGGCCCTGCCCTACCTGGTGGCGCAGAAAAAGGGTTGGCTGGATGCCGAAGCCATCCAGGTCAGCGGCGATTCCAACGCCGTGCGCGCCCTGCTCGCGGGAACGGGCGATGTCGCCATCGTCGGTGCGTTCAACGCCTTCGCCGCCGCCGGCGAGGGCGCGAAGTTCAAGGCCATCGGCAGCTGGCAAGGCGTCAATGACTACGAGCTGATCGTCGCCACCGACATTGGCGGCATGAAGGAGATCGAAGGAAAGATTTTCGCCGGCACCGGCCCTGGCGGACCGCCTGAAGAATTCAGCAAGCTGCTGTTCCGCAAGAACGGCGTGGACATTTCCAGGATACGGTTCATAGCGGTATCAGGCGGGCATGCGAACATCGTCCAGGCGTTGCTGGCCGGCCGCGCATCGGCGGGCATGGTCAACACCATCAGCGCCGTAACGGGCGTGCGCACCGGCAAGGTGAAGATCCTGGTCAGCATGGCCGCGGCATACCCGCAAATCGGCTACGTCTACAACCTGGTGCGCGACGATCGCATCGACGATCCCGCCCTGAAGCCGAAACTGCAGCAGCTGACGACCGCCGGCATCAAGGCATCCCGCTACATCATGGATCACCCCGACGAAGCGGTGCAGATTCTTGTGCAGCGCTATCCCGAACTGGATCCCGCCTTGGCTGCCGACGTGGTGCAGGAACTGAACCGCAACAAGGTGTGGGGCATGGATGGCGGAATCTCCAAGGAACAGGTCGACGCCACGCTGGATATTTTCAAAAGCACCGGCATGCTGAAGGCGGATGTCGATCCCAACCGGCTCTTCGACTACCGCTTCATCGATGCCGCACTCAAAGAACTCGGAGGGAAATAACATGGGAAGTCTGTCGGTGCTAAGAGCCGATGGCGCCAGGACGGCCGATGCGAGCGCCACAGCCGGCGCCGCCGCGCCCATGGTGGACATCCGGGGCCTGAGCAAGCATTACTTCGTGCGCGACGCGGACAACGGCGGCGCGCCCCGGCGCATTATCGCGCTGGACAAGGTCGACGCCACCATCGCGCGAGGCGAATTCATCTCGCTGCTGGGTCCCAGCGGCTGCGGCAAGACAACCTTGCTACGCATCGCAGCGGGGCTCACGCAATGGGCCGAGGGTTCCATCTCCATCGGCGGCCAACCGGTGAATGGACCGCGCAAGGATGCCTGCATGGTGTTCCAGCACTTCGGCCTGCTGCCCTGGCGCAGCGTCATCGCGAACGTCGGGTTCCCGCTGGAACTGGACGGGGTATCCGCCAGGGAACGCAACGACCGCGGCATGGAACTGCTGCAACTTGTCGGTCTGACCAAGTATGCCTCGCATTACCCGCATGAATTGTCCGGTGGCATGCAGCAACGCGTGGCGATCGCGCGCGCCCTGATGCGTAGCCCCAAGGTCCTTTTCATGGATGAACCTTTCGGCGCGCTGGATGCGCAAACGCGCGAGAAATTGCAGGAAGACTTCCTGAAGATCTGGGCCAATATCGGCACGACCGTACTGTTCGTCACGCACAGCATCGACGAGGCCTTGGTCCTGTCCGACCGCATTTTTGTTTTCACGCCCAGCCCCGGACGCCTGAAGGCCATCGTGGATTCGCCCTTGAAGGGCGAACGGCTGGGCGGCGACCCGCGCGAGCATCGCGCCTATGGCGAAGCACGCCATGAATTGCGCCGCATGTTGATGGAGAGCCCCGAATGATGAGCCCCGCCGCTACCGCTTCCAAGCAGCGCGCCGCGACCGACGCGCGCCCAGCCGGCCCCGCATGGTGGGTCGCCCACCCCAATATCGTCCGCGCCGTCTCCGTCGCGGTTTTCCTGCTGCTGTGGGAGTACTTCGGACGCAGAATCGATCCGCTGTTCCTGGCGCCGCCCAGCCGCATCTTCGCCGCGGCCGTGGAACTGACGAACAACGGCGAGCTGGGCAGAGCCCTGATGGCGACCCTATACCCGTTCATCATCGGCATGATCATCAGCGTTATCGCGGGCGTCGTGCTGGGCATCGCGATGGCGCAATCGCGGCTGTTCGAATACATCATCGACCCGTTCGTCAACGCCTTCTACGCCATACCGCGAATCGCGCTGGTGCCGCTCATCATGCTTTGGGCAGGCTTGGACACGACGGGCAAAATCGTGATCCTGGTTTCCAACGCGGTTTTCCCCGTCATCATCAATACATACGCCGGCATCCGCGACGTCCGCGGGTCCATACTCGAGGTGGGCAAGGCATATGGCGCCACGCGGCAACAGATATTCTTCAAAATCCTGCTGCCATCCGCCGTGCCATTCATCATGACCGGAATCCGGCTGACGGTCGGCCAGGCCATCATCGGCATCATCGTGGCCGAATTCCTGACAGCTCAAACCGGACTGGGCGGCATGATTGTCTACTACGCCAATCTGTTCGCCACCGCCAAGCTGTTCGTGCCCATCATCGTCATCGGCGTACTGGGCGTGGCATTGACCGAACTGGTGCAGTTCGTCGAGCGCCGCTTCTCGCGCTGGCGCAAGCTGGAGCAGGATCGTGGCTGAGCGCGGCCAACCTCGCGGGCCGCAGCGCATCGCCTTGATCGGCTATGGCGCGATGGGCGGACACGTCCATCGCGCGCTCGAGGGCGACAAACACGTGCGCATCACCCATGTGGTCGTGCCGCCGGATAAAGTCGCCGCCACCCAGACCAGGCTGGACGGCAAGGCCACGGTGACCGACCGCATGGACGGCATCGAAGACCAAGTGGATTTCGCGCTGGAGTGCGCGGGGCACCAGGCGGTGGCCGAAACCGTGCCGCAACTGCTGATGCGCGGCGTGGACGTCATCATCGCCTCCGTCGGCGCGCTCAGCCGGGCCGGCCTGGCGGAATCCCTGGAGGCAGCCGCGCTGCGAGGCGGCGCACAGCTTGCGCTGGTGCCCGGTGCCGTTGCCGGCGTGGACGCGCTGGCCGCGGCGCGGCAACAGGGACTGCAGTCGGTGGAATATACGGGCCGCAAGTCACCGGTTGGATGGCGCGGCACGCCTGCCGAAATGGCGTTGGACCTGGACGCACTGACCGTCGCCACAGCCTTCTTCGAAGGAAGCGCGCGCGAGGCCGCGGCTCTCTACCCCAAGAATGCCAACGTGGCGGCCATGGTGGGACTGGCGGGCATCGGCCTGGACCGCACCCGCGTGACGCTGATCGCGGACCCCGCGGCCGTGCTCAACAACCACAGGATCGTGGCGCGCGGGGAATTTGGCGAGCTCGATGTGCGGACGGCCGGCGCTACGCTGGCGGACAATCCCAAAACATCGATGCTGGCGGCGCTGTCTATCGTGCGCGCCGTCCGCAACCGCGTGGCCGGCATCGTGATCTGATACCCGATATTTTCCTAGCGCGCGGCGGAAGGCGCCGCGTCGACCCGTAGATAACGCAGCACCATTTCGGCTGCGTGATCCAGGCGCTGCTTGATGCGCTGCGCCGTCATCAAACGCTGGCCGAAAATCGCCTCGAAGGTGTAGCGGTTGCTGACGTAGTGCGCCGTCAACGAAGTGATCGAAATATACAGGTCCACCGCATCGATGTTTTCGCGGAACAGCCCTTCCTGCTGGCCACGCTGCAGCAGGCCGCGGATGGTATCGAGCAGCGGGTTGTACATCTCGCGTATCGTCGCGGAAGTGACGATGTGCTTGCCCTGGTTCAGGTTTTCACTGGCCAGAATGCGCTGGAATTCCGGAAATCGCACCCAGACCTGCCCGGTAAACACGACCAGCCGTCGCATTCCATCCACGGGATCCATGCCGCGTATCTGCAGATCCTTCTGGCGCGAGCGGATAGCGTCGTAGGTATATTCCAGCACCGCCGTGAACAAATCGTCCTTGTTCCCGAAGTGGTGATACAGCACGTTCTTGTTGATGCCCGCGCGCAGCGCGATTTCGTCGACCCGGCCGCCGTCGTAGCCCTTGCTGGAGAATTCCGCCAGCGCTGCCTGGATAATGGTCTCACGCGTTTTGCGAGAGCTTTCTCGGCGAACCACCGGCCGCGCTTTATCGCGCGCCGGGCGTGCCTCGGTCTGAGCGTCTTGGGAAGTCATGTCGACGTCTTGGTGGTCTTGCTTGATGGCCCGGCGACATGCGGCCGGAAGGACGGCGGCAGCGCCGAAGCGTCGGCCTGCCGCCATTCTAGACGAGATTGCAAGTGGCCAAGGCGCCGTTACGAAAGATGAGTCGGGTCCAGGTGCGCCGAACGCCGCTTGTACAGGTCGTCATCGGCATAACCCATGGTTTCGGGACGCGCGCGTCCCAACATGACCTGGAAGTAGACCGGCTCAAGGCTGCGGTTTTCATAGCCGTGGATGACGCCGGGGGGACACGCGATGCACTCCCAGGGCCCCAGACGCGTCCAGCGCTGGTGGCCGTCTTCGTCCTGGATGAAGACGTCCAGAAACCCCTGGAGCACGAAGAAGACTTCCTCGACTTCGTGCGTATGAGCGGCATTGCCCTGCCCCGGGTTCACGAACATGATGCTTAGCGTAAAGCCGCGCGCCGGGATCACGCTGGTATCGCCCACCTTGCCCGAGCCGCCCGCGCCGATGAAGCGGTGCTGTGCACGCTTGTAGCCCTCGATCCTGGCGTCCTCGAACGCGTTCCAATCCGGCACCCGGTTGGAGAAACGCGCGATGTACTTCTGTTCGATTTCTTCCAGCGTGGCGTTGGCCAATTCGGGGGGTCGCGGATGACGGGCGATAGCCATTACATGGACTCCAAGGTGGGGGGTTCTCGTCGCCTTGCGGGCGGCATCGGTATGTCGGCCAGATTAATAAAAATTGACTAAATAGTCAATTTTTGGCTTGAGCCTGGCGCGACGAAGCCGCTTCAGCGCGGGATATCCCCTACGGAATTACGGATCCAGTTAGGAAGAGGTTAAAAATTAGACTGTTTGGACAGGTAGAGAAACAGGTGCACCCGCTGTTTCCGACGCGTGCGCCCCCCCGACTGAAGAGATGGCGCGCGATGGCCCGTGGTCCGCGGGCGCACTGGGCGCCGCGAACTAGCCGATGATTTTTTTGGGTGGAGGCGGCGGTCGCGGGCAGCGCGGCCGCAGAGAAAGCCGGAAGCGCCCGCACTGCGGGCGCTTCCGGTACCGCGTCAGGGATACAGGCCGCGCACCTGGCGAGCCTGCAGGATGCGCGTGCACGCCACAATGAAGGCCGCCGTGCGCAGCGTTACCTTGTGCTCGCGCGAGACCTGCGACACCGCGGCGTAGGCGTCGCGCATGATGCGCTCCAGGCGGTGATTGATCTCGTCCTCGGTCCAGAAGAAGCTGGAGAAGTCCTGCACCCATTCGAAGTAGCTGACCGTCACGCCACCGGCATTGGCCACGACATCGGGCACCACCAGGATGCCCTTGTCGAACAGGATGTCGTCCGCGTCCGGCGTGGTGGGGCCGTTCGCGCCTTCCACCACCACCTTGGCCCTGATTCCCCCGGCGTTCGCCGAAGTGATCTGCCCTTCCAGCGCCGCGGGGATCAGGAATTCGGTTTCCAGCTTCCAGAACTCCGCCGGATCGAGCGCCTGCGCGTTTTCGTAGCCGCCCACGCCGCCCGTCTGGGAAACGTGTACCAGCAGTTCCGGTACGTCCAGTCCGAACTCGTTGTAGATGGTGCCGGTATGGTCCTGCACCGCCACGATCTTGGCGCCGACGCCGTGGAACAGGCGTGCCGCCGTGCCGCCGACGTTGCCGAAACCCTGGATGATGACGCGCGCGCCGTTGACATCGAAGCCCAGGTCGCGCGCGGCTTCGCACGCCACCACGAAAACGCCGCGCCCGGTGGCCTCTACCCGGCCCAGGCTGCCGCCCAGGGACACGGGCTTGCCGGTCACCACACCGGTGGCCGTGGACCCTTCGTTCATGGAGTAGGTATCCATCATCCACGCCATGATCTGGGCGTTGGTATTCACGTCCGGCGCGGGAATGTCCTTGGACGGTCCGATGATGACACCGATCTCGCTGGTATAGCGGCGCGTGATGCGCTCCAGCTCTGCCTGCGACAGGCCGCGCGGGTCCACGCGGACGCCGCCCTTGGCGCCGCCGTAGGGCAAGTTCACCGCGGCATTCTTGACGGACATCCAGGCCGCCAGCGCCATCACTTCCGACAGGGTCACGTCCTGGTGGAAACGCACCCCACCCTTGCCCGGCCCGCGCGACGTATTGTGCTGGACGCGATACCCCTCGAAGTGGGCGATCCGGCCATTGTCCAGTTCGATGGGAACGTCGACGATCAAGGCGCGCTTGGGGCGTTTGAGGGTTTCGACCCACCGGCCCAGCGCCCCCAGATAAGGCGTGACACGGTCCACCTGTTGCAGGTAGATACCCCAAGGGCCGACGTTGTCGGGGTTCAGGTACGACGGCAAGGCATGGGTAGGCGTTTGTTGCATTCGAACTGCTCCTCACGTGTGGTCGCGCCCATTGTAGACGCAACACAGATCGCCGTCCCCGTTAAATCGATAAACAAATATAAAAGGGACGCATTGGAACCATTCCTACACACAACAGCGATTCAACGCACACCGGAATACCGGCCGCCCACTGCGGCTTACATCCCCAGGTAGGCCCGGCGCACCTCGTCCGAAGCGGCCAATTCCGCCGCTTCGCCCGCCAGGGCGACGGCGCCGCTCTGCATCACGTACGCCCGGGTCGCGACATCCAGCGCGGCGTTCATGTTCTGCTCGACCAGCAGCACCGACAGGCCGGCCTGTTTATTCAACGCCGCCAGCGCATCGAACACCTGCTCGATCAGCAAGGGCGACAGCCCCAGGCTGGGCTCGTCCACCAGCAGCAGCCGCGGTCCGCTCATCAGCGCGCGGCCGATGGCCAGCATCTGCCGTTCGCCACCGGACATCGTGCCGGCCAGCTGCGTGCGCCGTTCCCTCAGGCGTGGGAACACCTCGTACACCTGCTCCAGGCGCTCCCGGTACAGCGCCTCGCTGGGGACCGTATAGGCGCCCAGGCGTAGGTTCTGCTCCACCGGCTGCCGGGCGAACACCCGCGCGCCTTCGGGGATCAGCGCGATACCGCGCTTGACCAGTTTTTCCGGACGCGTGCCGGTGATTTCCTGGCCTTCGAAGAAGACCTGCCCCGACGCCGGTCGGACCGTGCCGACGATGGCCGCCAGTGTGCTGGATTTGCCCGCGCCGTTGGCGCCCAGCAGCGCGGTGATTTCACCGGGACGCACCTCCAGCGAAATGCCGCGTACGGCTTGCACGCCGCCGTAGGCGACATGCAGGTTCTCGACTTTCAGCATCGGCTCAGGCACGGTGCTTTCTCCCCAGATAAGCCTCGATCACGGCGGGATTGCGCACGATTTCCTGTGGCGGCCCTTCCGCGATGGTCTGGCCGAAGTTCAGCACCAGCACCCGCTGCGCCAGCCGCATCACGACCTCCAGCACGTGTTCGACGATGACCAGCGTGACGCCCGCGGCATGGATGCGGCGCAGGATCTCCGACAGCGCGATTGCCTCGGTGGGGTTCAGGCCGCCGGCGACTTCGTCCAGCAGCAGCATGCGCGGCTCGGTGGCGAGCGCGCGCGCCAGCTCGACGCGCTTCTGCCCCGCCACGTTCAGGCCGGACGCCTTGACGTCGGCGCGATCGGCCAGGCCGACCAGCTCCAGGACCTTCTGCGCCGCCTCGCGGGCATCGTTCAGCCGCGGATGGCGCAGCAGCGCCGCCACCATGGTGTTCTCCAGCACCGTCATCTGGCCGAAGTTGCGCGGGATCTGGTACGTGCGCACCAGCCCCATCGCCGCCACCTGTTCGGGCTTGCGGCCCAGCATGGACGCGCCGTTGAACGTGACGCTGCCCGACGTGGGCGCGTGATGGCCCACCAGGCCGTTGAACAGGGTGCTCTTGCCGGCGCCGTTCGGGCCGATGATGGCGACGATTTCGCCGGCCTCGACGTTCAGGTTGATGTCCTTGTTGGCCACCAGGCCGCCGAAGCGTTTGGTCAGTTGTTTGACTTCAAGCAGAGCCACGGCGCCCCCTCAAGGTGATCAGGCCGCCCGGCAGGAACATGGTCACCAGCAATATGGCCAGGCCGAATACCAGCAGGTCCAGGCCCAGGCCGGAACTGCCCCACATGACGCGCGTGCCCTCCGACAGCGGCAGCAGCACCGCCGCCCCTATCCACGGGCCCACCAGCGTGCCGACGCCGCCCAGGATGGCCACCAGCACCACCTGCACCGACATGGTCAGGCTGAACGTCGATTCAGGGTCGATGAAGCCGACGTACATCGCGAAAAATCCGCCCCAGGCGCCGGTCACGGCCGCCGACAGCACGAAGGCCAGCATCTTGTAGCGGTCGGCCGGCACGCCCAGGCTGCGCGCGGCGGCCTCGTCGCCGTTGATGGCGCGCCAGTAGAAGCCGGTACGCGAATGCACCAGGAAATACGTCAGCAGGAACGTCAACAAGGCCAGCACCACCGCGATCCAGTAATACGGGATCTTGGTGCGGAACAGCAGCATCCAGGCCGAATCGCCGATGGGCGCCTCGATGCCCACCGCGCCGCCGGCCCAATCCCAGTTGATCATCAGCAGCAGGCCGATCTGCAGCAGCGCGATAGTGGCCATGGCGAAGTAATGGCCCGACAAGCGCAAGGTCGGCCCGCCGACGATCCAGGCCAGGATCGCCGACACCAGCGCCCCCGCCGGGATGCCCAGCAGCGGCGTCAGCTTCAGGTGATGCAGCAGCAGGATGGTCGTGTAGGCACCCACGCCCACGAAGACGCCATGGCCGAAGGAGATGCGGCCCAGGAAGCCGCCGACCAGGTTCCAGGCGGCGCCCAGCGCGCCGAACATCAGCACCAGCAGCAGCACCTGGATGGTGAACTGGTCGGTCACGAACAGCGGGACCAGGGCGAACAGCACGGCCACCACGAACGCGGCCACCAGCGGCGCGCGGGTATACCTGGCCTTGGCCGGCATGGCCGCTGTGATATCCAATTGTTTAACGGGAGTCATATCACCACCGCCCGAACAGGCCGCGCGGCCGGTACCAGAGAACCAGGATGAAAAGGATGAAGACCGACACCGTCTTCAAGGCAGGCGCCACGAAATAGCCGGTCATCGCCTCGATGATGCCGATCAGGATCCCGGCGATGAAGGCGCCGGGCAGCGAGCCGAAGCCGCCCATGCAGACCGCCACGAAGGCCAGCAGCCCGAATACGGTGCCCACGGAGGGAAACACGTAGAAGAACGTCGTCAACAGCGCGCCCGCCAGGCCCACCGCCGCACTGCCCAGCATCCACACCTGGGCGTTCACGCGATCCGACGAAATGCCCACCAGCGCCGCCACTTCGCGGTCTTCGGCGACGGCCTGCAAGGCATGTCCCCAGCGGGTGCGGTAAACCAGCACGAAGAGGATGATGACCACGACCAGCGCGATCAGGCCGGTCACCACCTGCGGTCGTCCGATGGACACCCCGGCCAGCGTCACGCTGCCGGACACCAGCGTGTCGGGCAGGTTGCGGTAGTCGGGCGTGAAGGCGATGAAGGCCAGCTGCCGCAGCACCAGGCCCAGCCCGAAGGTGGCCAGGATGACGGCCATGGGCGGGCCCTTCTGCAGGCGCTTGATGATCAAGGCATATGTCAGGAAGCCGACGAAGGCCAGCAATATGGCGACCAGCGGCGCCGAAAAAGCCGGGTCGACGTGGCCCAGGGTAAAAAACCAGTAGGCGGCATACATGGCCAGCATCAGGAATTCGCCGTGGGCGAAATTGATGACGTCCGTGATGCCCCAGATCAGGGCCAGGCCCACCGCGACAGCGGCATAGATAAGGCCATTGAACAGCCCGGCGTAGAGCGCTTCAAACATGCGGGACTCCTGCGACGGGCCCCGGGGGACCCGCCGCGTCTTGCGTTGCGCCAGCGTGCCGGCCGCTTACTTCCAGGTGAAGGGAAGCGTGGGCAGCGACTTGTCGGCGTTGAAATTGGCCGGCCATACCGTTTGGTAGCCCGGGCCCTTCATTTGCAGGATCAGGCCCGCGCCCTTGCTGTTCTGGCCCTTGTCGTCGAACTTCACGCCGGCCCAGGGCATGGCGATCTGCTCGGCGTTCAGGTCGGTCGATATGAGGGCCTTGCGGATGGCCTCGGGATCCGTCGAACCGGCCCGGTTGATGGCATCGGCCAGCACCAGCACGCCCTGCATCGAACGGGCGTTGTTGCCGTTCAGCTCCTTGCCGGTCTTGGCCTTGTACAGCTCGTTGACCTTCTTCAGGATGGGCAGCGTGGCGGCGATGTCGTTGCTCCAGACGTCGCGGGTCAGCACGCCCTGCACCTGCGCGCCGACTTCCTGCACGAAGCGCGAATCGATGAAGCCCGCGTCGTTGGCCAGGAAGATGGGCGGCGCGTACTTCGCTTCCCGCATGGTCCGCACGAAGAGCATGGCGTCGGACGTATAGCTGGCGAAGATGGCCACATCGGGCTTGGCGGTGGCCAGCTTCTGCACCTCCGAGGTGACCGACGCCGAACCGGCCGTATAGGCGATGTTGGCGACGATCTCGCGCTTGTATTGCTTGGCGAACCGCTCCAGCGCCTTGTAGGTATTGACGCCGAAGTCGGTGTTCTCGTACACCACCGCGATGCGCTTGGTCGGCTGGTTCTTCACGCCGTCCAGGAACTGCATCATGTTTTCGATGAAGGTGTCGTCGGTCGGCGAGGTGCGGAAGAACCACTTGTACTGGCGTTCCGTCAGGTCGGGGCTGCTGGATTCACCGTTCAGGTAGGGTATCCCGGCTTGCTCGGCGACGCGGCTGGCGGTCTTGGTGACCGCCGATTGATAGGCGCCGGTCAGCGCCACGATTTTTTCCTGCTGGATCAGGCGCTGCGCATCGGCCAGGCCGACTTCCGGCTTGCCCTGCGAATCGCCGAACACCACTTCGATCTTCGCCCCGCCCAGCTTGGGCAACCCCGCGCCTTCGGCCAGCGGCAGGCCCTTCAGTTCCGGATGCGGATTGTTGATGATGTCCACGGCCAGCTCGATGGCGGCCTTGATTTCGGCGCCGGTGGACGCCAGCGCGCCGCTGAGCGGATAAATGGCACCGATGCGCACCGTCTTGGTCTGCGCGGCAGCGGGCTGCCCGAACGTCAGCGCGAGACACGCGGCTACGCCCGCGATGAGTTTGTATTTCATATTTTTTGCTCCAGGGAACTGACCACTTCAGAGAGGGAAACTGCCGACAGCAAGCTTATCCGCTGCGCCGCCGCGAAGCCGCCCGAACAAACCCTGACAAAAACGGTAACGCCAGGGGATGAGAGGCTTTTCGAGGAAGCGAGCGCAAGCCGGCGGATGCCGCGCGGATGCGCGCGGCCCTGCCGGACGTCATTCAAAAACCCTTGCGGCCTGCCTCACAACGCCGCGACGCGGCTATTGATGAGGTCGGTCACCAGCATGTGGCCGGGCGCATGCGTGATGCAGAAAGCCGGCTTGACCGCGGCGACGACGGCCTGCGGCGTGACGCCGCAGGCCCAGAACACCGGGACCTCGCCGGGACGGATATCCACCGGGTCGCCGTAATCGGGGCGGCCGATATCGTCGATGCCGATCGCCGCCGGATCGCCGAAGTGCACCGGCGCGCCGTGCACGGACGGAAACCGCGAGGTGACCTGGATGGCGCGGATCGCATCCGCGGGCTTGAGCGGCCGCATCGACACCACCAGCGGGCCGGAAAAACGTCCCGCCGAATGGGTGGGGACATTGGTCCGGTACATCGGCACATTGCGGCCTTGCTCGATGTGGCGCACCGGCAGTCCGTTGTCCAGCATGGCTTCTTCGAAGGAGAAGGAGCAGCCGATCAGGAAGGACACCAGGTCATCGCGCCAGACATGGCGCACGTCCTGCGGCTCCTCGACCAGCACGCCGTCCTTCCAGACGCGGTAGCGCGGGATGTCGGTGCGAATGTCGATATCCACGCCCAGTTCCGGCAGGGAGGGATCCCCGGGTTCGGACACGGCCAGGATGGGACAAGGCTTGGGATTACGCAGGCAGAAGCGCAGGAACTCGTCGGCCAATTCCTTGGGCAGGATGGCCAGGTTGGCCTGCACATACCCGGGCGCGACATTGGCGGTGGGGCCGGCCAGCGCGCCGGAACGCGCGTCCAGGCGGGCCTGGTAGGACGCCGGCCGCGTGGCGGCGCCGGATTGCTGCGGTTGGGCGGACATCGTGTATTCCCCGTGTGATTCGTGAATTCTTATCAGAGCGGCATTGCACCGTAGCCCCGCCGCCACTGTCCAATCATATGTTCCGATGAACCGTGATCACAAATTCTTATCGCTGATGGCGCCAGGCCCTGTTTCCCCAGGGAAAAGCGGCTTTCCGCCGGCCGGTTTACTTTTCCGGTTTACCGGCCGGACGCGGGGTAATCCCTAATCCGGCCACAGCCAGCGGGACGGGATCCAGCGCCAGCGGGTTGCCCGCGATGCGCGCGGCGTCCTCGCGCGCGATGTATTGCGCCGCTTGCGCCACCGTGCGCGCCACATGGCTGTCCGGGCCCTGCATCCAGCAGGCGGTGTAATTCAGCGGCGGCAGCTCGGGCGCCTGCACGTCGAGGATCTGCAGCAGGCCCTGCGCCAATTCGCGGCCCAGGATCACGGGCGCGATCACCGCGGTGCCGATGCCGTCCAGCGTCATGCGCACGATCACGCTCAAGGCCGAACTGCCGTACATGCGCGGCGTCTGCACGCCGCCTTCGACCAGGATGCGACGCACCGCGCGGTGCGGATCCGTATTGGATGTGTAGGTGATGACCGGCCAGCGTCCCAGCCGCTTCAGGGAGATCGGCGGCCGCCCCAGGCGCAGCTGCGGACTGGCGATCCAGGCAAGCGGATAGCGGCACAAATGGATGTTTTCGACACGCGGCTCCTCCATCGGCCCGAGCAGGAAGGCCAGGTCGATCTGGTGCGAGGCCAGCTGGGCGCGCAGCGCCGTGCTGGTGTCGACCTGGATGTCCACCATCAGCGCCGGATAGGCCTCGTGCATGTATTCCATCAG
This sequence comes from Bordetella sp. H567, assembly GCF_001704295.1. Lineage (NCBI taxonomy): Bacteria > Pseudomonadati > Pseudomonadota > Betaproteobacteria > Burkholderiales > Alcaligenaceae > Bordetella > Bordetella sp. H567. Next base: position 3,182,995 of record NZ_CP012334.1, read on the forward strand.
GCTGGGCAGCCAGGTATGGACGATGGTCTCCGACACGCCCAGGCGCAAGGTGCCGCTCATGACGTTCTGCGCCGCGGCGGCGCGCTGCATGTCCGTGCGCATCTGCAGCATGCGTTCGGCGTGCGACAGCAATTCGTAGCCCTTGGCGGTGAGCGTGATGCCGCGCGAATCGCGCTCGAACAGCCGCACGCCCAGGCCCGATTCCAGCGAGGCAATGCGCTGGGAGATCGCGGGCTGGGTGGCGTTGAGCTTTTCCGCCGCGGCGCGAAAGCCACCCAGGCGGGCGACCCAGAAGAAGGTCTCGATATTGCGCAGGTCGATCATGAAACGGCGGGCTGGGCACAAGCCATCAAGAAAATTGATCGCGGTGAGCGTATCATGGCGGGCGCCGAAAAGAGCACACCGGCCCCGGTCTTCCCTAGGGCAAGGGCACTGAAGGAGAGCAGGCTTATGTCGTCACGGGCACAAGGGGCCCAGGCCCAGCGCGGCGCAACGGCCGCCTCCGGCCCACCGCCGGGGTCCGCGCGAACCGCGTCCGCGCCATCCGTTTCTGCGCAGCCGCTGGCCGGCATCGCGCTGCTGCTGGTTTCCATGTGGGCCCTGTCCAGCCTGGATGCCAGCGGCAAATGGGTGATGGCCGCGGGCGTCCCCATGCTGCTGCTGTCGTGGGTCCGCTATGCCTCGCATTTCGCCGTGGCGCTGGCCTTGATCGTGCCCGTGAAGGGCTGGCGCATCCTGGCCAGCCGAAAGCCGCGCGAACAGATGCTGCGCGGCGGCGCCATGCTGGGCGCCACCCTGCTGTTCTTCACGACCCTGCGCTATCTGCCGCAGGCCGAAGCCACCGCCATCAATTTCCTGGCCCCGCTGATCGTGCTGCTGCTCGCGCCGTGGGCACTGCGCGAACCACCGCGCCTGTCGCGCTGGATCGCCGCTGGGGTGGCCTTCCTGGGCGTGCTGGTCATCATCCGCCCGGGCGGAGGCCTGGACCCGGTCGGGACGATGTTCGGCCTGGCAGGCGCCTTCTGCTTTTCCGCCCAATACATCGCCAGCCGCCGCGTCGCCGCCGATGACCCGCTGACATCCGTCATCTGGAGCGGCGGCGTGGGGACTGTGGTGTTGTCCGTCGCCCTGCCCTACGTGGTGCCCACCGCGCTGCCGGTCCTGCGCGATCTGGATCCGCTGCACTGGTGCGTGCTGGTCTCCACCGGCGTGACCGGCTGCTTCGGCCATCTGCTGCAGATCGCGGCCTATCGCAAGGCCGCCGCGTCGACGCTGGCGCCGTTCACGTATCTGCAGATCGTCAGCTCCACGACGACGGGCTGGCTGATCTGGGGGCATTTCCCCGATGCGCTGACCTGGGTCGGCATCGCCATCATCTGCGGCAGCGGCATCACGATAGGCGTGCTGGAATGGCGGCGGGCGCGGCGCCCGCCAGCGCGGCCATAACGGTTTGCCCTGTTTGGCGTAGGCGGGGCGGCGCCACGATGGCGGCACGGCACGCGGACCTATACTGCATTGCAAACAAGACGCTTGCGGGCAGAAAGGAGACCATCATGACGCGCAAATACATCGATTGCCGCGAATTCCCCAGCGAAACCAATTGCACCGTCGCCCTGTCTGCGGACAGTGACGACGAACTGGTGGAAGCGGCCGTGCAACACGCCTGCGCCGTTCACCACCACACCGACACACCCGAGCTGCGGCAGCAGATCCGCACGCTGTTCCACGAGGGCACGCCGCCGGTCGAGGCGCCGCGGCACGCCTGACCCTACCGCCGGGGCCACCCGGACGGGCATGACGCGGCCGTGCCGGTGCGGCCGCGCCACCCTGCCCCGCCCGCGACAGCCGTTGCCGGGCGCGCGCACGCACCGGTCATCGCTGGCGGGATGGACTCGCATCTCTCGTCCCCTGCCTAAGGGGGATTCCATGTTCACGTTGTCCAGCACCGCGATCGAAGACCTGAAGTCCAATATCCGCGGGCGCGTCGTCCTGCCCGCCGATCCCGACTACGACGAAGTACGCAAAGTGTGGAACGCGATGATAGACCGGCGTCCGGCGGCCATCGTGCGCTGCGCCGGCGTCGCCGACGTGCGCTGCGCGATCCTGTTCGCGCGCGAGACCAGCGCCCCGCTGACGATACGCGGCGCGGGCCACAATATTGGGGGCAGTGCGATCTGCGACGATTGCGTCATGATCGACCTGTCGCTGATGCGCTCGGTGCGCATCGATCCGGCGACGCAACGGGCCTGGGTCGAACCGGGCGCGACGCTGGCCGACTTCGACCATGAAGCGCAGGCCTTCGGCCTGGCCACGCCGGTGGGCATCAATTCGACCACCGGCATCGCGGGCTTGACCCTGGGCGGCGGCTTCGGTTGGTTGAGCCGCCGCTTCGGCATGACGGTCGACAATCTGCGGGCGGCCGACGTCATCACGGCGGACGGCGAACGTATCCACGCCAGCCCGGCCACGCACGAGGACCTGTTCTGGGCGATACGCGGGGGCGGCGGCAATTTCGGTGTGGTGACGATGTTCGAATTCCAGCTGCACGCAGTCGGACCGCAGGTCTATGGCGGGCTGGTCGTGCTGCCGATGGACCAGGCGCGCGACGCCCTGCAGGCCTATCGCCAGGCCACCAAGTCCATGCCGGAGGAACTGACGGTGTGGGGCGTGCTGCGCCAGGCGCCGCCGCTGCCCTTCCTGCCGCCCGAGGTGCATGGGACACCGGTGGCCGTCTTCGCGGTGTGCTACAGCGGCCCGGTGGAAAACGGCCCCGTGGTGGTCGAACCGGTGCGTCAATTCGGCACGCTGCTCGGCGAGCACCTGGGCGTCATGCCCTATACCGCATGGCAGAAGGCGTTCGACCCCCTGTTGACCCCCGGCGCCCGCAACTACTGGAAGTCGCATGATTTCGGCGAACTATCGGACGATCTGTTCGAAACGCTGATCGATTCGGCATCGCGCCTGCCGTCGCCGCAATGCGAGATTTTCCTGGGACAGCTGGGTGGCCAGGCCGGACGGGTGCCGGCCGATGCGATGGCCTATCCCAACCGCAATGCGAAGTTCATCGTCAATGTGCATGCGCGCTGGGACGATCCCGCCGACGACGCGGCCTGCATCGCCTGGGCGCGCGGCTTTTTCGATGCGGCGGCGCCGTTCTCGCTGGGCAGCGTGTACGTGAACTTCATGACCGAAGAAGAAACCGGCCGCATCAACGCCGCCTACGGCGCCAACTACACGCGATTGGTTAGCATCAAGGGGCGCTACGACCCGCACAACCTGTTCCGGCACAACCAGAACATCCAGCCCGCCACGCGGGCGTAAGGGCGTTCCAGCGACTGTCACTGGGGCAAAGGCCGAAGACGGTGTCGCGGTCGCTTTATCACCTGCGACACCAATTCCGCCTCAAGCCCCCGATACCACTTTCCCGGCCGCCAGCACCAGTTGCCGTTCGCAGCGCGCGGCAAGACCGGCATCATGGGTGACGAGCACCAGCGTGGCGCCATGCTCGCGGTGCAGCTCGAAAATGAGGTCGATGACGCGCTCGCCGGTGGCAGCATCCAGGCTGCCGGTGGGCTCGTCGGCGAACAGCAGGTCCGGCTTGACCACGAAGGCGCGCGCCAGCGACACCCGCTGCTGTTCGCCGCCCGACAGCGTGCGCGGGTAATGATGCAGGCGGTCGCCCAGGCCCACGCGTTCGAGCATGCCGCGCGCGGCGTCGCCCGCCGGCAGCCCGGCCAATTCCAGCGGCAGCATGACGTTTTCCAGCGCGGTCAGATTCGGCAGCAGTTGGAAGGACTGGAAGACGAAGCCCACGTGATGGGCCCGCAGCCGGGCGCGGCCGTCCTCGTCCAGCGCGAACAGGTCGCGCCCCGCCAGCGTCACGGAGCCGGTGCTGGGAACATCCAGGCCGGCCAGCAGTCCCAGCAGAGTCGATTTGCCGGAGCCGGAACTGCCCGTGATGGCCAGGGCCGTACCCGCCGGAACCGTAAAATCGATGTCGTCCAGAATGGCCAGCGTGCCGCCTGCGTCGGCGACCCGCTTGCCCAGCCCCCGCACCTCTATTGCGTTACCTGTATCCATGCGCCCGCTCATCCGTTTGTTGTTTGTGACCATCCTGGCCCTGCTGGCGCCCGCCGCCTACGCTCAGACCACATCCGCCGCCACCGGTTCCGCCGGACAGAAAACCATACTGGTGGTGGGCGATAGTCTATCCGCGGAATATGGAATCGCGCGCGGCACCGGCTGGGTGCCCCTGCTGGGCCGGCGACTGTCCCAGCAGTATCCGGGCTGGACAGTCGTCAATGCCAGCATCAGCGGCGATACCACCAGCGGCGGGCTGACACGCCTGCCCGGCCTGCTGCGGCAGCATCATCCGGCCATCGTGATCCTGGAATTGGGCTCCAACGATGCGCTGCGCGGGCTACCGCTGGCGATGACCCAGCAGAACCTGGCCGCCATGACGCAACAGGCCAGGCAAGGCGGCGCCGCGGTGCTGCTGGTCGGCATGCAGATCCCGCCCAACTACGGCCGCGCCTACGCCGACCAGTTCCGCGAGCTGTTCGGCAAGGTGGCGAAGGCGGAGAACGCCGGCCTGGTACCGTTCCTGATGGAAGGTATCGCGAGCAACCGCGATCTGTTCCAGCCCGACGGACTGCACCCCAACGAGCAGGGCCAGCCCCGGCTCTTGGACAATGTATGGGCCGGATTGCGGCCGATGCTGAATTGACGGGGGCGCGCCGGCGCGGCGCCCCCGCTTGACGCGGTTCAGCTGGTCTGCTGCTCGGTTTCGCCGCCCTGCAGAATGCGGTTGGCCTCCGGCGCGATTTCCACCTTGTACTGCTGGCGCAGTATCTTCAGCACGGCTTCGTCCTCGGCTTGGCCCCAGGCACCGGACAACTGCTGGTTCAGGGCCGTCAGGGCCTCCGGATCGCTCTTGCCCGGCTCCACCTTGTCGATGCGCGCGACGACATAGTCGTCACCGTCGCGTGCGCCGGCATAGGACGGCAGCGGGGCGGCGGGCGCCCGCATAACGGCGTCCAGCAGCGGGCGCGCCATGTTCTGGGGGTTCTGGCGCGAGACGTCCGCCGCGCCGCCGAAACCGTCGGCCGGGGCCGCGGGCGTCTTGCGCAAGGCTTCCAGCATCTGCTCGCCCGCCTTGGCGGCGGCGTCGGCCGCCCGCGTTTCGACCAGGCGCGCGCGGATCTTGTCCTTCAATTGGTCCAGCGGCGGCACGTGAGCCGGCGTATTGGCCGCCACGCGCACCACGAGCATGGTGTCCGATGCCAGTTCGATCACGCCGGAATTCTGTTTGTCGCGCAGGACTTCCGGGCTGAACAGCGCCTGGCGCACGCGCGGATTATCGAGCAAGGCGGAATCCGGGCTGGCGGACGCGGAGCCCGGGCCCGTCTGGTCCTGCGGCAGCAAGCCGGTACGGGTGATGCCGCCCGCCTGGCGGATCTTCAGGCCCAGCGCATCCGCGGCCGGCTGCAGGCTGTCGCGCTGGTCATACACCAGCGAGGTCAACTTGGTGGCCATGTCGGAAAAGCGTGAGGAAGCGATCTGCTTGCGGATCTCGTCGACGATCTGGTCGCGCACTTCGGCCAGCGGCTTGGTCTGCGCCGGCTGCAGGTCGGTCAATTGCACGATATGCAGGCCGAAGGGGCTTTCGATCACGCCGGAGACCTGGCCCTTCTGCAGCGCGTCGACCGCCTTTTGCAGCGCCGGGGTCAGCATGCCCGGACCGATCCAGCCCAGGTCGCCGCCGCGGGTGCTGGAACCGGCATCCTCGGAATACTTCTTGGCCAGCTCGGCGAAGGCGCCGGGATGGGCGGCGGCCTGCTTGGCGATATCGTCCGCCTTGGCGCGGGCCGCTTGGCGCTGGGCGTCCGTCGCATCGGGCGCCAGCTTGATCATGATATGGCTGGCGCGGCGGCGCTCGGGCTGGCCGAAGCGGCTTTTGTTCTGCTCGTAGTACTTGGCGATATCGTCGTCGCTGACCTTGATGCCGGCGCTGGCGGCGGCTTCGTCCAGCACCAGGTATTGCGCCTGGACCTGGTCGGGCACCTGGTACTGCTGCTTGTTGGCGTCATACCAATTCTGGATGTCCGCGTCGCTGACCTGCACCTTGCTCTTGTAATCGACGGCGGCAAAGCGCCGCGTCGACACGTGGCGGGTTTCGGTCAGCGCATGCTCGATGGAGCCGGCCACGGCGGCGGGCAGCCGCGCCGATTGCGCGATCGGGTCCAGGACGCGGCCGATGGCCAGGTCGCGGCGCAGGCCGGCTTCGAACGCCGCCGGCGTCAGGCCCTGCGCGGCCAGCGCGGCGCGGTAGCGCTCCGGCGAAAACTTGCCGTTGTCCTGCACGGCGGGATTCGAGGCGATCGTATTGCGCAGGGTCTCGTCCGACACCGAAAAGTGGTTGTCGGTCGCCGCCGCCGCCAGCAAGCGCTGGTTGATCATCTGGTCCAGCAGCCGCTGGCGCATCGCCGGGGTATCCAGCAGCGCGGGATCGAACTGCGCGCCCATCATCTGTCGATATTGGTCCAGCTGGTCGCGCCGCGCCTGGTCGTATTCACGCTGCGTGATGGGCTTGCCGTTCACCGTCGCCATCTTGGGTTCTTCGGACATGAAGCTGCTGTAGCTTTGCACCCCGAAGAAGGCGAAGGTCGGAACAATCAGGATCAGCAGGATGAACTGCATCCAACGCTGATGGTTGCGGATGAAATCGAACATGAGGTCCCTGTTGCGGCGGGCGCTTGTCCCCGAGGGGCGTTTCTGGCTTCGAGCAGCCCGGCGCCAAAAAAAGCGAACTGGATTCGCCTCGCTTCTTGCTGTGGTACCGGATCAGCGGGCACAGGAGTTTAACACCTTCGGGCGTCCGTGGCCGGCATACGGGGACGGAGCCAAATCCGTCCCGGCTCCCCGTCGCCGTCGTACCACTGCCCTACACCGCCGGCCGGTATGAGATAGCGGCGAACGCCAGCTACATACTGGGTAACGAAGAACCCGTCGCACCCTGCGCGTTCGCGCTGTTCGACGATCTTCACGGCCCGAAAATACGGGCAATATGACATTCCCGAGGTTCCGGTATGCTGACGGACTCATACCGAATCAGATGCGCGACCCCGCTATGGACACTCCCCTTCCCGCCTGGCCCTATCCTCGCCTGATCGCCCATCGCGGCGGCGGCAGGCTGGCGCCCGAAAACACCATGGCCGGCATGCGCGTCGGCGCCGAGCATGGCTTTCGCATGTTCGAATACGACGTCAAGCTAAGCAAGGACGATGTCCTGATCCTGCTGCATGACGACGATCTCGATCGTACGACCAGCGGCCAAGGCCCGGCGCGCGCGAAGACCTATGCGGAATTGGCCCAGTTGGACGCCGGTGCGTGGCATTCCCCTGGCTTCGCCGGGGCCCGCATCCCCACGCTGGAAGAAGTCGCGCGCTACACGCTGGAACAGGGCATTGCCAGCAATGTAGAGATCAAGCCCTGCCCTGGCCGGGAAACCGAAACCGGCACGGCGGTCGCGTTGGCCGTGCGCGAACTCTGGCGCGGCGCCGCGGTGCCGCCGCTGCTTTCGTCGTTCTCCGAGTCGGCGCTGGCGGCCGCCCATGTGGCCGCGCCGACATTGCCGCGGGCGCTGCTCGTGGACAAGATCCCCATGGACTGGCGCGACCGCCTGGTGCAGCACGATTGCATCGCCTTCAACGTCAACCAGAAAACCGTCACGCCGGAACTGGTCAAGATGGTCCACGGCGCCGGCTACCGGCTGGCTGCCTGGACGGTAAACGACCCGGCACGCGCACGGGACCTGCTGGCCTGGGGCGTGGACGCCATTTTCACCGACGAACTGGCCACCATCCGGCCGGACGCCTGACCACGCGGGACCAGAGAGCGCACACCTTGTTCAGCTATCGCCACGCCTTTCACGCCGGCAACCACGCCGACGTGCTCAAGCACGCCATCCTGATCCACGTACTGGATTACCTGGGGCAGAAGGACACCCCCTACTGGGTCATCGATACCCACGCCGGTGCCGGCCTGTATCGGCTGGACAGCGATTGGGCCAATAAAAACGCCGAATTCGCCGACGGTATCGGCCGGCTGTGGGATCGCACCGACCTTCCACCCCTGCTGGCGCGCTACATGGAATGCATGCGCCAGTACAACCCGAATGGACAATTGCGGCACTACCCCGGCTCGCCGTGGCTGGCGCTGGACGGCTTGCGCGAGCACGACCGCCTGCGCCTGTTCGAGCGGCATCCAACCGAAGCGGAGGTCCTGGTCGGCAACCTGGAAAAGCGCGGTGGCATGGCGCTGCGCCAGGCAACGATTTTCGACACCGACGGCTTCGAGGGCATGAAGGCCCTGCTGCCGCCTCCCCCGCGCCGCGGCCTGGTGGTGATCGACCCTTCCTATGAGGACAAGCAGGACTATCGCCACGTGGCCCTCGCCGTGAAGGAAGGGCTCAAGCGCTTCGCCACGGGCACCTATGCGGTCTGGTACCCACAGGTGCAGCGGCGCGAATCGACGGAGCTGCCCAGGCAGCTGGAAAAGCTGGGCGCGCAGCGCTGGCTGCATGCCTCGTTATCCGTCAGGAAGCCGGCCACGGACGGCTTCGGCCTGCACGGCAGCGGCATGTTCCTGGTCAATCCGCCCTGGACGTTGGGGGCCCAGCTGAAGGAAGCGCTCCCCTGGCTGAAGAACGTCCTGGCGCAGGACGAACGCGCTCGATACACGCTAGACGTGCACATGGACTGATCCGCCACACGACCAGCCGCTTATGCGTATCGGAAACGCCTGCACCGGCGTCTATCCCCGGGATATCGACAATGCGGACCCGGTCTTGCAGGACCGCGGCAAGCGGTCGGCTGCGCCGGCGGCGGCCCTCACGTCCGCCCCCGACGCACACATACTGCGCGAATCGCTGGAGCACCTGTGGGCCACGCTGACGGGGCGCGACCGCCCGCCAGCCTGAGGGCGCCGGCCCTTGCGCCGCGTTGCCGAGCCGCCCGCTAGCGTGCCGCCGTTTGCCCGCCGGCCTGCGGCACGGCACCTTGCCGCGGTACGGCGGCCGTCGGCGCGTTCTGCCCTGCCTGCGCGTTCTGCCCCGCCTGCGTGTTCTGCCCCGCCTGCGCGGTGTGCTCCGTCCAGCCGCCGCCCAGCGCCTTGTACAGATTCACCAGATTGGTCAGGCGCGCCAGGCGCGTCTGCACCAGGATCTGCTGCGAGTCGTACAGCGAACGTTGCGAGTCGAGCACGTTCAAATAGCTGTCCACTCCCTGGCGGAAACGCTGCTGGGACAGATCGTAGGCGCGCTGGTTGGCCTGCACCAGCAACTGCTGGGCGCGGATCTGGTCGTCGATGGTGCCGCGGCCGGCCAAGGCATTGGCCACGTCGCGGAACGCCGACTGGATGGAGCGTTCGTAGTTCGCGATCTCGATGCGCTTCTGTACCTGGGACAAGTCCAGGTTGGCCTGCAGCGACCCGCCCGTGAAAATCGGCATGGTGATTTCCGGCGCGAAGCTCCAGGCACCCTGCCCGCCGTGGAATAGACGGCCCAGGCTGGCGCTGGCGGTGCCGGCGCTGGCGGTCAGCGAAATGGTCGGGAAGAAAGCCGCGCGGGCCGCGCCGATATTGGCGTTGGCCGCTTCCAGCTGGTGTTCCGCCGCGCGGATGTCCGGACGGCGTTCCAGCAGGTCGGACGGCAGCCCGGCCGGCAAGGTCGTGGGCATCATCGCGTCGTCCAGGGCCGACGGGGTTTCCAGCCTGGCGCGCACCTGCTGGGGCAGCGGATCGCCCAGCAACAGCACCAGGGCGTTCATGTCCTGCGCGACCTGGCGTTCGAACTGCGCCCGGTTGCGCTCGGCCGTGCGCACGGATACCTCGGCCTGGCTGAGGTCCAGCGCGGTCGCGATGTCGTTGTCGTAGCTCTGCTTGGTCAGGTTGTAGGAATCCTGCTGGCTTTTCAGCGTATCGCGGGTCAGCTGCAGCAATTCCTGGTCGCTGCGCAATGCCAGGTAGGCCGTCGCGACTTCGGACACCAGCGACAACTGCGTGGCCGTGCGCGTCTCGTCCTGCGCCAGGTAAAGCTGCAGGGCCTGTTCGTTCAGGCTCCGGATACGGCCGAACAGATCCAGTTCCCACGATGCCACGCTCGCGCCCACCTGGTAGGCGTGCGTGGTGGCCGCGGTGCCGCTGCGCGACAGGTCGCCCGGCGTGCGCTGCGCCGTTTCCTGCGCGCCCACGCCCACGGTGGGCAGCAGTTCCGAGCGCTGGATGCGGTACTGCGCGCGCGCCGCTTCCACATTCAGGGCCGCCACGCGCAGATCGCGGTTGTTCTGCAAAGACAGCGCGATCAGTTCCTGCAGCAGCGGATCCGTGAAGAACTCGCGCCATCCCACGTCGGCGGTTGCCACGCCGTTCGGCGCCGCAACGGCCTGGTTGGCGGAACGGTAGGCCGGCCCACTGGGATACGCGGCATCGATGGGCGCCGCCGGTCGTTCATAGTCCGGTATCAGGGTGCAGCCCGCCAGCACCGCGATAAAGGCGGCCGACAGGGAAAAACGCAGCGGTGTTCTCATTGTTCCGGCGCTCATTCGGCGTGCCCCTCTGCCGGGGCGGACGGCGCCGAACGGTGTTTCTCGTCATTGGGATCATGCGGATCGCCGCGCTCGCTGTGGCGCTTGACCTTGAACAGGCGCAGCATCGCCACGAAGAAGGTGGGCACGAAGAAAATGGCCAGGAAGGTCGCCGTCAGCATGCCGCCGATCACGCCGGTGCCGATGGCGTTCTGGCTGCCCGAACCCGCGCCGTTGGCGATGGCCAAGGGCACGACGCCCAGGATGAAGGCCATCGAGGTCATCAGGATGGGCCGCAGGCGCTGGCGCGCCGCGTGGATCGCGGCCTCCGTCAGGCTGGCCCCCGACTCGTAGTGTTCCTTGGCGAACTCCACGATCAGGATGGCGTTCTTCGCCGCCAGGCCCACGGTCGTCAGCAGGCCCACCTGGAAGTACACGTCGTTGGACAGGCCCCGCAACAGGGTGGCCCCCAGCGCGCCGACGATCCCCAGCGGGACCACCATCATCACCGCCGTCGGGATGGACCAGCTTTCGTACAGCGCCGCCAGGCACAGGAACACCACGATCAGCGATATCGCGTACAGCGCCGGCGCCTGCGAACCGGACAGGCGCTCTTCGTACGACAGGCCGGTCCACTCGTAGCCGATGCCGGGCGGCATGGTCGCCGCCAGGCGCTCCATTTCGGCCATGGCTTCGCCGGTGCTGCGGCCCGGCGCGGGCTGGCCCAGGATTTCGTAGGCCGGCACGCCGTTGTAGCGGTTCAGTTTCTGCGGACCGTAGCTCCATTCCGCCGACGCGAAGGCCGAGAACGGCACCATATCGCCATGCGCATTGCGCACGTACCACTTGTTCAGGTCGTCGGGCAACATGCGGGACGTAGGCATGCCCTGCACATAGACCTTCTTCACGCGGCCGCGGTCGATGAAGTCGTTGACGTAGCTCGAGCCCCATGCCGTGGTCAGCACGCTGTTCAGGTCCTGGATGGAAACCCCCAGCACGCGCGCTTTTTCGCGGTCGATGTTCAGCCGGTACTGCGGCGCGTCTTCCACGCTGTTCGGCCGCACGCCCGCCAGGAGGGGGCTTTGCGCGGCCGCGCCCAGCAGCTTGTTGCGTGCGTTCAGCAGCGCTTCGTGGCCCAGGCCCGCGCGGTCCATCAACATCATATCGAAACCGGTGGCGTTGCCCAGCTCCAGCACGGCGGGCGGCGCGAAGGCCACCACCATCGCGTCGCGGATGGCCTGCGCGAAATGGCCGGAAGCCCGCTGCGCCAGCGCCGCCACCTTCTGGGGGGCCTTCGGCCGGTCGCCCCAGTCCTTCAGCTTGACGAACATCAGTGCCGCATTCTGGCCGCGTCCGCCGAAGTTGAAGCCATTGATCGAGAAGACCGACGCCACCGTATCCTTTTCATTGTCCAGGAAGTACTTGGTGGCCTGGTCGACGACCGCCTGGGTGCGTTCGGCCGTCGCGCCCGATGGCGTGGCGATCTGGACGAACAGGATGCCCTGGTCTTCTTCCGGCAGGAAGGACGTGGGAATGCGGGTGAACATCACCACCATGCCGGCGACGATCAGCGCATAGATCAGCATCAACCGCGGCGTGCGGTTCAGCACTCGCGCCACGGTATTGGCATAACCATGGCTGCCGCGGTGGAAGGTGCGGTTGAACCAGCCGAAGAAACCGGTCTTGGCTTCGTGATGGTCCTTGTCGATGGGTTTGAGCAAGGTCGCGCACAGCGCCGGAGTGAAGACCAGCGCGACCAGCACGGACAGCGCCATCGACGAAACGATGGTGATGGAAAACTGCCGGTAGATCACGCCCGTGGAGCCGCCGAAGAAGGCCATCGGGATGAACACCGCCGCCAGCACCATCGCGATACCGACCAGGGCGCCGGTGATCTGCTCCATGGATTTGCGCGTCGCCTGGCGCGGGGTCAGTCCTTCCTCGGCCATCACGCGCTCGACGTTTTCCACCACGACGATGGCGTCGTCCACCAGCAGGCCGATGGCCAGCACCATGCCGAACATGGTCAGTGTATTGATGGAATAGCCGAATGCCGCCAGCACGCCGAACGTGCCGAGCAACACCACCGGCACCGCCAGCGTGGGGATCAGCGTGGCGCGCAGGTTCTGCAGGAACAGGTACATGACCAGGAACACCAGCACGATGGCTTCGCCCAGGGTCTTGAACACGTCCTCGATGGAAAGCTTGACGAACGGCGTGGTGTCATACGGGTACACCACCTGCATGCCCGGCGGGAAGAAAGGCTTCAGGCCGTCGATGGTGCGGCGGACCGCGTCGGCGGTATCCAGCGCGTTGGCGCCGCTGGCCAGCTTGATCGCCAGGCCTGCCGCGGGCTTGCCGTTGTACAGGCTGTCGATGGTGTACGACTGCGCGCCCAGGGCGACGCTGCCGACGTCGCGCAGGCGCACCTGCGAGCCGTCCGGATTGACCTTGAGCAGGATGTTGCCGAACTGGTCCGCCGTCTGCAGGCGGCTGGGACCGATGATGGTGGCCGTCAGGTCCTGGCCGCGCACGGCCGGCAACCCGCCCAGCTGGCCCGTGGACACCTGCACGTTCTGCTGGGAAATGCCGTTGACCACATCGATCGTGGTCAGGTTGTAGTTCAGCAGCTTGGCCGGGTCCAGCCAGATGCGCATGGCGTACTGCGAGCCGAACAGCTGGAAATCCCCCACGCCGCTGGTGCGGCTGATCGGATCCTGCACATAGGACGCGACGTAGTCGGCCAGGTCCGCGCGGTTCATGCTGCCGTCGGTGGAAATGAACGCCGCCACCATCAGGAAGTTCTTGGTGGCCTTGGTCACGCGGATGCCCTGCTGCTGCACTTCCTGCGGCAGCAGCGGCTGCGCGAGCGACAGCTTGTTCTGGACCTGGACCTGCGCGGTGTCGGGATTGGTGCCCTGCCCGAAGGTCAGCGTGATGGTCACGCTGCCGTCGGCGGCGCTTTCCGAGTTGAGGTATTCCAGGTTGTCCAGCCCGTTCATCTGCTGTTCGATGACCTGCACGACCGTGTCCTGCACGGTCTGCGCCGAAGCGCCCGGATAGTTCACCTGGATGCTGATCGACGGCGGCGCGATGGCGGGATACTGCGACACCGGCAGGCGCAGGATGGACAAGGCGCCCGCCAGCATCATGACGATCGCGATTACCCAGGCGAAGACCGGCCTTTCGATAAAAAACTTAGCCATGCTTGGAACTCCTTCCCCGCCTTACTGGGCCGGGGCGGCCGGGGCCGACGCGGTGGACGCCGGCGAGGCGCTGGCCTCGTGAGCGGCCACCTCCACGCCCGCGCGTATCGTCTGCAGGCCCTCGACCACGACCTTGTCGCCCGGCTTCAGGCCGGCGGTCACCAGCCAGTTCGAGCCGATGGCGCGATCCGTGACCAGGTCGTGGACCTCGATCTTGCCCTCTGCGTTCACCACGTAGGCGATGGGGGTGCCGCGCTGGTTGCGCGCCACGCCGCGCTGCGGCACCAGCAGGCCTTCGGTGGCGACGCCGTCGACCAGCCGGGCGCGCACGAACATGCCGGGCAGCAGCCGGTGCTCCGGGTTGGGGACAACGGCACGCAGGGTGACCGAACCGGTGCTCTGGTCCACCGTCACCTCGGAAAACTGCAGCTTGCCCTCGTGGTTGTACTGCGTGCCGTCCTCCAGCATCAAGGTCACCTGGGCCGCCTGCTCGCCGGCGGCGCGCTTGATTTCGCCCTTGGCCAGCTGGTCCTGCAGGCGCAGCAGCTGCACGCTGGACTGCACGACATCGACGTAGATGGGATCGATCTGCTGGACGGACGCCAGCGCGCTGGTCTGGTTGGCGGTCACCAGCGCGCCTTCCGTGACCGTGGAGCGGCCGATGATGCCGTCAATGGGCGACAGCACCTTGGTATAGACCAGGTTGATGCGGGCGGTGTCGACCGCCGCCTTGGCGGAGAGCACGTCGGCCTTGGCCTGGTCGCGCGCGGCCACGGCGTCGTCATAGGTCTGGCGGCTGATGGCGCGGGTTTCGGTCAGCGGCTTGTAGCGTTCGGCCAGCAGGCTGGCGGTCTTGACCTGGGCTTCCGCGCGGGCCAGGGCGGCGCGCTGGCTGTCCAGCGTGGCCTGGTACAGGGAAGGATCGATCTGGTACAGCTGCTGGCCGGCCTTGACCGTGCCGCCTTCGGTGAACAGGCGCTTCAGGACGATGCCGTTGACCTGCGGCCGGACCTCGGCCACGCGGAACGGCGAGGTACGGCCCGGCAATTCGGTGGTCAGCGATACGGACTGTGCCTGCACGGTCACCACGCCGACGGTCGGCTTGGCGGGGGCAGCGGCAGCGTTGTCCTTCTTCCCGCAGGCGGCCAGCATAAGCGCGAGCACGCCCATCGCGGCCGCCGCGGCGGCACGCCTGGCAGTCTTCTTATTCATACGGTGCATTTCCTGATTCCAGCTAGAGCCGACCGGCGAGCGCCGGCCTTCGTCACCATCACGGTCGCGCGCCGGCCACGGGGGGCAAGGCGCGTTGCTGCATTGCAAAAGTCTAGATTTTGCACTATTCCATCGGCGTAACAAAGGGGCGGTTCGCGAAAACATCGTTCCATGAGTGAGACAATTACGCCATGACCAAACGTTTGCTCACCATGGAACTGTTCGTCGAGGTCGCGCGCGCCAAGAGCTTCAGCCGCGCGGCCCTGGTGCTCGGCATCCCCAAATCCACGCTGTCGCGCCAGGTGGCCGAACTGGAACGATCGCTGGGGGTGCAATTGCTCAGCCGCACCACGCGCAAGGTGGAGCTGACCGATGCCGGCACCCGCTACTTCGAACGCTGCCAGCACATCGTCGCCGAAGCGCAGATCGCGGACGAGGAAATCCAGGGCCTGGCCAGCACGCTCGCCGGGCCGCTGCGCGTGAACATGCCGGTGGACTTCGGCACCGACTTCCTGGCCGAATCCCTGATGGCGTTTTCGCGCCGCTATCCCGACGTCACCTTCCACCTGGACATGGCCGCGCCCGAACACGCCGGCAAGGTCTTCCAGTCCTGCGACGTGGCCATCGAAATCGGCGAACTGCAGTCGGCCACCCGCATCGCGCGCCAGCTCGGCTCGATATCGGCCTACCTGTATGCCTCGCCGGCCTACCTGGCGGCGAGCGGCGTACCGCGGCATCCGGACGACCTGGCGGTGCACGAGTGCATGGAGTTCCGCGCGACGCTGGGCGCGCGCGTCACCCCGTGGCCGCTGCAGCGGAACGGCGAACATATCGACTTTCATCCAGGGAAGCGCTTCTCGCTGAACAGCGCCAGCATGATACGGCGGCTGGCCACACTGGGCGCGGGCATCGCGGTACTGACTGACGTCAGTGCGTCGCAGGAAGTGGCCGCGGGCCGGCTGCAGCGCGTGCTACCGGACTGGGAGGTCGGGCCCTTTCCTGTATACGCGGTGACCGAAACCCGCCTGCTGCCTGTCAAGACCCGCATATTCGTCGAGTTCCTGACCGAGCGTTTGCACCACGAATGGTCGCGCCAAGGCAAGGGTAGCGCAGCGCCCGTGGTGGCCGCGACCGTTGAAACCGACTGAAATAAGTGATGCGGCCCTGCTTATCGCAGGGTTATCCGCGTTTGCGAATGCGCGCCGTGGCGCCACCACGGCCGCGCCTCGCACCCCGCCCTGCCCCTGATTGCGTACCCATGCGAGGCGCGCTCCCGCGTAGACAGGCCCTAGCGTTCCCACGGCGGCGCGGTGCGGTAGTCGCTGTCCAGCCGCGTCCGCAGTGCCCGCACGGCGTCCTCGCGGCCCAGCATGTCCAGAGCCGTCAATACCTGCCAGTCCGCGCCGACCTCGAAGAAATCGCGCAACCGGGCGCGCGTGTCGCTGCGGCCGAAACCGTCCGTGCCCAGCGTGCGGTACGGTGCGCCGACCCACGCGCGGATCTGTTCCGGCACGGCGCGCACGTAATCGCTGGCCGCGACCACCGGCAGCGGCGTCCCGCCCCACTGGCTTTCCATCCATGAAGGCGCGGTCTGCCGCCCCAGCAGGCGCGCGCGCTCGACCGTCCGCGCGTCGCGCGCCAGTTCCGAAAAGCTTGTGGCGCTCCAGACTTCGGCGGCGATGCCGTACTCGTCACGCAGGCGTTGCGCGGCGACGACCGCCTCGTTCACGATGGCTCCCGCGGCAATCAGGCGGATGGCCGGTGCCCCGTCGGCCGCTCGCAGGCGGTACATGCCGCGCAGTATGCCCTCGCGCGCGGTGGCATCGGCCGGCATGTCGGGCTGCGCCAGGTTCTCATTGGTGACCGTCAGGTAGTAGAACTCGTCGCGCTGCTCGCCCAGCATGCGTCGCAGGCCGGCCTCGACGATGACCGCCACTTCGTAGGCATAGGCGGGATCGTAGGCGCGGCAATTGGGGATGGTGGCCGCCACGGCGTGGCTGCTGCCGTCCTGGTGCTGCAGGCCTTCCCCGCCCAGCGTCGTGCGCCCGGATGTGGCGCCCACCAGGAAACCGCGGGTGCGCTGGTCGGCCGCCGCCCAGATCAGGTCGCCCACGCGCTGGAAACCGAACATGGAGTAGTAGATGTAGAACGGCAGCATGGGCAGGCCGTTGACGGAATAGCTGGTGCCCGCCGCGATCCACGACGACAGGGCCCCGGCCTCGGTGATGCCCTCTTCCAGGATCTGCCCGTCGCGCGCCTCGCGATAATGCAGCACCGAACCGATGTCCTCCGGCTCGTACAGCTGGCCTTGCGAGGAATAGATGCCCACCTGGCGGAACAGGTTTGCCATGCCGAAGGTACGTGCCTCGTCGGCGACGATGGGCACGATGCGCGCGCCGATGCCCGGGTCCTTGAGCAAGGCGGTCAGCATGCGCACGATGGCCATGGTGCTGGACATTTCCTTGCCGTGCGGAGCCAGCGCGAAGGCGGCCCAGGCGTCCGCGGGCGGCGCGGCGAGCGACGGCGCCGCCGCGTTGCGGCGCGGCACGCAGCCGCCCAGCGCGGCGCGGCGTTCGCGCAGGTAGCGCATTTCCGCACTGTCCGCGTCGGGCCGATAGAAGGTCAGCGCGGCGCAATCCGCGTCGCTGATCGGCAGCGCGAAACGATCGCGGAACGCCAGCAGGGCCTCGACATCCAGCTTCTTCTGCTGGTGCGTGGTCATCCTGCCTTGGCCGGCCTCGCCCATCCCGTAGCCTTTCTTCGTCTGCGCAAGGATGACGGTGGGCTGGCCCGCATGCCGCACCGCGCGGTGATAGGCCGCATGGATCTTCGCGATATCGTGGCCGCCGCGACGCAGACGGTCGATGGCCTCGTCCGACCAGTCCGCCACCAGCGCCGCCAGGGCCGGATCGCGGCCGAAGAACGCGCGCCGGTTGTAGGCGCCGTCCTTGGCGGCGAAGGTCTGGAATTGCCCGTCCACGGTATGGGCGAAGGCGCGCGTCAGGGCACCGCCGGCGTCGCGGCGCAGCAGCGGATCCCAGTCGCCACCCCACAAGAGCTTGATGACGTTCCAGCCCGCGCCCGCGTACAGCGTTTCGAGCTCGTCGATGATGCGTCCGTTGCCACGCACCGGGCCATCCAGGCGCTGCAGGTTGCAGTTCACGACGAACACCAGGTTATCCAGGCGTTCGCGTGCGGCCAGGGTCAGCGCGGCGATCGACTCCGGCTCGTCCATCTCGCCGTCGCCGAAGATGCCCCACACCTTGCGGTCGGACGCGGCGGTCAGGCCGCGGTGTTCCAGGTAGCGCATGAAGCGCGCCTGGTAGATGGCGTTGATCGGGCCGATGCCCATGGAGCCGGTGGGGAACTGCCAGAAGTCCGGCATCAGCCAGGGATGCGGATAGGACGACAGGCCGCGCAGGCCGTGTTCCGCCGCGGTGATTTCGCGGCGGAAGTGCGCCAGGTCCGCTTCGCCCAGGAAGCCTTCCAGGAAGGCGCGCGCATAGACGCCCGGCGCGGAATGCGGCTGCATGTACACCAGATCGCCGCCGTGGCCGCCCGCGGGCGCGCGCCAGAAATGGTTGAAGCCGACTTCGAACAGGTCGGCGGCCGATGCATAGCTGGCGATATGGCCGCCCAGTTCGCCATGGGCCTGGTTGGCGCGCACCACCATGGCCAGGGCGTTCCAGCGATTGATGGATGCGATGCGTTCCTCGATGCGCAGGTCGCCCGGAAAAGGCGGCTCCTGCTCCACGGGGATGGTATTCAGGTAGGCCGACGCGACCGGGCCATGACCCCGCACGCCCAGCCTGGCGGCATGGGCCAGCACTTCGTCCAGGACGAAGGCCGCGCGGTCGGGGCCTTCCGCCGCGACGAGCGAGGCCAGCGCGTCGCGCCACTCCGCCGTTTCCTCGGGGTCGCCGTCCTGCGGGACGGCGAGCGGCGTCGGCGCATGCGCCATGGCGCCGTCCGCCGTGGCGTCCGCTGGCGGAACCGGAGCCTGCTGCAGCCCGGAGGCGCTCGCCGCCGCCACGGGGCCGTCCATCTTGGGCGCGTCGCCGGCCGGCGGAGTACCGGTCGCGCCATCTCGCGATGGGGTGGCTGTAAGAGGCGGCATCGTGTCGGTGTCGAACATGGGGGTCTCCAGGACGGCGGCGCGCGCGGGCCAGATGACCACGCCGCCACGGTTATCCTAGGCCCGACGCTCCGGCATAGGGATTTGAAATACCCATTTATAAACTGTTGATACAGCATAAAATGCTGCTGTTTGCACCACCGCGAGCAGCCCATGCCGAGCCCGACCCTGGACGCCATCGATCGCCGTATCCTGGAGGTCCTGCAGACCGACGCCAGCATCACCAATGTGGAGCTGGCCCGCCGCGTACATCTGTCGCCTTCGCCATGCCTGGCGCGCGTCAAGGCCCTGGAAGCAGCCGGCGTCATCCGGGGCTACGTCGCGCTGGCCGATCCGCTGACGCTGGGCCTGAGCCTGAACGTGTTCATCCAGGTCAGCCTGGAAAAACAGATCGAGGCGGAACTGGAACGCTTCCAGCAAGCGATGGCCGCCTATCCCGAAGTGATGGAGTGCTACCTGATGACCGGGGATGCCGATTACCTGCTGCGCGTCGTGGTTCCCGACATGCGTGGACTGGAGCGTTTCATCGTCAGCCACCTGTCGCGGATTCCCGGCGTGAAGAACATCCGCTCGGGCTTCGCGCTGAAGCAGGTCAAATACCAGACCGCCCTGCCCTTGCCCGAGCCGGCGCCCTGAAACGCCGCCGCGAAGGGCGGCGAGCGGCGTGCTGGCAAATAGACTGGGGCGACACGCCGGCCCGCACGGGGCGCCCGTCATGTGCATGGGACGCGCCGGACCGGCGATGGCCGCAGCGTGGCTAGAACTGCTCGCCGTCGCGCAGATAACGCCATTGCCCCGGCGGCAGGTCGCCCAGCATCACGCGCCCGATGCGCACCCGCTTCAATCCCACGACCTTCAGCCCGACCAATTCGCACATCCGCCGTATCTGGCGCTTCTTGCCTTCGCGCAGAATGAAGCGCAACTGGTCATCGTTCTGCCAGGCCACTTTGGCAGGACGCAAAGGCTTGCCGTCCAGCGACAGGCCGTGGTTGAGCAGCGCCAGCCCCTGTTCGCTCAGGCGGCCCTGCACACGCACCAGGTATTCCTTTTCGATCCCGGAATCCTCGCCGATCAGTTGCTTGGCGATGCGGCCGTCCTGCGTCAGCACCAGCAGGCCGGTCGAATCGATGTCCAGCCGCCCCGCCACGGCGAGTCCACGCAAGTGGGCGCGATCAAAGCGCAGGGGCGATCGATCGTTTGCCGCGCGCGAACGCGCATTGATCAGGGCGGCCGCGGGCTGGTAGCCGTCTTCGGCCTGCCCGGACACATAACCCATGGGTTTGTGGATGAGGATGGTCACGCGCTGGCGTTGCTGCGCCTGCGCCGCGCGCTCCAGCGTAATGATCTGGCTGGGATAAGCCTTCGCGCCCAGCTCGGACACGACTTCCCCGTCCACGCGAACCCAGCCGCGCTCGATATAGCTGTCGGCCTCGCGGCGGGAACACAGGCCGCGTTCGGACATGAGCTTGGAGATACGTACTTTTTCCATGGAGCGCGTCGCGAAAGCCGACATTCTAGCGGCTTTGCGCGCGCGGCCCCGCCACTTGCGCTCAGGAAACAGCCCGGCTGCTGTGCAAGGCTGGCGGGAGCGGATGCCGGGATTCTCCGTAGGCGTGCGCGATCGCGCTATCAGGTTGGCTCGGCAACCTGGTCCACTGCCGCAGCCTCTCTACCGGGTCAGGGCTTTCAATCACGTCATAGCCAGCACTGGTCAGTCGGTACTCCGCGGGCGATGCACATTCGGCCACGAGGCCCATATCCCTCAGCAAGGCCAGGTGCAGCCTGACTTCAGGCCAACTATGGCCCAGTGCCTTGCCTGCCCCGTTCTCGATGTCCTTGCAGCATTGGGTGGGCTGTTCATGATCCTGCATGAAGGACAGTATCGATTTAAGGATCTCAATGTTCCTGCGCATGTCGACCTCCAATGTGGACCATGAGCGGCCACGGCAACTATTGTTATGCCTGACTTCGATATTCGATCGACCGGTTTCCGCTTTCATTCGCCCTCGGTCGATGTGGCAGCCTCGGCCTGAGCAATGGGCCGGGGTGCGTCCCACCCCCCGCCCATCGCGCGGAATGCCCGAACCGCGGCTCTGGCCGCGTCTGCCCTTGAGGCATCGAGCGCATCCCGGGAGACGAGCAGTTGGCGATCGGCATCCAACACGTCGGTGAGCGTGATCGATCCTGCGCGATAGGCATACTCCGAGAGCTCCCTCGCTCGGGTGAGCGCAGAGACCTCTTGCGCCAACTCCTCAGTGCGCAGCTCAGTCTGTACGAGGCTCATGAAGGCATCCTCCACATCCTGGACCGCCTTTAGCGTTGACTCCCTGTACTCGGCGAGGGCTTCCGCATACGCACCTTCGGCCCGTTTGACTTCGGCATCAACTTTGCCGAAGTCGAACAGACGCCATGAAAATCCCGCGGTGCCGGCCGGCTGGAAGCTCGCCGATTTGAACAATCGACCGCCCGAGATGCTCTCGAAACCGAGTGCGCCAGATAGAGAAACCTTGGGGTAGTAATCGGAAATCGCGACACCGATATTCTCGCTCGACGCGGCCAAGCGGCGTTCCGCCGCGATGATGTCCGGGCGCCGCCGCAACACATCGACCGGCTGGTCCCCCGTGCCGATGGCAGGGATATCCGGTATGACGGCCACCCCATTGTCCGTCAGCTCGGCCGCGTAGGTCCCCGGCTGGACACCCATCAGAACGTCAAGGCGGTTCAGCTGCGCCTCAAGGGCGGTACGAAAGACCGGAACGACAGCCCGCGCCTGCCTAACCAAAGCTTCCGTCTGAGCAACTTCGCGACTATCCGCGGCGCCGGCCTTCAATCGCGCTTGTACCAGCTCCAGGAGATGTACATCGGTGTTGATCTGGTCTTGCGTTACGGCCAGCCTGGCCTGCAGCCCCCTGATCTGCAGGTACGCGTCCGCGGCGTCCGCGGCGACGCTTACGCGCGTCCCCATCTGATCGGCCTGCGCTGCCTGCTCTTCCGCCTGGGCCGCCGACTTCGCGCGCCTCAAGCCACCCGCCAGGTCGATCTCCCAGCTTGCGCTCGCGCCCACCGTGTACAACTCCTGGGAGCGGCTGTAGTCGGGGAAGGTGCTGGCAATCGCGCCCAAGGGGCTGTTCAGGCTCTGGTGCTGTTTGGTCGCGGAACCGACGGCGTCCACTGTCGGCAAAAGTTGAGCGCCGGCCCCTTGCGCGGCCGCTCGGGCCTGGGCTACCCGGGCGAGCGCCGCCTGTAGACTCAGGTTCTGATCCAAAGCACGCTGAACGACTTTCTCCAGCATCGGATCATTGAAGCCGGTCCACCAGCGATCAAGCATTGGAGCGTGCGGGCTCGTCTGCCCGCTCGCTACCAGCTTGGTGTTGTGAAACCGCGCCATATCAATCTCAGGCGCTGTGTAGTCCGGGCCGACGGCACAGCCCGCGAGCACGGCGCTCAGAAGGCTCGCAAATACGGGCTTTGGCCCCAGCGAACCCGCGAATGGGAAGTTCTTCATTGCGCGTTCCTCTTCCTGAGCCGCCAGCGTGCAGTGCCCAGGTCCTTCACCCCCAATTTGCGGACGAAGGTATAGAACGCCGGTGTGAAGGCCAGGCCGAAGATCGTGACCCCCAGCATTCCAAAGAACACGGTCGTTCCCAGCGATTGACGCATTTCCGATCCCGCGCCCGTCGCGATGACCAAGGGCGCGACGCCGGCAATGAAGGCAAGCGAGGTCATCAGGATCGGACGTAGACGCACCCTTGCCGAGTGAACCGCGGCGTCCTCCGGGCCAACGCCGTCTTCGTCCTGACGCTGTTTAGCGAACTCCACAATCAAGATCGCGTTCTTGGCCGCCAAGCCGACGAGCACCACGAATCCGATCTGTGCGAGGATGTCGATCGGCATGCCGCGCATATTCAACCCCAAGGCCGCCGCCAGCAGACACATCGGAACGATCAGCACAATGGCCAGCGGCGTCTTCCAGCTTTCGTACTGGGCCGCGAGCACCAGGAACACGAACAGGGCGGACGCGAGGAACACGACCAGGGGAGACGTGGCCTGCGTTTTCTCCTGGTGAGCCAAGTCGGTCCATTCATAAGATATTCCGTTCGGCAGCACTTCGTCGGCCAACGCTTCCATGCGTTTCAGTGCGTCGCCGGAAGATTTTCCCGGGGCCGCGGCACCCATGATTTCTGCGGCGGGAAACAGGTTGTACCGGGGCAGGCGATACGGTTCGGTCGTGTTCCTGAACTGCGCGACCGTCCCGATCGGCACCATTTCACCCGCCGAGTTCCGTACCTTGAGGCGACCGATGTCGTCAGGCGTTTTACGGAAAGCCTCGTCGCCCTGCACCCGCACCTGGTAGGTGCGGCCCAGGAAGTTGAAGTCATTCACATATTGCGACCCAAGATAAAGCTCCATTGTGGAGAAAATATCCGTGGGGGTAAGCCCGACCTTCTCCGCCTTGAGTCGATCGATATCGGCATAGACGGACGGTGCCGCGGCGTTGTAGAGCGTAAAGACGCCCCCGAACGTCTTGTCCTGGTTCGCGGCCTTGACCAGATCGTTGGCGGCTTTGGCAAGCGCATGCGGACCCAGCCCGGCGCGATCCTCGAGCATCAGCTTGAATCCACCGGCCGCGCCTAGTCCCTGTACGGGCGGGGGTTGGACGACGATGACGACGGCATCCTTGATGTGTGCCAATCGCTGCCTTAGCGTCACGAGCATCGTCGCGGCATTGACCCCGGGAACATGCTTTCCATACAAGGAAGGCAGTCCGAGGAAGACCGTCGCGACGTTCGGTGCATAGGTGCTTGTGGTCACATCGAATCCGGTCACCGGTGAGGTATGTCCGATCCCTTTGATTCCTGGCGTTTCAAGGATGATGTCGTTGACCTCGTGGAGCACCTTGTCGGTGCGTTCCAGGCTGGAGCCGGGCGGCAAGAATATGATCACGGCCTGGTAACCGATATCCTGGTCGGGAATGAAACCGCTGGGCATCCGCGCCATTTGGACACCGGTGGCGATGATCAGGCCCGCATAAACCACAAGCATGACCCCGGTCTTCCGCACAAAGCGCCCGGTGACTTTCCCGTACCGGATGGAAAGCGATTCGAAGAGACGGTTGAATCGCCCAAAGGTCGCGTCATGGAACCGGCTGTAGATAGTCTCGCGAGCGGGCACATCGTCATGCGCATGCGGCTTCAGGAGCACGGCGCAAAGCGCGGGACTCAAGGTCAACGAAACGAAGCACGAAATGACAGTCGATGCGGCGATCGTGATCGCGAATTGCTTGAAAAACAGCCCGGTGATTCCGGACATCAGCGCCGCGGGACCGAACACCGCGCAAAGCGTGAGCGCGATCGCCAGGAGCGCGGTCGACACTTCGTTCATCGTCTGATGCGCGGCCTCTTTCGGAGACATGCCGAGCGCCATATTTCGTTCGACATTCTCAACGACCACAATGGCGTCGTCGACGACTATCCCCACCGCCAGGACGAGCCCGAACAAGGACAGATTGTTGATCGATGCGCCAAAGATCGACAAGACCGTGAATGTTCCCAGCAAGGAAATCGGAATGGCGACCACCGGAATGAGCGTGGCGCGCCAATTTTGCAGAAACAGGTACACCACGACGACGACAAGCAGAATCGCATCGAAAATTGTCTTGATGACTTCTTCGATGGATTGGCTGACGAAGGTCGTCGGATCGTAGATCTTCTGATAATCCAGGCCTGGCGGGAAATTCTTTTTCAGCTCCGCCATCTTGTTCCAGATGGAATTTTCAACGTCGACCACGTTGGAGCCTGGCGTGGCGATGACCACCCATTGACTCGCGATCGACCGATCCACGTAGGCTTTGGAGCCGTAATCCACCGAGCCCAGCTCGACCCGGCCGATGTCGCGGATCCGTGTCACCCGCCCCTGCGCGTCGGACTTGACGACAATGTCGGCAAATTGCTCCGGCGTGGTCAGGCGCCCAAGCGCTGCCACGTTGATCTGGTAGGCCCCCTGGCTGGACACCGGCGGCTGATTCAGCACGCCGGCGGAGACTTGCGCGTTCTGCGCGCGCAAGACGGCCATGATCTCATTGGCGTTGATACTGTAGGCAGCCGCGCGGTCAGGGTCGATCCAGATCCGCATGGCGTATTGCCGTTCGCCCAGCGGCCAGAGTTCGGATACGCCCGGCAAGCGCGCGAGCTCGTCCCTGACTCCCAGCATGTAGTTGGACATGTACTCGGCGCTTCTGGAGCCGTCCGGAGAGTAGACGTGCACCGCCAGCAGCAGCGCCGGGATCGTTTTTTTGACCTGCACGCCCTGTAGCCGCACAGCTTCCGGCAGGCGGGACAACGTGTCCTCGACTCGGCTACGCGTCAGCAATAGCGCCGTATCCGGATTGGTGCCAACCTTGAAGATAAGGCTGATCGTCAACCGGCCGTCACTGGTCGATTGGCTACTCACGTAGTCCATGTTCTCGACGCCATTGACGGATTGCTCTATGGGCGTCGCTACGGTACGGGCGATCGTGTCGGACGAAGCGCCGGGATATGACGTCGAAATCTCGATGGTCGTCGGAACAATGTCTGGATACTGCGCAACAGGTAAAGAAACCATTGTTGCCAGACCAATCAGCACCAGGAAAATATTGAGCACCGCGGCAAAGCGCGGATGCTCGATGAAAAAGTGCGGCAGCCTCATGGGGAGCCTCCGAAGGCGACCTGATCGGCCTCGGAAGAGTACTGGATCGCTCCCTCTTGGGGAGTCACTTCCGCGCCAGCGCGCACCGTGGGGATACCGTCGATGATGACCTTGTCGTTCAGCGACAGTCCGGCGCGAATCACCCGCAGTCCGCCGCGCAGATCGCCGATCTCTACCTTCTTCGGGGTGACAAGGTGGTCTTGTCCGACCACATAAACGATATGGTCGGTGAGGTCAGCGAGCACCGCGGCATCGGGAACCAGCAGTGCCGGCTCCGGGTTCGAGACGACCAGTCGAATGCGCGCGAATCCGCCGGGGGTCAGCGACAGATCGCTATTCTGGGCCGTCGCACGGGCGTGGATAGTGCCGCTGGACCGATCGAGAGAATTATCGATGAAATTCAAAACGGCCTGACGAGAGAAATTCTCGTCGCCTGTCGGCGCGAGCGCCACTCGATTGAACACTGGCCCTGTCCGGCCTACGCGTTCTTGCTGGAACGCTGCGTAGTCGTTCTCGCTCATGTCGAAATCGATATAGACCGGATCAAGAGACACGATCGTCGCCAGGAGCGTGGTAGGACTGCTTCCCGCGCGATTGCCTGAAATCAGATTC
Source organism: Bordetella sp. H567 (assembly GCF_001704295.1). Lineage (NCBI taxonomy): Bacteria > Pseudomonadati > Pseudomonadota > Betaproteobacteria > Burkholderiales > Alcaligenaceae > Bordetella > Bordetella sp. H567. The sequence goes on from NZ_CP012334.1 coordinate 3,209,430, forward strand.
CCGGTCGATACGAGATGGGCGCCCATCCGGCCCGCGAAAGGGGCCCTGACCTTGGTGCGATCGAGATCGAACCTGGCATCGTGGACCTGAGCCTCGGCGCGATCTATCGCGGCCTGGGCTGCACGATGTTCGGCGACTTTTTGATCGACGTTCTGCACCGAGCCCGCTTCGGAACGCTGCAGCGCCTGCGCTCGCGACAGCTCCCGTGTCGCCAGCGCGAGTCGAGCCTGGGCGGACGTGAGTTCAGCCTTCGCCAGGTTCAATTTGATCTCATAGGGCTCGCGGTCGATCTCGAAGAGCACGTCGCCCTTTTTGACGATGGCGCCATCTTCGAAGTGGATCTGGGTCAATACACCCCCCACTTGGGCCCGGAGCTCAACGCGGTTGACCGCCGAGAATTGGCCCAAGAAACCGAGCCTGCGTTCGATGTCGCGTTGAATCGGCGGGCTGACCGTCACCGACGGGGGCGGGCGGGCGGCGACGGCCGGAGTGCTACCCGCACGCATGTAGTAGTAGCTCGCGCCCATGAGGAGAAGCACCGCCAAGGCAATAGCCTTACCACGCGGACGGAAGGCGCGAGCTTGCGCTGACTCGCTACGAATACCCGGCTCCACCTTATGGGGTCCAATAGGCTCGTTCATCACAGTACTTCTACGGCAGCGCGTGATTTGCGCGGCAGATTGGGAATCGTCTGCGCGAAAGCCGGCTTCGGAATGTTCGCCGGCCCGGAGGCTCCAGCAAGGGTGAAGACTGCGACTGCCGCCGAAAATACTGGCGACGTCCGATGAATGCTCATGGTTCTCTCGTCATATTGGATTTTGCGTGGATTTTGTACCAACGACGATACGAACAGAAGAACCAAGATTCCCCTTTTCCATGTGTATCAAAGATGCAAATACGAAGGCGCCGATGCGGCACGGGCGGTTGCCGAACAGCGGTCGTGCGCTTGCGGGATAATACGTCGCCATGAAAATCCTCCATCCCGGCAGTCCCGGCTGGACGCCCCTGCCCCTGCCTTCCTGCACCCCCACCCAGAAGTTCTGGCTGTTCCGTCCCGGCGCCCTCACCGCCGGCCTGCGCCAATTGGGCGAATTCCGCCTGCGCGTGCTGGCCGAGTATGCCCAGGCAGTGCCGGTCGATGAAGCGCGCGCCATGCGGCTGCGGCCAGGATCGCTGGTGTGGGTGCGCGAAGTCCTGATGTCCGTCGACGGCGTGGATGGCGTGGTGGCGCGCAGCCTGACGCCGCTGGCGGCCTCCCGCGCCACCTGGCAAGGCATGCGGCGCCTACGGGCGCGTCCCTTGGCCGATATGCTGTATCACGATCGCACCGTGCTGCGTTCGGCCTTCGAATGCCGGCGGCTGTCGGCTGGCGTGCCGTTCTACGCCACCGCGCGTACGGTCATCGCGGACGCGCTGGCGCCGCGGCATCGAGCCGATGGCAAGGTCGTGGACATCCGCCATGCCATGCATCGCCATAACGCAACCCACAGCCGCGACGCCGTCAACCGGGATGCGCGCATACTCGCGCGCCGATCGGTCTTCTGGCGGCATGGCCAACCCTTGCTGGTGGCGGAAGGATTCCTGGCCGCGTTCTGGGAAAAGGCCGGCAACCGCCGGCCTGCGTGATGCGGGCGGAATGGGAAGAAAATCGGGTGCACGCCGTGACGGCCGGATAGTAGTGCCGCGATCCGGGTACGTTACGGGCTAACGCGTGGTCGTCTCTTCAACCCAATACGACGGGAACCACGGAGCTCACACCAGTGGTCGGTCCCGGCGTCAGCGATGCATCTGCCCCTATGGAACAACCCGTCAGCGTGCAGCTGAACGCGCTGTGCCAAGGCGGGATGTCGCTGATATGGAAAAAATTCTTACGTTAACCGGGCCGATGGCCCACGGGCTTACTCGCGCCAGGTTTCCGGCGCGATGACGGCGCTGCCTGCATCGGCCGTGACGAAGACCTCTCCGTCCTGCACGTTCAGGTCCAGCGACATGGTGCGTTCAGCCAGGGCGCCGAGCGCCTGCGTTTGCGGCGCCGGCAGGTTGACGACCTTCAGGTTGCGGGCGCGAGAGACGCGGTCGCGTACGCCGTCCCACCAGATCTGGCTGGCATGGCCGCCATAGCAGTAGATAAGCACCTGTTCCGCGCGGCCGCAGGCCTTCAAAATGCGGCGTTCGTCGGGCTGCCCTACTTCGATCCACAGCTCGATGGCGCCGGTCAGGTCCTTGCGCCATACGTCCGGCTCGTCGGTATCGCTCAGGCCCTTGGTGAACGCCAGCGATTCATCGGCGTTCAGCGCGTAGGCCAGAATGCGCACCATCATGCGCTCGTCGGTTTCCGAGGGGTGCCGCGCCACCGTGACGGCATGGCTGCCGTAATAGCGGCGATCGTTGTCCGCTATATTCAGGTCAGCCTTGTAGATTGTTGCGCGTAATGCCATGGGTGATCGTCGCCGCCGCCTTAAGCCATCGCCGGATAGGCACCGATGGCATGCCTGGCCACGAAATGGCCTGTCGATACCTCCACCAGCGGCGCGACGACGGGTTCGTCGCCCACCTTCCGTACGGGGCTGGGAATCTCGTCCACCAGCAGCGAACGCTGCCGGTGCCGGCGCTGCGGATCGGCGATGGGCACCGCCGCCATCAGCTTTTTGGTGTACGGATGCTGGGGGTTCTCGAAGATCGCCCGGCGTGGACCGATTTCGACGATCTGCCCCAGGTACATCACCGCCACACGATGGCTCACGCGCTCCACCACCGCCATATCGTGCGAGATGAACAGGAAGGACACGCCCAGCTCGCGCTGCAGGTCCAGCAGCAGATTGACGATTTGCGCCTGGATGGACACGTCCAGCGCCGACACGGATTCATCCGCGATCACCACCTTGGGGTTCAGCGCCAGGGCGCGCGCGATGCAGACGCGCTGGCGCTGCCCGCCGGAAAACTCGTGCGGGTAGCGCCCGATCATTTCCGGCACCAGGCCGCACTTGTCCATCAGCCAGCGCACGCGTTCCTGCGCCTGTGCGCCCTTGGCCACGCCGTGGATCAGCAGCGGCTCCATGATGGAGTCGCCCACCGTCATGCGCGGATCGAGCGATCCGAAGGGATCCTGGAAGATGAACTGGATATGGCGGCGCAGCGTCTGCATGGCCGCGCCGCGCAACGCACCGATATTGCGCCCATCGAACTCGATCGTGCCGCCCTGGCTATGCACCAGTTGCAGCAGCGAACGCCCGGTCGTCGTCTTGCCGCAGCCCGATTCGCCCACCAGGGCCAGCGTCTCGCCGGGATAGAGATCGAAGCTGACCTTTTCCACCGCATGGACACGGCGCTGCACGCGACCCAGGATGCCGCCGGCGATGTCATAGCGCGTAATCAGATCGCGAACCTTCAGCACCGGGCCGTTCTCGCGGCGCACCGTGCTTTCCGTGACGCGGATTTCGGGCGCGGGCACGGCCTGGCCAAGCTGCACGTCGCTCAGGGTCAGCAGCGGGAACGGCGCGGGCTCGTCGGTGCCATGCATGGCGCCCAAGCGTGGCACCGCGGACAGTAGCGCGCGCGTGTAGGCATGGCGCGGATGGGCGAAGACCTCGTCCGAGCCGCCCTCCTCCACCTTGTCGCCACGGTACATGACCAGCACGCGGTCGGCGACTTCCGCAACCACGCCCATATCGTGCGTGATGAAAATCACGCCCATGTTCATTTCTTCCTGCAGTTGGCGGATAAGCTGCAGGATCTGCGCCTGGATGGTCACGTCCAGGGCCGTGGTGGGTTCATCCGCGATCAGCAATTGCGGCTTGCAGGACAGCGCCATGGCGATCATCACGCGCTGCCGCATGCCGCCGGACAGTTGGTGCGGATAGCGGTCCAGCACGGATTTCGCTTCCGGAATACGCACGCGTTCCAGCATGCGCAGCGTCTCGGCGCGCGCCCCCGCGGCGTCCAGGCCCTGGTGCAGGCGCAAGGCTTCGGCGATCTGCACCCCCGCCGTAAAGCTGGGATTCAGGGACGTCATCGGTTCCTGGAAGATCATGGCGACGTCGGCGCCGCGCACGCGCTGCAGCGTGCCTTCGTCCGCCGCGGTCATGTCCAGGACGTCGCCGCTGCGGCGGCGCAGGCGGATCGCGCCATTGACGATCCTGCCGCCGCCGTACTCGACCAGCCGCATCAGCGCCAGCGAGGTTACCGATTTGCCGGAGCCCGATTCGCCCACGATGGCCAGGGTTTCGCCGCGATCGACGTGGAAGGACACATTGCGCACGGCTTCGACGGTGCGGTCGTGCGTCTTGAACCGCACGGTCAGGTCGTTGACGTCGACGACGCGGTTGGATTCCATCGCTTGCATGCGCTACTTCTCCTGGCGCGGATCGAGGGCGTCGCGCAGACCGTCGCCCAGCAGGTTGAAACCGAGCACCGCCAGGAAAATGGCGGAGCCGGGGAAAATCGACATCCAGGGCGCCTGGGTCATGAAATTCTTGGCCGTATTCAGCATGGAACCCCACGACGGATTGGGGGGCTGCAGCCCCAGGCCCAGGAAGGACAGGCTGGCCTCGGCGATGATGGCCGTGGCGATGGTGATGGTGGCCTGCACGATCAAGGGCGGCATGATGTTGGGCAGGATGTGCCGCACGATGATGCGGGTGTCCGACGCGCCCAGCGCCCGGGCGCTGGCGACGTAGTCCTCGTTCTTCACCGCCAGCACCTGGCCCCGCGCCAGCCGAACGAACTTGGGCGCGGCCGATACGCCGATGGCGATCATGGCATTGATCAGGCTGGGCCCCAGGAAGGCGGCCAGCGCGATGGCCAGGATCAGGAAGGGAATCGCCAGCAGCGCTTCGGTGACGCGGGAAATGGAGCTGTCCACCCACCCGCCGAAGTAGCCCGAGAGCAAGCCAAAGGGCACGCCGACGATCATGGCGATGAGGACCGACGCCAGGCCGGCCATCAGCGAGGCGCGCGCACCGAACAGCATGCGGGTATAGATGTCCCGGCCCAGTTCGTCGGTACCCAGCCAGAAGGTGGCCGAAGGCGCCTTGCGGATGGTCGTGAAGCTGGTCTGGAAAGGATCGTGGTTGACCAGCAGCGGCGCGAAGATGGCCACGACGACGAAGAACAGCACGATGGCCGCACCGATCATGGCGATGCGGTTGCGACGGAATTTACCCCACGCGCGGTGAGTGCGCCGGGGCATCGCGCCGCTGGAGATCGCGGGAGCTTGTGTAACGCTCATGAATGCCTCAGTCGGGGATTGACGACGATGTAAAGAATATCGGCCAGCAGGTTCATCACAATGAAGCCCACGGCGACGCAAAGCACGACGCCCTGCACCACCGCATAGTCACGGTTGAATACCGCGTCCACGACCAGCTTGCCGAAACCCGGAATCGTGAAGACCTGTTCCGTCAGCACCGCGCCGGCCAGCAGTTCACCGAACAGCAGCGTGACCAGCGTGACGATGGGCATGAGCGCGTTGCGCAAGGCATGGCGCAGCACCACCTTGCGCGGCGACACGCCCTTGGCGCGCGCGGTCCGCACATAGTCGGCCCCCAGGGCCTCCAGCATGGCCGACCGCGTGTGCCGCATCAGATAGGCCGCCAGCGACGTGGACAGCACGATGGCCGGCATGATCATGGTTTTCATGGAAAGCCAGAAATCTTCGTATGGCGACACATAGCCGGAGGCCGGCAGCCAGCGCAGCTGCACGGAGACGATCATGATCAGGATGATGCCCAGCCAGAAGTTCGGGATGGACATGCCGGACAGCGCCGCCACGTTGGCCCCGTATTCCAGCAGCTTGCCCTTGCGGACCGCCGCCAGGATACCCGTCGGTATGCCCACCAGCAGCGCGATGATCATGGCCATCGCCGCCAGTTGCAGCGTCACGGGCAGTTTCTGCGCGATCAGGGAGGTGACGGGCACGTCAGTGCGCAGCGATTTGCCCAGGTCGCCGGTGGCGACCTGCTTGACCCAGGCCAGGTACTGTACGGGCAAGGGGTCGTCCAGATGATATTTCTCGCGCAGGTAGTCGAGCACGGCAGGATCGCGCTCTTCGCCCGCCAGGGTCAATACCGGGTCGCCCGGCAGCACTTTCTGCAGCAGGAAAACGATCATCGACACCAGGATCAGCGTCGGGATCGCCACGAGCACGCGGCGTAGGATGAGTTTGAACATGGATAAAAACCGCTAAAACATAAAGAGCGAAGCGCCGGGACGAACATCCCGGACGCCCCGCTCGGCTGGATGCGCCTACTTGGAGAAGGTGACGCCCTTCAGGCGGATCATCCCGTCAGGATACGGCAAAAATCCCTTGACCTTCTTCTGCATCGCGAAGGGCCACGGCTGGAAGTACAGGAAGGCGTCGGGCATCTCTTTCTGGATGATGGCCTCTGCCTGCTCGTACAGCGCCTTGCGTTTGGCTTCGTCCGGCACCTTGCGCGCTTCGTTGAGGAACTGGTCCACCTTGGGGTTGCAGTATTCGCCGTCGTTCAACGCGCCCTTGCAGGTGATGAAGGGATAGACGTTGCCGTCCGGATCGGGGCGGCCCGACCATCCGCGCAGCGCGACCTCGAAGTTGCCCCCGCGCATCTGCGTCAGCAGCGCGGCATAGTCGGTCGGACGCAGGCTGAGTTCGATGCCCGCCTCGCGTGCCATGGCCTGCATCATTTCGGCGATGGCCGCGGTCGTGGTGTTGTTGCCGAACGCGAGCTCCGCCTTCACCTGCGTCATGCCGGCTTCCTTCAGCAGCGCCTTGGCCTTGGCCACGTCGCGCTTGGGCACCGGAAACTTGTCGCTGTGATAGGGGCTGGCAGGCGGAAAGGCCTGGTTGGCCGGCTCGTAGATGCCGCCGCCGATCACTTCGTTGATGGCCTCGCGGTCGATCGACAGGCTGAGCGCCTGCCGCACGCGCTCGTCGCGGAAGGGATTGGATTTGGCCCGGTCTCCGTTGTTCTGGTTGAAGACGATTTCCTGGAAGCCCAGGCCCGCCACCGAGGAAAAATGCAGGTTGGCGTCTTTCTTGACGTCGGGCGCGTCCGAGGGATTCAGGCGCTCCAGGATGTCCAGCCCGCCAGAGCGCAGGTTCTGCAGGCGTACCGTCGTATCCGGAATCGGCAGGAAGGTGATCTTGCTGAACTGGTAGTCCTTGGCGCCGTAGTACTTGTCGAACTTCTCCAGCACGATGCGGTCATTCTGCACGCGCTCGACGAACTTGTAGGGCCCCGAGCAGATCGGCTTGCGGCCGACCGCGTTGGGGTCCTTGTCGTTGAAGATGGCCGGCGACAGCATCATCCCGGCGCGGTCGGTCAACTGCGACAGCAAGGTCGCATCCGGCTGCTTCAGCTTCAGGACCAGCGTCTGCGCATCGGGTGCCTGCACATCCTGGATAGAGGCCAGTTCACCCTTGCGAAAGCTGTCGGGCAGCGTGCGCGCGCGGTCCAGGTTGGCCTTGGCCGCCGCGGCATCGAACTTGGTGCCGTCGTGGAAGACGACGTCGCCGCGCAGCTTCATGGTCAGCTCGGTGTTGTCGGCGTTCCAGGTCCACGACGTGGCCAGTTGCGGCACGATGTGCAGCTTGGGATCGATGTCCACCAGCTTGTCGCACAGCGACGTGAAAACGATGCGGCCCACATAGGTGCGGGCACGCGCCGGGTCCAGGACGTCCGGGTCTTCCTGCAAGCCGACGCGCAGTTCCTGCGCCACGGCCGAGCCGGCGGCCAGCGTCAGCATCACGGCGCCGATCGCGGAACCAAATTTTTTCATTGCATTCCCCTTGTCAGTTGCGCTTGGACGGCATTCGGAATCAGAAACCCACCGCCTGGCCGTCGCGACGGCTGTCGCTGGCCGCCACATAGCCCAGTTCGTTGTCGTCTTCGGACATGCGCCAGATGAATTGGCCGGAGCCGAAATCCATGTAGGGATCGTTGACGCTCTTGAGCGCGTGGCCCAGGTTCTTCAGTCCTTCGACCGTGCTGGCCGGCATGGTGGATTCCAGGTCGACGGTGAAGTCGCGGTTGACCTTCCAGCGCGGTGCGTCGCACGCCGCCTGCGGGTTCTGATGATAGTCCAACATGCGCACGACGGTCTGCAGATGGCCTTGCGGCTGCATGTCGCCCCCCATCACGCCAAAGCTCATGACCGGCTTGCCGCCGCGCGTCAGGAAACCCGGGATGATGGTATGGAAGGGGCGATGGCCGCCCTTGACCACGTTGGCCGCCTTGGGGTTCATGGAAAAACCGACGCCACGGTTCTGCAAGCTGATGCCGGTGCCCGGCACCACCACGCCCGAACCGAAGCCCATGTAGTTGGACATGATGAAGGAAATCATCATGCCGCTTTCGTCGGCGGCCGACATATAGATGGTGCCGCCGGCATGCGGACGCCCGGCGGCGAAGGCCGTGGCCTTGTCCATGTCGATCAGCTTGGCGCGCGAGGCTAGGTAGGCATCGTCCAGCATCTGTTCCGGCGTGACTTCCATGCTGCGCGGGTCGCCCACGTACTTGTACAGGTCGGCGAAGGCCAGCTTCATGGCTTCGATCTGCAGGTGCTGCGATCGCACCGAATCCAGCGGCAGGCCGGCGACGTCGAACTTGTCCAGGATGCCCAGCGCCATCAGCGCGGCGATGCCCTGGCCGTTGGGCGGAATCTCGTGCACGTCATAGCCGCGATAGGACCGCGAAATCGGCGTGACCCAGTCTGGCTTGTAGTTGCGCAGGTCGTCCAGCGTCATCGCGCCGCCGCATTCCTTGCTGAAGGCGGCGATTTTCTCGGCGATGTCGCCCTCGTAGTAGTCGCGCCCCTTGCTGGCCGCGATGCGGCGCAGCGTCCAGGCAGCTTCCGGGATGCGGAAGTGTTCGCCCACGTTGGGCGCGCGGCCGTTGGGCATGAAGGCCTGGGCGAAACCGGGCAGGTCTTTCAATTCCGCCGCGGCGGCGTTCCACTTGCGCGCCACGATGGGCGGCACGGCGTAGCCGCGCTCGGCGATTTCGATCGCCGGATCGAACAACTGTTCAAAAGGCAGCTTGCCGAATTTCTCGTGCAGCGCCGCCCAGCCCGCCACCGCGCCGGGAACGGTAACGCTGTCCCAGCCGCGCTTGGGCTGCTTGGCCAGGCCGTCGGCGCCTGTGCCGTACTTTTTCTTGAAGTATTCGATACTCCACGCGGCCGGCGCCACGCCGGAGGAATTCAGGCCCTGCAGCTGCTTGCCGTCCCAGACGATGGCGAAGCAGTCGCTGCCCAGGCCGCAGGACACCGGCTCGGTCAGCGTGATGGTCGCCGCCGCCGCAATGGCGGCGTCCACGGCGCTGCCGCCCTTGAGCAGCATGCGCAAGCCGGCCTGCGCGGCCAACGGATGCGACGTGGAGACGAAGTTGCGCGCGAACTGCGGCGCCCGGATGGTCGGATAGGGGTTTTCCCAGTTGAATGTCTTCATGGTGTCGGATCGTCGGTCGAAGAGGACGGCGCGCCAATAGGCGGGCCAAATCGTGGAAGTTACACGCGTGGTTTAATTAGATCAATTTGAATTTTTTTCGCGTCAAATAAGATTTTTTTGTGGATGCTTTCCTCCCCTCTGGGTGGCACGACCGGCCATCCCGAGCCTGAGGGCATACCCCTAGGATAAACCTGTGAGCACTGTGCGATTCCTGCGCACTTTCATGGCCGTCGCCCGCTATGGCTCCTTTTCGGAGGCGGCCGAGCGCGTCGCGCTGACCCAGGCCGCCGTCAGCTTCCAGATGCGCGCCCTGGAAGAGGAGATGGGCCGCGAGCTGTTCGACCGCAGCGGCCGGCTGGCCCTATTGAACGCCGCCGGCCGGGAGCTGCTGCCGGAGGTCAAGCAACTGCTGGACCTGTATGACCGGATGCGCTTGCCGCAGAAGCCCGGCCCGGGCGAACTGGCCGGTTCCGTGGCCTTCGGCGCCATCGTGTCCTGCATGGGCGCCCTTTCCAAGGTGGTCTCGCAGCTCAAGCGCCGGCATGACAGCCTGGACGTCCGCCTGTTCACCGGCAAGTCGGGTGAACTGGCGGGCAAGGTGGAAAGCGGCGAACTGGACGCGGCGCTGGTCGTGGAATCCGGCCGGCGCATGGCGAGCATGCGCTGGACGCCCTTGCATGAGGAACCGGTGGTGGTGCTGGCCTCGCCCACGGCGGCGGGCAAGACGGTGCGCGAGGTACTGGAGCAGAATCCCTTCCTGCGTTTTGACCGCACCCAGCGCACGGGCCTGCAGATCGACCGTGTGCTGCGGCGGATGAACGTACACGTCCACGACTTCCTGGAATTGAACGCCATCGAGACCGTGGTGGAACTGGTACGGCAGGAAGTCGGCGTCAGCCTGCTGCCCCTGCTGATGTGGGCGCAGTGGCGCACCGCGCCCGACCTGCGCGTGCTGCCCTTGCCGGAGGATATCGGGCCCGTGGTGCGCGCCGTCGGCATGATCGAGCGCCGCGAGCATGCGCGCCAGCACGTCACGGCATCGATCCTCAAGGAATACGCGGCCCTGTACGAGGCCCGCGACGACAAACGGTAGCCCGGCGCTAGGCGCCGACGACCAGGTCCATGAACCGGGCCATCTGCACGTCCAGCGACGTCACGCCGCCGGCATCGTGCGTGGACAGGGTGACTTCGACCCGGTTGTAGATGTTGAACCATTCGGGATGATGGTCCATTTTCTCGGCCATCAAGCTGATCCGGGCCATGAAACCGAAGGCCGCGTTGAAGTCGGCGAAAACGAAGGTCTTGGCGATCGCGTCGCGATCCGGAACGGCGGCCCATCCGGATAATTCACGCACGGCCCTGTCGGCGCCGATTTTATCGAGGTCACGCATGGAGGTTCTCCGTGGGGATCCAGGCGGCAGGTCCGTCCCCCCCGCGCACGGCGCGGCGGGCGCGGTCCCGTGCCGCGATTACAGCGCTTCGTTGTCGGATTCGCCGGTGCGGATCCGGATGGCCTGCTCGACCGGCGTCACGAAAATCTTGCCGTCACCGATCTTGCCGGTGCGCGAGGCCTTGACGATGGCTTCGATGGCGTTGTCGACCATCTCGTCCGGCAACACGACTTCGACGCGGATCTTGGGCAGGAAATCGACGACGTATTCCGCCCCGCGGTACAGCTCGGTATGCCCCTTCTGCCGCCCGAAGCCCTTGACTTCGGTCACGGTCAGGCCGCTGACGCCGACTTCGGCCAGGGCCTCGCGGACCTCGTCCAGCTTGAACGGTTTGATGATGGCGGTGACTTGTTTCACTTGCAGTCCTCAGTTCTATTTATGTCGAAGGGTTCGAGCGTGCCGGCAGCGGCCGGGCCAGGTGCCGGTCGCGGCGGGTCAGGGTGTTTCCCGAAAGCCGTTCGTGACAGGATAGCGCCAATCCCTGCCGAACGCCCGAGGAGTAATCCGGGGCCCCGGCGGCGCCTGGCGGCGCTTGTATTCGTTGATCCGGATCAGGCGTACCACCTGTTCGACCGCGTCCTCCGGGAAACCGGCCGCGACGATGTCGGCCGCCGAGGCGTTGCCCTCCATGTAGCGTTCCATGATGCCGTCCAGGATGTCGTACGGCGGCAGGCTGTCCTGGTCTTTCTGGTCGGGCCGCAGTTCCGCCGACGGGGGCCGCGTGATGATGCGTTCCGGAATGATTTCCTGCTGGCGGTTGCGCCAGTTGGCCAGCCGGTAGACCAGGGTCTTGGGCACGTCCTTGATGACCGCGAACCCGCCCGCCATGTCGCCGTAGAGGGTGCAGTAGCCCGTGGTCATTTCGGACTTGTTTCCGGTGGTGAGCACCAGCCGCCCGGTCTTGTTCGAGAGCGCCATCAACAGGGTGCCGCGCGTGCGGGCCTGGATGTTTTCCTCGGTGGCATCCGGCGCCATGCCGGCGAAATGCGGCGCCAGCGCCGATTCGAAGCCATCCACCACCGGCCCGATGGCGATCACGTCGTAGCGCACCCCCAGCCGCCTGGCCATGTCCGCGGCGTCGGTCTGCGAGATGTCGGCCGTGTAGCGCGACGGCATCATCACGGCGCGCACGTTGTCCGCGCCCAGCGCATCCACCGCGATGGCCAGCACCACGGCGGAATCGATGCCGCCGGACAGCCCGATGATGGCGCCCGGAAAACGGTTCTTGCCCAGGTAGTCGCGCACCCCCAGGACCAGGGCCTTCCAGACTTGCTCTTCCGTTTCCGTGGGCTGCATGTCCGATTGCGGACCGGCCGGCGTGACGGTCCCGTCCGGCCCGATGTCCACTGCGTGCACGCAGGCCTGGAATTCGGGCAGGCGGGCGCTGGGGCGGCCCTGGGCGTCGACCGCGAAAGAGGCGCCATCGAACACCAGTTCGTCCTGGCCGCCGACCAGGTTCGCATAGATGACCGGCCCGCCGCTCAGCCGCGCGCATTCCGCGATCACTTCCAGGCGCTGCGCCTGCTTGCCCGTGTTGTAGGGCGAGGCGTTGGGTACCAGCAGCACCTGGCTGCCGGCTTCGCGGGCCGCCTTGGGCGCGTGCTCGAACCAGATGTCCTCGCAGATGGCCACGCCGAAGCGCGTGCCCTTGACCTCGAAAGTAAAGGGCTTGCCGCCCGCGGTGAAATACCGCTGCTCGTCGAATACGGAGTAATTGGGCAGCTCGCGCTTGTGGTACGTGCCCAGCAGGCGGCCTTCGAACAGGACCGAGGCCGCGTTGTACAGCACGTGCCGGCCGTTGCGATCGGCGAAGGCGTAGGCCTTGGCGCCGCAGGTATCGCCATCCACGTGGCCCACCACCACGTGCAGGCCCTTGAACTGGGCCAGGTCCCGGCGCAGTTCGTCCAGCTGCTGCTGCTGTTCGCAGACGAACTGCGGGCGCAGCAGGAGGTCTTCGGGCGGATAGCCGGTCAGGACGAGTTCCGGCGTCAGGAGTATGTCGGCGCCCATCTCGTGCGCCTGGCGGGCCGCCTGCAGGACGCGTTCGGCATTGCCGCACAGGTCTCCGACACAAGCGTTGATCTGCGCGATCGCGACACGGGGTGCGTTCATGGGAATACTTCCGTATGAAGAGTGACAGACGGCCGGCGAGACCGTTGGAACGTGCCCCGATTATCTCACCACCGGCCCGGCATTGCCGGATCGATTATCTCACCGCCCTCCACGGCCGGCTCTATAATCCCCACCACTATGTCGACGCCTCCTTCTCCCTCCCAGAACCAGTTCGCCAACAAGGCGCAAGCCTGGTCCGCCCGCTTCTCCGAACCGGTTTCCGATCTCGTCAAACGCTACACGGCGTCCGTGGATTTCGATCGCCGCCTGGCGCGTCACGACATCCAGGGCTCCCTGGCCCATGCGGACATGCTGGCCGCCCAGGGCATCATTTCGGCGCAGGACAAGGCCGACATCGAACGTGCCATGGCGCAGATCCTGTCGGAGATCGATGCCGGCACCTTCCAGTGGCTGCTCGACCTGGAAGACGTGCACCTGAACATCGAAAAGCGCCTGGTGGAACTGGTGGGTGATGCCGGCAAGCGGCTGCACACCGGCCGTTCCCGCAACGACCAGGTCGCCACGGATATCCGCCTGTGGCTGCGCGGCGAAATCGACATCTTGCTGGACTTGCTGCGCCAGCTGCGCCATGCGCTGGCCACCGTGGCGGCGGCGCATGCCGACACGATCATGCCGGGCTTTACCCACCTGCAGGTGGCCCAGCCGGTCACCTTCGGCCACCATCTGCTGGCCTATGCGGAAATGTTCGGCCGCGACGCCGAACGCCTGCAGGATTGCCGCCGCCGCGTGAACCGCCTGCCGCTGGGCGCGGCCGCCCTGGCCGGCACCAGTTTCCCCATCGACCGCGAGCGCGTGGCCGCCACCCTGGGCTTTGACGGCGTCTGCCGCAATTCCCTGGACGCGGTGTCCGACCGCGATTTCGCCATCGAGTTCTGCGCGGCCGCGGCCCTCGTGATGACGCACGTCTCCCGGCTCTCCGAAGAATTGGTGCTGTGGATGAGCCCGCGCGTCGGCTTCATCGACCTGGCGGACCGCTTCTGCACCGGCAGCTCCATCATGCCGCAGAAGAAGAACCCGGACGTGCCCGAACTGGCACGCGGCAAGACCGGCCGCGTCAACGGCCATCTGGTGGCGCTGCTGACGCTGATGAAGGGCCAGCCCCTGGCCTACAACAAGGACAACCAGGAAGACAAGGAAGGCCTGTTCGATACCGCCGACACGCTGCGCGACACGCTGACCATCTTCGCGGACATGGTGGGCGGCATCAAGGTCAAGGCCGACAATATGCGCGCCGCGGCCCTGCAGGGCTATGCGACGGCAACGGACCTGGCGGATTACCTGGTCAAGCGCGGCCTGCCGTTCCGGGATGCGCACGAAGTCGTCGCGCATGCGGTGCGCGACTGCGAACAACGCGGCTGCGACCTGGCCGACCTGACGCTGGACGAGCTCAAGGCCTACAACCCGTCCATCGGCGAGGACGTGCACCAGGTCCTGACGCTGGAAGGCTCTGTGGCCGCGCGCAACCATATCGGCGGCACCGCGCCCGCCCGCGTGCGCGAGGAAGCGCAGCGGGTACTGGCTCAGACCTCCGCCTGAGCCGGCGCGGGCTCAGACCTCGGCCGGACCCTGCGCCGGCCGCCGCCCCTCCTGGGCCGGCCCCCGGCGCGGGATGCTAAGCCGCCTTCGCGTCCGCGGCGGCGCCTGCTTCGGCCGCTTCACGGCGCTTTTCCGCCGCCTGGCGCTGTGCCGTCTCGATGGCCGCCGTATCCTGCGATTCGAATACGGCGATCGATTCCACGTGACCGGTGTGCGGGAACATGTTGATCACGCCAGCGCTCAAGAGCGCGTAGCCGCCCTCGTGCACCAGGATCGCGGCATCGCGCGCAAGCGTGGCGGGGTTGCAGGAAACGTATACGATCCGGCGCGGACGCTCGTCGGCCGACAACTGCGCCAGCGCCTGCGCCACCGCCTGCGCGCCTTCGCGCGGCGGATCGATCAGCATGCGATCGAAGTGCCCCAAGCCGCGTAGCCAATCCACATCCACCTCGAACAGGTTCAAGGTGGCGAAGGACGTGCGTTCGCCCAAGCCGTTGCGCGTGGCGGCCTCATGGGCGCGGTCGGTCAGCGCCTTGCTGCCTTCGACGCCCACGACCTCGCGTGCGCGGGTGGCCAAAGGCAGCGTGAAATTGCCCAGCCCGCAGAACAGGTCGGCCACGCGCTCGTCCGGCTGCGCTTCCAGCAGCGACAAGGCGCGCGAGACCAGCGTGCGGTTGATGGCATGATTCACCTGCGTGAAATCGGTGGGTTTGAACGGCATGCGCAGGTCAAACTCCGGCAAGGTGTACGCCAGCGTTTCGGCATGCCCGGGTTCCAGCGGATGACAGGTGTCCGGCCCCTTGGGCTGCAGCCACCATTGCACGCCGTTTTCCTGCGCAAAGGCGCGCAGGATGTCGATATCGGCCGGCGTCAGCGGCAGCAGGTGGCGCAGCACCAGCACCGTGGCGACGTCCCCCACCGCCACTTCGATCTGCGGCAGGCGATCCGGCGCGGACATCGCGCCGATTATCGCGCGCAGCGGCAGCAACAGCCGCGCGACGTGGGGCGGCAGGACGTGGCATTCGCGCATATCCGCGACATAGCTGCTCCTGCGCTCGTGAAAGCCCACCAGCACGCCGCCCTTTTTCGGCACCACGCGTACGGAAAGCCGGGCGCGGAAGCGGTAGCCCCAGGTCGGCCCGTGCAGCGGCGGCAGGATGCGCTGCGGGCGCAGCTTGCCGACATGCCAGAAGGTGTCTTCCAGCGCCCGCTGCTTGATCGCGACCTGCGCCGCGGGCTCCAGGTGCTGCATGGCGCAGCCCCCGCACACGCCGAAATGCGCGCAGCGCGGCGTCACGCGCTGCGACGACGGGCGCAGCACCTCGACGGTGCGAGCGATCTCATAGGACGGCTTGCGCCGGACGGTATCGGCCGCCACGCGTTCGCCGGGCAGCGCGCCTTCGACGAAAACCACCTTGCCCTCGCGGCGGGCAATTCCCCTGGCTTCCAGGTCCAGGGATTCGATATTCAGAACTTCGGCCATCGGCAATCTCGAGAGAACAGCCCGGCATTGTAGAAGCTCTGGAAAAAAAACGTCCGCCGAGTGGCGGACGTTTCCCCTTGGGAGCGCGGTCAAGCCGCTTTTGGTATGGATGAGATCGGTCCCGTCACGCCGCGGCGCGAGGCGCCACGGCGGCAGGCCTGGTCGAACGATCGCGCCAGATGCGGCGCGGCCGCGTCAAAACGTACGTGAAATCGACGCGACCAGGCCCAGGCGGCCGGCCGGATGGTCGTACTTCGTGTTGTACCAATTGTCCTTGGACGCACCGACCGCGGCCAATCCGAAGACCCAGCCCTTGATGTCCTTGGTGACACCCAGCTTGTAGTCGACGTAATGGCCAAGCTCGTCGCCGTCCGTGTCGACCTGGTTCTTCAGCTTCTGGTAGCCGACGTGGCCCACCAGGCCCCAGCCGTCGCCCAGGTCGAAGGTCGCCGATCCGTCGAGGTACCAGGTGCCCTTGGAATTCGGCGTGCTGAAGAAATCGCCGGGCGTATAGGAATACTTCAAGGAATAGTTGCCGTAGGTACCGGCGATATAGAGATCGGTGTTGTTGTAGTTGCCGCCCTTGGGCGAGCTGGAGCCGGGGTAGTAGTAGTGCAGCACGCCGACGTCGATGCCGAAGCCCTTGTAGACCTCGCCGCGCCAGCCGCCGTAGAAGTCCATTTCCAGGTTGCCTTCGGTGTACAGCGTGCTGGACACATTGGAGTTCCAGTTGCCCAGGTAGAAGCCGGACGAGTGCGTCAGATCCAAGCCCAATTGCGCCGCGGGCCGGAAATCGGTCTGCGAATAGCCACGGAAGCGGTAGTCGTTGGTGATGGTGCCGTTGCCGCTCAAGGAAAATCCGCCGCCCAGGTCGGTCGGATCGGCGTGGGCAGCGGCGGCAAAACACGTGGCAAGGACAAGGGGCACTGCGCGCAGCGTCTTCTTCATGGCAAGAATCCTGAGGTCTAAGGTGCGTGTAGGTGGACATGAGCCGGCGGCCGAAGCCCCCGCTCATGGCGCGGCAGGAATAACCAGCTTCGAAGCCGCCGCGGCGATCCATCATTCGCATGAGGGACAGCCGCGCCTCCCCGGCTTCCACCCCATCAAAGCGAAATCCGTGCCAACTCTTCACACCATGAAGGATGCGTAAACGATGCATCGATGCCGTCGCCAGCGCGTATGGCTACACGGCCGCGGCGCGCACCACGGCAGTGCGAGCGGCCCGCGCGCACATCGCGGGCGCCCCACAACGGGGCCATCCGGCGCAGGCCGCTTCGCTTCGTCGCCGAGGCTGCGCGGCAAGGCGGTGGTCCGCGGAACGAAGCCCTGCCCGCCGGGTTCGCAAGCCGGTCCGCTGCCGCGGCGGGGCCGTGGTCGTCGAGGCGGCCGCGAAAGGAAAAACGCCCCGATTCGCACATGACGAATCGGGGCGTTGAGCGCGGCCACCCGCAGGGTGTGCCGCCTGGCCCGGACGCGGTCCGTACAGACCGCGCCGGCATGGGCCAAATCAGCCGGACGTGGCGGGCGCGGCCGGCGCCGGGCGGTGACCCGCGCCGGAATGGCCCTCCTTGCGATGTTCCTGCATGTGCGCCTGCTTGCGGGCCTGGCGGTCCTTGACGAACTGCGTCACCTGCTGGCGCTGGCCGTCGTTCAGGCTATCCCACAGGGCCAGCCATTTCTGCCTGGCCTGATCGGCCTGGGCCTGCATCTGCTGCCGCGCCTGGCCTTGCGCGTCCGCCAAGGCATGGGGATCCAGCTTGCCGGCCTTCAGCTGTTCATCCAGCATTTTGCGGCGGTTCATCTGGTTTTCGCGCATGGCCTTGTGAACGCCCTCCTGTGTCTGCTGGGCCGCGCTGAACAGGGACTGCTGGTTGGCATCCAGCTTCAGGGCCGCGATTTCCTTCTTGGCGATGGGGCCGACGCCGGGCAGCCAGATGGCGTCGCGCATTTCATGCATGTGGTGGAAATGGTGGCCGCCCGCATCCTTGCTGGCGTGATCGGCCCCGGACTGCGTTGCGGCGGGAGCGGCATCCGGCGCGGCCGAGGCGGCTCCGGCGAATGTGCCGGCGGCAAGGGCTACGGCCAGGCTGGCGACGATGGGACGAATGGCGAATCGGGACATGTAAGGTCTCCTACGGGGTGAGAGTGCGAGACCATTGTCATGGGGTGCCGATTACGCGCTGGTTTCGCGCGCGGCCCAGTCTGTTTCAGTCGATTGCGCAGCGGAGCAGGAAGCCGATATTTCAACGCCCGCGCGCTTATTCCTGGTCCCAGGCGGCCAGGTATTCCTTCCAGTGCGGCGCGGGACTGGCGGCGAGCGTTTCGCGCACCAGGTCGATTTCCTCTTGATACGAGGCCGCGTCCAGTTCGCCACGCAGGAAGCGCCAGCGGCAATACACCAGCCAGGTGTTGACCACGTCCGTTTCGCAATAGGCCCGGACTTCGTCGGCCTTGCCCTGGTTCCAGGCTTCCCAGACCTTGCTGCCGTCCATCCCCAGCTTGCCCGGAAACCCGCACAGCTTGGCCAGCTGGTCCAGCGGCGCATTGGCGCGGCCGTTGTACTTGGCCAGGACGTCCATGAGGTCGATGTGCCGGGTATGGTATCGGCCGATGTAGTTGTTGAACTTGAAGTCCCGGTCGTCTTCGCCGAGATCCCAGTAGCGCGGCGCGGCCACGCCATGAATCAGGCTGCGATAGTGCAACACCGGCAGATCGAAGCCCGAACCGTTCCAGCTGACCAGCTTGGGCGTATAGCGTTCGATGGTCTTGAAGAAACCGGCCAGCAGCACGGGTTCGGGATCGTCGGGATTGCCCAGTGTGCGCACGCGGAAACCCTGGTCGTCGCGAAACACGCAGCCGATCACCGCCACGCGGTGCAAGTGCAGTGGCAGGAAATCGCCGCCGGTCGCTTCACGCCGTTCGGCGAAGGCGCGTTCGGCGACTTCGCTGTCGGGCAGCTCCGCGGGCCATCCGTTCAGGCGGCGCAGGCCCGCCACGTCAGGCAGGGTTTCCAGATCGAAGACCAGGGTGGGCGTCATGGTCAGCGCTGCGGCAGGTATGACAGCGGATCGACCGGCGTGCCCTGGCGGCGCACTTCGAAGTGCAGGCGCGGCGACGGCGCGTCGGTCTGGCCGATTTCAGCGATCTTGGCGCCCTTCTTTACTTCGGCGCCGCTCTTGACCAGCAGCGCGCGATTGTGCGCGTACGCGGTGATGAAGCCGTTGGTGTGCTGGACGATGATCAGGTTGCCCAGGCCCCGTACACCGTTGCCGCTGTACATGACCTTGCCGTCGGCCGCCGCCACCACGGGATCGCCCGCATTGCCGGCGATATCGATACCCTTGGTACTGTTGCTGAAGTTGGCGATGACCGGGCCTTGCGCGGGCCAGCCCCAACCGATCACGCCGGCGTCGGGCGCGCGTTGCGGCTTGGGAGCTTCTGCCGGCGCCGGCGCTGGCGCTGGCGCGGCCGGCGGCGCACTGGCGGCGGGCGGCTGCGTGGGCTGCGTCGGTTGTTCGCCCGGCGGCGGCAGCGGCGTAGGTTCGATGCGCGTATCCGACGGCTTGACCGGCGTACCGGGCGCCGTTTTTGCGCCGCCCGCTCCGGCCGTCGCGGCACCGGCAGACGGCGCCGACAGCTTCAGGACCTGGCCGACGGCCAGGTGGTTGGAATCCGTGATGTTGTTCCAGCGCTTCAGGCTTTCGATGTCCACCCCATTGGCGCGCGAGATGCCGTACAGCGTGTCGCCCGGCTTGACCACATAGGTCGCGCCTGTCGCGGCGGGAGCCGCCGGCGCGGGCGAGGTGTTCAGATCGACGACAGGCGCGCGCGTCGTGCGTGATGCGCAGCCCGCCAGGACAAGGCACAGAAGTCCCACGCAAAGCATGGCGCGGGACGAGCGCGCGGCGTGCGCGCCCGGGAATTCGGTTCCGGTCAGCTGCAACTGCCCGTCGAGCATATGATTCTCCTGGTTGCTCACGATTGTATGCCGGCCCTTAGCGGGACGAAGCGTACGGCTTCGAGTTCCACGCGTTTCCAGCTGGACGCCCCGGTCCGTTCCACCAGCACCAGGCGCTGGTTGGAACCGCCCTCGGGCGCGATCAGCCGGCCGCCCGGCGCCAGCTGCGATAGCAATGCCTGCGGAATCGCCAGGCCGGCGGCGGCCACAACGATAGCATCGAAAGGCGCCGTGTTCGGCAATCCAAGCATGCCGTCGCCGTAGGTCAGCCGTACGCGGGTGGTCAGGCGCAATTGCCGCAAGTGGCCACGGGCCAGTTCGTACAGCCCGCGTATGCGTTCGATGGCGTAGACGTCCCGCACGAATTGCGCCAGCACGGCCGCCTGGTAGCCGCAACCCGCCCCGACTTCCAAGACCCGCGTGGGCGCGCGGCCCTCGCAGACGGCGGCGATCATGCGCGCCACGATCCAGGGCTGCGAGATGGTCTGCGAATGGCCTATCGGCAGCGCGGCGTCTTCGTAGGCGCGACTGGCCAGTGCCTGGTCCACGAAAAGATGCCGGGGGACGGCTTCCATGGCGTTCAGCACGCGGTCGTCGCTGATGCCCTGGTCGCGCAGCCGCTGCACCATGGCGCGGCGCAGGCGTTCCGAATTCAAGCCCAGATTGCCGGCCGCGTCGGGCACCGCCGGCGCGGGCGCATTGCGCGGCAGCGTCGCCGCGGAGATGCGCGTATTGCTGTTGGCGGCGGTGTAGCCCGGCCCCAGGGTACCGCTCTGGTACGCGGGGCCGCGAGACCGGACGGACGGGCTTGCCGGCGGGATGGGTTCGGGACCTACCCGTTTGCGCATAAAGGCTCCGCCCACGAACGCACTTCCGCCAGCCTGCCCTGGTGCGTCAGGTCGAGCCGCAAGGGGGTGATCGATACCGCGCCGTCGGCCACCGCATGGAAATCCGTGTCCGGGCCGGCGTCGGCGGCCAGCCCTGCCGGGCCGATCCAGTACACCGTGTCGCCGTAGGGCGTGGTCGTCCGCACGACCGGTTCGGAGGGATGGCGCTTGCCCAGCCGCGTCACCCGCATGCCCTGCATGGTGGGCAAGGGCCGGTTGGGGATATTCACATTCAACAGCACGGGCGCGGGCAGAGGCCGCTCGATCTGGTGTTCCACCACGCGGCGCGCCATCGCGGCGGCGGCATCCAGGTGCGCCCACCCCTTTTCATGCAGGGAGAACGCGATGGAGGGAATACCGAACAGATAGCCTTCGATCGCGGCGGCGACCGTGCCGGAATACAGGGTGTCGTCGCCCATGTTGGCGCCATTGTTGATGCCGGAGACGACCAGGTCGGGACGACCGTCCACCAGGCCGCCGGTAAGCGCGACGTGGACGCAATCGGAAGGCGTGCCGTTCACATAGAGAAAGCCATTGGCGGCTTCGCGCACGGACAACGGCCGGCTCAAGGTGAGGGAATTGGAGGCACCGCTGTGGTTGACCTCCGGCGCGACCACGGTCAGGTCGCCCAAGCCGCGCAAGGCCTCGACCAGCGCCTGCAGGCCGGGGGCCGAATAACCATCATCGTTGGAAACCAGAATCCGCATTCTGCATCGAAAGGAAAATTATGGCGCGGGTCGCGTCGAATTGTACTGTAGGCGGTCGGCGACAGGCGTTTCCCCGCCGTTGATGGCGCCGCCTTGTGCGCTTGCCGGCGCGCCCGCCGGGGCGCGGAAGCTCGCTGGCGCCCGGCCGCCACGGTAGAATCCGCCGCTGATTCCGTCCCGGGGAAAGATCCCATGCTGCAAAGCGCCCATCCCATCGTCTTCAACGTCGGCCTTATCCTGCTGGCCTATCTGATCGGCTCGATACCGTTCGCGGTGGTGGTGAGCCGCCTGATGGGCATGCAGGACCCGCGCACCTACGGCTCCGGCAACCCGGGCGCCACGAACGTTCTGCGTTCCGGCAACAAGACCGCCGCTGCGCTGACGCTGCTGGGCGACGCCGCCAAGGGCTGGTTCGCGGTGTGGCTGGTCAAGCAGCTTGGCAGCCCGGTCGGCGTGACCTGGAACGTGCTGGCGCTGTCGGCCGTGGCGGTCTTCCTAGGACACCTGTACCCCGTGTTTTTGAAATTTCGCGGCGGCAAAGGGGTGGCAACGGCGCTGGGCGTACTGTTCGCGATATCGCCCTGGCTGGCGCTGGCCACGGTGGCGACGTGGATCATCATCGCCGTGTTTTTCCGTTATTCGTCGCTGGCAGCTGTGGTCGCCGCGATTTTCGCGCCGCTGTACTACCTGTTCGGTTCCAAGCTGGCGTGGTACGCCGAGCCGCCTCTGCTGACCGCGATCGTCATCATCAGCATCCTGCTGATCCTGCGCCACCGCGCGAATATCGGCCGCCTCTTGAACGGAACCGAATCGCGAATCGGGCAGAAGAAAAAAGGCTGAGGGCAAGGCCGCCGGGCGGGTCTTTTGTCAGGCCGCCACGGACAGCTCCTCCAGATCCCAGCGCGGCCGCACGGTGAACGCGTGGTCGCTTCGATCCAGCACCGCGAGCCCGGCCTTGATGCGCTCACCCGCGGCAAACGCGATCATCGCGCCGTTATCGGTGCATAGCGACAGCGGCGGGAAATACGCCTGGGCCTTGAGCCGCGGCAGGGAATCCGCCAGCCGTTCGCGCAGCGCCTTGTTGGCGCCCACGCCGCCCGCCACCACCAGGCGCCGCAAACCCGTTTCCTTCAGCGCCCGCGCCGCTTTGGCAGCCAGCACGTCCACGATGGCGGCCTGCGTGGCGGCGGCCAGATCGGCAATCGTGGCGGCGTCCGGGGCGCCACCCGCCTGCGTTATCGCCTTGACCTTCGTCAGCACGGCGGTTTTCAGGCCGCTGAAGCTGAAATCCAGGTCGCCGCTGTGCAGCATGGGTCGGGGCAGCTCGAAGCGCGCGGGATCGCCCTGCTCCGCCACCTTGGCCAGCGCGGGGCCGCCCGGATAGCCCAGCCCCAGCAGCTTGGCCGACTTGTCGAAGGCTTCGCCGGCCGCGTCATCCAGGGTTTCGCCCAGCAGCGTATAGCGCCCCACCCCGTCCACCCGCATCAGCTGGGTATGGCCGCCTGAGACCAGCAGGGCAACGAAAGGGAATTCCGGCCTGGGGTCCGCCAGCATGGGAGACAGCAGGTGTCCCTCCAGGTGATGCACCGCGATGGCCGGCAGATCGCGCGCCCAGGCAAAAGCCTGCGCCACGCTGGCCCCGACCAGCAGCGCGCCCGCCAGGCCCGGGCCGGCCGTGTAGGCCACCGCGTCGATGTCCGAGACCGCCAGGCCGGCCTCATGCAGCACCTGCCGGGTCAGCGGGACCACGCGCCGCACGTGATCGCGCGACGCCAGTTCGGGCACGACGCCGCCGTATTCCTGGTGCATGGCGATCTGCGTATGCAAGGCATGCGCGAGCAGGCCGCGTTCGGTGCACACGGCCGCCACGCCGGTTTCATCGCAGGAGCTTTCAAAGCCGAGAATGATCATGGGCCCCAGTTTACTGCGCCCGTGCGCGACGCCGCCGCGGACCACGGCCGCGAGGAAGTGTTATTTTCGCGCCTTGGCCAATCACGCCCGCGACGACGGGAGACTGCCTGGGAGAGGCGCATGCTGGAACGAGTATTTCGACTGACCGAACACGGGACGACCACACGCGGAGAGATCATCGCGGGGCTGACAACCTTCCTGACGATGTCCTACATCATCTTCGTCAACCCGGACATTCTGTCGACGACCGGCATGGACCGCGATGCGGTGTTCGTGGCCACCTGCCTGGCGGCGGCGCTCGGCTCGCTGGTCATGGGCCTGTTGGCCAACTGGCCCATCGGCATGGCGCCCGGGATGGGATTGAATGCGTTTTTCGCCTTCACCGTGGTCAAGGCCATGGGATATTCCTGGCAGCAGGCGCTGGGCGCCGTCTTCATATCCGGCCTGATTTTCCTGCTGCTGACGATCACGGGCATACGCGGGTGGCTGATCAAGGGCATTCCGCAATCGCTGCGCAGCGCGATCGCCGCGGGCATCGGCCTGTTCCTGGCCATCATCGCGCTGTCCAATGCAGGCATCGTCGTGGCGAACCCGGCCACCAAGGTCAGCCTGGGGGACCTTCGCACGCACGGGCCGCTGTTCGCGGTGCTGGGGTTTTTCATCATCGCGGCGCTGGACGCGCTGCGCGTGCGCGGTGCCATCCTGATCGGCATCCTGGCCGTCACCGTGCTGTCGATGCTGCTGGGCTACAACAGCTTCCATGGCTTGTTCTCTTCGCCGCCCAGCCTGGCGCCGACCTTCCTTCAGCTTGATATCGCAGGCGCCCTGCACAGCGGCTTTTTTCACGTGATCCTGGTGTTCGTGCTGGTGGAAGTGTTCGACGCCACCGGTACGCTGATCGGCGTGGCCAAGCGTGCCGGCCTTATCCCGGAGGGCAAGCCCAACAACCTGGGCCGCGCCCTGTTCGCGGATAGCGCGGCCATCGTGGCCGGCTCCGCCCTGGGCACCAGCAGTACCACCGCCTACGTCGAAAGCGCGTCCGGCGTGCAGGCCGGCGGACGCACGGGCCTGACCGCCGTCGTGGTGGCGCTGCTCTTCCTTGCCGCGCTGTTCATCTCGCCGCTGGCCGGTTCGGTACCCGCCTATGCGACCGCCCCCGCCCTGCTCTACGTGGCCGGCCTGATGATGCGCGAATTGATCGAGGTCGACTGGAACGACGTTTCCGAGGCCACGCCCGCCGCACTCACGGCGCTGGTCATGCCCTTCACCTATTCCGTCGCCAACGGCCTGGCCTTCGGGTTCATCAGCTACGTCGTCCTGAAGACGCTGACGGGCAAGGCGCGCGACGTGCATGCCGCGACATGGCTGGTGGCCGCGCTGTTCGTGATCCGCTTCGCGTTTTTCGCCGGTTGAGCCGAGGGCACGGAGCAGAACGGCAAGGGAAAACCCTGGCGGGGTAAAATGTCGTGTTTTAGAGACTCGCTGCTGGCTTTTCAGACCCGTATGACCTACGCCGCCAAGGAAATTTTCAAAACCCTGCAGGGCGAAGGGGCGCAGGCAGGGCGTGCCGCGGTGTTTTGCCGCTTTGCCGGCTGCAATCTGTGGTCGGGCCGCGAAAGCGACCGCGCGACCGCCGCCTGTACCTTCTGCGATACCGACTTCGTCGGGACCGACGGCCCGGGCGGCGGCAAGTTCGCCACCGCCGACCGCTTGGCCGATGCGCTTGCCGCCGAATGGGGCCCCGATACCGCGGGCCGCTACGTGGTGTTCACGGGCGGCGAACCGCTGCTGCAGCTCGATCGCGCCTTGATCGACGCCGTGCATGCGCGCGGCTTCACCATCGCCATCGAAACCAACGGCACCATCGAACCGCCGCCGGGCATCGATTGGATTTGCGTCAGCCCCAAGGGCAAGGCGCCGGTCGTCGTGCGCGCCGGGAATGAATTGAAGCTGGTCTACCCGCAGGCCGATGCCCGGCCCGAGGCCTTCGCCGGCCTGCGCTTCGATCACTTTTTCCTGCAACCCATGGACGGGCCGGCGCGCGCGGCCCATACGCAAGCCATCGTCGAATACTGCATGGCTCACCCGCAATGGCGGCTGAGCCTGCAAACCCATAAATACATAGGCATTCCATGAGCAGCCCTACCCGCGCGCAGCCGGGCACGATTTCCGTCACACGCAGGCTGGAATTCGACGCCGGCCACCGTATTCCCGACCATCGCAGCCAGTGCAGCAACATGCACGGGCATCGCTACGTGCTGGAAGTCACGCTGGAAGGCCAGGTCATCGATGCGCCGGGCGCCTCGGACAACGGCATGGTGATGGACTTCTCGGACATCAAGGCCATCGCCAACGAACACCTGGTGGATCTGTGGGATCACGCCTTCCTGGTGTACTCGGGCGACAGCGCCGTGCGCGGCTTCCTGGAAAGTCTGCCCGGCCACAAGACCGTGGTGCTGGACCGCATCCCCACCGTGGAAAACCTGGCCCGCATCGCTTTCGACGTGCTGCGTCCGCACTATCACCGCCAATTTGGCGGCGAGCTGCGGCTGGCACGCGTGCGCCTGTACGAAACGCCCAACTGCTGGGCGGATTGCGAGGGCTGACCCCGACGTTGCAGCGCGGGTTGGCAGCCCCGCGGCGGCCGGGGCCTGCTGGCCCGGCCGCCGTCAGGCCTCGTCGGCTTCGCGGTATTCCAGCAGATCGCCCGGCTGACATTCCAGCGCGCGGCAGATCGCCTCCAGGGTGTCGAAACGCACGCCCTTGACCTTGCCGGACTTGAGCAGGGACAGGTTCTGTTCCGTGATCCCGACGATGGCCGCCAGGTCTTTCGATTTCATCTTGCGCTTGCTCAGCATGACGTCGAGCGTAACGACGATGGGCATTCCGGATCCTGTCGCAATGAAAATGTCGGGCGAGCCCATTACACGAACTGCTGGTTTTCCTGATAGACCTCGCAGGCGCGCTGCAGGATCTTGCCGATCACCGCGATGCACGCCGCGACGAACAGCGACACCAGGGCCGGCGTATCCAGGGACATGACGACCATGCGGTGGCCGGGCTCGGCCCGCAGCGTCAGCCATAGGCTGAGAATCGGTTCGGCCAGGAATTCCGCCAGGACCCACCAGGCGATCGAACGGCCCACGGTGGCCAGATTGCGCGCGGCCTCCATCGAAAAATACGCCCCGTCGGCATAGGAGCGGAACAGCGCGCGCAAGTGCGTCAGTCCGCGCATCAGGACAAGGAGCGGCACGCTGGTAATCAGGATGGCGCCCGCCGTCTGCCAGGCGGGAAACGCAGTGACGTCGATGGAACGATGGGCCAGCCAGCGCGAACTGAGCCCGAAACTGAAGCCATAGCTGTCGGAGGCATAAGGGGGGTACAGCCAATTGAGCACGTTCAGCGCAAGCAAGGCGGCCATGACGGCCAGGGTAAGCCCGGCCATGCGGTGGCTGAGACGGGCAAGACGATCGGGTGACACACTGCGCGCGGCAGCGGCGGGAGTGGAGAGCGGCATAGAAACCTCATGGGGAAAGCGTGGGACATCATAGCGCGCAAATTATCGCAAAACAATAATTAATGATCCCCGTTCGATAATTTCGATTCAACGCCTATGGGTCGCCCGAAGCCAGATGCTGCGCCCCGAGCGCTGTCCCGTCGGTTCGTCCCGCCAGCCCTGCCCGCCGGCTCCGTCTCGCTGAATTTGTCTCCCGGACTCGACATGTTGGATCAGGCGCACCGGATAAGGCACGCGGAATCACGCAATACGCGCCTGCGTCCCGACGGCTTGTCCGCCCATGGCGGGATCGGAATAGCCGTCGGCGCCCACCTCCATGCGCCCCGCAAAACGGCGGGCATAGCCGGCATGGCCGTCCAGCCGTAGCGTGAAGTCATACCAGTGATGCGAGGCCGCCAAGGGCCAGCGCCATTCGGCCTGCTGCCCCGCGGGTATCTCGCGCCGCCACGTGGCACGATCGAAATAAGCGTTGTCGCCGACCGTCGCCGCCACGGTCGCCTGGGTGTGATTGAGCACAGTCAGCACCAGCGCCCCTTCCCCGGGCGCATAGCGCACCCGCGCCATGCACCGGCTTGCGCCGACATGGGAATCCACGGTGCCCACGAAATGGCGATGAAAGCCGTTCGGCCCCAGCACCCAGAGGTCATAGCCGCCATCCGCCGCCGTCCACCAGCGGTCCGCCAGCGCCTTGCCCGGCTCTACGGTGTAGCGACGCGGCAACGCGTCCAGGCGGGCGACGTCGTACACATGGAACACCGCGGCACGCTGGCCGGTATTCGAGAAGCGCAATTGCACGACGCGCGCCTGGCTGCCGCCCGCGCGCCCATCATCGCCATGGACTGCATCGGCAGCGCCTTCATCGCGAGGGAGTACATCGCGCGGGACCGCATCGCAATGGCCTTCATCGCCATGGACTTCATCCACATGCAGCTCATACGGCAGGCCGCGCGAGCGCCGCGTGCCTTGCGCCTGGACCGGCAGCGCGGGCAGCGGCGGCGCCACGGGCGTGGCCACGCCGGGCAATGACCGGCTGCGCCGGTCCAGCGTGTCGGTGTCCGGCAACGGGGCCAGCACACTCCCATCGTTGGGCGTGGCGAAGTCGAAGCACGACATCAGGTCACCCGCCACGGCGCGGCGCCACGGACTGATGTTGGGTTCCTCCACGCCGAAGCGCCGCGCGATGAAGCGCAGCACCGACGTATGGTCGAAGACTTCGGAATTCACCCAGCCGCCGCGGCTCCACGGCGAGATCACGTACATGGGCACGCGCGGCCCCATGCCGTAGGGGTGATGGCGATACGGCAGCGTGGCCTCGATGCCGCCCACCGCATCGCCCAGGTAATCGTCGGTGGTGTCGACCGTGCTGGCGCCCTGCGGATCCCGCGACACCGCCCCGCCTTCCGTGCGGGCATACGACGGCGGCGCGGGCGGCGGCATGTGATCGAAGAAGCCGTCGTTCTCGTCGAAGTTCAGGATCAGCACCGTGCGGCTCCACACGCGGGGATTGGAGGTCAAGGCCTCCAGCACCTGCGCGGTGAAAGCCGCGCCCTGGGCCGGGCTGGACGGCTGCGGATGTTCGGACGCCGATGACGGCGCGCAGATCCACGACACCTGTGGCAGACGGTCCGCCATCACGTCGGCCTTCAGCATGGCCACATTGCGCGTGCGTATGCCCTTCTCGTACAGGGCGCGTTCACGCTCCGTGCGCGCCGGCGACACCGCCGGCACGCTGTGCGCGTACGCCTGGCGGAAGGCCTTGAACCCAAACAAGGGGTTCAGCGCATAGAACTCGAATTCATTGTCCTGATAGACCTGCCAGCTGACGCCGGCGTCCTCCAGGCGTTCCGCGTAGGTTGTCCACGTATAGCCGTCCTTGCGCGGGCCGTTGTTCAGCTTGTTGTAGCTGTTGTCCAGCGCGGGGCCGTTGTAGATGCCCGGCTTCTCCGGATCGTCCCTGCCGTGGTTGGTGCCCGTGAAGATGAAGCAGCGGTTCGGGTTGGTGCCGCCGGTCAGGGAGCAATAGTACGCATCGCACAGCGTGAAGGCATTGGCCAGGGCGAACTGGAAAGGCATATCGGCCTCGGTGTAGTACACCATCGAAGCGTTCTTCTTGAACTGCGGCCAATGCGTCATGCGGCCGCCGTCCCAGGCGTCCTGCGCATCGGGATACAGGTGCGGCGTACCGGCCGTGCGCATCAGGCGGAAATCCACCGCGGTGTCGTTGTGCTGCGGCGCCAGGATGGATGGCAGATCGGGCGGCTGGCCGTCATGGCGTTGGTACCAGACGGTCTTGCCCGCCATCCCGGGCGCATCCGGCACGGGGATGGGAAAGCGGTCGCCAAAGCCCCGCACGCCGGCCAGGGTGCCGAAGTAATGGTCGAAGGAGCGGTTCTCCTGCGTCAGCACCATGATGTGGGCGACGTCCTGCAGCGTGCCGGTGCGCCTGTCCGCCTCGATCGCCAGCGCCTTGCGGATGGCCGGCGGGAACATCGACAGCGCGGCGGCGGCGCCGGCGGAGCGGGCGGATCGGCGGAAAAATTCGCGGCGGCGGATGTCGGTGCTCATGCCGCGATGGTAGCGCCTTCCGGCCGCGACCGATTACAGTTGTGCCATCCCGTCATCCATCCGCCGCGCGGCCGCGCGCATAGAGAGGTATTTCATGAGCACGCATCCCGCGAACGTCCCTTCCGGAAAATCCTCCCCGCGCACGGCCTCGCCCTCGGGCGGCGCCGGCGCCAACCACTTCGACGCCATCATCATCGGCGCCGGCCAAGCGGGGCCGCCGCTGGCTGGCCGGCTGACGCAAGCCGGCCAGCGCGTCGCGATCATTGAACGCAAGGATTTCGGCGGCACCTGCGTCAATACCGGGTGCATGCCCACCAAAACCTTGGTCGCGAGCGCCTACGCCGCCCATCTGGCTCGCCGCTCGGCAGACTTCGGCGTGGCATTGCAGGGTGACGTCGGCGTCGACGCCAAGCGATTGAAGGCACGCAAGGAAGAGGTGGTCATGCGCGCCCGCACCAACGTGGAAAAGTGGCTGCGCGGCATGGACAACTGCACCGTCCTGAAAGGCCATGCGCGCTTCGTCGGCCCGCATGAACTGGACGTGAACGGCCAGCGCCTGTCTGCCGATCGCATCTACATCAACGTCGGCTGCCGCGCGAACATTCCGGACATGCCGGGTGCCGACGACGTCCCCCTGCTCACCAATACCAGCCTGCTGGAAATGGATATCGTGCCGCGGCACATGGTCGTGATCGGCGGCAGCTACATCGGCCTGGAATTCGGCCAGATGTACCGCCGCTTTGGTGCCGACGTGACCATCGTCGAGAAAGGCCCGCGGCTGATTTCAAGGGAAGATCCGGATGTCTCCGACGCCATCCTGCAGATTCTGGAAAAGGAAGGCATACGCGTGCAGTTGAATGCGGAATGCATACGCTTCGAAGCGCATGCCGACGGCGCGGCGGTGCGCGTGTCTTGCGACAAGGATCCCGGCCCCATCATCGGGTCGCACGTGCTGATGGCGGTGGGACGGCGGCCCAACACGGAAGACCTGGGACTGGACGTGGCGGGCGTGAAGACCGACAAACATGGCTACATCGTGGTCGACGACGCGCTACGCACCAGCGTTCCGCACATCTGGGCGATGGGTGACTGCAACGGACGCGGGGCTTTCACGCATACGTCGTACAACGATTTCGAGATCGTCGCGGCCAACCTTCTGGATGACGATCCGCGCCGCGTCACCGATCGCCTGCCCTGCTACGCCCTGTACATCGACCCGCCCCTGGGCCGCGTCGGCATGACGGAGGCCGCCGTGCGGGCGACGGGCCGGCCGGCGTTGGTCGGGATTCGGCCGATGACGCGCGTTGGCCGCGCTGTGGAAAAAGGGGAAACAGAGGGGTTCATGAAGGTGGTGGTCGATGCGGAAAGCAAGGCCATCCTGGGCGCGGCCATCCTGGGCACCGGTGGCGACGAGGCCATCCACGGGATACTGGATCTGATGTCGAGCAAGGCGCCGTATACGACGCTGCAGCGCACCGTGCATATTCATCCGACTGTGTCGGAGCTGATCCCTACGGTGTTGGGGGAGTTGAAGCCGTTGGAGTGAATTGGACGACGGACTCATAGTCCGTTGGTGTAGCGCGACGAGACGGTTGGAGTTCGGAGGCTCAGCTTTGGCTGGGCCTTTTTCATTGGCCCCACTGGGCGCCTGCGTGCCTTCCCTGGAACCGTCGATTGTCACGGTCAACACAAGCTCATGGCCTTGATTTTAGTTATTAACGAGTGATAACATTCATGAGATCCACGCGAGACGCCAGCTTGGACACTTTGCTGCTGCTTGACGGTGAAAGCTTTGTCGCGGACAAGGCCGGCAGGTTCTGGGTCAAGTTCGAGGTCCAGTCGGTCGAGGTTTCCGTGCATCGTCCGCACGGGGTCAAATACTCTTTGACACTGCACAATGACAGCGGGGAACGGATTCTCGGTTTTGATAACGCGCACCCTGTCAAAGAACGCACCGGTCCAGGCGCGCAAACACGCATTGAATATGACCACAAGCACAAAGGTCAGCGGGTACGCTTCTACACCTATACGGATGCCGCAACGCTAATACGGGATTTCTGGCAAGAAGTTGAGCTGATACTGCAAGAGAGGAGTCTCTGACATGAAGATGCTGAAAGTAGGCATTGCCTCGCTCGAACAATACAAAGCCAGGACCTTGGCGATTGCCCGAGGGGAATACAGGCCACAGCGTGGCGAACCCAAGGTCTGGTTTCAATCCATGGAGAGCCTATCCCAGGTCTTGTCGGACAAGAACCGAGCGTTGCTGGCCTTGATTGCACAGACGGAGCCAGCTTCGGTCAATGAGTTGGCCGCCAGAAGCGGTAGGGCGAAGTCCAACCTCTCACGTACCTTGCGCACAATGGAGCAGTACGGCCTGATTCATTTCGAGAAAGGTCCGGGCCGGCAGCTGGCTCCTCGGGCCAACTACTCCGGCATTTCGTTGGAAATGTCGTTCTAGGCGATCGAGGCCTGGCTCTGAGCCTGTCGCTCGATTACAGCCGGATAAAGTAAAGCATCCGGCCGAAGCCGAACGCTGCCTCGAACGAATAATCCTGATGCGGGCTTGTACATGGAAGCACGCGCCCGCCCTTTGTCGCGATCAATCCACCGTCGCGCCCGAATCCTTCACCGCCTTGCCCCAGGTGCCGATCTCCTTGATCACATAGCTGTGAAACTCGGCCGGCGTCATGTGCATGGCTTCCACGCCCAGCGTCGCCAGTTGTTCCTTGACGTCCGGGGCGTTCAGGATGGCCTGCACCTCCTTGTTCATGCGTTGCGTGATCGCATCCGAAATCCCGGCGGGGCCGAGCAGCCCATACCACGGCTGCGCATCGACGCCCTTGATGCCGGTTTCCGCCAGCGTCGGAACATCCGGCAAGGCCGCCGAACGCTGCGCGCCGGTCACCGCCAGCACCTTCAGGTTGCCGGCCTTCACCTGCTGCATGATGGGCAAGGGGTTTTCGAATGCCAGGGGCACCTGCCCGCCGACCAGGTCGTTCAGCAGCGGACCGGATCCCTTGTACGGGATATGGCGGATCTTGGTGCCCGCGGCGGTGTTGAACATCTCGCCGATGATGTGCTGCGGTGTGCCGGAGCCCGCCGAGCCGAAGACCAGGTCGCCCGTCTTGCCCTTGGCGATGATGTCCTGGATGGAGTTGAGCCCGGACTTGGCATTGACGGCCACCACGAAGCTGGTGCGCGCCAGCGGCACCACCTCCGTGAAGTCCTTGGCGGGGTCGTAGGGCAGCTTCTTGTACAGCGTGCCCGCGATCACGATGGGACCGCTGGCGGCCAGCAGAAAGGTGTAGCCGTCCGGCTTGGCCTTGGCGACATAGGCCGTGCCGATATTGCCGCCCGCGCCCGCGCGGTTTTCGACGATGATGGTCTGGCCCAGCTTGTCGTGCAGGCGGGTGGCCAGCAGCCGAGCGAGCACATCGGTGGTGCCGCCAGGCGCATAGGGCGACACCAGGGTAATCGATTTGTCCGGCCACGCATCCGCGGCCTGGGCAGCGGGAACGGCGGTGACCGCCGCGACGGCGAATAGCGCGGCAAAGCAACGGTTGAGAGCACAGCGCATGAATTTGTCTCCTTGGTTTTTTAATAACGCGATCACGTTGGATCGGGTCCGGATCGAAGTGCCGAACAGGGAGAATAAGCCAAGCGCAAGGATTGCGGGTAGCCCGCACCGTTGATCTTTTATTGCGCAAGCGCGACTTCGCGGGCATCCCCGCTGACTTTGCGTGTGACTCGAATCAAACCAGCAGCGTATCGCGCGGCAGCCTGACAAAAAGCTGATCGATCAACGCTGCCCGCGAGCGCGACGCACACGCACGGCGCGGTTGTACAAAGCACCCAGCGCCATCA
Organism: Bordetella sp. H567; assembly: GCF_001704295.1. Taxonomy (NCBI): domain Bacteria; kingdom Pseudomonadati; phylum Pseudomonadota; class Betaproteobacteria; order Burkholderiales; family Alcaligenaceae; genus Bordetella; species Bordetella sp. H567. The sequence goes on from NZ_CP012334.1 coordinate 3,242,866, forward strand.
ACAGGCTGGTGCCCAGGAACACCGAGCGCATGCCGAAATGGCCGCCGACAAAACCGCCGGCCAGCGGGCCCACGACCTGCCCCACGTATTGAGCAGAGGTCGAATAGCCCAGCATGCCACCCGCCACGCGCTCCGGTACGTTATGACGGATCACGCTGGCGATACAGGGCAGCAAGCCGCCCAGCGACAGGCCCATCAGGAAACGCAGCGCGACCAGTTGCCAGCTCGATGTGATGAAGGCCTGCGGGATCAACAACAGGGCGGACACCAGCAGACAGCCGATGATCACATTCCAATGGCCGAGCCGATCGGCAAGGCGCCCCAGGCGCGATGCGGACAGGATGCTGCCCAGCGCCGTGGCGGACATCACCAGGCCCGACACCATGGTGACGTTGTGCGGCTCGGCGAACTGCGCGACGTACACCGTGATGATGGGCTCGATGGACATATTGGCCAGCATCAGCAGCGCGCCGGTGAACAGCATCGCCATCAGCGGCCCCTTGTCCGGCACGGCGGCCAGCCCGCCACGGGGCTTGTCCGCCGTCTTGTGCACCTTGGGACGACGCTCTTCCTTGATCAGGAAAGTCGTCACCAGGAAGGCGACGAAAATCAGCGCGCCCGATGCCAGGAAAGTCGCCCGTATGCCGATCAGCGGCGGTAGCGCGCCACCGATCAGTGGCCCGGCCAGGTTGCCCGCCATGATGCCCGACGAGAGCACGCCCAGCGCCCAACCGGTGCGCTGTTTGGGCGTCTGCGTGGCCACCAGCACCATGGACCCGGACGCGTAGCCGCCCAGCAGGCCGGCCAACAGGCGCAGTCCCACCAATTGATAGACGTTGCCGGCCATGCCGATCAACGACATGGCGATGGACATGCCCAGGCTGGCACGGATCAGCATCAGCTTGCGGCCGTAGCGGTCCGCCAGGCGGCCCCACAGCGGTGCCGTCAAGGCCGCGGTGAAGAACGTGGCGCCGAAGGCGACGCCGGACCATTGCACGATGGCCGCGTGGTCCTTCACCCCAAGTTGCTCTACGTAGAGCGGCAGGAACGGCAACAGCAGCGTCATGCCGACGATGGTGGTGAAGGAGCCGAACACGCATACCGCCAGATTGCGCATCCAATGGACCGAACCCTGTTCCAGGGTCGCCGTGTCGGCATGGGATGGCGTGGCGCTGGAAATCGTCATGGTGGTGAAGACACTGCTTGGGAAGGGCCTGCTTGCAAGAGCTGCGTACTATACGACCGCCATATATGCGCTACCAGCCGACCGACCGTACCCTGATATTGGGCACCGGCATCGCGGATACTGGAATCCGAAGCACCAGGATAAACGCGGTAGGTCCGGCCGGCCGAACTCAAGGTGCAGTACGCCGAAGCCGCGGTTGGCCGGCGACTGTGTTTCGACACCGGTCACCCGAAGACTTCGGCCACCGAAAACTGGGCATCCCAACGCAGCAAGCTTCGCTATGCTGAACAGAGCCTGAATCCGCAAACGTCGGGATTCCGCTCATGTCTTGAAACAGGCACAATCGCGGCAGGGAGATCGTTCACCGCAAGACGGCGCCGCCGATCCATCTGGCAGGACAAGAGCTGAATGCAGCACGACAAGTCGCGGAACGCAGCGGAACAAGCAGCGGAACGCGGCAAAACAAACGATGGAACGCTGCAGTGCGAGCGGCGCACCGCAGCACACCTGTCCAGGCAAGCCGGCACGCCCGCATAACGAGAAAAGACAGAGAGATCATCATGAAACAAGCATTCCTGCGCCGCGGTGCCGGCGTCGTGCTCGCCTTGTCCGCCTGCCTGGCCGGTGGCGCCTCCATGGCCGCGAACTGGCCCGAGCATCCCATCACCTTCGTCGCGCCGTTCAGTCCCGGCGGCGGCATCGACCTGGCGGCGCGCCTGGTCGCCAAGTCCGTCAGCGAACAGCTGCACCAGGCCGTCATCGTGGAAAACCGGCCCGGCGCGGGCGGCGCGATTGGCGCGGCCCACGTGGCGCACAGCACGCCGGATGGCTATACCTTCCTGGTGGGCGGCAACAGCGTGATCACCAACAGCCTGATCCGCCCCAACCAGCCGTACAAGGACGAAGAGCTGACACCGGTCGTACTGATGACCGTCACGCCCTCGGTCATCGTCACCAGCGGCGCCAACCCGGCCAACGACCTGAAGGAATTCCTGGACAACGCCAAGAAGAACCACAAGGGCCGCATCACCTTCTCCACGGCGGGCAACGGCAGCGCGCCGCAGTTCGTCGCGGAAATGCTGCGTGAAGCCACGGGGCTGGACGTCGAACCGATCACTTACAAGAGCGGCGGCGAAGGCGTCACGGCCGTGGTGGCCGGCCAGGTTGACGCGACCTCGGAAGCCAGTGTCGCCACCCTGCCCCTGATCAACGGCGGCAAGCTCAAGGGCCTGGCGATTACCGGCGACAAGCGCATGACGAGTGCGCCCAACATTCCGACCACGGCGGAACAAGGCCTGCCCACGCTGCGCATCGTGCACTGGGCCGGGCTGCTGGCGCCCACCGGCACGCCGGACGACATCCTGGACAAGATGAACGCCGCGGTCAACGCGGCGCTGAAGACGCCGGAAGTCCAGCAGGCGCTACAGCGCAGCAGCCAGGACGCCGGCGGCGGCACGCGCGCGTCGTTCGAGAAGTTCACCAAGGACGAACGCGCCCGCCTGGGACAGATCGTCAAGACAGGCCATATGCAGACGGACTGAGCTACACCCCGCGCCGCAGGATGCGCGCGGGGACGTGCATGCCGTGGCTGTAGCACAGCTCGGCCAGCGCGGGCACCTGCCAGAAGACCAGGTCCGCCCACTTGCCGGGTGCCAGGCTGCCGGCCTCGTCCTGCAGGCCCAGGGCCTGCGCGGCGGCGTGGGTGACGCCGTTCAGCGCCTCGGCCGGCGTCAGGCGAAATAGCGTGCACGCCATGTTTAGCATCAGCAGCAGGGACGTGAAGGGCGAGGTGCCGGGGTTGCAGTCGGTGGCGACGGCGATGGGCACGCCGTGCCGGCGCAGCAGATCCACCGGCGGCACCCGCGTATCGCGCAGGAAATAGAAGGCACCGGGCAATAGCACCGCGACGGTACCCGCGGCCGCCATGGCGCGCGCACCCGCTTCATCCAGGTGTTCCAGGTGGTCCGCCGACAAGGCACGGTAGCGTGCGCCCAGCGCGGCCGCGCCGCACAGGTTCAGCTGTTCGGCATGCACTTTGACCGGCAGGCCCAGCGCCGCCGCGGCGCGATAGACGCGTTCGGCCTGCGCGGCGTCGAAGCCTATGCTTTCGTGGAAGACGTCGACGGCGTCGGCCAAGCCCAGGCGCGCCGCTTCGGGCAGCACTTGCGTGCACACGAAATCGATGTAGTCGTCCGCCCGGCCGGCGTATTCCGGGGGCAGCGCGTGCGCGCCCAGGAAGGTGGTGCGCACCGTCACGGGCAGACGATGGCCCAGCGCGCGCGCCGCGCGCAGCATGGCCAGCTCCGTGTCGCGGTCCAGCCCATACCCTGACTTGATCTCCACCGTGGTCACGCCTTCGCGCAACAGCGCGCGCAAGCGGGGCAGCGCCTGCGCGATCAACCCTTCTTCGCCAGCCTGGCGCGTCGCGCGCACCGTCGACACGATGCCGCCGCCGGCGCGCGCGATGTCTTCATAGGACGCGCCGTTCAAGCGCATTTCGAATTCCGCGGCGCGCGTACCGGCGTACACAAGGTGGGTATGGCAATCGATCAGGCCTGGCGTGACCCAGGCGTCTTCGGCGTCGATCACGCGGCCCCGGCGCCCCTGCCCATCCGTCCACGCGGCAGCGGGTGCGTCCGCGCGCCGGCCTATCCAGGCGATGCGCCCGTCGCGCACCGCGATCGCGTCCGCGCCGTCCACCACGCCATAGGGCGCGGCCGTTCCCGGATCGAAGCTGGCAATCCTAGCGTTGACGATGAGGGCGGCGGCGCCCTGCGGTTCATTGTCCATGACAGCGCATCCCATGTCGGTACTCGGGTTTTCCATAGGCGCATCGTACTTGCCTATACTTGTATATTCAAGTTAGAGTTTGCCCCATGTTCCCACGTCCGCGCGCACCGCGCGGCTGCCTACAGGATGCCATGCCTTCCGTTTCCCGCGAGCTCCCGCTCCCGCCCTACGCCCGTATCAAGCAGCACATCGTCGAGCAGATCGAAGCCGGCGAATGGACCGTGAATGACCAGGTCCCTTCGGAAAACCAGCTGGCCGCGCAGTTCGAGGTGTCGCGCATGACGGCGCGCCGCGCCATCCTGGAGCTGACCCAGGAAGGCATCCTGGTGCGCAGCCAGGGCCTGGGCACTTTCGTGGCAGAGCAGAAGCCCGCCCTGCCCGTGCTGGAGGTGCGCAACATCGCGGAAGAGATTGCCCAGCGCGGCCATCGCTATTCGAATCGCATCCTGCAGCTGGAGCGCGCCACCGCGCCGGAAGGCATCGCGACCGCGCTCGCCCTGTCGATCGACAAATCGGTCTACCACTCGCTGATCCTGCACCTGGACAACGAGGTGCCCGTGCAGTTGGAGGAGCGCTACGTCAATCCCCGCGTGGCGCCGGACTACATCGAACAGGACTTCAGCTCCGAAACGCCCAATGTCTACCTGAGCCGGGTCGCGCCACTGACGGCCGTGGAGCACACCATCGAAGCGATTCTTCCCGACACGCGCGTGGCCGACTGGCTGGGGCTGAAAACCCCGCAAGCCTGCCTGCAGGTACTGCGCCGCACCTGGTCCGGCGCAGACGTCGTCACCTTTGCCCGCCTGATTCACCCCGGCGACCGCTACCGCCTGACGGGACACGCCGTCATGTCCACGCGCCCCGCCCCCGCCAAGACTTCCGGAGACCACGCATCATGAACCCAACCCAAACTTCCCGCCTGGATCCATCGCGCTCGATCCGCGCGCCACGCGGCAACGCGCTGACCTGCAAGAACTGGCTGATCGAAGCCGCCTACCGCATGATCCAGAACAACCTGGATGCGGAAGTCGCGGAACACCCGGAGCAACTCGTGGTGTACGGCGGCATCGGCCGCGCCGCGCGCGACTGGCCTTCCTACGACAAAATCCTGGAGGTGCTGCGCCGCCTGCAGCCTGACGAAACCCTGCTGATCCAGTCCGGCAAGCCGGTGGGCGTGTTCAAGACGCATGCGGATGCGCCGCGGGTGCTGCTGGCCAACTCGAACCTGGTGCCGCACTGGGCCACCTGGGAGCACTTCCACGAGCTGGACCGCAAGGGCCTGATGATGTACGGCCAGATGACCGCGGGCAGCTGGATCTACATCGGCTCGCAGGGCATCGTACAGGGCACCTACGAGACTTTCTACGCCATCGCCGACCGCCATTTCGGCGGCGACCCCAAGGGACGCTGGATCCTGACCGCCGGCCTGGGCGGCATGGGAGGCGCGCAGCCGCTGGCCGCGACCATGGCCGGCTTCAGCATGATCGCCGTCGAATGCGACGAATCGCGCATCGATTTCCGCCTGCGCACGCGCTACATCGACGTCAAGGCGAAGTCGCTGGACGAAGCGCTGGCCCTGCTGGAAGACGCGAAAAAACAGGGGCGCGCGGTGTCCATCGGCTTGCTGGGCAACGCCGCGGACGTGCTGCCCGAAATGGTCAAGCGCGGCATCACGCCGGACTGCGTCACCGACCAGACCTCCGCGCACGATCCCCTGAACGGCTACCTGCCGCAAGGCTGGACCATGGATGAATGGCGCGCGCGCCGCACGTCCGAGCCCGATGCCGTGGTGCGCGCCGCCAAGCAGTCCATGGCTGGCCACGTGCGTGCCATGCTGGCCTTGCAGGCGCGCGGCGCCGCGACGCTGGACTACGGCAACAACATCCGCCAGATGGCTTTGGAAATGGGCGTCGACAACGCCTTCGATTTCCCCGGCTTCGTACCGGCCTACATCCGCCCGCTGTTCTGCGAGGGCATCGGGCCTTTCCGCTGGGTGGCGCTGTCGGGCGATCCGGAAGACATCTACAAGACCGATGCCAAGGTCAAGGAACTGATCCCGCACGACAAGCACCTGCACAACTGGCTGGACATGGCGCGCGAGCGCATCGCCTTCCAGGGCCTGCCGGCGCGCATTTGCTGGGTGGGCGTGCGCGACCGCGCGCGACTGGGCCTTGCCTTCAACGAAATGGTGCGCACCGGCGAACTGAGCGCACCCATCGTCATCGGCCGCGACCACCTGGATTCCGGCTCGGTAGCCAGCCCCAACCGGGAAACCGAATCCATGCGCGATGGCTCGGACGCCGTCTCGGATTGGCCGCTGCTGAACGCCTTGCTGAACACCGCGGGCGGCGCGACCTGGGTATCACTGCATCACGGCGGCGGCGTCGGCATGGGATTCTCGCAACATGCGGGCGTGGTCATCGTCTGCGACGGCACCGAAGAGGCCGCGCGGCGCATTGGCCGCGTCCTGCACAACGACCCGGCCACGGGTGTCATGCGGCACGCCGACGCGGGCTATGACGAAGCCATCGCCTGCGCCCGCGACGCCGGACTGGACCTGCCCATGCTGGGCCGCTGACCGCACGATGGTGGCCGACTAAAAGGCGCGGCCGTATCCGGGATCCGGCGCAATAGCCGGCCCGCGCGGCGGCGCCCAAGCATACACACCGCTTCCATGCGGAGCGGCATTACGCAGCCGTAGCCATATATACAAGGGGAATACCATGAAATTGTCTTTCCACCTGCGCCTGGCGGCCGCCGCCGCCAGCGCCTTCATCGCGGCCGCGTCCGCGCCGGTGCACGCGGCCGACGGGGCCTATCCGTCCAAGCCCGTGACCGTCATCGTGCCTTTCGGCGCCGGCGGGGTGGCCGACGCGATCCCGCGCATCGTCGGGCAGAAGCTGAACGAAATGTGGGGCGTGCCGGTCATCATCGAGAATCGTCCGGGCGCATCCGGCAACCTGGGCATGGCACAGGTTGCGCGGGCCGCGCCCGACGGCTACACGCTGGGCCTGGCGCCGGCCGGCAACCTGACCGTCAATCCCCTGCTCTATACCAACCTGAATTTCGATACCGCGCACGCCTTCGCCCCCATCACCCTGCTGGCGACGTCGCCCAACATCCTGGTGGTGAACCCGGCCTTGCCTGCCAAGGATTTCAAGTCCTTCATCGAATACGCCAAGAGCAAGCCGGGCAAATTGAATTTCGCATCGCCGGGCGCGGGCAGCGGCGCGCACCTGGCCGGCGAACTGCTGAACCAGTCGGCCGACATCAGCGCCATGCACATTCCGTACAACGGCATGGCGCCGGCGGTCACCGACGTCGTGGCCGGCAACGTGGACATGATGTTCGCCGGCGTGTCCAGCGTGCTGCCCTTCATCCGCGGCGGCAAGCTGCGCGCGCTGGCCATCGCCGGACCGCACCGCCTGCAGCAACTGCCCGACGTGCCCACGGTGGCCGAAAGCGGCTACCCCGGCTTCGACGTGACGTCGTGGTACGGCCTGGTGGCCCCCGCGAGCACGCCGCCCGCTGTCCTGGACAAACTGCAGCGCGACATCGCCACGGTGCTGAAGGATCCCACCGTGCGCCAGAAATTCGAAGACCAGGGCGTGGAGCCCGCCAGCACCACCACGCAAGAATTCGCCGCCATGATTCAGAACGAGTCGCGCAAATGGGCCGACATCGTCAAGAAGGCCGGCATCAAGCCTATTCAATGAGACCGGAGACATCATGCAGTCCATCGACATTACCTATCTGAACGGGCCCGACGTGAAGGCCTTGGACATCACCGATGCGGAGATCCTGGCCGCGGTGGAAGGCGCGCTGCGCGCCCAGGGCCAGGGCAAGACCGTGATCGAGCCGCGCGTGCACCTGATTCCGGAATCCTCGGACAAGGGCCATTTCAACGTGCTGCGCGGCTATATCGAACCGCTGCACGTGGCGGGCGTAAAGGTCGTCAGCGACTTCGTCGACAACTACAAGGTCGGCCTGCCGTCGGAAATGGCGCTGCTGAACCTGTTCGATCCGGTCACGGGCAAGCCGCTGGCCATCGTCGACGCAACCGCCATCACCGACATGCGCACGGGCGCCGTTACCGCGCTGGGCGCCAAGCACCTGGCGCGCCGGGGCAGCAAGATCCTGGGCCATATCGGCGCGCGGGGCACGTCCTATTGGAACGTGCGGCTGCTGGACAGCATCTTCGACTTCGACGAAATCCGCGTCCATTCGCGCCGGCCGGAAAGCCGCCAGGCCTTCAGCGATCGGCTGTCGCGCGACCTGGGCAAGCCGGTCAAGGTGGTGGAAGACTGGGAATCCTGCGTGCGCGGCGCCGACATCGTCGTCGAGGCCTCGCGCCTGCCCGAGCCCACCCCGCTGCTGAAGACGGAATGGATCAAGCCGGGCGCGCTGGTCATGCCCTACGGCACCATGAGCGCCGTCGAGCTGTCGCTGACGGACATCATGAGCAAGGTGGTGGTGGACGACTGGGGCCAATGCCGCAAGGGCCTGCCTTTCGGCGCACTGCGCGCCCACGTGGACAGCGACCGCATCACCCAGGAAAACCTGCATGCGGAGCTCGGCCAGATCGTCGCCGGGCTGAAGCCGGGTCGCGAACGCGAGGACGAGACCATCCTGTTCTGGCATCGCGGCCTGTCCACCACCGACATCGCCCTGGGCCAGGCCATGCTGGACAAGGCGCGCCGCCTGGGCATCGGGCAGACCCTGAAGTTCGCATGACCGCCATGCCGGCCGCGTCGCTGATCACGTCCACCCGGATGTACGACGCCGCGCCGGCGGCGCGTGCCGCCTGGCAGGCGCTGCTGCGCGAAGCGCATCGGCGTGCGGGGTTGCGGGTGGACTTCATCGAACACGGCTGGCCCATGCCTATCGGCGAACTATGGACCCGGCCGGGCCTGTGCGGCGCCTTCATGTGCGGCTGGCCCTACGCGCGTGCCCGGCGCGACGGCCATGCCTACACCCCCGTCGCGGCCGTCGTGCCGGATTGGCCCTCCTATGGCGGGCAGGCACGCTATCGCAGCGAATTCCTGGCGCGGGCGGATTCGGGGTGGACGCGGCTGGAAGACGGGCTGGGCAACCGCTACGGCTGGATGGTGCGCGATTCCCAATCGGGATGGAACGCGCCGCGGCGGATGCTGGCGCCCTACGCGCGTCGGCGCGGCGGACGGCTTTTCCTGGAAAGCAAAGGCCCCTACGGCAATCCGCGCGGGCTGCTGCGGGCATTGCGCGACAGGGAAATCGACCTGACCGCGGTGGACGGCTGGTATCTGGACCTGCTGCGCGCGCATGATCCCGTTGCCCTGGACGGCATACACACCGTGGCCTGGACGGCATGGACGCCCAATCCGCTGCTGGTCAGCGGCCCCGATGTCGATGCCGGGGTATCGGCGCGACTCTCGCAGGCGCTGCTGGCCATGCACCAGGATGCGGCGGCGTGCGAGCTGTTGCGCCGCGCGCATGTCGCGCGTTTCCTTCCCGTGGATCCGCGCGACTACGATGCGTTGCTGGACGACGGCGACGCCGCAGACTATCCGGATATCGCTTAGCGGCGGCCGATGTCGCCGCGAATGCAGGCGCGATGTGGTCGCCAAAGGAAGCGCGATGTCCCCGCGAACGCAGCCACGATCTCACCGCGATTTGCAGCCACAGGATGAAAAAAGCGGCCGCCGGGCGGCCGCTAGCCTTTGCGTAAGGGTCGAAGCATCATCTCGTTTTACCGAACGGATCGCCGGCTTGCGCTTCCACCCCCGTTCGCAACGTCCGCTAAATAACGTGGAACAACCACAACAGGATAATGATCGGGATGGGGATTCCCAACAGCCATAGCAGGATGCCTCGCATGGCGCTCTCCTTTCTCGATTGCCCGCTACGTATGGCGAGCTTCGGCTGCCAGGGAGCAAACCCCGTGCCCACTGTCGGGCAGGCCGGTCTCGCCGGCGGCAACGACCGGGCGGTCTTCAACCAGGGGTATCTACATGGCCGGACAGAAAACCGTTCTTATCGTGGGCGCCTCGCGCGGCCTGGGGCTGGCGCTGGCCCAGGAATACTGCGACAAGGACTGGCACGTCATCGCCACGGTGCGCAGCCAGTCCGCCCAGTTGGAAGCCCTGCGCGAGCGCAATCCCTGCTCGCTGGAGATCCATCCCGTCGACATCGTCGACGTCCAGTCGGTGCGCGATCTGCGTGCCCGCCTGGACGGCCGCAGGCTGGACACCCTGTTCGTCAACGCCGGCATCTGCAAGGCCAACGAGCTGACGCCGCTGCAGGTGGACGAACAAGACTTCATCGATATGATGCTGACAAACGCGCTAAGCCCCATGCGCGTGATCGAGCTCTTTGCCGACACGGTGGCGTCCGATGGCGTCATCGCCGTCATGTCTTCCGACCTGGGCAGCATCACCTGGAACCAGGGCTGGTGGGAACTGTATAGCGCCAGCAAGGCGGCGCTGAACATGTTGATGAAGGCCTACGCAGCGCGGCACCCGGCGAACACGCGCGCGCTGCTGCTGGTCGCGCCGGGCTGGGTACGCACCGATATGGGCGGCCAGAATGCCGAGCTGGACGTATCGGAAAGTATTCCGCTGGTGGTGGATATGGTGCAGCGGCACGCGGGCAAGCCAGGGCTGCGCTTCACCAATCGCCATGGTGAAACGCTGCCCTGGTAAGGCCCGCGACGCTACAGCGGCCGGATCGCCAGATCGCCGCGATACACCGTCTTCGATAAGGTCTCGGCGTGGGCGCGGTGGGGGTCGGGCTCCGGCGCCAGGTTCAACGATAGCGTGTGTTCGGCCAGCTGCTGGCAGGTCATGAAACGCACGCCGCCCAGCTGCTTGATCTCCGCCAGCACCGTGTCCAGCACGGCGATGCGCGCGGCCCGCGTCGAACCGAAGTCGCCGCGCAGGTTCAGGGTGATGGGGATCAGCGTACCTTCCGCGTGCATGGCCGCGATCTCGTCGCGCCAGATCGCCAGCAGGCGTGCATGCGTATGCCGGGCCGAGTAAATCGGCGCATCGTCCAGGGCGAAGGTGGACGGCAGCTCCACCACTTTCTTGCCGCCCGACAGGCCGAACACATAGGGATGATCGGCGTCCTGGAAGCTGGCGTCGTAGATGAAGCCCAAGTCCGCCAGGTGATCCAGCGTCCGGGACGACAGCTCGCCCCCCGGCGCGCGGAACCCCAGGGGCGCCACGCCCGCGACGTCGGCAAGGATATCCCGGGCGGTCTTGAGTACCTGCGGCTCCTGCTCACCCAGCGTCGCGAAGTTCTCCAGGTCCACGCCGCGGGCGCCGATCTCGTGGCCATTCGCGACCAGTTCGCGGATCAGCCCGGGATGGCGCCGGGCGTCGGTGCCCGGCACAAAGAACGTCGCCGGCACATCGTGCTTCTTGAACAGGTCGATCAGGCGCGGAAAGCCGGCGCGCACCGCATAGCGGCCATACGAATAGCGGCCGAACATGCGCTCGGTCGGCACTTCCTTCAGGTCGAAGGATTCGGCGTCGAAGTTCACGGTCAGCAAGACCACCGCGCGCGCGCCATCGGGCCAGGTATACGTGGTCATGGGAACGACACCTCTTCAAGATTGCTGCTGTTTTCCAGGCACCATTTCGCGAAGGCACCCGCCTCCATGAACTGCACGCCGTCGTGGCCCCTCATATAGGCGATCAGGTCCGACAAGGCCTTGGTGCGCGAGGGCGTGCCCGAACCCCAGCCGGCGCGTGGATGCAGCGACATCACGAAGAAGCGGTCGCCGCCGTAGATGGCGTCGAACTCGGCCTTCCACTGCCCCAGCACTTCCGACGGCGGCGTATAGCTGAACTTGTAGAACGGGAAGTCGTCCAGGCTGTAGGTGTTGTTCGGCAGCTCCACGATGACATCGTCCTTGCCCTTGCCGAAACGCAGCCGGTACGGCCGGTCGTAATCCTTGTCGCTGGAATCGTACAGATAGCCCAGCGACTTCAGCACCGTCATCGTCTTGTCGCTCTTGCGGCCGGACGGCGAACGCCACCCTAGCACCGGCTTCTTGATGATGTCGCGCAGGATGCCGTCGGTCTTGCGCAGCAGCGCTTCTTCTTCGGCCGCCTCCAGCTCCCAGGCCTCGTGCAGGTAGCCGTGCGCCGCCACCTCGAAGCCGTTGCGATCGATGTCTTCGATCGTGCCGGGATGGCGCTCGGCGTCATAGCCCGGGATGAAGAACGTGGCCTTCACGCCGTGGCGCGCCAGCATTTCCATGTGGCGCGGCACGCCGCAGCGCGCGGAATAGTTGCCCCAGGAATGCTTGCCCAGCGGGGCGATGCCCCGCCCCACCTCATGGCTGGGGCCGTCGAAATCGATGCCGATCAACACGACGCAGCGCATCGCGTCGGGAAATGTGGTTTGTCTCATCCTTGGTCCTTTGCCGTCAGTCCAGCTTGATGTTCGATTCCCGCACGACGGTACCCCATTTCTTGCGCTCGTTCTCCAGGAACTTGGCGTACTCCGCGGGCGGCATCGCGGCGATATCGAAGGATCGCGCGCGCATGGTGGCCTGGAAGTCCGGCGATGCGTAGACTTTCTCGATGGCCTTGTACAGCGTATCCACCGCGGCCTTGGGCATGCCCGCCGGCCCGAACAGGCCCACCCAGCCGACCGCGCTGAAGCCGGGGTAGCCGGATTCCGCGATGGTGGGCACATTGGGCAGCACGGCATTGCGCTTGAGCGCCGTCGTGGCGATGGGGCGCACCTTGCCCGCCTGGATATTGCCGATCTGCGTGCCGACCAAGTCCAGCATGTAGTCCAGCCGGCCAGCCAGCAGGTCCGTCGTCGCCTGCCCCGCGCCGTTGTACGGCACCGCGCCGGCCTTGATGCCCGCATCGCGGTTGAACTTCTCCACCGCCAGGTGCGAGGAACTGCCCACCGTGGTCACGCCGTAGTTCAGCTTGCCCGGGTTGGCCTTGGCCGCGTCGACCAGCTCTTTCAGCGTATGGACCTTGGAGGATTCCGGCACGACGACGACATTGTCGAAGGTGGCCAGCAGCGTGATCGGCGTGAAATCCTTCACGGGGTCGTAGGGCAGCTTGGAATACAGGAACTGGTTGGCGCCGTGCGTGCCGGTAGAGCCGACCAGCAGCGTATAGCCGTCCGGCTTGGATTGGGCCACGAAGGCCGCGCCGATATTGCCGCCCGCGCCGGGCCGGTTCTCCACGACCACCGTCTGGCCCAGCACCTTGCCCATTTCCTGGGCGATGATGCGGGCCTGGATGTCCGTGCCGCCGCCGGCGCCGAAGGGCACGATCAGGCGGATGGGGTGGGAGGGATATTTATCCGCGCCCTGTGCGGATGCGATGCCCGGTACGGCGATGGCGGCGATGGTGGCAGCCGTGGCCGCCACGGTCACGGCCACGGCCGCCATGGCGCGGGCGCCCTTGCCCGCGAAAATGCCGCCGCGCGGCCGGTAGAGTTTGAACGCCCTCTTCATGGCTTCTTCCCTTGTGATGTTTTAAAAACCCCGGTTCATGCCGGTTCGATCTGCTGCCTGCTTTCGATGCAGGCAACTCTTGCGAGGTGCTGGCTACTTCCGGTGCTGCGACCCATACGACGTGCTACCTACTTCCGGTGCTGCGACCTATACGGTGTCGTATCTACTTACGGGGCCGCGACCCATACGATGTGCTATCTACTTCCGGGTACTGCGGCTTATACGATGTACTGCCTACTTCCGCTGCCGCAGCTCATACTTCGTGAATGTAGGATCCAGCGCCGGCAGGTTCGCCACTTCCATCACCCCCCGCGCCGGCTGCATCACCACCGTGGAGACGGTCGCGCTGCGCGTGTCCCGCCCGAAATCCCCGCGCGGCGGACGGCACACCGACCACGGCGACTGGAAATCATCCAGCAGCGCCTGCTTCACCGACTCCACCGTTATGCGGCCGACATCCGGCGCCAGCAGCTCACGCACGCGCTGCTCGCGATACAGCGTGCATGGCGAGAATGCGATGCCCGTGTCCTTCAGCTTGGACAAGGCGATCGGGCTCAGCCAATGATTGGAGTGCACCAGCAAGCCGTTCTGCGGCAGAACCTGGAAGGTCTCATCCGGCGCGCATTCGAAATTGATGGCGATGCCTTCGTGATGGCAGACGGCCATATTGTTCGACCCGGTCTTCGGCGTCGCATACACCGTATGCAGCGCCCAGGCCAGATAAGGGCTTTCCAAAGCCTTGCGGCGGATCATGGGCAGCGGCACGCCGATCTGCCGGTAATCGCGGTCGGATTCCAGGTTGTTGCCCGTAATCGAAATCCCCGCCGAATTGAACCCGGAGCGGGCCAGCATGCCGGCTTCGGTAAAGGTCAGGATGTCTGGGCCGTCTTCCCTCAGGATGCGCAGCACCACGCCCGTTTCCGAGCATTCCTCCTTCCAGTCCCAGTTCTGCGCGTGAATCAGCTGACCGTCGGCGGTCGCCTCGCGCATCACCTTTACAGAGGTGCAGCCGTCGTTGGTCTCGCCCAGCAGCCGCGCTCGTAATTCCGGCTTGAACGCCAGCTTCATCACTTCCGTGCGGGCGTTCAACAGGAAGATATCCTCGAAGCGCACGCCGGCGCCTTCCGCGATGCCCTGCATCTCCGTCAGGTAGTTCTCGTCGAACTTGCGGACGGCGGGGATATAGCTGTGGATGATCTTGTCGATCTCGGCACGCTCCAGCTTCCAGCGGGTGGCCTGCTCGCTGTAGTGCTCGATGGAACGGGCGATGCGCTTCCTGGCCTGCTCGCCGTAGGATCTGCCGCGCTCCAGCGGCGCGCCGGTAATCTCGTACAGCGGGAACGGCGTCACATGCGGGCTGCTCATCGGTTCTCTCCATCACATCCCGAGTCCAGGGAAGAGGAAAATCCTAAGCCGCCGTGCCCATAACATCAAATTATTTATCTGGAATCTATAATGCTTTTTTTGGTATGGATACCGGACGGCCGTGGAACTGGATACGCTGCGCAAGGTCAACCTGAACCTGCTGACCGTGTTTGAACTGCTGATGGAAACGCGCAGCGCCACCGAAACGGCGGCGCGGCTGCATACGACGCAGCCGGGCATCAGCAGGAAGCTGGCGGAACTGCGTCGCCTGCTGGCGGATCCCCTTTTCGTCCTGGTGCGGCGCCAACTGGTGCCCACCCCACGCGCCCTGGAGATCCGCCCTATCGTCCGCGAGGCCCTGGCGGCGATAGGCGGCATCATGGAAGACGGCGGCGCCTTCGATCCCTTGAAGTCATCGCGCACCTTCCGCATCGCGGCGCGCCACACCATTGAATGGATGCTGGCGCCCGGCCTGCGCAGCTATTGCGACGGGCATGCGCCGATGGTGCGATTCAGCTTCGTCAATATGCAGGGCGTGGCCCTACCGGAAAAGCAGCTGGAGGATCATTCCATCGATATCGCGCTGGGGCGTTTCGAGGACGTGAGCGGGCGATTCCGCACCCTGCCCTTGTTCGATGATGACCGGGTGTGCCTGATGCGGCAGGGCCATCCAGCCGCGCGCAAACGGCTGACGCCGGCGAACTTCTGCAAGCTGCGGTTCGTGACCACCACGGATATGTTCGGCAAGGACAACGAGGTGGATACTTGGCTGCACAAGGCGGGGTATCAGCGGCAGTTCGATCTATATGTGTCCAGCATGAGCCATGTACCGCTGATCCTGCTGCAGACGGATTTGGCGGTGACCATGCCCCGCAAACTGGCGACGTACGTGGCGCAGTTTCATCCGCTGAGTGTCGTGGAGCTGGGATTCAAACTGCCCAGTTCGCACTACAACATGGTCTGGCACGCCAGGTGGGATGACGTGCCCTCACATCGGTGGATGCGCGATGTCGTAAGCGGTTTGATGACGGATCAGGCGTTTCGGGCTAACCACACGGTGGAGGCCGCACACGGGACACGTTGATTAAGTTTTCAGAGCAGGTGCCGTAATACGGACTCCGGCCGCATAGATCCAAGACGATATGAGTACGCGCATTGTCACTGGCATCGCTCTGATCACGTTTGTTCTTTTGTTGGCAGGCTGCCAAAGCGCCAATGTCCAGTCCAGCTACGATCCTTCAACCGATGCGCGGGTCCGTATCTCGATGGTTTCGAAATGGTGGAAGGTCTGGTTCAATCGTTCCTGCTATCCCGTGTCCTTCGACCCAAATATCGACAAACTGGACACAGCCTATCGCTGGGACTTCGCCCCCAACAAAACGGTCGGCATGCCGCCAGGAATGCGCAGCCCGTATGACGAATACATCGTCCGCGCAGGTATGCCCATCACCCTGGGCATCGACCTTGGCGGAGTCAAGGGCTACGTCGCGCCCATTAACGGGGGCGACGTGGTTGAGCGACATCTCTATATCAAGGACTTCGTCTATATGACGATGAATCCCGGGACCGACTACGAGGTATTCCTGGATGGCAACGGCAAGATTGTCGTGCAGGTTCTTACCACTGTGGATGGAAAACCCCATACCGAAAGGCTAGATCTGCCCAGAGCACCGGAATGCCCCAAATACGTCCCGAAGAAACGCAAATTCGACGACTGAGCCGGCAAAGCGAGCGAGCCCGTGTGAGGTACGGTCCGGGCAAATTACCACCAATCGCAGCATCGGCACGAGGCTCGAGGGGTGCTTTGAAGCCCTGCCACTTCTTTAAAGACGCCACCTCGGCTGAAAGGCGCCTGTATAAATCAGCATGCCCAATATATGTCATCGCTTGTTGGGCTCATACCCCAGACTTCCTTTAGCACCTGTCGAAACAGTGTGGATAGCGCCGACTCAACGTCGCCGCGCCCATTGCGGAATGTAGCGATCGTGTCCAGCCGCTGTAGATCGCGCTCAATAAACAATTGGATCAAGGCCACTCTTGGCGACAGTCCCATTTCGGGCCAAGTGCGCTTTACATCGAGGAGGTCGTCAATCGCCTGCTGTAGCTCCGGCTCGCCCTCCACGACACAGCGCAGTTTGTCGAACTCTATCGGCGCCGGCGTACCGAACCGCTCGATCCATCGCACTGCCAGCAGCGGGCGCAGCACGTAGAAGTACTTCTTCAGCGGGACCATTTCCGCCTGCAAGTAGGCGCGGTAGTTGGTTTTAGCCATGCTCCGGTAGTGGTAGATGCCGCTTTCCAACGAATACACCCGCGGCAATAGCTGCAGCGCCCGCTCATGGAAAGTTCCCATGCTCTCGTAAACGATAGGGGACTGAATCCATTCCACAAATCCGGGATTGGATTTCCAGAAAAGCCGTAGAGCCTTACGCAGATCCCATCCATTGATGTCGATCTCGTCCAAGATCGGAAATTCTATTACATCGCGCTGCTCCTCCAGGCCTACCGACAGATACCACTCAGGTCGATGAACATAGATAAAGCGGGCGTCGTAGTCGCTGTTCGGCGACGCAAACCCCCAGGCCCGGCTGCCTGACTCTACGGCTAGAATCACCTTGACCTGATGCTCTTCCTCCGCACCACGCAGGCGGGCTCTTACTTCATTCTGAACAGTGCTAGGGATCATTTTTGAAGCGTCACAATAAAGCTCTTTCCCGTATCACCGAGAATAGGCAGCGTACGTCAAGACGTGCCGTCCGCCTAGCGGAGTATCACGTTATCAGCCTACGGCTGAAAACTTCTTCAGCGGTGAAAAATCGACCTTCCACATATCAAGTTCGAACAGGTCGCCCTGCTTGTCCACGTTAACCGCCACAGAAATCTCCACTCCATCGCTATCCAGGAAGGTCTGCTCAGCAACGATCCAGCCGAAGTGCCGCTCTGTATGCTCACCGGGCCAGACTATGCGCAGACTGCCCATTCCGCCGTCTTCCATTTCCTCGACGAACGCCCTCGTTAGGGATTCGGCCCATCTCTCCTCACCGTCCTTCCCCCGAATAAGCGCCAAAATCATGCCTCTCTCGGGATCCGTCATCTTCCGCACCATATCTCATCGCCTCCGTGGGCAAGGGGCCGAAGTCCGCCCAATTAGCGCCCGACAAGTGCGGGTATGCCAATAAGCCGGCCGGCTGCATCCGTCACGAAAATTTCAAGACTTGGATAGCGTCCGCATACGCTTGGGACTTGCCACCGGAAACGGCCGTGTTGCTTTACTGAAGGCTTTATCCACCGCCTACATAAGCGGTGACCAAAACCCTTTAAACGGGACCTGAGGAGCAACCAGCCGCCACACGTGACCCGACGCTTTGCAAAGATACCAATATTCCTCAAGCCCATAGATCAAGTCAGGGCTAGGCTGTACAACGGTAACTTGTTGAACGTCCCCACTATCGATTTGCGCGGTCAACCACGTACAAAAGCGTCGGTACTCACCGGGGGATTGGAACTCATTAATTACTTCCCAATTACACGGGTTCATTGCCGTATTCGAGGCGGTCTCCGCCAAACTTTTACAAAGCACGGTCTTATTCCCCTATCTCAGCAGATGGATGCGACGGAGCGCCTCTTCTTCAGACCAAAAATCGTGCGGGAAGACCTCAGGCGCTGGAAGGCCAACATATGACACTAGCTGCCCCATCTCGATTTCGTATGCCCCGTGGATATGCCACTTTCCCGACGGCGGCAAAATGAGGTATTCGTCAGTATAAGCTGCAACATAGGTAACACCTTCAAGGTGACCAGGCTCACATCTCAGACCAGAGAGGTACTGACGCTCCGTCATTTCGACGGAAAGCTCGATCACGGGAAACAGGCCAAAATTAGCGTAAAAGTCGAACCGGGTATCCTTCGCACGGTAAAGATCGTAAAAATAGATAACCGTATCGCCGCTCAGGTGGGCCAGTTGAGTTAGATACTGCCAGAACCCGCCTACGGCGAACTCCAGCCAATCAAAATATCGCCGCGACACTCCTTCCGATAAACGGGGCAACTGCCATTGCTCCGCAACTTCAGCGGTCTGAGTTAGCCTTCTATATAGTTGGACGTCCGATATGTACCCCATTATCGATCTCTTAATTAATTGGAGTGATCACCACCACTGGAAGGTGGCCGCTGTACTTCATGCGGCAAACGGTCTGTCTCGGACTGAATGACTAAAAAAGATGCGGAAATCGGGATCGTCGTCGCCAATCCCGTTCAAGCGATGCCTGAGATTAACGACCCATACCGCCCCCTCGAAAAAAGGCAGCTCTCCGGCCAACATAGCCTGGGTTAGCGCGACAAGCTGCCTCCGTCCCTCAGAATCGTCGAACAGGTAGGCACTTTCAAGGCTTTCAGCACCATCTTTAATCTGCTCCGGTACCGAACGGCTGCCGTTGACCGCCGCTGCAGAATCCACTACCAAACCCCCGAGGTGAGTCAAATCGTGTACAGCACGCATACTGAAATATACCGCGGGTGACAATTGCCATCCGACCCTATACTCGTCGCCGCAAAGAGGTCAACATTGCGGCGAAGTCTTCTGAGGATTCCACTGACATAGTAGGGTCATCGTAAAGCTCTATGTCATCGCTCAGCCATCGTTCGGTGGGGCGTTTCGCATGAAACTTCACGACTACACTTGACTCATTACCGCCAACAATGGCGACCAATGAGGACGTATACGTCCAGGTGCGCCACCCGGAAAACACACGCGAGATAAACTGGACGGCTTGAGCCAACGGGGCCTGGTCGTCATAGTCCTCGATATGAATCGAATTGACGAAACATTCGTATCCAGTGCAGTCGATAAAACTGGACCGAGAAACGTTGGTTGCCTTTCGTAAAAGCGCAGCGAGGAAATAGCACCCTGCCCTAACATCGAAGCCCTCATCGATTATAGCGGTCAGAGCAGGATGGATTTGCGGAAGGACTGCCACCGCGCCTAGCAATTCCTTCATCGGTGCATTACATTCCATTATCTAGCTCCAAGGTACATATTAAGTCCCTTCTAAATAGCGGCATTGAAGCGGGGGTTATTGATTAATTTTTTAACTGAGTTCGGCGCAAATCGGTGGAAGCCGTTGCCCAGGACTTTCTGGCGTAGCGATACTAGTCTGGCCTGCCGCGGGCGTAGCAATAGGACCAGTCGACTCGATAGGCCCGCCGCTGCCATAACCGGGCAGTGGATCCGAGAACCCGCCACCCAATACAAACTTCGTGAGCGCTTGTGTGCCCAGAGAGGAAACATAGTCCATCTCCTCCAACGCCGGGTGCAGGGAAGAGGAAAATCAACCCGAGCACCGCGCTTGATCCCTGCCGCTTGCGTCACTTTCGCCATACCGCCATACGACTCCTTCTTGCTTTCGAGATCTCCAACTCTCTTAGCCTTGATGTCGGCGGGTAGCGCAATGGGCAGGAAACATACGGGTCCGCCGTGGCTGCTCAGTACCGGTGCACCCGGGAACCTTGTTGATCTTCCGGTCGTACAGCCCGCCAACAGGGCGACGATCGTCAATCCAGTCAAACCAGTTCAGTAGTACACGTGCTTGCTCTCCCCGTTATTGGGGCGAACGTTACTTCAATTCATCGGGCGCCCGTGTTTTGCATACGGACGGGCCGCTTGCCCATCAGCGCGCTGGCTTGTTCAAACACCAGTCCCGGCAAGCACAATGTGCGACATGCCCTGCGTTCCGAGCAGTTCGACAAGCTCGATCAACGCGTCCGGCGGCGCGGTGCCCAGATCGCCCATCAGGGTCCAAAGCTCTTTGTGTTGCGGATGCTGCTCGACTTGGTAGAAATGATGCACCGCCCCGGTCAGCCCGGAGTGCGCCGCCGACCCGGTATCCTCGACATCCATCCAGCGTGTTATCCAGTCGTCGATCTGAGCCATGTCGGTCGGCGGCTTGTCGAAAATGAGCTGAATGTCGGACCAAGCGAACGGATGGATATCAAGCCTGAATGCCCCGCAGTCGTAGCAGATCGTCTGGTAGCCAGGATCGGGCCCCTGATGGACCAGATGCAGCCTCATTTTCCCGTCCGCCCCTTCGGACATAAGGTCAGGCCGGATATAGCGATACGGATAAGGCTCTTCATTCTTCAGGGCTATCAGCGGCTCGCTTTGGATGTCAGGTTGCTTTTCTTCGAGTATCGCCTTGGAGCCGGTGAAAAAATCCACGTACCGCTGAAATTCTCGCCGAATAACTTCTTCGATTTTCATGGTTTGGGCGACTGAAAGTTCAGGTGCATGATTATCACGATAGTTTCGTCAAGCACGTTCGTACAGGTCGGAGTCCAACCTTCAGGGTTTAGTTCATAGCAGCGTACACCCCGTCTTTGCGACAGCCCTTGGTTCACCGCGAAACTGACTTGCAGGCGACGAACGCACATTGCCCTTATTGCTTGCTTTGCACCGACGCTATTAACCTCAACCGTTGCGATCGTCAGAGTCTCCTTTTGGCGTCGAGCTAAAGCCATCTTAAGGCATACCGCGGGACTTACGTCTTGATGGATATTAGGTAGTCAGGACCAAGCTCGTGTTGCAGCTGACCCGCCAGCTGAACGCCTTGCGCCTTGAAAGCCGCCGCCGCTTCCGAAGTCTTAAAACCGGAGTTGGCTGGGTCCGCCATATTCAACGTCTCATCAAACGCGCGGGCCCAATCGGCGAGCTTTCGCTTTAATTGATCAGAGATGGGAAGCATATTCGGGTCGATATCACCATATGCGCCTGGGGACATGTCCCAGAGAGGATGACATTGATAGTCTGCCATTACTTTTATCGCCTTCATTTTGAAGTCCCCCGTGGATTTGCCCCCACGATAAATCCATTACCCAGCGTAATTGCGATCCGTTGTGATTCACCATTTACGGTGACCTCATAAATCGGTCGGCCAGAGCCCGACCCTTGGTAGCCGACGATATTTCCTTGAGTGCCAGCTTGCATAACCACCCCTTGTGAATTGATCCTGTACTAAGTGGTGCTCAGATGATCCATCCCACAAATGGCTATAAGACACATGGAGCACGTTGTTTGGCAGTAAGCCGCAGCGGCAGGGCCAATGTGCCTAGCGTACTAAGACGCCACTAACGTCCCGTCGTCCCCAATCCAAATCACCGCGGGAATGCTATAAAAATAAATATTCAAGTCTATGTCGTTCTCGTCCCGGGCGTTGGAGGGCCAGCGTTCCCGTAGAAAGCAAATAATCGATGCTGCTGAATCCCTCCAATGTGCTTCGCTGTCCTGGATGGTAAGACGGGGATGCGGATGCTGTGGCAAGATGTAGCAATCCGCGCCTGGAGCAATAAACTTTATACGCGCCTCCTCTAACAAAGTTTGTACCATCCAAAAAAACGCTTCTTTGTGCTCTTCGAAGGAAAGTGCCGGATTCCACGATTTAATGGCGTAAAACAGACTGGTGATCCATAATCCAAACGAGTCTGCGATTATTTCGTCTACATGCTTTATTCGGCCCACGGCTGGCGTCACTTTAAAAATTAATTAATGGACATTAGACGTCGATTTCGCGTATGAAGCCGGCATCTCCCGCAAATATGGTTGTGTCAACGACGCCCGGACGAAAGACCACACAACTAACCGGAATATTGAATAAAAGGCAGTCGTCCAGATTCGTATCATAATATGATGGTCCTTGAAATCGCTCGACGTCGCCCTCAGTGGCATCGAACCTATAAGCGGTTACGGGAGCGCTGGCGAGCAAGTCGCACACTCGCGCAACATAGAACGAGCAGGAGCGTTGCGACCGGAAGGCGTTCGCCAGTCGGCGGGCGTCATCGCCGAATATTGATTTGTCGTCGATCCTAGACACACGCCAGCGGCGCCGGGCCACTTCAACGTCGTCAAGCATTCCGTCCGACCGCAAGAGCCTGCGTAGGTCGAGTAGGAACTCGTCCGGAACGTGCATGCTGTCTTTCCTCGGCTCAGGACTGTCCATTCGCTAGCCTCCCAATATGCAGCTGCGAGAAATGGTTCCAAGATTGGGGTGCCCATAATGCGCCCAGACCAATAGACTTGACGCAACGAAGCGGCACTTCACTTCGCACTTCCCTGCGCGCTCATTCATTCTAGGAACTCAAATACCGGCGTGCGGTAGACATGGTCAACGCTGGCGGCAGGGTCATAGAAAATATTGTCGTCCAGATGTTCCTTGACACGCTGACGCACATCCTCAACCCCCACGTAGTCGTAATGAACATCGAAGAGGGATTCGGTAAGTTGGAGATAGACGAAATGTTCCGATAGCTGCTCCACCCTATACGCTGGCGCGGTCAACAGCGTTTCTAGACCAAATAACCGTATATACGCCGGGCCAAAAATCTGAGCCCACACTACATCCGGCAAGCAGCGCCTCAACTTATGGGTAAACATGAACATGGGGCCATTACTGGGCGCGAGACCGTTTTGCCGCGCCGCGTCCCTATAGCCTTCTGACGGGCTATCGCAGAACATATACTCAGCCTCATACCGGATCGCGGTACGCTGCAGGTACGTTAACAACTCCGCTACTTGGTCATTACTGTTGTAGCGGAAAAACAGAGCATGGTTCGCATGTTCTATTTCTAAGTTATGCCGAACTATTTTTTTTGTGATTTCGCCCCAGCCCGTCGGCCGGGACCTGCGCCTCCACAATATACTTCGCTCGCGCCCGGCCATCACCTCTCTGATTTCCGGAATATCCATTTGCTTGTTTATTGGCTCTGAAAACCCCCAGGTCTCGGGCCTACAGGCGGGAAACCCCTCAAGAAAACTTGAGGCGAACCCCGCGAATTCCTCACCTGTCGACAGAGGCCGACGGAGCAAAATCGTGCTATCTACATTTACGCTCTTAAGTTTCATTTTGAACTCATATCTCAATGGGATAGCCATGAGGTCACGGCCGCGGCGTTACTACGCATAGCGACGGCAATTTGCAACGGCGGGCGTTGGAGCGCCGCGCTGCACGTTCGCGACTTGAGCGGGACATCTCTTTCCCCTATTTCTCATTGCCACCTTCTCAGGAGTCGCTGCCCCCTGCGAGTCCGGGGCTCTTCATGGGGCAATCCACCCGTACTACTGAGGGCGACGTTCGTCCTATGGCCTTGCGAGACGACACAACCGTTTGGCGGTTCACATGCATGGAAATAGTTCCTCTCCACCCCAAATGGCCAGACTTCAACCAACGGAGATATCTATAAAGTTCGGCGTCGGAACACTGGCGAAGAAGCGCTGCAGTGCGTTTTGGATGTGACAGCCTTGGTCGCGCGGAGCAGCTATACGCGTGCTCATGGAGTAAATCGCGCGATCAAGTTCTTACATGCCTGCTCCGCAAAGCATTTCGCCCACTCCTCAGTTCGCAGAAATTCCGGCTCCAGAGCTTCCAGTGCACTCGCAGACCATAGTGGCCGCTGTGCTTCAAGCGGCAAATGGTCTGTCTCGGACTGAATGAGTACAAAAATGCGGAAATCAGGATCGTCGTCGCCAATCCCATTCAGGCAATGCATGAGATTAACGACGCGTACTGCCCCCTCGAAAAAAGGCAGCTCTCCCGCCAACATAGCCTGGGCTAACGCGACAAGCCGCCTCCGTTGCAAAACCTCGCCCTCATTCACCTGATTCGACAATCGGCCATCCGGGGAAAATACCAAAGTTTGATACCTTCTCGTTTACTATTACGACCCTAACCTCAACGCCATTTAAAATCTCCACAGACTTGTTCCAGGACCATGAAGAGCTCTTGGCTTTCTGGAGCGACCAAAGAGTCCCAACTACGCAGGCCACATTGGGTCATAATATCGACGAGCAGCGGAGTGCCGTGAAAATAGAGCACATTCCACAGTATATCTATCGGCATATCACACTCTAAATTCTCTTGCTGCAATAGAGCGCGAAGCAGACGAACATCCCGCTTGTCGTTAATCTCCCGTCTATGCGTGGCCTGGATCAGGCCGCAAACCAAAGTCGCACAGAGGAAATCGGTGACGGCCGACCGCCAGGCTTTCACATCCGCCCCATACTGCCCCCCTTGGAAATTTGCCAATGTGTCGTTCGGCGTAAAGTCATCCAAACTTGCGATGATCAGTTGGCGCTGATAGTCGAGCAACGAGGGCTGGTGCATGGGTCTTGTTCCGCTATTTCAGTAGATGGATACGACGGAGCGCCTCTTCTTCAGACCAAAAATCGTGTGGGAACACCTCAGGCGCTGGAAGGCCAACATATGACACTAGCTCCGCCATCTCGATTTCGTATGCCCCATGGATATGCCACTTTCCCGACGGCGGCAGAATGAGGTATTCATCAGTATAGGCTGGAATGTACGTCAGATGTTCCGAGTGCCCCGGTTCACAATTTAAAGCGGAGAGATACTCTCGCCCCGTCATTTCCACGGAAAGTTCGACTACCGGAAACAGGCCAAAAATAGCATAAAGATCAAACTCGGTGTTCTTCGCACGTTGTAGGTCATAGAAGTAAACCGTCGTGTCGCCGCTTAGGGACGCCAGCTGTGTCAGATACTCCCAGAACCCACGCACAACGAACTCCAGCCAATCAAAATATCGGCGCGATACCCGTTCGGATGGGTAGCCGACTTGCCATTGTTCTGCTAGCGCAGCCGTCTCCGTCAGCCGTTTATATAGCTCAACATCGGATATGCACGACATTTTACTTGTCCATTAATCTAATTTTACCGATCAATTCATCGCCGACCCGATAGTCAGCAGACGGGCCGTTGGTAGAGTTCGCATCATTTCGAACCGAATACCGCTTATCACCCTTGGTAAACAAAGTGACGTCTTTCGGCCCGCCAAGTTTTCGAGCAGTAAAACCGGCGTCCAGTAAGCCTTGTTCAAACTCAACCCTAGTGAGATTGATCTCCGTATTCGTAACGCTAGATCCCACTGTGATGTCCTTCCATGTTACGTGCGGGCCGTCGTTCAAGATGGCCGACTCGGACGAGGCGTTTGTTACAGCCTGCTTAACGCTCGAAATTTCTCCTCTTGCCTTCGTAACCCCGCGCCCCACTCCTTCAGTTGCTAGGATGATAAGGAGGTCAGTCAGGCTAGCGATGTAATTTTCCTTCCTAGTGACCTCGCTTTTCCTTAAATCGGCCACTTGCGATGCGGTTAAATACCCACCTGAAATCAGTTGCTCGTCTGAGACGTCCTGGAAGCCCGGACCTAGGTCGTTTGCCGCATTCTGCTCTACATAAGACAGCAGGTCGTTGTAGGTCTTACGTGCGGCAGCGAGCTGTACAGCTACAATTTTTGCTTCCCTGCCCGTAGCAGTTTGAGCGAAGGTCTCTAGCGCGGCAATGTCCTCGGCGATATCCTTTATCTCCTTGGCACACGAAGTCTTGCCTGTACACTGCTCCGTTGCCGCCGTATCGCGGTCATAACTAAGCTTTTCAAGTCTCGCTATGTCAGCCTTGGCATCCCGCTCGCACTGCGAGTCCTTGCAGTTCCCCAGTTTGTCTTCGGCAGCGACATACTCTTTAATCTCAGTGGGCATGAGATAGTTGTTTTCGGTCTCCGTGATTGCCGAGGACGTCGCTGCCGCGATGTTCCTGCCGGCGATCGTCGCGATGCCTTCCACCATTGAGGCGACCAGATTCCGTCGATCCTCCTGCTCCTGTGGGGACATGCCTTTCGGATCACCACCCAACAGCGAGTTGATGACCGACCCTGCGGCGGCGCCTAGGGCTCCGGCGCTACACGCTGCACTGCTCGCAGCAGCGCCCGCGCAGCCCACGATCGCGTGCAATGCGGCACGCGCGGCTTCCGCGCTTGGATTCGTAGAAGACGTCGATCCGGACGCCACGTCAGCATCTTTGCCCAACGCGTCGGCGATCTTCTTGACTTCACTAGCGCTCAGCGACTGAAAGTAATTAACAGCACCCGCCTGCAGCATCTGGCCGACGCCGCCGCTTACGTTGCCCGCGGTCCCCGCCAGAACCGCGTTCAATATGACGCGGTATTTGCCACCTGCCCCCCATTCGTTCTGGAGCTCAATGGCCTGCTGCAATGCCGCCTGTTGTTCCGCGGGTGATGCATTCTTGTCCGAGGCTGTCTTTAGCAGATCCGCGATGTCCTTCTGGCGATATGAAAAGAAGGTGGCCGCCTGCTGCTGTGCCGTCGTGACTATTCCGAAGCCCGCCTGTATCTTCTCTTTATCGAAGATAGGGCTCAGGCTGTTCAACGCGCCCGTTGTGTCATGGCTCAATGAAGCGATGGTTTCGGCAACGGTTTTTCCGGTAAGCGCCAGTTGGCCATCCGCGTTGCGGATAACGATATCGGCCCCGCTTATTGCGCTGTGCGTTGTGGACTTGTCGCTTCCGAATGCCACTGCCCACGTTGGGGGCAGCGCTGACGCACCGCCGCTAGTCGGCTGGGTCGCGCCAGCGCTGTTGGTTTGCTGCGCGCCGCCCCAGGAATACCCGCCGCTCACTCCGATTTGGTAGCCGTTATAGCTTCCGGTGTTCTTGATTTCCTGAGTGACGAGTGTCCCCGTGCTGAGCTGATTCAGCCCATTAGCGATAGCTTGATCGCTACTTGCGATGACACTCCCCACCAAGGTTGTGTTGCCTTTCACGTCGATCTGGGCGCGCGAAGCTGTTAGGCCCGTCCGTTTGCCATATGCCCATCACCTGGCGGATGCACAACGCTTCGGCATAGGGCCCCTCGAATCGCACCAGTTTTTCGACATCCGATATGGTGGTCCGGGCCCTGTCGTCTTCGTGCATCCACGCGATGCGTATGCGCGGCGGCGGCGGTACGCCCCAGTCCATGGGGCTGCTGTCCTCGTCCTCCGTGCCGTCGAACAGGCTCGCGGAGGACCGCAAGGGCCCGCCGGTCAACGGTACGTCGGCTAGCCTGGCGGCGAATTCATGTTGCGGCGTACCGGCTGCGTCGCCTCGCGGGGCAGCCGCGGTATCGCGATGGCTTGGGTCGGCGCCATCGCGGCGCACCCGGTGGAGGGTATCGGTGGGCAAAGCGCTCGCAATGCCGAACGCGGACGGCATATAGCCTGAAGTGGAGGTCAGCTGCATTCCTGGAACCTGTAGGGATGGGTATCGCCATGGGGCGAGGAAGCAGCTTGGTAGACCTATCCCTTTGCCGGTTCCTGTGCCGCGGAAGCCTCTCCGCTTGGCTCCCCTGTTTTTGCTGTCATGCCGTGCCGATCGTCCCGCCTCACATCCACCGCATCCGGCAACAGCGCAGCCAAGGTCTCCAGCGTATCCGCATCCTCCGGCGCCTTGTCATGACGCCAGCGCAGCATGCGCGGGAACCGTACGGCGATGCCGCTCTTGTGGCGCGCGCTGCGGGCGATGCCCTCGAAGCCCAGCTCGAATACCTGTGTCGGTTCCAGGCTGCGTACCGGGCCGAATTTCTCAATGGTGGTTTTGCGGACGATCGCGTCCATCTGGCGGATCTCCTCGTCCGTCAAGCCTGAATAGGCCTTGGCGAAAGGCACCAGCCGGCGTTCCGGCGCGCCCGGCGGCGCGTCCCACACCGCGAAGGTGTAGTCGGTGTAGAGGCTGGCGCGGCGTCCGTGGCCGCGCTGGGCATAGATCAATACCGCGTCGACCGAATACGGATCGACTTTCCACTTCCACCACACGCCGCTTTCCTTGGTGCGGCCGACGCCGTAATGGGCGTCGACCGCCTTCAACATCATTCCTTCCACGCCCAGCGCGCGCGAGGCTTCCCGCTGCCGCGCCAGGTCCGGCCAATCCTTGCCTTGCACCAGGGGCGACAGCACCAGCGCCTGGTCCTGGATGCCGGCCGCCAGGCGTTCGAGCGCGGCCCGCCGTTCGCCTTGCGGCCGGCCACGCCAGTCTTCGCCGTCGAGTTCGAGCAGGTCATAGGCCAACAACACCACGGGCGCGTCGGCCAGCAGCTTGGCGCCGACGGTCTTGCGGCCCAGCCGCTGCTGCAAGTGGGCGAAAGGCTGCACCCGGTCCTCGCGCCAAACGACGATTTCGCCATCCAGCACGGTGCCTTCGGGCAATCGATTGCCCAGGCGCATCAATTCGGGAAAGCGCTCGGTGACCAGCTCTTCGCCGCGCGACCAGACCCAGGTCTGTTCGGCGCGGCGCACCAGCTGGGCGCGGATGCCGTCCCATTTCCATTCGATCTGCCAGCGCGCCGGCGGGCCCAGCAGATCGTCGAAGGCGGCGACATCGGTGTTCAGCGGATGCGCCAGGAAGAAGGGATAGGGGTGGCCGTCCACGCGGGCCTGGCCTTCATGCGTAACGGGTTCGAGCAGCCGCGCGAACACATCGGCCTGCGGCCGCGCACCGATGTCGGTGTAGCCGATCAGCCGTTGCGCCATATGGCGGGTTTCCACTCCGGCGACGTCGGCCAGCGCACGGGTCAGCAGCAGTTTCGAGACGCCGACCCGCATGGCGCCCGTCATCAGCTTGGCGCAAACGAAACGTCCGTGCTGGTCCAGGCGGCCGAACAGGTCTTTCAGGCGGTACAGGATTTCGGCGGGCGGCAGGCCGCGCAGCGGCAGCAGCCTTTGCTCCACCCATTCCGCCAGGCCGGCCGTATCGGATACGCCCGGGTCCGGCAGCAGCAGCGAGAGCGTCTCGGCCAGATCGCCTACCGCCTGGTAGCTCTCTTCGAACAGCCACTCCGGGACGCCGGCCGCCTCGGTGATGAACTGGCGCAGCACCTTCGTCGGCACCAGCTGGCGCGGCTTGCCGCCGGCCAGGAAATACGCCGCCCACGCGCCGTCCTCCGGCGGCGCCTCGCGGAAATAATCTCGCATGGCGGCCAGCTTGCCGTTGCTGGAGGTGGTGGCGTCCAGGCGCGTATAGAGATCGGCGAAGGCTTTCACGACGTGGCGCCTCCGTCTTCTTCGGCGCTGCCTTCTTTTTCGGTGCCGCCCTCTCCTTCGGTGCTGGCCTCTCCTTCGGCGCTGCCTCCTCCTTCAGCACTACCCTCTTCTCCAGCACCGCCCTTTTCCTCGGCTCGTGGGTTGGCATCCGACCCGCCCTCGTCCTCCTCCGCCCCGTATTCGGTACTGAAGGCTTCCGCGCTAAGGCCCTGTTCGCTAAGCCAGCGCACCAGCACGGCGACGCTGCCGTGCGTCACGATCACCCGCTGCGCGCCGGTGGCCGCGATGGCCCGCGCCAGACCCGGCCAATCCGCATGGTCCGACATCACGAAGCCGCGGTCGACCCCGCGTCGGCGCCGCGCGCCGCGCAAGCGCATCCAGCCGCTGGCGAAGGCGTCGGCATGATCGCCGAAGCGGCGCGTCCAGGGCGTGCCGCGCGCCGACGGGGGCGCCAGGACCAGGGCGCGCCGCAGATCCTCGGCATCGCCGGCGCCGGCCGCCGTGACGGTAGGCGGCAAGACCACGCCCGATGCCCGATAGACGCGGTTGAGCGTTTCAACCGCGCCATGCGCCACGATGGGGCCGATCGAGGCGTCCAGGCCGTGCAGGATGCGCTGGGCCTTGCCGAAGGCATAGCAGTACAGGACCGAAGGCCGCCCCTGCGCCGCGTTGGCAGCCCACCAGGCGTTGATATCCGCGCGCACGGCCTCGACCTCGTCCCATCTGTAAATAGGTAGCCCAAAGGTGGACTCGGTAATAAAGACGTCACACGGTACGGGCTCAAATGGCTCGCACGTGCCGTCCGCCTGCAGCTTGTAGTCGCCGGAAGCGACCCAGACCTGGCCGCCATATTCCAGCCGCACCTGCGCCGAGCCCAGTACATGGCCCGCCGGGTGCAGGCTCAGGCGCACCCCGTTGTGCACGCGCGATTCGCCATAGGGCACGGCATCCAGGTCCACGTCGCCCACACGCGCGCGCAGCACGGCGGCGCCGGGCGCCGCGGCCAGGTAATGGCGATGGCCGAAACGTAAATGGTCGGAGTGGGCATGCGTGACGACCGCCCGGTCCACCGGTCGCCATGGGTCGATATAGAAATCGCCGGGTGGACAGTACAAGCCCTCGGGGCGCGAAACGATGAGGTCCATGAATGCTTCAGCAGCGACGCCAGGGCACGCTTGCAGGATCGGGAATCAAGTTGACCCGTCTTGCCTTATCCCCGTCAACCGCGAGCATGATCAGGCGGTTCCGGGGGATCGGCGTGGACGGCGGAATTGATCAAACGCAAACCGCAACGGCGGCCTGCAGGCGGAAAATGCGGAGACAGCAAGCGGTAAGCCGCGACGCGCCGCGCGGGTTACCAATCCATACATCACGACAGCGCTTCCATGCGCAAAATAGCTGTTCCTGACCGTATCCAATTCCTCGGGCACGCTGCTTGCCAAGACTAGACCAACCGGATGACGGCCGGTTGCGGTTAGCAGCAAAGCCTCGCGTATAGAAATTACTTTGCGTGTCATTTCCTACGCGAGAGACAGTAGCAAACGTTACCCCGCCGCCGCCGTCCGGCCTCCGAGCTTTTCTCGCCCCTGGCGCGTCCTCCTTTTTCCGGACGCGCTTTCATTGGAGTTGGTATCGTGTCGCTAAAGATCCTGGCTGTTACGTCGGAAGCGTTTCCCCTGGCAAAGACGGGGGGCTTGGGTGACGCCGTCAGCGGCATGGCGCGCGCCCTGCATGAAAGCGGCACCGCCATCACCCTGATGCTGCCCGCCTATCGCGGCACCATCGACAAGCTGACGCAGGTACGCGAGATCGCTCGCCTGCGCCGCCTGCCCGGCGGCGAGGCGCGGCTGCTGCACGGTGTCTGCCCGGCGCTGGGCGGCGTACCGGTCCTGCTGCTGCAGAACG
Organism: Bordetella sp. H567; assembly: GCF_001704295.1. Classification (NCBI taxonomy): domain Bacteria; kingdom Pseudomonadati; phylum Pseudomonadota; class Betaproteobacteria; order Burkholderiales; family Alcaligenaceae; genus Bordetella; species Bordetella sp. H567. The sequence goes on from NZ_CP012334.1 coordinate 3,274,450, forward strand.
ATAAGCTGTACGACCGCGATGCCCTGTACGCCGACGCCGACGGCCGCGAATATCAGGACAACGCCATCCGCTTTGCCGCCCTGTCGCACGCCGCGGCGCGCGTGGCCGCCGGCGCGACGCGCCTTCCGCGCCCCGATATCGTGCATGCCCATGACTGGCACACCGGACTGGTGCCTTTGCTGGTGCGCGAAAAGGGCGTCAATGTGCGCACCGTACTGACCGTGCACAACATGGCCTTCCAAGGCGTCTTCCCGATGGAAACGGCGGCTTCGATCGGCGTGCATCCGCGCCATCTGAACGTCGAGGGCATCGAATACTGGGGCCAGCTCAGCTTCATGAAGGCCGGCCTGCGCCATGCGGACCGCATCACCACCGTCAGCCATACCTACGCGCGCGAGATCCTGACCGAGCGCTTCGGCTGCGGCCTGGAAGGCGTGCTCGCCACGCGCCTGCACGATCTGCTCGCGGTGCCCAACGGCATCGACCCGGACGAATGGAACCCGGCCGCCGATGCCCACCTGGGCGGCTACGCCTTCAGCGCGGGCAATATGGAAAACAAGCCGCTCTGCAAGCAGCGCCTGCAGCGGCATTTCGGCCTGACGGAAAACCCGCGCGCCCCCGTGCTGGTCATGGGCAGCCGGCTGACCAGCCAGAAAATGGCCGACCTGGCGGTCCAGGCGATCCCGCGCGTGCTGGACGACTATCCGGACCTGCAGGTCGCCGTGCTGGGCCAGGGCGACAAGTGGATCGAGGCCGCGCTCAGGCAATTGCAGCGCTGCTATCCGGGCCGCTGCGCCGCGCGGATCGGCTTCGACGAGGTCACCGCCCATATGCTGCACGGGGGCGGCGACATGCTGCTGCATGGCAGCCGCTTCGAGCCCTTCGGGCTGACGCCGCTGTATGCGATGCGCTACGGCACGATCCCGATCGGCTCCCGGGTCGGCGGCATGGCCGACACCATCACGGATCCCGGCATACGGGCCGGACGCGACGCCATGCGCAACGCCACCGGCGTGCTGTTCGACGGCGAAACGGTCGACACCATGGTCGGGGCGATCTGCCGCGCCATGAGCCTGTACCGACGGCCCCAGGTCTGGCAGGCGATGCGCCATCGCGCCATGACGGCGGACTTCAGCTGGGCCAGGGCCGTACCTGCCTACGACAGTCTGTACCGGTCGCTGATCCCCGACGAAGCCCTGCAACAGGCCCCCGTGGCCGCACCCGCGCGCCCGTCCCTGCTCGACCACGTTACCGCCGCGGCGCGGCCGCTGGTGGGATCGCGCACCGGCAAGGAGTCGGCATCCAGTGTCCTGAGCGCGGGCGCCGCCTGACAGGCATCCGACGCAGGGCGAAATCGGCCGGCGGCTCAACCCGCCGGCCGCGCCATGATGTGCCGATCGCGTGCCGCCTGCGGGGCGCGCGCCCGTGTCCGCCCGGCCGTCGGGCGCCCGCCCCGCTGGGCCTCGCACTTGCGAAGCGGACCCGGTTTCGTGGCATTCCGCTGCACGTACCGTTCAACAAGACATCCAACGAGCCCCATCAATGCGCATCTATTACGTCCATCCCGTGCTCGCCGGCCCTCTGTCCAACCATGCCGCCGGGCGCTGGCCGGCCATCTGCGCGCGCGCCAGGGCGCTGGGCTTCGATACGGTGATGATCGCGCCCCCCTGGGCGCCCGATCCGGCCGGCAACCCTTACGTCCCCGCGGATCCTGGGCGCCTGAACCCGGCACTGGGCGAACTGGCGCTGGATGAAGCCTTGGCCACCTTGTCCAGCCTGTGCGGCAAACACCGCCTTGCACTGATGGTGGACCTGGTGGTGGACCGCGTGGCGGCGAACGGCCCGATGGCGCAGGCCCATCCGGATTGGTATGCCGCCCCGGAGGGCGTCGATGCGCTGCGCGACCCGCGCAAGCCGCTGGAAGACCGGCATGCCCTGCCCTTGCGCCGCGATGACGGCCGCGCGCCGGAGGGCCTGGTCGCGGACTGGGTGGAACGCCTGGGGCTGTGGGTGCAGAACGGCGTGGCCGGTTTCCGCTGCATGTCGCCGCACCGCCTGGACGCGGCCGAATGGCGCGACCTGATGGAAGGGGTACGCGCGGTGCGCCCCGATTGCCGCTTCCTGGCATGGACGCCTGGGCTGGATCCCGCCCAGGTGGTTGCCTTGGGAGGCGCCGGTTTCGACGGCGTGTTCTCGTCGCTGCCGTGGTGGGACTACCGCGGGCCATGGCTGGTGGAAGAGTATGCGCGGCTGCGGGCGGTCGCGCCGGTGATCGCCGCGGCGGAAGCCCCTTACGCCAGGCGCGTGGCTGCATGGCACGGTGACAGCACAGGGCGCTACCTGAACGCCACGCGCGCCGTCTGGACGGCCGCGGTCGTCGGCGACGGCGGGATACTCGTGCCCATGGGCTTCGAGGACGGCGCCGTGGAGCCGCTCGAACTGCATGGGGGGAACGCCGACGTGGATGGCTGGTATGGCGGCGCCGCGGTCCAGGAAGGCGAAGCTCCTGGCCGGTCCGGCAAAAGACGCGATAGCGACTCCCCGCAAATGGAATCCGTACACCCGCCCCTGCACGGCGACGTCGCCTGCGTGAACCAATGGCTGGTGCGCACCGGCGAGGCTGCCGGCCCGCTGCACAGCCTGCTGGGACCGCTGTCGCCGGTGACCGCGCTGTTCCGGGGTGATGGCCGTCCCTACGCACTGACGGGCAACAGCCGCGCGCCGGCCCGATTGGTAGTGCTGAACCCTGACGATCACCGCGACGCCCCCATCGATTGGGAGATGCTGAACAGCCGGCTGCCGGACAACTACGCACGGCTCGATACCTGGGAGGCCGACCAGCCGGCGCAGGAGCTGCCCGATCGCCTGGGCCCAGGTGCCGTCGTGCGCCTGGGCGCAAGCCGCCTGGCGCCCGTGCGCGTGCCCGCCTCCGACGAGGGGCGCACTTCCGTCACGGCAGCCATGCGGGCGCCGCGCGTGGCCATCGAGCGCGTCACCCCCACGGTGGACGACGGTGCGTTTCCCGTCAAGCGCGTGGTCGACGAGCCCGTGTCCGTGCAGGCCGATGTATTCATGGACGGCCATGACCATATCGCCGTGGCCCTGCTCTGGCGGGCCGCCGACGAACGGGAATGGCGGCGCGAGCCCATGGCCCTGCTGAACAACGACCGCTGGGAGGGACGCTTCGTGCCGCGTCGCAACGGCCGCCATTATTTCGTGATCCAGGCCTGGGCCGATACCTGGCATTCCTTTACCGAGGGCTATACCAAGAAACACCAGGCCGGTGTGGACCTGGCCCTGGAAACCGCCGAAGGCCGGCAGGCCATCGCGGGCGCCCTGGAACGCCTGCCCGCCGAGTCCGCCGCGGCGGCCGTGTTGCAGCACGCGCTTCGGGTGCTGGGCCACGAACCGGAAGGCAACAAGCCCCGCCGCGGCCGCCGCAAGACGGACGCCCCGCCGCCGGTGTTCGCCTCGCCCACGCCGGAACAGGTCGCCGTCCTGCTGTCCGAGGAAACCACCCAGGCCATGCGGCAGGCGGACGCGCGGCCCTTCGAACACACCACGCCGGTCGAGTACGGCGTGACGGTGGATCGACCCGCCGCGCGCTTCTCCAGCTGGTACGAGATATTCCCGCGCTCGCAGACCGACGACCCGCGGCGCCACGGCACCTTCGACGACGTGATCCGGGAACTGCCGCGCATACGCGGCATGGGCTTCGACACGCTGTACTTCCCACCCATTCACCCCATCGGCCGCCGCAACCGCAAGGGGCGCAACAATACCCTGCGTCCCGAACCAGGTGACCCTGGCAGCCCCTACGCCATCGGCGCGGAAGAAGGCGGCCACGACGCCTTGCATCCGCAGCTGGGCACGCTGGCCGACTTCAAGCGCCTGGTCGATGCGGCGCATCAGCACGAGCTGGAGATCGCCCTGGATTTCGCCATCCAGTGTTCCCCTGACCACCCCTGGCTGAAGGAACACCCGGAATGGTTCGATTGGCGTCCCGATGGGTCGCTGAAGTACGCCGAAAATCCGCCCAAGAAGTACGAGGACATCGTCAACGTGGATTTCTACGGCGCGCAGGCCGGCGCATCGCGGCAGGCTTCGCTGTGGCGGGCACTGCGCGACGTGGTGCTGTTCTGGGTGGCGCACGGCGTACGGGTTTTCCGTGTGGACAATCCCCACACCAAGCCGCTGAACTTCTGGCAGTGGATGATCGCCGATGTGCAAAGCCGCCATCCGGAAACGATTTTCCTGTCCGAAGCCTTTACGCGGCCCAAGATGATGTATCGCTTGGCGAAAGTCGGCTTCACGCAGTCGTATACCTACTTCACGTGGCGCGACGCCAAGCACGAACTGGCCGAATACCTGACCGAATTGAATGCGACGCCGCCGGCGGACTTCTTCCGCCCGCATTTCTTCGTGAATACGCCGGACATCAATCCGCGCTTCCTGCAGGCGTCGGGCCGCGGCGGTTTCCTGATCCGCGCCGCGCTGGCCGCGACGCTGTCCGGACTATGGGGCGTCTATAACGGTTTTGAACTGTGCGAGGCGACGCCGGTGCCGGGCAAGGAAGAGTACCTGGATTCGGAAAAGTACCAGATCCGCATCTGGGACCACGGCAGGCCAGGCAACATCGTGCGCGAGATCACGCTGCTGAACGCGATACGGCGCGCCAATCCCGCGCTGCACAGCCATTTGGGCCTGCGCTTTCACACCGCGTACAACGACAACGTGCTGTTCTTTTCCAAGGCCACGCCCGAACGCGACAACGTCGTGCTGGTGGCGATCAGCCTGGATCCCTTCAACCCGCAAACGGCCACGGTGGAGATCCCCCTGTGGGAATTCGGCCTGCCCGACCACGGCACGCTTTATGCCGACGATCTCATCGACGGTAGCAGCCAGTCGTGGCAGGGCAAGCAGCAGTCCATTTATCTGCATCCGGGGCAGCCCTACCGGATCTGGCGGGTCGCGGGCATGGCCTAGATACCCGTGAACACAACAGAGACCTATAAGCGAAGCTAACCATGGCCGAAGACAGCACCGTCAACACTCCCGACCGCGATGATCCGCTCTGGTACAAGGATGCGGTCATCTATCAGTTGCATATCAAGTCTTTCTTCGATGCCAACAACGATGGTGTCGGCGATTTCGCCGGGCTGATCGAAAAGCTGGACTACATCTCGCAGCTTGGCGTCAACACCATCTGGCTGTTGCCCTTCTACCCGTCGCCGCGGCGTGACGACGGCTACGACATCGCCGACTATCGCGGCGTGCATCCGGACTACGGCGCCCTGCCCGACGTGCGCAAGTTCATCCGAGCCGCGCATGCGCGCGGCCTGCGCGTCATCACCGAACTCGTGGTGAACCACACGTCGGATCAGCATCCGTGGTTCCAGCGGGCGCGGCGGGCCAAACCCGGTTCGGCCGCGCGCAATTACTACGTATGGTCGGACAACGACCAGGCCTACGCCGGCACCCGCATCATTTTCCTGGATACGGAAAAATCCAACTGGACTTGGGACCCGGTGGCTGGCGCGTACTTCTGGCATCGCTTCTATTCGCACCAGCCCGACCTGAACTACGACAACCCTCAGGTGCTCAGGGAAGTGCTGGCGGTGATGCGCTATTGGCTGGACATGGGCGTGGACGGGCTGCGCCTGGACGCGGTGCCCTACCTGGTCGAACGCGAAGGCACGAACAACGAGAACCTGCCGGAAACACACGCGGTGCTCAAGACCATCCGCGCGCAGCTGGACGCGGAATACTCGGGGCGCCTGCTGCTGGCCGAAGCCAACCAGTGGCCCGAGGACGCGCAGGAATACTTCGGCAAGGGCGATGAATGCCATATGTCCTTCCACTTCCCGCTGATGCCGCGCATGTACATGGCCATCGCGCGGGAAGACCGCTTTCCCATCACGGACATCATGCGGCAGACGCCGGATATTCCGGACAACTGCCAATGGGCCATCTTCCTGCGCAATCACGATGAACTGACGCTGGAAATGGTGACCAGCAGCGAACGGGACTACCTATGGGACGTGTACGCGGCCGATCGCCGCGCGCGCTTGAACCTGGGCATCCGACGCCGCCTGGCACCGCTGATGGAACGCGACCGCCGCCGCATCGAGCTGATGAACAGCCTGCTGTTCTCCATGCCGGGCACGCCGGTCATCTATTACGGCGACGAACTGGGCATGGGCGATAACGTGCACCTGGGCGACCGCGACGGCGTGCGTACGCCCATGCAATGGTCGCCCGACCGCAACGGCGGCTTTTCGCGCGCCGATCCGGAACGGCTACCCCTGCCCGCGCTGATGGGACCGCTGTACGGCTACGAAGCCGTCAATGTCGAGGCGCAGCAGCGCGATCCGCATTCGCTGCTGAATTGGACGCGCCGCATGTTGGCCACGCGCCGCCAGACCCGCGCCTTCGGCCGCGGCACGCTGCGCTTCCTGTTCCCGGGCAACCGCAAGATCCTGGCTTACCTGCGCGAGTACGAAGACACCACCATCCTGTGCGTGGCCAACCTGTCGCGCGCGCCGCAGCCCGTGGAGCTGGACCTGTCCACCCTTAACGGGCGCGTGCCGGTGGAGCTCTTGGGCGGCACGCCCTTCCCCGCCATCGGGGAACTGCCCTATCTGCTGACCCTGCCTCCCTACGGTTTCTACTGGTTTGAACTGAGCGCGGTGGCCGCACCGCCGTCCTGGCACGCCACGCATCCGGAACAGATGCCGGAGTACTACACCCTGGTGCTGCGCGGGCGCACGGGCTACGAGTTGACCGAAGGCGCGGTGCGCTCGCTGCGCCAGGACGTGCTGCCGCTGTACCTGACGCGCCAGCGCTGGTTCCCCAAGGACCGCAAGGTCAACTTCGCGCAGGCCGCCTACGCCGTGCAGTTGAAGGACACGAAATACGAATGCTTCATCGCCGAACTGGAGATGGACTTCGACGGCAAGCCCGCCCGCTTCCTGCTGCCCGTGGCCTTGATCTGGAGCGAAACGCTGCCGCCCATGGCGCAGCAGTATGCGCTGGCCCGCGTGCGGCGCGCGGCCGAAATGGGGATGCTGACCGACGCCTATACGCTGCCTTCTTTCGTCCACGCGCTGGTGCGCGGACTACAGCAGCGGCTGGAATTGCCGGTGCCGCGCGCCCATCCGCCCTGCGTGCTGCACTTCCGTGGCGAACCCGGGCTGGACGAACTGGACCTGGCCGAGGACGCCGAAGTGACGTGGTTCACAGGCGAACAGTCCAACAGCTCCATGACCATCGGCGGCATGGCGATGCTCAAGCTGATCCGCCATGTCGTCCCCGGCGTGCATCCCGAAGCCGAGATGACGCGCCGGCTCACGCAGGCCGGCTACGCCAACAGCGCGCAGCTGCTGGGCGAGATCGTGCGCGTCGACGAGGACGGCAGGCCGCACACGCTGGCCCTGATGCATACCGTCATCACCAACCAGGGCGACGCCTGGGCCTGGACGCTGGAATACCTGAAGCGAACGCTGGAGGCCGCCGCCCTGACCGCGGAAAGCGTCGAAGACTACGACGAGGACCTAAAGGGCTACACCGCCTTCGCCTGCGCCATCGGCCGGCGTCTGGGCGAACTGCACGCGACCCTGGCCCAGCCTACCGACGACCCCGCGTTCGCCCCGCACAAGGCCACCGCCGCGGACGCCCGCAAGCGCGCCGCCGATGTCATCGCGATGCTGGACCGCGGCCTGAAGCTGTTGAAGGACAACATCGGCCGCCTGGAATCCGCCTGCGCCACCAAGGCGGAGGGCCTGGTCGCGCAGCGCGACGAACTGGTGGACGCCATCAAAACACTGGCGCAGCATGAGATCGGCACGCTGCATATCCGCATCCACGGCGACTTCCACCTGGGCCAGGTGCTGGTGGCGCAAAGCGACGCCTACATTATCGACTTCGAGGGTGAACCGGCACGCACGCTGGAAGAACGCCGCGCCAAGAGCAGCGCGGCCCGCGACGTCGCGGGCCTGCTGCGCTCCTTCGACTACGCGGCCGCGACTGTTGCCAACGGCTTTGGCGATGTGGAGGCCGCCGGCACGGAGGTACAGCCGGCCGAGACCGTGTTGCGCCATCGCCGCCGCGACCTGATCGTGCGCTTCCGCGATATCGCCGACAAAGCCTTCCTGTCCGCGTATCACGAGATCGCGCGCAACGCCGAGCCGCGCTGGATGGACGAAAGCCAGGAAGACGCGTTGATCGACCTGGCCCTGATCGAAAAAGCAGCCTACGAAATCGCCTATGAGGCAGCGCATCGGCCGGACTGGGTCAGCATCCCGCTGAACGGCCTGTACGCGCTGGCCAACCGCCTGCTGTCGACCGAAACCGCCTCCGGGCCCGCTGAATAGGAATACCGGCTTTATGACGCCCGCCTCTACCTTCGCCACGCCTCCCGACGCCTTGCACGGGGATATCGATGACTTGCTCACGGGCCGGCACGTCGACCCCTTCCGCATACTGGGCGCGCACCGGGACGGCGACCGCACGGTGGTCCGTGTCTTCGCGCCCAACGCGCGCCGGGTCAGCCTGGTGCGCCCCGGCACGGACGGCGCCACCGAACTGCAACACCTCCGCAACGGCTTCTACATGGTCCAGGCCGGCGACCTGCCGGTGGGCCAGCCCGGCGCCTATCGCCTGCGCGTCGACTGGGGCGGCCTGGAACAGGAAACGGAAGACCCCTACGCCTTCGGGCCCTTGCTGGGCGACCTGGACCTGTACCTGATCGGCGAAGGGCGCCATGAATCCTTGGCCGATTGCCTGGGATCGCATGTCACCACCGCGCAGGGCGTGCAAGGCGTGCGCTTCGCGGTATGGGCGCCGAACGCGCGGCGGGTCTCCGTGGTAGGCGACTTCAATTCCTGGGACGGTCGCCGCCATCCCATGCGCTTGCGTCACAGCGTGGGCGTGTGGGAATTGTTCATCCCCCGGCTGCAGGCCGGCGAGCGCTACAAGTACGAAATCATCGGCGCCAGCGGCGAGCTGCTGCCGTTGAAGGCGGACCCCTTGGCGCGCCAGACGGAAATGCCCCCCGCCACGGCATCGGTGGTCCCGCCGCCCGGCGACTTCACCTGGACCGACGGCGAATGGATGGCCAACCGCGCGGCACGGCAGGCGCCGGACGCGCCGATCTCGGTCTATGAGGTGCATGCGGGATCCTGGCTGCCGCGCGGCGGCGAGGCCCAAGGCAGCATCTGGGAACAGCTGGGGGACCGCCTGGTGCCCTATGCCAGAGACATGGGCTTCACGCACCTGGAATTGCTGCCCATCATGGAGCACCCCTTCGGCGGATCCTGGGGCTATCAGCCCTTGGGCGTCTTCGCGCCGACCGCCCGCTATGGCACGCCGGCCGACTTCGCGCGCTTCATCGACCGCTGCCATGCGGCGGGGCTGGGGGTCATCCTGGACTGGGTGCCTGCCCACTTCCCCACCGACACCCATGGCCTGGTGCAGTTCGACGGGACGGCGCTGTACGAATACAGCGACCCGCGCGAAGGCTTCCATCCCGACTGGAACACGCTGATCTACAACCTGGGCCGTACCGAGGTACGGAACTTCATGGTGGCCAGCGCCCTGGAATGGGTGCGCCGCTACCACGTGGACGCGCTGCGCGTGGACGCGGTGGCCTCCATGCTGTATCGCGACTACAGCCGTACCGCCGGCCAGTGGATACCCAACCGCTACGGAGGCCGCGAGAACCTGGAGGCAGTCGAATTCCTGCGCGACATGAACGCCACCGTCGCCAAGTTGTGCCCCGGCGCCGTCACGGTGGCCGAGGAATCGACCGCCTGGCCCGGCGTAACGGCGCGTACCGAAGATGGCGGCCTGGGCTTTACCTACAAGTGGAACATGGGCTGGATGCACGACACGCTGCGCTACATGCATCACGAAGCCGTACACCGCAGGTATCACCATAACGACATGACCTTCGGCATGGTGTACGCCTATTCCGAGCGCTTCATCCTGCCCTTGTCGCACGACGAAGTCGTGCATGGGAAGGGATCACTGCTGAACAAGATGCCCGGGGACCGCTGGCAGCGCTTCGCCAACCTGCGCGCCTATTTCGGCTTCATGTGGACGCATCCCGGGCGCAAGCTGTTGTTCATGGGCGGCGAGATCGCCCAGGAGCGGGAATGGAACCACGATGCCAGCATCGACTGGCCCGCGCTGGACGACGGCCTGCACCGGGGGGTGCAACAGCTGGTGCGGGACCTGAATCGCCTGTATCGCGAACTGCCGGCCTTGCACCGGCACGACGGCGATCCCAGCGGTTTCAACTGGGTGGTGGGCGACGACATCGGCAACAGCGTCTTCGCCTACATGCGCAAGGACGGCGACCGGCACGTGCTGGCCGTCAGCAACTTCACGCCGGTGCCGCGCCACGACTATCGCATCGGCGTTCCGCATCCGGGCTGGTGGCGCGAGCGGCTGAACAGCGACGCCGCGGACTACGGCGGATCCGGGGTCGGCAATGGCGGCGGCCGCCATACCGACGATGTGGGCGCGCATGGACAGCCGCAATCGCTGTCCCTGACCCTGCCCCCCTTGGCGACGGTGATATTCGAACACGAAGGATAGACCGCCCATGCCTGGTCCGCTTCCCGACCGGCTCGCGCCTGGCCTGCCCTATCCCCTGGGGGCATCCAGTGACGGGCTGGGTGTGAACTTCGCCGTTTTCTCCGCCAATGCAAGCCGTATCGACCTGTGCATCTTCGATGCCCGCGGGCGCAAGGAAATCCGCCGCATGCCGCTGCCCGAGTGCACCGACGAAGTGTGGCACGGCTATCTGCCGGACGCCGGTCCCGGCCTGGTGTACGGCTACCGCGCCTACGGCCCCTACGATCCCAAGAACGGCCATCGCTTCAACCCGCACAAACTGCTGCTCGACCCCTATGCACGCCAGCTGCTGGGCCCGCTGCGCTGGAGCGATGCGTTGTTCGGCTATCGGGCCGGCCATGCGCGCGGCGACCTGATGCCGGACCGCCGCGACAGCGCGCCGGCCATGCCCAAGGGCGTGGTGACGGACGAAGCCTTCAACTGGAGCGAAAGCCGCCGCCCGCATACCCCTTGGGAAAACACCGTCATCTACGAGGCCCACGTGCGCGGGGTATCGATGCGGCGCGACGATATCTGGCCGCATCTGCGCGGCACGGTCAGCGCGCTGTCCAATCCGCGCTTCATCGACCACCTGCACAAGATAGGGGTGACGGCGGTCGAACTGCTGCCGGTCCATGCCTTCCTGCAGGACAAGTTCCTGGTGGAAAAAGGCCTGAGCAACTATTGGGGCTACAGCACGCTGTCGTACTTCGCGCCCGAACCCGCCTACCTGCCGCAGGGCGACCCCAACGAACTGCGCATGGCCATCCGCCGGCTGCAGGCGGCAGGCATCGAGGTCATCCTGGACGTGGTCTACAACCACACCTGCGAAGGCAACGAAATGGGCCCTACCCTATCGTGGCGCGGACTGGACAACGCCAGCTACTACCGCCTGATCCCGCGCGAGGAACGCTACTACATCAACGATACCGGCTGCGGCAACACGGTGAACCTGTCGCATCCGCGCGTGCTGCAGATGGTGCTGGATTCCCTGCGGCATTGGGCCACGTCGTACCGGGTGGACGGCTTTCGCTTCGACCTGGGCGTCACGCTGGGCCGCGAGGGCACGGGTTTCGATCCGGGATCGGGCTTTTTCGATGCGATCTTGCAGGATCCCGTCCTGGCGCGGCTCAAGCTGATCTCCGAACCCTGGGACATCGGCCCGGACGGCTACCAGCTTGGCCAGCACCCGCCCGGCTTCGCGGAATGGAACGACAAATTCCGCGATACCGTGCGCCGCTTCTGGCGCGGCGATGCCGGGCAGCGGGGCAATCTGGCCGAACGCATGGCCGGTTCCAGCGACCTGTTCGACCGCCGCCACCGGCGGCCGTGGGCGTCGATCAACTTCGTCGCGGCGCATGACGGCTTCACGGTGCGCGACGTGGTCAGCTACAACGAAAAGCACAACGAGGCCAACCTGGAAGACGGACGGGACGGCCACAACGAGAACTGCAGCCGCAACTGGGGGATGGAAGGGCCCACCGATGACCCGCAGATCCTGCATGTGCGGCGGCGCATCCAGCGCGCGCTCCTGGCCACCACCTTGCTGTCGTACGGCACGCCCATGCTGTTGGCCGGCGACGAATTCGGCAACAGCCAGGACGGCAACAACAACGCCTATTGCCAGGACAACGCCGTGTCCTGGCTGGACTGGGAACAGGCGGCCGGCCAGGACGGCCGCGACCTGACCGCCTTCGTCGCCCGCATCGCCGCGTGCCGGCGCGAGCACGCCAGCCTGCGCAGCACGCGCTACATGAACGCCCACCAGGAAACAGCTCCCGGCGTGGCAGGGGTGACCTGGTTCGACGTCAACGGCCGGCCCATGACGCAACAGGCCTGGCATGACCCGGAAGGCCGGGCCCTGGGCTTGCGACGGGTGGTGGGCACCCGCGACGGACTCGACGTTACGCTGACCCTAATGAACGGCAGCAACAGCGACGCGTCCTTCGCGCTGCCCCACGATATGACGTGGCGCATGCTGGCCGATTCCACGCGGCCGGAAGTGCCGGAACACAATGTACATGGCCATCACGTGACGGTGCACGCGCACGGGATCGCGCTATTGAGCGGGTATCCCCGCAGCAGGGAGCAAGCATGACTAGCACTAACCCATCCGCAGAGCCGGAGAAACCCTCCGGCGAAGGGGCCGGCGCGGGGTTCCAGCCCTGCTTCGGCGCCTGGCACCTGCCCAGCGGGCTGACGCGGTTCCGCATCTGGGCTCCCAACGCCGAGCAAGGCGTTACGCTGGAAATCGCCGGCCGCGATCCGCTGCCGATGACGGCGGTCAGCGACGGCTTCCACGAAATCCAGACACCTTGCCCACCGGGTACGCGATATCGCTATCGCGTATCGCCGTCGCTCAGCGTCCCCGACCCGGCGTCGCGCCTGCAGGCGGGCGACGTGCACGACGACAGCGTCGTCACCGCGCCCGACGCCTATCCCTGGTGCAACACCAGCTGGCGTGGGCGCCCGTGGCACGAAACGGTGCTCTACGAACTGCACGCCGGCCTGGCGGGCGGCTACGCCGGCATCGAAAAGCGCCTGCCCGCGCTGGCCGAACTGGGCGTCACCGCGATCGAACTGATGCCCATCGCCGACTTTCCCGGGCCGCGCAACTGGGGCTACGACGGCGTGCTGCCCTATGCGCCGGACTGCGCCTATGGCACGCCGGACGAACTCAAGCGCATGATCGATACCGCGCACGGGCTGGGCCTGATGGTATTCCTGGACGTGGTCTACAACCACTTCGGGCCGGACGGCAACTACCTGTCGGCTTATGCGAGCGACTTCTTCCGCACCGATCTGCATACGCCCTGGGGCGTGGCCATCGATTTCCGCCGCCGCGCCGTGCGCCAGTTCTTCGCGGAGAACGCGCTGTACTGGCTCAGCGAATACCGCTTCGACGGCCTGCGCCTGGATGCGGTCCACGCCATCCGCGATACGGGCTGGCTGGAGGAAATGGCCGGCTTCGTGCGCACGCACCTGCCCGCCGACCGCCTGGTGCATCTGGTTCTGGAGAACGACGACAACCAGGTGCATCCGCTGGAACACGGCTACCAGGCGCAATGGAACGACGACGGCCACCACGTGCTGCACCAGCTGCTGACCGGCGAAAGCGAAGGCTATTACGGCGACTATGCCGTGCATCCCGCGCAGCGCCTGACGCGCGCCTTGACGGACGGCTTCATTTACCAGGGAGAAGCGTCCCCGCATCGCGGCGGCGTACGGCGCGGCGAACCCAGTGCGCACCTGCCGCCTACTTCCTTCGTGCTGTTCCTGCAGAACCATGACCAGATCGGCAACCGGGCCATGGGCGAACGCCTGATCACGTTGCTGCGCAACGATACGCGGCCTTTGCGCGCCGCGGTCGCGCTGCTGCTGCTGGCGCCGCAGATTCCCTTGATCTACATGGGCGAGGAGCGCGGGGCCACGGCCCCTTTCCTGTACTTCACCAGCCATACCGATCCCCAGCTGGCGCAGGCGGTGCGCGACGGCCGGCGCAAGGAGTTCGAGCATTTCCGCGCCTTCGCCCATGCCGAGACGCGCGACCGCATCCCGGACCCGAACGACCCGGAAACCTATGCCCGTTCCGACCCTTACCAGGAACCCACGGATCCGGACTGGCTGGACTACTACCAGGTGCTGCTGCAGCTGCGCCAGCGCATGATCGTGCCGCGGCTGGACGGCGCCCATTCGCTGGGCGCCCATGTGCTGGGGCTGCGCGCGGCGGTGGCGCAATGGCTGCTGGGCGACGGAGCCGTGCTGTCGGTCTACGTGAACCTGGCATCGGTGGACCTGCGGCCCGATTGGTTGCAGGAAGACCGCGGCGAGGAAGTACTGCTGTTTGAAAGCGAGACGGGCGCGGGACGCGCGCTGTACGATGGCTTGCTGCAGCACGGCACCACGGTGGCGTTGTTGAAGGAATTGGCATGAGCGCGCCCGCGCGGCCGCCCGGAGGGCGCGCTCTCCACGGGGACGATGTCGCGCAGCGACAGGAGGGTAGACAGTGAACAGCCACGCTATTCCGGAAGACGAACGTCAGGCCCTGGCGATGCTGGCGGAACGCGCAGGCATCGCCGTGCACTGGACCGACGCGCGCGGCCGGCCGCAGCGGGTAGGCGACGACGCCGTGCGCGCGCTGCTGAAGGCGCTGGAACTGCCCGCCGGCAGCGTCGCGCAGATCCGCGACAGCATTGAACAGCTGGCGCATGAGGGCGACGAGCACGACGGTTTCCTGGTCGCGGACGTGGGCGCGCCCATCACCCTGCACGGCGTGCGCGACATGCGTTTCGAACTGATCGACGAAGCGGGACAAGCGCGCGACGTCACGGCGCACGGCATGGACGACAGCATCGCCCACCTGCCGGCCGTGGATACCCCCGGCTATTACCGTCTGCGCGGTGATGGACGCGAATGGAGCCTGGCGGTCGCGCCGCGGCATTGCCCCAGTGTGGGCGAAATCATGGAAAACGCGACGCCGCGCACCTGGGGGGTGGCCGTGCAGCTGTACAGCCTGCGCCGCGCGCACGACGCCAGGCCGGCGCGCGCCGCGGGGCTGGGCGACTTCACCGCGCTGGCGCAGCTGGCAGGCGCGGCCGCGGCGCGCGGCGCACAGGCCATCGCCATCAGCCCCGTGCACGCCATGTTCGCCGCCGATCCCGGCCGCTACAGCCCTTATGCCCCGTCCAGCCGCCTGTTCCTGAACAGCCTGTACGCCGATCCCTGCCAGTTGTTGGGCGAAGCCGCCGTCGGCGCGGCGCTGAACGCCCTGGGCCTGGGCGATGAAATCATGCGCCTGGACGACCTCCCCCTGATCGACTGGCCCGCCGTGGCGCGCCTGCGCATGAAGCTGATGCGCAGGCTCTACGATGAATTCCGGGTCGACGGCAGCCCGGCGCTGCACGCCGATTTCGATGCCTTCCGCATGGCGGGCGGCGAACCGCTGGAAAGCCATGCACGCTTCGAAGCGCTGCACGCGCGCCATCTGCCGCCGCTGGGCGACGCCACGGACTGGCGCGACTGGCCCACCGATCTGCGCGATCCCTCGGGACCGGGCGTCAGGGCCTGGGCCCATGCGCACGACAAGGACGTCGCGTACCACGTTTTCCTGCAGTGGCTGGCCGCACGTGGCCTGGAGCAGGCGCAGCGCGCCGCGCGCGAGGCCGGCATGGCGATCGGCCTGATCAGCGACCTGGCGGTGGGTACCGATCCGGGCGGCAGCCATGCCTGGAGCCGGCAGGCCGATATCCTGGCTGACGTGTCGCCCGGCGCGCCCCCGGATCTCTACAACCCGCTGGGCCAGAGCTGGGGCCTGACCGCGTTTTCGCCCCGGTCCTTGCGGCGCAGCGGCTACGCCGCCTTTCGCGAAATGCTGCACGCGTCGCTGGCTTATACCGGCGGCGTGCGCGTGGACCATGTCCTGGGCCTGGCGCGCATGTGGCTGGTGCCGCGCGACGCCTCGGCCAAGGAAGGCGCCTACCTGCGCTACCCGCTGGACGACATGCTGCGGCTGGTCGCCCTGGAAGCCTGGCGCCACCGCGCCATCGTCGTCGGCGAGAACCTGGGCACCGTGCCGGAGGGTTTCAACGATCGCATCGAGCGCGCCGGCATGCTGGGCATGAACGTCCTTTGGTTCCAGCGCGAAGGCTGGAGCGATCCCACCCCCTTCCAGCCGCCTTCCTCCTGGTCGCCGTCGTCCATCGCGCTAACCACGACGCACGACCTGCCGACCGTGGCGGGCTGGTGGACCGGTACCGACATCGGCTGGCGCGCGCGCCTGCACTTGTTGGGCGAGGACGAAAACGAGGACGGCATGCACCAGCAGCGGGCCCGCGATCGGGGCGCGCTGTGGCATGCGATGCGCCAGGCCGGTTGCGTGGCTCATGATGCGCCGCACGAGCCGCCGCAGGAGGCGCCCATCGAGGACGTCCTGCGCTTCGTCTCGCACACGCCCGCGCCGTTGATGCTGGTGCCCACGGAGGACCTGCTGGGCCTGAACGAACAGCCCAACCTGCCGGGCACCATAGACCAGCACCCCAATTGGCGCCGTCGACTGGGCGCGGACGCGGCCCGGTTGTTCGACGGCGAAGCCGTGCGCCGCCGCGCCGACGCGGTCGCCGATACCCGGAGCACCCCATGAGCCCCCCGCTCGCCACCGTCCGGCTGCAACTGCACAGCGGCTTCACGCTGGCCGACGCATGCAGCCAGGTACCCTACTTCGCCCGCTTGGGCGTCAGCCACCTGTACTTGTCGCCCATCACCCGCGCCCGACCCGGTTCGCAGCATGGCTACGACGTCGTGGACCATGGCCAAGTCAATCCGGAATTGGGCGGAGAGGATGCGCTGCGCGCGCTTGCCGCGGTGGCGCGCGCCGCCGGCCTGGGGCTGATCGTGGACATCGTGCCCAACCACATGGCGACCAGCACCGACAATCCGTGGTGGCACAGCGTGCTGGCCCAGGGCCCCGCCAGTCCGCATGCCGAGTGGTTCGATATCGCGTGGGATAGCGTGGACCAGGACCTGCATGGCAAGGTGCTGGCGCCGTTCCTGGGCAAGCCCTACGGGGAGGCGCTGGCCGCCGGCGATATCCTGCTGCGCCACGACGCGCAATCCGACCGCTTCTTCCTGGAGGTCCATGGCACGCCCTACCCGCTCGATGCCGAAAGCCTGCGCACGCATGGCCCGCGCGATGCCGGCGGCCTGGCGGACTACGACCCCGCCACCGAGGCCGGGCGCGAACGGCTGCATGGCCTGCTGGAACGCCAGCATTACCGGCTGGCCTGGTGGCGCGCGGCACCCGAGGAAATCAACTGGCGGCGCTTTTTCGAGATCAGCGACCTGATCGGCGTGCGCGTGGACCGGCCGGAAGTATTCGATGCCGTGCATGCGATGACGCTGCGCTTCTACGAGGAAGGACTGATCGACGGGGTGCGCGTGGACCACGTGGACGGCTTGAGCGATCCCATCGGCTATTGCAACCGCCTGCGCGCGGCGCTGGCCGAACGCCGTGCGCGGCGCCCCGAGCCCCTGCGCACGCCGGACCCGTACCTCGTCATCGAGAAGATCCTGGCCGACGACGAAACGCTGGATGACCGGTGGAAGGTCGACGGCACCACGGGCTACGACTTCATGAGCCAGGCCGGCGCGGTGCTGCACGATCCCACCGGCGAACAGACGCTGACGGACCTCTGGGAAAGCATATCGCGCGATCCGCGGCCGTTTTCCGCGGTGGCGAACGAGGCGCGCGACCTGATGCTGCTGCGCCACTTCCCGGCGGAACGGCTGGCCGCGGCGCGCGCGCTGCACCGCGTGGCGCGACTGGACACGCGCACCCGGGACTGGGGCGAGTCGGCCATCCTGCGCGTGCTGTGGGACCTGCTGTCGGTGTTCCCCGTATACCGTATCTATGCGGACGAGCACGGCTGGCATCACATGGACCGCGTGCGCTTCGAGCACGCCGCCACGCAGGCGCACGCACGCATCCGGCTGGACCGCGACGGCGACGACGGCCCGCTGCTGGAACTGATGTCCGGCTGGCTGGGCGGCGAACCGCCGGAGAACTTTCCGGCCGCCGAATGCGCGGCGCGGCGCGAGGCCATCCGCCGCTTCCAGCAGCTGACGCCGCCGCTGACGGCCAAATCGTTGGAAGACACGGCGTTCTATCGCTACGGGCGGCTGCTGTCGCGCAATGAAGTGGGCGCCGATCCCGGGCTGTTTTGCATGGCGCCGGACGTCTTCCATCGCCGCTGCGCGGCGCGCGGGCGGCATTTCCCGCATGCGATGGTGGCGACTGCCACGCACGATCACAAGCGGGGCGAGGACACGCGCGCGCGCCTGGCGGCGTTGAGCGAAGTGTCCGCGCTATGGTCCGATACCGTCATGGATTGGATGAACCGGCATGTGCCCGCCACCTACAGCGGCGCCGGTACGCTGTCGCCGCATCCCGCGGATGTCTACATGCTGCTGCAGACCCTGGTGGGTGCCTGGCCGCTCGCGCTGCGGCCGGATGACGAGGCCGGGCTGCAGGCTTTCGGCGACCGCGTCTCCGCCTGGCAGCAGAAGTCCCTGCGCGAGGCCAAGCTGCGCACCAGCTGGGTGGTGCCGGACGCCACGTACGAAGCGGCCTGCGAAGACGTCTTGCGCAAACTGCTGGAGCCGGCCCCCGAAGCGGATGCGCCGGCCCGCGACATCGCGGCATTCGCCAACCGCATCGCGCCGGCGGGCATTGTCAACGGACTGTCGCAGACCCTGCTGCGCATGACCGTGCCCGGCGTGCCGGACCTTTACCAGGGCACGGAATTCTGGGATTTCAGCCTGGTGGATCCCGACAACCGCACGCCGGTCGACTATGCCGCACGGATGGCGGCGCTGGACGCCCCCGACGCGGCCGACCCGGAAGCGCTGCTGGCAAACTGGCGCGACGGCCACCTGAAGCAGGCCATCGTGCGCGGCGCGTTGCGGGCGCGGCGCGACCATGCCGACGTTTTCGAACAGGGCGGATACGTGCCCCTGCCCATCCTGGGACCGCGCGGGGCGCATATCCTGGCCTTCGTCCGCTGCCTGGAGGACCGGTGTGTATTCGTGCTGGCCCCGCGCCTGTGCGGCCAGGCGCTGCGCACGGAGGCGGGCGACGACCCATCCGCCACGCCCACCGCCTTGCCGCGCATCGACGGCGACTTCTGGGACACGACGGCCGTCGTGCTACCCCACCGCTACGCGGGCGCCGCGCTGCGCGACGCGCTCAGCGGGCGCGAACGCCGCGTCGGCGCGGACAGCATCCTGCCGCTGGCCGAGGCGCTGGCCGATTTCCCGGTCGCGTTGCTGGTGGCGGCTTAGGGGCTGTTGACAGGCCCTGGCCATGCGGCCGGCCGCCGGCCGCCGCCGGCGCAGCGCATGGCCGCTACAGCCGGCCCTCGCCCCGCACGCGACCTCCCCGCCGCCTGCATATGGGGCCCCCAGCCATACATTCCAGACCAGAAAAACACCATGAGTGGAAAACTGTTTTTCACTGAGGAGAAATAGATAGGATCCTAATAATTAGCTTATAATTTTTCCCATGAAAAAGCCCACCGATGCCCGTCTGGCGGTGCTTACCAGTCATATGCTGGTCATGCATCGCGCGTATCGCGCCGCGGCCGACAAGGCCCTGGCCGACTACGGCCTGTCGCAGGCCACTGCCTGGCCCGTGATCTGGGTGGGCCGGCTGGGCGACGGCGTGCGCCAGGGCGTGCTGGCCGATGCCATGGGCGTGGAAGGCCCATCGCTGGTCCGGGTCGTCGACCAGTTGCAAGCCGCCGGGCTGATCGAACGCCGCGAGGATCCGCTGGACCGCCGCGCCAAGACGCTGCACCTCACGCAAGCCGGCCATGCACTGCGCGAACGCGTGGAGGAAATGCTGGTGAGCTTGCGTCGCCAGGTCTTCCGCGGTGTGGACGCGGCCGACGCGGACGCCTGCATCCGGGTATTCGAACGCGTCAAGGCTTCGCTGGCCAACATCGAGCCCATTCCAATGAGCACGGGCAAGCAGGAGCGGCGGCAATGAAGCTCCCGACCGCCGAAGAAGCGCTGTTCTCCATCAAGGCCTACATCGGCGCGATGGCGGCACTCTACCTGTCCATGCTGATCGACCTGCCTCGTCCGTTCTGGGCGGTGACCACCGCGTATATCGTGTCCCAGCCCTGGGCCGGCGCCGTGCGTTCCAAGGCCTTATTCCGCCTGGGCGGCACGTTCTTCGGCTGCGCGGCCGTGGTCTACCTGGTGCCCCGGCTGGCCAACTACCCAGTGCTCATGGTGCTGGCGCTGTCGCTGTGGGTGGGCGTCTGCCTGTATCTCGCCGTGCTGGACCGTACGCCGCGTTCCTATCTGTTCATGCTGGCGGGATACACCGCGGCGATGATCGGGCTGCCTAGCGTGACCGCACCGGAAACCATATTCGACACCGGCCTGGCGCGGGTGGAGGAAATCAGCGCGGGCATCCTGTGTGCCATGCTCGCACACAGCCTCATTCTGCCGCGCGGCGTCGGCGGCGCGGTCATCGGCAAACTGGATGAGGCGCTGCGTGATGCGCGCGCCTGGATAGAGAACGCATTGCGCGGCGACACCGTCTCGCAAAGCGCGCGGGATCGCCGCGCGCTGGCCAACGACATAACGCAGCTGCGCCTGCTGGCTACCCACGTACCGTATGACACCGGCAACATCCGCTGGACGGCCCGTTCGGTGGCCGCCATGCAGGATCGGATGGCCGCGCTGACGCCCACCATATCGTCCATGGAAGATCGCCTGCGCGCCCTGCGAGCGTCCGGCCGTCCGCTGCCGGCGGAATTGCCGGCGCTGCTGGAGGACATCTCGGCCTGGGTGCAGGCCGGCCCGCGCGCCGACCGCGCCCAGGCCGCCGCGCTGCGCGCACGCGCCGCGAAGCTGGCGCCGCCGGTCCAGGCGGACGCCGGTTGGTACGATCTGCTGCTGGTCAGCCTGTCGGCGCGCCTGCGCGAGCTGATCGGCCATTGCGAACGCGGTTTCGCACTGCGGTGCGATATCGAGGCCGGCCTGTCCGGCGCGCCCGTGCGCACGCCACGTCAGGCGGCGACA
Source organism: Bordetella sp. H567 (assembly GCF_001704295.1). Lineage (NCBI taxonomy): Bacteria > Pseudomonadati > Pseudomonadota > Betaproteobacteria > Burkholderiales > Alcaligenaceae > Bordetella > Bordetella sp. H567. The sequence continues at coordinate 3,295,654 of NZ_CP012334.1, forward strand.
TCCAATCGTGCCCTGCACCACGATCACGGCATCGCCTTGCTGTCGTCCGTCTCTGCGGCGGTGGCGATCAGTGCCGTGTGTGCCTTCTGGATCGGGACCGCCTGGACCCGCGGCGCCACGGCGGCGATGCAGGCGGCGATCTTCAGCTGCTTTTTCGCGACACAGGACGATCCAGTGCCCGGGATCAAGCAATTCCTCGTCTACACCGTCGTCTCCATTCCCCTATCCGCCCTCTATCTATTGGGTGTCCTGCCCGCGCTGCACTCCTTCGAGATGGTGGCGATGGCCATGTTTCCCGTGTGCTTCCTCTGCGGCATCTACATCGCACGCCCGGCCAGCATGGGCAAGGCGATGGCGGTGTTCTTCGGGTTTTCGGGCACGCTGGCGCTGCACGACACGAATACGGCGGACCTGGTGTCCTTCCTGGACACGATGATCGCGCAGATCGTCGGCGTGGGCAGCGCCGCCGTGGTCGCCGCGCTGCTGCGCAGGATCAGCACCGAGTACAGCAGCCGGCGCATCCAGGCCGCCAACTGGCGCGAACTGGCGGACATGGCCACGGCGGACCGGCCGCCGGTGGGCAACAGCCACACCGTGCGCATGCTGGACCGCATCGGGCTGGTCTATACCCGGCTGGCCGTGCCCGCCCAGAACGATACGCCGGTGACCGAAGACACGCTGCTCGATCTGCGCGTGGGCAACGAAATCGCCGAACTGCAACGCGCGCGCCGCGGCCTGCCTGTCGCCGACGCGGCAATCCGGCCGGTCCTCTCCTGCCTGGGCGAGTGGTTCCGTGGCCGCATCCGCGGACGCGATGCGATGCCCGATGTGTTCCTGCCGCGTCTGGACCACGCCCTGTCGCGCGTGAACGCCACGCCCGCCGGCCCCGCGCGCGAGCGCGCCATCGTCGCGCTGGTCGGGCTGCGGCGTGGACTGTTTCCCCAGGCATCCGACTATATGCCGGCGCTGGCCTCGGCAAGGCCCGCCGCCACGCCGCAACCCGCACCCGGAGACGCATCATGATCGGCGAAGTCAGTCTCTACGGCATCTATATGCCCTGGCTGCTGGTCCTGGCCATCCTCACGCTGGGCGTGTCGTGGTTCGTGCGCCGGCTGCTGGCCCTGACCGGCGTCTATCGCCTGGTATGGCACCCCGCCCTCTTCGATCTGGCGCTGTATGTCGTGCTGCTGTACGGCGTGGTCTGGATTTCACCGCACATTTTTTCGAGAATCCCATGAAGGTCCCTCACCTGCCCGGTCCCGCCGCATGGGCCCGGTTCGCCCTCACCGCCCTGCTGGTCATCGCCGCCGTCATTGCCGGCCGGCACCTGTGGGCGCACTACGAGCTGGAGCCCTGGACCCGGGACGGCCGCGTCAAGGCCTATGTCGTCCAGGTGGCCCCGGACGTCTCCGGCCTGGTCACGGCCGTTCCCGTGCACGACAACCAGGACGTGAAAGCCGGCGATGTACTGTTCGAAATCGACCGCGCGCGCTTCCAGCTGGCCTACGACCAGGCCAAGGCCGCCGTCGCATCGGAAACCGTGGCGCTGCAACAGGCCACGCGCGATGCGCGCCGCAATCGCGAACTGGGCCAGCTGGTGTCCGCGGAGATCCGCGAACAGAGCCAGACGCACGTCGAACAGGCCGAGGCCGCGCTGGCCCAGGCGAAAGTGGCCCTGGAGGTCGCCAGCCTGAACCTGCAGCGCAGCCGCGTGGTGGCGGCCACGAACGGCCGCGTCACCAACCTCGACTTGCGCGTGGGCGCCTATGCCGCCGCGGGGCGTCCCGTGATGGCGCTGGTGGATTCCGGCAGCTTCTACGTGGAAGGCTATTTCGAGGAAACCAAGCTGCCGCGCATCCATGAAGGCGACGGCGTCACGATTGCGCTGATGGGCGACCCGCGCGCCCTGCGCGGCCGCGTGGAAAGCATTGCACTGGGCATTGCCGATCGCGACCGCACCAGCGCCGACAACATGCTGCCGAACGTGAATCCCAATTTCAACTGGGTCCGGCTGGCGCAGCGCATTCCGGTGCGCGTGCATATCGACGACGTGCCGGACGGCGTGCGTCTCGTGGCCGGGCAAACGGCCACGGTATCGGTCCTGGGATCCGGCGAGCCCGAGGATGCCGGAAAGACTGCGGAATGAGGGCGGCATCATGAACGGAATACGGTTTGCGCTTGCCGCCGCCGCGGCGGCTACGCTGGCGGCCTGCACCACAGTCGGCCCTGACTACCACGTGCCCGAGCAGGCCGTGGTCAACCGCCCCGCGGCATCGGCGCCCTTCGCCGGTGCGCAGGGCAGCGCGGTATTCCTCGCGCAGGCCGTGCCCGGCGACTGGTGGCGGCTGTACGACGACCCGGCGCTGAACGCCCTGGTCGCCAAGGCACTGCAGGCGAACACGGATTTGCGCGTGGCGGCGGCCAACCTGGAACACGCGGACGCCATCGTGCGCGAAGCGCAGGCGCAGACCCGGCCCAGCGCCACCCTGAACGCATCGCCCACCTACGGCCATGTATCCGGCATCCAGGAGCTCGCACCGAATTACCGTCCACCGAACTCGTGGTCCTACAGCGGAAGCGCGGGGATTTCCTACCAGGTTGACCTGGTCGGCCAGATCCGCCGCACCATCGAGGCCGCCGGCGCCGACCGCGACGCGGCGCAAGCCGCCTACGATGCGACGCGCGCCGCCGTCGCGGCGCAGACCACGCGCGCCTACACAACGGCCTGCGCGGCCGGGATGCAGCTGGCCTCGGCGCAGCATTCGGTCGACGTGCAGAATGAATCGCTGCAAGCCACGGAGCGGCTGCAGCGCCTGGGCCGCGGCACGGCGCTGGATGTCACCCGTGCCCGCAGCCAGCTGGAACAACTGCGCGCCAACCTGCCGCCGCTGCAGGCGCAGCGGCGCACGGCCCTGTTCCAGCTTGCCACGCTGACCGGCGACACACCCGCGCAGTTCCCGCCCGAACTGGCCCATTGTTCCACCGTGCCGGCGTTGCGCCAGCCCATCCCGGTCGGCGACGGCGCCGCCCTGCTGCGCCGCCGAGCCGATATCCGCCAGGCCGAACGCAGCCTGGCGGCGAACAACGCCCTCATCGGCGTGGCCACCGCGGACCTCTATCCGAAGATCACGCTGGGCCTGTCGGCGGCCTCGGCCGGCCCCGCCCAATACTTTGGTAATGCCAGCACCTTCAGCTGGAGCGTGGGGCCGCTGATCTCCTGGACGATACCCAACACGGGTGCCGTGCAGGCACGCATCGCCGAAGCAGAAGCGAATACGCGCGCCGCCTACGCGCGCTTCGATGCCACCGTGCTGAACGCGCTGCGCGAAACCGAAAGCGCGCTGGAGGTCTATGCGCGCGAACTGGACCGCGACGCTTCCCTGCGCGCCGCGCGCGACGAGAGCGCGCAGGCCGCGAAGCAGGCAAGCATGCTTTACCAGTATGGAAAGACGGATTACCTGACCGTGCTGGACGCGGAACGCACATTGGCCAGCAACGAAAGCGCCCTGGCCGCGTCGCAGGCGGAGCTGGCCAACGACCAGATCACCCTGTTCCTGGCGCTGGGCGGCGGGTGGCAGACGCAGGGCGATGAGCAAAAGGCCTCGACGCCCTGAGCCGCATGCGCGACAGCTGGCGGCCGCGCACCGTGCCCCTGTCGCGGCGGTCGCGGCATCGCGCGTGCGGCAGAAAACCTGCCGCTCGCGCGACGGCGCCTGCTTCAGTGCAGCACGGTTCCCGGCGGCGGCGCCTGGTTCAGGCCCAGTGCGGCTTCCCAGCTGCGCAGCGGCACGCAGGTCTGCAGACGCACCATGGCGCGTTCGATCAAGGCGGGGTGCAGCTCATGGCCCACCCGCGTGGCGATGTCGATGGTGGAATCGCCGTGCAGCGCATCCAGCCGCGCTTGCGCCTGGCGCGCATGCTCGGCCGGGATGACGCTGTCATCGGCGCCATGCAGCAGATGGATGGTGGTGTATTGCGGCGGGCTGTGGGGCATCGAGGCATAGCGGCCTGAAAACGCCAGCACCCGCCCCGCCAGGCCGTCATGCGCGGCGGTGGCTTCCAACGCCATGATGGCGCCCTGTGAAAACCCGGCCAGCGCGGTGTCGCTTTGCAGCAAATGAAAGCGCAGCTGCGTGGACCGCACGTAGTCGACCAAGGCGGGCAAGGCGCGCGCTACCCGGGCGGGACGGTTGTCCTCATCGATGCCGCGCAGGGAAAACCATTGCCGCCCGTCTGCCGCGCCATCGAAGGCCTCGAAGCCCGCCGGCACGACGATGGCCGATTGCGGGAAGGTGCGTCGCACCGACGCCGCCAGCTCGCGCATATCCGCCGGCGTGCCGCCGGCGCCGTGCAGCAGGATGAATAACTGCCGCACCTCGCCTTCCACGGGAACGTATTCGATATCGCTGGAAAAACTCATAGGCTGCTCCGGCCATGGCGGCCGGGCCGCCCATGAGCCTCATTCTAGGCTTGTTCGCCGATCACGCGCCAAAGCCCTCCAGTACGATCTTGCCGCGGGCCTTGCCGCTTTCCTGCAATGCATGGGCACGGCGCAGGTTGGCCGCGTCGATGCGTCCGTAGTGCTCGCCCAGTGTCGACCGCAGCATGCCCTGGTCAACCAGGCGCGCCACGCGCTCCAGGTATTCATGCTGGCGGATCATGTCGGGAGTCTGGTACAGCGAACGCGTGAACATCAGCTCCCAGTGCAGCGACAGGGCCTTGCGCTTCAAGGGCACCGCGTCCAGGGTGGCCGGGTCGTCGATGACCGCCAGCCTGCCCTGCGGAGCCAGGGCTTCCACCAGCTGGGGATAGTGCAGATCCGTATGGGTCAGGCTGGCCACATGGGTGACCGACGGGATGCCCACGCGCTTGAGCTCTTCCATCAAGCCGCGATTATGGTCGATCACGTGATGCGCCCCCAACTGCCGCACCCAGTCCTGGGTCTCGGGGCGCGACGCCGTGGCGATCACCGTGAGCCGCGTCAGGCGGGAGGCGAGCTGCGTCAGGATGGAACCCACGCCGCCGGCGCCGCCGATGATCAGCAAGCTCTGGCCTTCCCCGCCGCCTTCGGGCACGCCCAGGCGGTCGAACAGCAATTCCCACGCGGTGAGCGAGGTCAGCGGCAAGGCCGCGGCGTTGGCGAAGTCCAGCGTGGCGGGCTTGTGGCCGGCGATGCGCTCGTCGACCAGGGCGTACTCCGCGTTGCATCCGGGGCGCACCAGGGAACCGGCGTAGTAGACCTCGTCGCCCGGCTTGAACAGCGATACATCGTCCCCCACCGCGGTGACCACGCCCGCCGCGTCCCAGCCCAGGATGCGCGGCCCTTCGGGCGCGACGCCGCGCCGCACCTTGGTGTCGACCGGGTTGACCGCGATGGCGTGGATGCGCACCAGCAGGTCGCGCGGCCCCGGCGAGGGCACGGCAACGTCGGCGTCGTACAAGGCGCGGGGATCTTCCGGCTCCAGGCCGGCCTGGTCGTAGACGATGGCTTTCATGATTACCTCTGCTTCAGGATCGAGGTGCGGATTATGTCCTGGCCGGCGCATGTGAAAAAGCACCGCCGGGCGACAACAGCTGCTCCGGATTCAGCATAATCCTTGCGCCCGCCGTCACCGCGGTGGCGCCGCGCGATAGCCCAACTGGGCCGACAAGGCGCCCGCGGCCTCGCGCAAGGCGGCGATCATCGGCGCCGCGTCGGCACGCTCCCAGCGAAAGGTAGGCACCAGAAAGCCCAGGCTACCGACCACCTGCCCTTCCGCATCGAAGAAGGGGGCGCCCACGCCCACCGTGTTGGGCGTGCGGTGCGAATACGTGACCGCGTGGCCGTCCTCGCGTATGCGTGCCAGCACGGCGGTGATCTCGGCGGAGTCCGGCGTCCACCCCTGCACCGGCGACGGCCCGCTCGACGCAATGGCAGCGTCGATTTCGGCCGGACTCAGGTACGCCAGTATCACCCGCGCCGTGGCGCCCCAGACCAGCGGTTCCAGCACGTTCAGGCCGATGTTGTAGCGCATGGGATCGTCGGGCGATCCGCTGGCCGCGTGGAACATCTTCAGCTGGCGCCGCTCCAGCAGCGTCAGCAGCGAGGTCTCGTGAAACCGTTCGGACAGGGCCGCCAGGTAAGGCTCGGCCAGCCGGCGGTATGGCATGTGGCCGCCCAGCTTGGCCGCCATCCGGTAGATCTCCAGGCCCGGACCGAAGGCGCCGCCGGGCTCATGGCCCGCGTAGTCGTTGTCGCGCAGCGTGGCCAGCAGGCGATGCACGGTGCTGCGCGGCAGGTTCAGGCGCTGCGCCAGCGCCTGGGCGGATTCACCCGGATGGTCGACCAGGCATTGCAGCAGCAGCAGGATGCGCTTGATCGTGCTGGTTTCCTTGCCTTCTCCGCCGGCCGGCTCGCCCGACGACCCCGCCGCCTGCTCATCCATGCGCTGTGCCCGCGCGTCCTCGCGCGGGGCGGTGCCCTGGCGGCGCCGCACCGTCGCGGCCACGGGGGCCTCGGTCCTGGTCTGTTTCATCACGCTCCACGTGTTGGCTGTGTTGATCCGGCGGGATTGTAAAAGCCCCGCCCGTGCAAACCCGGCGTTGACAAGACGGCATGGCCCGCCCAGAATTATCATTCATTGGACATCTGTCTCAGTCATTGAGACAACCACAGAATACCAGGGGGCGGCCGTACTCGCCACACCCCTCTACTCGCCGGCCTGCCGGCCGGCCCACTTCCAGGCAGAGAGACACGATGGAACTGAATTTCGAAGGACGCACCGCGCTCGTCACCGGCGCCAGCCAAGGCATAGGCCGCACGACGGCCCGCTTGCTGGCGCTTTCCGGCGCCAACGTGGTCGCGGTGGCGCGCCGCGTCGAACTGGTGGAAAAAAGCGCGGCGGAAATCGCCGAACAGGTCGCCAGGCAAGGCAAGGGCGGCAAGATCATTCCGCTGCAAGCGGACTTCTACGACGAAGACGCGCCGGAACGCGTTGCCGCCGAAGCGCAGCGCCTGCTGGGCCGGGTGGACATCCTGATGAACGCGGCCGGCGCCAGCCGGCCCGTTCCCTTCGACGCCACCCGGGACCAGTGGCATGAAGGCATGCTGCTGAATTTCTTCCGCATCCGCGAACTGACGCACGCCATCGTGCCGGGCATGCGCGAGCACGGCTGGGGCCGCATCGTGACCTTCACGGGCACCTCCGAACCGCGCATGCTGAACGCCGCCTTCACCGCCAAGGCCGCTGTGCATGTCTGGTCCAAGGGACTGTCGCGCGAGGTCGCCCCCTACGGCATCACAATCAACTGCCTGCAGCCCGGCCGCATCCGCAGCGAACAGATCTCCAAGCGCTATCCCACGCCGGAAAGCGAGCGCGAATATGCCCAGGCCGAAATTCCCGTGGGTCGCTTCGGCGAGCCGGAGGAAATCGCCGCCGTCGCGCTGTTCCTGGCGTCGCCGCTGGCCAGCTATGTCACCGGCACCGTCATCCCGGTGGACGGCGGCTCCAGCCGCTTCGCGTTCTGACGCCATGGCCACGCCTTCCCATCCGACCGGGGCCGCCGTGCCCACCGCGCCCGCGGCGGCCGCCGCGGGCACCGTGACAAGCGCAGCGGGGACCGCGCCGACCGTATTGCAAGGCCTCGCGGCCTTCGTCCATGACGTGCGGTATGAGGCCCTGCCGCCCGAGGTCATCCACTATGCCAAGCGCCTGATCCTGGACACGCTGGGTTGCGCCTTCGGCGCCCTGGGCAGCGACGTCGCGGCGGCGCTGCACCGCGTCGCCGATGACCTCGGCGGCGCGCCGCAGGCCACGCTCATCGGCAGCGGGCGCAAGACCTCGGTCGCGCTGGCGACGCTGGTCAATGGCGGCTTGCTGCGCTACCTGGACAGCAACGACTATTACTTCGGCCGCGACCCCGCGCATCCCAGCGGCAACCTGGCGCCGGCCCTGGCCATGGCGGAGCGTGAAGGCCGCGACGGCAAGGCCCTGATCGCGGCGCTGGCGGCCGCGTATGAAGTCCACCTGCGGCTGGCCGACCATGCCGGCGATCCCTCGTTGTGGCGGCGCGGCTGGCATCACGGCACCAATGCGCAATTTTCCAGCGCGGCGGTCGCCGCGCGGCTGGCCGGCCTGGATGCGGCGCGTACCGCGCACGCCATGGCCATCGCGGGCAGCCACCAGAACACGCTGGCGCAGTTGCAGAGCGGCGCCATCTCCATGATCAAGGCCACGGCGGAAGCCTGGGTCGCCAAGGCCGGCGTCGAAGCCGCGCTGCTGGCCGGCCACGGCATGACCGGGCCATTGACGCTGCTGGAAGGACCGAACGGCTGGGTGGAAACGGTCGCCGGCCAGAGCGCCGATGCGTTCGACGCGGCGGCCTTGACCGCCCCGTTCGACGGCCGGTATCGCCTGCTGGAAACCAGCATCAAGCCTTATCCGGTCGTGGCCACCGCGTCTGCCCCGGTGCGCGCGGCCATCGATCTGCATCAGCGGGGATTGCCCGCGGCCGAGGCCATCGAGCGCATCGTGGTGCGCCTGCCCGGTTTCGCCCTGCGCACGCCATCCGCCCATCCCGACCGCCGCTATCCGGCCGGCATCGAAAGCGCCCAGCACAGCTTCTATTTCTGCGCGGCGGTCGCGCTGCGCGACGGCGCCTGCGGCGATGCGCAGTTCCAAGCCGACGTGCTGAAGGATCCAGCCCTGCGCCAGTTGCTGGAGAAGGTGGTCCTGCAAGCGGATCCGGAACTGGACACCCGCTGGCCGCAGGCCGCCGGCGGCGGCATCGAACTGCATCTACGCGACGGCACGACCCTGCAACGCATGTGCCCCTATCCGCCCGGCCATCCGCGACTGGCCCTGAGCGACGAAGAACTTGCCGGCAAGTTCCTGGCCTATGCCGAGCCGGTGCTGGGACATCAGCGCGCCCGCGCGCTGCGCGATGCGGTGCTGCGGCTGGACGAATACCAGGATCTGCGGGAATTCACGCCCTTGCTGGCGCCGGATTGAGCGTCGCATGTCGCGGGCAAGGCCTTGAAGCAGCAGCTGCCGAGCGCCACGCATCGATGCCTGGCTTGCCGACCGTGGCGTTCGAGCGTGGCTTGCCGATGGCGGCGCATTGAATCGCCGACCCGCGACCGGCGCGGTCAACCGAAAACGACATGAACCCGGCGATATCGCCGACCAGGAGATCAGAATGAGCGGACACTTCCTCAAGCGCGCCGCGTGGCTGGCGACGCTGCTCTTTCCGCTGGCCGCGGCCGCGCAGACCTATCCGGACAAACCCATCCACCTGATCGTCCCCTTTCCGCCAGGGGGCGTGGCCGACATCATCGCCCGCCCCATCGCGGAACAACTATCCACCACGCTGGGACAGCCCGTCATCGTGGAAAACCGCGGCGGCGCCACCGGCACCATCGGCGCATCCTACGTCGCCCATTCCGCGCCGGACGGCTATACGCTGCTGCTCGGCACCACCAATGAAATCGCGATGAGCCCGACGTTGTACGGCACGCTGCCCTACGACCCCACGCAGGACTTCGCGCCAATCTCCATCGTTGCCCAGTTTCCCAACGTGCTGGTCGTCGGCCCCAGCGTCAAGGCGGCCAGGCTGGCGGACCTGACCGCGCAGGCCAAGTCGAAACCCAAAAGCCTGACATTCGCCTCCTCCGGCCAGGGCAGCACCAATCACCTGACGGCCGAGCTCTATCAGAACGAGGCCGGCGTGCAGGTCACGCACATTCCCTACAAAGGCGGCGGCCCGGCACTGGTGGACCTGACCGGCGGGCACGTCGACGCGATGTTCGCCACGCTGCCGTCGGCGATCACCTTGATCAAGGCAGGCAAGCTGCACGCGCTGGCCGTCACGGGAGAGAAGCGCTCGTCCGCGCTGCCGGACGTGCCCACGGTGAAGGAATCGGGCCTGCCCGGCGTGGTCGTGACGACCTGGAACGGCATTATCGCGCCGGCCGGCACGCCGCCCGCCATCGTGGACAAACTGGCGCAAGCCTTGAAGCGGGCCGTCGAGGATCCTGGCATCCAGCAAAAGCTCGCGGCCGTCGGCGCCGAACCCATGTACACCCCGCCGCAGGCCTTCGCCGGCATCATCCGCGACGATTACGCGCGCTGGTCCGCCGTGATCAAGAAGGCGGGCATCAAGGTCGATTGAATCAAAAGGAATCGCAATGGCAGCAATGATGGGAACCGGCGCGCTGGCGCTGTGGATAGACGTCGACCCGGCGCTGGATCGGGAAACCGATGCCTGGTACATCGAGGAACACATGCCCGAGCGCATCGACATCGGCGGCTACCGCCGTGCACGCCGCTACCAGGCAATGGAAGGCGCGCCGCGTTACCTGACGCTGTTCGAGGCGGACACGCCGGATGCGCTGGCCAGCCCGGGTTACCTGCGGCTGGTGGGCAAGATCAGCGAGCAGTCCAAGCGCATCCGCGCCGGCTTTTCCAATGTGGCGCGCAACACCTTTCGCGTCCGGGACACGCACGGCCGCGGCCTGGGCGCGGTGGCCGCCAGCCTGCGGCTGCGCCAGCACGACGGCAAGAATACGGCCGCGGCGCACGCCTGGCTGGAGGAACGCCTGCGCGCCGCCATGACGCAGCATGCCATCGTCGGCGCCCACAGCCTGGAAGCCGCGCCGCACGTGCGCGAACGGATGGATGCCGTGCGCGTCACCGGTGTGGGCGACGCCAAGGTCGAGCACGTCGTGCTTATTGAAGCCACGCGCGCGGATGATCTTCGCACCTTGCGGGCAGACCTGTTCACGACCGAGGCGCTCGCGCAAGGCGGCTGGACGGAAGACGCCTACGGCCTTTATGCCTTGCTTTACGAGGTATCCGAGCCCGGCCGCTGACATGGCGCCATATCGGAAGGATTGATCCGCCACATCGCGATAACCGTGTCATAACGGAATGGCGGGCCGGTACACGACAACAACACGCCATGTCGGGCTCATACGCCACACGGCAATAAGGAGACAAGCATGATGCACGCCCGCACTTTCTTATCCGCGCGCCAAGCGCCGGTCCATCCGTTGCTGAACGCTTTTCCATCGGCAAAATCACACGCCACGCACACGCCTGGCCAAGCCTCGCCGGCCAAGCGGCCGCGCCGCCTGCGCTGGTTCGCCGCACTGGCCTTGCTGGCAGGCATGCAAGCTGGCCACGCAGCCGGCTATCCCGACCACGCCATTACCTGGGTCGTCCCCTACCCGCCCGGCGGGACCACCGATGTGATCGCGCGCAATCTCGCGCAGGCCATGGGGCCGATCCTGGGCCAGTCCATCGTGGTGGAAAACAAGGCGGGCGCGGGCGGCCAGACCGCGATGGCCTACGTCGCGCGCGCCACGCCGGACGGGTATACCCTGCTGGTCAGCGACGCCAGCGTCGCGACCGCGCCCAGCCTTTACCCCAGCATGCCTTTCGATCCCGTCAAGGACCTGCGGGCCGTTACGCTATTCGTCACCGTGCCGCATCTGCTGGTGGTCACCCCCGCGCTGAAGGCGAATTCGCTGAAGGACCTGATCGCCCTGACCGAAAAAGAGCCCGGCAAGATCAACTTCAGCTCGGGCGGCATCGGCTCGCCACTGCAGCTGGCCGGCGAAGCATTGCGGCTGGAAACGGGCCTGAAGTGGACGCACATTCCGTACAAGGGCGCGGGCCCGGCCCTGATGGCCGCGGTCAGCGGCGAAGCGCAGGTCGCCACGCCTTCGCTGCCCGCTGCGCTGCCGCAGGTGCAGGCCGGCAAGCTGCGCGCGCTGGCGGTCACCAGCCCACAGCGTATTGCGCTGCTGCCGGATGTGCCCACGGTAAGCGAACTGGGTTACCCCAAGGCCACGGTGTTCGGTTGGGTGGGCCTGCATGCACCGGCCGGCACGCCGCCCCCGGTGATCCAGACCCTGGCGGCTGCGGCTCGAAAGGCCATGCAGGACCCCGCCCTGGTCGAACGCCTGAAGGGCCAGGGCGCCGAAAACGCCTACCGCGACAGCGCCGGCTACGCGAAGCTGGTCACCGAAGAAGCCGCGCGCTGGAAACGCGTCGTGCAGGAAGCGGGAATCAAGCCGGAATGACAAAGCGCGGACCGCCGGCATCGCGGCGATGTGAGAGCGGCTCGTGGCCGCCCGCGCTTGCATGGCCTGGCGGCACCTAGGCCGCGAGCAAGCGGCGGCCGGTCAAGCGCTCCAGCACCCGCACCGGCGCCAGCTCAGGCAAGGCCATCGCGGACAGGGGCACCATCCAGGTCTGCTCCAGCATGAACTGCCCGCTCATGGCCGCGTGCGGCACCTGGTCGGAGAAGCAGATCCAGCTGCTGCCCGGCCGGAACCCGACATCCAGCCAGACGCCCCCGCGTTGATAAGCCTCGTCGCGTTTCATCTGGTCGTGCAGCTGCAGCATCAGGTGGTCGTATTCCGTGCGCCTGCGCTTGGTGATGCCCACGCGATGCATCAGCGCCGCCATCATGGGACGCCAGGGCCGGTCCAAGCGGGGCAGGTAGCGGCGCGCGACCTCCTCGAAAGGCTCGCCCACGCGCCAGGCGCGCACCTGCTTCGGATCCGGATGGATGTTGGTGAACACGCGCAGGATGCGTTCGCCGTGGATGGGACGCGAGGGAAAGGCATCGACGAGCAGACGGCGGTCGTCCTTGCGCCAGGAGGGCTGCCAGGAGCCGATGGCATGCAGGCGCAGGCTGGTCGCCGGCGTGTGCCGCGCATCCCGGTAGCGCGGAAAGAGCGCGTCCAACAGTGTCGACGCCTGGTCGCGATAGCGCCGCAGCAGCCCATGCAACAGCGCCAACTGGGCGCCCGTCGCCACTGAACCCGAGACACCGCCGGCCGACAGGCTGATGTTCTTGCGCTTGGGATGCGTCAGCGCCGGGTCCAGCAATGCGGTCTCTTCCTCCAGCAAGTGAAATCCCAGCAGCGGGAAGTGCAGCACACGGCCATGCTCCAGCGCATCGCTGGCCTCGCCGGCCAGCGCGGGCACGCCGGGCGCGGACCAATCGCGCAGCGGAAAATCCATGATGGGCGCCAAACGCAGCGGTTCGACCGGGGCGGGGGTGGCCGGCGCACCCGCACGGCCGCCCGAAGGGTGCGCGCCCTCCCCCGGGGAGGCAGTCGCGCAGCGACAGGAGGGTACACAGTGGGCGGACATGGCGTGCGGCATCCTCGGTCTCCCGGAGACGGCCATATAGCGCCAGGCGGACGCGGGGCAGGCCGTGTGACGGGTCGCCTTACTTTAGCGTGGGCACATGACAAATAGCGGTCGCGCAATCCCGCCGCCTTCGCTTCCAGTCGCTGCCCGCTTGCACCGATCCGCTGATGCGGCGTGCCGGGCTCAATAGCCGGTCATTTCCAGATAACCGACGCCGCCCAGGGACAATCGCACCGGCCCTTCCCAATATGCAAAGCGGGTGCCCATCCACGCGTGCGGCTGCAAGGCATCCGCGGTCACGTCCACGTCGCCGCCCGGCACCCCGGCTACCCGTACCCGCCAGCGCGTCGGCAGCCGGCGACCGTCGTCCTGGCGTGTCCAGTCCAGCGGATCCAGCTGGATCTGTCCCGGCCGCAGCGCCACCGCGCGGCCGTCGGCGGCGATCCAGGTGCCGGCCCGATACGGCGCGCCGTCGGTCTGCCGCACCTGGAACAGCATCAGCCTGGGGCCGCCGGCCAGGTGCAGCGAAAACCAATCCCAGCCTTGCTGGTTCGCCGACAGCGGCTGACTGCTCCACTCGCGGTCCAGCCAGGCCCTGCCCTGCACGCGATGCCGCTTGCCGCCTCGTTCGACCTCGCCGCTGACCCGATAGAACGGCTGGCTGTAGTAATACGAGGCCTGTCCCTGTCCGGACTTCTCGCTATAGCCCGCATCGCCGTGCAGCACCAGCGGCCCGTCGGCCACCAGCGTCAGGCGATAGCCGAAATCCTTGCTTTGTGCCCGCATCGTCACATGGTCGATATCCGGTCCTTCCAGCGTCCAATCGTCGATCCACGCGCGAAAGGGCTGTGCCTGTACGCCCGCCTGGCCGATACCGCCACGCGCCATCTTTTCCACGAACTGATGGGCGTTGGCATCGGTCAGGGCGGCGTGCGCCATCCATACGTTGGCGCTTTCCCATCCGGCCTGGTCCGGGCCGGGACGCAGGGCCGAGCGGAACAGCGTCCATTGCACGCCCCAGTCGTGCCCCTCTTCGTCCTTCAGATCGGCCGTGACGTACCACCATTCGATGCGATAGCCGTCGTGGGGACCGTGGTCCCCGGGAAAGCGCAGTAGGCGGCCGCGTTCCACGGGCGCATAGGCCGATGCCTCCTGCCCCAACCCGGCGTAGCCGCTGCGGGACGCCGGCGCATTGCCGTCATCGCAGGCGCCCAGCAGTAGCGCCAGGCAAGTGGCCAGACATGCCTTCAGGCCGATGATGAGGCGGGCGCCATGCCGCCGGGGCGGCATTGTCGCCGCGCTCGCGCGCAACCACGCTCTAGTTCTCATCGGCGAACCGCCTCAGCAATTCCGCCGGCTGCCGGCGGCGCAGCTGCCACACCGGCCAAGCCGCCGCCAGCGCGCTGGTCAGCAGCCCCAGCCCGGCCAGCGCCAGCAGCTGTGCGGGAAACACATACAAGGGCAAGCGCCAGCCGAACGCCTGCACATTCACCACGGCCACCAGCGTCCATGCCAGCAATATCCCCAGCGGCATGGCGCACAGCACCGTCATCAGCGACAAGGTCAGCACCTGGCCCAGCGCCAGCCATGCCAGCCGCGCGCGCGGCACACCCAGCGCCCACAGTGGCGCCAGCTGGCCCAGCCGGCTCTGGCTCAGGGTAAGCAGGCTGATGAACAAGGCGATGCCGGCCACGCCCAGCGTCAGGGTGTTCAAGGCCGCGGTCGCGGCAAAGGTCCGCTCGAACACCTGCGTGGACCATAGCTTGATGGACGCCTGGTCCACCACCTGCATGCCGTCGCGGCCGTAACGTGACTCCAGCGCCGCGCGCAGCGATGCAAGCCGGTCGGGCTCGGCATAGACGTTCAGGCTGCGCACCGCGGCCTGCGGGTCGTAGCGGCGCAGCACGCCGGCATCCAGCAGCACGTGGCCTCGCGGGTTGCCGTAGTCGGCATAGACGGCCGTCACGCTGAAAGCCGGCGGCGCGCCGGCCGCGCCCGGAAACAGCGTGATGCGGTCGCCCACGCGCAGGTGAAGCCGCCGCGCCAGCTGCTCGCTGATCATCACGCCACGCCCCTCCCCCAATTCCCGCCACGCGTCCGCGGCTTGCCGCAACAAAGGCCATTGCCGCCGCGTTTCAGGATGATCGACGACGCCTTGCAGCTCGACCGGCCAGCCCTGCACGCGGGTCGCGGCGCGCCACTGCGGCAGCACCGCCCGCACGCCGGGCCGCCCGCGCAGCCAGTCCGCGGCATCCACCCCCTGCGCGCCGTCACGCGGATTCAGGTAGATGTCCGCCGACAAGCGCTGGTCCAGCCATGTCACGAATGTCTTGCGGAAACCGTCGGTCATGCTGCCCACGCCCACGCTCGCCCCCAGGGCCAGCAGCAGCGCCATCAAGGCCAGGCTCAGGGCCGGCAACTGCTGGCGGCTGTCGGCGACGAACCATGCCGCCAGCGGCCCGTGCGCCCGGCGGGCCGCCCAGGACAACATGCCATCCAGCAACGACGGCAGCAACAGGGCCGCGGCCAGCAGGATGGCTGCCTGCATCGCGAATGCGCTGGCCAGGCTGTCGCCCCAGGCACATGCGGCCGCCAGCAATACGAGCAGGCCTGCACCGATGGCCTGGCGCCGCTGCGACACAACCTGCGCCCCACGCCAGGCCTGTGGCCGGGCTACCGCCAGCAGCGGCAGGCGCGCGGCGCGGACCAGGCTGCCCACACCGGCGGCCAGCACGCCCAGCAGCGTCATGCCGATGCCGGCCAGCCACCACCACGCCGGCAAGCTCAGGCGTCCGGCCACTTCCGCCCCGTACAGCCCGCGCAGGCTGGCCGCCAGATCGCCCAATAGCAGCCCGGCCAACAGATAACCGCTGGCGACACCCGCCAGCCCGCCGGCCAAGGCGAATACGCCGAGTTCCACCGCCAGCGCGGCCACCAGCGCGCGTACGCTGATGCCCAGGGCGCGCAAGGTACGCAGCAAGGCGCGCCGCTGTTCGAGCGCAAGGCCGATGGAGGCATGCACGATGAACAGTCCCACGATGAAGGCGAGCATCCCCAGGGCGGCCAGATTCAGGTGAAAACTGGCGGTCAAGCGGTCCAGGTCGTCGCGCTCGCCGGCGCGCGCCGCGACCAGGACATCGGTCCAAGGCGCCGGCGGCTCCTGCGTCTCATCCGCCCCGAGCAGCAGCCGCGAGATCTTGCCCTGCGCGTGCAGCAGCGCCTGCGCATGACCGATATCCATGACGATGACGCCCGGGGCCAGGCCCGCCTGCACACGCAGCGGAGGCAGGCGCTCGCCATCGACGGTCACCGGCACATCGCCCTCCCGCATGCGCAGGCGCTGCAAGGTATCCGGCCCCACCCAGGCTTGCCCCGGCAGGCCGATGAACGCCGCGAGGTCGAAGGACGAAGTGGCCTGCCCCGCCACCACCGTCCCCGCGGGCAGGCCTAGCGGTTCGATGCCCAACACGCGCAGCGACAGCGGCGGCTCGCCCGGAAAGCGCAGCCGCCCTTCCAGCACCGGCGAGACCGCGTGCCCCGCCAGGCGCAGCCGCACGTACACGTCCTGGTCCAACAGCCCGCCCTGCCGC
The DNA here is from genome assembly GCF_001704295.1 of Bordetella sp. H567. Classification (NCBI taxonomy): domain Bacteria; kingdom Pseudomonadati; phylum Pseudomonadota; class Betaproteobacteria; order Burkholderiales; family Alcaligenaceae; genus Bordetella; species Bordetella sp. H567. The sequence continues at coordinate 3,312,389 of NZ_CP012334.1, forward strand.
GGCAGCCATTGTGCCTGCGCCGGTCCGGCGAGCACCGCGCTGGCGCGCGCATAATCCTCGCGCGCCTGCGCATTCAGCGCCTGCACGCCGCTCCACAACGCCGTCGCCAGCCACAAGCCGCACAGGATGCTGGCACATTGCAGCGGATGTCGCCGCCAGTGTCCGGCCAGCGCACGCATGCAGGAAAGAAAGATCCTCATGGCGTAACTACCTTCATCGCGTCCGTGCCGGGTCTTGGGCATCGGCATGGCCGGCCATGGCCTCGGCATCCCCGGCGGCATCGATGGAACCGCCGCCATCGCCGCCCACCCGCCCCAGATGCAGCGTCAGGCGTCGCGACAGGCGCGCGGCCAGCCGCGCACTATGGGTCACCATGAGCAGCGTGCTGCCCGCGTCGCGCACCAGCCCCAGCAGCAGGTCCAGCACCACATCGCTGCTGGCCTCGTCCAGGCTGCCGGTAGGCTCGTCGGCCAGTACCAGCGAAGGCCGTCCGGCCAGGGCCCGGCCGATGGCCACGCGCTGCTGTTGTCCCCCCGACAATTGCTCGGGATAGCGCGACAGCAGGGGCGACAACCCCAACCGTTCCGTCAGATGCGCCGTCCAGGCGGCGTCCTCGCGTCCCGCCAGCCGGGCCTGGAATCGCAGGTTCGCCGAGACATCCAGGCTGCCGATCAGGTTGTACTGCTGGAAAATCAAGCCGATCCCGGTCCTGCGCCAGCGCGCCAGCCCGGCTTCGCCACGTGCGTGCAGGCTTTCCCCGTCGACCAGGACGCGCCCGCCATCGGGCCGTTCCAGCCCCGCGATCACGTGCAGCAGCGTGCTTTTGCCGCTGCCGGACTCGCCCATCAAGGCCAGGCTTTCACCGGCCGCCAGTTGCAGGTTGACGCCGCGCAGCACGGGCAGGCTGCCCTGCGCGGTAGAGAAGCTTTTGTGCAGTTCTTCGACGATGAGCAAGCCTGGCTCCTTGCGGTGCCTGCATCGCGGCGCACGCGGCCGTCCTGCGCCAGCGAAAACCGCCGATTCGGCACCTGATGCCTATCGTAACCGGGACGTGGCGGGCGCCCGGCCGCGGCGAACGCGCGCGCGAAGCGGCAGGGCCGACAGGAACTTTCGCCAGGGGGGCCGCACTCAGCCACGCGCTCATACGCAAGGAGGCACACGTGAACGTATCCGGCAATCCCAACTGCTACTACCCCCTGATTCCACCGGCCAACGCCGGGATCGATGCCTCAGGCTACGTCAAAGGCCTCGATCTTCAGGGCACCCGCGGCTATGAACAGCTCGTCGATATGCTGGCCCATCATCAAAGCCCCTCCTCCCCGGCCGCCGCGCAGGACCGGAAAGACGCGCAAGCCGCCGTCGACCAGATGAAGATCAAGGCAGGCACCGTCCTCATCGCGCCATGCCATCCCGGCCATACCGCCGCCGACCGCGTGGCTCCCTCCGACGCCGGAGACCTCCCCGCCAGCGACACGCCGGCCAAACGGCCACCGCGCAGCCTCGCGAACGCCGGCGCCGACACCGACTCGGACAACAACCGAACGCGGGAGTACGTCACGGCCACCCACCGCCATGACCTTTCCCTGTGGGACAAATTCGTCATCGTGGTGAAGGACCTCTTTTCCCCGCACGGCAAAGACCAGGACGGCGGCAAACCATACGACATCAACGCCTATCAGCGCGAGCTGGACGCCTTTGCGTTCGCCACCGTCTCCAGGCGATATGCCGACGGGCACACCGGCCAAGACCAACTCTGACGGCACGACAACAGCCGAAAACGGGCGCGCAGACGTCCGTCGAAAAAAACGCGCCGCTATTCATGGCGCGTCTTCCAGCACCATATCGGCCGCTTTTTCGGCGATCATCATCACCGCGGCCTGGGTATTGCCCGATACCATGCCGGGCATCACCGAAGCATCCACCACCCGCAATCCCCGTATCCCGCGCACGCGCAGCCGGGGATCGGTCACCGCGCCGCCGTCCGTACCCATGCGGCAGGTGCCTACCGGGTGATAAATGGTCTGGCCGTTGCGCCGGGCGAAATCCAGCCATTCGTCATCGGTGCTGACGGCCGCGCCAGGACTCGTCTCCTGCGATACATAGCGGCGCAGGGCCGGCTGTCCCACGATACGGCGGGCGATTTTCATGGCGTCCACCAGACAGCGCCGATCGACCTCGGCGCTAAGGAAATTCGGACGGATGGCCGGCGCATCGTATGGGCTGGCGGTCCTGATGTGTATGCTGCCCACCGATTGCGGCCGCAGCTGCGCCACGCCCAAGGTCATGCCGGGATGGCGATCCAGGATACGTTCGGCCGCATTGGCATAGCTGGCGTGCACAAAGAAGTACTGCGCATCCGGCATGGCCATGCCCGGCCCGGTCTTGACGAAGCCATGCACCAGACCTGTGCCCAAGGTCAGGATGCCGCGGCGCGCGGCGTAGTACTTACCCAGCTGCTGCATCAGCCGCCATCCGCGCGACATCTCGTTCAAGGTCACGGTGCCCTTGACGCGCCAGTTCATGCGCGTCGCATAGTGTTCGCGGTAGTTCTCCCCCACTTGCGGCAGCGCCTGCACCACCGGGATGCCCAGGGCCCGCAGGCGTTCCGGGTCGCCGATGCCGGACAGCTCGAGCATCTGCGGCGATTGAACGGCACCCATGCACAGCAGCGTCTCGATGCCGGCCCGGGCCGTGGTCTCCGTCACCCCCCTGCGATATTGAACGCCCACGCAACGCACGCCGTCGAACAACAGCCGCGTCACCTGTGCCCCGGCGACGATATGCAGGTTCGAGCGCCGCCGCGCCGGGTCCAGATAGCCGTCCACCACCGTCCAGCGGCGGCCGCGATGCTGCAGCACCTGGTAGTAGCCGAAACCCTCCTGGTCGCCGGCGTTGTAGTCGGGGTTGATGCGTTGGCCGTCCTCGCGCGCGGCGGCCAGGAAGGCGTCGGACAGCGCGAAGCGTTCCCGCACCTGGACCACGTGCATGGGGCCGCCCTTGCCGCGCGACGCGCCGCCTTGCGGATAGTCTTCCAGCTTGCGGAAATAGGATTCGACATCGCGATATCCCCATCCCGGCGCGCCGCCCCCTTCCCAGGCATCGTAATCGTCCGGCTGGCCACGCACGTAAATGCCGCCGTTGATCAGCGTGGACCCGCCCACGCCCCGGCCCCGCGGGACGGATATCGCCCGGTTGTAGACGTTTTCCTCCGGCTCGGTCTGGAAGCGCCAGTTGTAGACCGGATCCACCAGCAGCTTGCTGAAGCCGGCCGGGATCGATACCCACATATTCGCGCCGTCTCGGCCGGCTTCCAGCATCAGGACGCGGTAACGCCCGTCGGCGCTCAAGCGGTTGGCCAGGATGCAGCCCGCCGTCCCGCCGCCGGCAATGATGAAGTCGTAGGTGTCCATCGCCCGCGGCTATGCCGTCCGCGCACCCAGGAAGTCGGCCATCAGCCCGACCTGCGCGGCCAGCATGGGCGCGCCATACTGGATGGCGCAGCCGCGCTCGCGCGCGGCCAGCAGCAGCGCGGTCTCGCGCGGCTGCATGATGACCTCGCACACGAGCTGCGGCGGCGCCAGGCGCGATACATCCAGCGGCAACGCATCGCCTTGCCGCATACCGAGCGATGTCGCGTTGACCACCAGGTCGTGCCCGCTGGGATCGTCCGAACCGACGCGCACGTCCGCCCCGGGATGCAAGGCCAGGATGCGTTGGCGCAGGTCCTCGGCCTTGGACCGCGTGCGGTTGGCGACGGTCAGCCGCGCCACGCCAGCCCCGACCAGGGAAAACGCGATGGCGTTGGCGGCACCGCCCGCACCGGCCAGATAAGCGGTTTTTCCTTCCACCTGCCGGCCTTCGGCGCGCAGCCCACCGACGAAACCTTCGCCGTCGAGCATGGTCGCGACCAGGCGCCCGTCCGGCTCGCGGCGAACGACGTTGGCGGCGCCGATCTTGCGCGTGACCGCCGAGGCCTCGTCGCACAAGGCAAGAATGGCTGTCTTGTGCGGCACCGTGACCACCACGCCGCCCAGGTTCTCCATGCCGCGCAGGCCTGCCACGACCGCCGGCAGGTTGTCGGGCCGCACATGGATCGGGATCATCACGCCGTCGAACCCGATGGACGCGAAAAACTCGTTCAAGCGCTGGGGCGCCTGGACGTGATGAATGGGATCGGCCAGGATGCCGTATACCTGCGTCTTGCCGCTGATGGGCGTCATCGTTTGTCTCCGTTTCCTTTATCGTCCAGGATCGCCTGACGGATACCCTGTACATGCAGCGTATCGCACCGCCCAATCGCAGCGCGCATGGTGTTTACGTGGGCATGCTGGCGCGACATGCAGCGCGGCAGCCGTCATATATGATATATAATATAGCCGCACGATTATAAAAAAACGACTGCACGCTAGAATTCCGTCCTTTCCTCAGCGGCTCGCAGTACGCGCCATGTCCAACCTGAAGCCCGTCAAAAAAGAGAACCTGTCGGTCCGGGTCTATACCGAAATACGGGAAGCGCTCATCAACGGCCAATACGAGCCTGGCGAGCGGCTGATCATCGGTGAACTGGCCCAGGAACTGGGCGTGTCCATCACACCGGTGCGGGAAGCGATTTTCCGGCTGATCAGCGAACAAGGGCTGGAAATGCAGGCCGCCACGGCCGTCTACGTGCCTTACGTCAACTCGGAAAAGATGCGGGAGATCCAGCAGATCCGCTTCCACCTGGAAGGCATGGGCGCCGCGGAAGCCGCGCGCAAGATCACACGGGCGCAGTTGGACAAGCTGGTGGCGCTGCAGGAAGAATTCATCGCCCATACGTCCACCGACCCCAAGCGCGCGAGCTACCTGAACCGCAAATTCCATTTCGCCATTCTGGAAGCCAGCCGGATGCCGATCCTGCGCAACACGGTGGAATCGTTCTGGGTCATCACGGGCCCTATCCTGAAGGTCTTCCACGTCAAGACAGCGGGCCTGGATTACTCAGGCGGGCAACATCGCCACGAGGCCGTACTGACGGCCTTGAAGGCACGCGACCCCGAAGCCGCCACCAAGGCGATCCAGGCAGACCTGGTCTGGGGCGGCAAGATCATGATCGATTGGCTGGTCGAAAAAGAAAAAGAACAGGAAGCGCTGGCCGCGGCTGCGCGCGGCAAATAGCGGTTATTTGCAAAGGCGCCGCTGGGTCGCGGCCCCGGCATGCCTCGAATGCAATAACGAAGGCTGCCGTCACTTCCCTTGCGGAACGCGCACGGCTTCCTTTTCGGCTGCGCTCTCGGCCTTGCCGGTGTTCTCGCCGGCGCGCTTCTCCAGCTTGCCTTGTTCGCGCTTTTCCCACTGCTTACCTTCCTGGACCTTTTCCTCGGCCTCGTTTTTCCAGGTTTCGGCCTTGCCTTCCAGCTTCGACTCCATTGAGTCGGCCGCGAATACGGCTCCGGAACCGACAACCAGGGCCAACGCGATACTTGTTGCGATAGTCTTCTTCATGGCAACGCTCCTCTCGGTAAACCGCGAATGCGCGAGGTGCGCATCCACGGATTTGAACTCGGCGCCATTGTGGTGGCGCGCGTCGATCGGGGCGTCACACATTCCTAAACAAATTGAAAATCCAAAATCGGCGCTAGAACGCGACCTTGTCCCGGCCCTTCAGGCCCAGCTTCTCGCGCGCGTCGTCCGGCGTGGCGATTTCAAGGTTGAGCGCTTCCAGGATGGTGCGGATCCGCTCCACCTGGGCGCGGTTGGATTCCGCCAGCTTTCCCGGCCCGATCCACAGCGAATCCTCCAGTCCCACTCGTACGTTCGAGCCCATGGCCGCGCCTATCGTGGCCAGCGGGATCTGGTTGCGCCCCGCCCCCAGGATGGACCATTCATATTCGCTGCCGAACAGCCTGTCCGCCGTGCGCTTCATGTGCATCAGGTCTTCCGGATGCGGCCCGATGCCGCCCAGGATGCCGAACACCGATTGAATGAACGGCGGCGACTTCACCAACCCACGGTCGACGAAGTGCTTGAGGTTGTACAGGTGGCTGATGTCATAGCACTCGAACTCGAAGCGCGTCCCGTTGGCGTTGCCGATGGCCAGGATGCTCTCGATGTCCTGATACGTATTGCGGAAAATCAGTGAGCGGCTGTTTTCAAGGTGTTCGCGTTCCCAATCATGCTGGAACTCCTTGAAGCGATCCAGCATGGGGAACAGCCCGAAGTTCATGGACCCCATGTTCAGCGAGGCCACCTCGGGCTTGAAAGTCGCCGCCGGACGCATGCGTTCCTCCACCGTCATATGGGGGCTGCCGCCGGTGGTGATATTGATGACCGCGTCCGTTTCCTGCTTGATGCGTTTCAAAAAAGGCTCGAACAGCGCAGGGTCCTGCGAGGGCTTTCCGGTCTTGGGATCGCGGGCATGCAGGTGCAGCACCGCGGCGCCCGCGCGGGCCGCGCCGATTGCCGCCTCCGCGATTTCGTCCGCCGTCACCGGCAGATGCGGCGACATGCTGGGCGTATGGATCGCGCCCGTCACGGCACACGTAATGATTACCTTCTGCTTGCCTTTAGCCATTCGTCTCTCCGTTCCGCTGTTTGTGTCGCATCAAGCACATCAGTTGTTCGTCGCGCCAGAATCGGCGCGCCGGCAGGTCCGTGGCGGGAAGCCGTTCGCGCCGCTCGCGCTCCAGCCTTTTCACCAGCGCATCATCCCACGCCGGGCAGTCGGCCTGGGCGGCGCCTATGGAGGCGTACATCGCGCCATAGCGCTGGCAATAGTCCGCGATACCGCCGGGGGCGTTCAGGTCTATGGTCTCCAGCGGCCCCATGAAGGACCAGCGCAGGCCCAGGCCGTCCTTGATCGTCGTATCGATGTCCTCCGCGCTGGCGATGCCGTCGCGGAACAGGCGAAAGGCTTCTTGCAGCAATGCGCCCTGCAGGCGATTGAGGATGAAGCCTTCGATCTCCTTGCGGACCACCACCGGCCGCTGGCCGACCTTGGCCAGGATGTCGCGCGTGCGCGCGATCGCGTCGGCGGACGTCCACGGCGCGCCGCTGATTTCCACCACGGGAATCAGGTAAGGCGGGTTCACCGGATGCGCCACCAGGCAGCGATGGCGATGCGACAGGTGCTCCGTGAACAGGCTGGCCGGGATACTTGAGGTGGAACTGGCCAGTATCGTCTCGGGCGGGGCCAGTGCGTCCAGTTCGCCGAACACGGCCCGCTTGACGTCCAGCCGTTCGGGCGAGTTTTCCTGCACATAGGCCGCGCCGGCCAGTGCGGCATCCAGGCTGTCGGCCGTCTGCACGCGTGCGGCGATGGCCTCGGCGTCCTGCAGCAGTCCGTGCGCCTGCAGCGCATACAGCTGCTGTTCGACCAGGGCCTGTGCTTCGGCCAGCCGGTCCGCGGCCACGTCGTACAGGCGAACCTCCCAGCCGGCACGTGCAAACACGATGGCCCAGCCTTGCCCCACCAGCCCGGCACCGACAATGGCAACGATAGGCATGGCGCATTCTCCTTGCGGCCCGGACGGGCCCTAGTAGAGCTTCTCGGTGTAGCCGTCGACCGCGATGGCCTGGCCGGAAATACTGCCGGCCGCCTCGCTGGCATTAAACAGCACCATATTGGCCACGTCCCGCGCGGTGATCATGCGGCCCAGCGCGGCCTGGGTTTCGTATTGGCCCGCGATTTCCGCCACGGGCCGGCCCAGGGCGCGCGCCTTGGCGTCGATCACGGCACGGATGCGCGGTCCTTCCACCGCGCCAGGCAGGATGGCATTGACGCGGATGCCATGCGGGCCCAGCTCCAGCGCCAGCGTCTTGGTGAACCCGACGACCGCCCATTTGGATGCCGCGTAGGCCGACCGTCCTGGAAATCCAAGATGGCCCGCCGCCGACGAGAGGTTGATCATGACGCCCGCCCTGGACTGCTTCAGCAGCGGCACGGCCAGGCGCGCGCACAGGAATTGCCCGGTGATGTTCACCGCCAGCGTACGATCCCAATCGGCCTTGGACAGCGTTTCGACATGGCCGGTGGGGCCGGCGATGCCGGCGTTGTTGACCAGCACGTCCAGGCCGCCCAGCCGAGCGTCCACGGCCTGGAACAGTGCGGCAACGCTGGCCTCGTCCGCCACGTCGGCCAGTACCGTATGCAGCCCGGGCAGCTCCCTGCCCGCTTCGTCCAATCGCGCCTGGTTGACGTCGCAGATCATCACATGGGCGCCGGCGCGGTGGAACAGCTGCGTCATCTCCCACCCCAGGCCATCGGCGCCCGCCGTGATAAGGACCTTCCTGCCGCGGAAATCGACTTCGTCGAACATGGGCTAGTCTCCTGTGAGGGCGCGGGCGGGATGGGCCGGGTTATCCCCCATTTACCGTGATTCCAGCACCACGACAGAATTGGGCAGCTTCCGATCGTCCGCGCGGAAAATATATCATATATGTTTTGTGCGCCCGGTCACGCGCGGCCATCCCCACAACGACATAACGGAGCGAGACATGCACAAAATCACGAGGTTCGCCTTGGCGGTCGGCACATGCGGGATGCTGCTCAGCACGGGCGCATCGGCGGACATCAAGGTCGGCGCCGTCTATCCGTTCAGCGGCGCGCTGGCGCTGCTGGGACAGGAAAGCTTTCGCGGGCTGGAAATCGCCGTGAACGAAGTAAACGCCGCAGGCGGCGTCAATGGCGAGAAAATCCAGATCCTGAAGGCCGACGCCGTCGATCCCAACCAGGCGGTCTCGGAGACCAAGCGCCTGACCTCCTCCGGTGTGGCCGCCGTCTTCGGCAGCTATGCGTCGGGTATCTCCTATGCCGCGACGCCGGTCACGGAACTGGCCGGCATCCCCTATTTCGAACTGGGCGCCACGGCGCACAAGATCACGCAACGCGGCTACAAATACCTGTTCCGCAGCAATCCCAATACCGGCAAGTACGGCTATGCGGTCGTCAACGCGCTGCATGACCTGGTGGCGCCGGGCATGGGGATGAGCGCCAAGGACATCGTCATCGGCATCATCCATGAGGACGGCCCCTACGGCACGGACGTCGCGGCGACCGAACAACAGCGCGCCAAGGAGCTGGGCTACAAAGTCGCGGAAGTCCTGCCCTATTCGGCCAAGACGGTGGACCTGTCGTCGCTGATCCTGCGCCTGAAGGGCGCCAACGTGAACGTGGTGCTGCAGACGGCCTACCAGAACGACGCCATCCTGTATTTCAACCAGGCGAAGTCCGCGGGCTTCACGCCCAAGGTGGTGATCGGCGCGGGCGGCGGCTATTCGCTGGCCGACACCGCGAAGGCGGTGGGCCCCGGCATCAACGGCGTGTTCGACCTGGATTTCCCGCAGGGATCCATCAACCCCCAGGGCGCGCCGGGCCTGGACAAATTCCTGCAGGCCTACAAGACCGCATACAAGAGCGATCCGCAATCCGGCCACAGCCTGGCCAACTATGTGGGCGCCAAGGCCTTCCTGGAAGCCATGGCCAACGCCAAGTCCACCGACAAGGACAAGATCCGCGCCGCGGTGCTGGCCTACAAGAAGAAGCCGGGCGAGACCGCCAATGGCTGGGGCTTCGACTTCGGCGAGGACGGCCAGAACAATGCATCGGAATTCTATGTGATGCAGTGGCAGGACAACGGCAAGCTGGTCACCATCTCGCCACCCAATCTCGCGCTGGGCAAGCCGGTGTTCAACAAGTAGTCCAGGCCAGGGCCTGTTGATCCCGGAACGAGCCTGGGCCGGACACGCCGGCGCAGCGCCGGCAGGCTCCGACCGGACCGCAGGCCGGCCACCCGCCCGGGGCCGGCCTTGCGCCTTCGCGGGATTGCACAATGGATATCTTCGTACAGCTGATCATCAATGGGCTGCTGCTGGGCGGCGCCTACACCATCATCAGCCTGGGACTGACCTTGATCTTCGGCGTCGTGCGCGTGGTGAATTTCGCGCATGGCGAGTTCCTGATGGTGGGTATGTACCTGGTCTACCTGGCCGCCAGCCAGTTCGGCATCCATCCGTATATCGGCCTGGCGCCCGTGGCCGTCATCATGTTCGCGTTGGGCGCCTTCACGCAGCGGGCCATCATCCAGCCCTTGCTCAATGCGGATGAACATATCCAGATCTTCGCCACCGTCGGTGTATCGACCATATTGCTGAACCTGGCCCTGGTGGTGTTCGGCGCCAACGTCTTCCGTGCTCCGGTCGAGGTGGGCACGGGGGCCTTCACGCTGGGCCGGTATTCCATGGTGAGCGGGCAGCTGATCACATTCCTGATCGCGCTCGCGCTGGCCGTCCTGCTGCATGTCTTCATGCACCGGACCTACCTGGGCCGCGCGCTGCGCGCCGTGGCCCAGCACCGCTACGCCGCCATGCTGATGGGCGTGAATGTCAGGATGGTGTACGTCATCGCCTTCGGCCTGGGCACCGCCTTCGTCGGTGTCGCCGCCGGACTGCTCGCGCCGCAGTATCCAGTGTTCCCCACCGTCGGCACGTATTTCGTGCTGACGGCCTTCGTCATCGTCGTGCTGGGCGGCATGGGCAGCCTGTACGGGGCGGTGGCGGGGTCCATGATCATCGGCGTGGTGGATGCGCTGGCGGGCTACTACATCGCGCCCGACCTGAAGGAGGTCGTTTACTTCGGCATCTTCCTGCTGATCCTCGTCTTGCGGCCGGCCGGCTTGTTCGGCGTCGGCACGGAATAACCAGGAGCAAGACGTGTTTCCCGATTTCCGCAGCCCCAAAGCCTATGTCAGCGCCATCCTGCTGGCCGCCATGTTCGCGCTGCCGGTGGCGCTGGGCACGCCATTCTGGACCAATCTGTTCATCCTGATCTTCGTGTTCGCGGCCATGGCGGTAGCCTGGAATATCGTGGGCGGCTATGCTGGCAAGCTATCGCTGGGCCATGCCGTGTTCTACGGCATCGGCGGCTACACCGCCACCCTGCTGACGCAGAATTTCGCGATCTCGCCATGGATAGGCATGGCTGCCGGCGCGCTGCTGTCCGGCATCGTCGCGGTGGTGGTGAGCTATCCCACGCTGCGCCTGCGCGGGCCGTTCTTCGCGCTGGCCAGCATCGCCATCCTGGAAGTCTTCCGCCTGCTGGTCATCCACGAGGAAAGCTGGACGGGCGGCTCCAGCGGCATCAGCCTGCCGCTGAACATCGGCTGGACGTGGATCGTGTTTCGCGAAAAGGTGAACTACGTCATCATCGCCTTCGCGCTGTTCGTACTGGTCCTGTGGGTGTCCTGGCTGGTGCGCCGGTCGCGCATGGGCCATTACCTGATCGCCATCCGCGAACGCGAGGATGCCGCCCGCGCGGTCGGCATCCATACCACCCGGGTGAAGATCCTGGCCGCCGTCATCTCGGCCGTGCTCACCAGCATCATCGGCACTTTCCATATCACTTACCTGACCTTCATCGACCCCGCGTCGGCGTTTTCCCTGGACCTGTCGGTGCAGATCGCGATGTTCGCGTTGATCGGCGGGCTCGGCACCGTGGCCGGGCCGGTCGCCGGCACCGTGCTGGTCCTGCCGATCGCGGAGCTGGCGCGTGGCTGGCTCAGCGCGGTGGGCAACGGCATGCATGGACTGATCTACGGCCTGATCCTGGTGGCCGTGGTACTGACCATTCCGCGCGGCCTGGCCGGGGCATTCGGCCCCCGGCTGGAAGGCATGCTGGCGCGGCTGCCCTATCTGGGGCGGCCGCCGCAAAAGCGAAGCGCCACGCCGGACGGGATGGGAGCCCCGGGCATGCCCATCGCTGCCGCCGCGGCGGCCAATCCGGGGCCGCCCGGCGCGGCCCTGCTGAAGGCCGAAAACCTGCACAAAAGCTTCGGGGGCCTGCGCGCGACGAACGATGTGTCCTTGACCCTGCACGAACACGAGATCCTGGGAATCATCGGCCCGAACGGCGCGGGCAAGACCACGGTGTTCAACCTGTTGTCGGGCTTTCTCGCGCCCGACCACGGCAGCGTGCTGCTGCGCGATGCGGACGGCGCATGGGTTTCCTGCGACACGCCGGATCAGTTCGCCCACCGGGGGCTGGGCCGGACCTTCCAGATTGCCCAGCCCTTCACCGGCCTGAGCGTCCTGGAAAACATCATGCTGGGCGCCTACCTCCACACCCGCGACCACGACGAAGCGGAGCAGATCGCGCGCGAGGTCGCGCAACGCACCCACCTGACGCGATTCCTCGACACCGAGGCGCGCAACCTGACCGTGGGCGGCATGAAGCGGCTGGAAGTCGCCCGCGCGCTGGCCACGCGCCCGCGCATCCTGCTGCTGGACGAAGTCATGGCCGGCCTGAACCCCACCGATATCCAGATCGCGATCCAGCTGATCCGCGGCATACGCGACAGCGGCGTCTCCATCCTGCTGATCGAACACATGATGCGCGCCACGATGGCCCTGTCCGACCGCATCATCGTCATCAACGAAGGCAGCGTCCTGGTCAGCGGCCCGCCGCGCGAGGTCGTGGAAGACCCGGCGGTCATCGAGGCCTATCTGGGCAAGGAGTACCAGGATGCTTAAGGTATCCCAGCTGCGTGCCGGCTATGGCAAGACCCAGGTGCTGAACGGGCTGGATTTCGAGGTTCGCGCGGGCGAAATCGTGACGCTGATCGGCGCCAACGGCGCGGGCAAGACGACCACCTTGAAGACCCTGTGCGGCATCATCCCCTGCCAGGGCGGCAGCGTCGAATTCGAAGGGCGGACGCTGACCCACCGCAACCCCTACGACATCGTCGACGCGGGCATCACCATGATCCCGGAAGGCCGCCAGCTATTCCCCCATTTCACCGTGCGCGACAACCTGCTGATGGGGTCCTACAAGCGCGCGGCGCGGCCGCAGGTGCGGCGCAAGCTGGAAGAGGTGCTGGAGATCTTTCCGCGCGTCAGGCAGCGGCTGGACCAGTACGCGGGCTCGCTCTCGGGCGGCGAACAGCAGATGGTCGCCATCGCGCGCGGGCTGATGGCCGATCCCAGGCTGCTGATGCTCGACGAGCCTTCCCTGGGCCTGTCACCCCTGCTCGTGCAGCAGATGTTCGACATCATCCGCGGCATCACCGCGCACGGCGTCACGGTGCTGCTGGTCGAGCAGAACGTATTCCGCACGCTGCGGCTGGCCGACCGGGGCTACGTGCTGGAAAACGGCGCGATCGTGCTGGCCGGCACCGGCGAGGAACTGCTGGACAACCCGCATGTGAAGAAGGCGTATCTCGGGCATTGACGCGCATCGCATCGCGTTCAAGGGATGGCCGGAAGGGAATTGCCGCACGGGAATCGGCCACAGGTCTCATACAGGATTTGCCTCACAGGATCCACACAGGATTCGCCTCACAGGATCCACACAGGATTCGCCTCACAGGATCCACACAGGACTCGCCTCACAGGAATCGCATCATGCCGCCTTTATCCGCTCCCCCACCCGAGGCCCTGCAGCCATCCCCCGGCGGCCGCGCCGCCCCCGGCCTGGCCGGCAAGACGGCCATCGTGACTGGCGCCGCCGGCGGCATCGGCGCCGCCATCGTGCAGGCGCTACTGGACGATGGCGCGAAGGTGGGCCTGATCGATCGCGACGTGCAGGCCGGTGCGGCGCTGGCGGCGCGCCTGGCCGGCGCCGGCCATGGCGTGCACTTCGTCCAGGCGGACATCCAGGACTTCGCCGCCTGCACCGCCGCCTACGACACCCTGGCGCAGGCCCTGGGCAACGCGGACATCCTGATCAACAACGCCGGCATCTCGCCCAAGACCGGCGGCCGTGCATTGAAGGTATGGGAAATGCCGCCGCAGGAATGGGACATGGTCATGCGCGTCAACCTGAACGCCGCCTTCTACCTGACGCGCCTGGCCACGCCGCACATGATGGCGCGGCGCTGGGGCCGCATCGTGAATATGTCCTCCGTCGCCGGCAAGGCCTACTGCGACATCGTCGCCGCCCACTACGCGGCGACCAAGGCGGGGCTGATCGGCCTGACGCGCCACTGGGCGGGAGAACTGGGCGAATACGGGATCACGGTCAATGCGTTGGCGCCGGGCCGCATCGGCACGCCCCTGCTGAAGACCGTACCGCAGGAGGTCAACGATGCGGTGACGCGTGTGACCGCCATGCGTCGCCTGGGCACCCCGGAGGAAGTGGCCGATGCCTGCCTGTTCCTGGCATCGGACCAGGCGCGATTCATCACCGGACAAACCATCGATATCGCGGGCGGCTGGTTGATGACCTGACGGCCGGCGACAAGCCGCCCCGCCGGCGTTCATCTCCTGTACAAGGCCAGCCTCGCGGCCGCATGGGTCAAATGGCTGGCGGCCGCTGCGCTGGCCCGATCCCCGTCGCCGTCCTCGATGGCGCGCAGTATCGCTTCATGTTCGCGCTGCACCTGCCACACCAGCTCCATGGAACGGTTGCGCGTGTTCTTGCGCGCGGCGCGGATCAGCCCGCGCACACGGGTGTCCAGAAAGCTGGCGAAGGCAATGAAATACGGGTTGTGGCTGGCCTGGACGATCGCGCGGTGAAAGGCCTCGTCTTCCTCCGTGCCGTCGCCCAGGTCGCGCGTGGTCTGGTAAAGCCGCTGGTATGCGGCGCGTATGGCGTCCAGTTCGGCGGCACTGCGGCGCTGGGCGGCCAGCCGTGTCGCGGGCACCTCGACGGCCAGCAGAAACTCGAACAACTCACCCAGGCCTTCTTCCGTATCCACGGGCGGCTCCAGGCGGAATACGCTGCTGCCTTGCGGATTGACGAACTGGCCCCGTCCCTGATGGGAAATCACCAGGCCGTCGGACTTCAGCAGCGACATGGCCTCGCGGATCACCGGCCTGCTGACGCCATACGCCTTGGCCAGGGCCGCCTCGGACGGCAGCCTGTTGCCGGCCGCCGCGATGTCGCGCCGTTCGATGGCGTGGCGCAGGCGCTGGGCGACGCCGGCGGCCAGTCCCTCTCCACGGGCAATGGGCTGTTCGTCCAGCGCGTCGATACAAGGTGGGATGGAAGAATGCTGCATGGTGTATGTCTCAAACAAGCATCGCGACGGGACGCTCCAGGTACCACGTAAAGCGCCCCAGCCAGCGCGCGGCCAGTTCGCCGTCGATGGCGCGATGATCGACGGCAAGGGTATAACGCATCACCGACGCGACGCGTATCGTATCGTCATCGACAACGGCTTCCCTCGCGATCGCGCCGATCGCCAACATGGCGGACTGCGGCGGGTTGATGATGGCGGCGAAGTCGGATACGCCCAGCATGCCCAGGTTGCTGATGCCGAAGCTGCCGCCCTCGTATTCGGCGGGCGCCAACTCGCCGGATCGGGCACGCTCGATCAGCGAGGCCATGGCGCCGCTGATCGCGGGCACGCCCAGCTGGTCGGCCGCGCGCACGATGGGCGTTACCAGGCCGTTCGGCGTGGCAACGGCGACCGAGATGTCCGCGTGGTGATAGCGCCGCAACGCATCCGCCGTCCAGGTGACGTTCATCTCCGGGACATCGCGCAAGGCGCAGGCCGCGCCGCGCACGACCAGGTCGTTGATGGACACGCGCCCCGGCACGACCGCCTTGAGCTGATCCCGCAGCCCCAGCAGCGCGTCGGCCCGGCATTGCCCGCGCAAATAGAAATGCGGAACCGTGCGCTTGCTTTCCGTCAACCGCCGCGCGATGGCCCTGCGCATCGAGCCGTGGGGGACCAGGTCGTAGGCGGATTCCCCCGGGTTTGCCGGAACGGTCCCGGCCTGGACGGCATCGCGCGCCAAGGCGTGTTCGACGTCCCGCTTGATCACGCGGCCATGCGGACCGGATCCAGCGAGCGCGGCCAGCGGCAAAGCGGCGTCCGCGGCCATCCGCCGGGCGACCGGACTGGCGAACACGCGTGCCCCGCCCGGCTGCGCCTGGCCGGCGTCGCGGCCGTTATCGCGCAGGGTTGCCGTCGCTGTGGCGCCTGACGGCGCCGCTGCCTCCGCCCGCGCCGCGGCCTGCGCGATGTCCTGCGGCGTCTCCCCTTCCCGCAGCAGCAAGGCCACCGGCGCGCCCACCGCCACGCGGGTTCCCGGCGCCACCAGCAGCCTGCCCACCACGCCGTCGTGTTCGGCCTCCAGGTCCACGACGGCCTTGTCGGTCTCTATCCCACCCAGGCTGTCGCCCGCGCGCACGCTGTCGCCTTCCTTTACCGTCCAGTCGGCCAGCACGGCGTCCGGCGCATTGGCCGACACGGCAGGCATGCACACCATCGTCGCCATCAGCCTTCTCCCTTGTTGCGCAGGATCTCGCGCAGTCCTTCGACCACTTCGTCGGTACGCGCCGCCGCGGCGCGCTCCAATACCTTGGAAATACTGGGCGCGGCCAGGCCCCCCGTCACGCGCTGCACGGGCTGGTCCAGCCAATCGAAATAACGCCGCTGGATCTCATCGGCGAGCCAGCCGCCGTACGAGGTGCCCCGCGCGCCCTGCTCCACGATCAGCACGTTGTTGGTCTTGCGCACGCTGGCGCCCACGGTGTCCCAATCCAGGCTGGCGCGGTCCAGCCAGCGCAGGTCGATCAGGTCGGCCTGCATTCCCATCCGGTCCAGCGCTTCAATGGCATGCTGCACCATGGACAGATAGGCGATCACCGTCACCGCCGACCCCGTGCGCCGCAGCGCGGCGCGGCCGACCGGCAGCACGAAATCCAGGTCGTCGCGCGGCGCGGGCGCCGTGGCGTTGTACAGATCCACGTGTTCGATGACCAGCACCGGATCCTTGCAGCGCAAGGCCGCGTTCATCAGTCCCACGTAGTCGCAGGGATTGGACGGCGCGACGATGCGCCAGCCCGGACAGGTCGCGAAGATGCCGGCGGGATCCATGGAATGCTGCGAGCCATAGCCCGTGCCCATCGCCACCTTGGTCCGCAGGACCAGCGGCACCGCATCGCCGCCACCGAACATGTGGCGCACCTTGCCGATCTGGTTGAAGACCTGGTCGGCCGCCACCCACATGAAATCCGGGTACATGAACTCCACCACCGGCTTGTAGCGCCCGTCCAGCGCGATGCCGCCGGCCAGGCCCACGAAGGCATTTTCGCTGATGGGCGTACCCAGGCAGCGATCCGGGTAGCGCTGCGCCAAGCCACGGGTGGCGCCGTTGGTGCCGCCCTTCAGCCGGTGCACGTCCTCGCCCATCACCACGATGGCGTCGTCGCACGCCATGCGGCGGTCCATCACGTCGGCCACCACGTCGACGAACTTGCGCGGCACCGTCTCCCCGTGCAAGTGCTCGCCTTCTTCATGGGCGGGGGCGGGCATTTCCGACAGGTCGCCCAGTATCCCGACATCGCGGAAATCGGCGGCCGGCCACAGGTCCGGCCGGATGCGCCGCTTGCCCTCGCCGGCCTGCGCGTCCGGCTCCAGCAGCGCATCGGCCGCGCCGCGCATGGCGCCGGCCACGCGTTCCCGCAAATCGTCGATCTGTGCTTGCGAGACCAAGCCGCGCGCCATCATCCGCCGCGCCAGCAGATCCAGCGGATCACGCGCGCGCCAGGCTTTTTCCTCTTCCTTGTCACGGTAGCCGAAGGCACTGCCCGGGAACGGCCCGTTCTGGTGGAAATAGCGGTACACGTCCGCTTCGACCAAGGTGGGACCCTGGCCCGCGCGCATATGGGCCACCGCCGCCTGCATCGCCAGATGCACCGCCAGCGGGTCCATGCCGTCGACATGCCAGCTGGGAATATTGAAGGCCATGCCGCGCGCCGACAGGCGTGGCTCCGCGGTGATTTCCTCCACGCCAGTGGCGACGGCATAGCGATTGTTCTCGATGAAGAAGCACAAGGGCAGCTTCCAGGCCGCGGCCAGGTTCATCGTTTCCAGCACGGAACCGATGTTGATGGCCCCATCGCCAAAGTAGGTGACCATCACGGCATCGGTGCCGGCCTTGCGGTTGGCCCAGGCCTGGCCGGCCGCCATGGGGACACCGCCGCCGACGATGGCATTCGTGCCCAGGGCGCCGGCCTCGGGCCAGCGCAGGTGCATGGACCCGCCCCGCCCCTTGCAGAAGCCCTGCGCCAGGCCCAGGATCTCGGCCAGCGTGCGCTGCAACAGCGCCTGCACGGACGGCGCAATGGCGGCCGTGGGATCGATGCTGTCCGGGCACAGATAGGCCAGCGATTTGGCCAGGAACTGGTGATGGCCCCGATGCGATCCGCTCACGCCATCGGCCGCGCGCAGGCCCACGATGGACCCGGCCGCCCCGCCTTCCTGTCCGATGCTGGAATGCGCCGGGCCGTGCACCAGGCCTTCGCCGGCGAGCGCCAGCACCGTTTCCTCGAAACCTCGGATCAGGTGGCAATGCGCCAGCAGCGTACCGAGCAAGGCGGGGTCGGCGTGCGCCCAATCCTGTTCGGTGGCGGTAAGCGCCACCCAAGGGGCATGGGGCGTCAGGGGGTGCAGATCCGGCATGGCGGCCCATACTCCTCAAAGATAGCCATTGGCGGTCCATCCGCCGTCGGACAGCATGGCGTGGCCCGTCGTATAGCGTGCGGCGTCCGAGGCCAGGAAGAGCGCGACCTCGGCCATTTCCGCGGGCGTGCCCAGGCGGCCCATCGGCGCGCGGGCCTCGATACGGCCGGCATCGAGCGCACCCCGCGCGATCAGATCGTCCACCAGCGCCGTGCGGATATAGCCCGGGCACAGCGCGTTCACGCGGATCCCGTGCCGCCCCCACTCCACCGCCAGGGATTTGCTGAGCGCGACCACACCTGCCTTCGCGGCGCAGTAGGCGGCGCGTTCGGGTGCCGCGACCACGCCATACATCGAGGCGGTATTCACGATGACCCCGGCGCCCTGCGCGACCATGATGCGCCCGGCCGCCTGGCAGCAATAGAACACGCCGCTCAGGTCGATATCGATGGCGCGCCGCCATTCCTCGCCGCTCAGTTCCAGCGTCGGCTTGTTCATGGAAATGCCGGCATTGTTCAGTGTGATGTCGACGCGGCCGAAATGCGCGCGCGCCGCGGCATAGGCCTGTTCCACCGCGGCATCGTCGCGCACGGAGGCCCGCAGGCATAGCGCTTGGACGCCGGGATGGCGCTCGCGCACCTGCATGGCGGCCGCGTCCATGCCCTCGGCATCCATGTCCAACAGCACCAGGCGGCAGCCGTGCCGCGCAAAGGCATCCAGCATGGCCCGTCCGATGCCCTGGGCGGCGCCGGTGCACACCACGACCTTGCCGCACAGCCCGGGATAGGCGGCCAACGGCGACGCATTCGAATCGGGCACGGCGGTCTCCTCGGGGCATCGTTATGCGCCGCATGCCAGACCACCACGCGGGGCTGTTCCATCGCATCCTATCTGCTTATCAAGTTGCCTTACAACCAAGTAGAAACCCTAGCCACGTGAGCCCTGCGCGGCGGCTTGGACGACGCTATTGCGCGCGCCACCGAGTCCATAATGCAGGCTGTCCGCTGTTCCGCTGTCCCATCCACCATCACCAGGAGCGCGCATGGCCGCCATCGCATCCGTCGAGGTATTGCTCGTCAACCTTCCCCCCAAGGTCAAACGCACGGACGCCGTCCAGAGTTTCGAATGCCAGGAAACCCCGATGGTGCGTATCCGCGACACCGACGGCATGGTCGGCACGGGTTACAGCTACACCATCGGCACCGGCGGTTCCTCCGTGGCGCGGCTGCTGGACGACCACCTTGCGCCCATGCTGATTGGCCGCGAAGCCGACGATATCGAAAGACTGTGGCGTGACCTGTTCTTCCGCGTGCACGCCACCACGGTGGGCGCGCTGACCTCCATCGCGCTGGCCGCCATCGACACCGCCTTGTGGGACTTGCGCGCGCGACGCGCCGCCCTGCCCCTGCACCGGTTGGCCGGCGGCGCCAAGGACGCCATCGAGATGTACTACACGGAGGGCGGCTGGCTGCACCTGGACGAAGCGCAATTGGTGGAAGAGGCCCTGCGCGCCCAGGAAGCCGGCTTCGGCGGCACCAAGATCAAGGTGGGCCGTCCGCACGTGGCCGAAGACATGGAACGCCTGTCGGCGGTGCGCGACGCCGTCGGCCCCGGCTGGGAAGTCATGACCGATGCCAACCAGGGGCTCAACCTGAGCGAAGCGATCCGCCGCGCCCGCTGCTTCGAAGCGCTGGATATCGCCTGGTTCGAAGAACCCATCCACGCGGACGACGTCGATGCCCACCGCCGCCTATGCGCCTCGACGACGGTACCGATCGCCGTCGGCGAATCCCTGTATAGCCTGTCGCAATTCAAGGACTACCTGCAAAGCGGGGCCTGCAGCATTGTCCAGGTCGACGTCGGCCGCATCGGCGGCATCACGCCGTGGCTGAAGGTGGCGCACATGGCCGAGGCCTATAACGTACCCGTCTGCCCGCACTTCCTGATGGAAATCCACGTGGCGCTATGCTGCGCCATCCCGAACAGCCGCTGGCTGGAATACATTCCGCAGCTCGATATGGTCACGGCGACGGGCATGCGCGTCGAAAACGGCCGCGCCATCCCGTCGCCGGACCCTGGGTTGGGCATCGATTGGGACTGGGACAAGCTGGCGCGGTACCAGGTCCATCGGGCGGAACACCGCTAGGTTTCGGTGGCCTGCGGTGGACTACCGCACCTTGCCCTCCTTCCACGCCTGCAGCAGCTTGTCGTAGGCAATGGTTTCGCCCTTGGGCTTCTCGTTGGCCAGCTTCTTCCACGGCGCATGCTGGTCCGATAACCACTTCGACGGATCGCTGCGTGCGTTCAGCTTGGGCGCGCACTGCGCCATCCCGGCGCGCTGCAGCCGTGCCATGACCTGGTCCATTTCATTGGCCAGGCTGTCCATGGCCTGCTGCGGCGTTTTTTCGCCCGTCACGGCCGTGGCGATGTTGTTCCACCAGAGCTGCGCCAGCTTGGGATAGTCCGGCACGTTGGTCCCGGTTGGCGTCCATGCCACGCGCGCCGGACTGCGGTAGAACTCGATCAGTCCGCCATAGTTGTTGGCGTTCTTGGTAAAGAAGTCGCTGTGTATGTCGCTGTCGCGGATAAAGGTCAGCCCCGTGATGGATTTCTTCAGCGATACCGTCTTGGACGTCACGAACTGCGCATACAGCCAGGCGGCGGCCATACGGTTGGGATCCGTGGACTTGAAGAAAGTCCATGACCCCACATCCTGGTAGCCGTTCTGCATGCCGTCCTTCCAGTACGGTCCATACGGGGAAGGTGCCATGCGCCATTTGGGCGTGCCGTCGTCATTCACCACGGGCAGGCCCTTCTTCGTCATGTCCGCCGTGAAGGCCGTGTACCAGAATATCTGCTGCGCGATCTGGCCCTGCGCGGGCACGGGACCGGACTCGGAAAAGGTCATGCCGGTGGCTTGCTGCGGCGCGTACTTCTTCATCCAATCCACGTATTTCGTCAGGGCATAGACCGCGGCCGGGCTGTTGGTCGCGCCGCCGCGCTCCACCGAGGCGCCAACCGGCGTGCACTTGTCGTCCGCCACCCGTATGCCCCATTCGTCCACGGGCATGCCGTTGGGCAATCCCTTGTCCGCCGTGCCGGCCATCGACAGCCAGGCATCGGTAAAGCGCCAGCCCAGCGACGGGTCCTTCTTGCCGTAGTCCATGTGGCCGTACACGCGCTTGCCATCGAGCTCCTTGACGTCATTGGTGAAGAAATCCGCGATGTCCTCGTAGGCCGACCAATTGGTGGGCACGCCGAGTTCATAGCCATACTTGGCCTTGAACTTGTCCTGCAGATCCTTGCGCGCGAACCAGTCGGCGCGGAACCAATACAGGTTGGCGAACTGCTGATCCGGCAATTGGTACAGCTTGCCGTCCGGCGCGGTGGTAAAGCGCGTACCGATGAAATCCTTCAGGTCCAGGCCGGGGTTGGTATATTCCTTGCCCGAGCCGTTCATGTAGTCGGATAGCGGCAGGACGGCGCCGTAGCGGTAATGCGTGCCGATCAGGTCGGAATCGGAGATCCACCCGTCGTAGATGGATTTGCCCGACTGCATCGACGTCTGCAGCTTCTCGACCACGTCGCCTTCCTGGATGATGTCGTGGTTCACCTTGATGCCGGTGATCTCGGCGAACGCCCGCGCCAGCGTCTTGGATTCGTATTCGTGTGTCGTGATGGTCTCCGACACCACGTTGACTTCATTGATGCCCTTCGCCTTCAGCTTGGCTGCCGCGTCGATGAACCATTTCATCTCGGCCATCTGCTGGTCCTTGGAGAGCGTCGACGGCTGGAACTCCGTATCGATCCATTTCTGCGCCTCGGGTTCCCCGGCCCAGGCGCCCGGCGATCCGATCAGGGCGATGGCGGCTGCCACGGCATGCATGCGCACTTTCATGAGCTGTCTCCTCGATAAGCCCTTCCCTGTTGTGCTGCGGACGCGGCCGGGAAAGGCGGTGGCCGTGGTCCATGGAATCGTGACGGCCCGTGTCCGCGGGGCCGCATCCTGCTCAGCCCTTGCGCATGACGAGCGCCAGCACCAGCATGGAAACCACGAAACTGATCCACACCGAGGGCGGCTCGTCCAGCGAAAACCAGGCCATGAAGCGCTGGCCCATCCCGACGAAAACCAGGTTGACCCAGGCGGCGCACATCAGGCCGATGAACAGCCGGTCGCCGCGCGTGGTGGCGATGGGCAGGAAGCCCTTGCGCGTGTGCGTCGGCGAGCGCAATTCCCAGATCGTCATGCCCGCCAGCATCAGGACGACGCAGCCGAAGAACACGGCAACCGGGGTAGTCCAAACCATCCAGGCGAACATCGTCGGCTCCTATACGCGTCCCATGGCGAAACCCTTGGCGATATACCGGCGCACGAACCAGATCACGATGCCGCCGGGCACGATGGTCAGCACGCCCGCGGCCGCCAGCACGCCCCAGTCCATGCCGGCGGCCGACACCGTGCGTGTCATGGTCGCCACGATGGGCTTGGCGTTCACGGAGGTGAGCGTGCGCGCCAGCAGCAGCTCCACCCAGCTGAACATGAAGCAGAAGAAGGCCGTCACGCCGACGCCCGCCTTGATCAGGGGCAGGAATATGGTCAGGAAAAACCGCGGAAAGGAATAGCCGTCCACATAGGCGGTCTCGTCGATCTCGCGCGGCACGCCGGACATAAAGCCTTCCAGTATCCACACGGCCAGCGGCACGTTGAATACCAGGTGCGCCAGCGCCACGGCGATATGCGTGTCCATCAGCCCCAGGGATGAGTACAACTGGAAAAAAGGCAAGAGAAAGACCGCCGGCGGCGTCATCCTGTTGGTCAAGAGCCAGAAGAACACATGCTTGTCGCCGATGAAGCTGTAGCGCGAGAACGCATAGGCGGCCGGCAAGGCCACCACCAGCGAAATGACCGTGTTGATCGCCACATAGATCAGCGAATTGATGTAGCCCGAATACCAGGCCGGATCGGTGAAGATGGTCTGGTAGTGCCGCAGCGTGAACTCGCGTGGCCACAGCGTCAGGGCGCCGACGATCTCGCTATTGGGCTTGAACGACATGTTCAGCATCCAGTACAGCGGCAGGATGGCGAACAGCAGGTACAGGACCAGGAAGGCACTGCGCCAGACGATGGGTTTTTCACGCACGGGCGTTCTCCTCGTCGAGGGCGCCGGAAGTGCCGGCCCGCAGGATCCAGTTATACAGGAGGAAGCACAGCAGCAGAATGATCAGGAAGTAGACGATGGAAAACGCCGCCGCCGGGCCCAGGTCGAACTGCCCCACCGCCTTCTGCGTCAGGTATTGCGACAGGAAGGTGGTGGAATTGCCGGGCCCGCCGCCCGTCAGGACGAAGGGCTCGGTGTAGATCATGAAGCTGTCCATGAAGCGCAGCAGCACCGCGATCATCAGCACCCCGCGCATCTTGGGCAGCTCGATATACCGGAATACCGCCATGCGGGAGGCGCCGTCGATGCGGGCGGCCTGGTAATAGGCCTGCGGAATGGCACGCAGGCCGGCATAGCACAGCAGCGCCACCAACGGCGTCCAGTGCCAGACGTCCATGACGAGCACGGTCAGCCATGCATCCAGGTCGGCGCCGGTGTAGTTGTAGTTGACGCCCATCCACGACAAGGCCGCGCCCAGCAGCCCGATGTCCGTCCGTCCGAACACCTGCCATATCGTGCCCACCACGTTCCAGGGGATCAGCAGCGAGAGCGCGACGATCACCAGCACCGCGGATGCCTGCCACCCGGATGCCGGCATGCACAGGGCCAGCAGGATGCCCAGCGGGATCTCCACCAGCAGCACGGCCAGCGAAAAACCGATCTGGCGCCACAGCGCGCTGTGCAGCTCCGGATCCTGCAGCACGGAAGCGAACCATTCCGTGCCGACGAACACCCGCCGGTCCGGCGAAATGATGTCCTGCACCGAATAATTGACGATGGTCATCAGCGGCAGGATCGCGGAAAAGGCGACGCACACCACCACTGGCAGGACCAGCAGCCAGGCCTTCTGGTTGATCGGCTTCATCGGATCAGCTCCTCGTCGCGATAAAAGCAGGTATGCGCATTGAGCACGGACAGCCAGGCGGTGCTGCCCGGCGCGCCCACGCCGCTGTCCAGCGGCAGGCGCGCCCGCACGGTGTGACCTTCGAAGGTGCCGGTCAGCAGCAGATAGGTGCCGATGTCCTGCACCCGTGTCAGCGCCACGGGCAATGCCTCGGGCGCATCCCCCGCGCACAGGCGCGCGAATTCCGGCCGTATGCCCAGCGTGAACGGGCCTGCCCGCGCCAGCTCGGCCGCTGCGTCGGCCGGGGCCTGGCGCAGCACGCGCGTACCGATGCGCACCCCGCCGTCGTCCCAGCGCGCCGGCAGGAAGTTCATCCCGGGCGAGCCGATAAAATGCCCGACGAAGGTATGGGCGGGCCGCAGGAAGAGATCGTCCGCCGTGCCCACCTGAACGACCTTGCCGCGTGACATCACCACCACCTGGTCGGCGAAGGTAAGCGCCTCGGTCTGGTCGTGGGTGACGTAGATCAGCGTCAGCTTGAACTCCTGGTGTATCTCCTTCAGCTTGCGCCGCAGGGACCATTTCAGGTTCGGGTCGATGACCGTCAACGGTTCGTCGAACAACACGGCCGACACGTCGCTGCGCACCAGCCCGCGGCCCAGCGAGATCTTCTGCTTGGCGTCCGCGGCCAGGCCGCTCGCGCGCCGGTCCAGTACCGACGACAGCTCCAGCATTTCGGCGACGCGCCCTACCCGCTCGCGCACGCGCGCTTCCGGCACGCCGCGATTGCGCAGCGGAAACGCCAGGTTGTCCGCGACGGTCATGGTGTCGTAGACCACCGGAAACTGGAACACCTGCGCGATGTTGCGCTGTTGCGGCGTCTGCCCCGTCACATCGCGGCCGTCGAAGCGGACGTGCCCGGACGAAGGCCGCAGCAGCCCCGACATGCAGTTCAGGAGCGTGGTCTTGCCGCAGCCGGAGGGGCCAAGCAGGGCATAGGCACCGCCATCGCGGAAGGTGTAGCGCAGCGGCAGCAGGGCGTAGTCTTCGTCCCGGGCGGGATGGGCAACGTAGGAATGCGACAGGTCCAGCTCGATGCTTGCCATCAGTGCGCCCCCACCTTCGCGCCGATCGGCGCGGCACGGTAGGCGGGTGCCGCCAGCAGGTCGCCCGCGGCATCGAAGGCGTAGGTCTGTCCTGGGTCGAAGTACAGGCGTATCGCTTCGCCCAGCGCGAAACGATGGACGCCGGTAAGCTGCGCCACCAGGTCTCCCGCCGCGGTGGCCGTATGCACGAAGGTATCGGACCCGGATATCTCCGCCAGCTTGACCGTGCCGTGCAGCGCCAGGCAGCCGGGACGCTCGTCCACGTACAACGCGCCGGCGCGCAGGCCGGCCGTGACCTCGGCGCCGTCCGCGCCGCCGGTGGGCAATTCGCGTGGCACGCGCAGGCCATCGCCCAGCACGAAACCCAGGCTGTCGCGGCGCGCGCGCAGCAGGTTCATCGGCGGATCGCTGAACACGCGGGCCACGCGGATGGAACATGGACGATGGAACACTTCGGCGGTGGGGCCGTACTGCAGCAGTTCGCCCGCGTCCAGCACCGCGGTATGGCCGCCCAGCAACAGGGCCTCGGCCGGCTCGGTGGTGGCGTAGACCACGGTAGCGCGGCCTTCATCGAACAATTCGGCAAGCTCGTCGCGCAATTCCTCGCGCAGCTTGTAGTCCAGGTTGACCAGGGGTTCGTCCAGCAGGACCAACGGTGCGTCCTTGACCAGGGCGCGGGCCAGCGCGACGCGCTGCTGCTGCCCTCCGGACAGCTCCGCGGGATATCGCTGAAGCAGATGCTCGATGTGCAGGCGCGCGGCCATCGCCCTGACGCGCTCGTCCACGCCCTGCATCCGGCGCAGCCGCAGCGGCGAGGCGATATTGTCGAACACCGTCATCGAGGGGTAGTTGATGAACTGCTGGTACACCATGGCGACGTTGCGTTCCCGCACGGGAACCCGTGTCACGTCCGTACCGTCGACCCGCACGGCGCCCTGGCTGGGCCGGTCCAGGCCGGCCATGATCCGCATCAGCGATGTCTTGCCCGCTTGGGTCACCCCCAGCAGGACCGTCATGGCGCCGGGTTCCGGCGCCAGGCTCATCGGATACAGCAGGACTTGTGATCCCGCCTGTCGTTGAATGCCTTCCAGCATCAGCCGCATCGTGTCTCCTGACGAAAAGCTGCCTGTTAGCCTTCATCTGTTTTCTGCGTTTGTACAGAAAGCGCGGAAGAAAGACAACGGCGGCCTGCGGCGGCCGGCTGGAATTTATGTACGGTCGGCGGGTGCGGACGTCCGCGATGCCGGGACGCGGCGACGGCGGGGCGCCTGGATCGGACCGTCGAACAACTACCCGGGGACGGTCACATGCCCTACTTGTGGTTGAGAATCCAGTCCATCACGGTACCCGTAATCCGCTGCAATTGCTGGCTTTTGCGTACGTCGTAGTTCGCGTCCGTGTATCCCCACCAGTCCCAGCAGCCGCCGTAGTTGCCGAAGAAAGTCTTGGTCTGCGGATACAGGACGGCGACATGAAAAGCATCGGCCCAGCGATTGAAGCCGGCCAATCGGACAAAGTTATCGCCGATGGACGTGTAGTTCTGGCCGCACCCGTGCAGGGCGACAAGCAGCCCACAACGCTGGCCGTCCAGGCAGGAAGCTGGCGTGTACAAATACGCCCAGTCCTCCATATAGGCCGAGCCGGCCGCGCCGGAAACCGGAACCTGCCGAAGCTTGCCGGCCGCGCCGGTCCGCACTACCTGGCTCGAATCGATTTCGGGGTACAGGTGCGTGAGTATCAATTTCGCGCCATCGAACTTGCAGTGCCCAATATAAGGCAACGCGGATGTCTTGCAGTCATCCTTCGAATAGGGTTGCCCCCAGACTGGCGCGGACGGCAGATCGGTCGGGAACGTATGCCCAAAATCGCGGCTGTTATCGTCGATAATGGTCAAGTTAGCCAGCCCGGCCTGCTGCTTGAGCTCGGTGTAGTACGCCATGGTCGCTTCGGCCACGGGCGGTTTCACAATCACATCGGCAGTGCCATGCAGCAGGTAAACGATGCCGTTGCTCAGTTCGGTCAAGGGCCCGACCTCGCGGTTGTTGGAGCGCCGTATCGTGGTTTGAACGAAGCGCTTGACATCCGCCTGCGATGGCGCGCCCTCCATGCAGCGCTTGATCATGGCGGCCACGCTGCCCTCGGCGCACTCGTAGGGCCCGCCCGCCAGTATGCCCGCCCGCCGGAACATTTTCGGGAAAGCAATTTGCGCCTGCACCGCCATATAGGCGCCGGACGAGAAGCCTGCCACGGCGATGCGCGACGTGTCCACGTTGATCGGCGCGGGCGCCGACGCAGCGGCGTCACGCGGCCCGGCGGCTTGCTGGCCCCATGCGACATTCAAATACGAAGGCATCAGGGAGCTGGCAGCCAGGAACAAGATGCCGAGCCCATAGGTCACGGTTTTCATTGGACTTCCACCTTGAAAAGAGTCTGCGCCCCGATATGGCCGGACTGCCGCCATGGGATTGTTCAGCAGGAAATGAGCAGGCGCTGCATCATTTCGACTAAGGCTAGTCTATGCCGCCGCGGGTCGGCGCCGATGCATTTTCAATCGCCGATACACGGGTTTCGGTCCCATCGGCCGCCTGGAATTTATGTACGATCGGCGGATGCCCACTTCCAATAACGACCTGATCGAGACGATGGAGACTCCCGACAATTTTCAGATCGCCATCGACCGCCAGGCGCGCACGCCGCTGGCCGGACAGATCCACCACGCCATCGGCCAGGCCATCCGGGAAGGCCAGCTCGCCCCGGGCGCGCGCTTGCCCTCGTGGCGCGATCTCGCGTCGCAGCTGGGCGTGGCGCGGGGCACCGTGCGGGCGGCCTATGAACGCCTGGTCGACGAGCAATTGCTGGTGCCGGCGGGCGCGGCGGGGACCTTCGTCTCGCGCCATGCCATCCCGGCACCGCCACCGCCCTCACCCGGCGATACGGCGCCCGTGCCGGACCTGATCCAGCGGTTTTCGGCCCGCCCCATGCCGTTCCAGATGGGCCTTCCGGGCCAGGACACGTTTCCCGCGACAGTGTGGTCCCGCCTTTTTACCCAGGCTGCCCGCGAAATGGCCACCGGTCCGATGGGTTATCCCGATCCGCGCGGCGAACCGCGCCTGCGCGAACAGATCGCGGCCTATCTGGCGCTGGCGCGAGGCGTGGCATGTTCGCCGGCGCAGGTCCTGATCACCGCGGGCTTCAGCGGCGCGCTCAATCTGGTCATACGGGCGCTGGGCCTGGAAGGCCAGACCGCCTGGATGGAAGACCCGGGTTTTCCCTTGACGCGCCGCGCCCTTGCCCTGGCCGGCATGCGGCTGGCCCATGTGCCGGTCGACGCGCAGGGCCTGGACGTCGAAGCCGGCCTGCGCATGGCGCCGGACGCCGCCCTGGCGGTCGTCACGCCCGGACAGCAGGCGCCGCTGGGCGTGACCATGGCACCGGCACGCCGGCGCGCGCTGCTGGACTGGGCCGCCGGCCAAGGCGCCTGGGTCGTCGAAGACGACTTCCTCAGCGAACTCCACTTGCGCGGCCGTGCCGCGCCGGCGCTGGCGGCGCTCGACGGCGCCGGCCGCGTCCTGCATATCGGTACGTTCAGCAAGACGATCAGTCCGCTGTTGCGGCTGGGTTTCATCGTCGTGCCCGCCGCGAACGCGCGCCACTTCACCGAGGTCGCCGCCTGCCTGGCACCCGCGCCGACTCCCACGCCGCAGCTCGTGCTGGCCGAGTTCATGCGCCAAGGCCACTACCTGCGGCATCTGCGCCGCATGAAGCGGCTCTATGCCGCCCGGCGCGACGCCCTGGTGGCCTGCCTGGCCCGTTTGCCGCTGGACGCGCAGACGGGGCCCGCCGGCCTGGCCGTACACCTGGCGCTGCCGGACGGCACCGACGACGTCGGGATCGCGCGGCGTGCGCTGGAGCACGGCATCGCTCCCGGTCCGCTATCCAACTGGTTCGTATCGCTGCCGCCCCGGCCGGGGCTGATGCTGGCCGTCAGCAATGTGTCCGAAGCCACCCTCGAAGCGGACTGCCGCGAACTGCTGCGCCTGATCCACGAAGCCGCCTGATCGCGCGCAGCACGCAAGCCTCAATCCACTTCCGCGCCCGAGGACTTCACCGCGGCGCCCCATTTGGCGATCTCGCCATTGATGAAGGTGGCGGTCTGGGCCGGCGTCATCGCCATCGGTTCGGCGCCGCGTTCGCGCAGATAGCCTTGCATGGCCGGCGAATTGAGGATGGCGCCGATGCGCTGGCTGAGGAAATCCACGATGGGCGCGGGCGTGTCCTTGGGCGCCAGCACGGCGGCCCAGCCGATGGCCTCGAAGCCCGGATAGCCGGATTCGGCGATCGTGGGCACATTCGGCAATTGCGGCAGACGCTTGGCCGTGGTGACGGCCAGCGCGATGGCCTTGCCGCTTTGCACGTGCGGCAGCCCGGCCGTGACCGAATCCACCATCAGCGGCACCTGGTTGCCCAGGAAATCCGCCTGGGCCGGCCCGCTGCCCTTGTAGGGAATATGGCGTATATCGACCTGCGCCGCCGCCTTGAACATCTCGGCCGACAAATGCTGGGTGCCGCCGATGCCTGCGCTGGCGTAGGCCAGTTCGCCCGGATGCGCCTTGGCCCGCTCCACCAGCTGGCGCAGCGTCTTGATCCCGGATTGCGGATTGGACAGGAACATCAAGGGCACCGAGAACACGCCCGTGACCGGCGCGTAGTCCTTGGCCAGGCTGTAGTCCAGCTTCTTGTACAAGGTCTGGTTTACCGCCGCGGCGCTGCCCGCGATGACGAGGGTATAGCCGTCGGCCGGTGCACGCGTCGCCTGCGCCATGCCGATATTGCTGCCGGCGCCAGCGCGGTTGTCGACGATGATGGGCTGCTTCAGCTCGGCGCCCAGCTTTTCCGCCAGGGCGCGGGCGAAGATGTCCGTCGCCTGCCCGGGCGGGAACGGCACGATCATGCGGATGGCGTGATCCGGATATTGCGCGTGAGCGGCCACGGCGGCCGCCGCCAGCGTGGTGCCGGCGATCAATTGTTTGAACATGGGGTCCCCCTCCTCTAGCGCGTTTCGCGAGGTTGCATTATGGCCGATCGCGCAGCCAGCGGAAGCCGCGGTGCCGGCCATCGTCTCCGGGGCAGACCGCATCGCAAGGGGCGCAGGAACGGCGCATCGCGCCAGGGCACGGGCATCGCCACCATAGGCGCGGAGGGGGATGCCGGCCGCCTGCTCTACCGGGCAGGCGCGGCGTACACCGGATCGCGGCGCAGCAGCGTAAGGGAATACGAAGGCGCTGCGTGCGCCGGGCCGCACAGCTGCGTCGCCAGCGGTACCGTGAAATGCGGCTGTCCGCGGATCGACAAGGAGATAAAGGCCGACGCCACGCAGTTGCCGGCGCCGAACGCGTCGCTGGAGACCCAGCGCGCTTCACTGGTCAACTCGGCCCCGGGTGGTACGGCCACCGGCGGCAGCACCGGCCCCGGGTGCATGCCGGCCGGTCGCTGCAGCGAAACCGGCAGCGGGTGTTGCGCGGCATCCAGGAAACCCACCTCCGGCCGGGCGGGCACGGTGCAGGTATTCGGTCCGAGATTACGCACGACCAGAAGGGTCCCGGAGTGCGACATCCCGTCGAACTGGCCGCCCTCGCGGTCCACGGCGAACGACAACTGCGCAGGATCGCAGGCCGGCTCGGCCCGCGCGGCGCCCACGGCCGTCAACGCCGCCAGCGCGCAAAGGACGCGGATCGACGCCCGAAGGCGCCATGCGGGAAACGGGGATGCCTGTTTCATCGATGGGGGACTCCATGTTCGTGCATGCGCGTATCGCCGGCCATTATGCACGGCGGCCATGCAGGCATCCCGCCCCGGACATTTTCTGTTTTCGGAAATTACGCCTGCGTCGAACCCGCATGGGCGCAGGGGCCGGCGCATACAGGCGCCAAAGCCCATGTAAACCGGTGGGGGCCGCCGCCCCGCGGCTCACTCGCCCGCCGCGGCGGCGGCCAGTGCCGCCCGGCGCGCGCGGCGCCGCCATTCGTAGGCCAGCGTGACCAGCACCAGCATCCCGACGACGACGAATTCCATCGTGAGCACGCCGCTGGCGCCCTGCAGATAATTCCCATGCGGGGCCGTCAGGAAATACGTCAACACCGAACCGGAGATGGCCGGCCCCAGCCCCAGCGCGCTTTGCTGCACGGTCGACAGCGTCGCGCTTCCCGCGCCCGCCTGCTCGGGGGGAACTTCGGACAGGCCGATGCGAAAGAAGCAGCCCACGATAAAGGCCTGGCCCAAGCCGATCGGCACGGTCGCCGCCATCAGGTTGAACACCGTGGGTTCCGGCCATACCGCGCGCAAGGTCACCATCAGCGCCAGCACGCCCGCCATCTGCACCAGGCAGCCGAAAACCAATACGGGCGCCTTGTCGAAGCGCGCCACGGCCCGGCTGGTCATCAGCGATCCGATGAAATAGGCCGTGCCCATGGCGATGAACGTATTGCCCGACGACAGCGGCGACATGCCCGCGCCCGCCTGCAGCGTCAGCGCCATCGCGAACATGAAGCCGCTCCAGCTGGAGAAGAACAACACCGCGACACACACGCCGAAGCGGATGCTGGACAGGCGCAGCAGCGCAGGCGGCAGCAAGGGAAACGCCTTGCGTCGCTCCTGGCGCACTTCCACATGCCATAGCGCATACAGCAGCACCGGCACGGCGGCCAGCATCGCCTCGCACTGCCACGGCCAGTGCAGCACCGGCCCCACGGCGACAGGGATCAGCAGGCACAGGATCACCATCGCCAGGAGCCAGGTCCCCGGCCAGTCGATGCGGGCGGGATGCGAGGATCGCGTTTCCGGCAACAGGCGGCCGGTGTAGGCCATCACGGCCAGTCCTATCGGAAGATTGATCAGGAATACGCTGCGCCAGCCCAGTCCGCCGACATCCAGCGACACCAGCAGGCCCCCCAGCACCTGGCCCACCACGAAGGCAAGGCCGCCGATGGCGCCGTACAAGCCCAGCGCACGGGAGTGCTCATGGCCACGCAGGCTGACATGGATGGTGGCAAGAATCTGGGGCACCGCCAGCGCGGCCGCCACGCCCTGCAGCGCGCGCGCCGCCAGCAGCACCCATACCTGGCCCGCCAGTCCGCACAGCAGCGACGCCACCGTGAACAACATCACGCCCCACCAGAACACGCGCCGGCGTCCGTAGTTGTCGCCCAGCCGTCCGCCCATCGCCAGGCACACCGCGAAGGCGACGCCGTAGACGGCGACAATCAGCTCCAGTTCCATTTCGCTGGCATGCAGCGAGTGCGCCATCGCGTCCAGCGCGACGTTGACGATGGAGAAATCGATCATGGGCAGGAGTTGCCCCGCCAGCAGCAGGTACAGCCCGGCCCGGCCAAGTTGTGCGTGGGATTTCGAAGCAGTCATGAGACGTACGGCGCGATGGCCCGTCGGGGATGCCGCGCGCCGCGATACGGTGCAGGATGCGAGGGGCGCAGTATATTTTGCAGTGCAGTAAGGAAGAGGCATGTCCCTGCTGGGCACAGGGTCGGCCGATATGGGCGGGGTCGCGGATATCGCCGGAACCTTCACGGGGACGACCGTACTCAGGACTCTCGCTCTATCATCCCAAGGAGTTTCATCATGACCCTATCGGCCACCGCTGCGTCCTCTCAGAACGTGCAGGCATTGTCCGTGCCGCAGGACCAACCCCAGGCGCTCATCCCCTCCGCCGGGCTCCTGGACGCCATGCCGACGTCCTTTGTCGGCATCATCACCGAGTTGCTGTCGAAGATCACCACCAGTGATATCGCCCAGGTCGGAGACCTGATGATCAACGGACGAGAACACGCGGTGTATGCAGACCGGCCGCCCGTAAAGAAATGGCAGGCTTGATGCCGTAGGAAGGCAGCCAGAACGACGGCAATAGCCGGGTCGCCACCACGCCCCTGTCGGAACGGATCTCCAAGCAACTGAAGCGCCCGGGCTTCAAGTTCGCCGGTGCCACACATCGTGTACGCGTGGATGCAGGCCGTGGGCATCGTGAACGACCACGCCATCGGCCGCTTTCGGCGCGCACAGGTATCGGTGGCCCGGCTAGCGCCGCTTTTGCACCCGTCGCGCGCCTGCCCTATCAGGCCTGCCGTATCAGCTTTGAATGAAGGCGAGCAGATCCGCGTTGATCACGTCGGCATGCGTGGTGCACATGCCGTGCGGATAGCCCTTGTAGACTTTCAGCGTTCCGCGCTTCACCAGCTTCGCGGACAACATTGCCGAATCGGCGATGGGCACGATCTGGTCGTCATCGCCGTGCATGATCAGCACCGGCACGTCGATCTGCTTCAGGTCCTCGGTGAAATCGGTTTCCGAGAATGCCTTGATGCAATCGTAGTGTGCATTGGCGGCGCCCATCATGCCCTGGCGCCACCAGTTCTGGATCACGCCCTGGGCCACCTTGGCGTCGGGCCGGTTGAATCCGTAAAAAGGACCGCTGGGCACGTCAAGGAAAAATTGCGCACGGTTCGCGGCCAGCGCCTGGCGAAAACCGTCGAAGACCTCCAGCGGCAGGCCGCCAGGGTTTTTCTCGCTTTTCACCATGACCGGCGGGACCGCGCCGATCAGTACCGCCTTGGCGACGCGCCCCTTTCCATGGCGTGCCACATAGCGGGCCACTTCACCGCCCCCGGTCGAATGACCGACGTGGATGGCGTCGCGCAGATCCAGCGCGGCGGCCAGTTCAGCGACGTCGGCGGCGTAGGTGTCCATTTCATGGCCCGTCGCGCTCTGCGACGAACGGCCGTGGCCACGCCGGTCATGGGCGATCACGCGATAGCCCTTGTGCAGGAAGAACAGCATCTGGGCGTCCCAGTCGTCCGCGCTCAGCGGCCAGCCGTGATGGAAAACGATGGGTTGTCCCGTCCCCCAATCCTTGTAGAAGATCTCCGTACCGTCTTTCGTCTTGATCGTGCTCATTGCGCATCCTTTCGATGAATCGGGAGAAACACCCGCGATCGCCGGGTACACCGGCCCGCGGACAGGCGACTGAAGCGTATACCGCGACGACAGTAGCGTCTATCGCGGATCGGCCGCTTCCATCATTGGGATAGCACCAGATTGACGGCCAGGCCCGGTCTTGCCGCCGCAACATGCAGCCACTATCGTGAGACCGTTACCCCACGCTGCCACCTTGAAGGAGAACGTCCCATGAAGCTGGAAAATCCCGTAGGCTGGTTCGAAATCTACGTGCAGGACATGAATCGCGCGAAAGCGTTCTACGAGACCGTCCTGAACACCCGTCTGGAAAAAATCGACAGCCCGGACCCCAAGCTGGAGATGCATGCCTTTCCCATGTCGATGGACGAACCCGGCTGTGCCGGTACGCTGGCCAAGATGGAAGGCGTCCCGTCCGGCGGCAACAGCACGCTGGTCTATTTCAAGTGCGACGATTGCGCCAAGGAGGCGGCCCGTGTCGGGCAGGCGGGCGGCCGCATCCACCTGGAAAAAACCGCCATCGGGGCCTACGGCTTCATCGCCCTGGCCATCGACACGGAAGGCAATATGTTCGGTCTGCATTCCAGGCAGTAGTACCGGGCCGCGGGCTTGCCTAGCCCGCGGCATCCCCTCTTGCACCTTCTATACTTATCCTTGGCCACCACCCTCCGGTGCCATGGTTTTTGCTGCCTGGGCGCCCTTGAATCCGGTGCGAACCGCCCCACATAATCGACCTTCCCTGTTCCAAGGAGCGAACCATGTCCAACTACAGAAAAGACCCGGAAGCCATCGCACGGCTCACGCCGGAGCAATATCGGGTCACCCAGGAAAGCGCCACCGAGCGTGCGGGCACCGGCGAATACCTGGACAACAAGGAACCGGGCATCTACGTCGACATCGTCTCCGGCGAGCCGCTGTTCGCCTCGTCGGATAAATACGAATCCGGTTGCGGCTGGCCCAGTTTTACCAAGCCCATCGAACCGGCCAACATCAACGAATTGCGCGATGCGTCGCATGGCATGGTCCGGACGGAGGTCCGCTCCAGCCATGGCGACAGCCATCTGGGCCACGTATTTCCAGATGGCCCGCGTGACCGCGGCGGCCTGCGCTACTGCATCAATTCGGCCTCGCTGCGCTTCATTCCGCGCGACCGGATGGAAGCGGAAGGCTACGGCGCCTATCTCGACCAAGTGGAGGACATCTGATGAACCACGAACGCGCTGTACTCGCCGGGGGCTGCTTCTGGGGGATGCAGGATCTTATCCGCCGTTTCGACGGCGTGATGTCCACGCGCGTCGGCTACACCGGCGGCGACGTGCCAAATGCCACCTACCGCAACCACGGAACGCATGCCGAGGCGATTGAAATCGTCTTCGATCCGGCCAAGACCAGCTATCGCCAACTGCTGGAATTCTTTTTTCAGATCCATGACCCCACCACGCGCAACCGGCAGGGCAACGACACCGGCACGAGCTACCGTTCGGCGATCTACTACACCAGCCCCGAACAGAAGCGCATCGCCGAAGACACGATAGCCGACGTCGACGCGTCCGGCCTGTGGCCGGGCAAGGTGGTGACGGAAGTGGCGCAGGCCGGTCCCTTCTGGGAAGCCGAACCGGAACACCAGGACTACCTGGAACGGATACCCAACGGCTATACCTGCCATTTCGTGCGCCCAAACTGGACACTGCCCAGGCGCACGCAAACCGCCAGCGCGGGGTAAGGCGGCGGATCGAAAGGGCTTATCGTGGAGCAGGCGCGGGACGGGCGTGCATCTGGCGCGCGCGGCCCGCCAGCGCCCCGAACACCGCCATCACGATGGCCAGCACGAAGCCCCCCATCATGACGGTATTCCAGGTTCCCGCCAGGTCATGCGCCTTGCCGGCCAGCGTCGGGCCGCACGCGGCCAGCAGATAACCGACCCCCTGCGCCATGCCGGACAGCGCCGCGGCCTGGTGCACGCTGGCCACGCGCAGGCTCATGAACATCAGCGACAGGATGATCGCGCTGCCGGAGCCCGCGCCGAACAGGACGGCCCAGAGCGTTGCCCAAGCTGGCACGTATATGAATCCCAGCAGGGCCACGGCGATCGCCACCGCCATGGCGGCCGAGATCGCCACCTGGTTTTTCAGGCGGCTCACCACGGCCCCCAACACCAGGCCGGGCAAGGCGCAGGACAGCTGCATCAGGCCGTGCACGGAACCGGCCTCGCCGGCGCTGAAGCCCTGTTCCGTCAGGATGACCGGCAGCCACCCGACCAGGACGTAGTACAGCAGGGAGTTGATGCCCATGTACAGGGTCACGTGCCAAGCGATCGCCGAATGCCAGATGCGTCCGCCATGCGGCATGGCGGCGGTGCCCCGTGCCGGCGCGGTATGCGATCCCAGCTGCGTACGCCATACCGCCAGCGCGATCAGCGGCAGCACGACGAACACCGCCAGTGCGGTGCGCCATCCATAGGCTAGCGCAAGCGGCACGGCGATCACCGAGGCGCCGGCGGCGATCGCGCCCATCATCAGGGCGCAGATGCCCGTCACGGTGGGGACCTTGGCCGGAAAGTCGCGCTTCACCAGGCTGGGGAGCAGCACATTGGCCACCGCGATGCCGGCCCCGATCAGCCCCGTGCCCGCATACAAGGCCCACAATGGGCCCGCCCAGCGCACCCCCATGCCCACGACGATAAGCACCAGCGCGCCGAACAGCGTGCGCTCGATGCCCTGCGCGCGCGCCAGCGACGCCGCGAAGGGAGAAATCAGGCCGAACGCCACCAGGGGCAGCGTCGTCAACAGGCCGGCCTGCGCACGAGTAAGCGCATAAGTGGACTGGATCATATCCAGCACCGGGGCCACGCCGGTGACCGGCGCGCGCAGCACGCATGCGATCAGCAGCAGGCCGGTAAGGAGGAGAAGCGGCCTTGCGACAGGAAGGCGTATGGTTTGGGAAGACATCAAGCTACCGGAAGGCGGGAAAAGACACCGTGCTACCTTACCCCTGCGGCGTCGACGTGAATTTAGCTATTATGACAACAAATCTCTAAAAACCGACATTCGCCTCCTTTCCGCGCCGCGATGCTGCTGGACCACCTGTTCAAGGACTTCAATCTGGACCGCGCCACCGGCCCGGTCATCGGCATACGGCTGGAAACCGCGGACTATGGCAGCGAGATCCCGGTGCACCAGCATCGCCAGGGCCAACTGATCCTGGCCATGAAAGGCGGCGTGACCTGCGAGGTGTCCGGGGCCATCTGGATGGTGCCGCCCCACTATGCTGTGTGGGTGCCCGGCATGATGCCGCACAGCGTGCGCGCCACCGCCAATGCGCGCATCTGCTACCTGTATGTCCAGCCAGGGGCGGCCCGCTTACCCGCGCAGTGCTGCACGCTGGCGATATCGCCGCTGGTGCACGAACTGATCCTCGACATGGCAAACCAGCCGGCCGACTACGACGCGGACAGCCGCACCGGCCGCAAGGCGGCCGTGCTGTTGGAAGAGCTGGCGATCATGCCGGTGGAGCAGCTGCATTTGCCGATTTCGGACGAACCGCGCATGCGCAGGATCGCAACGATGCTCTCGGATCATCCGGCGGACCGCCGCACGCTCGCCGAATGGGCCAGGCTGGTGGCCATGAGCGAGCGCTCCCTGGCCAGGCTGATCCGCCATGAAACCGGGTTGACCTTCGGCCGCTGGCGCCAGCAATTGCACCTGATCATCGCCCTGCGCCAATTGGCCGCGGGGCAAACGGTGCAGCGAGTGGCCGAGGAACTGGGCTATGAATCGGTCACCGCCTTCATCACCATGTTCAAGAAATCGCTCGGCAAGCCGCCGGCGAAATACTTTGCGTCCATCAGCTGAGTGGGACGACGGTGGGCCCGACGGCTAGCGGACGGCATCCGGGCACCATGCTCAAGGACCAAGCACCGAGCATCGGGCATCAAGCATCAAGCATCAGGCATCAGGCATCCGTCAGCGCCGGCCGCGCGGCCTTGGCCGCTACCACGTCGATAAGCAAGGCGAGGACCATGGCCACCGTCCCGATGACGAAGAGCAGGATGTAGTCGCCGCCGGTGCGTGTAAAGATGAAGGACAGCGCGTAGGCCGCCACCGCCTGGAACAGCGCGAACGCCACGGTAGCCGTGCGCCACGCCGCGTTGCGGAAGGCTGGATGATGCGCCAGCAGCTCATGCACGCGGCCCAGCACCAGCGGCACCGTCCCGGTGACGAACGCGCCCACGACCACGCTGGACACCACCAGCCAGGCGGTTCCCATACCCAGGGCCGGTATCGCCACGCCCACGGCCTGCAGCGTGAACGCCAGCCGCAGCGCGCGGCCAAAGCCTATGCGGTCGGCCAGCGCGCCCGCCAGCACCGGTCCCACGGTCGCGCCGATGCCGAACAACACCCAATATTCGGCGCCGGCCTCCACACCCTGGCCCAAGCCGCGCGCGACGAAATCGACCAGGAAGATCATGTGGGGCACCCAGCCGGCCGCGTTCAGCGCATATTCGGCATACAGGGCGCGCAGCGCCGGGATGCGCGGTGCCCGGAGGGGATGCGGACGCTGATGCGCATGCCGTGACTGGGATGCTGCCCGCGCGGGCGTCTGTTGCGCGGACTGCGCCGGTGCCGCCGCGCGCTCGACGGGCACGTCACGCGGCCAGCCCTTCCAGGCAATCGCGGTCAAGACCAGCGAGAGCCCGCCCAAGCCCAGCCACGTGTCCTGCAGGCTCTGTCGCAACAGCAGCGGGACGAGGGTTCCGGAGACCGCCACGCCCACGCCGACGCCCATGAAAATCACGCCGCCAGCCAGCCCGCGGCGCGCGGCGGGCACCAGCGCCAGCACCGTGGGCGCGGCAAGCACCATCAAGGCGCCGCCCGCCAGGCCCGACAGAAAACGCCACGAGAAGAACCAGGAAAAGGAAAGCG
This sequence comes from Bordetella sp. H567, assembly GCF_001704295.1. NCBI lineage: Bacteria > Pseudomonadati > Pseudomonadota > Betaproteobacteria > Burkholderiales > Alcaligenaceae > Bordetella > Bordetella sp. H567. The sequence goes on from NZ_CP012334.1 coordinate 3,351,782, forward strand.
GATACGCACAGGCGAAGAACGCCACCGTGGCCAGCGCCATCATGGCGCGCAGCGTCACCGCGATCGGCACGCGCGCGGCGATCGGCCGCCCGAGCAATGCCCCTGCCAGATACCCCGCCAGATTGGCGGCACCCAGATAGGCGGCCACGGATGCGTCGAACCAGTGCGCGCCCACAATCGCCGGCAGCAAGGGCGTATAGGCGAAACGGGCCAGGCCGATGCCGACCAGGCTGGCGCAAAAGCCCGCCAATGTGGCCCAGCGGGCGCTGACCGCGCGCGTGCCCGTATTGCCGCCATTGTCGACCATGACCCTGTCCATGATTCCGTCCTTCAAGCGCCGATGAGGTCAGCTTACGCCGGGCGACCTATCTCCAGAAGCGAATTAACGAGATACGGGATATCGATTCTAGTGATATGTGCTAAGCTGCCCCGGGGCTACTTCCCACCTGGTGCATCATGGACGTCGCGGATCTGAAAACCCTCGCTGCCGTCGCCAAGCACGGCAGCATGAACAAGGCGGCTGGCGAGCTGCATACCGTTCAGTCCAACGTCACGGCGCGCATCCGCGCGCTGGAAGACGAGATCGGCGTCCCGCTGTTCCAGCGCCACGCCCGCGGCGTCACCATCACGGCCGCGGGCCAGCGCATGCTGCCGTTCGTCGGCCGCATCGCAAAGCTGCTTGCCGAAGCGCACGCCGCTGCGCGGGACGACGGCGTGCCCGGCGGCGCCCTGGTGCTGGGCGGCCTGGAAACCACGACGGCGCTCAGGTTGACGCCCCTGTTGACGCAGTTCGCCCATGCCTATCCAGACGTCCGTTTGGCGCTGAGCACGGGCACCACCGCCGGGCTGCTGCGCGATGTCGTGGAGTGCCGCCTCGATGGGGCTTTCGTCAGTGGCCCGATCAATCATCCGGATATCCACCACGAAGCCATTTTCACGGAAGAACTGGTGCTGGTCACCAGCCCGGCCATCAGGTCCATCAAGGACCTGGCCAACATCGCCGACCTCAAAACCATCGTCTTCCAGCGCGGCTGTTCCTATCGCCAGCGCCTGGAAACCTTGCTTGCCGGCATGGGCATCGTCGTTGCGCGGCCGCTGGAATTCGGTTCCCTCGATGCCATCATCAGCTGCGCCGGCGCCGGCGTGGGCGTGACCCTGCTACCCCGCGGCGTGGTCGCGTCCGCCTTCGAAGCCGGCCGCGTTTCCATCCACCGGCTGCCTCGCGAACACGCGCGCGTGGAGACGGTATTCATCCGCCGCGCGGACGGCTATGTATCCAGCGCCCTGAGCGCTTTCCTGGGCATTGCCCGGCGCTTTCACCGCGTGCCGGAAAAGGACCGGGCGCCCGTGCCGATCTCGACACTGGCGCCCCGGAAGCGGGCCTAGGGCCGCGCGCACCGCTGCCTACCGCGCCACGCGCGCCCGCCGGACGGCGCGTCCACGATCCCGGCGATGGCGTTGGCCGCCAGGCTGGGAAGGCGCGGCCGGCGGATTAGATGACGCCGCCGTTGACGCGCAGCGTCTGGCCGTTGACCCACGCGCCGTCGGGACCGGCCAAGAAGGACACCGCGTTGGCGATATCGTCGGGCTGGCCCAGGCGTTCGAGCGGCGACATCCGGGCCAGGTTATCGATGGCCTCCTGCGGCTTGCCATCGAGGAACAGCGCGGTGGCGGTCGGCCCAGGGGCCACGGTATTGACCGTGATGTCGCGGCCGCGCAGCTCCTTGGTCAGGATGTGCGTCATGGCTTCGACGCCGGCCTTGGTGGCGGCATAGACCGCATAGGTCGGCGGGTACAGGCCCACGATGCTGGACGACAGGTTGATGATCCGGCCGCCGTTGCGCAGGCGGCGGGACGCTTCGCGCAAGGTGTTGAAGGTGCCCTTCAGGTTGATCGCCATTTGGCTGTCGAACAGTGCGTCATCGCTGTCGGCCAGCCGCGCCAGGCGCATGATGCCGGCATTGTTGACCAGCACGTCGACGCCGCCGTAGGCGGCTTCGGCGGCGTCGAACAGGCGCGCCACCGCGGCGGCGTCGGACACGTCGGCTTGCGCGGTGATGGCCCTGCCCCCGTCTTTCTCGATCTGGGCGGCCAGCTTCTCGGCTTCCGCCGCGCTACCGGCGTAGTTGATGACGACGGTAAAACCGTCTCGCGCCAGGCGCTTGGCGATCGCGGCGCCGATGCCGCGCGACGAGCCGGTGACAATTGCGACGTGGTTCTGGTTGGTCATGGCAGTTCTCCTGGGGGTTGTGAAGGCGCCGCGTCGTCGCGGCATGGGGAGAACTATGCACCCGGCCGGGATGAACATAATCCCATACGGATGACCATCACTGTTTCCGGTACAGCAACAATAGCCGGCGGGTGTTCCGCCAAGCCGGCCCTAAGGCCCGGCGCCCCGGGCTGCGGGGCCGGGCACCCCGGCGTCGAACCCATCGGCGTCCCGTCACCATGCGCCCCGGTCGGTGCAACCCCACGCGGCCCACGGTGACTCACCCACCCCGGCCGCCGCTGGCACTGACACGGGTACGCATGGCCATGCCCTGCCCGCCAAGTCGCCCGCTGGCTGGACGACCACCTTTGAACACCCACTTCCCCTGGAGCCTTCGTGCGTTCAATTTTGTCATCCATGGGCGTGATCGCCCTGGTATTCACCTCTGCCTGCACCTGGAAGGATGCCTACAACGTCGCGCAGAGCGTGGGGCAACCCCAATGTATCTACCTGGCGGATATGCAGGAGCGGCAGCAATGCATGAAGTCCCGCTCCATGTCCTACGACGCTTACGAAGGCGAACGCCAGAGACTGCGTCCATGAGGCGGCGCATCCGCGCGCGCGCTAGGGACGCAAGCCGGCCGGTGCCTTGACGAAGTCGACGAACGCTTTCAGCGGCGCCGGCATCAAGCGCCGGCCGGGGTAATACAGATACGGCCCGGAAAAGCTCGGCCACCACGGCGCCAGGACGGGTTCCAGCGCGCCGCTGTCCAGATGCGGCCGCAGCCACTGCTCGAACAGATAAATGATGCCGGCCCCACCGATCGCCGCGTCGACCAGCAGATCGACCGCCCCGCCTATCCGCACGATCAGCGGCCCGGTGGGCTCCAGCCGCATCGACTCGCCATCGCGCTGGAACTCCCAGGGCGGCATCGCGCCACTGGGAAAGCGGCCGCGCAAGCACGCATGGTTGACCAGATCCCGAGGGTGCTCCGGACGGCCATGGCGATCGAGATAGGCGGGCGAGGCAGCGGCCGCGAAATGCTGGACGCGCGGCCCGATCGGCACCGCGATCATGTCCTGCTCCAGGCGCTCCTCATAGCGTATGCCGGCGTCGCAGCCCGCCGCCAGTACATCGACGAAGCTTTCCTCGGCCACGACGTCCAGCAGGATGTCCGGATACGCGGCCAGGAAGGGCGGGACGATGGCGGGAAGCACCAGCCGGGCCACGCTCACCGGAACATTGAGCCGCAAGGTGCCCGCGGGCCTGTCGCGAAAGCCGTTCACCGTATCGAGCGCCGCTTCCATCTCGGTCAAGGCGGGCGACAGCCGCGCCAGCAGGCCCGCGCCCGCCTCGGTGGGCGCCACGCTGCGGGTCGTGCGATTGAGCAGCCGTACCCCGATCTGCGCCTCCAGGCGCCGCACCGCTTCACTCAGGCCCGAGGCGCTGACACCGTTCATCCGGGCCGCATCGCGGAAGCCACCGGCGCGCGCCACGGCCACGAAGGCATTCAGATCGTTCAAGTCGACTTTCACTGATCTTCCGGATCCGCTTTCAACGGGTGGTGCGGACCGAACTTCACCTCCGGATCCGCTGTGAGCGGGTGGCAAGGACTTCATCGCGGTCCGGATGCGGCATCGCGCCGCGCCCATCGTTCGAATTTACGCACAACCCGTACGGATTGTACGGGATTATCGGATGGCGCCAGACTCGCTATCTTGATCGCCTGCGTCAACGTCAAAGGAACAAACCATGTCCACCCTCGATGAAGCCGGGACCTACCCGCTGGGTAATCGCACCGTGAAACGCCTGGGCTACGGCGCCATGCAGCTTGCCGGCCCCGGCGTCTTCGGGCCGCCCAAGGACAGGGATGCAGCGCTGGCGGTACTGCGTGCAGCCGTCGCGGCCGGTGTGAATCACATCGATACCAGCGACTTCTACGGCCCGCATATCACCAACCAGCTGGTCCGCGAGGCGCTGGCGCCTTATCCGGACGACCTGACCATCGTCACGAAGATCGGCGCCCGCCGGGGCAGCGACGCATCCTGGCTGCCGGCATACGCCCCGGAGGAGCTGACCCAGGCGGTCCACGACAACCTGCGCAATCTGGGACTGGACGTGCTGGAGGTCGTCAACCTGCGCATCATGTTCGATACGCACGGGCCGGCCGAAGGCGCGATCGAGCCTTTCCTTGCTCCTCTCGCGCGGCTTCAGCGCCAGGGCCTGGTGCGGCACATCGGGCTGAGCAACGTCACCCCCGCGCAGGTGGCAGAAGGGCGCCGCATATGCGAAATCGTCTGCGTGCAGAACCACTACAACCTGGCGCATCGCGCCGACGATGCCTTGATCGATGCGCTGGGCCGCGCGGGCATCGCCTATGTGCCCTTCTTCCCGCTGGGGGGCTTCAGCCCGCTGCAGTCGTCCACGCTATCCGATGTCGCACGGAAGCTGCACGCCACGCCCATGCAGGTGGCGCTGGCCTGGCTGCTGCGGCGGGCACCCAACATCCTGCTGATACCCGGCACATCCTCGGTCGCGCACCTGCATGAGAATCTTGCCGCCGCCGCGCTGCAGCTGCCCGACGAAGCCATGCAGGCACTCAACGGCATAGTGGCACGGGCTTGAGCCGAAGCCGCCCATGAGCAGGTCCGACCGGCCGCGTCGCAGGGCAAGGTGGCGCTGGAGGCGGCATTCAAATAATGGGCGATCCGCCGGTCACCGCGATCGTCGCGCCGGAGATATAGCTGGCTTCGTCGGAGGCCAGCATCACATAGGCGGGGGCCAGTTCGGCCGGCTGTCCCGGGCGCTTCATCGGTACCTGCTTGCCGAATTGCTGCACTTTCTCCGGCGGCATGGTGGATGGGATCAAGGGCGTCCAGATGGGACCGGGTGCGACGCAGTTGGCCCGGATGCCCTTCTCCGCCAGCAACTGAGCCAAGCCACCGGTGAAATTCTGGATCGCGCCCTTGGTCGTGGCATAGGCAATCAGCCCGGGATTGGGATGGTCGGCATTGATCGACGTCGTGTTCACGATGGAGGCGCCCGGCTTCATGTGCTTGACCGCCGCCCGGGTGATCCTGAACATCGCCCCGATATTCGTATCGAAGGTCTTGTCCCATTCCTCGTCGCTGATATCTTCGAGCGAGGGATAGGTCATCTGATAGGCCGCATTGTTGACGAGCACATCGAGCCGTCCGAATTCCCGGACGGCTCTTTCCACGATCTCCGTGCAATGCGCGGGATCGGTGATGTCGCCGGCCAACAGCACAGCCTTGCGGCCCGCCTGCTCCACCCAGCGGGCAGTCTCCCGCGCGTCGTCGTGTTCGTTCAGATACGAGATCAGCACATCCGCGCCTTCGCGCGCGAACGCGATCGCCACTGCGCGGCCGATGCCGCTGTCGCCACCGGTGATGATGGCGGCCTTACCGGTAAGCCGTCCGGAACCTCGGTAGGTTTTCTCGCCGTGATCCGGCTGGGGCGTCATCTCGGCTGTCTGGCCCGGCGTGTGGTCTTGCTGTTGGGTGTCAAAAGGTGGGGTTGGGCGTTGCGCATCGGTCATGGCCGTCTCCAGAAATAGCAGGGGATGGGCGTCGGGCAAGAAACGCACCCGCTACAGGGCGGAAGCAACCCGCGGACCCGCCACGCACCGCTGAATGCGCTTGACAGGCAAGTCTATACTTGCATATTATTCATGCAACCAAGTACTTGCGTATTTTCCACATGGCGGAGCGCCACGATACCGACCTCCTGTTCAAGGCCCTGGCCGATCCCAGCCGCCGCAAGCTGCTGGACCTGCTGCATGCGCACGACGGCCGGACACTGAACGAATTGTGCGAACACCTGGACATGACGCGGCAGGGCGTGACGCAGCACCTGGCCCTGCTGGAAGCGGCGAACCTGGTCGCCACCGTACGGCGCGGCCGCGAGAAATTGCACTTCCTCAATCCCGTGCCGCTGCAGGAAATCTACGAACGCTGGATCGCCAAGTTCGAGAAGCCGCGCCTGAAGGCGCTTTCAGACCTGAAACACCGCCTGGAGAAAACCGATGACTAAATCGACCTTCGTATACGTCACCTACATCCGCACCACGCCGCAAAAGCTGTGGTCCGCGCTGACCGACGCGGAATTCATGAAGCAGTACTGGTTCGGCATGCACTGCGAAAGCGAGTGGACGGCCGGTGCCTCCTGGAAGCTGGTGTCCGGCGACGGCGCGCAGATCTACGACGACGGCGAAATCCTGGAGGCCGACCCGCCCCGCCGCCTGGTGATCCGGTGGCAACACCAGAACCGGCCCGAGCTCAAGGCGGAAGGCCCGTCGCTATGCACGATGGAACTACACGCCGATGGCGAGGCGGTCAAGCTCTCCATCACCCACACCATCGAGCGCGAGCATTCCAAGCTGATCGAGGCCGTGTCCGGCGGGTGGCCCAAGATTCTCTCCAACCTGAAGTCCCTGCTGGAGACGGGCGCGATCGTTCTGCCAGACCCCTACCCCAGCAAGGGCGGCAACGCTTGAGACGCCCGGCGTTCCAGGACTCGCGCATCCGGCGGGGCTCGCCAGTTGCTCCTACCCTGCGCCATGTTCCCGGTTCCCCGCCCTTCCTTGCTTGAGCAGGTTCTGCGCAACGTCGCGCGCCGGTATCGCCTGCCGCCGATACCGGCGCCTGGGATGCCTGTGCCGCCTTCGCTGCCAACGTCGCCTTCGTCCCCCGTGGCCGCGGGTCAGGCGCCTGGTCCTGCCGCGACGCTGGCCCTTGCCCTCGAGCATGCCCGCGTGGCCATGGAGCGCGGCGAAACACCGGACGCCGCGCTCAAGCCACTATTCCTGGAGGCGCTGGCCCGCATGATCCATGACGCGATGCAGGCCGAGCATGGGGATCCTGTCTTCCAGGCCATGGTGCTGCGGCACCGGTTGCCGCGGGTGCGCGAGTACGCATCGCTGTCCGCCCATGCCGATCGCGATCAGCGCCGAGTTCGCGCCATGGTCGACGCCGTCGCCCATCCCGGCAAGGCGCAAGCACGCGGTGCCGGTCCCGAACGCATGGCACTGGCGCGACTGCACGCCCTGGCGTCATCGGCCGCCTGGGCGGCGCTTGCCGACAGCGCGCGGCATCTGGCGGGCATGCCGCGGATCTCCAGCGATGCGCCACTGTTGCGCGGCCTGCAAAAGCTGCTCGACGATCCGGCGCTGGCGCGCTTGCAGCGTGTGGCGGAACTGGCATCGGACGAAGCGGTGCAGCGGCATCAGGCGCTGCTTGACCGCAACGGCCCGCGTGCGGGCAGCCCCGAGGCAAGCGCACAAGGCTGGACGACACAGCGCCGCGGCGCGGCGGTCGAGGCATCGGCCGCGCGAGTACTGGCCGCCCTTGCCCAACGACTCAATGACACTGAGCAAGGGCACGACCTCTACCGTGTCGTGACGTCCATGCGCGTGCCGGCGTCGATACCGGGCAACGCGGAGCGGGCCAAGTCGGAATGGGACGCCGTGCTATTGCGACGCGCACCGCCCCTTCGTCCGGCATCGGACCACGAAGCGAATCTCGCGGACGACTTCCGGGCCGCCGCCGCCCCGGGCACCCCAAGCCCCGGAATCGTCAACGAGAAACCTTCCGCGCCGGCCGGCGCGCCATGCGGCTTGGCCTCAGCGCCCCGTTGGGACATCTGCCTGCTTGTGGAGGCCAAGGCATCCATCGATGCGGCCGCCACGGATTTCCCCCGCCTGCTGCGCGGCCTGCGCCTGCTGGCGCACGCCGATGCGACCAGCGTTTATCCCTTCGAGACCCAGCAAGGCGTGGTGTGCCTGCGTGGTGCCTCATTGAAAGCGCTGAAAGCGGATGCCGACGATCCGGCCGGCACGGTGCTCTACTGCTGTGACGTCCCCACCGATACAAGCACCCGCGTGCTCAGCGCGGCCAGCCGCATGCAGCTGCTCTGCGCACAGGGCAGCCTGGTCTACGCCAGCCGGCTGGCGGAGCAGCAATCCGTGGCCCACGCCAACGGGCGCGGGGAACGGCGGTCCGTGGACCACGCCAACGGGCTTGCGGACCAGCAGTCCCTGGATTACCACGATCTGGAACCTGTCTGGGACGAGCTGCTGGCCTCGCCTCGATGGCACGGGGTGCTGCACCAGTACGCGACCCTGCGGCGCGCCCGCGCATTGATGGTAAACGTCGAGGACCTGGCCGCCGCCATCGACGGCGCGGCGTAGCGCCGATGCTTGTGGCGGAGGACATCCGCGGATGCCTACCGTCGCGGTCCCGGCATCGCGCGCAGCGTGGCGGCCCAGAAGAGCATCGCCACCAAACTGACCGTTGCCCCGAGCATGCACACGCCTTGCCAGCCAGCATGGGCATAAGTCACGGTCGCGCTGATCGAACCCAAGCCACTGCCGACCGCATAGAAAAGCATGTACAGGCCAACCAGCCGGCCGTGGGCCTGCGGGCGAGTGCGCAAGATCATGCTCTGGCTGGTCACGTGCAAGGCCTGCCCGCCGAGGTCCAGCAAAACGATACCGGCCAGCAAGCTCCACAGTGAGCGGTCCATCAGCGAAAGCGGCCACCATGCCAGCAAGAGGACAGCGAGCGCGACGGCGCTGGTGCGCTGGCCAAAACCTTTATCGGCCCATTGCCCCGCACGCGCGGCCGCCAGCGCGCCCGCCACGCCCGCCAGCCCAAACGCGCCGATGGCGGTATGCGAAAAGCGCCAGGGCGGCGCGCTCAGCGGCAACACCAGCGCGCTCCAGAAGATATTGAAAGCCGCAAACATTAACAATGCGAGCACGCCGCGTATCTGCAGCACCCGCTCCTCGCGCAGCAAAGTCAGCATGGAGGCAATCAGCCGGGCATAGCGCAGGCCGTCCGGCGCGGGCGTCAACTTGGGCAATCGCCGCCACAGCGGCAGGCCGAGTCCCACCATCAAGCCCGCCGAACACAGATACACGCCCCGCCAGCCAAGCAGATCGCTGACCGCGCCGGCAAATACGCGCGCGAGCAACAGGCCAATGAACACGCCGCCCTGGGCCGCGCCTACTACCCTGCCCTGTTCGCCATGGCCGGCCGCGCTGGCCGCATATGCGATTAGCCCCTGGGTCATCGCCGTGCCGAGCAAGCCCACGGCCAGCATGCCCGCCAGCAGTACGGCCGTGGAGCCTGCCAGCGCGACCACGCAAAGCGCAAGCACCAAGGCCAGCAACTGCGCGACAACAAGACGGCGGCGATCCACCCGGTCGCCGAGCGGGACCAGCAGCAGCAAGGCGAGCGCGCAACCGGCCTGCGTGGCCGTGACGATGCCGCCGACCGCGGCATGGCTGATGCGGAAGTCCATCGCCAACGCATCCAGCAAAGGTTGCGCATAGTACACATTGGCCACGCTCAAGCCGCTGGCGGCCGCGAAAAGCAGCACTAGGCCGTCCGGCATGTTCGCCGGCTTGGCGGCCGCCAGCGCTTTGCGCGGCGTCGGGAAGCAGATCGTCATGGATACAAACCAGTTTCGATTAAAAACTGGTTGAATGGTAGAGCAGGCAGTTTTAAACTGCAACCAGATAGCGCCCCGTTCCCCTCGAACGAGCGATTCTTCATCGGAGAAAAGCGAAATGCCGCCCCGCAAGCCCATGACCGAGGAGACGTGCCCCGTCGCCCGCACCGTCGATGTGGTTGGCGACCGCTGGTCCCTGCTGATCGTGCGGGATGCGTTCGACGGCATGCATCGCTTCGGTGACTTCCAACGCAGCCTGGGCATGGCCCGTAATATCCTCTCCGATCGCCTGCACCGGCTGGTCCAGGCCGGGATCCTGGAAACGCGGCCCGCATCGGATGGCAGCGCTTACCAGGAATACGCCCTGACCCCAAAGGGCGAAAGCCTTTTTCCGGTCGTGGTGGCACTTCGGCAATGGGGCGAACAGCACCTGTTCTCCCGCGACGAGCCGTACTCCAGGTTGCTCGACAGGAAGACGGGTAAGCCCATCCCTTTCATGGCCCCGTTGGACAGCCGCGGCGCCGAATTGCTGCCGGAAAAAACCGAAGTACGGAAAGTGCCGCGATAGCGGTCCTGGCCACGGCGGCATCCGCCGGACGCTTCACATCGCGCCCAGCATCAACTCCAGGTTCTGCACTGCTGCTCCGGACGCGCCTTTGCCAAGATTGTCGAAGACGGCGGATAAAAGCACCTGGCCGTGCTCCTCATTCACGAATACGCCGATGCGAAGGTCATTGGTTCCGTTCAATGCCTGCGGATCGAGATGGGTCATGGCCTGCGCATCCGCGAGCGACATCACGTGGACGTGACGTTCGTCCGCATAATGCCGAGCCAGGCAGGCATGCAGGCGTTCGCCGTCGACACCGGCCGGCAGCAGCCGCAGCTCGATCGGCACGGTCAGGACGATGCCCTGCCGGTATGCGCCATAGGCCGGCACGAAGAACGGACGGCTTGCCAAGCCCGCGTGCTGCTGCATTTCCGGGGTGTGCTTGTGTTCCAACGCCAGGCCATACACCTGGGACGGCGGCACGCGTGGCGTACCGCTGGACTCGTGCGCGTCGATCGCGGCTCTTCCCCCGCCGGAATAACCAGATATGGCGGAAATGGCAACCGGGTAGTCGCGCGGCAGCAGGCCAGCCTGCGCCAGCGGGCGCAGCAGGGCGATGGCTCCCGTCGGATAGCAGCCGGGATTGGTCACCCGCCGGGCCTGGGCGATCCGCTGCGCCTGTCCCTGGGCCATCTCCGGAAAGCCATACACCCAATCCGGCTGTGTGCGATGCGCCGAGCTCGCGTCGATCACGCGCACCTCCGGATTCCGGATGAAGCCGACTGCCTCGCGCGCGGCCTGGTCCGGCAGGCAAAGGATGGCGATGTCGCAGTCGTTGATGGCTTGTGCGCGGCGCTGCGGATCCTTGCGCTCCCCCGGCGGCAAGGTCAGCAGACGCAAGTCGGCGCGATCGCGCAGGCGGTCATGGATGTGCAGGCCCGTCGTGCCCTGGTCGCCGTCGATGAATACAGTGGGGAAGTTCATGGTATCGCGCCCTCGCCTTCGATCCTGGTGGCAATACCGTATCTTCCGCGTTCCCCTAGAATAGGAAAAGTTGAATTTCATGACGATGCAGTTCAGATTTCCTGAATCGGAGAACCAATATGCGCGAGATCAGCCTGGACCGCCTGCGTACGCTGGTGGCGATCGCCGACCACGGGTCTTTCGCGGCCGCGGCCCGATTGCTGAACCTTGCACCGCCGACCGTCAGCCTGCACATCGCCGATCTCGAAAGCCGTATCGGCGCATCCCTGCTGACCCGGCAGCGGGGCAACGTGCGGCCATCGGCGGCGGGGGAAATGCTGGTGGAGCGGGCGCGCCGGCTGCTGGCCGAGGTCGAATCGACGCTGGATGACGTCAGCCGGCAGGTGCAAGGGCTGGCGGGGCGGGTGCGCCTGGGTGCCTCCACCGGCGCGATCGCGCATCTGCTGCCCCAGGCAGTCGCGCGGCTTCGTCAGGGCCATCCCGACATCGACGTGCAGATCTCGGTGCTCACCTCGCAGGACACGCTGGCGCGCCTGGCGCAAGGCAAGCTGGACGTGGGCCTGGTCGCCTTGCCGCAAGCCCCCGTCGCGGGACTATCGATCCGACCGTGGCGGCGCGATCCTGTCATGGCGTTTTTGCCGGCCGACTGGCGCGCTCCCGCGCGCATGACACCCGCATGGCTGGCGGCGCGGCCACTGATTCTTAACGATGCAAGCACGCGCCTGTCCCGGCAGACGTCGGAATGGTTCGCCGCTGGCGGTCATCGGCCCGTGCCCCGCATCGAGCTGAACTACAACGACGCAATCAAGAGCCTTGTCGCCGCGGGCTATGGGGCGGCGCTCCTGCCGCACGAGGCCGGAGCGCCGCAGCCGGATCCGCGTATGGCGCTGCGCGCACTGCGCCCTGCCCTTTGGCGTGAACTCGGTATTGCCCACCGCGCCGGGCCGGCCGAGCGCGCGACGCAGCACGTACTGGATGCCCTGTGGGAATTCAAGGCGCGCGGCTGACGCCGATCCCGGCCGAGGTCATTGGAAGTCAGACATCTCATACAGCGGCCGGATCTCGATCTCGCTAGGCCCGGGCATCGGATTGGGGCAGCGCTTCACCCAGGCGACGGCCTCGTCCATGTCCTTGACCTCCCAAAGCCAGAAGCCGGCAACCAGCTCACGGGTCGCTGCAAACGGGCCGTCGATGACCGTGCGGTCGGGCCCATCGAATGCCACGCGCTTGCCCTGCGAGGAAGGCTTTAGCCCGTCGGCGGCGCGCATGATGCCGGCATTGATCAAGGCCTGGTTGAACCTGCCCATCGCCTCGAACATCTCTGCCTTGGGGAGCAAACCCTTTTCGCTGTCCTCTGTCGCTTTCACTAGCACCATCACACGCATGTCCGTCTCCTTGTTGGAACGAGGCCCGATCGGCCTGGCATTGGAACGACGAACGGGGTGATGGGAAATCGACATCACCCCTATTTCACGTGAACGACCCAGGCGGGTTGCCCAAAACCGGCATTTCGCCACCTGGTGCCCGGCGGCCAAGGCCAGCTATTTCTTTCGGGCCCTCGCCCGCCTCACTGCTCCAGCACCGCTTGAGGCGTGTTGCGGAAACTGATCGCCATGCGGTTATAGGTGTTCATCAGGCTGATGGCGATCGTCAGATCCACCAGTTCCCGCTCATCGAACACCGCACGCGCGGCTTCATAGGCGTCGTCCGGAACACCGGTTTCCGCAACCTTTGTCACGGTTTCCGCCCATGCCAAGGCGGCACGTTCGCGGTCATCAAACACCTTGCCGCCTTCGCGCCATGCCTGCACCAACGCCAGCTTTTCGACCTTCACACCGCGCTTCAGCAAATCGCGGGTGTGCATGTCCAGGCAATAGGCGCAATTGTTGATCTGCGATACGCGAAGGTAAGCCAGATCCACCAGCACGGGTGAAAGGCTGCTCTGCATCACATAACCGTAGACGCCACCGAGAGCCTTGCTGCCCTCCGGCGCGACCTGGTTGTAATCGAGACGCTTGCTCATGTCCTTGCTCCTTGAAGCACTAGATTATTTGACCGGAGTGGTCAAAGCCTTGTCGTCGGTATCCACCACGAATACCGCAAGCAGCTTCGCCGGCTTGGTCTTGCTCGCATTGCGGCTTACGCGGTGCAGCGCGCCGGGCTCTTCGAAAAAGCTTTCACCGGCGTGATAGACGCGCTTTGGGCCGTCATTCACCTGCGACTCGATCTCGCCCGACAGAACGTACGCATAGATGAATGCGGACTTCGCATGCTCATGCGTGGGTGACGTCCCGCCGGGTCCATAGTCGACGACCACGGCGATCAGCGACTTGCCGGGAATGTTGGGGATGACGTGACTGAAGTTCGGCGTGACAGTCTCCGCATCGCCATGGGCGATCGCAGGCGACGCGATGGCCAACGCAGCGGCAGCGCAGCCGGCGGCGAGAATGGAGCGGATGCTGACGATACGGCGTGTAGAGGTCTTTCGCACGTTTACGCTATTCGACATGAGGATTCCTTTGTGGGGCTATGGATGCAATGATCGATCAGAAGCGGTAGGACTCGCCGTCTTCGGGCACCAGCACGCGCTGCGCGCTCATTCCCTTCTCGGAAATGTAGTCGCGCAGTTCCTTGCGCGATTGGGTGCAATGGGCAAGTGCTTCCATGTGGCTGGCGACTACCTTGGCATTGGGCAAGGCCTGGTAAGCGCGATAGAGGTCTCCCTTGCCCATGATGAAAGCGCCGTCATAACCGACCAGGCGTCCATAACAGGCGTTGACGATCATGACATCGGGCCGGTATTGCTGGATTGCATCCTCGACATACCGGTTCCATACCGTATCCCCGGCGACGTACACCGTCTTGTATCCGGGCCGCTCGAACACGACTCCCGAGGACTGGCCCAGGCGTTTCCCGCGCCCGGCCAACATCTCGTCACTGCCGTGCTGGCCCGCGGTCTTGCTCAGGCGCGTCCCGTTGAAGTCGACATTGGCCGTCAGCACGCGCACGTTTTCGAAACCGTACTTGCGGATGCTCTCGGCGTCCTCTTCGCTCTGCGCGAAGATTGGGATGTTCTTGGGCAGGCTGCGCTTGGCCTCGTCATCCCAGTGATCATAGTGCTGCGTATGGGTGACGATAACGGCGTCGGCCTTGATCACTTCGCTCAACGGCATGGGCAGCTCTACCAGCGGATTCCTGAGTTGGCTGTTGTAAGTGCCTTCGAACCCCTGGTATGCGCCTTTCCTGGCCAGCATGGGGTCGATCAGGAAGGTCGTGCCGGCGTACTCAACCTTGATCGTCGCATTGCGGATCTGCGTGAATTGCACGGCTTGGGCGCCGGGCGTGGGCGCCTTCTGGGCGGCGGTGCCGGCGGAAACGGTACCGGTGCCGGCGGACAGCAGGAGTGCGCACGCGGCAACGGTACGAGGCAAACGGTTCAGGATCTTCATGGGAGCAGGCCGTCGGTTTTCGTACGGGGAAGAGAGGGTTCTCCCCATGGCCTCTATTCTGTGAATATCCGGCGGACGGGGATAGCGTCCCGAAGGCCAACGTTCGATATAATTGGGCCATGCGCAAAAAAGCCCCCTCCCCTCGCCGCATGAAGGTCGCCGTCATTGCCTTCGACGGCATTACCCCTTTTCACCTCGCGGTGCCTTGCCTGATTTTCGAAGGCAACGCCCAAGACCCTGGGGTGTCGGGTTTCGAGGTCGTCGTCTGCGCCGCGGGCCAGGCGCCGCTGCGCACGACGGCCGGTTTCTCCATCGACACGTCGTGCGACCTTTCCGCCGCGGATTCCGCGGACTTGGTGATCATGCCGTCCTGGCACGATGACTGCCGCGAAGCACCGGCGGACTTGCTGAAAACACTGGAGCGGGCGCACCGCCGCGGCGCCAAAGTGGTCGGTTTGTGCCTGGGCGCGTTCCCCCTGGCCGAAGCGGGCTTGCTGGACGGCAAAAGCGCCACCACTCACTGGGAGTGCGCGGACATACTGGCGCAACGGTATCCCAAGATAAAAGTGGATCCGGATGTCATGTATGTCGACGAAGGCGATGTCGTCACCTCGGCGGGCGTGGCGGCGGGCATCGACTGCTGCCTGCATCTATTGCGCCAGATCTCCGGCGCGGAGGTCGCCAACCGGCGCGCCAGAAGACTGCTGATCGCTCCGCACCGGCAAGGGGGACAGGCGCAGTTCATCGAACGGCCATTGCCGGTCACCGAGAGCGACGGCCGGCTCTCCCGGGTGCTGGCATGGGCCACGCAGCACCTGGACCAAGCCCACACCATAGAATCGCTCGCCGAGCGCGCGGCCATGAGCCGCCGCAACTTCACCCGTCATTTCCGCCAGACGACCGGCACGTCGTTCAAGCAATGGATATTGAGCCAGCGGGTGGCGCATGCCCAGCATATGCTGGAAAGCAGCGATGCTTCGATCGAGATGGTCGCGCAGGAAGCGGGGTTTGGCTCGGGGTTGTCGCTCAGGCAGCATTTCCGGACCGCGCTTCGCATCTCGCCATCGGCCTATCGCAAGCAGTTCCGGGCCGGTGTATCCGGCTGATCGCGCCAAGGGCAGCAACGGGGTGGGGGCCAACCCACCCCGACGCCATCAGCCATGCGTGATCCGGGTGCCGAGCACCTTCAAGCATTCCCGCATGAAAGCGGCAAGTCCTGTCCAGCCCTTGGCGGAAACCAGATTTCCATCGGTATAGGCTTGGTTCGGCTCGACGTCGATGAATGTGCCCCCCACGGCCGTGACCTCGGGCTCACAGGCTCCCAGACCGGCGACCTTCCTTCCCTTCAGCACCCCGGGAACCGCCATCAGTATCTGCACGCCATGGCAGATGGTGAAAATCGGCTTCCCGGCCTCATGGAAATGGCGCACCATGTCCTGCACGCGTCTATCGGTGCGGATGTATTCGGGGCCACGGCCCCCCGCCGCGTAGACCGCGTCATATTCCTCCACCTTCACTTCGGAAAAAGTCTTGTTGATCTCGGCGTAATGGCCCGGCTTCTCGGTATAGGTCTGGTCACCCTCGAAATCATGCAGCGAAGTCTTGATCCGGTCGCCCGCCTTCTTGTCGGGGCAGACGACATGGACCACATGGCCGACCGCCTCCATGCCTTGCTGAAAGACATAGATTTCATATTCCTCGGTGAATTCGCCGGTGAGCATGAGGATCTTCTTGCCGTTCATATCGTGTCTCCTGTTGTCATGGTATGGCCGCGGCGCCAGGCTCCAGCCCGGCACCGCGGGAATGATCAGAACGGCGATTTAGGAAAATAGAACTGGTCCGCGTTCTTGGCCGTGATCAAGGGCGCGTCGAGCAGGAACGAGCCTCGCATCGGCGCCTGCCCCCTGAATTGGCTCGCCGTCATATACATCGCCGACTTGATCATTGAGGGCGGATAAGGCGTGGAAATCGGCGTGCGCTTATTGCCTGCCTTCACCATCTCGATGACCTGCTTCATGCCGTTGCCGCCGAGCGCGTACTTGATGTCCGTACGGTGCGCCTGGTCGATGGCTTCGATGACTCCCAGCAGCATGTCGTCGTCGTTGGCCCACACCGCGTCGATCTTCGGATACTTGGAGAGGTAATCCTGCATCAACTTGAATGCCTCGTCCTGGTTCCAGTGGGCATACTGGATATCGAGTATCTTGATTTTGGTCTTGGCGATGACGTCGGTGAAGCCTTTGATGCGCTCGTCGTCGATCACGGTCGGAATGCCGCGCAGCACGACGATCTGGCCCTGCCCTTCCAGCTGTTCCGCCAGCCAGTGCGCGGTGTTCGCACCGACGGCGATGTTGTCGCCGGCGACGTAGAGATCCTGCACCGAAGGATCGGTAAGGCCGCGATCCACCACGGAAATGAACGTCCCCTTGGCCTTGATCTGCTGCACCGGGCCCGTCAGCTCCTCTGAAGTGAAAGGGAGGATGACAAGCGCATCAAGCTTACGGGTAGCGGAAAGATCTTCCAGCGCCGCCACCTGCGCGGTGGCCGATGACGCGGTCGTGACCACCACGTCGATGTTCGGGAAGGCAGCCTCGATTTCCTTGGCTGCCTGCTCCGCGTGATAGACCACTCCACCCGTCCAGCCGTGGGTTGCGGCCGGTATGGAAACCGCGATGGTGACCTTCTCTGCGTGCGCCGATGCTACCCCTAGCGCCAACCCGATCGCCAGGGTAGCGATGGACTTTGCCATTATTGCTTTCATTTTTGTCTCCTCCTTGGATGTACTACGTCTTTTCAACCGCTGCGAGTAAAACGATGCGCAAGCATGGCGATGATGATGATCGCTCCTTGCACGGCGGCAATGAGGTACTCGGAAACCATGTCGGACAGGACCATGACGTTCGCGATGATCTCCAGAATGAGCGCGCCCGCCACGCTCCCCCAGATACGCCCTCTGCCTCCGCGCAGCAGGGTGCCTCCGATGACGACGGCGGTAATGACCTGCAGCTCCCATAGCTGCCCCGTTGTAGGCGTGGCGGCACCCAGCCGGGGCACGTAGCAGATCGCCGCGGCAGCGACGCACAGCCCCTGTATCACGTACGCAAGGGTGCGAACGCGGTTGACATTGACGCCTGAAAAACGCGCCACATCGGCGTTCGAGCCGGACGCCGTCAGGCGGCGGCCATATTTCGTGCGATAAAGCGCGAACGCGCCGACAAGCACCACGGCCAGCGTGATCAGCACCGGATACGGGATGCCGAACGCATTACCGAAATAGACGGGACGATAGGCTTCCCTCAGGCTGCGGTCGATCGGCAGCGAACCGCCGTTGGTCATGAAGGTGATGAAGGCGCGGAAGATCCCCATGGTGCCGAGTGTCACGATGAAGGGCTCTATTCGTCCGACCGTCACGATCAAGCCGTTGACCAGGCCGCACAAGGCACCGACCACGACCGCCACACACGCGCCCATCGGGATTGCCCAATTGCCGAAGGAGGGGGCCAACCCGTTCATGGTCATGATCATGATGCCCGTGACGAACGCCATCATCGATCCCACCGACAGATCGAGTCCTCCGGACGAAATGACGAACGTGGCCCCGACCGCGATGATCGCGACAAAGGCGCTACGCGTAATGACGTTGGCCAGATTGGCCGCCGAGGTGAAATTGGAATTTATCAGCGCACCCAACAGCAGAATGACGGCGAGTGCGATGAACGGCGCGAAATCAGCCCAGCGGATACGGTCGCGGTCGTCAGCCTTCGCGACGGTTGCGGTCGCTGTGGTCATGTGAGTTTTCCCCCCAGGTGCCAAGGCCGCCGGTGGTGGCAGCGTAGACGATGTTTTCTTCGCTGATCTCGTCGCCTTCGAACTCAGCGACAATACGTCCCGCCCGCATCACCAGGACCCGGTCGGCAAGCCCGACCAATTCCTGCATTTCCGACGATATGACGATGCAGGCCTTGCCCGATCGGACCAAGGCGTCGATATATCCGTAGATCTGGCTCTTGTTGCCGATATCCACGCCGCGCGTCGGTTCGTCGATGATGATGATCGACGGCTCGGCCATCATCACCTTGGCCAGCAGCAGCTTCTGCTGGTTTCCTCCCGAGAGCTTGCCGGCCTCGAGCGTCAACGCACGCGCGCGTATGTCGTAGTCCGAGACGGCCTTGCGCAGCGCCGCGGCTTCCGCCTTCCTGTCGAGCACCCCGCCAGGATGGACGCGGTCCAATGCGTGCAAGGTCAGGTTGGGCGCCAGCCGCTCGTCCAACAGCAGTCCTTTGCCCTTGCGGTCCTCGGTAAGGTAGACAATGCCAGCCTGCATCAGGGTGGCGACAGAGCGGCTGGCGATGGGCCGGTCATTCAGCACGACCGCCGCGGCATGAGACGGGCGCAGGCCCATCAGGCCCTCCATCAGTTCCGTACGCCCCGAGCCGATCATGCCGCCGATGCCCAGCACTTCCCCGGCCCTCACGCTGAACGACGCCTTCGTCGTCCCGCGATCCACTTCAAGGTCGGTAACGGACAGGATGGGAGGCGCCATCGCGACGGCACGCTTGGGTGGGTAAAGCTTTTCGAGCTTGCGCCCGACCATCAACTCGGCCATTTCGCGCTGGCCCAGCTCCGCTGCCGGCCAGGTGCCCACCATGCGCCCGTCGCGCAGCACGGTGACCCGATCGGCCAGCGCATGCACCTCGTCAAGGCGGTGCGAGATGTACAGCACCGCGACGCCTTGGTCGCGCAGGCGGCGCACGATATCCAACAGCGCCGCAACCTCTTCGTTCGCCAGGACGGCTGTGGGCTCGTCGAAAATGACGACCTTGCGCTCATACAACAGCGCTCGTGCAATCTGCACCAGTTGCCGCTGCGCGAGCGGCAGGTCGGCCACCCGGTCGCGGGGCCGCGCGACCGCACCAACGCGCGCGAGCAGGTCGGCCGTTCGGCGGTTCATTTCCCGGTCGTCTACCGCCAGGCCCCGTACGATCTCATGCCCGAGGAACAGGTTCTGTGCCACCGTCAGATCCGCGGCCAGCAGGATCTCCTGGTGGATGAGGACGATGCCCGCCTTTTCCGCCTGAACGGCATTGGCGAACAGCACCGGCTGCCCGTCCATGTCCATCTTCCCGGCCGTGGGCGCGACATGGCCGGACAGCAATTTCATCAGCGTGGATTTGCCCGCGCCATTCTCGCCGATGACTGCATGCACTTCGCCAGCCCGGATATCGAGCGTCACGTTCGACAGGACCGTAATGGCCCCGTACGCCTTGCAGAGGCCTTCGGCCCGCAAGGCGACAGCGGTCGGCGCGGTGTGCGCTTCGACGGCGCGCAATGGCAACGGCGCGCTCATTCGAAGGCGGAAAGAAGGCGATCACGCGAGCGCTGAATGTGCTCGTACATCGCGGCATAGGCCGCGTCCGGATCGTGCGCCCGGAACGCGGCGAGCAGATTCTCGTGTTCCTGCAAGGCCTCCTGGGTGACGCGCGAGTGGAACATCAAGCGGAAGATATGAAGATGGACATGCAGGTTGAACAGCGTCGTACGGATGACTTCGTTGCCCGCGATCTTCATGATCTCGTCGTGGAAATTGGCATCGGTCCGCGCGAACCGGGAATAGCGAGTATTGCGGTCGATCGGAGGTTCCCCATTGCCCATGTCCGCCGCCGAGTTTTCAAGCACCTGCAACGATTCGGGCGTCATATGGAGCGCGGCCAGCCTGGCGGCTTCGGGTTCGAGAAGCAGGCGGAATGCATAGAGATCCTCGAACTGCTTGCGCGTCCATTGCGGTGCCGCGCTGTAGCCGATGAGATGTTCCTTGCGTACCAGCCCTTCGCGTTCTAGGCGGCTGAGCGCCTCGCGCACTGGGGTTTGCGATACGCCCAGTTCGCGCGCGAGCACGTCGATCGGAATACGGGCCCCGGGGGGAATCTCCAGCGACATCAGCTTGTGGTAGACGCTGTCATAGACGCCGTCCACCACACTGCTGGGCCGCAGGTTGACCGGCTTGCCTTCCCGTTCGGCAAGGAACGTCACATCCATTCTCCTGAAAACGTCCATGTGGGCGGGGCCATTCTCGCGCGGCGAATATTTGATGTCAAATTAAATATCCTATACGATCCGATATACGATTTGCCGCAACCCATCAGGCGACGAGATCGGCGCGCCCCGCCGCCGCTCTCTCCGCCCACCACAAAGGAATAACGGCATGTATTCATTCGGCACGATCAGGGCACCTCGCGAACTGATATTCGGCTTTGGCCAACGACACGCGTTGGCTTCCATCGCCAGCAAGCTGGGGCGAAGGCCGCTGCTCGTCACGGATGCTCGCCTGGCTGGCGATGAAGACTTCCTGGCCATGGCCAGCCAACTCGAAAAAGCCGGCCTGGCCGTCAAGGTGGACAGTTCGACCCTGCCCGATGTGCCTGTGGACGCTGCCATGGCCAGCGCCGCTGCCGCGCGCGCCTTCGCACCGGATCTTGTCATCGGCGTCGGCGGTGGATCGTGCCTGGACATGGCCAAGTGCGTGGCCCTCCTGTTGGCGCACGGCGGCCAACCGCAGGACTACTACGGCGAACACAAGGTGCCGGGGCCCATCATGCCGCTGATCGCCATCCCGACCACGGCAGGAACCGGTTCCGAAGTCACGCCGGTGGCCGTCCTGTCGGATACGGCCCGCAGCCTGAAGGTCGGCATTTCCAGTCCCTACCTTGTTCCGACCGTTTCCATCTGCGACCCGGACCTCACCCTGAGTTGCCCGCCCAGCCTGACAGCCATCTCCGGCGCCGATGCCATGACGCATGCCATCGAGGCGTTCACCGCGATCCGCCGCCCCCCTGTTCCCGGCATCGCACAGGAGCGCGTCTTCGTCGGCAAGAACGACCTCTCGGACCATTTCGCGCTGGGCGCCATCACGCTTCTCTGGCAGGGCCTGGAGACCGCCTGCCGGGAAGGATCGAATCGCGCGGCGCGGGCAAACGTGATGATGGGCGCGACGCTTGCCGGCCTCGCCTTCGGCGTGGCGGGCACGGCGGCGGCGCACGCCATCCAGTATCCGGTGGGGGCCTTGACGCATACCGCGCACGGCACCGGTGTCGCCTGCCTGATGCCTTATGTCATGGCCTGGAACGCTCCCGCGATTCAGCAAGAGCTCGGGCAGCTCGCCGCAGCCATGGGCCTGCCCGCCGCGCGAGACGTCATCCCTGCAGTGGCCGCGCTTTTCGAGAGGATAGGGATTCCGACGACGCTGCGCGATCTCGGGCTGGACAAGGAGCGCATCGACTGGGTCGCGGAGCAAAGCTGCGGCATCAGCCGGCTGATCCAGAACAACCCTCGACCGCTGTCCCTGCCCGACATGCAAACCGTCGTCAGGGCCGCCTATGCCGGCGATCGCGCCGCCTTGAACTAATCCAACCAGGACCTGCAGCATGATCCCCTACCCCGAGCTCTCCGGCTACGCCGCCCCTGCCCTGCACGCCCACGGGCTCTACATCGGCGGAACCTGGCAACAAGGCGGCGGTATCCCGGTCTTGAATCCGTCCACGGGAGATGTCCTGGCGGAAGTACCGGATGCCAGCACGGAAGATGCCATGCGGGCGGTGGCCGCCGCCGAGGCCGCGGCGCCCGCATGGCGCGCCACGCCTGCGCGCCGGCGCTCCGAAATCCTGAGCCGCTGGTTCCAACTGATGTCCGAACATGCGGAAGAGATCGCGACATTGATCGCGCTGGAAAACGGCAAGGCGCTGCCCGATGCCCGCGGCGAGGTTGCCTATGCCGCCGAGTTCTTCCGCTGGTATGCCGAAGAAGCCACCCGCATCCCGGGCGAATACCGGCATACGCCGTCGGGTTCGCACACGATCCTGGTCGATCACGAACCCATCGGCATCGCCGTGTTGATCACGCCGTGGAATTTTCCCGCCGCGATGGCCACGCGCAAGATCGCCCCCGCCCTGGCGGCCGGTTGCACCGTCATTCTGAAACCCGCCTCGGAAACCCCATTGACGGCCTATGCCATGGCCCGCCTGGGCGCAGAGGCCGGCGTGCCGCCTGGCGTCGTCAACGTACTGACCACACAGAACCCCGCCGACGTGACCAACGCCATGCTGGCCGACCCGCGGGTGCGTAAGCTGTCGTTCACCGGTTCGACGGCGGTCGGCCGTACCCTGCTGGCCGAAGCCGCCAAGCGCGTGGTGAGCTGCTCGATGGAGCTGGGCGGCAATGCGCCGTTTATCGTCCTGGACGATGCCGACCTGGACGCGGCGCTCGATGGCGCCATGGTGGCCAAGATGCGCAATGCCGGAGAAGCCTGCACCGCGGCCAACCGCTTCTATGTCCAGGCCGGCATCCATGACGACTTCGTCAAGGGGCTGACCGCCCGCATGGGCGCCCTGCGCATCGGCGCCGGCTACGACCCGGCCACGCAATGCGGGCCGATGATCACACGCAGAGCGATCGAGAAAATCGACCACCTCGTCTCGACCGCGGTCCGACTGGGTGCGCGCGTCACTACCGGTGGCGCGCCGCTGCCCGGCCCTGGCTATTTCTATCCCCCCACGGTCCTGGAAAACGTCCCCGCGGGCGCCCGGATCGCGCGCGAGGAAATATTCGGCCCCGTCGCCCCCATCTACCGATTCGAGACCGAGGACGAGGCGGTCCAGCTGGCCAACGATACGGAGTATGGCCTGGCGGCCTACCTCTACACGCGTGACTTGAAGCGCGCCATGCGGCTAGGCAAGCGCCTGGAGACCGGCATGCTGGGAATCAATCGTGGCCTGATGTCGGATCCGGCGGCACCGTTCGGAGGCGTAAAGCAGAGCGGGCTTGGGCGCGAAGGCGGCGTGACGGGCATCCTGGAATTCATGGAACCGAAATACTATGCCGTGGAGTTCTAGGGTTTCGGCGCCGAAAGCATGGATACGGATCACAAAGGAGGACATGAATGTTGGGGAAAGATGCCTATCGCATCCGGGACTTCGTGCCGGATTTCGACGCGATCGCAGCCGAGTTCGCCGAGCGCAGTCGCGCGCTGTCTTCCCGGGCCATCCTGAAGACCGATATCGCCTACGGCCCGCGCAAACGGGAAACCCTGGACCTGGTCTTCCCCGACAATCCGCGCCCGGACGCGCCGCTGCACATGCTCGTCCACGGCGGCTATTGGCGCTCCGGAGAAAAGGCGAACTACCGTCTGGTCGCGGCCCCGGTCATCGCGGCGGGCGGCATCGCCGCCGTTGTCGAATACGACCTCATGCCGCGTGCAGGCCTGTCCGTGCTCGTCGATCAGGTGCGCCGTGCCGCCCGATGGCTGCAAGCCCATGCGCGAGACTTCGGCGCCGACCCTGCCCGGATGACGGCAAGCGGCCACTCTGCCGGCGCGCATCTCACGTCCTACCTCGCCGCGACAGGACCGGATGAGACCATGGCGCCGCGCCTGCCGACCTTGCAAGGCATGCTACTGGTCAGCGGCATCTACGACCTGTCTGGAATTCCGGACAGCTTCCTCAAGGACGAAGCCCGGATGACTCCCACGGAGGCGCAGGCATGGAGCCCGCTGCGTGCCGTCCAGCATGCCGGACCGGCACGCATCGTGGCCTATGGCACGGACGAAACCCCGCCCTTCCTCCAGCAGGCAGTCGCCCTGCACGCCAAGCTGCGCGCATCCGGACAAGCCGCGGAGCTGCTGCCGGCGGCGAAGCTGAACCACATGAGCGTTGTGCTGGATATGGCAGACCCGGAACGCGCCCTGGGGCGCAGGCTTTCGGAGCTGGTGGCGTCCAGGCCGACAGGCCGCGCATGATACGGTCGAGCACCCGCTGGCCAACCGTCGCCTTGTAATGGCCGCCGCGCTGCGGGGACCGGCGTCGGCCAGTCTCACCCCCCTGCCTTCTTCAATTTTTCCAGCAGCATAAGCGCGTTGGGAACCGCCTCGCCATGCGCGGTATTGTCGAAAATACACCAGACCTCGGTGTTCGAATTTCGAGCATCGACGATACGCGCAGCCACCGCCTCGATGAATGGCTCTTCGTAGGTCGAGTAATAGATCCTGGGCGACCCATGCAGTCGGATGTACAGCATATCCGAAGCGCCGATGGGCTCGACGCCAGCGATTGGCGGCGGGTCCGCGCGGACACAAGCGACCCCGGCATTTTTCATCGTTTCCGCGCCCGCCGGGGTAAACCATGTCGCGTGACGTGGTTCGCAGACGATACGCGCGTCCGTCAGGCCGCGTAGCAGCGAAAAAAAATCCCGCGCCACGGGCTCATCCAGTGCCAGGCTGGGGGGCAGCTGCAGCAGCAGGCACCCCAATTTTTCACCCAAGGACATGACCTCTTGCATGAATTCGCGAAGCGCGACCTCCGTGTCGCGTAGCCTGAGCTCGTGCGAGATCCTCCGCGGGATCTTGACGGAGAACCGGAAGGCGTCGGGCACGCTCGCGGCCCATTTGGCATAGGTTTTCGACTGATGCGGACGAGAGAACGACGAGTTGATTTCAACCGAAGAAAAGACCCGCGCATACCGCTCAAGATGACTGCCCTGGGCGGTAAACCGCCCCCCGGTACTGGCTGGCAGCGTCCATCCTGCACAGCCTATACGTATCGGGGATGCTGCGGCAGAGTTCTCGCGATGTGTTGCATGCATCATGGCGCGTCCGTACAGAGCAGTGGAGCCGAGGCGGAGCTCGTGATGCCGCGGCGCTGGCGACTTGATTGTCGCATCACCAGGTCGCACAGGCCTGGATGGCGAAAGGGATGCGCGCGCCAGAATGGCGCAATTCCCGTTTTCTTGCGCACCACAAAGCGCACCCTGAAAGTGCATCCCGAAATTCCGCAATAAGCGACCACCGCTTCGCGGAACGTCTAAATTCGTCAAAGATGACAAATTAGGACTCGACGGCGCACAAGATCAGACGCGAAACGAATATTAATGGACATGCTCGCCTCGTTGGTACGTGGGCCGCTAGGTGTGGATTCGTTCGCTCATCGAGCGTCGAGGAAAACGAGGCTATGTCACCCACAACAACGTTCGCAAGAATTCCGGTCACCGTGATTTCCGGCTTCCTGGGTGCGGGCAAGACCACGCTCGTCAATCATCTGATGCAGCAGTGCCCCACCGAGCAAATCGCTGTCATCGTGAACGAGTTTGGCGAGGTTGGCATCGACGGTCAGCTGATCGTGGCCGACGACAACCCGCTGATCGAGATCAACAACGGTTGCGTCTGTTGCACCGTACGCAAAGATCTCGCCGTTGCCGTGCGAGAACTGCTGCGGCCCGGGGGCCGGGAGCTCGACCGGATCGTGATCGAGACCTCGGGCCTGGCCGATCCTGCGCCGGTGCTGCAAACCTTCCTGGCCGACCCCGACCTGATACAGCAGGTCGAACTCGAGTCGGTCATCGCGGTGGTCGACGCATTGCACGTGCATCTGCATCTCGATGACGAAATCGTGCGCGAGCAGATCGCCTTCGCCGACGCGATCGTGCTTAACAAGGTCTCGTCGATGGGGCCAGTGGCGCTGGCGGACCTGGAAGCGCGACTGCTGCAGCTCAATCCTGCCGCGCACCTCGAAAGGACCGACTATGCGCAAGTAGCGGCACAGTCATTATTCGGGATACGCCGCTTTTCCCTGCCAAATGTGCTGGCCATCGAACCCGATCTGCTCGATGGCGGCGAACACGACCACGAGCACGACGAATCGATTCAGGCCCTCTGCGTGGATGTGGCCGATCCCCTCGATGCCGAGCGCTTCAACCGCTGGATGAACCAGTTAGTCCAACGTGCAGGTGCCGACCTGATGCGAACCAAGGGCGTACTGAACATGCGGTCCGAAGCACGTCAATTCCATTTCCATAGCGTGCATATGTTGCTCGACGCCAGGCCGGGACGGCGCTGGCGCGATGACGAGATACGCGACAGCAAGCTGGTATTCATCGGCCGCCGGCTCGATGGAGACGCACTGCGCATCGGATTGCGGAACTGCATTGCCTGAAAACAATATTTTTTACTTCAATCATCCAAGGGGAATTCGATGAAATCCAAAGAAGCCTACACCGTCAGCATCGGCGTTCTTGCCGTCGCCGACACCTACCTGACCGCGACGATCCTGCCCTTGCCGGTCTGGGTCACCTTTATCGCCTGGGCATCATTTTTCATCCTGGGCGGTGGCACCAAGGGACTTTTCCAAAGCATCGTGTCTAACCTGATCGGCGTGGCCATCAGTTCGCTCACGCTGCTGGCGATCGCGTCGGGCGGTAGCTCGCCCATCGTCGTCGCGATTGCGGTGGGCATCGGCAGCGCGTTGATGGTGCAGGCTTCGAAGTTCGCCACGATCAGCGTATTGCCCGCCATCGTGTGGGGCTTTGCCTCGACAGTGGCCACGAGCGTGGCGACCGCACAGCCGATCACGATGCCGGCACTTAATAACCCCGGGCTCGTTGCTGCGGCTTCGCTGGTGCTCGGCGGTCTGTTCGGCTTCGTGTCCGAAGCGCTCGGAGAGGCGCTGACCGCCAAGGACACGCAGTTGGCCTGAACCATACAACGAAGGAAAGCCATCATGAAACTTCAACATTCGCTGGGCGGCCTGGAGAACCTGGGCCCCGTCAACGTCGAGCCGCGCGTCTTCGTACAGGATTGGGAAAAGCGCATTTTCGGTATCCACACCGTGATGATGGCGGAGAGCGCGCACCTGTCAGGTGCGCTACACCGGTACCCGGTGGACATGCTTCCGACCGCCTTCAAGGAAACCTGGACCTGGGCCTCGCTGCGTACCGGTGCCGAGAGCATGCAGCCCTTCGATTACTTCAAGTTCCGCTATTACGAGAAATGGCTGATGGGCATCAGCCAGTTCTTCATCGACAAGGGGTATGTCACGGCCGAGGAGATGGCACAAGAGGCCTCGTTCTACCACGACCAGCCCGATGCGCCGCTGCCGGACCTGCCGAGCAAGCCGATTCGGGACCAGGTCATCGACTATCTGATGCGGGGCGATTCACCACTGCGCAGTCAATCATCGCCACCGCGGTTCGTGCCCGGCCAAACCGTGACCGTGGCCGATCCCTTGGCCGCGGACCACACGCGCCTGCCCGGCTACTTGCGCAACAAGAAGGGAACGGTCGACGAGGTCTATCCGGACGCATTCGAGTATTTCTGCTCGACAGGGCCGGATGGCCTGGATGGGCCGATGCCCGTCTACCGTGTCGCCTTCGACGCGGCTGACATCTGGGGAGCCAGCATGTGCGAACCCAACACCACCATCTACGCGGATCTGTTCGAAGTCTACGTACTTCCCGGCGACCAGTCCTGAAGACAAAAGAGGATTTCCATCATGAGCGACATGTTCAACTACGAAGAAGACCGCGAGGCCAAGAGTGCCGCCAAAGTGCGAGCATTGGAAGCGCTGTTGATAAAAAAAGGCGTGATCGGCAGTGACTCGGTCGATGCCGTGTTGTCGCATTTCGAGAACGTGGCCGGTCCCTTCAACGGCGCGCGTATCGTCGCCCGAGCCTGGGTCGATCCCGAATATAAACGCCGCTTGATCGAAAACACACCGAAGGCCATCGCCGAACTTGATGTCGCGCGAGGCATGACCGGAGCCGAAGGCGAACACATGGCCGCCGTGGCTAACGGCCCGGGTGTGCACAACCTGATCATTTGCACGCTGTGCTCTTGCTACCCGTGGCCTGTGCTGGGCTTGCCGCCGTACTGGTACAAGGATCCGGTTTTCCGCGCGCGCGGCGTGCGCGAACCACGCGCGGTGTTGCGCGAATTCGGCGTGCCTATCGATGAAGCCACGGAGGTCAAGGTCTGGGACAGCAGCGCGCAAATCCGCTGGTTCGTCGTGCCGGAACGCCCCGCCAACACGGATGGCATGACCGAAGAAGAGCTTGCCGCCCTTGTCACGCCAGAGGCAATGATGGGCGTGGCGCTGGTGCCCGCGCCAACGGCGCCCTGAAGGAGGAACGCGCCATGTTCACCCGTTTCGAGGAATTCGCCGCGGCCCAGATGCTGGGCCAACCCGACTCCCCGCCGCGCAGCCTTGGCAAGCTGCACTTCAGCAAGGAATGGCAACGAACGCTGTTCGGCCTAACGCTGGCGTTGTCAAAAGAAGGTCACTTCGAATGGGAAGACTTTCGCCGCAATCTGATCGCGGCGATTGGCGACTGGGAGCAACTGGACTGCGAGAGCCAGCCTCCGTGGGACTACTACGAGCGTTTCCTGCTCGCGCTGATACAGGTGCTCGATCAACACCAAGTACTGAGTCCCGCTGATATCGAACGGCAGATGCATCATGACGTCTGAACTGGTTTCCCTCTCGGGCCTCTTGCTGATGTTCGTACTCGGCCTGCGCCATGGTCTGGACCCGGACCATATCGCCTGCATCGATGGCCTGACCTGGCGCGCGCTCAACCATTCGCACCGGCATGCGCCTTCGATCGGCACGCTGTTCGCGCTCGGGCACGGATTGTTGGTCACGATGATCGCCGTCGTGGTCAGCCGAGTCACGCTGCATGTCGATCCGCCGCCATTCGCAATACGGATCTTCGAGTGGGTGCCGACCGCGCTACTGATCCTGGTCGGCACACTGAATCTTCGGCTGCTACTGCGCGGCGGCGAGGCGTACGCGCCGATGGGCTGGAAGATGGGACTCATACCGGAGCGCCTGCGCCGGCACACCAGCGCTTGGTCGGTGGTGCTGATTGGCGTGTTATTCGCTACTGTGTTCGATACCGCCACGCAGGCTGCCGCCTGGGGATACGTTGCGAGCAACAAGGGCGGCGGAAGTGGCGCCGCGTTGTTGGCGGGACTGGTATTCACTGCCGGGATGATGGTGACGGACACGTTGGACGGACGCATCGTCTGCCGCATCGGCCGCGGTACCCATGGCGTCGCCGCGGCACGCCGCGTGCGCCGCACGCTGGGCTGGCTGATCGTGGCGATTTCCTATGGCGTTGCCTTCTACAACATCACCAAGGCTTGGATGCCACGGATCGAACTCGACGACCTGGCGTTCTCGCTTACCGGCAGCGCGCTGGTGATGCTGATGTTCGCCATCTGGGGCTGGAGCGCTCGGCAGAACAAGCTTTCGCAACAGAAATACTGAACGCCTCGGCGCGCCAACATGCCGCGCTATGACGAAGGCGACGTGGCATGAGCCTCAACTGAGGTCACGTCGTCCGGACGGTCACCCGAACGAAACCGCTGACGGTATTGTGCGGGGGTCAATTGCAAGCGGCGCAGGAATACCCGGCGCAACTGCGACGCATCGTCCAAGCCGCATCGGGCAGCCACCTGGCCAAGCTCCAGATTCGTCGTCTCCAGCAAGCGGCGGGCAGCATCCACACGTGCGTTCTCCAGAAAGGTCATCGGGCTGATGCCGCATTCCCGCACGAACAACCGGGACAGATGCCGCGGACTCACACCCGCATGCTGGGCAATGGAGTCCGCCGAATGATCGTCGGCAAGGTTTTGGAGCAAGAATCGCTGAATGGCGTCGACCTCCGAGTGTGCGGACGCCTGCGTCTCCAGCAGCGGGCTGAACTGTGACTGGCTACCATCGCGGCGTAGATACACGATCAGATACTTCGCCACGGCAAGCGCCATGGGACGATCAATGTCCTCCTCGACCAGCACCAGCGCCAGGTCTATGCCGGCGGTGACACCTGCTGTGCTGTAGAGGTTCCCGTCTTTGACGTAAAGGCGGTCCGGATGCACGATGGCCGATGGAAACCGGCGGGCAAGCTCCGAGGCATCCATCCAGTGTGTCGTGACTGTTCTGCCTGGCAGCAGGCCAGCCGCCCCCAACGCGAATATACCGTTGCAGATAGAGGCGAGACGGCGGCATTGGCGCGATTGTTGAGCCAGCCAGTCGCTCAGCGTCGTATCTTCCAGTACATCGAACACGCCGATGCCGCCAGCGACGATGACCGTATCGAAGTACGGACAAGGATCGAAGATGGTGCGATCCGGCACGATTGAAATACCGCAGGACGACTTGATGGCCGATCGTGTGCTTCCGATGACCATCAATTGATACTCCACCGCTCCCGCCGACAGAACGCGAACTTCGCCGAACGCATCCGAAGGGCCAGCCACATCCAGCAGCTGGAAACCGGGAAAGACGACCAACGCTACACTAATCCGCCGCATGTTGCCTTCGCTGTTGTCCGGATCAAGAGGAGAGCGCGTCGTGGCGGTTCTGCGCCGCCGCGATCACCCGCGCGTCGGTACCACGCGCTCCGATAACCGATAAACCGACTGGCGCGCCGTCGATGATGCACCATGGAAAGCTTATCCGCAACGGATGGGCCAGCATCAGCTTGCGCATGTTCCGGCGAGACACACCTACGATTTCGGCGAGGTCGGTCAAGCCTGCAGAATTCGGTGATACCTCGCTTCGCTCATCTGTCGAACTTGACCAAGTCCTTGAAGATCAGGTGACCCCAGCTTTTCCCGCGCGCATGCACAAGCAGCCCCCCTTCAGAAAGCGCGCCGAGTTGGATGGGCGCGAATCCGAGGTCTTCCGCAAGCGCACCCATCTCCGCCGCAGCGCCGTCATCGTCGCTCGCCAGGAACACGACCCTCCTGCCACCGTGTACGGCCGGGTCCTGGTCAAGGACGGCAGCGACCAGATGGTTGAAGCCTTTCACCAGCCTGGCTCCGGTAAACACCTTCGCGATGAAAGCAGAGGACGGGAGACCGTCCAGTTCCTCAAGCGGGGCCTGCGTGTTCATCGCGTCGATGACGGTCTTCCCCTTCCAGTCGGGCAGCGCTATCGCAACCTCCGGGTGCGACTCGAAACGGACAGCCAGAAAGATGATGTCCGCCTTGACGGCTTCCGCCAGGGTCTTGGGAATGATCGTGGAACCGATCGCGGCCGCATCGGCTGCAAAGGTTTCCGGGTCGCGCGTGGTCGCAACGGCCACTTCGATGCCGTTCCGGGCGAACGCCTTGGCAAGTGCGTGGCCGATCTTGCCGAAGCCAATGATTGCGTAATTCATATGTTTCTCCTTCGTTTCTCGGCGCGGTCAGAGCGTGTAACCGCCGCTCGCTTCAATCGATTGTGTCAATTGATTTTTCTCCTCAGAGTTGTGCCAAGCCACCGTCGACGGCAACCTCGCTGGCGGTCATGAAGCTGCTGTCCGACGACGCAAGAAAGGCTGCGACCGCCCCGATCTCCGCCGGATCGGCCATACGCTGGAGCGGCGTCATCGCACCGTAGGCCTTCTGGCCCTCTTCCCCCAGCGCCTGCTTGGCGAGTTCCGTGGCCGTCGCCCCAGGCGACAGCACATTTACCCGGATGCCGGTGCCCTTCAGGTCCTCCGCCCAAGTCCGGGCGAGGTTGCGCACCGCGGCTTTGCTCGCGCTGTAGGCCGTGAATCCTGGAGCTCCCGTGGTGCCGGCGCTCGATCCGGTCAGGATGATGGAACCGCCTGGACCCATCAGCGGGAGTGCCTTCTGGACCGTAAAGATCGTCCCCTTCACATTGGTGTCGAAGGTGTCGTCAATGTGCTCGGCAGTGATCTGGCCAAGTGGAAGCGGGCTTCCCGCCCCGGCGTTGGCGAAGACGATGTCGAGGGATCCGCGCTCGGCCTTCACCGCCGCGTAGAGTCGGTCGAGGTGAGCCAGCTCGGAGACGGAGCCCTTCACAGCTCGGCCATTGGGCCCGAGGGCCGTGACAGCGGCATCGAGCGCCTCCTGCCGACGGCCGAAGATGAAGACGAACGCGCCTTCCTCGATGAAGCGCTTTGCCGCGGCGAGGCCGATGCCCGTCGCGCCGCCAGTGATGACGGCGGTCTTTCCATTCAGTCTGTTCATGTCATGGGCTCTTTCGTTGGAGTTGCGCGGAAGCTGGAGAAATGCCGTATGGCGCGGTATTATGTGGATCACCGATCCAGATAAGGACTATATGGATCACTGATCCACTTGTCAAGACAACCCATGCGAGCCGACGCCCAAAAAAATCGCAGCCAAATCCTCACGGTCGCGCGTGAAGTCGTCGCCGAGCATGGCGCCGAGGCGTCGATGCGCGATATCGCCCGCCGCGCCGGTGTAGGCCTGGCCACGCTGCTTCGTCATTTCCCGACACGAGAAGCCTTGTTCGAGGCCTTGCTGTGTACCCATCTGGACACACTGACCCAGAAGGCGGACGCACTCGAAACCTCGGCTTCGGCTGACGAAGCACTTCTCACCTGGTTTCGGGAATTGGTGGTGTTCACCCAAAGCTACAGGGGCGTTGTCGCCATGATGGCGGCCGCCCACACCAACCCGGACTCCGCGCTTTACGGTTCATGCGCCGCGGTGCACTCGGCAGGCGCGCGGCTGCTGCTGCGCGCCCAAGACGAAGGAACGGCACGCGCCGACATGACGGGGGACGACCTGTTCGCCCTGATAACGGCGCTGGGCTGGGTGGTTGACCAACCCTCATTCGCGTCGCGGGCGGATCATCTCGTTCACCTCATTACGAGCGCCATCCTGACAAGTCGACCTCGCAGCGATGCCAAGAGGGCGAAGTCACGGAGCGCAACGTAGTGCTGTTTGCATGGCGTGGGGTGGCGTCGGTAAGCGGTAAGCCGACCCCATGACAGCATGCTCAATCAGCGCGAGAAACCCATGCCATCATCGAGCATCGCGTAGCGTCGCCAGCAGGTTGCGCGCGAGAACGAAGGACACGATCGCACTCCCTCCACAGCAGTCATCGCGCGATTGCCCTCACACCGCCGTTCAAGCACTCGCGTTCGACCGGACACTTTCGCGAAACGATGCGATAGTCTCGTCTGCTGC
This sequence comes from Bordetella sp. H567, assembly GCF_001704295.1. NCBI lineage: Bacteria > Pseudomonadati > Pseudomonadota > Betaproteobacteria > Burkholderiales > Alcaligenaceae > Bordetella > Bordetella sp. H567. Next base: position 3,385,211 of record NZ_CP012334.1, read on the forward strand.
GCTCAGTTTGCGGCTGGCAAAGACGATCGGTGCGGCTGTAATCTTCGCCGGCAATGGCAGCAAGGCCACCATCTCCCGAAATTTATTGGCCTCCCGTCTGGGTACGACCGCCAAAAGATTAGTGGTCGCGACGATATGGATGGCATACATGAAGTTTTCGCATTCCACAGACGCCTGTGGCATCCGGTATCCCGCGGCGCTGAATCCATCGGACAGAACCCGATGTACAAAACCCTCGGAGGGCGGCCTCAACCAGCGCTCTTGCGCCATGGCCCGCCACGTTACGCGGCGCGCATTGGCCAGCGCGTGGTGCCGGCCGACGATCAGACATTGGGGTTCATCGTAGAGCACCTCGACGTCGAGCCCCGGCAACAGCCCTCTGATCGTTTCATAGCCTTCTCCTTGCATCTGGCTTTGCGGCAATCGAGCAATGACGCAATCCAGATCGCCATCAGCGAGTCTTTGAAATAGCTCGAAGCTGGTGCCGGGCCGGACCTTGATCACCGTGTTGGGTTGATCGTGCTCCAGCGCTCCGATGACCCGGGCTAGCAGCTCGACGATAACTACGGGCAGGGCACCCACGACTATGGTGCGCCGTGGCGACTCTGACGCTATTTCGTGTTCGGCGGTTGTTAATTCGCGCAGTATCGCCTTGCTGCTCCGATACAGCACTTGCGCCCGATGATTTGCAGTCATCCCCCGTGCCGATCGAATGAATAGCGGTCCGCCGAACACAGCCTCCAGCTCATTGATCATGCGGCTGGCGCCTGGCTGCGAGAGATACAGCTTCGCCGCGGCGCGCCTGACGCTCCCATGGTCCATGATCGCGGCCAGGAGGGACAGGTGTCGGATCTGCAGCTTGCCGATACTGCCGCGAAGCTTATCGAGTTCGTGATTCATGACGGGAGCGTCCCTGTGATTCAAAAGGTGGATCACCCTATGCGGATTTGATCGCTATTCAGTATATGCCCCGGCTCCTAGAATGCCTGCATGGAGACGAAGAATGAATAGACGAACCATCATCAAGGGAATGGGCGCCAGCGCGTGCATCCTTTCTTTTGCACCCCGTGCAGCCAGCGCATATCCCGACCGTCCCATCCGGGTAATCCTCGGTCTGGCACCGGGTGGGGGTGTCGACCGCATCAGCCGGCTGGTCACCGAGCAGATGTCCGTGATCCTGGGCCGGCCGATGATCGTGGAGAACCGTCCTGGGGCGCTCGGTGCCATCGCGGTCGACATGGTCGGCTCGGCGGCGCCCGATGGCTATACGTTATTGGCATGCGGGGCTGGCGAGATAGTCGTAACCCCCGCGTTCGACGCCGCCGCATTGGAGAAATCCCGCAGGCTGCGCCCCGTCGTGCTCTTCGCCGAGTCGCCGAACCTTCTCATCGCTCATCCGTCGGTCAAGGACGATGATCTCCGGCGCATGTTGAAGGGCGCCCAGACCGACGGATCGACATCCATCGGCGTGTCGGGTACAGGCGGAACGCAATTCCTGACGCTGGCAGTCCTCAAATCGGCGGGTCTCGACATCACCTCAGTTCCATACAAGGGTGCGGGCCCCGCATTGACGGATCTGTTGGGAGGACACATTCCTTTCGCATTACTCGGCGCACCCGCCTGCTATCCGGCGATACGCAGCGGCGGCGCCAAACCGGTGGCGATCGGACTGTCCCATCGATCTTCGATACTGCCCGATGTGCCGACGCTGGCCGAGGCATTACAGATGCCCGGCCTGGATTCAAGCACGTGGCACGGGATGATGGCACCCGCAAAAACGCCGGATGCTGTTGTGAATGCCCTTGCGAATGCCGCGCTTCGCGCATTGAAGGACTCCGTACTGCGGAGTCACATCACCGACCTCGGAGCGGAGTTGCGGGCCAGCCCACCCGAGGAATTCTCTGTGTTGATAGAAACTCAGCTCACACGCAATACAGACACCGTGAAGCGCCTCAAGCTGAGCCTGACCTGAACCTTCTACGAGCGAAGCATGAACAAGGCAAAGAATCTGCTTATCGTCATGAATGACGAACACAGCCGCAAGGCACTGGGTTGCTACGGACACCCGTTCGTCCGCACACCGAATCTAGACAAACTCGCCGGCCGCGGAATGCAATTCAACAACGCATATTCAGCGAGTCCGATCTGCGTGCCCGCCCGTGGCGCCATCGCCACGGGGCGCTACGTCCACGAAATCGGCTGCTGGGACAATGCCAACGCCTACGACGGCACGATCCCGAGTTGGCATCACTTGTTGCGAGAACAGGGGCACGAAGTCATTTCGATCGGCAAGCTGCACTTTCAGCGTGAAGGGCAGGACCATGGGTTTGATCGTGAAATTGTCCCGATGCACCTGGCGGAAGGTCGCGGTGCATTGATCAGCCTGCTGCGCGACCCCACGATCAAGCGCGGCACCTCAAGTGCGTTGGCCGACACGGCAGGTCCTGGCGAATCCGCATACACACGCTACGACCGGGAAATCTCGGCACATGCTCAAGTCTGGCTGCGCGAAACCGCTCCGACTCTGGGACCCAAGCCATGGGCGCTGTTCGTTTCCTTCGTTGCGCCCCATTTTCCCCTGACGTGCCCGCCGGAGTTCTACTACCAATATCCTCTGGACCGCATCGATGTTCCCAAGCTTCATGGGCGCCAGGTTGAGCACGTTCATCCGTATGTCAAAGGCCTCTGGTCATACCATCGCCACGCCGATTTCTTCAAGGACGATATGCATGTACGAAAGGCAATCGCGGCGTATTACGGACTTTGCACATTCATCGATGGGGAGATCGGCAAGGTGCTCGGCGCCCTGGATTCGGCAGGTCTCGCTGATGAGACACGTGTCATCTACACCAGCGACCACGGGGATAATCTGGGAACCCGCGGTCTGTGGGGCAAGAACACGATGTATGAAGAGTCCGTGGGCGTTCCGTTGATCGTGGCCGGGCCCGACGTTCCACACGGGGTCTGCGATACGCCGGTCAGCCACATCGACATGTACCCCTACATCCTCGAATCGGTGGGCGCCCAGCCCGATGATGCGGTCCGTCCCGGCGTTTCGTTGTCGGATATCTGGGCCGGCAGAAAAGCTCCGCCTTTTGCTTTCTCCGAGTATCACGCATCGGGTTCAGTGGACGGCGTGTTCATGATCCGAACCCAGCGATATAAATACATCTTCCATGTTGCACTGCTAGCCGAACTTTATGACCTGGAAAGAGATCCGGAGGAGCTGGATAACCTGGCGGAAAATCCGGATTATGTGGGTGTTGTTGCTGAACTGAAGGCTATGCTGTTTACGCTGTGCGATCCATTCGAGGTTGATCGGGCAGCGAAGCGCCGGCAAGCAGAATTGATCGAGCAGAACGGTGGACGAGAAGCGGTGCTCAGTCGTGGAGACTTCGGGAATACACCTGCCCCCGGCACCAAGGTGGTATATGAAAAAACGCAAGGCTAGAAGGCACCGCGTTGATTGACGACCGGACGATTCGATGTGGCGTTAGAAGTCTTAGCGCTTGATCGCCTCGGGCTCTTGCACAATCGCCCCACGCTCCCCGTCGATGCTGAATGGCAGCGTCATGTAGGTGCGGCCTGATCCTTCCTTCCGCTGTTGCACGAAGTCCGCGTCGGCCTCCCGGGCAGTGGCCAGGGCGACGTCCAGGCCCTGCACCGGCGAACACGGTACACCTGCGGTGTTAAGTGCCAGGTCGAGGTCCGCCTTGCGCTTCGTTGCAATACGTTCCTGCACCTGCGATAACAGTTTTTCCGGTGCAGCCTCTTCAATACCTAGTGTGCGCAGCAATCCACTCAACTGATGTGGTTCGTTTACCGCTATGCACACTTGCCCATCCAGCGTCGCGTAGGATCGCGATAGCAAGGCACCACTTGACGCGACATTACCGCGAGGAGCCAGCGATTCACGGCCGTTCATAAACCCGCTAGCAGTGCTGTGCATCATCGCCAGCGCCGTATCAAGCATCGACACGGAAACGCGCCGCCCTTTCGGTTCGCGCAGATTCATGACAATGGCGCTCACGACGCCCAGTGCCGCATTCAAACCGGTGGCGTAATCGATAATGGGTGCCCCCGCCTTGATAGGTCCGCTGCCCGGCGTCCCGGTGAGCTGCATCAGGCCGCTAGCGGCCTGAATAATACTGTCGTAAGCCGGATACTCACGGCGCGGACCGGCGCGACCGTAGCCCGTGATTGAGCACCAGAGCAAGCCTGGATTGCGATTGCGCACGGCTTCTTCCGTGATACCCAGGCGATCGAGGGCGCCAGTCCGGAAGTTCTCCACCAATACGTCATGCCGTGCGACTATTTCCAGAAAACGCGCGGTGGCTGCGGGCTGCTTCAGATCCAACAGGATCAGTTCCTTGTTACAGGCCTGGGCGATGTAATCAGTGCTCAGACCTTGCGCGCCCAGTTCTTGATTCGCACGGGAACGCCAGCGAATTGAATCGCCGCCTGGTGCACGCTCTACACGCGTCACCGTGGCACCCAGAAGACCTAGCAAATACGCGCAATACGGGCCTGCTAGCACGCGGGTTGCGTCGAGGACACGGATTCCTGCGAGCGGGCGGACCTGGTCTGGAGATGTCGTCATGTCACAGGACACTAATGTCAAATTGCTCAATGATGGCCTTATAGCGTTGCACTTCGTCGTCTACCTTGATCGCCGTTTCCGCAGGGGACAGGCCCAGAGGGGTCGCGCCGTCCGAGTTGATCTTGTGGATCACGTCGGGGGTTTTGAGGACCTCCTTAAGCGCGCCGTACAGTTTGTCGATGTCCGAAGCAGGCAAGACGGCGGGCGCGAACAGGGCCTGCCAGTTGTCGAACTCGAGGCGCGGGTTGTTCAAGGTCAGCAATGGGATACCCTCCATCCCGGGAGGCGACGCCCGGCCAGCGATGCCGATTGCGCGGAGGGCTCCGCTACGGAGGTGTGGAGCCACCGCGACCGCGGCCAGCATGGAGAAATCTATCTCTTTACCGATCAAAGCGGTAAGCACTTGTCCCGCACCCTTGTAGGGTATATGCGTCCCCTTGAAGTCCAAGGTACTGCTGAGTACTGCACACCCGAGATGACTGGTCGTGCCGATGCCGGGCGAACCGTAATTCAGCCCGCTGGGAGCCTTGCCAACGGCGGCGAGCAAATCGCTCAATGATTTGACTTGGCTCGTACCCGGCACGGTCAAGACCAAGGGGGATGACGTCAACATTGATACCGGCAGGATTTCCTTGTCCAGCCTGAAGGATAGGTTCTTATAAAGTGTCTGATTGACAGCGATCGAAGCAGTCGTGAACAACAGGCGGTGCCGGGTGCGGTCGCGCGCGACCAGCTCAGCGCCGATATTTCCGGCCGCGCCTGGTTTGTTTTCGACAATGATCGACTCACCCCATTTCGCGCCTAACTGCTGGGCTAACGTGCGGGCCAGCAGATCGGTACCGCCGCCAGCCGAGAACGGCACGGTCAGGGTCAACGGCATGGCGGGCCACTTATCGGAGGCGGCATGGGCACCGCGGCAGACCAACCCCGCCATGCTGGCCATCAGTATGTCTCGTCTCGTCCTGTTCATGGGCAACGCGCCTTATGGGATGGTATGTTCGAAGAAATGATCTTATCGACGATTTGGTAGCTCATGAAACTACTAACAGAAAGCGACGTCCCAGATTCCAAGGCGGCTCGGCTGCTACGCCGGCTGGGCTTCTCGACGTACGAGAGCGCGGTGTGGCTTGAACTAGTGAACGGCTTTCCGGCCACGGCCTACCAAGTGGCGAAGCGCTCGGGCTTACAGCGCGCGAATGTCTATCGTGCCTTGGAAGGTCTGGCGGAAAGGCATGCAGTGAAGACGTTGCAGGTCAAGCCGACCCTATATGTGCCGGTCGACCCGCGTAGCATGATCGCGAGCCTTACTGCGAACTTGGCCGGTGAATGCGAATGGTTCGCCGGGCATGTCAGCAGTCGGATGCAATCCCGCAATCAGGGCACCATCAGCACCGCCTCGGGCATAGATGCCTGCCTGGATCGCATGCGCAGCGAACTCTCGGCCGCCCGCCACTACGCGTGGCTGAAAGGAGATGCCTCAACGCTCAGGCTCTTTATCGAAGACACGGACGCCGCTTGCCGCCGCGGCGTAGAGGTCAAAATCATCGCTTTTGGCGCCTGGAAGACGTTGCACAGAAAACTACCTCGGGCCCTGATCTACCCGCATGAGGGCACTGCCCAACGGCTCTCCTCGGCCACGGACAGCCTCATGACTCTCGCCCGGGACGGCCGCTCGGTCACCACCGCTATTTTCTCCGACCAGGCCACGGTCACCTCAATACTGGATCACGCACTGACCTACCAAATGCACTCCTACTTGCTCCATGAAATATTCCTCGCGGAAATGGTGCTGGCCGAGCGAGCCGACGGCACCGTCACCCGTAGCCTCCAAGCCCTGCGCCAGAAGCATCGCCCAGCTGCCATGGAGCGCTCGCTATCCCACGGATCGGAGTAAGCGGGCGATCTACCTGCGCCGGCGGCGGCGTGAACTGCCGCAGACGAAGCGTGCGAACCTGACGTTCGCGCGTGGGTCGATGCAGTTGCCGGTCGAGGTCAAAGGCCAGTGGCATGGCGAGGTCTGGGGCGCTGTCTTTCCGCACTGTCTTTCCGTTAACAAACTTGATGAATTTTGCCGGAACTCTCCCGTCCGCGTTCACACCACTCAGAACGAGTAAGACGCTGGCCGCTTACCACCAGGAGAACCCATGCACGTATCATCGAATTCATCCAGCACCTCATTGAACACCGCCGACGGCGGATTCCACACCGGTCTCCCACAGAAAGCGAAAGAAGATGGAACCGTCGCATCCGCGATGGCCGCATTCGAGGCGGTGCGCAGTAATGCACCGGATACGAGCGCAGGCCACCGTCGACGTACCGCTGAACCAAAAAGAACGCCCGAGTCGTCTCAACCGAACCAAACGATAATGCCGCAACAAACCGCGATAGCAACCATGAGTGAAGAGACGTCTAGAAAACTCGACACGTTGCTAGCGATACGCGCGGCGAATGCGGGCCTTAGCGCCGGACAGCTCATCGAACTCTTGTCGCGCGAATTTTTAGGCACACCTTACAAGGGCAACATGCTGAAGGGGTCAGCGACCTCTCCAGAACAACTCGTGATCGACTTCAGCGGACTGGATTGCTTCACATATCTCGATTACGTCGAGGCCGCGAGGAAAGCGACGACGAAAGCCGGTTACGTCGGCCATCTCATCCAAACTCGCTACGTGGATGGTGACATCGATTTCGTACACCGCCGGCATTTTTTTACGGATTGGGCAGACCGAACGCAGGTGCTTGCTGATGACGTGACCGCCACGATCAGCACCCACGCTGTCACGGTCGAGAAACGACTCAATAGGAAATCGGATGGCGGATCCTATCTGCCAGGATTGCCTGTCGTTGAACGGAATATCACCTATATTCCGAGCGAATTCATCGACGCCAATGTCATCAGTCAACTTCGAACTGGCGATCTTATCGGCATTTATTCCACAGCAGACGGGCTGGACGTGACCCATGTCGGATTCTTCGTCGAGACGAGTGACGGGCCGGTGCTGCGCAATGCATCGTCGAAGAAAATAAATATGAAAGTCGTCGATTCGCCGTTTCTCGAGTATGTGAACAACACACCCGGTATCGTGGTGCTTCGGCCTCTGGCATAGATGGAAAATCGTCCAACCATGCTCAGTGCGAGACAACCGCGACTTCCAGTTGCGCCGGTGCCATCAGCGCGAAGGCCGAACGCATTTCGCGCGCTTCTTCCCCTGGGCTGCGGCCGAAGAAGCGCTTGAATTCGTGGTTGAACTGCGGCGCGCTCTCATACCCGACCCGTGCCGCCGCGCCCGCCGCGGTGACAGCGTCGCGGATCATAATCAGCCGTGCCTGGTGCAATCGCACTGCCTTGATGTACTGGATCGGAGACGTGGCGCACAGGTATAAGCGTGCAGCCCCAAGTCCTGATGTTGGCCGCCGCGGTGAACTGTGCGCAGACACACACGAAGCGAACCGCGGCGCAGCCTCTTATCACTGACTCAAACGAGCAGCGGCCTTCGGAGGCATCGATTTCAGCTTTCGGGGGCGTGCGGAAAGCGCCCTTCTTCCAACCAAGCGATGATGCCGTCGGCAATCTGGTCGCTATTGCTTTCCATCATCATCATGTGGCCATTTCCTGTGATGCCGCGCTCGGCCAGCGGAATGAACTCGGCCCGTGCACCGTTCTGATTCAGCCAATCGACGATGGGTTTATCGACGGCCACGGGGTGATCGGCATCGTTGGTGCCGAGGATAAGCGCCACGCGCTTGTTCTTGTAGCCATTGAAGTCAGTCACGCGTGGCGCGCTGTTGCCATAGTTGACTCGTTCCAGCAGCAGACGCGGCGGAATCACATTGAGCATGGCCAGATAGTCGTCCAAGTGCTCGCGCGGAAAACGGGTGCTGGTGCCCACCAGTTTCTTGGCGGCCCAGTTGCGTTCCGCGACGAAAGGGTCCTTGCGACTGAGCTTGAACGCCAGCGCGCCCGGCGCCAGACGCACCTCGACCGTATCCGGCGTATCGGAAACGATCTCGGTGGGTGCGCTCACGTTCCCGGGACCACCCGGCGCGATGGCAACCAGCGCCGCGATGCGGTCGCCATACTGCTCCAGCAACTTCCAGCCGAAAGGGCCAGACATCGAATGGGTCATCACGATGGCGGGCTGGTCCAGCGACATCAGCACGTTGCCCAAGCCTCGCACTACCATCTCTCCGCTCAAGTCGGTATATGGCACATAGCCGCTGCGACCGGTGCCGGCCCAGTCTGGCACCACGACCCGGTAGCCCCTGGCGGCGAAGGCATAGGCCCAACCAGGGCGGCCATCCGCGGTGGTCATGTAGCAGGAGCCCGTGTGGGCGCCGCCATGGATCAACAGCACGGGAGGCTTGCGAGACTCGCCGGCCGGTTCAAGGGTCTCGAAGTAAGTGTTGGGATTCTCGGTGAAGCCTACACGCATGCGTACAGGATTCGCAGCGCGGGCGGCAGATACCGCCGCCTGTGCGGTAGTGTGGAGCGTGCTGGTGGCCGCGGCTGCCAGCGCTGTGCCGCGCCTCAGGAATCCACGGCGAGAAGAGATGAATGGCATGGTGACGTCTCCTGCTTTATATAGGTGGTCGCGCTGAATGATTACAGCTGCCGCCAAGATAATAGTTAGATATCTAACTTAATTAACCTAGACAAAACCCTGATCAACCTGGGTTTGGGCATGCAGTGGGCCCGCTTGCACTCGTAGGCTGGCCGTTCCACCTTTGAACGCGAAACGCGGCTTCTGCCCAGCACCGGCAGAATCTCGACCAACAGCCTCGCCTGTTAGATCGACACCATCCAGCGGCACATGCGGCAGCGACGCATGCCGAATGGCACTCGGCCAACGCCAGGAACGTTTGGGTTTGATCCTGCGGCAGTGTCGCGGCAGCAGGCCGCCGGCCGCAGGCGCAGCGTGGTCAAGACTGCATCAGCGCGTCCGACTCGTAGACCAAAGCTTGCATCCGCGACGCCATCGTGCAGTTCCAGCATGGCCCGCTCGAGCATTGGAGCAGACCAGGGCATCGGTGCTCGATACCAAGCCAGGGCCTTGCTCGGACAACGTCTTCCCGGGCATCTCCGCCGTGAACGACAAGAGCGGCGGATCGAACCGCCCCCTGCCTAGGAACTCGAAACGCGGTTCCAAAGGGAAGCTGCCCAGCCAGCGCAGAGGCGCGCTGGCCCATACAGGGTCAGTGTTCCGGGATCCCCCCGGCGCAGGTATCGCTCATGCCTCTCATCGACATGCCGCGAGCCACCATTCACGCGGTCATGGTGTCGGCACTTTTTCCACTGGTACGCCCTCCGCGTACCATGAAAAATACCGTTGATGATGTGGAATATAGTTGTTGAATTAGATTTTTATCATTAGATCAGCAACTTATAACCCAACCTCACTCCCACTCAATCGTCGCAGGCGGCTTGCTGCTCACGTCATACACCACCCGATTGATCCCGCGCACTTCATTGATAATCCGCGAGCTGACCTTGGCCAGCAAGGGATACGGCAAGGGCGCCCAATCCGCGGTCATGAAATCCGAGGTCTGCACCGCGCGCAGCGCGACGACATAATCGTACGTCCTTCCATCCCCCATCACCCCCACCGACTTCACCGGCAGGAACACCGCGAAGGCCTGCGACGTCAGGTCGTACCAGGATTTCCCACTAACGGGATCCAGCGTGCTGCGCAGTTCATCAATGAAAATCGCGTCCGCGCGACGCAGCAGGTCCGCATACTCGGTCTTCACCTCACCCAGGATGCGCACGCCCAGGCCCGGCCCCGGGAAGGGATGGCGATACACCATCGACGGCGGCAGCCCCAAGGCCACGCCCAGCTCGCGCACTTCATCCTTGAACAATTCGCGCAGGGGTTCCAGCAGCTTCAGGTTCAAGGTCTCCGGCAAGCCACCCACATTGTGGTGCGACTTGATCGCCACGGCCTTGCCCGTCTTGGCCCCGGCCGACTCGATGACGTCCGGATAGATCGTGCCCTGTGCCAGCCACTTGGCGGCCTTCAGCTTGGCCGCTTCCGCCTGGAACACTTCCACGAACTCGCGGCCGATGATCTTGCGCTTGGCTTCGGGATCCGCGACGCCGGCCAGCTTGCCCATGAATTGCGTGCTGGCGTCGATGTGCAGGATCTTCACGCCCATGTTTTCGGCAAAGGTCTGCATGACCTGCTTGCCTTCGTCCAGGCGCAACAAGCCGTGATCCACGAACACGCACGTCAGCTGGTCACCGATCGCCTTGTGGATCAGGGCCGCTGCCACGGAGGAATCTACGCCGCCTGACAGGCCCAGGATGACTTCATCGGCACCGACCTGCTCGCGGATGCGCTGCACGGCCTCGGACACGTAGTCCGGCATGTTCCAGTCGCCGGCGCAGCCGCAGATCTCGCGGACAAAGCGTTCCAGCAGTGCCTTGCCCTGGATGGTGTGCGTGACTTCCGGATGGAACTGCACGCCGTAAAAACCGCGTTCTTCGTCCGCCATGCCGGCGATGGGGCAGGACGGCGTCGAGGCCATCAGCTTGAAGCCCGGCGGCAACTGCGTGACCTTGTCGCCGTGGCTCATCCACACCTTGAGCATGCCGTAGCCTTCGGGCGTGGAGAAATCCTCGATGTCGGTCAGCAGGCGCGTATGGCCATGCGCACGCACTTCCGCATAGCCGAATTCGCGGTGATCCGACCATTCGACCTTGCCGCCCAGCTGCTGCGCCATGCTTTGCATGCCGTAGCAGATGCCCAGCACGGGCACGTCGACCTCGAAGACGGCGTGCGGGACGCGCAGCGAGCCTTCCTCGTAGGCGGACGCGTGGCTGCCGGACAGGATGATGCCCTTCAGCCCCTGCGACCGCTGTTCGCGCACGAAATCGTCGCCCACGTCGCCGGGATGGATTTCGCAGTACACGCCGGTTTCGCGCACGCGGCGGGCGATGAGCTGGGTGACCTGTGAACCGTAATCAAGGATCAGAATGCGCTGGTGCATGGTTGGCTCTGGTATCGGGCGCGGCGCCCGTTTAATAGAAAAGCGCACCGGCGGGAAGCTGGCTTCCCCCGGTGCGCGGATACGGCATGGCGATGCGCCGGGAGTCAGTCGGCGCGGTAGTTGGGCGCTTCCTTGGTGATCTGCACGTCATGGACGTGGGACTCGCGGAAGCCCGCCGAGGTGATCTGCACGAATTGGGTCTTGGTGCGCATTTCGTCGATGGTCGCGCAACCGCAGTAACCCATGGAGGCGCGAACCCCGCCCGCCAGTTGGTAAATGATGGCCAGGACGCTGCCCTTGTAGGGGACGCGGCCTTCGATGCCTTCCGGGACCAGTTTGTCGGCGTTGTTGGCGGGATCCTGGAAGTAGCGGTCGGCCGAACCGTCGGCCATCGCGCCCAGGCTGCCCATGCCGCGGTACGACTTGTACGAACGTCCCTGGAACAGGACGACCTCGCCGGGGGCCTCTTCCGTGCCGGCGAACATGCCGCCCATCATGCACGCGAAGGCGCCAGCCGCCAGCGCCTTGGCGACGTCGCCGGAATACCGGATGCCACCGTCGGCGATCAGCGGAACGCCGGTGCCTTCCAGCGCCTTGGCCACGTCGGAGATGGCGGTGATCTGCGGCACGCCCACGCCCGCGACGACGCGCGTCGTGCAGATGGAGCCGGGGCCGATGCCCACCTTGACGCCATCGGCGCCATGTTCCATCAAGGCGCGCGCGGCATCGGCGGTGGCGATGTTGCCGCCGATGACGTCGACCTTGGGATAGTTCTTCTTGACCCAGCGCACGCCTTCCAGCACGCCGGCCGAATGGCCGTGCGCCGTGTCGACGACGATGACGTCCACGCCCGCGGCGACGAGCTTTTCCACCCGTTCTTCCGTGCCGGCGCCCACGCCGACCGCGGCGCCGACGCGCAGCTGGCCGTGGGCGTCCTTGTTGGCCTGCGGGTGTGCGGTGTTCTTGACGATGTCCTTGACGGTGGCCAGGCCGCGCAGTTCGAAGGCATCGTTGACAATCAGCACGCGTTCCAGACGGTGCTTGTGCATCAGGTGCTGGGCTTCATCCAGCGTGGCGCCCTCGCGCATCGTGACCAGGCGTTCCCGCGGGGTCATGATCGTGCGAATAGGCTCGTCCAGCCGGGTTTCGAAACGCAGGTCGCGGTTGGTGACGATGCCGACCACCTTGCGGCCTTCGACCACCGGCAGGCCGGAGATGCCGTGCTGGCGCTGCAGGGCGATGGCTTCGCGTACCTTCATCTGCGGCGTGACGGTGATCGGGTCGATCACGATGCCGAATTCGTGCCGCTTGACGCGGGCGACTTCCCGGGCCTGCTCATCCGCGCTCAGGTTCTTGTGGATAATCCCTATCCCGCCTTCCTGCGCCATGGCGATGGCCAGGTTCGATTCCGTCACGGTATCCATGGCGGCGGACACGAGCGGAATGTTCAGGGTGATGTTGCGAGTGAGGCGGGTGGCCAGCGAGGTGTCGCGTGGCAGCACCTGGGAGAACGCGGGCACCAACAGAACGTCGTCGAAGGTGAGCGCGGTTTGGATGAGACGCATGGGAAACTCCGGGCGCAAAGCAAGATTATACGCGTTCCGTCCGGATTTTCTAGGTGTAAGCCCTAGGATGCGACGGTATGCCGTTATACGCGCGAAGGGCGGCTGCCCTTGGCAAACCGCCCTTCCTTGCGCCGATATCGCGGCCCCGGGCCGGTACATGGCGTCGCGGCGTGCGCTGCCGCGGCGCCCCGCACCAAGGGAGTATCCCCTGCCCTGCGGCGGCCGCGCGGGTCCCGGCCTGGGACGCCGCGCGGCTTCCTTACTTGCCGCCCTTGGACGCCATGACTTCGTCGGCGATCTGGCGCGGCACTTCGGCGTAGTGCTTGAACTCCATGGTGTACGTGGCGCGCCCCTGGCTCAGCGAGCGCAGCGTCGTGGAGTAGCCGAACATTTCGGACAGCGGCACCTCGGCCCGCACCAGCTTGCCGCCGCCGCCCGCGATGTCGTCCATGCCCTGCACCATGCCACGCCGCGACGAGAGGTCGCCCATGACATTGCCCATGAAGTCCTCAGGGGTTTCGACCTCCACATGCATCATGGGCTCCAGCAGCACCGGCTTGGCGCGCCGCATGGCTTCCTTGAACGCCATGGAACCCGCCATGCGGAAGGCGTTTTCATTGGAGTCCACGTCGTGGTAGGAGCCGAAGGTCAACGTGACCTTGACGTCGACGACGGGGTAGCCGGCTAGGATGCCCGAGCGCAAGGTGTCCTGGATACCCTTGTCCACCGCCGGGATGTACTCGCGCGGAATCACGCCACCCTTGATGGCATCGACGAACTCGTAGCCCTTGCCCGCCTCGTTCGGCTCCAGCGTAATGACCGCATGGCCGTACTGGCCGCGACCGCCGGATTGCTTGACGAACTTGCCTTCGACGTCCTTGGCGACGGCGCGCACCGTTTCGCGGTACGCCACCTGGGGCTTACCGACTGTGGCTTCCACGCCGAATTCGCGTTTCATCCGGTCGATCAGGATTTCCAGGTGCAGCTCGCCCATGCCGGAAATAATCGTCTGGCCGGATTCCTCGTCGGTATGAACGCGGAACGACGGGTCTTCCTGGGCCAGCCGATTCAGCGCGACGCCCATCTTTTCCTGGTCGGCCTGCGTCTTGGGTTCCACCGCCTGCGAAATAACCGGTTCGGGGAAGATCATCTTTTCCAGGATGATCGTCTGCGACGCATCGCACAGCGTATCGCCGGTGGTGACGTCCTTCAGGCCTACCGCCGCCGCGATATCGCCTGCGCGCACTTCCTTGATTTCCTTGCGCTCGTTGGCGTGCATTTGCAGCAGGCGGCCCAGGCGTTCCTTCTTGCTCTTGCTGGAGACCAGCACGGTATCGCCGGAGTTGACCACGCCGGAATAGACGCGGAAGAAGACCAACTGGCCGACGAAGGGGTCCGTCATGATCTTGAACGCCAGCGCGGAGAACTTTTCATCGTCGGCGGGATGGCGCTCGATTTCCTTGTCGTGGTCGTCGTGGCCCTTGATGGCCGGCACGTCCACCGGCGACGGCAGATAGTCGATGACCGCGTCCAGCATCGCCTGCACGCCCTTGTTCTTGAAGGCGCTGCCACAGAGCATGGGCACGATTTCGTTGGCGATGGTGCGCGCCCGCAGGCCCTGCTTGATTTCGGCTTCAGTCAGCGTTTCGCCGCCCAGGTATTTGTCCAGCAGCGTTTCATTGGCTTCGGCAGCCGCCTCCACCATCTTGTCGTGCCATTCCTGGGCCAGCTCGCGCAGGTCGGCCGGGATATCGACGTACTGGAACTTGATACCCTGGCTTTCATCGTCCCAGATGATGGCCTGCATTTTCACCAGGTCGATGACGCCCTGGAAATGGTCTTCCGCGCCGACGGGAATCTGCACCGGCACGGCCACGCCCTTCAGGCGTTCGCCGATCTGGCGCTGCACACGGAAGAAGTCCGCGCCGACGCGGTCCATCTTGTTGACGAACGCGATGCGGGGCACGCCGTACTTATTGGCCTGGCGCCAGACGGTTTCGGACTGCGGCTGCACGCCGCCCACGGAGTCGTAGACCATGCAGGCGCCATCCAGCACGCGCATGGAACGCTCGACTTCAATCGTGAAGTCCACGTGGCCCGGGGTGTCGATAATGTTGATGCGGTGCTCGGGATAGGTCCCGGCCATGCCGCGCCAGAAGGCGGTGGTGGCAGCCGAGGTGATCGTGATGCCGCGTTCCTGCTCCTGTTCCATCCAGTCCATGGTGGCGGCGCCGTCGTGCACCTCGCCTATTTTGTGGTTCACCCCGGTATAGAAAAGAATGCGCTCGGTGGTCGTGGTCTTGCCAGCGTCGATGTGGGCGCTGATACCGATATTGCGGTAATTCTCGATAGGGGTCTTGCGAGGCACGATTTTCTCCAAGGATGGGGCCGTCCGGCGATGCGCGGTGGACGGGCTTCCGCGACGACGCGGCAACGCGGCGCGCGCGGAACTCCGCCTGCTATCTTCGCCTTGCCCTAAGGAAAGCGCAAGGGACGGAGAGTCCAAATAAATTGGGGCGTCGGGCGCGCTTTCAAGGCTGCGTCCCTTTTTTATTATGTCGATGGCGCCCCATAGAGCCCCAGCTAGCCGCGGCCAACCCGGGTGAATTCTCCGAACGGCACATCCAAGTAGAATGACGCCGTCCCGGCGCACAATGCCGGGCCTGTCTTTCCCAGCCATGTCCAATACGCACGAAATACGTCCCGGCCAGTCCGTCGAGCTGCTGAAGGAGCTGCACATCCTGACGCGCGACGGCAAGATGAACCAGGACAGCCGCCGCAAGCTCAAGCAGGTCTACCACCTGTTCCAATTCATCGAACCGCTGCTCAAGAGCCTGAAGGAAGACGGCCGCGATATCTCGCTGGTCGACCATGGGGCGGGCAAGTCCTATCTGGGCTTCATCCTCTACGACCTGTTCTTCAAGGGCCTGGGCGACCGCTCACATATCTACGGCATCGAAACGCGAGAGCAACTGGTGCGGCATACGCAGGAGCTGGCGCAGCGGCTGGGCTTCTCCCACGGGATGTCATTCCTGAACCTGTCCGTGGCCGAAGCCACCGAATCGCCGGCGCTACCCGCCACGGTCGATATCGTGACCGCGCTGCACGCATGCGATACCGCCACGGACGACGCGATACGTTTTGCCTTGCGCAAGCAGGCGCGCTATATCGTCGTGGTGCCTTGCTGCCAGGCGGAAGTCGCCGCGGCGCTGCGGCGGCACAAGCAGCAGGCCATGAGCGACCCGCTGTCGGAGATCTGGCGCCATCCGCTGCATACCCGCGAATTCGGCAGCCAAGTCACCAACGTGCTGCGCTGCCTGCAGCTGGAGGCGCACGGCTACCAGGTCAGCGTGACGGAACTGGTCGGCTGGGAGCACTCGATGAAGAACGAACTGATCATCGCGCAATACAGGAATGCGCCGCAGCGCCGCGCGGCCGAGCGCTTGAATGCCATGCTGGATCGCATCGGGCTGCCGGAGCTGAAAAGCCGTTTTTTCGCGCCCGCGGGCTGAGGCCGCGACACGACACCGTGTTGCGCAAGCTCGTGGACAGCCGCTACGAGGGCTCGCGCATCAGTGCGCGCCACCCTTCCCAGCCCAGCCGGCGCATGGTCTGCTGATTGCGCTCGTAGATATCGTCCGGATCGGGATAGGCGTCCACCGCCCGGGCCACGCTTTCCTCGCGCAGCAGATGCAGGATGGGGTACGGCGACCGGTTGGTGCAGTTCTCGATATCGTCCGGCGCGCTGTCGGCAAACTGGTAGTCGGGATGGAAGCTGGCGATCTGCAGGACGCCGCGCAGGCGCAGGCGCTTGAGCAGGCGATCGCCCCGCCCCAGGAAGTCGTTGTAGTCGCCGAAATCCTGCAAGGCGGACGGCAGGATGATCAAGGTGGTATCGATGGTTTCCGCATCGCTGTCGGCCAGCAGCCGCAGCTCGCGCTCCAGGTCGGCCGCGACACCGTCCGCGTCCGTCGCCGCGCTGGCGACATAGCGGATTTGATCCTTCACGTGCACTGCCTTGGCGAACGGGCACAGGTTCAGGCCGATGACCGCGCGGGTCAGCCACGCCCGCGTGGCCGCGATGGCGGCATGCCCCTGGGAATGCGTATCGGCCATCGCCCGTTCGTTTTCCCGCTCAGCCCGCCGGCATCGCCGCGATGGTCTGTGCCACCGCCGCGGTGAGCTTTTTGCCGTAAGGAACGTGCAGGAACTCGTTCGGGCCATGCGCGTTGGACTTGGGGCCCAGGACGCCACACACCATGAATTGCGCCCGGGGAAAGCCCTGCTGCAACGTATTCATCAGCGGAATGGTCCCGCCCTGCCCGATATAGCCACAGGGTGCGCCGTAGTACTGCTGGGAGGCCGCATCCAGCGCGGCCGTGAGCCAGGGCTGCGAAGCCGGCGCGTTCCAGCCGGTGGATTGACCTTCGCTGGGCTTGAAGATCACCTTCGCGTTGTAGGGGGCGTCGTGTTCCAGCAGAGATTTCAGTTCCTGCGCGGCGGCCACCGCATCGACCAGCGGCGGCAGGCGCAGCGACAGCTTGAACGCGGTACGCGGGCGCAGCACGTTGCCGGCGCTGGACAGCGGCGGCAGGCCATCGGCGCCGGTGACCGACAGCGTGGGCCGCCAGGTGCGGTTCAGCAGCGCTTCTTCAGGCTGGGTCGTCATGGGCAGGACGAAGCCGCCGTCCGCGCCGCAGCTCCAGGGAAAACGGCGCCAGACCTCGTCGCCCAGGATTTTTGCCGTCGCATGCACTTGTTCGATGCGTTCGGCCGGAATTTCGCAGTGGAAGCTCTGCGGCAGCAAGCGCCCCGTGGCGCTGTCCTCCAGGCGGTCCAGCAGGTGCCGCAGGATGCGGAAACTGGAGGGCACGACGCCGCTGGAATCGCCCGAGTGCACGCCCTCGTCCAGCACCTGGACCTCCAGGGTGCCCGAGACCATGCCGCGCAAGGATGTGGTCATCCACAGCTGGTCATAATTGCCGGCGCCCGAATCCAGGCACACCACCAGGGCCACATTGCCCAGGCGGCTGCGCAGCGCATCGACATAAGGCAGCAGGTCGTAGCTGCCCGATTCCTCGCAGGTTTCGACGATGCCGACGCAGCGCGGACGCGGTATGCCCTGCTTGTCCAGCGCCAGGATGGCGGTGAGCGAGGCATAGATGGCATAGCCGTCGTCCGCGCCGCCGCGGCCGTACAGCTTGCCGTCCTCGTATTTGGGCGTCCAGGGCCCCAGGCCGGCACGCCAGCCGGAAAACTCCGGCTGCTTGTCCAGGTGGCCGTACAGGAGCACGGTGTCGCCGTTGTCCGCCCGGGTGGCGGGCGCGTCGAAGAAGATCACCGGCGTACGGCCGGGCAGGCGCACGATCTCCAGCGTCAGCCCGTTGACCTTTTGCGCTTCGACCCATTGCGCCGCATCGCGCACCACCCGCTCGATATAGGCGTTGGCTTCCCAATCGGCGTCGAAGGCGGGACTCTTGGCCGGGATGGCGATGTAGTCGGTCAGGGCCGGCAGGATGTCGCTATCCCACTTGCCGTCGACGTAGGCCTGCAAGGCCTGGGGATCGAGGGGACCGGCGTGCGCGGAATCGGGTACGCGTGCGTTCATGGGATCTCCTTGGCTTAGTTCATCCAGACGCGCGCATTGCGGAATGCGCGCATCCACGGGCTGAAGGCGCCGCCGCTGTCGCGATCGCCCCACTTTTCCGGCGCCCAGGACATCATCACGTTGCGCGTGACGCGTTCGGGGTGCGGCATGATGGCGGTGAAGCGCCCGTCCGGAGTCGTCACCGCGGTAAGGCCGCCCTGGCTCCCGTTGGGGTTGTAGGGATAGGCCTCGGTGTACGCGCCACGGTTGTCGATGAAACGCGCCGCCGCGATCACCTGGGCGGGATCGCCCTGGCGCGCGAAGTTCGCATAGCCTTCTCCGTGCGCCACCGCGACCGGCGTACGGGTGCCTGCCATGCCGGCGAAGAAGATCGACGGCGAGTCGGCGATCTCGACCATGGCCAGGCGCGCCTCGTATTTCTCGGACAGGTTGCGCGTGAAGCGCGGCCAGGCCTGCGCGCCCGGGATCATGCTGGCCAGCGCGCCGAACATCTGCGCGCCGTTGCATACGCCCAGGCCGAAGGTGTCCTGGCGGCCGAAGAAGGCGGCGAACTGGTCCGCCAGCTGGCTGTTGAAGCGTATGGTGCGGGCCCAGCCTTCGCCGGCCCCGAGCACGTCGCCGTAGCTGAAGCCCCCCACGGCGACCATGCCGTTCACGCTGCGCAGGTCGACGCGGCCGGTCAATAGGTCGGTCATGTGCACATCGACGGCATCGAAGCCCGCGGTATCGAAGGCCCAGGCCATTTCGACCTGGCTGTTGCATCCCTGTTCGCGCAGGATCGCGACGCGCGGACGCCGGCCGGTGGCAATGTAGGGCGCCGCGATGTCTTCCTGCGGATCGAACGCGACCACGGGAGAAAAGCCGGGATCGTCCTTGTCCTGCCAGACATCGAATTCGGCCTGCGCGCAAGCGGGATTGTCGCGGCGCGCCATGATGCGGTAGCTGGTCTCGCTCCAGGCGCGGCCCAGTTCGGCGCGCGGCTGGCCCCAGATCTTGCGGCCGTCGCGGAAAAACTCGACTTCGTCGCTATTGTTCAGCCCGCCGATGACGTGGGCGAATTTCGACAGGCCCGCGCCGCGCAGCACCTGCATCACGGCATCGCGCTGCGCCGCCGGCACCTGGATCACCGCGCCGGCCTCTTCGGAGAACAAGGCCTTCAGAGTGAGTTCTTCACGCTGGACTGCAACCTGTTCGGGCCGGATCTTGTAATCGCCCCAATCGGCCGAATTGGCATCGAAGGTGAGCATGTCCAGATTGACCGAGACGCCGGTGTGGCCGGCGAACGCCATTTCGCACAGCGTGGCGAACAAACCGCCGTCGGAGCGGTCATGGTAGGCCAGCAGCGTGCCGGCTTCGGCCAGCGTGCGGATGGTGATGAAGAAGGCGCGCAGGTCCTGGGGAACGTCGATATCCGGGGTGTCCGTGCCCACCTGGTTATAGACCTGCGCCAGAATGGAGCCACCCATGCGGTGCAGCCCGCGTCCCAGGTCGATCAGGATCAATACCGTGTCGCCTGCATCGGTGCGCAGGCGTGGCGTCAGGCTTTCCCGCGCATCGGCCACCGGCGCGAAGGCGGTGACGATCAGCGATACCGGCGAGACCACTTGGCGCTGCTCGCCGTCCTGCGACCAGGACGTTTTCATGGACAGGGAATCCTTGCCCACCGGAATCGACAATCCGACCGTCTGGCACAGCTCGCTGACGGCGGACACCGTGTCGTACAGCGCGGCATCCTGTCCCGGCACGCCGCACGCGGCCATCCAGTTGGCCGACAGCTTGATGTGCTCGACCTGCCGGACGTCGGCCGCCGCCAGGTTGGTCAGCGCTTCGGCCACGGCCATGCGGCCGGACGCGGGGGCGTCGATCATGGCGATGGGCGTGCGTTCGCCCATGGCCATGGCTTCGCCGCGGAAGCCTTCGTAGTCGGACAGGGTGACCGCGCAATCGGCCACCGGTACCTGCCAGGGGCCGACCATCTGGTCGCGTGCCGACAGGCCGCCCACGTTGCGGTCGCCGATGGTGATCAGGAAGGTTTTATTGGCCACCGTGGGATGGCGCAGCACGCGATAGGCCGCTTCCGTGAGATCGATACCGGCCAGGTCGACCGGTTCGGCCGCGCCGGGCAGGCGCTGCACGTCGCGCGTCATGCGCGGCGGCTTGCCCAGGATAACGTCGATGGGAACGTCCACGGGGCGTACGGGGCCCGCCGCTTCGCCCGGCGCGTCCACGCCGGGCAGCCCTTCGCCCTGCACCACGCGCAACTGCCGTTCTTCGGTGGCGATGCCCACCACCGCGTAGGGGCAGCGCTCGCGCCGCGCGATGGCGTCGAAACGGGCGAGGTCGTCGGGCATGACCGCCAGGACGTAGCGTTCCTGCGATTCGTTGCTCCAGATTTCCGCCGGGGACATGCCGGATTCTTCCACCGGCACGCGTTTCAGGTCGAACACGGCGCCGCGGCCCGCGTCGTTGACCAGTTCCGGAAAGGCATTGGACAGGCCGCCCGCGCCGACATCATGGATCGCCAGGATGGGGTTGCGATCGCCCTGCTGCCAGCATCGGTCGATGACCTCCTGGGCGCGCCGCTCGATTTCCGGGTTGCCGCGCTGGACCGAATCGAAATCCAGGTCCGCGCTATTGCTGCCCACGCTCATGCTGGAGGCGGCGCCGCCGCCCATGCCGATGCGCAGGCCCGGGCCGCCCAGCTGGATCAGCAAGGCGCCGCCGGGGATCTTTTCCTTGTGCGTCAATCCCGCGTCGATGCTGCCCAGCCCGCCCGCGATCATGATGGGCTTGTGATAGCCCCACCGCGTACCGCCCGCGGTCTGTTCGAAGGTGCGGAAATAGCCGAGCAGGTTGGGCCGGCCGAATTCGTTGTTGAACGCGGCACCGCCCAGCGGGCCGTCGATCATGATGGACAGCGGCGACGCGATGCGGTCGGGCAGCCCATGGTGATCGGATTCCCAGGGTTGCGGCGCATCGTCGAAGCGCAGGTGGGACACGGTGAAACCCGTCAGCCCCGCCTTGGGCTTGGAGCCGCGCCCCGTCGCGCCTTCGTCGCGAATTTCGCCGCCCGCGCCCGTGGATGCGCCCGGGAACGGCGCGATCGCGGTGGGGTGGTTGTGGGTCTCGACCTTCATCAAGGTATGGACCAGGGCTTCCCGGCGTTTGTAGGTGAGCGCATCTTCCGATGCGCCGGCCACGTCCGCGTGGAAGCGCTGGGCCGTGCCCCCTTCCATGATGGCGGCGTTGTCGGAATAGGCCACCACGGTACCGCCCGGCTGGGCGGCATGCGTGGCGCGGATCATGCCAAACAGCGTCTTGTCCTGCGGCTGGCCGTCGATGACCCATTGCGCGTTGAAGATCTTGTGCCGGCAATGTTCGCTATTGGCCTGCGCGAACATCATCAGCTCCACGTCGGTGGGGTCGCGTTCCAGCTTGGCGAAAGCATCGGCCAGATAGTCGATTTCGTCGTCGGAAAGCGCCAGGCCCAGGGCGGTGTTGGCCTGTTCCAGCGCGGCGTGGCCCTGCGCCAGGACCGGCACGGTGCGCATGGGCCGGCCCGTCACTGCTGCGAACAGCGCCTGCCCGTCGAATTGCGCATCCACGACCGTTTCCACCATGCGATCGTGCAGGCAGTCCGCCGCGCGGGCGAGCATGGCGTCGTCGAAGGATTTGGCGCCCAGCAGCCCGCGTTCCGGCGCCAGGATATAGCGCACGCCGCGTTCGATGCGGCGCACGCCGGCAAACCCGCAGTTGTGGGCGATATCGGTGGCCTTGCTGGCCCAGGGGGAAATCGTGCCCAGGCGCGGAATGACGCGCAGGACCAGGGCCTTGGCCGGTTCGGCGGTTTCGTAGGGGTCGCCGTAGTCCAGCAGTTCGGCCAGCCGTTGCTGGTCTGCCGCGGAGAGCGCGGTGTCGCACAGCACGAAATGCTCGTAGCGGGCCGAGATGTCCGCCACCGGCAGCCCGGCCTGTTTCAGTTGGGCGAGCAGTCGCTCGCGGCGAAAAGTGGACAGGACAGACGAACCGGGAAGGTACTGAACGATGGACACGATGGGCGCCGTAGAAGGGAGGGCAAAACGGGGATTTTACCCGTTACGGCCCCCGCTTTCGCCGCGGGCGGACGGTTTTGTCGCGCGCCGTCAGGCCGCGTCCGGATAACGCACTTCCAGGATCTCCAGCGACTCCACGCCGCCGGGCGTGCGCAAGGTCACGGTATCGCCCTCGCGGGCCTTGAGCAGCGCGCGCGCCACCGGGGAAATCCAGCTGATCTTGCCCGCCAGCGGCTCGGCCTCGTCCACCCCCACGATGGTGACCTGGTGCTCCTCGCCGCCCTTGTCCATATACAGGACCGTGGCGCCGAAAAACACCTGGTCGCGGTTGGGCTGCACGGCGGGATCGACGACCTCGGCAATGTCCAGGCGCCGCGTCAGGAAGCGCATGCGCCGGTCGATTTCGCGCAGGCGCTTCTTGCCGTACAGGTAATCGCCGTTTTCCGAGCGATCGCCGTTGGAGGCCGCCCACGACACCACCTGGACGACGGATGGACGTTCCACGTTCATCAGGTGCGCAAGCTCATCGCGCAGCCGCGCATAGCCCTGCGGTGTGATGTAGTTGCGCGTACCGGGCGGCAAGGCTTGCGCCTGGGGAATATCGTCGTCTTCGTCCTGGTCGGACTCTTTTACAAAGGCTTTGTTCATGGCGGACTCGGATGCCTGGGTCGCGAAACGGTATGCGCGGCGAATCGATATGGCGATATGGGGATAAGACAAATGGCGCGGGAGGCGCGCCGGCCGGTCAAATCCAGTCGTGCCACACCGGCCGCAGATCGGGCGGCAAGGGAGGCAGGCGCCCCAGGTCGACCCGGCTTTCGCGGGGACTGTGGAAATCCGAACCGCGCGAAGCCAGCAGGGAACGCTCCCGGGCCACGTCGGCATAACGGCGGCATTCGTCGCTGTTATGGCTGCCAGTGGTGACCTCGACGCCCTCGCCGCCCAATGCCTGAAATTCGTCGAAAAACGCGGAGAACTGCAGCGGGGTGTATTTATAGCGGCCCGGATGGGCAACCACCGCGCGTCCGCCGGCATCGTGGATCCAGCCGATCGCATCGGGCAGGCTCGCCCATTCGATGGCGACCTGGCCCGGGCAGTCATCGCCCAGATATTTGTTGAATACCGTCTGTACGTCGGGACAAAAACCGGCCTCGACCAGATAACGGGCGAAATGCGTGCGGCTGATCAGTTCGGGATTGCCGGCAAAAGGCAACGCGCCTTCAAAGGCGCCCGGCATGCCCATCGCCGCCAGTTTTTCGCCGATCTTGCGTGCGCGGTCGGCCCGGCCGGCGCGGGTGCGGCGCAGGCCTTCGCGCAAGCCCTGGTGTTCCGGATCGAAGCCCAGACCCACGATATGCACGGTCTGGCCCGCCCAGGTGACGGAAATTTCCACGCCGGTGATGAACTGCAGGCCCACTTCCCTGGCCGCGGCCCCGGCTTCGGCCAGCCCGCCGACTTCGTCGTGATCGGTCAGCGCCCAGACGTCGACGCCGTTTGCCCGGGCGCGCAGCGCCACGTCGCGGGGCGACAGCACGCCGTCCGAAACGGTGGAATGGCAATGCAGATCGACGTTGGAGGCAGAGGTCAGGGGCATGAGGCTATTGTAGGCGCCCCGCTCCGGCGCGTCAGCCCGGTTCGCGAAGAAAAGCGGCGACGGGTTCGATCTGGGCATCGTCCATCAAGGTGGGCGCATGCCCGACGCCCGGGACTTCCACCATGCGCGCCCTTGGATTGCGGCGGACCATCTCAGCGGCGGTATCGGCCGTGAGCAAGTCCGAGTCACGGCCCCGCATGATCAGGATCGGACTGTCGATGGCTTCGTAGGAATGCCAAAGCAATTGTTCGCCGGCGGCCATGGCGGCATCGTCGTGGGCGGCGAACGGCGTGGCCAGTCCCAGGTCGTAGTGCTTGACCCAGCGGTCGCCGCGCTGCAGGAATACGTGCCGCGCCAGCTCGCGCCATTGCTCGTCCGTATGGGGGCCGAATGCCGCGGATACCTGGCGCAGGTAGGCAACCGCCTCGTCGAAACTGTCGAAGGCCTGGCCTTCTCCGACGTACTGGCCGATGCGCGCCAGCGCATCCGTGGCCAGGCGCGGCCCGACATCGTTCAGGACGATGCGGTCCACATGCAAGCCCGGCCCGGCCAACCCGCTGCCGGCGTGGATCTGGCGCGCGACGCGCATCCGGACCGACAACGCGGCCGACCCTGCCAACACCATGCCGATCAATCCACCCATCGAGGTGCCCACCCAGTGCAGCGTCTTGGGTTGCAGGCGCGCGATCAGCGTCACCATATCGCCCACGTACTGGGGCACCGTATAGAAAGCCGGATTCAGGAGCCAATCGGAAGCGCCGCGGCCCACCACGTCCGGACATACCACCCGGTATTCGCCGCTCAGCCGCCGTGCCAGGGTATCGAAGTCGCGGCCGGTGCGCGTAAGGCCATGCACGCACAGCAGCACTTTGTCGTTGCCGGGATCGCCCCACTCCCAATACGCCACGCGATGCATGCCCGCCGGACTGGCGCAGGTCACGAAGTCAAGACGGGGGTTGTGCATGGACGCTCCAGGGCGGGGACCGGAGCGGTTCGCCGGCCACGACCATGTTATCGCAAGGCCTGTGCCCCACCCCTGGCGCCCCGCGTCCCCCTGGCAAACGTGTACTACATGGCCGCATGCCAATAGCGGCGCGCGCGGTCGCGCTGTCCGTGCACCGCCAGGCCGTCCTCGCCTGAAAATGCGATGACCGCGCCATGATGGTCCGTACGCCAAAAAACCGCCCCGGCGCGGCGCCAGCGCCGTTCAACGGATGAAGCAGGATGGCGGAAGCGGTTCAGATAGCCCACTTGCGCGATGACGTGATCCGCTTGCGAGGCGTCGACCAGCGCGGCGCCGGATGAGGTGGATGAGCCGTGATGCGGAGCCATCATCACATGAATGCGCGGCAGGCCATGGGCAAAGCGGAGCTCCTGGACGACACCGACGTCCCCGGGCAACAAGGCGGCGTGATGGCGTCCCTGAATGAGCAGCACACAGCCGCCGGCGTTGGTGCCCCCGTCGGATCGCCGGCGCGGCGCGGGGCGGTCGGCACGCCGGGGCGCCGACCGCGGGCCCGCCGGCAAGGGATGCAGGAAGGCGAAGCGCACCCCATCCGCTTCCCATGCCTGCCCCGCCGCGCAAGACCGGAACTCCGCCGGGGGCGGTGCCTCCTGGGCCAGCCCACGTACGCGGGCGTCCCGGCGCAAACGCGCGCGCAGATCGAAAGAGGCATACGCGTGGTCCACCCGCACCGCGCGCAGCAGGCTGTCCAGGCCGCCGGCATGATCCTGATCCCCATGCGACACCACCAGCGTATCGATGCGCCTGATGCCCCGCGCCCTGAGATAGGGCCACACCACCCGCTGCGCCCCGTCCGTTCCATTGCGATGTAGCGGTCCCGCATCGAAAACCAGGGTCCGCCGCGCCGTTTCCACGACGACCGCGCCGCCCTGGCCTACATCCAGCGCGGTCAGTCGCCATTCGCCATCGGCGGGCCGCGCCGGCCGCCAGCACAGCGCGGGCAGTATCAGCAGCCAGGCCCAGCGGCGCGACGCCATGCCGGGCGGCAGCAAGGCCCACGCGATGCCGCATGCCGCCACGGCAATCAACGCGGCCGGCGGCGCCGCCACATCGAGGACGGCCCAATCGCGGGCGGCGAGCCAGCCTACCCATTGCATCGCCACGCCGAACACCCACTGCGCCGCTTGCCCCGCCCACGCCGCGGCAAATGCGGCGCCGGGAATCGCGCACAACGCGGCGCACAGCAGCGCCAAGGGCGTGACCACCAGACTCACGACCGGAATCGCGACCGCGTTGGCAAGCGGCGAGGCGACGGCGACCTGCTGCGTCAGGAAGGCCAGAACCGGCATCAGGCTGAGCGTCACCACACACTGCAAACGGGCCGCCTGCACGCCGCCACGCAGCCAGCGCCCTGCCCCGGCGAGGGCGGTCTCGCCGGCGCTCGCAACCGCGGGCACACGCGTGGCCTGCCCCCAAGCCAACACGGCGCCAACGGCACCGAAGGATAGCCAGAACCCCGGGGCGATCGGCGCCCAGGGATCGAGGACGACAACCACGCAGGCGGCCGCGAGCAGCATCGCGCTGCACGACAGCGGTAGCCTCAGCAGCGCCGCGGCGCCCGCGACGGCGAGCATGAAGAAGGTGCGCCGCGCCGGTATGCCCCACCCTGCCAACAGGCAATACACCCACGCCACGTCCAACGCCGCGGCGATTCCCGCCAGTTGCGCCGGCAGCCTTTCCGCCAGGCATACGCCCCGCCACCGCAGCCGCGGCCAGCACCACGCAACGGCACTGCCTGCCAAGCCCGCCACCAGCGTGACGTGCAATCCACTGATGGACACCAGGTGCGTGATGCCCGTTGCGTTGAAGACCTGCCAATCCTCGCGCGCCACGCCGGCCTGGTCGCCCAGTGCCAGGGCAACGATGACGGAGCCATATCGGGTGTGATCCAGCAGCCCGCGCATGCGCTCGCGCAGCACGTGCCGCGCGCGATGCACGCCGACCATGCCGATGCGCCAGCCTTCGTCCTGCAGCAATTGCGGCGTGCCACGCACGCTTGCCGTCGCGCGCACGTTGCGCTGGAACATGCGGGCTTCGCCGTCCGCCGCGTGGGGATTCTGCGCGGCATGCGGACGCTTCAAGACCAATGCCGCGCGCCACTGCTGGCCCGGCATCACGGACCGCTGCGCTGTCGCGGTGCCGCGCATCGGCAACGGCCAGGAAACGCGTAGCCGGCGCGGCACGGCGGACGGAACCGCATCCACGACCTGTGCATCGAACCTGACCGCGTCAGCCCCGAATTCAGCCAAGGAAACGACCCGGAACGTTACCCGCGCGACCTGGTTTTCCTGGTCCGCAGGAAGCGCGTCATCCAGGCGCGACTGGCCGCGCTCGATTGCATACAAGGCACTGCAACCCCCTGTGCAAACACATAAGGCCGTGGCACGCAGAAATCGTTTTGCATGAATATGCCGGCCGGATATCGCATCCGCGCCACGCCAACGCAACAGAACGGACACCAGGACCGAACCCGCCAGCAGCAAACGCGCTTCGATGGCCGGCAAAATGGCCAAGGTCTGTACACCGGCGGCGGCCGCGATAAATGCAAGCATGGCCAAACGCCCTTCCATTCCGATCCCCGCAAATGCAGGGCATGCTAGCCGAGGAACGGAACGGGATGTCGCGAGTGCGACGAAAACAGCGCGCGCAGGCGATCGCATCATGACGGACTTGGCTGGCGTCCAGTTCTTGTTCTTTTACCGCCTGCACCACTCACGCCCCGCGTAAGCGTTCCTGTGTTACCGACCTAATCGTCGGCCCGTCGTTCGCTCCACGTAGAAGAGTCGGCACACGGCAATAAGGGAGCGTGACAGCCGGGCCTGTAAAGCAAACGGCCCCGCTTGCGCGGGGCCGGGTACTGCACGAGAGGACTTCACAGCATCCCCGCCTCTCACCGGGGAAACCATGCGGAGGGCAAATCCGCATGGCCAGGACTTCCTGATCACACGCGCCGTGGCACGGGCGACCCGAAAGCGAGCCGTTGGGTCATGGAAGTGGCGGGCCGAAGATCACAGGCCGCGCCGGTTCGGAACCCGGCGCATCAGGCGCCTTGGAACGGCTGATTGTCGATGTCGCCAAAAGCGATATCCGTGGTGCTATTGCCGTGGTCGACATTCGCGGCGACTTGCGCGCGCGTCACGCCGCTGTCCTGCTGCGCGGCGAAGGGCACGTTATCGATGTCACCGTTGTTGCCGGTCAGTCCGACAGTACGGGCTTGTTGCAGCTCGGCCAGTACCTGGCTGCGGCTGGCACTGGCCTGGTCCTGTCCGTAGACGCCCTGGAAGGGCTGGTTGTCCGAATCGCCGCGGGGCGTCTGAGCCTGGGCGGCGCCGACGGCGGCAAACGACAAAATCAGTGCGGTGGCGACGGTCTTGATTTTCATGGCAGTACTCCTGGTCCTGGATGGTTTGGATAGGGCCGGATACCGCGCTCCGCTATGGGAGTGAAGATTCGCGGTATTCGTTGCTGTGCCCCCATGCGCTGCATTCTGCGCCGGCCAGACCTAGGTATAAACCCGGATACGCGGAAATCATTTTTCCAATTCCTGGAGCAATCCATTCTTGGGCGCCGCAATAACCCTTAGACTCAGTTTCTTCACAGATTGAAGGCCGTCAGGCCACGACGGGCACCAGCCGCGGCAACACACGCAAGGCGGTGGCCGCCGTGCCCGCCGCCACGGACATCGCGTCGGACCCGCGCAATTCGGCCAACGCCTGCGCCACGCCGGCAACCTGGGCGGGCGTATTGCGACGATCCGGCGCATGCAGCCAGGCGGGCGGGATGTCCGGCGCATCCGTTTCCAGGACAAGATGCTCCAGCCCCAGGTGCTGCGCGTGCCGCCTGATCTGCAAGGCGCGGGGAAAGGTCATGGCGCCGCCTATGCCCAGGGCAAAGCCCAGCTCGACGAAACCCTGCGCTTGCTGCTCGCTGCCATTGAAGGCATGCGCGATGCCGCCGAGCCGCCCGCGATGCCGCCGCAGATGCTTCAATACGATGTCCTGCGAACGCCGCACATGCAGCAGTACCGGCAAACCGAATTCGACGGCCAGATCCAGTTGAGCCGCGTAGTAGCGTTCCTGCTTGTCGCGCGCTTCGCCGCTGGCGATTTCCTTGACAAAGAAGTCGAGACCGATCTCGCCGATCGCGACAAAGCGCGGATCGTCCATTGCCGCTTCGACGGCATGGCGCAGGAGGGCGAGATCGTCATCCCAGGCGGCGCCCACGTAGAGGGGATGGATGCCCAGCGCATAAGCGCCGCCGGGCATCGCGTGCGCCAGGTCGCGCACGGCCTGGAAGTTCCCGCGCCCGATGGCGGGTATCACGACCGCCCGCACGCCGGCTTCGGCCGCCTGGGCTATGACCTGGGTACGGTCCGGGTCGAACTCCTGGGCGTCAAGATGGCAGTGGGTGTCGATCAGCATGGGGACTCCTGGGAGCCGTTGCCGCTACACCAGACGGCCCTGCTCCATGGCGAGTTGTCGATCAGCGCGGCCAGCCAGCTCACGGTCGTGGGTGACGATAGCAAAGGCCGTACCCGATTCCTTGTTCACGCGGGTCAGCAGTTCGAACATGCTGTGGGCCGTATTGCGATCCAGATTGCCCGTGGGTTCGTCCGCCAGCACGCATACCGGACGCGTCACCAGGGCGCGTGCCAGGGCCACACGTTGGCGTTCGCCGCCGGACAACTGGCCGGGAAAATGCAGCGCCCGCGGCGCCAGGCCGACCTGTTCGAGCACCGCCTGGGCCTGCTCGCGAGCGCTCTCCCTGTCCATGCGCCGCACGATCAGCGGCATGGCGACGTTGTCCAGCGCGGAGAACTCGGCCAGCAGGTGATGAAACTGATAGACGAAGCCCAGGCTGCGATTGCGCAGCGTGCTCTTGGCACGTTCCGCCAGCCCGGAGGCATCCACGCCATCGACGATAACCGTCCCGTGCGTGGGCACATCGAGCAGCCCCAGGATATGCAGCAAGGTGCTCTTGCCGGAACCCGAGGCGCCGACGATGGCCAACATTTCGCCGCGCCGGATCGACACGCTGACATCCCGCAGCACTTCGATGCGCGCGGGCCCTTCGTCGTAGACCTTGGTCAGGTTTTCCGCATGCAGCGCGTAGTCAGTCATGGCGCAGCACCTGGGCAGGTTGCAGGCGCGACGCGCGCCAGCTCGGATAAAGCGTGGCCAGCAGCGATAGCACCAGCGATGTGATGCCGATGGTGACGATGTCGGTCATCTCCGGATCCGAAGGAAGCTCGCTGATGAAATAGATCTGGCGCGGCAGGAAATGTACGCCGAGCAGGTGCTCGATGAACGGCACGATGGTCTCGATGTTGTAGGCGATCAGCATGCCGCCCAACACGCCCAGCAGCGTCCCGACGACCCCGATCAGCGCCCCCTGCACCAGGAAAATGCGCGCGACTTCGCCCGGATTGGCGCCGAGCGTGCGCAGGATGGCGATGTCCGACTGCTTGTCCTTCACCGCCATGACCAATGAGGACAACAGGTTGAAAGCCGCAACGGCGACGATCAGCGCCAGGATCAGGAACATCATCCGCTTTTCCGTCTGCACGGCCGCGAACCATGTACGGTTATTGCGCGTCCAGTCGCTGGCCATGACGTAGGGCGGCAATTCCTTGGAGAGTTCGGCAGCCACCTGGGGCGCCCGCTGCATGTCCTCGATGCGCAGCCGCACCCCTGCCGTACCGCTGTCGCGGAACACCTTGGCGGCGTCCTCGTCGTCGATGAAGGCCAGGGACGAATCGTATTCGTAGTGCCCGGAAGAAAACACGCCCACCACCGTGAACTGCCGCATGCGCGGAGCGAAACCGGCCGGACTGATCGACGCCTGCGGCGCGAGCAGCAGCACCGTATCGCCAACCTGCAGCCCCAGATCCGACGCCAGGTCGCGGCCGAGCACCACGCCGAAGGAGCCCGGCTTGAGGTCATCGAGCTTGCCGGCCACCATCTGGCGCGGAATATCCGACACATGGCCCTCGATTTGCGGATCGATACCGCGCACCTGCACGCCGCGCAGGGCTTGGCCCCGTACCAGCATGCCCTGGGCGGCCACGAACGGCGCCGCCGCGCGCACTTCCTTGTTGCGCTCGGCCGCCTTCGCCAGCGCCTGCCACTGCGCCAGGATGTGGTCCGGATTGCCGCCGGGCACGTACAGCTCGATATGCGGCAGCACCGACAACATGCGATCGCGCACATCCCGCTGGAAGCCGTTCATCACCGACAATACGATGATCAGCGCGGCGACGCCCAGGGCGATACCCGCCATCGAACTGGCGGCGATAAACGAGATGAACCTGTCGCGGCGGCCGCGACGCTGGCGGATACGGGCCATGCCCGCATAGCGGGCGCCTATCCAGAATTCGTAGGGTATTTTCAGCACCCGCGCATTATGGCATTAACAGCCCCGCGGCGATGCGCGCCCCAGCGTGGTCGCGGCGTCTGGAGGCGCGCCCGCTCATGCGCCAGGACGGCCGCTTGGCGGCGCGCCCCGCCGCACTACAATCCCGCCCATGCATATCGTCCTTCCCGGCGCGCTGCCTCCCAGCGCGCCCATCGCCGCGGAGCTGGCCAAGCGGCTGCCCACGGCAGCCCCGACCTTGTATGCCTGGATGCGCCAGGGCGCGGGCCGCCAGGAGCCCTTCGACCCGCACGAGCACGGCTGCACGCCCTTCGAGGCCTGGCAGTTGGAGCAGGCGGGCTTCCACCCCGCGCCACGCCAACCCATCGGCGCGGGCCTGGGCCCCTTGCGGGCCGGTGTCGACGCGCTCGCCGGCACGCGCGTGTGGATCGCCGACCTGGCCCATATCGCCTTGGGCACGGACCGCGCCAGCCTGGTGCCGGCGGAAGCGCTGGACCTTACCGAAACCGAAGGCGCGGCGCTGTTCGAGGCGGCGCGCCCGCTATTCCAGGACACGCCTTTCGACGCGGCGCCGCTGGAACCGTTTCGCTGGCGCGTCGGCGTCCCCGAGGACATGGCCCTGCCCACCGCCAGCCCCGCCGTGGTGACCGGACAACCGTTGAATGCCTGGTGGACCCAGGACGCGGCCGCCCGTCCCTGGCGCCGCCTGGTCAACGAAATACAGATGGCTTGGTACGAGCATCCCGCCAACGTGCAGCGCGCCGCTCGCGGGCAACTGCCGGTGAACGGCCTGTGGCTGTACGGCGGCGCGGCGCCTTGGCCGCGGACAGCCGCCTCCCCCGCGCCGTGCATCGCCGACGACCTGCTGTCCGCCTTCCAGGCCGAAGACTGGGGCGCATGGTTGCAGTCGCTGGAACGCCTGGACGCCGGAATCCTGCAACCCTGCGCCAACGGCAAGGGCGCGCCGCTGCGGCCATTGATGCTGACCATGCTGGGCCGGGACCGCCGTGCCACGCTGACCCTGCAGCCGCGCGGCCCGCTCCTGCGCTGGCTGCCCACCCGCGAACATTCCTGGAGGGCCTGGTGGTCTCCCCCCGTCTGACCGTACGCAGCGGCGACCCTGCCGCCTGCCGGGTGCTGGAAGCCGCCGGCATTCATCCCTTGCTGGCGCGGCTGTGGGCCGCGCGCGGCGTTGTGCATCCGGACCAGACGCGGCTGGCCTGGCCCGCCATGCTGCCGCCCGCACACCTGACCCGGACCGACCAGGCCGCGGCCATCCTGGCGGACGCCATCGAGCGGCGCCTGCGC
Source organism: Bordetella sp. H567 (assembly GCF_001704295.1). Lineage (NCBI taxonomy): Bacteria > Pseudomonadati > Pseudomonadota > Betaproteobacteria > Burkholderiales > Alcaligenaceae > Bordetella > Bordetella sp. H567. The sequence goes on from NZ_CP012334.1 coordinate 3,418,321, forward strand.
CTGCTGATCGTCGCCGACTACGATTGCGACGGCGCCACCGCCTGCGCCGTTGGCCTGCGTGCGCTGCGCAGCATGGGCGCCATCGTGGACTTCCTGGTCCCCAACCGCTTCGAAACCGGCTACGGGCTCTCACCGGCCGTCGTCGAGCTGGCCTGCCGCCATCACGCCGGCAAGCCCGATCTGATCGTCACGGTGGACAACGGCATCGCCAGCGTGGACGGCGTGGCCAGCGCCAACGCCGCCGGCATCGGCGTACTGATCACCGACCACCACCTGCCCGGCGACCGGCTGCCCGACGCGCTGGCCATCGTCAACCCCAACCAGCCGGGCTGCGGCTTCCCCTCCAAGAACCTGGCGGGCGTCGGCGTCATCTTCTACTTGATGCTGGCCTTGCGTGCCGAGCTGCGACGGCGCGGCGTCTATCCTCCCGACGGCGGCCCGCGCCTGGACACGTTGTCCGACCTGGTTGCCCTGGGCACCGTCGCCGACGTGGTCAAGCTCGACGCCAACAATCGCTTGCTGGTCACACAGGGCCTGCAGCGTATCCGCAGCGGCCGCATGCAGGCGGGCCTGCGCGCGCTGTACGCGGTGGCCGCGCGCGAGCCCCGCTCGGCCAGCGCCTTCGACCTCGGTTTTGCGCTGGGTCCACGCATCAACGCGGCCGGCCGCCTTTCCGACATGAGCCTGGGCATCGCTTGCCTCACCACGGACGACGAGGCGCGGGCCCTGGAAATCGCCCGCGAGCTGGACGCCATCAACCGCGACCGCCGTACCATCGAAGCGGCCATGCGCGAGCAGGCCATGGCGGCGATGCAGGCACCGGAAGCAGCCGCCGGCGCGACGGTCTGCGTGTACGACGACACCTGGCACCAGGGCGTGGTGGGCCTGGTCGCGTCGCGGCTCAAGGACCAGTTCTGGCGCCCCACCCTGGCCTTCGCGCCGGCCGGCGACGACGAGCTTCGCGGGTCGGGACGCTCGATTCCCGACGTGCATCTGCGCGACGCGCTGGACCTCGTGTCCAAGCGCGATCCCACCCTGATCCGCAAATTCGGCGGCCATGCCATGGCGGCGGGCCTGACCGTCGGGCGCGCCGACTTCCCGCGTTTCGCGCCTGCCTTCGAGGCCGCCGTCCGCGAGCTCACGGGGCGCGACAACTTCGAGCCGGTCCTGGAGACCGACGGTTCGCTCGAATCGGGCTATGCCAACGCCGACGTGGCCGGTCTGCTGCAGCAACAAGTATGGGGCTCGGGCTTCGCCGCGCCGCTATTCCTGGATACCTTCCAGATCCGCGCGCAGCGCCTGCTGGGCGACAAGCACCTGAAGCTGACGCTGGAGCGCGGCTATCAACGTTTCGATGCCATCTGGTTCGGCCAGACCCGCCTGCTGCCGGACACCGTGGACGTCGCCTACCGGCTGGAGCAGAACCTCTGGAACGGGCGCGTCTCCGTGCAACTGGTGGTCGAACACGCCGCCTGAAGCCATGCCCAAGACCAGCGCCGGGATCCTGATGTATCGCCGATCGCCGTCGGGGCTGTCCGTACTGCTGGCGCATCCCGGCGGACCGTTCTGGGCCAGCCGGGATACCGGCGCATGGACGATTCCCAAGGGCGAGCTGGACCCGGCCGAAGACGCCCAGGCAGCGGCGCTGCGCGAGTTCGCGGAGGAGCTAGGCCAACTTCCCCAGGGCATACCCTGGCTGCTCGGGGACATCCGCCAGCGCGGGGGCAAGCGCGTCATCGCCTATGCCGTGGAAGGTGATTTCGATGTGGCCACGGTGCGCAGCAATACCTTCGAAATGGAATGGCCGCCGCGCAGCGGCCGGGTGCAGGCCTTCCCGGAGGTGGACCGGGCGGCCTGGATGCCCCTGGACCAGGCAGGCGAGAAAATCCTTCCAAGCCAGAAGCCCTTGCTCGACCTGCTGGCGCGGATGACCCAATCGGCCTAGCGCGGACGCCTCGGGCGCGCAGCCGTGCCGCGGCATTGATGCCCCCGCCCGGGGTCAGCGCGGTACTTCCGTTCTCGTTCGTGCTGAAACCGTAGCCTTTCGACAGGGCCGGGGCCAGCCCCGGCCCACGCGTCGCTTAACGATTCACCAGCTTGGCCGGCTGCGCCAGGGCGACCAGCGCGCCCACGCACAGGCAGGCCGCCAGGACATAGATCCCGCTGTTGGTCGAACCCGTGGTGTCCTTCAGCCACCCCACCAGGTAAGGGCTGATGAAGCCGGCCAGGTTGCTGACCGAATTGATCAGCGCGATACCGGCGGCCGCGGCGGTTCCGCCCAGCACGGCGGTCGGCAAGCTCCAGAACAAGGGCAGTACCGTGCAGATGCCCACGTTGGCGACGGTCAGCGCCACGATGGCTATCCAGGTATTGCCGCTGTACATGGCTGAAAACACCAGTCCGACCGCGCCGATCAACGACGGAATGGCCAGGTGCCACCGCCGCTCATGCTCGCGATCCGAGCTACGCGAGATCAGGATCATGCCTATCACCGCGAACAGATTCGGCACCGCGGTCAGCAAGCCGATGGTCAGCGGATCCTGCACGCCGGTATTGCGAATCAGCGTGGGCATCCAGAACCCCACGCCATACAGGCCCATCACGAAGGAAAAATAAATGCTGGCCATCGCCCAGACGCGCGGCTTGGTCATCGCTTCGCGTATCGGCGGGTCCTCCTTGACCTTTTCTTCGGCTTCGATGTTGCGGGCCAGCGTGGCCCGTTCGCTTTCGGTCAGCCATTTCGCCTGGCTGATGCGGTCGTCCAGGTACACCAGCACGATCAGGCCGATGATCACCGACGGAATGCCTTCCAGGATGAACAACCACTGCCATCCGGCCATGCCGTGGTCGCCATGGAAGGTGTGCATGATCCAACCCGAGATCGGCCCGCCGATCAGGCCGGACAAGGGCACGGCAGTCATGAAGAACGTCGTGATGCGGCCCCGTCGCGCGTGCGGAAACCAATAGGTCAGGTACAGGATGATGCCGGGGAAGAAGCCAGCTTCAGCCAAACCCAACAGAAAGCGCAGCAGATAGAACATGCCCGGCGTGGTCACGAAAATCATGGCCGCCGAGATAATGCCCCAGGTGATCATGATGCGGGCGATCCACCGGCGCGCGCCGACGCGATGCAGGATGATGTTGCTGGGCACTTCGAACAGGAAATAGCCCAGGAAGAAAATCCCCGCGCCCAGCCCGTAGACCGTGTCGCTGAAATTCAGGTCCTGCAGCATCTGCAGTTTGGCGAAGCCGACATTCACGCGGTCCAGGTAGGCGACCACGTAGCACAGGACCAGGAAAGGCACCAGACGCAGCGTGACCTTGCGGTAGAGCGGATCCTCCGCGCTGGCGGACGGCGCGGATGCGCCGGGGGTAATGACTGTTTCCATTCGTCTCCTCCGTACGGGATGGTTGTGCCGCCTGGCGGCGGCCGCGCATGCATGGAACACACGCACTATTGTTGCCGCGCTGCGAAAGCAGGGACGGCTTTATAAAGCACGCAGCCTAGACGCCTGAAACTGACGTAAACCTGAACGCAAGCCGAAAAAATCCGGTCCTGCCCGGCATCGGCGTGGCGATGCCGGGCGCACAACGCCCCGCGCCTTCCGCCCAGCGGCCCGCTTGCCCCCGCCCATTTCCTTGCGTCGCCGGCTTGCCCAGCCCAGGCAGGCTAAAATGTCGGGTTTTCGAAATTCAAGCCAGGATGCACCATGGAAGCCGAACGTCAGAACCAGATCGCCGCCCGACTCGCCGACTACGCCGAGCGCGAACAGGCTCTACGGAGGTATCTTTGACTACGATGCCAAATCCGAGCGCCTGCAGGTCGTAAACGCGGAACTCGAAAATCCCGACGTCTGGAACGATCCCAAGCACGCGCAGGACCTGGGCCGCGAAAAGAAAGGCCTGGAAGATGTCGTGATGACGCTGTCCGCGCTGGGCAGCGGCCTGGCGGACGCCGCGGAACTCTTCGAACTGGCGGCCGCCGATGAAGACGACGCCACCCTGCTCTCCATCGAGACGGATGCCGCCGGCTTCCAGGAAAAACTGGAAGGCCTGGAATTCCGCCGCATGTTCTCCAACCCGGCGGACCCGCTGAACTGCTTCCTGGATATCCAGGCCGGCGCCGGCGGTACCGAGGCCCAGGACTGGGCCTCGATGCTGCTGCGCCAGTATCTGAAGTACTGCGAACGCAAGGGCTTCAAGGCCGAAGTCCTTGAAGAGTCGGAAGGCGAAGTCGCCGGCATCAAGTCCGCCACCATCAAGGTGGAAGGCGAATACGCATTCGGCTACTTGCGCACGGAAACCGGGGTGCATCGCCTGGTGCGCAAAAGCCCCTTTGACTCCTCCGGCGGCCGGCACACCTCGTTCGCCAGCGTATTCGTGTATCCCGAGATCGACGACTCTTTCGAAATCGAGATCAATCCGGCGGACCTGCGCGTGGATACCTACCGTGCCAGCGGCGCCGGCGGCCAGCACATCAACAAGACGGACTCCGCCGTCCGTATCACGCACATGCCGACCGGCATCGTCGTGCAGTGCCAGAACGACCGTTCGCAGCACCGCAACCGCGCCGAAGCCATGCAGATGCTGAAGTCGCGGCTGTACGAACTGGAAATGCGCAACCGGATGGCCGAACAGCAGAAGCTGGAAGACTCCAAGACCGACGTGGGCTGGGGCCACCAGATCCGCTCCTACGTCCTGGACCAGAGCCGGATCAAAGATCTGCGCACCAACGTGGAAATCTCGAATACCCAGAAAGTCCTGGACGGCGATCTCGATCCCTTCATCCAGGCCAGCCTGAAACAGGGCGTCTGACGCCCCGCGGTTTTCCTCCCACCCCTTGACGCACGCGCACAAAGGCCATTCCATGACCCACTCCGTAGTCGTTCTGACCGGCGCTTCCCGCGGCATCGGCGCCGCCCTGGCGCGCCAACTGGCAAAATCCGGCACCCGCTTGATCACGCTGGCGCGCCGGCAGGATCCTGAACTGGCCGCCCATGCCTCGGCCCAAGGGGCGGAGCTGGAGCAGATCGCCGTGGATCTGTCGGATACGGCGGCCGCCACCGCTGTCGCCGCGCGCGTGGCCGCCGGCTTGCCGCGCGACGCGAAGCGCTATGTGCTGATCAACAATGCCGGCACGGTCAACCCGGTGTCGTCGGTAGACGCCCTGGACGATGCGGCGGCGATCAACCAGGCCCTGAATCTGAACGTCGTGGCGGTGATGCTGCTGACCTCGCGCTTCCTGGCCGCGACCCGCGGCCTGCAGGCCGATCGGCGCGTGCTGAACATTTCTTCCGGCGCCGGCCGCAATCCCACCGCCGGCTGGGGCGTCTACTGCGCCACCAAGGCCGCGCTGGATATGTACACGCGTGTCGCCAAGCAGGAACAGGACGCCCACGGCGCCAAACTGGTTTCGCTGGCGCCCGGCGTCGTCGATACCGACATGCAAGGCGTGATCCGCTCCAGCGATCCCGCCGCCTTCCCCGCCCTGCCCCGCTTCCAGGACCTGCATGCCGGCGGCAAGCTGGCCGCCCCGGCAGACGTCGCGGCGCGCATTGCCGCCTATCTTGAACGCGACGATTTCGGGACCACCGAGATCGACGACATCCGCAATTACAACTGATCCGTACCATGACCGATACTTCGACCGCCCCCGTCGCGCAGGACGAGAACCGGCTGATCGCCGAACGGCGAACCAAGCTGGCCAAGCTGCGCGAAAGCGGCCCCGCCTACCCGAACGACTTCACGCCGGACGCCCGCGCGGCCGACTTGCACGCGCAATACGACGGCACGGAGCAGGATGCCCTGGCCTCCCTCGGCAAGGTCGTCAAGGTGGCCGGCCGCATGATGCTCAAGCGCGTCATGGGCAAGGCAAGCTTCGCCACGGTGCAGGACGCCAGCGGTCGCATCCAGATCTATCTGGACCGCGGCGTGCTGGGCGAAGATAGCTATGCCGCGTTCAAGCAATGGGACATCGGCGATGTCATCGCGGTCGAAGGCACGGTCTTCAAGACCAACAAGGGCGAACTTTCCATCCATGCCACGCAGGCACGGCTGCTGTCGAAGTCCCTGCGCCCGCTTCCCGACAAGTTCCACGGCGTGGCCGACACGGAGCTGCGCTATCGCCAGCGCTACGTCGACCTCATCATGACCGAGGCCACGCGCCGCACCTTCGAGGCGCGCAGCAAGACCATAGGCGCCATCCGCAAGAGCATGCTGGATGCTGGTTTTCTGGAAGTCGAAACGCCCATGCTGCACCCCATCCCGGGAGGGGCCGCGGCCAAGCCTTTCGTGACGCACCACAATGCGCTCGATATGGAAATGTTCCTGCGCATCGCGCCCGAGCTCTACCTGAAGCGTCTGATCGTGGGCGGCTTCGATCGTGTCTTCGAGATCAACCGCAACTTCCGCAATGAAGGCGTCAGCCCGCGCCACAATCCGGAATTCACCATGATGGAGTTCTACGCCGCGTACACGGATTACCGCTGGCTCATGGACTTCACCGAACAACTGATCCGCCAGGCGGCGATCGCGGCCGCGGGCAGCGCGGTCTTGACCTACCAGGAACGCGAGCTGGACCTTTCCCGGCCCTTCGACCGCCTGACCATCTGCGATGCCATCCTGAAGTACGCGCCGGGCTATACCCAGGTGCAGCTGGACGACGCCGCCTTCCTGCGCACGGAACTGAAGAGGTTGAAGGTGGATGTGGACGCGCCGCCGCTGTCGCGTGCCGGCCTGGGCGCGCTGCAGCTGGCGCTGTTCGAGGAAACCGCCGAAGCGCAGCTCTGGAATCCCACCTACATCATCGACTATCCGGTGGAAGTTTCGCCCCTGGCGCGCGCCTCGGACGCGCGTCTCGGCATCACGGAACGCTTCGAACTGTTCATCACGGGCCGGGAGATCGCCAACGGCTTCTCGGAACTGAACGACCCGGAAGACCAGGCCGAACGTTTCCGCGCCCAGGTCGAAGCCAAGGATGCCGGCGACGAAGAGGCCATGTACTACGACGCGGACTACATCCGGGCGCTGGAATACGGCATGCCGCCCACCGGGGGCTGTGGCATCGGCATCGATCGCCTGGTCATGCTGCTGACCGACAGCCCCAGCATACGGGACGTCATCCTGTTTCCGCACCTGCGGCGCGAAGACTGAACCCGCGGGCATCCCGCAACGGATGCCCCGCTTACCGTCCGCCCTCTCCGACACGGGCGGCGGCTCATGGTCGGCGGCCTTGGGCTAGTTTCCGGGTGCCGCGTCCCGCAGGATCACGGCCTGCGCCCAGCGCCGCGCCACCGCGGGCGAGGTGGCGCACGCGGCCACCCGCGTCACCACTCGCACGGCACGCTCCAGCAGCTGGATATCCGCTTCGTGCTGCCGTGCGACGTGCGGATCCTCGAAGAAAATCACCCGCTGGCATTGCCGTTCGAGCACGAGTTCGGCGATCTGGGCGTCACCGCCCAGGGGGCCGCTCAGGTAGCGGTGCGTCCAGGACTGGTCCTTGGGCCAGCCGCGCGACCACGCAAGCTCGTTCAGACGGCCGCCGGTCGTGCCCGTGGCCACCCGGCGCCGAAAGCGCGACAGCACATCGAAATGAGCGTCGGCAAAGGCCACCATCTCGTCCTTCAGGGCATCATGGGCCACCAGTGCCAGCGTCTGCGCTGAAAAATCGAAGAGCTCGGCGGCCGCCGGTTCCGGGCTCAATCCTGCATGCAGGCGTTCCACCTCTATCCATTCGCGTGCGCCGGCCAGTGTGGAAATAAAGGGCTTGCCGTGCGTGACGCATTGGCGCTTCAGCGCCTGCGCCTCCGGAAAGATCGAAGAGGGATCGACCGGATCGATGAAATAGATCGCCCCGTCGAACGGCACCGTGCCGTCGCCCCCTTCCGTCACCCGCGCGACCAGCTTCATCAGGCCGCCGTCGCGGCCGTACGGATAGCGGATCAGCCCCGCGTAGCCCTGCAGCATGCCTTCGCGCGAAATGGCGTCATGCGTGCGGCCGACGGTGTAGAGATGTATCCCCATTTCGCGGATGCCGGCCGAGCAGGCACGCAGCCAGTCGAACAGCACGGCATCGGGTGTCTCGTGATGCAGCCTGTTGGCGGCGAGGCCGAATCGCAGGATGGGGATGGACATGGCGGGACACCGAAGTCGGGGCAGCTAGGGATAATACCGCTACCGCCCCACTGGAACCGTGTCAGCCGGAAAAAGCACTGCGTCAGTGCTGAGCACGTCCGTCCCGGGCAGGCGAGCGCTCTTGCAGCGCCCCGGGCCCGTATTCAGCGAGCCAGAGCCGCCGTGTCGGTGCCCGAACGCCCGTGTGGGGCCTTGGAAGCCCGTGCCAGGCGCAAGGAAAACGCCGGGTCAGGCACGGCCCGGCTCAGGCCGCCTCGTCGATCCAGGCCTGCTGGATGGCTTCCAGGATTTTTTCGCCGCAATGCTTGGGATCGTCGTCGAAATCCGGCAGGGCCAGCACCAGGTCGCGCAGCGCCGTGAAACGGACCAGGGCGGGATCGATGCCCGGGTGCCCATCGGCAAGCGCCGCCGCGATATCGTTAATATCGGTCCACTTCATCAGTGGCTCTCCTTGGCGTGGTTGATACTGTAGCGCGGGATTTCCACGGTAATGTCCTGGTCGGCCAGCATGGCCTGGCAAGACAAGCGAGAGGTCGACGTCAGGCCCCAGGCCTTGTCCAGCAGGTCCTCTTCCATATCGGTGGCCTCGTCCAGCGACTGGTAGCCCTGGCGCACGATGACGTGGCAGGTCGTACACGCGCACGACAGCTCGCAGGCGTGCTCGATTTCCACGTCGTGATCCAGAAGCACGCGGCAGATCGACACGCCGGCGGGGGCGTCGTCGATGACTTTGCCCTCTGGACAGACATCGGGATGGGGCAATACGGTCAGTTTCGGCATGATGGGAAAGGAAAATAAACGACCGCTCAGGTCAACTCGTCCAGCTTGCGGCCCGACAAGGCCCGGCGAATGCTGCGGTCCATGCGGCGAGCCGCAAAGTCCTCCGTCGATGCCGACAGTGCCTGCACCGCGGCGCGTACGGCGTCGACGTCTTCGTTGTCCTGGGCAGCCTCGGCCCGCACCAATGCCGCGTCCACGCGGGCTCGCTCCTCGGCGTCCAGCAGGTCGCCGTCCACGGCCAGCGCCGCGCGCACCGATTCGGCCAATTGACGCGCTTCCACCTGCTGTTCGCGCAGCATGCGCGCCCGCGCATCGGCGTCCGCCTGGTCGATGCTGTCGGCCAGCATGCGGGTGATCTCGTCATCGGAAAGGCCATAGGAAGGCTTCACCGTCACGGAAGCCTCCACCCCGGTGCTCTGCTCGCGCGCGGTCACGCCCAACAACCCGTCGGCGTCGACCTGGAAGGTCACACGGATGCGCGCCGCCCCCGCCACCATCGGCGGGATTCCGCGCAGTTCGAAGCGGGCCAGCGAGCGGCAGGCGGAGACCAGCTCCCGTTCGCCCTGTACCACATGGATGCTCATCGCACCCTGGCCGTCCTTGAACGTCGTGAATTCCTGCGCCCGCGCGACCGGAATCGTGCTGTTGCGCGGGATGATGCGTTCCACCAGCCCGCCCATGGTTTCCAGGCCCAGCGACAGCGGGATGACGTCCAGCAGCAGCCAGTCTTCGCCGGGCGCGCGGTTGCCGGCCAGCAGATTGGCCTGCAGGGCGGCGCCCAGGGCCACCACCTGGTCCGGATCCAGATCGGTCAGCGGGGTCTGGCCGAACAGTTCGCCGACGGCGCGCTGCACGACAGGCATGCGCGTGGCGCCGCCCACCATCACCACCCCGCGTACGTCCGAGGCCGCCAGCTTCGCGTCGCGCAAGGCGCGCCGCGCACAGTCCAGCGTGCGTTCGATCAACGGTGCGGCCAGGGTTTCAAACGCCAGGCGGGTCAGCGGCACGTCCACCGCCGTCCCGTCCTGCAACTGGAAGCTCACGGTGGTTTCCGCGACATCGGACAAGCGCTCACGGGCCGCGCGCGACGCCACCATCAGGGCGCGCTTGTCATGGCGCGACCAACCGTCCGACCGGGCCACCTCGGCCATGACCCGTTGCGAGATCAAGGCATCGAAATCGTCACCGCCCAGGGCGGTATCCCCACCGGTGGAGACGACTTCGAACACGCCCTTGGTCAGCCGCAGTATGGACACATCGAACGTGCCCCCGCCCAGGTCATAGACGGCGTACACGCCTTCCGAGGCGTTCTCCAACCCATAGGCAATGGCCGCCGCGGTCGGTTCGTTCAGCAGGCGCAACACGTTCAGGCCGGCCAGCCGCGCGGCGTCGCGCGTGGCCTGCCGCTGGGCATCGTCGAAGTACGCGGGCACCGTGATCACGGCGCCCACCAGTTCGTCGCCCAGCGCCGCTTCCGCACGGCTGCGCAGCCGCGCCAGGATGTGGGCGGATACTTCCACGGGGCTGAGATCGCCCTGCGCGGTGTGCAGACGCACCATGCCGGGGGCGTCGACCAGGTCGTAGCCCGCGCCCGACGCACGTACTTCGTCGGCCGTGCGCCCCATGAACCGTTTCACCGACACGATGGTGTTGCCGGGATCCTCTGCCTGGGCAGCCAGGGCCTCGTGCCCCACGACCGGCTCGCCGTCCGGCAGATACCGCACCGCCGATGGCAGCAGCGCGCGGCCAGCCTCGTCCCGCAGCACTTCGGGCACGCTGCTGCGCACCGTGGCGACCAGCGAGTTGGTCGTGCCCAGGTCTATTCCGACCGCGAGCTTGCGCTCGTGCGGCGCGGGGGATTCACCCGGTTCGGAAATCTGCAGTAAAGCCATGGTTGGGATTTATAAGTGTGTGAATGACGGCAGACCCGCTGCCGGCCCATCCGGCGATGAAGCGGCCTAATCGATGGCCTGCGCGAGTTCCTGGCTTATCTTTCGCACGAACATCCATTCGCGGATCTTCGTGGCGGCACCTGCCGCGTCGCGCCGCTGATCCAGCAGACCGGACACCTGGCGCTGGAAATCGGCTTCCGCTTCCTGCAGCTCGGCTCGCAGCGTCTCGGCCTCCGGGCCCGTGCCGCCCTGCTCGCGCACGTCGTCCAGCATTTCCCGCCAGGCCATCTGCTGCATCAGGAAATCGGTATCCATGGACGTATTGCTTTCCGTCTGCAGATCGACGCCCGCCTGCTCGCACAGATAACGTGCGCGCAGCAAGGGATCGCGCAGCTGCCGATATGCCTCGTTCGCGCGCGCGGACCACTGCATGGCCACCCGGCGTTCGGCGGGCGAGGCCGTGGCGTAGCGGTCGGGATGCACCTGGGCGGCGACGGCCCGCCACGCGTGCTCCAGCTGCGTGGCGTCGATCTCGAACCGCGCCGGCAGACCGAACAGTGAAAAATGATCGTCGACGGCTGCCAAGGTTTACACCGTGAAGGACTCGCCGCAGCCGCAGGTCGCCTTTTCGTTGGGATTGTAGAACTTGAACCCTTCGTTCAGCCCTTCGCGCGCATAGTCCAGTTCCGTCCCGTCGATATACGCCAGGCTTTTCGGATCCACGAACACCTTCACGCCATGGCTTTCGAAGACCTGGTCGGCGGCATCGGGCTCGTCCACGTATTCCAGCTTATAGGCCATCCCGGAACAGCCGGTGGTCCTGACGCCCAGACGCAAGCCCACGCCTTTGCCGCGGCGCTGCAAATACCGGCTGATGTGGTTTGCCGCTTGAGGAGTCAGCGTGACGCCCATATCAACTCCGGGAATGCTTGTCTTTGTAATCCTTGACGGCCGCCTTGATGGCGTCTTCCGCAAGGATGGAACAGTGGATCTTCACCGGCGGCAGGGCCAGCTCTTCGGCGATCTGCGTATTGCGGATGTTCATCGCCTCGTCCAGCGTCTTGCCCTTGACCCATTCGGTCACCAGCGAGCTGGAAGCAATGGCCGAGCCGCAGCCATAGGTCTTGAACCGCGCGTCTTCGATGACGCCGCTGGCATTGACCCTGATCTGCAGCTTCATCACGTCGCCACAGGCCGGCGCGCCGACCATGCCGGTTCCGACGGAATCGTCGCCCTTTTCGAAGGACCCCACGTTGCGGGGGTTTTCGTAGTGATCCAGAACTTTTTCGCTATATGCCATGATATTTCTCCCCTTCGCCAGGCGAAGGCAATTTGAATTCGCTCGCGCGGTACGGCGGGCGCCCCTGCGGGTTACCGGTCAGTGCGCCGCCCACTGCACGCTGTTCAAATCCACGCCTTCCTTGGCCATTTCCCAAAGCGGCGACATGTCGCGCAGCTTGCCGACCCGCTTCTTCAGCAGATCGACGGTAAAGTCGATTTCCTGTTCCGTGGTAAAGCGTCCAATCGTGAAGCGGATGGAACTGTGCGCCAGTTCATCGTTGCGGCCCAGGGCGCGCAGCACATAGGACGGCTCCAGGCTGGCGGAGGTACAGGCCGACCCGCTGGACACCGCCAGTTCCTTGACGGCCATGATCAGCGACTCGCCTTCCACGTAGTTGAAGCTGACGTTCAGGTTGTGCGGCACGCGGCGATCCATATCGCCATTCAGGTAGACCTCTTCGATTCCCGACAAGCCCGCCCAGAGGCGGTCCCGCAGCATACGGATACGCTCGTTCTCCGTGCCCATTTCCTCGCGCGCCAGGCGGAAGGCTTCGCCCATGCCGACGATCTGGTGCGTGGGCAGCGTGCCGGACCGAAAGCCCCGCTCGTGGCCACCGCCATGCATCTGGGCTTCGATGCGCACACGGGGCTTGCGCCGCACATACAAGGCGCCTATGCCCTTCGGGCCATAGGTTTTGTGCGCGGAAAACGACATCAAGTCGATCTTGAGCTTCTGCAGGTCGATTTCCACCTTGCCGGTCGCTTGCGCGGCGTCGACATGAAAAATGATGCCGCGCTCGCGACAGATTTCGCCCAGCGTTTCGACGTCCTGGATGACACCGATCTCGTTGTTCACCATCATCACCGACACCAGGACGGTATCGGGGCGCAGTGCCGCCTTGAACACATCCAGATCGATCAGGCCGTTTTCCATCACGTCCAGATACGTGACTTCGAAACCCTGGCGCTCCAGCTCACGCGTGGTGTCCAGCACCGCCTTGTGCTCGGTCTTGACCGTAATGATGTGCTTGCCGCGTTCCTTGTAGAAATTCGCCGCACCCTTGATCGCCAGGTTGTCCGATTCCGTGGCGCCCGACGTCCAGATGATTTCACGCGGATCGGCGTTCACCAGCTTGGCGACCTCTTCACGGGCGCGTTCGACCGCATCCTCCGCTTCCCAGCCGATGGAGTGGCTGCGCGAGGCGGGGTTGCCGAAGTTTTCATACAGCCACGGCACCATTTTTTCCACCACGCGCGGATCGACCGGAGTCGTGGCGGAATAGTCGAGGTAGATGGGACGGTTGGTCATGTCGTACAGCTCCTGATTTTCTTATACGGTGGCGGACGCGCCCGGTTGCGCCGCGCTGGCACTGGTACACGGGCTGGCAACGCTGGCGCCATTCGTCAACCGATTGACGCGGACCGTGCCGTTCTGGGCCTGGCTGTTCGCTTCCTGGAGCTGGCGCACGCGCTGCTGGTCGACCAGGTCCTGCAGGGAAACGGAATCCAGGTAATCCACCATCTTGCGATTGAGCGTGGCCCACAGCTCATGCGTCATGCACTTGCCGGACTTGCCATCCTTGCCGCTCGTACAGTCTTGCTTGCCGCCGCAGCTGGTCGCATCCAGCGGTTCGTCCACGGCGAAGATGATGTCGGCCACCGTGACGTTGCGAGCCAGGCGCGCGAGCGAGTAGCCACCGCCCGGACCACGCACGCTGTCGACCAATTCGTGGCGACGCAGCTTGCCGAACAGCTGTTCCAGATAAGAAAGAGAGATGTTTTGGCGCTGGCTGATGGCCGCCAGCGTAACCGGCCCGCTGTGCTGGCGCATGGCGAGGTCGATCATGGCGGTCACGGCGAAACGTCCTTTGGTAGTCAGCCGCATAACGAGGGTTTCCTGTTTAGCCAGTAGGCCCGGCGCAGCCGGGATCCAATACCTGAGTAATTGGCTCAAGTATAGCCTATTCCCGACTAATTTGCTATGAAACCCTGCGCCCGATAGGGGCGAGGAAGGCGCCGGCCAAGGCCGGGCGCCAGGCACCGTATGACCGCGCCAAGGCGCCAGCGCCGGCGACGCGAGGGGCGCGGCTCAACGCCCCCAGGCAGATGAAGACTGCCGCATACGGACCGCTGTCCACCCAGGCTGAAAGGCCGGCCACGGATGCCGCAAGACGCCAATACGTGCAAATGCCCGCCAGACGGGCGGGCATTAGCTCTGCAGTGAGACTACGCCGGACATCGCCGGAACGATCAAGCCGCCTGGTATTGCGTGGCGCGCTTGCGGACCAATTCCAGCACGCCCTGACAGGCGTCTTCCAGATAGTCCAGCACCTTGCCGAATCCCTCCGGCCCGCCGTAGTACGGATCCGGAACAGTTGCCTCTTCGAACTCGTTGGCGAACCGCATCAGCAACATCAGCTTGTGCTGGTATGCCTTCGGGCATTGCTGCTGGAGCGCGGAGAGGTTTTCCCAGTCCATCGCCAGAATGAGATCGAACTCACGAAAATCGTCGGGCGTGACCTGACGCGCCTCGCAATGCGTGATTTCATAGCCGCGCTTGCGGGCTGCGGCCTGGGCCCGGGCATCCGGGGCTTCGCCAATGTGGAAAGCATGCGTACCGGCGGAATCTATCCGCACGACATCGCCCAGCCCGGCGTCATTGACCAGCCGGCGGAACACGCCTTCTGCGCTCGGCGAGCGGCAGATGTTGCCCATGCAAACGAAAAGTACCTTGGTCATCATGCTTGATAGTCTGCGGGAAAACCCGCAACTAGGCAAGCTTTTTTTCTGTCCAAAACCGGTATCCGCGACGAACTTTGCCAGCGGAAAAACCGTGATGAATCAGCCACCTATAGGCCGAACCTAATAAAGCGATTGATGCTTTCTAAGTCCGTTTTCGAACCGGATTCAATGCTCTGGGACGCGGCGCAACAACACGACATCATGTCCGCCTGATGTCAGCGCGATGACATCCCCGCAACAAGCCCGGCGCGGCGGCTGCCCATGCCACCGCGGCGCTGCAGGCTCGAAAAAAGGGAACACCACACGTCCCAAGCGCATGCTCAGCGGGCGCCGTCCAGAAGCACCCGCTCCTTCAGGGCATTCAGGGCATCCCGCGCGGCCGCGGCCTGTTCGAATTCCAGGTTGCGGGCATGATCCATCATGAGTTTTTCCAGGCGGCGGATTTCCCGGGCCAACGCTTTCTCGTCGGTCAGCAGCTCGGCGGGCAAGGCGTCCTCGATGGTCGGATGATGAACCGGCGCCACCACTCCGTCGATCAGTTCCCTGACGGCCTTTTGCACGCCCTTGGCGGTAATGCCGTGGGTTACATTGAACTCTTCCTGTTTTTTCCGACGCCGCTCCGTTTCACCGATGGCGCGATGCATCGAATCGGTCACGCGGTCCGCGTACAGGATGGCCCTGCCGTTCAGGTTGCGCGCCGCCCGCCCGATGGTCTGGATCAGGCTGCGTTCGGACCTCAGGAAACCTTCCTTGTCCGCGTCCAGGATGGCGACCAGTGAAACCTCGGGGATATCCAGCCCTTCACGCAACAGGTTGATCCCGACCAGCACGTCGAAGGTACCCAGTCGCAGGTCGCGGATGATCTCCACCCGCTCCACCGTGTCGATGTCCGAATGCAGGTACCGTACGCGCACGCCATGTTCGGCCAGGAAATCGGTCAGGTCCTCGGCCATGCGCTTGGTCAGCGTGGTGACCAGCACGCGGTCGGATTGCGCCACGCGCAGCTTGATTTCGCCCAGCAGGTCGTCGACCTGCGTGCGCGCCGGGCGCACTTCCACGATGGGATCGACCAGGCCCGTGGGACGCACCACCTGCTCGACGATATTATCGGAATGCTCTTTCTCGTAAGTCGACGGCGTGGCCGACACGAACACGCATTGACGCATGCGGGCTTCGAATTCCTGCAGCTGCAGGGGCCGGTTATCCAGCGCGGACGGCAAGCGGAAGCCGTACTGGACCAGGGTGTCCTTGCGCGAACGGTCGCCGCGATACATGCCGCTCAGCTGGCCGATGGTGACATGGCTTTCATCAATGAACATCAGCGCGTCGGCGGGCAGGTAGTCGATCAGCGTGGGTGGCGGTTCGCCCGGCGCCGCCCCGGACAAATGGCGGGAATAGTTTTCGATTCCTTTGCAAAAACCCAGCTCCTGCAGCATTTCCAGGTCGAACCGGGTACGCTGTTCCAGGCGCTGCGCTTCGACCAGCTTGCTTTGGGACGTGAAGAATTGCACCCGTTCGCGCAGCTCTTCCTTGATCGTGTCGATGGCGCGCAGGACCGTATCGCGTGGCGTGACGTAATGGGAACCGGGATAGACGGTGAAACGCGGCACTTTCTGCCGCACCTTTCCGGTCAAGGGATCGAAGAGTTCCAGCGTTTCGACTTCGTCGTCGAACAGGGTCAGGCGCAACGCAAGTTCGGCACTTTCGGCGGGGAAAATGTCGATGGTCTCGCCCCGCACGCGGAAGACGCCGCGGGTGAAATCCGCGTCATTGCGCGTGTACTGCATCGCGACCAGGCGCGCCAGGATTTCCCGGCGCGAGATGCGATCCCCCGCACGCAGGATGAGCACCATGGCGTGATAATCGCCGGGATTACCGATACCGTAGATGCACGAGACCGTGCCCACGATCACCGTATCGCGCCGTTCAAGCAGGCTTTTCGTGGCCGACAGACGCATCTGCTCGATGTGCTCGTTGATGGACGAGTCCTTCTCGATGAACAGGTCGCGCGTCGGCACATACGCTTCGGGCTGGTAATAGTCGTAGTACGAGACGAAATACTCGATGGCGTTCTTGGGGAAGAACTCGCGCATTTCCGCGTAAAGCTGCGCAGCCAAGGTTTTATTAGGCGCAAGCACCAGCGCGGGACGCCCCAGCCTGGCGATCACGTTGGCCATCGTGTACGTCTTCCCCGAGCCGGTCACGCCCAGCAGGGTCTGGTACATCAAACCGTCCCGCACGCCATCGGCCAGCGCGCCGATCGCGGCCGGCTGGTCTCCCGCGGGCGGATAAGGCTGGTAGAGCTGAAAAGGGCTGTCCGGAAATTCGACGAATCCAGGTTCGGTCATGCTAGACTGTCTCAGGGTAAACCCCCCATTATCCGCCGCATATCCGGCTGCGTCCACCTACCCTTCTTGTACTCCGATGAGCACTCTTTTCCAAAACGTCGAGTTGGCCCCGCGCGACCCCATCCTCGGGCTGAATGAACAGTACAACGCCGACAACCGGCCGGGGAAGGTCAATCTGGGCGTGGGGGTGTACTACGACGACAACGGCCGCATTCCGCTGCTGTCGGCCGTGCGCAAGGCAGAAATCGCCCGCATCGAAGCGGCTGCCGCGCGCGGCTACCTGCCCATCGAAGGCATCGCCACCTACAACAAGGGCGCGCAGGCGCTGCTGCTGGGCGCGGATTCTCCCCTCTCGGCCGCCGGCCGTGTGCTGACCGCGCAGGCGCTGGGCGGCACGGGCGCACTGAAGATCGGTGCTGATTTCCTGCATCAACTGCTGCCCCAATCCAAGGCCTACATTAGCGACCCCAGTTGGGAAAACCACCGAGCGCTGTTCGAACGGGCCGGGTTCGAGGTCGAGACATATCCCTACTACGATCCGATCACCCACGGCTTGAACTTCGAAGGCATGCTGGCCGGGCTGAAGTCCATGCCAGCGCACAGCGTGGTCGTGCTGCATGCATGCTGCCACAACCCCACTGGCGTGGATCCCACGCCGGAGCAATGGCAGCAGATCGCCACTGTGGTCAAGGACCGCGACCTTGTGCCCTTCCTGGACATCGCTTACCAGGGTTTCGGGGCGGGCCTGCACGAAGACGCCGCGGTGGTGCGCCTGTTCGCGGGCATGGACATGACGGTGTTCGTCAGCTCGTCGTTTTCCAAATCGTTTTCGCTGTACGGCGAACGCGTCGGCGCGCTGACCGTCATCGCGGGCAGCAAGGATGAAGCCGCGCGCGTGCTCAGCCAACTCAAGCGCGTCATCCGCACCAACTATTCCAACCCGCCCACCCACGGCGGCACCATCGTTTCCACGGTGTTGAACACGCCTGAACTGTTCGCGCTCTGGGAGCAAGAGCTGGGCGGCATGCGCGATCGCATTCGCTTGATGCGGCGGCAATTGGTCGAAAAGATCAAGGAACACGGCGCGCAGCAGGATTTCAGCTTCGTCCTTCAGCAACGCGGCATGTTCTCGTATTCCGGCTTGACGTCCGCCCAGGTCGATCGGCTGCGCGACGAGCATGGGATCTATGCGGTTTCCAGTGGGCGCATCTGTGTGGCCGCGCTGAACAGCCAGAATATCGACGCCGCCGCCAAGGGTATCGCCGCCGTGCTGAAAAACTAGGCGATACGCATATCCAGGTACCGCGCCGGCATACCGGATCAGAGCCGGGCAGCACGCGTGGACCGGAACGAAGAATGGGGCCGCTGGCCCCATTCTTTTTGGCGTCTTGCGTTGCCATCGCCCCAGACCCCTTGCGTTTTGAAGCTGCGTCCCCCAAAATGCGGAGCTGTATATCCATACAGGGAACCAGGAACCCGCAATGGCCAGCAAACTTACCGAACGCCAACAGCAGATCCTAGACCTCATACGCCAGGCAGTCTCCAGTACCGGCTTTCCTCCGACCCGCGCGGAAATCGCCCAGGCACTGGGGTTCCGCTCGCCCAACGCCGCGGAAGACCACCTGAAGGCCCTGGCCCGCAAAGGGGCGATCGAACTCACCGCGGGCGCCTCCCGCGGCATCCGCCTGAAAGAAGCGCGTGGTGAAAGCGGGCAAGCCATGCTGCCGATCCCCGCCCTCGCCCAATTGATGCTGCCGCTGGTGGGACGAGTTGCCGCGGGCAGCCCCATCCTGGCCGCGGAGCATGTGGAAAGGGACGTAGGCGTGGACCCGGCCCTTTTCGCCCAGCGTCCGGACTACCTGCTCAAGGTCCGTGGGATGAGCATGCGCGACGTGGGAATCCTCGACGGGGACCTGCTCGCCGTCAAGAAGGCCAGCGAAGCGCGGGAGGGGCAGATCGTGGTCGCCCGCATCGACGAAGACGTTACCGTCAAGCGACTGCACCGCCACGGCGGCCGTATCGAACTGCTGCCGGAAAATCCGGACTTCCAACCCATCGTAGTACAGCCCGGCCAGGAATTCGCCCTGGAGGGCATCGCGGTCGGCCTTATCCGCACACAGGCCCTGCACTAGAAAAGGGCCTGTCAGCTTGCGCTGCAGGCCCTTACGATCACGAACGGTCGGCGCGGATCAGTGCTTGATGACCGGGTCCACGGAGTCCGACGCGGACGTGGCGGCCGGCGTCACCAAGGGCTTGTCCTTCGCCTCTTCTTCCGAAATAGGCTCGGGCATACGCTCCAAGGCACGTTCCAGCACCTTGTCGATCCAGCGAACCGGAACGACCTCCAGCTGGTTCTTCACGTTGTCCGGGATCTCCGCCAGGTCCTTGACGTTTTCCTCGGGTATCAACACCGTCTTGATACCGCCACGGTGCGCGGCCAGCAGCTTTTCTTTCAGGCCGCCGATGGCCAGCACCTCGCCGCGCAGGGTGATTTCCCCCGTCATCGCAACGTCTGCCCGCACCGGGATGCCGGACAACGCCGAGACCATGGCCGTCGTGATGGCGATACCCGCCGACGGGCCGTCCTTGGGCGTGGCACCCTCCGGTACGTGCACGTGCATATCCCGCTTTTCGAAGACGCTGTCGGCGAAACCCAGCCGGCGGGCGCGCGAGCGCACGACGGTACGCGCCGCTTCGACCGACTCCTTCATTACGTCCCCGAGCGAACCCGTACGCTGGATTGCGCCCTTGCCCGGCATATCGGCAACTTCGATGGTCAGCAGATCGCCACCCACCTCCGTCCAGGCCAGGCCGGTCACCTGCCCCACCTGGTTTTCCTTTTCCGCCATGCCAAAGTTATAGCGACGCACACCCAGATAGTCGTTCAGGTTCTCCGAGGTAACGGCGATCGGCTTGGCTTCGCCATTGGCATCCGACTTGGCCTTGGCATCGCGTTCCGTCAGCAATTGCTTGACGACCTTGCGGCAGATCTTGCCGACCTCGCGCTCAAGCGCGCGCACACCGGCCTCGCGCGTGTAGTACCGCACGATGTCCCGCAGCGCGGATTCGTCAATCGTAAGCTCCGCTTCCTTCAGGCCATTGTTCTTCAATAGCTTGGGAATCAGGTGATCGCTGGCGATGTGAACCTTCTCGTCCTCGGTATAGCCCGACAGGCGGATGACTTCCATCCGATCCAGCAATGCGGGCGGAATGTTCAGCGTATTGCTGGTCGCCACGAACATCACGTCCGACAGGTCGAAATCCACCTCGACGTAGTGATCCTGGAACGTGTGGTTCTGTTCGGGATCCAACACTTCCAGCAGCGCGGACGACGGATCGCCGCGGAAATCCATGCCGAGCTTGTCGATTTCGTCCAGCAGGAACAGGGGGTTGCGTACGCCCACCTTGCTCATGTTCTGCAGGATCTTGCCCGGCATCGAACCGATATAGGTACGGCGATGGCCGCGAATTTCGGCTTCGTCACGGACACCGCCCAGCGCCATGCGGACGAACTTGCGGTTCGTCGCCTTGGCAATGGACTGACCCAGCGACGTCTTACCGACACCCGGAGGGCCCACCAGGCACAGGATCGGCGCCTTTACCTTGTCCACGCGCTGCTGCACGGCCAGATATTCAAGGATGCGTTCCTTGACCTTCTCCAGGCCGTAGTGATCGTCGTCCAGCACGGTTTCGGCGTTGCCGATCGAATTGTTTACCTTGCTCTTCTTGCGCCACGGCAGATTGATCAGCGTGTCGATGTAGTTGCGCACCACCGTCGCCTCGGCCGACATCGGCGACATCAGCTTGAGCTTCTTCAGCTCCGCATCGGCTTTTTTGCGCGCTTCCTTGGGCATACGCGCGGCAACGATTTTCTTTTCGAGTTCCTCGATATCGGCGCCTTCCTCGCCTTCACCCAATTCCTTCTGGATGGCCTTTACCTGTTCATTCAGGTAGTAATCGCGCTGGCTCTTTTCCATCTGCTTTTTCACGCGGCCGCGGATCCGCTTTTCGACCTGCAGAATGTCGATTTCGGTTTCCAGCTGCGTGAGCAGGCCTTCCAGGCGCTCGGCCGTGCCGAAGATCTCCAGCATCTTCTGCTTCTGTTCGAGCTTCAGCGGCAGATGCGCGGCAATGGTGTCGGCCAAGCGACCGGCATCATCGATTCCCGCCAGAGACGTCAGGATCTCCGGTGGGATCTTTTTGTTGAGCTTCACGTACTGCTCGAACTGCGCCACGATGGCACGACGCAGCGCTTCCGTCTCGGAACCCTGGATGGGATCGAGCTGGATAGGCACGACTTCGCAGGTGAAATGCGATTCGACATCATCCACGCGAGTGATACGAGCGCGCTGTGCGCCTTCCACCAGCACCTTTACAGTGCCATCGGGCAGCTTCAACATCTGGAGGATGCCTGCCACGCAGCCGATTTCGTACACGTCCTCAGGGGATGGGTCATCCTTGCCCGCGGACTTCTGTGCCACCAGCATGATGCTCTTGCCGGCTTCCATGGCCACTTCGAGCGCACGTATGGAGCGGGGACGTCCGACGAATAGCGGGATGACCATGTGCGGGAACACCACGACGTCGCGCAGGGGCAACAGCGGAAGGTCGATGGGTTCTGAAGGCAGGGTCTGAGTGCCAGACATAAAGAATTCCTTGGGATGACTCAACGTATGGGCGGTATGGCGGGAAATCCCTTTCGGCGTTCTCCCGTCTGTCGTCAGTTACGTCTGATATGGGAACAATAGCCGAAAAATCAAGCTTTCGACCGTCTGCAGCGAAAACCTTGAAAAACCCGCCCAGCACAGGACGGGGGGTTCAACGGTCTTATGCCGCGGCGTCCCTGACCTCGCCCCGGTCGGGTTTCGATGCCTGCGTGGCATCGTCCGCATAGATGAGTAAAGGCTGGCCGTCGCCTTCGATCACGTTCTCGTCGAGTACGACCCGGCTGACATTGCCCAGTGAAGGCAGCTCGTACATCGTATCGAGTAGCGCGAATTCCAGGATGGAGCGCAATCCACGTGCCCCCGTCTTTCGCTTGAGTGCCTTACGGGCAATAGCGCGCAATGCGGCAGGCCGGATGTCCAGTTCGGCGCCTTCCATGGCGAACAGCTTCTGGAACTGCTTCACCAGGGCGTTCTTGGGCTCCGTCAGAATCTGGACCAGGGCGACTTCATCGAGCTCATCAAGCGTCGCGACCACCGGCAAACGGCCGACCAATTCGGGAATCAGACCGAACTTGATGAGATCTTCAGGTTCGGCTTCACTGAACAACTCGCCCACGCCACGCTCGGATTTCGCGCGCACCGACGCGGAGAAGCCGATACCGGATTTTTCCGTCCGATCACGAATGACCTTTTCCAGCCCGTCGAAGGCACCCCCCACGATGAACAGGATGTTCGTGGTATCCACCTGGACGAAGTCCTGGTTCGGATGTTTCCGGCCGCCTTGGGGCGGGACCGAGGCCACCGTACCCTCGATCAGCTTCAGCAGGGCCTGCTGGACGCCCTCACCGGATACGTCGCGGGTAATGGAAGGGTTATCCGACTTGCGCGAAATCTTGTCGATTTCGTCGATGTAGATAATCGCGCGCTGCGCCTTTTCAACTTCGTAGTTGCAGTTTTGCAGTAGTTTCTGAATGATATTTTCGACGTCTTCGCCCACGTATCCCGCTTCGGTCAGCGTGGTCGCGTCGGCCATGACAAACGGCACGTTCAACATGCGCGCCAGCGTCTGGGCCAACAACGTCTTGCCGGAACCCGTCGGGCCGACAAGCAGAATATTGCTCTTGGACAGTTCGACTTCGTCGCCCTTGAGTTCGCCATGGCGGATGCGCTTGTAGTGGTTGTATACAGCAACCGCCAGCGTGCGCTTGGGCGTGTCCTGCCCAATGACGTACTGGTCCAGGAATTTTTTGATTTCAGTCGGGGTGGGCAGTTCCGAGCGAATAGCGGCGCGTGCGGTCGCTTGCGCTTCTTCCCGAATGATATCGTTGCAAAGATCGATGCATTCGTCGCAGATGAAAACGGAAGGGCCCGCGATCAATTTGCGGACTTCATGCTGGCTCTTGTTGCAGAAAGAGCAATGCAGCACCTTCGCGTCTGCCGATCCCTTTTTTTCAGGCATATATATCTCTGGTGACGATGGGTGTCGCGCCTGCGCGCGCCACCCATCCTACGCTGGCTCGAAATAGCGGCGGCTCGGAACCGGACCCGCGGACGCCTTAGCGATCCTCGGAGCGCGAGGCCAGGACCTTGTCCACCAAGCCATACGATACCGCATCTTCCGCCGACATGAAGTTGTCGCGCTCGGTGTCCTGCTCGATGCGATCGACGGGCTGGCCCGTGTTGTCCGCCAGGATGCGATTCAGGCGGGACCGCAGGTCCAGGATCTCGCGCGCCTGGATCTGGATATCGCTGGCTTGGCCCTGCGCACCACCGGAAGGCTGGTGAATCATGATGCGGGAATTGGGCAGCGAGTAACGCTTGCCCTTCTTGCCCGCCGCGAGCAGGAAAGCGCCCATGCTGGCCGCAAGACCCGTGCACAACGTGGACACATCCGGCTTCACGAAGTTCATCGTGTCGTAGATGGCCATGCCGGCATAGACCGAGCCGCCCGGCGAGTTGATATAAAACGAAATGTCCTTGTCCGGATTTTCCGATTCCAGGAACAGCAACTGGGCAACAACGAGGTTGGCCGAGTTGTCGCTCACAGGACCGACCAGGAATACGACCCGTTCCCGCAACAAGCGGGAATAAATGTCGTATGCCCGTTCGCCGCGCCCCGACTGCTCGATCACCATGGGGATATACCCCAGGGCGGTCGGCGTCACGGACGCGCCGCCGTGCATGGACGCGTAGAAATCCGTAAATCTGTTCATCAAGCCATCCCCATCAACTGGTCGAAAGGCACCTGCTCATCCGCGACCTTGGCCTTTTCGAGCACATAGGAAACTACGTTGTCTTCCACCACGAGCGCCTCGATTTCAGCGCGGCGCTGGCGGTCGGACAGATAATAGCTGACCACCTGGGCCGGCTCTTCGTAATTCTGGGCGAATTCCTCGATGCGCGCGCGCACTTGCTCAGGCTTGGCCTGCAGTTGCGCGTCCTTGACCAGTTCCGACACCAGCAGGCCCAGGCGAACGCGGCGCTCCGATTCGGTGCTGAAGGCTTCCGGCGGGATGGGAACGGAGTCGGCGTTGGGCAAGCCACGCTGCTTCAGCTCTTCGCGGGCCGCGGCGACGCGACTGCTCACGTCGCTGTCCACCAGCGCGGCCGGCACATCGAATTTGGCGGCTTCGGCCAATGCGTCCATGACGCTGTTCTTGGTACGCACCAGCAGGCGCGTCCTGGCTTCGCGCTCGACGTTCTTGCGGATGTCGGCCTTCAGCTTTTCGACATCGCCTTCGGATTGCCCCAGCGACTTGGCGAATTCGCCATCCACCGTAGGCAGCACGGCCT
The DNA here is from genome assembly GCF_001704295.1 of Bordetella sp. H567. Taxonomy (NCBI): domain Bacteria; kingdom Pseudomonadati; phylum Pseudomonadota; class Betaproteobacteria; order Burkholderiales; family Alcaligenaceae; genus Bordetella; species Bordetella sp. H567. The sequence goes on from NZ_CP012334.1 coordinate 3,442,957, forward strand.
CGGCCACTTCCTTGATCGTGATGGTGAATTCGGCCGTCTTGCCGGCGACTTCCTTGCCTTGGTAGTCGGCCGGGAAAGTCAGCGGGAACACCTTGGTATCGCCCGCCTTCAGGCCCTGCGCGGCGGCTTCGAATTCCGGCAGCATGCGGCCCTGGCCCAGCACGAAGGGAAAGCCTTCCGCCTTGCCGCCTTCGAACGGTACACCGTCGATCGTGCCGGCGAAATCCAGCGTCACGCGGTCCCCGTCCTGCGCGGCGCGGCCTTCGCGCGGCTCGTAGGTCGCGCGCTGCATGCGCAGGACGTCAATGGTCTGCTCGACCTGGGCGTCGGTCACGGGGCTGTCGTAGCGCGTGACGGACAGGCTGGCCAAGTCGGGCAAGGTGATCTCGGGATAGACCTCGAAGGTCGCGGAAAACGCCAGCGTGTCGTCGGCTACGCCTTCGGTCTTGGGTTCGATCGAAGGAGCGCCGGCGATGCGCAGCTTGGCGGAATCGACGGCCTGTTCGAATGCACGTCCCACCTGCGAGTTGATGACGTCGTAGCGAATGCCGGGACCGTGGCTGCGTTCCAGCATGGTCATGGGCACTTTGCCGGGACGGAAGCCGGGCACCTTGGCGGTGCGCGCGACGCGCTTCAGCTGCGCCTGGACTTCTTTTTCGACTTCCGCGACGGACACGGACAGATCGACGCGGCGCTTCAGGCCGGAGAGGGTTTCAACCACAGGCTGCATTAGAAAAGACCTATTTTGCGAGTGAATGGAAGATGGGATCAACCGGTCATTTTACCGGAAACTCGTTTGTGCCCCTTCCCGCCCCGCCCGAGGCCGGGGACGGATAACTTCAGGCGTTGATCCGATGCCGGCGGATGTAGGACACGGCGACGCGCGGACACGGAAAGCTGCTCGTCAGCTTGATAGAATTCCAGCCCCATTCAGCCCCCCCACGCCTCTTTCATGCAATCACGCGTTCCCGGCGGTGCCCCTCCTCGCCTGAGCACCATGGCGGCCCTGATCTTCAGCTCGCGCTGGCTGCAACTACCCCTGTACCTCGGCCTGATCGCGGCACAGGGCGTCTATGTGCTGCTTTTCCTGAAGGAACTATGGCATCTCGTCAGCCATGCGACGACGTTCGGCGAACAGCAGATCATGTTGATCGTGCTTGGCCTGATCGACGTCGTCATGATCTCCAACCTGCTGGTCATGGTTATCGTCGGCGGCTACGAAACTTTCGTCTCCCGCCTGAGGCTGGAAGGCCATCCGGATCAGCCGGAATGGCTCAGCCACGTGAACGCCAGCGTACTGAAGGTCAAATTGGCCATGGCGATTATCGGGATTTTGTCCATTCACCTGTTGCGCACTTTCATCGAGGCCGGCGCCCTGGGCACCCCGGAAGTCAAGTTCACCGAGAGCGGCGTCATGTGGCAGACGATCATCCACTGCGTATTCATTCTGTCGGCCATCGGCATCGCCTATGTGGACAGACTACTGATGCCGGCGCAAGCGGTGGCCAAGGCACAAGCCGCGCACTGAAGCCGCGCCGGCCCGTGCCAGCCATGAAAAACGGCGTGCCTGGGCACGCCGTTTTTTTTAGCGCCCGCCGACCGCATCGCCGACAGGACGCGGCAGACGGTGCGCCAATGGAAATCGCGAAGGCGACGCTGGCGGGCCGCCGATGCGGCCCAGGCCACGGCCTTACTTGAGAATCTGGATGTTCATGGCGGCGGGGCCTTTGGCACCCTGGCCGACATCATATGTAACGCGCTGGTTTTCCTGAAGTGTCTTGTACCCTTCGGTACGAATTTGTGAAAAATGCACGAACAGATCCTTGCTGCCATCGTCGGGCACGATAAAACCGTACCCCTTTTCCGCGTTGAACCACTTGACGATGCCCGTTGCCATATTTGCCACCACCTGAGCTGATGAATAGAAAGGGATACGCTAGATTATCAAGGAAGGGAAATCGGCAACTACAGTACCTATGACGGCGACAGATAGAATTAAGATCACGTCGCTTGAATATCTCGCCAATCGAGTGTAATCGCGATGTTTTTACGGGGTCAACCGTGCCTCCCCGAAAATAGGCACTTTGCGTAGCGCTCCGTCGGACGTGCCGAACGGGTGCGATGTATGGCTGCCATCCCACCTTTCCAGGCTGCCGGTTTCGGACGTTGCGAGGGCGCGCATCGGCCGCGTCGCGAGGTGGCGCGCCCGAGCCTCCAGGACATATTCAAACTTGCGGGGCCCGAGACGCTGACGGCCATCCTGTACCGGCATTTCGTCGGCATGGATATAAAAAACTGAACAGCAAGTTCGCGTTGTTCGAGTTACAGAAACGGAAACTCGTCAGCCGCGCTGCGCGCCTGACTGCGGAGGAGTTGAAGATTCTGAAACGGCCTTATGCCAGGCCCTGGGCAGGCCCGCTATGTTTCAAACGGTTCGGACAACTCGTGGGGAGTGGCCGTAACCGAGGCCCCGCGGGAGGGTCGTGTGGGCCTTTGACGTGCCATACTGCGTGATACACAGCATCGAAGGCCGCAATGCCCGCCTTGGGAGGGGACATTGCGGCGGGGGCATCGTAGGCATTACGCCAACCGATACCCCGATGTAGGTGGTGCGAAGGAGGGGACTCGAACCCCTACACCTGTTACGGCGTCAGGACCTAAACCTGGTGCGTCTACCAATTTCGCCACCTTCGCAAGCGCAGCGCGGTATTGTAGCTTGCTTGTTAAAATCGCGCCCCATGAACCCCCGCCTCGATGCACTACACCCCTATCCCTTCGAAAAGCTGCGCCGCCTGATGGCCGCCGCGGGCTCGCCTCCCAGCGGGCTTGCGCCCATCAATCTCTCGATCGGGGAGCCCAAGCACGACACTCCCGCCCGCGTCGCACAGGCCATGGTACAGGCCCTGCCCGGCGGCCTGGCATCCTATCCCACCACCAAGGGCGAGACTCGCCTGCGGGAGGTCATCGCGCAGTGGCTGGCCAAGCGCTATGGCATTCCCGCACCCGACCCGGAAACGCAGGTCCTGCCGGTGCTGGGCTCGCGGGAGGCGCTCTTCGCCTTCGCCCAGGCCATGATCGATCCCACTGGCGACGACGTGGTGATCTGCCCCAATCCGTTCTATCAAATCTACGAAGGCGCTGCCCTGCTGGCCGGCGCGCGTCCGTATTACGTCAACGCCGATCCGGACCGCAACTTCGGACCCGACTGGAGCCAGGTGCCGGAAGAGGTATGGCGCAAGACTCGCATGGTGTACGTGTGCTCGCCTGGCAATCCGGCGGGCAACGTCATGTCCATGGACGATTGGCGCGAGATCCTGGAACTGAGCGACCGCTACGGCTTCATCGTGGCGTCCGACGAGTGCTATTCCGAAATCTACCTGAATGAAACCCATCCGCCCCTGGGCGGGCTGCAGGCAGCGCAGGCGCTGGGCCGAACCGACTATCGCAATCTGATCGCCTTCTCCAGCCTGTCCAAGCGATCGAATGTTCCGGGCATGCGATCCGGATTCGTGGCGGGCGACGCCGCGCTGGTCGCGCGCTTCCTGCTTTACCGCACTTATCATGGCAGCGCGATGAGTCCGGTCGTATCCGCGGCCAGCATCGCGGCCTGGACGGATGAAACCCATGTGCGCGAAAATCGCCGGCTTTACCGCGAAAAGTTCGATGCGGTGGTTCCCATCCTGCAGCGCGCGATAAACGTCACGCGCCCCCCGGCATCGTTCTATCTGTGGGTTGCCACCCCCACCGCCGATACCGATTTCGCCCGCGACCTATACGCCCGGACCGGCGTGACGGTGCTTCCCGGCAGCTATCTCGCCCGCGATGCCCATGGCCGCAACCCTGGGGTGAACCGCATCCGCATGGCGCTGGTCGCACCGCTGGCGCAATGCGTCGACGCCGCCGAACGTATCGCCGACTTCGTCAGATCCTCCGTTTAACTCCTCAACTGCTGAAAAACATGACTCTCGACCTCCAAACCACCATCGAACACGCCTGGGAAGCCAGGGCCTCCCTGACGCCCTCCGACGCCAGCGCCGAAGTTCGCGAAGCCGTCGAACACACCATCGATGGCCTGGATACCGGCCGCCTGCGGGTGGCGGACAAAGCGACGGGCGAATGGGTCGTGCACCAGTGGATCAAGAAGGCGGTGCTGCTGTCGTTCCGCCTGCAGGAGAACGCCGTGATGGGTCAAGCGCCGCTGCAGTTCTACGACAAGGTGCCGCTGAAGTTCGCCGAATACGGTAACGCGGCCTTCCAGCACGGCGGCTACCGCGTCGTCCCGCCCGCCGTGGCCCGCCGCGGCGCCTTCATCGCCCGCAACGTCGTGCTGATGCCGTCGTACGTCAACCTGGGCGCCTATGTCGACGAAGGCACCATGGTCGATACCTGGGCCACCGTGGGATCGTGCGCCCAGATCGGCAAGAACGTCCACCTGTCCGGCGGCGTCGGTATCGGCGGCGTGTTGGAGCCGCTGCAGGCCAACCCCACGATCATTGAAGACAACTGCTTCATCGGCGCCCGGTCGGAAATCGTCGAAGGGGTCATCGTCGAGGAGAACTCCGTACTCTCCATGGGCGTGTATCTCTCGCAAAGCACCAAGATCTACGACCGCGCCACGGGCAAGATCAGCTACGGCCGCATCCCCTCCGGTTCGGTGGTGGTGCCCGGATCGCTGCCGGCGGCCGACGGCTCGCACAGCCTGTATTGCGCCGTGATCGTCAAGCGCGTCGACGCGCAAACGCGCGCGAAGACCAGCATCAACGATTTGCTGAGGGCGTAATGGCCGCAACCGCCGTACTCGACCTGGTCAAGGACCTGATCGCCCGCCCCTCGGTCACGCCGGAAGACTTCGACTGCCAGCGGATGCTGGCCCAGCGGCTGGAACGGAGCGGTTTCCGCTGCGAGACGATCGTCCGCAACGGCGTGACCAATCTATGGGCACGGCGCGGCACGACCGGTCCGCTAGTCGTGTTCGCGGGGCACACGGATGTGGTGCCTCCCGGTCCGCGCGAAAAATGGGAAAGCGATCCCTTCGTACCGGTCGAGCGCGACGGTTTCCTGTACGGCCGCGGCGCGGCCGACATGAAAAGCTCCATCGCCGCCTTCGTGGTGGCGGCCGAGGAATTCGTGGCCGGCCACCCCGGGCATGCGGGGTCCATCGCCCTGTTGCTGACCTCCGATGAAGAAGGCCCGTCGGTGGATGGCACCGTGCGTGTCTGCGAATGGCTGCAGCAACGCGGGGAATCGCTGGACTACTGCATCGTGGGCGAACCCACGTCGACCGACCGCGTGGGCGACGTCTGCAAGAACGGGCGCCGCGGCTCGCTGTCCGGCCGGCTGACGGTCAAGGGTGTCCAAGGCCATGTTGCCTACCCCCATCTGGCCCGTAACGCCGTGCACGACGTAGTGCCCGCGCTGGCCGAGCTGGTTGCCATCGAGTGGGACCAGGGCAACGCCTACTTTCCGCCCACCACGTTCCAGATCTCGAATATGTCGGCGGGTACCGGGGCCACCAACATCGTGCCCGGCGAAGCGGTTTTGCTGTTCAACTTCCGCTTCTCCACGGCCAGTACCCCGGATAGCCTGAAAACGCGCGTCACCACGGTCCTGGACAAACATGGCGTCGACTACCACATCGACTGGGAGCTGGGCGGCGAGCCCTTCCTTACCCCCAAGGGCACACTGAGCGACGCCCTGAGCGAGGCGATCCGCGCGGAGACGGGCCTGGAGACCGAACTCTCCACCACCGGCGGCACCTCCGACGGCCGCTTCCTGGCGAAGATCTGCCCGCAGGTCATCGAGTTCGGGCCATGCAACGCCACTATCCACAAAGTCAACGAACGCATCGAACTCGATTCGCTCGTTCCGCTGAAAAACATCTATCGCCGCACGGTCGAGAACCTGCTGCTTGCGGTGTGACCGTCCAATGCCCTCCTCAAATCGCACCGAATTGCTGACCGTCCGCGACCTGATCCGCTACGGTGTATCGCGGCTGAATGCCGGTCAGGTAAGTTTCGGCCACGGCAGCGACAATGCCTGGGACGAAGCCGTGTATCTGGTGCTGCATACGCTGCACCTTCCGCTCGATATGCTGGACCCTTTCCTGGACGCGCGCGTCCTGGCCGAAGAGCGTGAACAGGTGCTGGCGCTGCTGGACCGGCGCGTCCGCGAACGCGTGCCGGCGCCTTACCTGACCAACGAGGCGTGGCTGCGCGGGCGCCGCTTCTACGTCGATAATCGCGTCATCGTGCCGCGTTCGCCCATTGCCGAACTGCTGGACGACAGCCTGTCGCCCTGGGTGTCCGATCCCGAAACCGTGGAATATGTCCTGGACATGTGCACCGGCTCGGGTTGCCTGGCGGTGCTGTCCGCGCTGGCGTTCCCTTTCGCGCACGTCGATGGCGTGGATGTTTCAGCCAGCGCGCTGGAAGTGGCGATGCATAACGTGGGCGCCTACAACCTGCACGAGCGCGTCTTTCTGCATTGCAGCGATCTTTTCCAGAAGCTCACGCCGCGCCAGTACGATGTGATCATCTGCAACCCGCCCTACGTGAATGCGCACTCCATGGATGCGCTGCCCCAGGAATATCGGCATGAACCGCAGATGGCGCTGGCCGGCGGCGACGACGGCATGGACCTGGTAAGGCGCATCCTGAACGACGCGCCGGCCTATATGACGCCCAAGGGCATCCTCGTACTGGAAATCGGACACGAGCGCGCGCATTTCGAGACTGCGTTTCCACACCTGGAACCCGTCTGGCTGGACTCGTCGGAGGCCTCCGACCAGATCGTACTGCTGACCCGCGAGCAACTGTCACCGTGATACGCGGATCCGGAATCACCCTGCGCCGCGGGACGAAAGTCCTGCTGGACGGCGCGGACTTCGTCGTCAACCCCGGAGAGCGCGTCGGTATCGTCGGCAAGAACGGCGCGGGCAAGTCCTCGCTGTTCGCGTTGCTGACGGGTGCGCTGGATGTCGATGCCGGCTCGCTGTCCCTGCCGCCGGATTGGCGCATCGCCAGCGTCCAGCAGGAGCTGCATGCCGATGCACGCCCGGCCCGGGAGTTCGTCATCGACGGGGATACGCCGCTGCGTGCCCTGCAGGCCAAACGCGCGACGCTCGGCGATCACCAGGGTACCGAAATCGGCGAGACCGAAGCCGCGCTGGTCGAAGCCGGCGCCTGGAGCGCGCCGTCGCGTGCCGAACAACTGCTTGCGGGCCTGGGATTCAAGCCAGCGGAATGGATGCAACCGGTCGCGAGCTTTTCCGGCGGCTGGCGCATGCGGCTGGCGCTGGCCCGCGCCCTGATGGCACCGTCGGATCTGCTGCTGCTGGACGAGCCGACCAACCACCTGGATCTGGACGCCATGCTGTGGCTGGAGAAATGGCTGGCCGCCTACCCCGGTACGGTGCTGCTGATTTCTCACGACACGGAATTCCTGGACGCGGCGGCCCGGTCTATCCTGCATTTTGATCACGGCAAGCTGGTGCGCTATCGCGGCGGCTACCAGGACTTCCTGGAACAGCGTGCGGAACGCCTGCGCCAAACCCGCATCGCCTGGGAAAAGCAAACGCGCGACACGGCTCGCCTGCAGGGATTCATCGACCGCTTCAAGGCCAAGGCGTCCAAGGCCAAGCAGGCGCAAAGCCGTGTCAAGGCGCTTGCCCGCATGCAGACGCTGGCGCCGCTGCAGGCCGAGTCCGGCATCGACATCCGTATCCCTTCGCCCGACCATATGCCGGATCCTCTGTTGGTCCTGGACAAGCTGTCGGCCGGCTATACGGATGCCGCCGGCCACCCCGTCGATATCCTGCGGGACGTAACGCTGATGGTGCGTGCGGGCAGCCGCGTGGGCATCCTGGGCGCGAACGGTGCAGGCAAGAGCACACTGGTAAAGACGCTGGCGGAAACGCTGCCCGTGCGGGCCGGGGAACGCCGAGCCTCGCGCGGGCTGTCGATCGGCTACTTCGCGCAGCATCAGCTGGACATGCTGGACCTCAACGCCACGCCGCTGCTGCATCTGGCGCGTATCGCGCCGGACAGCCGCGAACAGGAACTGCGCAATTATCTCGGCGGCTTCGGCTTTTCCGGCGATGCCGTGACGGGGCCCGTGGGCCCGATGTCCGGCGGTGAAAAGGCGCGGCTGGCCTTGTCCCTGATCGTCTGGCAAAAGCCCAACCTGCTGTTGCTGGACGAACCCAGCAACCACCTGGACGTGGAAACCCGCGAGGCCCTGGCGGCGGCCCTGGCCGAATTCGCCGGCAGCATGCTGCTGGTCTCGCATGACCGCCACCTGCTGCGCACGACGGTGGACAGCTTCTGGATCGTGGCCGACGGTACGGTGCATGAATTCGACGGCGACCTGGAGGATTACCGGGATTGGCTGGCCGCCCGCGGCACGGAAGAAAAAGCGCAAGCCGCGCGGGCCGCGTCCGCCGATACGCCTGCTCCGGCGGATCGCAAGCAGCAGCGTCGCCAGGAAGCCGAACAGCGCCAGCGGGTCGCAGCCGCCCGCAAGCCGCTGGAGAGCAAGCTGGCCAAGGTGGACGCGGAAATGGAAACCATCCGCGTGCGGCTGGAGGCGCTGGACGCCTTGATCGCCGACGCCGACCTGTATTCGGACGCGCGCCGCACTGAGCGCCAGAAAGTCATGAGCGAACACGGCGAACTGGCCAAGCGCATGAGCGATCTGGAAGAACAATGGCTGGGCTTGCACGAAGCCATCGAGGCCGCGGAAAAAAGCGTCTTGGGAAGCTCGTCTGCGTGACGACGCGAACGTTGGGGTCCCAGGGATTGACCTGTTGCGAAACGAAAAACCGGGCACAAGCCCGGTTTTTTACACTCGTGAACGATCATGGCAGGGCGCGCCCACCCGCGCGGCCCCTTCCCGCTATCGCATCAGCCCGCGATGACGTCCAGCTTAGCGATGCCCAGCGCCAGCGTCTTGGCGCCCACATCGCGGAACTGTATCTGGGCCTGCGCATCCTGTCCGCTTCCACTCAGGCCTATGATGGTGCCGTCGCCGAAACGGGCATGGCGGACACCTTGCCCGATGCGGTACTGACGATCGCCCACGGTCACACCCGACGTCACACCACGGGGCTGGCGCGGGGCAATGGCCCCCACGGGCTTGCGTCCGAACGCATCGCGCGCGGCACCGCCCCAGGGGGCGCCGCCACGCACATGGTCATCGGTGGCGCCCGCCCGGGGCGTCAGCCATTTCAGATGCTGTTCGGGGATTTCCGCCAGGAAGCGCGACCGCATGGCATAGCGCGTTTGCCCATGCAGCATGCGGCTTTGCGCCAGGCTGAGGTACAGGCGCTCGCGTGCGCGCGTGATCGCGACATACATCAGGCGCCGTTCTTCTTCCAGGCCCGCTTGTTCCAGCACGCTGTTTTCGTGCGGGAACAAGCCTTCTTCCAGACCGGTGATAAAGACGGCATCGAACTCCAGCCCCTTGGCGGCATGGACGGTCATCATCTGCACGGCGTCCTGCCCCGCCTGCGCCTGGTTGTCGCCCGCTTCCAGCGCGGCGTGCGACAGGAACGCAGCGAGCGGCGTCAGGTTTTCCGCAACGGCGTTGAACCCCGCGTCCAGCGTGGCGTCCGGGGTAGCCTCCCGCTGCGCGGGCACACCCGCGGGCAGGCCGTCGAAGTGTTCCTCGCTGGAGAACACCGCGGCGGCGGTGACCAGTTCGTTCAGGTTTTCGATGCGCTCGGTACCTTCTTTTTCGCCCCGGTAATGTTCGATGAGGCCGCTGGCCTCCAGCACGTGCTCGACCATTTCAGGCAGGGGCAGTTCCCGCGTTTCATCGGCCATGCGGCCGATCAAGGTGGCGAACTGGGCCAGGTTCGAGCCGCCCTTTCCCGCCACGCGCGCCACCGCGCCATACAGGCTGGTGTCATGGGCGCGCGCCGCGTCCGCCAGCTGTTCCAGCGTGCGCGCGCCGATACCCCGCGCGGGAAAGTTCACCACGCGCATCCAAGACGTATCGTCGTGCGGATTGCTGATCAGCCGCAGATAGGCCAGCGCGTGCTTGACTTCCTGCCGTTCGAAAAAGCGCAGGCCCCCATAGACTTTATAGGGTATGCCCGCCGAGAACAGCGCATGTTCGAGCACGCGCGACTGGGCGTTGCTGCGGTAGAGCACCGCGATCTCGCGGCGCAGCCGCCCTTCATTGACCAGGGCGCGGATCTCGTCCACCACCCACTGCGCCTCCATGCCGTCGGAGGGCTGCTCGACGACTCGGACGGGCTCGCCTTCGCCTTGCTCCGTCCATAGGTTCTTGCCCAGGCGACCACTGTTATGGTCGATCAAGGCATTGGCGGAATCCAGGATGTGGCCGTAGGAGCGGTAGTTCTGTTCCAGGCGAATGACGGTGCCGCGCGCATAGTCGCGTTCGAAATCGGCCATGTTGCCGACGTTCGCGCCACGAAACGCATAAATGGACTGGTCGTCGTCACCCACCGCGAAAATGTAGGCGCCGCCGCCCGCAAGCAACCGCAGCCACTTGTACTGCAGCGTGTTGGTGTCCTGGAACTCGTCGACGAGTATGTGGCGGAAGCGGCGCTGGTAATGCTCGCGCACCGGCGCGTTGCGCGACAGCAGTTCGTAGGCGCGCAGCAGCAGTTCGGGAAAGTCGACCACCCCTTCCCGCTGGCATTGCGCTTCATACAACTGGTAGATTTCGATCAGCCGGCGGCGGTGGCTATCCCAGGCTTCCAGGTCGCCCGGGCGTTCGCCTTCTTCCTTGGCGCTGTTGATGAAGCGCTGGACGTCACGCGGCGGATATTTTTCGTCATCGATGCCGTTGGCCTTGAGCAGCCGCTTGATGGCCGCCAGCTGGTCTGCGGTATCGAGGATCTGGAAGGCCTGCGGCAGCCCGGCATCACGGTGGTGCGCCCTCAACAGCCGATTGCAGAGGCCATGGAAGGTGCCCACCCACAGGCCGCGCGTATCGATGGGCAGGATCGCCGAGATGCGCGCGAGCATCTCGCGCGCAGCCTTGTTGGTAAAAGTGACTGCCAGGAGCGCATAAGGGCTGGCCAGACCATTCTGGATCAGCCATGCCATGCGTGTGGTCAGTACGCGCGTCTTGCCGCTACCCGCCCCGGCCAGGACCAGGGCGTGCTGCGGTTCCAGCGTGACGGCGGCGCGTTGTTCGGGATTTAACTTGTCGATCATGCCGCATAGCGGCGGAGTCGGTCGGCGAACTGCTCCAGCCCTTCAATTCCGCTCTGCTGCGCCCGCTGGCACCAGGCCTGCAGATGGCTCAGCAATTGTTCGCTGCTGGCGCTGGAGCTTTCCCATAGACGGCCCAGCTCGCGCCGCATCTGCACCAGCGTCGACAGCGACTGGCTGCCGGCGATGGCCTGATCCACCTGGGCGAGCTGTTCCGGCTGCAAGGCGTCTTCCGAACGATGCAACCAGCGACGGACCTGGCGCAGGGTCGTCCAGCGGCATTCCGTACCGTCCGGGTTGCGGGACGTCTTGAGCTTGGCCAGTTCCTGGCGCGCGGCGCTCTTGATGATGTCGCCATAGCGCGCCATGACTTCGTAGCGGTGCGTGATCACGCCCTGCAGGGTACTGAGATCCACCATCGGCTTGTTGGAATCCAGCTTGAGCTTGGGTGCGACCTTCTTGATCTTGGCCAGCCCGACGAATTGCAGGATGCGGATGTAGCCCCAGCCGATGTCGAATTCGTACCACTTGGCGGAGAACTTGGCGGACGTACCGTAGGCGTGGTGGTTGTTGTGCAGTTCTTCGCCACCGATGATGATGCCCCACGGAAACACGTTGGTGCTGGTGTCCGGGCTGGCGTAGTTGCGGTAGCCCCAATAGTGGCCGATGCCATTGACGACGCCGGCCGCCCAGAACGGGATCCATGCCATCTGCACCGCCCACACCGTCACGCCGACGGCGCCGAACATGGCGATATCCAGCGCCAGCATGATCATCACGCCCATCAGGCTGTGGCGGGCATAGACGTGGCGTTCAAGCCAGTCGTCCGGGGTGCCGTGGCCGAATTTGGCCATCGTTTCCGCGTTCGTGGCTTCTTCGCGATACAGCTCCGCGCCACGGAACAACACCTTCCAGATGCCGAAGCGCATCGGCGAATGCGGGTCGCCATCGCGTTCACATTTCGCGTGGTGCTTGCGGTGAATGGCCACCCATTCCTTGGTCACCATGCCCGTGGTCATCCAGAGCCAGAAGCGGAAGAAATGCATGACGGCCGGATGCAGGTCCAGCCCGCGGTGCGCCTGGCTGCGATGAAGGAATACCGTAACCCCTACGATGGTGACGTGGGTGGCCACCAGGGTAAAGGCGACGATCTGCCACCAAGAGGCATGCAGAAAACCGCCGCCGACGAACGAAAGGATGTGATCCATATGGAGCGTAGAAACCTCAGCGAAGAGCGAGAAGCCGAGTTTAGCCTACCTTGCGCGGTTATGACAGCGCCCCGCCTTGACCTCACCCCCTTGAAATTCCGGCAAAATTGTTGTTTCACCCGACTTCCTGTGCTCATCTTGATCGCTTTTTCAACGCTCCACCCGGTGCGGCCCCCTGTGCGGCGGCCACGGACCCTCACGTGGCCCACCTCCGGCCGGCGCTGGCGCCGCCCGCGGCCCGGCGTGCCGCGTTTCTTTTCCGCCACAGTGGCGGCCGCCCTGCTGGCCTTTCCGGCCCCCGCCGTCCGAGCGGACGAAGCGCCCCAGCGCTTGTCCTGGACGGTCGGGACCAGCAGTACGGTGGTCCTGGCGGAATACTACGAAATCCAGGAATCGGACTGCCGGGCGATGCGCGCGCCGCCCGTGGTCGTCAAGGCCCGCCCCACCTTGGGCAAGCTGGTGATCAACACGACCACCGGGCAAGCCAGCCAGTCGGCCAAGTGCCGGCACGTCCAGGTGCCGGTGACGCGGGTGCTCTACCATGCGGGCACCGAAGCGGGGCGGGACAGTTTCTCCTGGGAGATCTTCTTCCAGGCGCGCGACTTGGGCACGCGCTCCGTACAGGGCAGCGCGACCCTTACCCGCCGGCCGACGGATCGCTGAGCGGCGACTGCCGGGACTCCGGCTCCAGGTCCAGGTCCGCGTCCGCCCGCGCCGGTGCGATCGCTTCGGCGGGCAGGCCGGCCGCCGCCGACTCGCCCTCGGCCTCGGCCGTGGCCTGTTCACTCGCTGCCCCGCCCTTGCGGCGCTCGAACACGGCGGCGAAGAAGCCGTCCGTACCGTGCACGTCGGGCCGCAACTGCATATAGGGGCCCTGCAGGTTCAGGCCCTCGCAGCGCGCGCCGATCAGCGCGGCTGCGTCCAAGCGCTCGAATTCGGGATGCGAGGCCAGGAAGATTTCGGCCTGCGCCTCGTTTTCCTCGGCCAGCAGGCTGCAGGTGGCGTAGACCAGCCGCCCGCCGGGCGCGACGCAACGGGCCGCGGCGGCCAGGATCCGGGTCTGCAGAAGCCCGAGTTCCTGCAGCGCATCCGGGTGCTGCCGCCATTTCAAGTCCGGATTGCGCCGCAGGGTGCCGATACCACTGCAAGGGGCATCCACCAGTACCCGCTGCGCCTTGCCGGCCAGCCGCTTGACCCGGGTGTCGTTTTCGCTGTCGATGACCACCGGCACCACATTGGACAGCCCGCTGCGGGCGAAACGGGGCTTGGCCCGCGCCAGGCGCGCCGCGGACACATCGAAGGCATACAGACGGCCCGTGGACCGCATCAGGGCGCCCAGCAGCAAGGTCTTGCCCCCCGCGCCCGCGCAAAAATCGATAATCATTTCGCCGCGCCGCGGCGCCACGAGCAGGGCCAGCAACTGGCTGCCTTCGTCCTGCACCTCGATTTCGCCCGCCTCGAACTGCGGCCAGCGATTCACCGGCGGACGTCCGGCGAGCCGTATGCCCCAGGGCGAAAACGGCATCGCGCGCGGCTGGTACCGCGCGGCCGGCCCGTCGTTCAAGCCGCGCAGCACGGCGTCGCGGTCCGCCTTCAGAGGGTTGACGCGAAGGTCCAGCGGCGCCGGACGATTCAAGGCGTCGACCAGGGCGTCAGCGTCCTCGAACGCCCCCAGGCGCTCGTCCAGCCAGTCCGGCAGGCTGGCGCGCACGGCACGCGGCAGCGTGGCCGGATCGATGCGCAGGATATGGTCGAGCCAATCGTTTTCTTCCGGCGTCAGGGCATCGCGCAGCGCGTCCCGCCCCAGCGTGGCGGACAAACCCAGGATGGCGAGCCTCCGGGCGGACGCGCCGACGCCGGTTTCCGCGAAGCGGCGATAGCGCCGCAGATTGCGCAGTACATCGTAAGCGGCTTCGGATACTTCCGCGCGGTCGCGGCCGCCCAGCGCCGGGTGGGCGCGCAGCCAATGCGTCAGGACGCCATCGGCGGGATACGCCCATTGCAGCATTTCGCCCAGTACCTGCTGGACCTGGCCCAGCCGGACGGCGGCAAACGACGGCCGCGGGCGATCCGCCTCGCCGGCGCGCGGCGCCATGGATCTTGCGCCTGCGCGTTGCGGTTTCTTCATGTCGATTCCCTGACGGACGGGACGTCCGTCGATAAAAAAATTGGTTTATGTTGCGCGGATGCCGTCCGCGGACCACATATACAGGCGGGCTGGATCGCCCTGGACCTGCACGCGATGGTCCGCCCCCAGGCTGACACGGCCTTCCGCGAGCCAGCGCACCGCCGCGGGAAAGACGCAGTGTTCCATCACCAGCACGCGCTCGGCCAGGCTTTCCGGCGTATCGCCAGGCAGCACGGGCACGCAGGCTTGCGCGATGATGGGCCCGTGGTCGACCAGGGGCGTGACGAAATGCACCGTGCAGCCATGCACCTGGACCCCGGTGGCCAGCGCCTGGCCATGGGTGTGCAGGCCCGGAAACGCCGGCAGCAGCGAAGGATGGATATTGACGAGGCGATCCGCGTAGCGGTTGACGAACCCGGGCGTGAGTACCCGCATGAATCCGGCCAGGATGACGTAATCCGGCCGATACCGGTCGATCTCGTCGGCCAGCGCCGCGTCGAACGCCTCGCGGCCGGCGAACTCGCGGTGATGGACGGACGCCGCCGGGATGCCGGCCTCGCGCGCCCACTGCAGGCCGGGCGCATCGGGCCGGCTGGCGATGACCGCGGAAATGTCGGCCGGCCAGTGCTCTTGCCGGCAGGCCTGGACCAGGGCCTGCATATTGCTGCCACGGCCGGAAATGAGGATGACGAGCCGCCGACGGCCCGGGGATAAAGCTGCCAAGGTATAGGTTCCAGAGGAAATAAAGAGCAGGCGCGGGCAAAATTGTAAACTCTCGTTCGTGAAACCCGCGCTGCATATCTTCCGCTCCCTCCCCCCGCTCGGCGCCCGCCGGCCCTGCGCCCTGACAATCGGCAACTTCGACGGGGTGCACCGCGGACACCAGGCCATGCTGGCGCGCGTGCGCGCCGCGGCCGTGGACCGTGGCCTGACGCCGGCGGTGATGACCTTCGAACCGCATCCGCGCGAATATTTCGCGGCGTTGAACCATCGTCCCGAACTGGCGCCCACCCGTATCACCGGCCTGCGCGACAAGCTGGATGCCCTGGCGCGTTTCGGCGTGGAGCAGGTGATGGTCGAACGCTTCAATGCGCGCCTGGCGGAAATGTCACCCGAGACCTTTATCGAACGGCTGCTGGTGCGCGGCCTGGGCGCGCGATGGATCCTGGTCGGCCCGGATTTCCGCTTCGGCCACAAGCGCAGCGGCGATATCACCCTGCTGCGCGACGCCGGCAAGCTGCATGGTTTCGACGTCGAAACGCTGGACGACGTCACCGACGCGCACGGCCACCGCATCTCCAGCTCCGAAGTCCGCACGGCCCTGGCCGTAGGCGATCTGGCGCGCGCGCAGGACCTGCTCGGCCATCCCTATCACCTCAGCGGGCACGTCGTGCACGGCCGCAAGCTGGGCCGCACACTGGGATTCCCGACGCTGAACGTACGCGTCACACCGCGCTGCGCGGCCCGGTCCGGCATTTACGTCGTGCGGGTGCATGGCCTGGGCGCGTCGCCGCTACCCGCGGTCGCCAGCTTGGGGGTGCGCCCCACCGTGGAGGACCACGGCCAGGTGCTGCTGGAAGCCCATGTGCTGGATGCCGCCGCCCTGGACGCATACGGTAAACTCGTGCGGATCGAATTCCTGCAACAGCTGCGGGACGAAGAAAAGTTCCGCGACCTCCCTTCCCTGACTGCCGCCATCGCCGAAGACGCGCGAAACGCGCGCGCCTATTTTGCCGTTCATGGACTATAAAAAGACGCTCAACCTGCCCGACACCTCCTTTCCGATGCGGGGCGACCTTGCGAAGCGCGAGCCCGCGTGGGTTGCCGAATGGGAGGAAAACCACGTCTACCAGGCCATCCGCGCCGCCAGCAAAGGCCGGCCGCGCTTCGTCCTGCATGACGGGCCGCCCTATGCGAACGGCGATATTCACATCGGCCACGCGGTCAACAAGATCCTGAAGGACATCATCCTGAAAAGCCGGAACATGGCCGGCTACGACGCGCACTACGTGCCGGGCTGGGATTGCCACGGCATGCCGATCGAAATCCAGATCGAAAAGAAATTCGGCAAGAACCTGCCCGTCGCGGAAATGCAGTCCAAGGCCCGCGCCTATGCCCACGAGCAGATCGAGCGGCAGAAAAAGGACTTCAAGCGCCTGGGCGTGCTGGGCCAATGGGACCGCCCCTATATGACGATGGCCTTCCGCAACGAGGCCAACGAGATCCGCGCGCTGGCGCGCATCATGGAAAAAGGCTATGTCTTCCGCGGCCTGAAGCCGGTGAACTGGTGCTTCGACTGCGGCTCGGCGCTGGCCGAGGCCGAAGTCGAATACGCCGACCGCGTCGACCCGGCCGTTGACGTGGCCTTCCCGTTCGCGGACAAGGCGGGCGTGGCGCGCGCATTCGGCCTGTCATCGGTGGATGACGGCGCCATCGTCATCTGGACGACGACGCCGTGGACGATACCCTCCAACCAGGCGCTGAACCTGCATCCGGAGATCGAGTACGCGCTGGTGCGCGTATCGCCCGCGCGGCCCACCGGCTCCCTGCTGCTGTTGGCGGCCGAACGCGTGGAGTCCTGTCTGAAGCAATGGGAGCTGGAAGGCGAAGTCGTCGCCACCACGCGGGGGGAAGCCCTGGCCGGGCTGACCTTCCATCATCCGCTGGCGCGGGTGGATGCCGGGTATGACCGCCTTTCGCCGATCTACCTGGGCGATTACGTCACCCTGGATACCGGCACGGGCGTCGTGCATTCCGCGCCGGCCTACGGCATCGAGGACTTCGTCTCCTGCAAGGCGCATGGCCTGGCCGACGCCGACATGCTCAGCCCCGTGATGGGCGACGGGCGATTTGCCTCCACGCTGCCGCTGTTCGGCGGCCTGAGCGTCTGGGATGCCAATCCGAAAATCGTCGAGACCCTGCGCGAGGCGGGCACGTTGCTGCATGGCGAAAAGCACAAGCACAGCTACATGCACTGCTGGCGCCACAAGACCCCGATCATTTACCGCGCCACCAACCAGTGGTTCGCCGGCATGGACATCGCGCCGCGCGACGGCGGCCCGACCCTGCGCGAAGCCGCGCTGGCCGGCATCGACGCCACGCGGTTCTACCCTGCCTGGGGCCGCGCGCGCCTGCACGCGATGATCGCCAACCGCCCGGACTGGACCCTGTCGCGCCAGCGCCAGTGGGGCGTACCGATGGCTTTCTTCGTGCACAAGGAAACGGGCACGCTGCACCCGCGCACCGTCGAGCTGCTGGAACAGGTCGCGCAGCGCGTCGAACAGGGCGGCATCGAAACCTGGCAATCCCTGGACCCGCGTGAATTGCTGGGCAACGAAGCGGACATGTATGAGAAAAGCCGCGACACGCTGGATGTGTGGTTCGATTCCGGCACCACCCACTTCACGGTACTGGGCGGCAAGGACGCCACGCAATCGGGCTCGCACGGCGAAGAACTGGCCTGGCCGGCGGATCTATACCTGGAGGGCTCCGACCAGCATCGGGGCTGGTTCCACTCCTCGCTGCTGACCGGTTGCATGCTTTACGGCCGCGCGCCCTACAACGCATTGCTCACGCACGGCTTCGTCGTCGACGGCCAGGGCCGCAAGATGAGCAAATCGGTGGGCAATGTCATCGCGCCGCAAAAAGTGTCGGACTCCCTGGGCGCGGAAATCCTGCGTCTGTGGGTGGCGTCGACCGACTACTCGGGTGAGTTGTCGATCTCCGACGAGATCCTGAAGCGGGTCGTCGAGAGCTATCGCCGCATCCGCAACACCCTGCGCTTCCTGTTGGCCAACCTGGCGGACTTCGACGCGGTCTCGATGGCGGTGCCCTACGCGCAGCGCCTGGAAATCGACCGCTACGCACTGGCCATGACGGCGCAGATGCACCAGGAAGTGCTGGCCCACTACGAGAAGTACGACTTCCATCCGGCGGTATCGCGGCTGCAGAACTTCTGCTCCGAAGACCTGGGCGCCTTCTACCTGGATATCCTGAAGGATCGCCTGTACACGACAGGCGCGTCCAGCGTGGCGCGCCGGTCCGCGCAGAGCACGCTGTTGGATATCACGCAGACCCTGGTGAAGCTGATGGCGCCGGTGCTGTCCTTTACCGCGGAAGAAGCCTGGAAGGAATTGACCGGCACGGCGCTCAAGCACCAGGCCGACGCGTCGCGGGCCACGGTCTTCGCCGAGGTCTTCCAGGCCCTGCCGCCGCTGGCGGACAGCGATCCGCTGCCCGCGCGATGGAACCGGCTGCGCACGATCCGCGCGGAAGTGATGCGCAAGCTGGAAGAAGTGCGCAGCGCCGGTGGCATTGGTTCGTCGCTGCAGGCCGAAATCGATATCACCGCGTCCGGCGACGACCTCGCCGCGCTGCAGGCCCTGGGCGACGACCTGCGCTTCGTGCTGATCGTCTCGCGCGCGACGGTGCATGCCGGCACGGGCGAACTGCAAATCGCGATCGCGCCGTCGTCGCACAAGAAATGCGAACGCTGCTGGCACTGGCGCGCGGACATCGGCGCGGATCCGGAACACCCCGAAATCTGCGGTCGCTGCGTCAGCAACCTGTTCGGCGCCGGCGAGGCACGCAGCCATGCTTGACGCCGGCCATCAGCTGTCCGCCGCCGCGACGCGGCCGCCGCAAGGCCGCGGGCTGGCGTTCTGGCTCTCGCTGGCGGCGGCCGTCATCGTCCTGGACCAGGCGGCCAAGCTGTACTTCAACGCCCGCTTCAGCTTCGGCCAGCGCGTCAACGTACTGCCGGTGTTCGACTTCACCCTGGTCTACAACCGCGGCGCGGCATTCAGCTTCCTGGCCACGGAAGCCGGGTGGCAGCGTTGGTTCTTCACCGCGCTGGGCATCGCCGCGGCCGCCGTCATCACGGCAATCCTGGCGCGCCAGGGACGCCGCGCGCAGCCCCGCTTCGCGCTCGCCCTGGCGCTGATCATGGGCGGCGCGGTGGGCAATGTGATCGATCGCGTGGCCTATGGGCACGTCGTCGATTTCCTGCTTTTCTACTGGAAGGACTGGTACTACCCGGCCTTCAATCTGGCCGATGTCGCCATCACGTGCGGCGCCGTCCTGCTGGTCCTGGACGAAATGCTGCGGATGCGCAAACCGCGCTAGTCGGCGCATAATGGGCGGATCTTTCCTCGCCGCGGTTACTCCATGCTCGATCTCGCCCGCAAACGTATCGTCCTAGGCATGTCGGGTGGCATCGCCTGCTACAAAATCGCCGAGCTGGTGCGCCGGCTCACCGAACAGGGCGCGTCCGTCGATGTCGTCATGACCGAGGCCGCGACGCACTTCATCACGCCGGTGACCATGCAGGCGCTCTCGGGCCGCCCCGTCTACGTCAGCGAATGGGATGCGCGGTTCGACAACAACATGGCGCACATCGACCTGACCCGTGGCGCGGATGCCGTGCTGGTCGCGCCATGCAGCGCCGACTTCATCGCCAAGCTGGCGCACGGCATGGCCAATGACCTGCTATCCACCCTGTGCCTGGCACGTGCCTGTCCGCTGCTCATCGTGCCCGCGATGAACCGCGAAATGTGGGCCAACCGCGCCACCCAGCGCAACGCCGCGCAACTGCGCGAGGACGGCATCGAAATCCTCGGCCCGGCCGCGGGCGATCAGGCCTGCGGGGAAATCGGCGACGGGCGCATGATCGAACCCCATGAAATCCTGGCCGATGTCATCGCGTTCTTCCAACCCAAGACACTGGCGGGCAAGCATGTGCTGCTGACCGCCGGGCCTACCGTGGAACCCATCGATCCGGTGCGCGTCATCAGCAACCGGTCCTCGGGCAAGACGGGCTACGCGATCGCGCGCGCCGCGCGCGAGGCCGGCGCACGGGTCACCCTGGTCAGCGGGCCCACCGCCCTGCCCGCGCCGCGCGGCGTGGAGGTCCATCCGGTGCAGACCGCCCTGCAGATGCACGCCGCCGTGATGGCGCAGGCGCGACAGGCCGACGTATTCATCGCCGTGGCCGCCGTCGCCGATTGGCGCGTGAAGAACGCCAGCGAACAGAAGATGAAAAAGGACGAGTCCGGCGGCGGCGCCCCCGTACTCGAATTCGAGACCAACCCGGATATCCTGGCCGGCGTCGCCGCAATGACCGACGGCCCCTGGTGCGTGGGTTTCGCGGCGGAGACCGAGGACCTGGCCAGGCACGCGGAGGCCAAGCGCCGCCGCAAGGGTATCCCGCTGCTGGTCGGCAACCTGGCGCACCGGGTGATGGACGTCGATGACACCGAACTCGTGCTGTTCGACGAACACGGGGCCCACCCGCTGCCGCCCGCCAATAAACTGGACGCGGCACGCCGCCTGGTCGCCGAAATCGCCGCCCGGCTGCCGGGCTGAACCGTCCTATTCCGCTTGCTCGGACGCTGTCTGGAAGATGCCGCCCATTACGACATGCGTCAGGGTCTCTTGTCTGCGTGTATTTCCTTGCCGCGACCGCGCGGCGCCGCCCCGCGCGGCGTGCGGCTCACAAGGTAAGATACCGCATCCGAATGGCGGGGCCTGGCATGGACCAATTCGTCGACCAGATACGAAGCTTCATCGAAACCAACCAGGATTGGGCGGGTCCCGTCACCGCCCTGCTCACCATGGCGGAATCCCTGGTGATCATCGGGCTGTTCGTGCCCGCCACGGCGCTAATGCTCATCACCGGCGGCCTGGTGGGCAGCGGGTCGCTGGACGGCGGCACGATCCTGCTCTGGGGCATGGCCGGCGCCATCATTGGCGACGCGCTGTCGTATTGGCTGGGACGGGGCGTGGGCCCGCGCGTGCTGCGGCGCTGGCCGCTCAGCAAGCATCGCCCCGCGGTCGCGCGTGCCCGCCTGTTCTTTTCGCGCTACGGTTTCGCGTCCGTGCTGGCCGGACGATTCATGGGGCCCATACGCAGCACCATTCCGACCGTCGCCGGCGTCATGGGGATGAGCCACGCCCGGTTCCAGGCGGCCAACGTCCTGTCCGCTGCCCTCTGGATGCCCGCCATGCTGGCGCCCGGCTACCTGACCGTACGCAACATGGACGATATCTCCGGCGCCAGCCATATCGGCATGGTGGTTGGCACCGGTTTTTCCATCGTGATGGGCGTCTGGCTGTTGTACATGGTGCTGCGCAAGCGGCGCGTCTCCGCGGCGGCGCGCCGTGCGCGGCGCTAGGAGTCCGCATGGCCATCGATGGTGAACCGAAAGACGGCGACTACGTCCGTTATGTCGAAAAATTGATCAACCGCGGCCAGGCCGCGCCCGGCCAGGTGGTGGGCAAGACGCGGGACGGCGCGGCGGCGCCGTTGCCGCCGCCCTCGCCCGGAGAAGTGGTGCGCGACACGTCGCCGGCCGTCCGCAACCCGGGCGCCAACCGGGGCCGTGGCACCGCCGCGGACGCCCGCGGCGCTCCGGCTGGCACGCCGCCGCGCAAGGACGCACAGGGCGCCGACGCCACGTTGGCCGCACGGACCACCCGGCGCAGGGGTGCGGTGGCCGTGACCCTCGTCGCGCTGGCCATTGCCTGGCAAGCGGTCCGCATGCTCTTCGATGCCCTGCGTCAACCCGGTTTCGACCCACACGACCTGGTGCCGGTCGCGTTCCTGGCGATTTTCGCCGGCCTGCTCTGGCGAGCGGCACGCAGCCAGCGTACACGGGCAGACCAAGCGCTCGCGCGCCTGCCACCGCTGACCACCATATCGCAGAACGGACCGGGCAAATCCGGCCGCTGAATCTCCCTGCCGTCCGCGCCTGTTGGGCGGCCTTGCCTTTCTATCCCGATACGATGAAATCCGTAGCCCTGAAGATACTCGATGACCGCATGCGCGAATTCCTGCCCGCCTACGCCACGCCCGGCGCCGCCGGCCTGGACCTGCGCGCCTGCCTGGAAAGCCCGCTGACCCTGGACCCGGGCGCCACCGCCCTGGTGCCCACCGGCTTGGCCATCCACATCGGTGACCCCGGCTACGCCGCGATGATCCTGCCGCGCTCGGGCCTCGGGCACAAGCACGGCATCGTACTGGGCAACCTGGTCGGCCTGATCGATTCCGATTACCAGGGCCAGTTGATGGTGTCGACGTGGAACCGCGGCGATACCACCTTCACCCTGCACCCCATGGACCGGCTGGCGCAAATGGTCATCGTGCCGGTGGCACAAGTGGCCTTCGAAGTCGTGGCCGATTTCCCGACATCCGACCGCGGCGCCGGCGGCTTCGGCAGCACGGGGCGCGGCTAGGCCGCGCCCGCGCCCTTAGCGCTGGCCGAAGCGCGCGTCCAGAAACAGCTCCTTCAGGTCGCGGGGCTGCGAACGCCAATATTGCTTGGGCGCGTGCACGTGCTGGCCCAACTGCGCCGCGGCGTGCCAGGGCCAACGCGGGTTGTAAAGCATCCCCCGGGCCAGCGATACCATGTCCGCCTTGCCCTGGGCAATGATCTGGTCAGCCTGTTCGGGCTCGGTGATCAGCCCGACCGCCATGGTCGGCAAGCCGGTATCGCGTTTGACGCGTTCGGCGAACGGCACCTGATAGCCCGGCGCAAGAGCAATCTTCTGGGCCGGCGACAAGCCCCCCGACGACACATCGATGTAGTCGCAGCCACGCGCCTTCAAGGCTCGCGCGAACGCCACGGTCTGCTCCAGGTCCCATCCGCCGTCCACCCAATCGGTGGCCGAGACGCGTATGCCCACGGGCTTGTCGGCATCGAAGGCCTCGCGGACGGCATCGAACACCTCCAGCGGGAAACGCATGCGGTTTTCGAGGCTGCCGCCATATTCGTCCGTGCGGCGATTGGCGAGCGGCGACAGAAACTGGTGCAGCAGATAGCCGTGCGCGGCATGCACCTGGACGGTATCGAAACCGAGCCGGTCGGCGCGACGGGCCGCTTGCGCAAAGGCTGTGCGGACGCGGTCCAGGCCGGCCCGGTCCAGGGCGTGAGGCGCTTCTTCGCCTTCCTTGTACGCAACCGCCGAAGGCGCATCGCATATCCATCCCCCTTGCGTGGATGGAATCTGGTTGCCGCCTTCCCAGGGGGTGTGGCTGGATGCCTTGCGGCCGGCGTGCGCCAGCTGCATTCCCATATGGATGGTGGAATAGCGGCGGATGGCCTTCATGACCTTTGCAATGGAGGCTTCGGTCTCGTCGTCCCACAGGCCGAGATCGGCTGGCGTGATGCGGCCGCCGGGCTCGACAGCCGTGGCTTCGGTAAACAGCAAGCCGGCGCCGGACAAGGCGAGATGTCCCAGGTGAATCATGTGCCAATCCGTCGCCTTGCCTTCCTCGGCCGAGTATTCGCACATGGGGGCGATGACGATGCGGTTGGCGAGCGGCAGCCGCCCGAGGGAAATGGAAGAAAACAGCGTGGCCATGCGAACTCCGTACGAAAGGAACCCGGCCGTTATACCGCAGGGGCGCGGGCATGCCCCTGAATCCCCCTACTAGGGGCCCGGGCAGCGGCGCGGATCTATGATCGGAAAGACCATGCAGCCATGCATGGCGGTTTCTGAATACCCACCCGTCAAGGAGTACGAGCATGAAGCGAAAAGCATCAGCAGTATGGAAAGGCGATCTCAAGTCCGGCACGGGGACGATCTCAACCGATAGCGGCGCGCTGTCCGACGCGCCCTACGGTTTCAATACCCGTTTCGGCGACGCGAAGGGGACGAATCCGGAGGAACTCCTGGGCGCGGCGCATGCCGGCTGCTTCTCCATGGCGCTATCGAATATCCTGGGCGAGGCCGGCATGACGGCCGACAGCATCCAGACGGAAGCCGCGGTCACGCTGGACAAGGCGGAAGGCGGATTCGCCATTACCGCCGTGCATTTGACCGTGGTGGCGAAGATACCGGGCGCGGATGCGCGTGCCTTCGAGGAAGCGGCCAACAAGGCCAAGGCAGGATGCCCGGTTTCCAAGGTGTTGAACGCTGCCATCACGATGGACGCGCGCCTGGCGTCCTGAGACATAGTCCGGGTGCATGCCGGGCGCCGACACGCCGCTGCCCGGCATCCCGCGCCCCGTCCCGCGAACCGACGGGCCGGGCCAGGCAGCCGTCCCGGCCCAGCGCCTGTCATCCGGGCACACCCCGTGCGCTCACGGCCGCCATGGCGATACGGGCGGCGCCGCAAAGCCCCCGCGCCATGGAAGCCATCCCATCCCGGCGTGGTTTCCTTTCGATAGAAAAATTCTAACAAGTTCGGAATATCAATTTATTTGACCCGCAGCCCATCCGTCACGACAATAAGAACCATTCTCATAAGGAAAAACACCATGAGCGAGCTGATTTTCGCGATCTCGGGCGGCAAGGCTGCCCTCCAGGCCGATGGCAGGATGCCGGCGGGCCTGCGCCGCCTGATCGGCTCCGGGCTGCTCGTTGCCGTGGGATATATCGATCCTGGCAACTGGGCCACCGACATCGCGGGAGGCAGCCGCTTCGGTTATCAGCTGCTGATGGTGGTATTTCTCGCGGCGTTCCTGGCCCTGGGGTTCCAGGTCCTGGTGTCGCGGCTGGCGCTGGCGACGGGACAGGATCTGGCCGCGCTGACCGTGCGCCACTTGCCACGCCCGCTCGCCCGCGCCGCATGGCTGGCGGGAGAAGCGGCCATCCTGGCCACCGCGCTGGCGGAACTCATCGGCGGGGCCATCGCGCTGCGCCTGCTCTTCAGCATACCGTTGATGGTCGGCGTCGCCATGACGGGCGCCGGCACCTATGCCGTGTTGCTGTTCGCACGCGACAACGCCCAGCGCCACGAGCGGATCATCGGCCTGCTGTTGGCCATCGTCTCCGTATCATTCGTGTATTTGCTCTTCCAGGCCCGTCCCGAGTGGGCGGCAGTGGCGCAAGACGCCGCCCGGCCCGCGAGCGCGCTGCGTGCGCCCGAAGGTTTCCTGATCGCGCTGGGCGTCGTGGGCGCTACGCTGATGCCGCACAACCTCTACCTGCAGTCCGGCGAACTGGCCCAGCGGGCCCGCGGCCTGCCTGTGGCGATGCGCAGCGTGGCGATGCGCGTGGCGCGCAGCGATACGATGTTCTCGCTGGGGATTGCCACCCTGATCAATGCCGCGATCATGATAGTCGCCGCCGCATCCTTGTCCGGGGCGGGGCTGGCGGTGACGAGCCTGGACCAGGCCCACGCCGTCATCGGCAAGACGCTGGGCGTGGGCGCGGCCATCGTCTTCGCCGTGGCGCTGTACGCCGCCGGGCAAAGCTCCACCATCACCGGCATCCTGGCTGGCAAGGTGCTGTCGAAAGGATTCAGCACGGGCGGGTGGTCGGATCGCAGACGAGCGCTGGTCACGCGAGCCATCGCGGGCGCCGCGGCCTCGGCGATGCTGGCCTACACCGGCGGCCAGGAACCGGACCAGCTGTTGGTGCTGAGCCAGGTCATCCTGAGCCTGGCCCTGCCCTTCGCACTGGTGCCTTTGGTCATGTTGGCCGTACGCCGCGATGTCATGGGCGTCTTCGTATTGCGCGGCACCTGGCGGGTCCTGGCCATCGGGGCGACGACCGGCATCATCATGCTGGACGGCTATCTTCTGCTCGTCCAGGCGCTGCAGGGGTGACGATGCCAGTCCCGCACCGCGGGCTCGGGGTCGGCCTCGCTACGCGGTTTCGAGCTCACCCAGATAGGCGGCACGAACCTTGGGATCGGTCAGCAAGGTCCTGGCCGGACCAGACAGGATCAGTTCACCCGATTCCATGACATAGCCGCGCTTGCTGTACTCCAGCGCCAGACGCGCGTTCTGCTCGATCAGCAGAATCGTGACGCCGTCCGCGGCGATGCCGGAGATGACTTCGAACACCTTCTCCACCATCAGCGGCGCCAGTCCCATCGAGGGTTCGTCGAGCAGCAGCAAGGTCGGACGGGCGATCATCGCGCGCCCGAGCGCCACCATTTGCTGTTCGCCGCCGGACAGTGTGCCGGCCGCCTGCTTGCGCCGTTCCGCCAGCCGCGGGAACTGCTCGAAGACGCTTTCCATATCGGCGCGGATACCCGCGGCATCACGCCGGACATAGGCACCCATCGCCAGGTTTTCCTCGATGGTCAGGTGGCCGAAAATGCCGCGGCCTTCGGGCACCATGACCAGTCCTTCACGGACCAGTTCGTGGGACCGGCGTCCGTGGATGGAAGCGCCCTGATAGAGGATCTGGCCCCCAGCAGGGGGGATGAGGCCGCAGATCGCGCGCACCGTCGAACTCTTGCCCGCGCCATTGGCCCCGATCAGGCACACCAATTCGCCGCGGTTCACCGCAAGATTGACACCGCGCACCGCGCGGATGCCGCCATAGGCGACCTGCAGATCGCGCAGCTCCAGCAAAGGCGTCTCGCTCACTGATGTACCCTCCTGTCGCTGCGCGACTGCCTCCCCGAGGGAGGGCGCGCGCCCTTCGGGCGGCCGTGCGGTCGCGCTCATGCCGCCGCCTCCTGTGCCGCGCCGACGCCCAGGTACGCCTCGATCACCTTGGGATCGCGCTGTACGTCGGCGGGCTTGCCCATGGCCAGGACCTTGCCGTATTCCAGTACGAGGACGCGATCGCACAAACCCATTACCAATTTCATATCGTGTTCTATCAAAAGCACGGTGACGCCGTCGGTGCGGATTTTTTCGATCAGGCGACGCAGCACCACGGTTTCGGAAGCGTTCATACCGGCGGCCGGTTCATCCAGCGCCAGCAGACGGGGTTCGGTGGCCAATGCCCGCGCGATTTCAAGGCGTCGCTGATCGCCGTAGGACAAGGATTTGGCGATGTCGTTGGCGCGCGCCGCGATGCCTGTGTATTCCAGCAAGGCATGCGCACGTGCCTCGATCGCGGCCTCCTCGGCACGCGTGCGGCGGTTGCGCAGCACGGCACCGACCAGGCCGGCCCGCGTGCGCACATGGCGGCCGATCATGACGTTTTCCAATGCGGTCAGGTTCGCGAACAGGCGAATGTTCTGGAAAGTGCGCGCCATGCCCAGCGCGGCGATCTCGTGTGGCTTCGCGCCCACCAGGTTTTCGCCGGCGAAGACGCATTGCCCTGCCTCCGGCACGTACAGGCCGGTCAGGACGTTGAACAAGGTCGTCTTGCCGGCGCCGTTCGGGCCGATCAGCCCGTAGATTTCGCCGCTCCGGATATCGAAACTGACATCCGACAGCGCCTGCAGGCCGCCGAACCGTTTGCCTAAACCGCGGGCTTCGAGCAAAGTCGCGTTCATGCCTGGCCTCCTTCCGACGAACGGCTCAATTCACGCTTGCGCACCGATGACGGCCACAAGCCAGCGGGCCGGAAAAGCATGACGCACACCATGGCCAGGCCAAACAGCAGCATGCGGATGGCTTCGGGATCGACCACGATGCCGCCGAAGATGGCTTCCTGCGCGGGCACGATGACGGCGCGCAGGAATTCGGGGAACACCGCCAGGATGACGGCGCCGAGGATGACGCCGGGAATATGGCCCATCCCGCCCAGGACCACCATGCACAGCACCGAAATGGACTCGGTCAGGCTGAAGCTTTCCGGGCTGACGAAACCCTGCATGGATGCAAACAGCGCGCCAGCCACCCCGCCGAAGGACGCTCCCATCGCGAAGGCCAACAGTTTGACGTTGCGTGTGTTGATGCCCATGGCTTTGGCCGCGACTTCGTCTTCCCGTATGGCCTCCCACGCGCGGCCAATGCGCGAGTTCTGCAGGCGCAGGCACACGAACATGATCAGCAGCGTCAACAGCAGCAGCAGGTAGTAGTACTTCTCCGGCCCGGTGAAACGTATCCCGAACAGGGTTTCGGTGCGGTTGAACGCGAACCCCGCCACGCGGACTGGATCGATGCGATTGACGCCCTGGGGCCCGTTCGTGATGTTGATCGGCGCGTTCAGGTTGTTGAGGAATACGCGAATGATTTCGCCGAAGCCCAAGGTGACGATGGCAAGGTAATCGCCGCGCAACCTGAGGGTGGGTGCGCCCAGCAATACGCCGAACAGGCAGGCCAGCCCGACGCTGATCGGCAGGATGGCCCAGAATGGCAGGTGCAGGTTGAAATGCGGCGAGGCGAGCAAGGCCCAGGCATAGGCGCCGACCGCGTAGAAGGCGATATATCCCAGGTCCAGCAGGCCGGCGAAACCGACGACGATATTCAGGCCCAGGGAAAGCATCACATACAGCAGCGCGAAATTGAGGATGCGAACCCAGCTTTGGCCGGCCATGCCCAATACGAAGGGCAGGACAGCCAAGGCCACGGCCACCCCTGCCACCCCCATCCATGCAGCAGGCGAGATGCGGCCGCGCGTAGCAAAACTTGTGATCATGCGCGATCTCCCACGCGTTCACCCAGCAGTCCCGAAGGACGGAAGATCAGGACCAGCACCAGCACGAGGAAGGCGAAGACGTCCTGGTAATGGCTGCCCATGAAGCCGCCGGTCAGGTCGCCGATATATCCGGCGGCAAGAGCTTCGATCACGCCGAGCAATATGCCGCCGCACATGGCGCCGGCAAGGTTGCCGATGCCACCCAGCACCGCCGCGGTAAAAGCCTTCAGGCCCAGCATGAATCCCATCGTGTAGTGCGCCACGCCATAGTAGGTGGTCACCATCATGCCGGCGACCGCCGCCAGCGCAGAACCGATGAGGAAAGCCGCGGAAATCACCGTATTGATATTCACGCCCATCAGGCCGGCGACTTCGCGGTTCTGCGCGGTCGCGCGCATGGCCGTGCCCAGGCGCGTCTTGTGCACGAGCAGCAGCAGTCCGGCCATCATCAGTGCGGCGATCGCGATGATGGCGATCTGCAGCGTGCTGATGCGCGCACCGACAAGCTCGAAAACGCGGGGCGTGAGTATCTGCGGGAAATGCGCGTAATCCCGCCCCCATATCATCATGGCCAGGTTCTGCAGGATGATGGAGACGCCGATCGCGGTGATCAGGGCGGCCAAGCGGGGCGCCCGCCGCAATGGCCGGTAGGCGACCCGCTCCGCCAGCCAGCCCAGCGTCATGCAAATCGGTGGCGCGCAAAGCAGGCCCACGCCGAAGACCAGCCAAGGCGAGATCGACGGATCCGCGCCCACCAGCGTCAACGCCAGCGTGGTCGCCACCATGGCCCCTACCATGACGACATCCCCGTGGGCAAAGTTGATCAGGCCGACGATGCCATACACCATGGTATAGCCCAGCGCGACGAGGGCATACATGCTGCCCTGCGTCAGGCCGTTGATGAGTTGCTGTATGAAAATATCCATGGAATGCCAGGTGAAACGTAAATCGCGCGGACAGCCGATGCCGCGCAGGGATGAACCCCGGAGGCGGGGTCGCGGCACGGCATCGCGCCGTGCCGGCGCGCTTTATTGCGCCTGACTCACCATGGTCTTGACCATCTGCCACTTACCATGCTCGACCTGGTAGATGGTGACGGAAACTTCCTTCAGATCGCCCTTGGCGTCATAGGCGATACTGTCGCTGGTCGCGCCCTTGCGCTGCAGCTTGCGCAGCATGGGCAGGTACTTTTGCGGTTCGGCGGATTGAGCCTGCTCCATGGCCGTGATCATGTTCCACGCGCCATCGTAGGCGTAAGGCGCATAGACGCCGGGATCTTCCTTGAACCGCGCCTTGTAGGCGGCGGCGAAGTCCTTGCCCGCCGCCATTTCGTCCAGCGGTACGCCAGCCAGCGACGCGTAGGTGCCCTCGGCCGCATCGCCTGCCAGCTTCAGGAAGGTATCGCTGCGCGTCATTTCGCCGGATACGAACGGCTTCGTCAGCCCGAGGGTGGCCAGCTGGCGCCTCATCGGACCAGATTGCGCATCCAGGCCGCCGAAGAAAATGGCGTCGGGCGACGCGCCCTTGATATTGGTCAGGATGGACGTGAAGTCGTTGGCCTTGTCGCTCGTGTACTCGCGCCGGACCACTTTGCCGCCCGCGGCCTTCACCGCCTTTTCAACCTGGTCGGCCAGCCCCTGCCCGTAGGAAGTGCGGTCGTCGATGATGGCGATGTTGTTCGCGTGCAGGTCCTTCACCATGAACTCACCGACCGCCGCGCCCTGCTGCGTATCGCTGGTCATCATGCGGAAGGTATTTTCATAGCCCTGGTTGGTATATTCGGGCGCCGTCCCCATGGCGATCTGCACCAGGCCGGCATCGTGGTAGAGCTGCGACGCCGGTATGGTGGTGCCGGAATTGAAATGCCCCAGGATGCCCTTCACATCCTCATCGACGAGTTGCTGCGCGACCGCCACGGCGGTACGGGGATCGGCCTGATCGTCCCGCGAAACGAGGACGAACTTGACGGTCTTGCCATCCAGCTTGATGCCTTTCTTGTTTGCCTCCTCGATGGCGAGGATCAGGCCTTTCTGCATGTCCTCCCCATAGTGCGCTTGTGGGCCGGTCAGCGGACCGGCATAGCCCAGTTTGACTTCCGTATCGGCTGCATGCGCGGCGCCGGCCACGCAAAACCCGGTGGCGATGGACATTGCGACCGATCGTATCGTTGTAGTAAAGCGCATCTATTCCTCCTTGTAGGATAGCCAGTGAGATCTGCGGGAGGGTTTCCCGTCCGTCGTTGCCTGCACGGACCGCGTGATCGCGCGGTCCGTGCTGTTTTGAATTTATGCGTGCGCCGGATAGGCGCGGCTCTGGCGATCGACGCCATGGCAACGGAATTTTCGGTGCCGCCGACGGCGGCAGATATTGGCGATTACCCTCCCCACCATACCGCCCGCGCCCGGACGCCATGGAAGGCGAAAGGATATGTCATGTCACGCGCCGGTGCGCTTCGTTGTCTCCCTGCTAAAACGCACCGGCGTTTTCACTTTTTCAACGCTTACGGGACTCAAGCGTGGAAAACGCCTCAGCCTATGGTCATCAGGCTGGCATTGCCCCCGGCCGCCGCCGTATTGACGCTGATCGAGCGCTCCGCCACCAGGCGATCCAGCACATAGGACTGCCCCTGTGCCAGCGTGTCGGTCGACAAGCCCTGCACCGAGACGATCGGTCCAGGCCGCGCAGCCACGCGTCCGCCCAGCGAGCGCAGGGCGTCGCCGTCGCCTTCGAATAGCACCGCCTGGAAATCCGCCGTCTCCACGTCCTCGTCGCGCATGAAAAGCACGCTATCGCGCTGGGCGGGCGGCAGGTTCTGGACGAACTGACGTGCCACGCCGTTATCGGCGAACAGGACGCGGTTGCCAGTCGCCTGGGCAGCCGCCCACTGTGCCCGGGCGCCCTGTTCGGACGCCGCCACGCACAGCACCGTGCCGCGCGGTTCCAGGCGGTAGCTATTGGCTTCGCCCGTGGGCCCTGGCAGGGTGAGGACGACAGGCATCGCCGGAGCACCGCCTCCCACCGCCAGTCCCGCAGGACGCCGCGACAGAAGCCGATACAGATACAGCGGCCCGCCCGCCTTGGGCCCCGTCCCCGACAGCCCTTCACCGCCGAACGGCTGCACGCCCACCACGGCACCGACGATATTGCGGTTCACATACATATTGCCGGCATGTACCCGGCTGGTGACATGGCCGATGGTTTCATCGATGCGGGTATGGACACCGAACGTCAGGCCGTAACCCGTGGCGTTGATGTCGTCCAGGAGCCCGTCCAGCTGATCGCGCTTGTATCGGACCACGTGCAGGACCGGCCCGAAGACTTCGCGCTTGAGCTCGCGCACGCTGCCGATCTCGATCAAGGTAGGCGCGACGAAGGTACCGTTGCGGCACGCCGGCGACAGCGGGATCTGAGTCACCGCTTTGCCCGCGGTGTGCATGCCGTCGATATGGCGCTGTATCCCTTCCCTGGCCTCGTTGTCGATGACCGGGCCGACATCCGTCGACAGATGGTCGGGATTGCCGACGCGCAATTCCGCCATGGCGCCGCGCAGCATTTCCAGCACGCGGTCGGCGCTGTCCTCCTGCACGCACAACACACGCAGGGCGGAGCAGCGCTGGCCGGCGGAATCGAAGGCCGAACTCAGCACATCGTAGACGACCTGCTCGGTCAAGGCCGAGGAATCCACCACCATCGCGTTCTGCCCACCCGTTTCGGCGATCAGCGGAATCGTGTGGCCCGCGTCATCCAGACGGTCCGCCAGGCTGCGCGCGATCAGCCGCGCGACATCGGTCGAACCGGTAAACAGGACACCGCGGATATCCGGGCTGGCCACCAGCGCGGCGCCAACCGTTTCGCCACGGCCCGGCAGCAGTTGCACGGCATCTTCGGGTACGCCGGCGGCACGCAGGATTTCCACGGCCTGCGCCGCGATCAACGGCGTCTGTTCGGCCGGCTTGGCGATTACCGCATTGCCGGCCGCGAGCGCGGCCGCGACCTGCCCGGTGAAAATCGCCAGCGGAAAGTTCCATGGACTGATGCACAGCACCGGCCCCAAGGGACGATGCGTGGCATTGTCGAATTCGCGTTCCGCCTGTTCCGCGTAGTAGCGCAGGAAATCCACCGCTTCGCGCACTTCGGCGATGGCGTTCTGCAATGATTTGCCCGCTTCACGCACGATCAGGCCAAGCAAGGTCTGCATCTGCTCTTCGAGCATCTGCGCGGCGCGGCGCAGGCACAGTGCACGTTCGGGAACCGGGGTGGATTGCCAGATCGAGGCCCCTTGCCCGGCCCGGCGCAGCGCCTCCTGCGTTTCGGCTTCGGATGCTTCGATGACCTGGCCGACGATATCGCGGTGGTCCGCCGGGTTGCGCACGGGTATGGCG
Organism: Bordetella sp. H567; assembly: GCF_001704295.1. NCBI lineage: Bacteria > Pseudomonadati > Pseudomonadota > Betaproteobacteria > Burkholderiales > Alcaligenaceae > Bordetella > Bordetella sp. H567. The sequence goes on from NZ_CP012334.1 coordinate 3,476,132, forward strand.
CGCGCGTCATCCCATGCAGCGGCACCCACCGTGGGATAGGCGCGCCACGCGGTGGCCGTGCTGGACAGCAAGGCGGCCGACAAGGACGCCAGGCGATGTTCATTGCTCAGGTCCAGGCCTTGCGAATTGGCGCGGGCACCGGCGCGCACGCTGCCGTAGAGCTCGCGCGGCAGCGGGATCTTCTCGTGCGGGGCGCCCAGCGGGACGATGGCCGAGGCGGCCTCCACCGGGTCTTCGATCAATTCGTCGATCGATATGCTTTCATCGCCAATGCGATTCACGAAGGACGTGTTCGCGCCGTTTTCCAGCAGGCGGCGCACCAGATACGCCAGCAGCGTTTCGTGCGTCCCCACCGGCGCATAGATGCGGCAAGGACGATTCAGTTTGCCCTGCGAGACGGGGCCGACCACTTCTTCATAAAGCGATTCGCCCATGCCGTGCAGGCACTGAAATTCATACTGGCCGGGATAGTAGTTCTGCCCCGCCAACTGATAGATCGCCGAAAGGGTATAGGCGTTGTGCGTGGCAAATTGCGGGAAAACCGCTTCGGGCGCACCCAGCAGCTTGCGCGCGCACGCCAGGTAAGCGACGTCCGTATAGACCTTGCGCGTGTAGACGGGATAGCCTTCCAGGCCGTCGACCTGCGCGCGCTTGATTTCGCTGTCCCAATACGCGCCCTTGACCAGGCGGATCATCAGGCGATGCCGGCTGCGGCGCGCCAGATCGATGACGTAGTCGATAACGAACGGGGCACGCTTCTGGTAAGCCTGAATCACGAAACCGATACCGTTCCAGCCCTCCAGGTCCGGATCGAAGCACAGCGCCTCGAGTAGATCGAGGGAGATTTCCAGGCGGTCTGCTTCTTCGGCATCGATGTTCAGGCCGATGTCATAGCCGCGGGCCAGCCGCGTCAGGGCGCGCACGCGCGGCAGCAGTTCGGCCATGACGCGATCGCGCTGCGCACGCGAATAGCGCGGATGCAGGGCCGACAACTTGATGGAGATGCCCGGCCCCTGATAGATGCCGCGCCCTGCTGCCGCCTTGCCGATGGCATGGATCGCCTGCTCGTAGGAAGCGTAGTAGCGGTCCGCGTCCGCCGACGTGGTGGCCGCCTCGCCCAGCATGTCATAGGAATAGCTGAAGCCCTTGGCTTCCATCTTGCGATTGTTCGCCAGCGCTTCGGAGATGGTTTGGCCGGACACGAACTGCTCGCCCATCATGCGCATCGCGATGTTCACGCCCTTGCGGATCAAGGGTTCGCCGCCCTTGCCGATGAGACGGGTCAAGGCGCGCGAAAGCGACTGCTCGCTATTGACGGCAACCAGCTTGCCCGTGAGCATCAGGCCCCACGTCGCGGCATTCACGAACAGCGAAGGCGATTCGCCCACGTGCGACCGCCAATCCCCGCGCGCCACCTTGTCGCGGATCAAGGCATCGCGCGTGGCACGGTCGGGGATGCGCAGCAGGGCTTCGGCCAGGCACATCAGCGCCACGCCTTCCTGGCTGGACAGCGAAAACTCCTGGATCAGGCCTTCCACGCCGCCGCCCGTCCGCTTGTCACGAAGCGCGCGCACCAGGCCGGCCGCCGTGGCATGGATTTTCTCGGGGTTGGGCATGCGCGCCTGGCCCAGCAGCAGCGGCACGCATTCCGGCTCGGGCCGGCGGTAGGCAGCCGTGATGGCCGCGCGCAGCACCGACTGCGACTGCACATCCTGACCGAACTCGAAGAAAGGCGGCACCTGGGCCAGCGGCTGCAGTTCGGGCTCCTCCGGCGGTGCCTCCCCGCCCGTGAAATGGGCGATTTCCGCGGGCAACTGGCCCCGCTCGATCCTTTCGAGATAGGCCACGATGGCCTGTTTGTGCAGCCAGTGCGGGGTGCATTTCAATTTGGATGCGGCGTCCTTCAGACGGTCGCGCAACGCTTCGTCGACTTTGACGCCAAGAGTGGTAGTGCCCATGCTGGCTCGGTACTCGCTATTTATAAAGAAAAAGGGCCATATCGCCCGCCTTCGGGCTGGAGGTTGCCCGCGATAGTAGGCGGGTTATACCTTACAGAATATTAAGGTTAACCCTAGATTTTTAAAAGCTTTATCGATACCGCAGCGGGCCACAGGGTGACACCGCGCCCCGCTCGCTCAAGCGCCGTCGCAGCCCTTGAGTTGTACCGCGTCGCTGCCGGCCCGGGCCGATGCTCCCGCCGACTGTATGCCGCTGGCGATGGTGCCGGCCAGGGCCACGGTGGCCTTTTGCTGCGCGGATACCGCGCGCGCCGGCGTGGCGCCTTCCATGGGAACGTGAATCAGGCTGCGGCAGAGCAAGGTTCGGCCCGGCAGGTTGACCGGCCGCACCCGCCACGTCGCATCCAGCACCGCCTCGCCCCCCGCTGTCGCGTCGAAGCGCTGCACGTCGACCTGGACCCGCCACAAGGGGGCATTGGCCGGCGCATTGATGGATTGCACGTCCAGCACGCCCAGGTCGCGGACCAGGTTGTAGGAGAGTGCCCCCCGGATCTCATCGGCGAGCGGCGCTGTCCACCGATCCGAGTAATACGCCGCCACCACGCCATCGGCTTCCCGCATCATGATCTGCGGTTGATCGGCCTGCGGCGGCACCGTGACCGGCAGGATGTCGAGGAGATACGGCGGCTTGCCGCCGTCCGGCTGCCCCGCCGCGGGTACGGGCGCGTGCGGCCCGGCGTCCGGCGTGAGCAAGGTGTAGTAATGCACGGGCGGGGAAGTTGCACATCCTCCCAGCGCCGCTGCCAGCAGCGCAGGCATGAGCGCGCGTCCGATCATCGCATTCATCGTGGATTCCTGGTGGTACCGTAGTTGGGCAGCGGGTCCGGCCCTCGGCCGCGCAGCAGCGCTTCCGGATTGGCCTGCAGATAGTCCGCCAGGGCGCGCAGCGAGCGCGCCGCCCGCGACAGTTCATCCATGGCGTTCTGTGCATTCACCGGCAGGGGCGCATCCGGGGCCAATAGATTACCGAGATCGGCCAGCGACTTGTTGGCCTGTTTGAGCAGGGCTTCGGCCTGCGGGGCCACCTGCTTGTCCAACCGTGCCATCAGGCGCGCGGAATTGGCCAGCGTCCGCTGCAGATCCACGCCTATCTGGTCAAAAGGAATCTTGTCCAGCTTGGCGGCCACATTGGCGATTTGTTGCTGCAGTTGATCGAGATTGCCCGCCTGCGTTGGAATCTGCGCCGGCGTCGACATCTCGAACGTAACCGGCTTGGCGTTCGGGAACACGTCCAGGGCCACGTACAGCTGGCCGGTCAGCAGGTTCGAACTGCGCAGCTGCGCCCGCAGGCCGTGCTGGATCATCGAACCGAGCAGGCGGCCACCGGGATGGGTGACACCCTCCCTGCCGGCATCCTTGTCCTCCTGCGCGGAGAACTCGCGCACGCGCTCGTACACGGCGCCCAGCCGCTGCGGATAGAGATTGGCGTGCACCAGGGCAAAGAAGCGCTTGGATGCGCGGTCGAAGTCCAAGCTGATGGAATCGACCTGCCCCAATACCACGCCATTGAAATCGATGGGCGCGCCCACGCTCAGCCCGCGTATCGATTGGTCGAAGCGCATGACGATGGGGAACGGGTCGCCATCCGGAATGGCTTCAGCGGCCGCCTCGCTGCCGTACAGCTTGAACACCGTATCGGCCTTGGCCGGCGTGTCCGTCGTGTCGTCGTCGCGCTGGCCGAAGGCAATCCCGCCCACGGCCACGGATACAAGCGACTGCGTGCGGACCTTCAGGCCCTCCGCATTCAGCGTGAAATCCACCCCGCTGGCGTTCCAGAAATGCGTGTCGCTCGTCACGAACTTATCGTGGGGCGCATCGACGAAAATCTGGATATTCACGAAATGCCCGGTGCTGTCCAACTGGTATCCGATCACCTGCCCAACACTGATACGCCGGTAATACACCGGCGAACCGACGTCCAGGGACCCCAGATCCGTGGCGCGCACCGTGAAACGCTTGCCGGGCCGGTCGTGCGTGACTTCCGGCGGCGTCTCCAACCCGACGAACTCGGTTTTTTCTTCGTCGGAAACCGGTTTGCCGCTCGCGTCCTTGCCATTGTTGGCATCTACCCCGATATAGGCGCCCGACAGCAGCGTACCCAGGCCCGACACGCCGCTCAAGCCCAGGCGTGGCCGCACGACCCAGAACTGCGTGCCTTCACGGGCAATGCTGGCCGCATCCTTGACCAGTTCCGCCTTCACGATGACCTTGGACCGGTCCTGGCTCAAGTGGATGCTGCGCACCGTTCCGATATTGACGTCCTTGTAGCGGACCTGGGTTTTGCCGACCTCCAGGCCCTCGGCGGTCTTGAAGGTAATGGTGACCGTGGGGCCCGACTCCAGCCAGGTGCGCGCCACCAGTGTGAAGCCGGCGACGGCGGCGACAAATGGGACAAGCCAGATCCAGGAAATACGGCGTTTACGCCGGGTGACCTCCGGAGTCCGGATCGCTGCGTGGTCTCCGGACGATGCTGGGTCAGACATTCTGGTGCTTCCTTATTCCTCTTGTTTGTGAATCGCACTGTTCGCAGCCGGCATGCCGGCTGCCGCCTTCGCGTGCTGCCCGGCCAGCCGCGCGGCGGCGGGCGCCGCGCGCTCGGCCTGCGAAGCCGCGACATCCCAGCCGCGTCGCGGGTCGAAGCTCATGGCGGCGAGCATGGTCAGTATGACGACCATGCCAAATGCACCGGCCCCCGCGCCCGCGCTGATCGTCATCAATCCGTGGAACCGCGCCAGTGCGGCCAACAGAATCACGACAAATACATCCAGCATCGACCATTGGCCAATGAATTCCACCATGCCATACAAACGCGTGCGCTGGCGCAGGTTATCGACGCTGCCCCGCTGCACATGCCAGGCCAGCACCGCCAGGGCCAGCAGCTTGGTCAAGGGGACCATTACGCTGGCCACGAAGACGATCATGGCAATATCCCAGGACCCTGTCTGCCACAGCTCGATCACGCCGCCGAGTATCGTGTGCCCGCTGTCGCCGAAAATCGAGTCGATATTCATGACAGGCAGGATATTGGCGGGAATATACAGAATGGCCGCCGCCACCAGCAGCGCCCAGGTGCGTGCCAGGTGATCCGGTTTACGCAGATGCAAGGCGCTATCGCAGCGCACGCAGTGATGGACGGATTCCGAATGCGCGACAGGCAGCGCCTGCACCTGCCCGCATACATGGCACCCTGTCAGTGCCTCGCCCGGCCGGGCCTGCGGAATATGCACATGCACCACACCCGTCCGCTCGGCGTAATGCCAGAGCGTATGGGGAGTCAGGCGTCCAAGCATGGTCAGCAGGATGGTCAACAGCGCGAAACCGCCCAGGCCCACGCCAGGCGAAACCGAAGCCATGCCGGCCAATTTGACGACCGCGACCAGCACACCCAGCACGAACACAGGCACCATGCTCCAGGGCTCCAACAGGCCCAGCATGCGCGTGGCAAGGGAGAATGCGGGTGGCCTGGCACCCGACGCTATCGGATAGAGCACCCATAGCAGCAGCACCAGTTGGAACAGCGGCAGAACCAGGCCCGCCAGGCCGGTCATGATCGCGACGATCTCGTGCCCTTGGCGCCAGGTCACGATAACGGCATCCGGGAAAGAAGCCGCCTGCACCATCCCCTGAACGCGCATGATGGCGACGGGATAGGCGTTGGCAATGAGGAAAACAATCAGGGCGGCCAGCGCAAGCGCCAACCACCCCGATGGATGCAGACCGCTGTAGCGCCACAACACCGTGCCACAGCGGACGCAGGAAGCCTGTTCACCTGGCCCCAGCTCCTGGCGACGATAGACGCCGCCGCAATGCTCGCAGGAGATGAGGGGCGATGTCGGGGCCATTACTCCGCCAGCGCGACTTCCTGCGCGTCAGGCGCGTCCGAAGCCGGCTTATCGCCGAAAGTCAGCGAGACCTTGCCGTCCTGATCCAGGTCGACAGTGACCGAGCCGCCATCGACCAGTTTGCCAAAGAGCAACTCGTCGGCCAGCGCACGGCGTATCGTGTCCTGTATCAGGCGCTGCATCGGCCGCGCGCCCATGAGCGGATCGAATCCTTCCTTTGCCAGATGAGCGCGCAAGGTTTCCGTGAACACGGCGTCGACACGACGCTCATGCAGCTGGTCCTCCAGCTGCATGAGGAATTTGTCGACCACGCGCAGGATGATCTCGCGCGAGAGCGGTGCGAATGGAATGATGGCGTCCAGACGATTGCGGAATTCGGGCGTGAACATCCGGCGGATTTCCGCCATTTCGTCCCCGACGACTCGCGCATTCGCGAAGCCGATCGACGGGCGATTCAGGGTCTCCGCGCCGGCGTTCGTCGTCATGATCAGAATGACGTTACGGAAATCGGCCTTGCGCCCGTTGTTGTCCGTCAGGGTGCCGTGGTCCATCACCTGCAGCAGGATGTTGAAGACGTCCGGGTGCGCCTTTTCGATTTCATCGAGCAGCAGGACGCAATGCGGCTGCTTGGTGATGGCTTCGGTCAGCAAGCCGCCCTGGTCGAAACCGACGTACCCCGGGGGCGCACCGATCAGGCGCGACACGGCGTGGCGCTCCATATATTCCGACATATCGAAACGCAGGAGTTCGACGCCCATGGTGAACGCCAGCTGTCGCGCGACTTCGGTCTTGCCGACGCCCGTCGGGCCGGAAAACAGGAAAGCGCCGATCGGCTTTTCCGGTTTGCCCAGGCCGGAACGCGCCATCTTGATGGAGGCGGACAACGCCTCGATGGCCGCTTCCTGGCCGAAGACGACCGTTTTCAGGTCGCGGTCCAAGGTGGCCAGCTTGCTGCGGTCGTCGTTCGACACCGATTGCGGCGGAATGCGCGCGATCTTCGAAACGATGTTTTCGATATCGACCTTGCCGATGACCTTTTTCTGGCGCGAGCGAGGCAGCAGCCGCTGGGCGGCCCCGGCTTCATCGATGACGTCGATGGCCTTGTCCGGCAGGTGGCGATCATTGATATGGCGCGCCGACAATTCCGCCGCGGCCAACAGCGCCGCCGCTGAATAGCGGACATTGTGGTGTTCTTCGAAACGGGTCTTCAGGCCGCGCAGGATCTGCACGGTCTGTTCGACGCTGGGTTCGCTGACATCGATCTTCTGGAAACGGCGCGACAGCGCGTGGTCTTTTTCGAAGACCCCGCGATACTCGGTATAGGTGGTCGCGCCGATGCACTTGAGCTGGCCGGAGGACAGCGCCGGCTTGAGCAGGTTGGATGCGTCCAGCGTACCGCCCGATGCGGAGCCCGCTCCGATCAGCGTATGGATTTCGTCGATGAACAGGATCGCGTCGGGATTGCCGCGCAGTTGCTTCAGGACGCCCTTCAGCCGCTGTTCGAAATCGCCACGGTATTTCGTGCCCGCCAGCAAGGCGCCCATATCGAGCGCATAAACTTGTGCGGCCTGCAGGATTTCCGGGACTTCGCCACGGGTAATGCGCCACGCCAGACCTTCCGCGATCGCGGTTTTGCCCACGCCCGCTTCGCCCACCAGCAAGGGGTTGTTCTTGCGGCGCCGGCAAAGGACCTGGATGACGCGTTCTACCTCGGATTCCCGGCCAATCAGCGGATCGATGCGCCCGGCCAGCGCGGCGGCATTGAGATCCGTCGCATACTGGTCCAGCGGCGACTGCCGCGATTCACCCTGTTCCTCGGGGTTGGGCTGCTGTTCCTTCTGCGACGCGGCCGACTCGACCTGCGGCTGCTTGGTGATTCCGTGTGACAGGAAGTTGACCACGTCCAGCCGCGTGACACCCTGCTGCTGCAGGTAGTACACCGCGTGCGAATCCTTTTCACCGAAAATCGCGACCAGCACATTGGCGCCGGTAACGGGCTTCTTGCCGCTGCCGCCCGCCGAGACATGCATGATGGCGCGCTGGATCACGCGCTGGAAACCCAGCGTCGGCTGGGTGTCCACTTCGGCGCCACTCGGAATGACAGGCGTGTTCTCGTTGACGAACTGCCGCAGGTTGCGGCGCAGGTCGTCCAAATTGGCGGCGCAAGCGCGCAGCACTTCCACCGCGGAAGCGTTGTCGAGCAGCGATAACAGTAGATGCTCTACTGTAATAAATTCGTGCCGGGCCGAACGGGCCTCGACGAAAGCCATATGCAGGCTGACTTCAAGCTCTTGGGAAATCACGCTTCCTCCATAACGCATCGAAGCGGACAAAAACACAATTCATATTCTATGCCTATCAGGGCGTAACGCCAGCGATTTCAAATTCGATCCGATCGTAACGCCCCCGGCTGTCCATTACCGTAAGCGTATACCGACCGTCGCGCCCCAACGACACCGTAAACGGATGATCCGCCCGCGCCTGACCCAGCACCCGGCCGTCCAGCATCCACCATACCTCACCTTCGGCCCCTGTCGCCGTCACATCGAACGCGATAAGACGCCGTCCCGGAACCGGACGCAGTACCGAACCCTGCGCCACGCCTGCCAGCCGCAGCGGCGCGCGGCCCGGGTCTGCATACCCCGTGAACGAAGGCGGGACAGTGTTGTTCAAAGCCCACGCCAACCGCTGCTCCGGACACATTTTCGCGCCCATGGCTTGCACGCGCACGCCCAATGGCCAGCAGATGACCGCCGCTTGCACGCTTGCCGGACGGATACGCGCACGCGGCGCCCCATCCGGCAAGGCAGATACCACATCCCGCAACAACGGCGCAGCGACATTCGCACCGAAGAATCCGGGATTGGGCGTACCGTCGGGCCGGCCCACCCACACGCCTATCGTCCAGTTGTTCGTTACGCCCACCGCCCAGGCATCGCGAAACCCAAAGCTGGTGCCGGTTTTCCACGCCAAATCCTTGCCCGGCGCACCAGTCTGGTGAAACGGACGATCCGGATGCCCCCCGCCCTCGAGGATATCCCGAACGATCCAGGCCGCGCCGGCGCTGAGCATGCGCGATTCGCGCAATGGTTGCCTTGGATCGAGCCGGGGAAGGCCGGCCAGCCCATCGCGCGCCAAGGCACGGTATGCACCCACCAGTTCTTCCAAGGTGGTGCCGCCGCCGCCCAAAATCAAGGTCAGATTGGGCGCGGCGCCGGCAGGCATGCGCAGACGGACTCCGCCACTAAGCATAACCGAAGCAAAATGCGCCGGTCCGACACGGTCCAGCAAATCCACCGCCGGCACGTTGAGCGAGCGTTGCAAGGCTTGTGCGACGCTGACGGGGCCTGAGAACGCCGCCTGGAAATTGCCGGGGGCATATCCACTGAACGACATCGGAACATCCAGCAGCAGGCTTTCCGAATGGATCAGCCCATCGTCCAGCGCAATGCCATAGAGAAATGGTTTCAGGGTAGATCCGGGCGATCGGACGGCTGTCACCATATCCACGTGCGCATAACGGGTATTGTCGGTGTAATCGGCGGAGCCCGCGTAGGCCCGAATGGCCAGGCTATCGTTATCCATGACCAGTACGGCCATGGAAACCTTCGGCGGCAGCACATCGACGCGATCAATCAGCATCTGTTCCACGCGGGCCTGCAGCTCGGCATCGATGGTGGATGCGATGACTTGTGGCCCGGGCCGCACGCGAGGCGTGGAAGGCGCGAACGTACATTCCGCGCACGCTGGCGCGCGCGGCGCGCCCATTTCGCGCACCAGGCGCTGCGCCGCCAGGGGTGCCAGCCAATGCGCACGCAGGGGCGGAGCCATGACCGGCTCCATCTTCGCGTCCGCGACCTGGGCGGCCGTCCAGCGATCCAGCGCCGCCATGCGGTCCAGTACCTTGTCACGCGCGGCGCGCGCCAGCCCCGGATTGCGGTCGGGCCGCAATAGCGACGGCGACTGCGGCAAGGCGGTCAGCAAGGCGGACTCGCCGGCACTCAGGTCCCGCGCGGACTTGCCCAGCCAAAGCCGCGCCGCCATCTCGGTACCCTCCACGATGCCGCCCATCGGGGCCCGGCTCAGATACATCGCCAGGATCTCGTCCTTGCTGTAGTGCAATTCGAGCTGCACGGCGCGCAGCACCTGGCGCATCTTGGCCCCGACGCTATGGGATGGACGGCCAGCCAGTGCAGGATCGATCAGGCGCGCCACCTGCATGGTCAGCGTCGACCCGCCCGACACGATGTGGCCGGACATCAGCCATTGGGCTGCCGCGCGCGCCATCGCGACGGGATTGATGCCGGGATGCCAGCGAAACCAGCGATCCTCGTAGGCAAGCAAGGTTTGCAGATAAAGAGGCGAAACGTCGCTGGCTTGAACGGGGTAGCGCCAAATGCCGTCCCGGCTGGGATAGTTGCGCAACGGCGTGCCGTCCACCGCGGTTACCACCACCGCACCGTCGGCATAAGCCTGCGGCAAGGGATACGCGCGGTCCAATGCCAGCACGGCGGCGCACGCGAGGATGGTAAGCGCTGCCGCGACGGTGGCGGCGCGCACCAGGGTGCGGGCCGCCCGTCGATGGCCGCGCGGGGCAGCCTCGCCGGCCGTGCGCATCACGGCTTCGTGGTGCCGCGATCGCGGATCTCGATATCGCCCCACGATGCGCCCACGCCCCGCACTTCCGGGCGGTACATATCTTCCGCCACGGTCGACGGGACGACGTATCTGCCGGGCGTCACCACGCGCAGAAGGTAGAAGATGTCGACCGGCCCCTGTCCCAGCGCGACCGCCGCGACATAGCGGTCGTCGCGAAACTCGGTGTGCTTGATCCGTGGATCGGCCAGCGCATCGGCCACGCGGTGTTGCGCGATGGTCCAATCGTTCATGTCCGGGTTCTGCGACAGGTTCAGGTTCTCGACCTCCAGCCCCGCCGGCACGCGGTCGGTGATCAGCCCGTCGGGAATGGCCTGGCTGGCGTCCGCGCGTATCCATACCACCAGCATATCGCCGGTCTGCAGCGTCCCGCCGTCCCAGGCGGTGCCGTCGGGCCTATACCATTGCCGCTGCAAACGGATGATGTCGGCGCGCGGCGCGGGCGCCTGGACAGCGGTGCCCTGGATGTCGAATTCCGCGAATACCGGTTGGGTGCCCGTATTGGTCAGCTGCACGCCGCCGATGTCCTTGACCGCCAGCGGCACGGTGCGATCGTCGCCGCCTTGCAGCACGGTACGCTCGACACCCTTGGACAGCGTGACCTCCCACGATCCACCGGTGCCAGGGCCTGCCGCGCGCGCGGCCAGCAACAGGGCCATTTCCTCCTGCGTGGAGAAATACGACCGTCCCGCCAGACGCGCGGCCAGGTCGGTGAGCAGGACCTCGCGGCGGGGATGCGCCATGTCGTACTGCCGCATCAGTGCGTAGGACAGCGCCAGGTCGCGCACCGCGCTGCCATAATCGCCCAGCCACTCATCGACGCCCCCATGCATCGTGCCGAAGCCGTATGGACGAGCCATGGCGGCGTCCAGCGCCGCGCGCGAACGGTCGGCGTCGCCCATCAGCTTGAAGGCGGCGGCAAGCTGAATCAGCGGCAACGGCGAACGGGCACGCTCCTGATAGTTGTCGAACAATTGCCGCACGGTGGCCAACGGCGCCTTGCCGTCGCGGGCCAGCACCAACGATGCGGCCGCCAGACCGGCGAACCGGCGATGATCCTCGCGCAGCACGTTCTGCGCGTCGGCGGGAATACGGCCTGCCTGCACGGCCGCACGCAGCACCGCGGACCACGTACCGAAACCGGAAGGCGCATGCTGGACCTGCTGCAACAGCCAGCCGCGGGAGCGGTCCAGCGTGGCGTCCGGCACGCTGAAGCCGCGCTCGCGCACGTCTTGCAGGAAGCCCACGGCATAGGCAGTCAGCCATACATCGCGGCTGCCGGCCGGGCCGCCCCACAGGGCATAGGCGCCGCTCGCGCCTTGCATGCCCGACAAGCGCTGCAACGCCCTGTCCACCCTGTCCTGGCGTGCCGTGGCCGAGAAGTCCTTCACGCCATACAGGCGGGCCGTATCGGCGTCCATCAGCAGCCAGGGCCAGGCCGCGCTGATGGTCTGCTCGGTGCATCCATAGGGGTAGGTCAACAGGTTCTTGACGATGCGTTCGACGTTGAACGGTGGACGGTCGGACACGGTCAGGCTGACGGTCGCCGAATCGGGGTAGTAGCCCGCCATCCACGCCGCATCGGGTCGCACGCTTTCGCCAGGCATCAGGCGCAGCCGGCGCACCTGGCTTTCCGGCGCCTGCGCGGGTTCCACCTGCAACACCGATTCGCGCACGATATGAACGGCGTCGGCGCTACCCTGGCTGGACACGGACAAACGCATCAAGCCCAGGCCATACGATCCGGTTGCCGTGGCGGTGTAGCGCAAGGTCGTACGCTGCTGGTTCTTCAATGTGATGGTGCGCGGCTGGCCATCGGCGATCGCCAGCGGATCGCGGGCCTCGAGCGATACGGCGAAGGTCTGGGTAGCGCCGGTAAGGTTGGTCACGTCCAGCGCAATGGCCGCGCGGTCGCCCGGTGTAATGAAACGCGGGGTGCTCAGTTCGGCCACCACCGGCGCGGCGACGATCATCTCGGCGTCCGCGCTGCCATAGCGGTCCGCCGTGAAGGCCACCGCCATTAGCCGCAAGGTCCCATTGAAATCCGGCACATCCAAGGGGATGTCTGCCTCCCCTTTGGCATCCAGGGTCACGGGACCGGAGAACAGATCGACCAGCTTCACCTTCTTGGGCAAGGTGCGGGTGTCGCCGCGCATCGCGGCATCGCCGCCCCATTTGAGCCGGCCCTTGGTGCCGTCCATTTTTTCGATGAGCTTTCCGTACATGTCCAGCAGATCGGGCGCGTAGCGATGCTTGCCGAAAAAGAAACCATAAGGATCCGGCGTCGCATAGCGGTCGATGTTCAGGATGCCGACGTCGACCGCGGACAAGGTGACGGTGGCCTGCGCATTCGCGACACCGTCGACCTTCACCCGCACGGTCGCGCGGGTTTCTGGACGGATCTTTGCCGGCGCCTGCAGATGCACGTCGAGCTTGCGCGCCGACGTATCGAGCGGCAAGGGCGCCAGACCGACCGCGCGCGCCGGGGTCACGCGGTCGCCCTGGCTGCCGGGACGAAAAACCACCGCCCCGATATAGAGGTCGTGGCGCTTCCACGCCGGATCCACCGGAATATCGACATCGGTACCGGTGGCCTTGGCATCGACCCACTTGGACCACAGCATGCGGTCGCCTTCGACCGTGACAAGCGCATGGCCATCATGCGGCGGCGTCAAGGTCAGTTTGACGGTATCTCCGGGCCTGGCGGGCAGTCCTTCGACTTTCATGCGGACACGGTCGGGACGGTTGCCCGCGGCCTCCTCGCCCTGGGCGCCCCAGCCGGCGTAGAACCGGTAGCGCAAGGTCTGCCCCGTTTCCGGATCGGAAATCTCCAGGCGGTAGCGGCCGTAGGTGACCGGCACGTTGAAGGTTTCTCTTCCCGTCAGCGGCAAGACGCGTGAATCGGCCAGTTCCTCGGTTTCGGTGTACCCGCTGTTCCAGCCGCGCTGTTCGTCGTAACGCCAGTAGTACTGGCGCTCTTCCCGATACAGCCGCATCTGCGCCTGCGCCAGGGGCTTGATGCCGCCGTCGGCATCCACCCGCACCGCCTCGAATGCCGCGGGGGTGTTTTCCTGCGCCACATCGCCATCGAAAAGCGGACGCACCGCAATCAGCGCCGGCGCGGGCCAGACCGACCGCGTCAAGGAGCGCACGACGGGCCGGCCGCCCGATTCCAGCAGGCTGGCCGACACCCGGACCTGCAGGGGCGACGCGACTTTCTGGCCGGATAGATCGATATCGATCGCCCCCTTGCCCTCGTCATCCAGCTGCGACTCAGGCAGTTCTTCGTAATGGCGCAAGGTATCGTCCGCGACGTCGCCGAAAATGAATCCCGGCCATTGCGCCGGCAAGGCATAGCGGTCGCGACGGACCGTAAAGCTGGAGAGCAGGCGATTGCCCGCGGCCGGCGCGCCGTACAGGTAATCTCCCTGCACGTTGACGCGCAGCGACTCGCCGGCCGAGAGTACGCCCTCCGGTGCGGTGAGCATCAGCTTCATCCGCTCCGGCAGGAATTCCTCGACATGGAACGGCCACGTCGCATCCGCGTTGCGCGCCGCCGGATCGACCCGTACTTCGAGCAGCCACGTGCCGGTCTGGGCATCGGGGGGCAGCTCGATGGCATGCTGGACGTAGCCCTGTATCGCAGGCTGCGGTCGCCACAGCGCGGCCTGCACGACGCGCCCATCCGGCCGCTTCAATGTGGCGGTCAAGGGCGACGAGGCCAGCGAACGGCCGTCGGCATCGCGCGGCAGGACCGACACCTGCAGCGTTTCCCCGGGACGGTACAGGTCGCGGCCAGCGTACACGAACAGGTTATTGTCCGCCGTGGGCAGGCCGCCGACGTCGAACTCCGACAGATCAAGCGCCGGCTCGGCCAGCGACAAGACCGTCATCTCTTTGCCCCGCGTGGCGCGCAGCACGCTAGCGCGTTGGTAGTCCCCGTCGAAACGCACGTGGCCCTGTGCATCCGCTGTGGCCCTGGCCAGCACCTTGCCGGCGCCGTCCAGCAATTCCACGGCATCGCCGGCGATAGGTTCGCCCGAACGCAAGGACACGGAAAAGGCTTCGATGCGGCTGTCGTAGCGCCTGGCGTGCAAGCCGATATCGCTGACGTAGAAGTAGGTGGTCTGGTATTCGCTGCGAAACCGGCCTGGCTCGCTCATCACGGCGACGTAAATGCCGGCGTCCTGCAATTCCTTGATGTTCTCCACCGGCAGGAAAGTGACATGGCGCCGATTGGGCTTGTCGTCTGTCAGGAAGCGGCCCTGGTACACGCTGGACGCGATCGTCTTCAGGCGATCAAGGTCCCAGGCACTGACGGCGCCCTTCATCGACACCGAACTGTCGTAGCCGCCGCCTTCGTCGTCGTACGAGTCGCCCCTGGAACGGCCTCGATTGCCCATCAGCAAATCGAAAAAGGCGGGCACGTGTTCCGGCGCAATGCGCAGGAACTGCACGTCGACTTCCGGCATATTGACCGTCGCAACGGGTAGGCCGCCGTTCTGGCCGGCCGGCAACACGACACCACGGCTGGCGAAATAGAAGGCCGGCGGCATTGCGTCGGTGTCGACCTGGCAGTGGGCGCTTTCGCGCAGCGCGGAGCCATCGCCGGCGGGAAGCCCCGCGGCCAGCCTGACGGTATAACGCCGCTGCGGCAGGATGTAGGGGAAATAGATAACACGCGGGTTGTCGCCGACCACCCAGTTGCCCTGCACCGGCTTGCCGGAAGCCGTGACATCGCCCGTTTCGATGGCGCTTGCGGGCGCGGTGGTGCGCCGCGCGCTGGTTTCATCGTCCGGAGCGTCGGCCGGCTTTGCCGCACCGCCATCGATCACCTGCAGATATCGTCCCAGGTCGCCTTTGCGCTCGACCGGCTGGGCAAGCGTCACGGCCAGCGCAAGGCTGCCTTGATACTGCCGTGTGCTGCAATTCAAGCCCGCGAATGGGTCTGAACGGACCACCGCCGTGCTGGCCGGCGCGGGCCCCGCCCCGGGCGAAGTGGCGGCGGCGGAATCGGGGGCAGCCGCCGGGGGGAAGGCATAACCATGTGCCAGCCATACGGCGGCCAGAATAACCAGGACGGCCAAGATGGCCACGCCCGCCACCCGGCCGGCGCGCTTGCGCTGCTGCACGATACCCCTCTCCCATGTGTCGACTACAAGGTCCCCAGGCCCGGGCTTGGCCGGGCCGCCAGCGGGCTCGCTCTTGCTTATTGCTTATTGCTTATTGCGCCGTGAGCCTGGACCCGCCAGGCACATTGTCAAAGAGGTTCCATTACGCACTGCAAGGGGTGCTGCTTGGCACGCGCGTACTGCGCGACCTGGGCGACGCGGGTGGATGCGATATCGCGCGGGTACACGCCGCATACGCCGCGGCCCTCATGATGCACTTGCAGCATGATCCGGGTAGCTTCTTCCTCGCTTTTGCCAAAAAATTTCTGCAGCACGCCGACGACAAATTCCATCGGCGTGTAATCGTCATTTAGTAGTACGACCTGGTACATGGGGGGCGGCGCGGTTCGCGCGGCCTCCTTCTCCACGACCAGATCATGCTGAGTATCCGTACTTGTGCTCATAGCGGCGGCTATTTTATTTAACGGTAGAAAAGCGGGTATCGAATTCGGCCTATTTTTACATGTCGAAATGCGTAGTTTCCATACTTGACGCGACAAAGAAAAACGGCGCATTATCGAGGGATTCTAAGCGCTTTCAACTGTTTGTTAGGCTTGGAAAAGGGGGGGAGACGGCCCGGCCGGGGAGCCCTTCTGTCAACATATGATTCAAGAGGCAGTCCGCATGTCTGATACGACCGCAACCGCTGTCCAAGGGGACAACCCAAAATCCACGGGTACCGTGAAGTGGTTCAACGACGCCAAGGGATTCGGTTTCATCACTCCCGACGACGGCGGTGAAGACTTGTTCGCGCACTTCTCGTCTATCCAGATGAATGGGTTCAAGACCCTGAAAGAGGGCCAAAAGGTGGCATTCGAGATCATCCAAGGACCCAAGGGCAAACAGGCTTTGAACATTACCGCAGCCTGAGCGATCAGGCGTGGCGTTATAGGCGTCTTCGAGTACCATACGAAGGCGGGGCGGCTGACGCCCCGCCTTTTTTGCGTACTACTTTCGTAGCCATCATGCATAACGGTGCTGTCTTGCTGCAAGCTCAAATTCAGTCCAAACGGGGCCGGGCGGCCCTGGCGTCCGTCCTCGTCGCCGCAGCGCTGGCCGCGGCGACCCTGGCTGGCCCCACCCACGCCCAGGGGATCACCGAACCGCAAGCCGTCCTCCCCAAGACCCAGCTGTCGGCGGGGATCCATATCATCCAGGCCGAAGTCGCGAACTCCGACGAAACCCGGCAACGCGGCCTGATGTTTCGCAAACGGCTGGACGGCAACGACGGCATGCTGTTCGTCTTCGAACGGCCGGACAAACAGTGTTTCTGGATGCATAACACCCCCCTTCCGCTGTCGATCGCCTTCATCGCCGACGACGGCACCATTGTCAATATCGACGACATGGCGCCCGAAACGGACGATACCCACTGTTCCCGCAAACCCGTCCGCTATGCTCTGGAAATGGCGCAAGGCTGGTTTGCAGACCATGGAATCAGCGCGGGCAAGAAAATCGACGGACTGCCTTAAATGTATTGAGAAGAATACATAATAAAAAAGCGAGCCGCCATGCTCGCTTTTATTGATAACGATAATCACGGTTAATACGGCTGATAATGCCGGATGGTAAACCGGAAGGGGGGCGGACATAAGCCGCCCCTCGCCGATCAGACCCGTTCCAGGATGACCGCGATGCCCTGGCCTACACCGATGCACATGGTGCACAAGGCGTAACGGCCGCCGGTCCGCTCCAGTTGGTTGACCGCCGTGGTCGCCAGACGGGCACCGCTCGCGCCCAGCGGATGGCCCAGCGCAATTGCGCCGCCGTTGGGATTGACGCGCGGGTCCGTCTCGCTGATGCCCAATTCGCGCAGTACGGCGATGCCCTGCGCCGCGAAAGCTTCGTTCAGCTCGATCACGTCGATCTGGTCCAGCTTCAGACCCGTCAGGGCCAGGACCTTGCGCGTGGCGGGCACCGGGCCGATCCCCATGATGCGCGGCGGGACCCCGGCGGTGGCCATGCCCACCACGCGCGCGCGCGGGGTCAGGCCATGGCGCTTCAGGGCGCTTTCGCCGGCCAACAACAGGGCCGCGGCGCCGTCGTTGACACCCGAGGCGTTGCCCGCGGTGACCGTCCCGCCGTCCCGGACCACGCCCTTCAGGCGGCCGAGCACTTCCAGGCTGGTTTCGCGGGGATGTTCATCCTTGGCGACCAGCACGGGGTCGCCCTTCTTCTGCGGTACGGATACCGGGGTCAGTTCGCTGTCGAAGTAGCCGGTCTGTTGCGCCCTGATGGCCCTTTCCTGGCTGGCCAAGGCAAAACGGTCCTGGTCCTCTCGCCCCACCTTGAAGTCGGTCGCCACGTTTTCGGCGGTTTCCGGCATGGAGTCCACGCCGTACTGGGCCTTCATCAGCTTGTTGACGAAGCGCCAGCCGATCGTGGTGTCGTAGATGGCGGCATTGCGCGAAAAGGCCGTTTCGGCCTTGCCCATGACGAAAGGCGCCCGGCTCATGCTTTCGACGCCCCCCGCCAGCATCAGGCGGGCTTCGCCGGCGCGTATCGCACGCGCAGCGCTACCCAGCGCATCCAGGCCCGAGCCGCACAGGCGGTTCACCGTGGAGCCGGGGACCTCGACGGGCAGCCCTGCCAGCAGCAGCGCCATGCGCGCCACGTTGCGATTGTCCTCGCCCGCCTGGTTCGCGCAGCCGAAAATCACATCGTCCAGTTCCTGCCATTGCACGCCCGCATTGCGTGCCATCAAGGCCTTGATCGGGACGGCCGCCAGATCGTCCGCCCGCACGGACGACAAAGCGCCGCCATAGCGGCCGAAAGGGGTACGGATGGCGTCACAAATGTAGGCGTGCTCGGTCATGGCTGGCTCTCAAAAGTTGCGAAGCGGAATGGTATCGCAGGGGGATTTTCCCCCCTGCACCGCCGCGGCCGGCCGTCCATGCCATGGACGGCGTCTAAGGCGCGGACGCCGCCTTGGCGGCCCGACCGGCCTCTACGATAGCCTGCCGGCGGAATCGGCCTCCAGCCAGATGGTAAAACGCCTGGGGGCAGAATTGGCGCGACACCAGCGATGCCGTAAGCGCTCCCAGCAGGAGCCAGAAAAGCATGGGCTGGCTCCCGGTCATTTCCATGACCACCACGCTGGCCGTCAAAGGCGCCTGCGTGGCCGCGGCAAGAAAGGCCGCCATGGAGATGAGCACCAGCACGCGCTGATCCACCACGCCTTGTGTCAATCGCCAGACCGATTCTCCTATCCCGGCGCCAGCGGTGAGTGCCGGGGTGAAAATACCACCGGGAATGCCGGCCCAGTACGATGCCAGCGTGGCCGCCACCTTGGCCAGCCCGAAGCCCTGCTGCTCAGTGGGGTGTCCGGCCAACAGCTGGGCGGCGGCGTCATAGCCGGTACCGTAGGTCGTCCCGCCCATGACCCAGCCCAGCGCGGCCAGCGCGAGTCCCAGGACAAAGGCCGTCACGATGGGATGCGTCCGGACGGCGGAGCGCCATCGCGCGGGAAGCAGCACGGCCGGACCTTTGCCCAACAGGCGTCCGAAGATGCCGCCGACCACGCCGTTGACCACACCGCAAAGCAGCACCCAACCGACCATATGGCTGACCGTGCCGCCGCCGAAAACACCGAAATAGGGATTGTTGCCGACCACCGCCACAACCATGAAGCCGGACGCCAGGACGCCGATGAGGACCAGGCGTTCCCAGCGCAGCACGGTGCTGCGGCCCAATTCCTCGATGGCGAAGATCACACCGGCCAGTGGAGCGTTGAAAGCGGCCGCAAGCCCGCCCGCGGCGCCGGCCGCGATCAGCTCATTATTGTGGAAGGACCGCAGGGGTAGACGGCGGTTTTTCCAGAAACGGCCCCACGCCAGCATGAAGGCCGCGCCGACCTGGACCGATGGCCCTTCCCGCCCGATGGAGGCGCCCGCCAGCAGTCCGATGAAGGTCAGCGGAATCTTCCAGACCGTCTGCCGCAGCGACACCAGGCTGTACTGACTGGGACCGGGCGGCAGGGACAAGGCACCGATCACCTGGGGAATCCCGCTACCCGACGCATTCGGTGCAAGACGCAAGGTCAGCCACCGCGCCGCCGCCAGCCCGAAGGGCAGCAGAATGAAGGCCAACCAGCTCGAGCGGGCGATCCAGCTCGCATTCCATTTCAGCGCCAGATCAGCTAACTGCGCAAAGCCCAGCGAGACCAGGGCAACCAGCGCGGCGCCGCTGAGGAGCAGCGCCAATTCCACGGATTTCCGGGAAAGCCGGGACGTCTGGTGCACCTTGCGGCGCAGGACGCGACGAAGACGCGCGGATGAGCCTCGCAAGGACGAAGGCGAAGATTCGGACATCGGTGAATGACGACGGGGCGGGCAAGGCCGTAACCATACCATCATCCACGCCGCCCATCCGACGCGCCGCGGCGCCGTTTCCTACAGGGGTTGAATCAAAAAAACAAAAGGGCCGCCACCCTGAGGCGGCGGCCCTTGCGGGCTGGTGCAGGATCAGCCGAAATTCTTGGCCGCGAAGTCCCAGTTCACCAGGTTCCAGAAATTTTCCAGGTACTTGGGACGGGCATTGCGATAGTCGATGTAATAAGCGTGTTCCCACACGTCACAGGTCAGCAGCGCCTTGTCGCCCGTGGTCAGCGGCGTGGCGGCATTGCTCGTGTTGACGATGTCGACCGAACCATCGCCCTTCTTCACCAGCCAGGTCCAGCCCGAGCCGAAGTTGCCGGCGGCCGACTTGTTGAACGCTTCCTTGAAAGCGTCGAGGCTGCCCCACTTGGCGTTGATGGCGTCAGCCAGCTTGCCGCTGGGCGCGCCGCCGCCCTGTGGCTTGAGGCTGTTCCAGTAGAAGGTGTGGTTCCACACCTGGGCGGCGTTGTTGAAAATGCCGCCCGAGGACTTCTTGACGATGTCTTCGAGGGAAGCGTTTTCGAATTCCGTGTCTTTGATGAGGTTGTTCAGGTTGGTAACGTAGGTCTGATGGTGCTTGCCATAGTGGAACTCCAGCGTCTCCTTGGAGATGTGCGGTTGCAGGGCATCCATCGCGTAAGGCAGGGGGGGAAGCGTGTGCGGCATATCCGGTTCCTTCTTGGTTGAGAGCACTATCGAGCCAATCATTGTATCGGCACTTTCCGCGCCGGTGCATTAACCCCTGCGGCGGTACGGGGTTAAGGGCGCCAGGCGCGAAAGTGCGCGAGGTGTCATGCATGGGGCGGATGCGTTGCCAGGACGGTGACGTCCGCGCCGCCCTGGCTGAACAGCACGTCCAGCACCTGGCCGGCCGCCAACTGCCCTGCATCCCGCACGACGTGGCCACGATCGTCGCGGACCAGTGCATAACCGCGCGCCAGCACGTGCTGCGGATCGAAAGCGCGCAGTTGCGTGGATAGCGAGTCCAGCCGCGCACGGCGGTGTTCCAGCAAGCGTACCTTGGCGCGCTGCAATCGACGCAGGCGATCCTGCAGCCGGTCCGCGGCGCGATCCAGGTCGGGCCCACGATGGAGCACCTTGGCCACCAGCAGGTCGATGCGGGCGTGCCGGCGCGCGTGCGGGGTAGCCCAGGCGTTGGCCAGCCGATGCCGCAATGTCGCCAGACGTTCCCGCTGGTGCGCCAGGCGCTGCCCGGGCGACGTCAACTGGCCGGCCGCCCGGTCCAGGCGCTGCGCCAGCCGCTCCAGACGTCGCTCCTGGGCCCGCACCAGGGAGCCGGCCAATTGCATCACCCGGTTGTAAAGCTCCAGGCGCGGCACGCAGGCCAGTTCGGCCGCCGCCGTCGGTGTGGGCGCGCGCAAGTCGGATACGAAATCGACGATGGTGAAGTCCGTTTCGTGCCCGACGCCGCTGATCACCGGAATCGCGCTCGCGGCCACGGTGCGCGCCAGGCCTTCATCGTTGAAGCTCCACAGATCCTCGATGCTGCCGCCGCCCCGGACCAGCAGCAGCGTATCGACCTCGGCCCGCCGGTTCGCCGCGGCGATGGCGGCGATCAGGCGCGGCGCCGCGTCCGCCCCCTGCACCGGCGCCGGATAGAGAATGACCGGGACGTGGGGCGCGCGCCGCGCCAGGGCCGACAACACGTCGCGCAGTGCAGCCGCGCGCAGGGACGTGACGACGCCGATGGCGCGCGGCTGCGCCACGGGCGCCCGTTTCCGTTCCGGCAAAAAGAGGCCTTCGGATTCCAGCTTCTGTTTCAGGCGAAGAAATGCCTCGAACAGATCGCCCAGGCCGGCGCGCCGCATCGCCTCCACCTGCAACTGGTAATCGCCGCGAGGTTCGTACAGGCTGACCCGCGCCCGCACCTCCACCTTGTCACCCGCCCTGGGGACGAAGCCGACCGCCATGGCACGCCCGCGGAACATGACGGCGCGCACGGCCGCCCTGCTGTCCTTGAGCGTGAAGTACCAGTGACCGGACGCGGCCTGGGTGAAATTCGAAATTTCGCCGCGGACCCAGAGCATCGGGATGCTGCGCTCCAGGACCTGTCCGACCGCCTGATTGAGCTGTCCCACCGTGACGATGTCGCCCACAAATACGGCTTCTTTAACTTGAAATTCAACTGTCATAAGGGTTTCCGGGCGAAACCTGTCCACAGGCCGCGAAAATACGTGGGAGAGCCCCCTACGGGGGTGTTTTTTTACGTTGCGTCGGTTTCCGCTTTAAAACAACGGCGCAAGCCATTGAAAACAAAAGAAAAGCGACTTGGACACGCATTTGCCCGCGAGACGGCATCCCGACGCGGGGCCCGCAGGAATGGGCCATCCACAGGGGTTTTACACAGAATTATCCACAAAAATTGTGGATAGTTTGCGCCGCCCCGGGCTATTGCCAGGGCAGCCCCCGGCCCGTTACAGTGCGCTGATTCCGCCCCCTACCGCCCGCTATGTCCCGGCGCGCTCTGGAGTTCCTTCTTGCTGTCCGTCCTTCGTGATGCGGGCTGGCCTATCTGGCCCCTGCTTGCCACCTCCGTCCTCTGCCTGGCGCTGATCATCGAACGGCTGTTCTCGCTACGCCGCAGCCAGGTGGCGCCCGCTGGGCTCACCACGCAGGTCCTCGACATGGTGCGCAACCGACAGGACTCGCCGGAAGCCATTGCCCGGCTGGAGCGCAATTCACCGCTGGGACGCGTGCTGGCAGAAGTTCTGCGCCAGCGGCATCTGCCGCGCGACGAAATGCGCGGCGCCGTGGAAGACACCGGGCGTGCCGTGGCCCACGAGCTGAACCGATACATCGGTGCCATCGGCACCATCGCGGTCGTCGCCCCCTTGCTCGGGCTGTTCGGCACGGTGGTGGGGATGATAGACATTTTCGGTTCCTATTCCCCCACTGGAGGCGATCCGGCGCAGTTGGCGCATGGCATTTCCGTGGCGCTGTACAACACGGGTTTCGGCATACTGATCGCCATTCCCGCCATGATTTTCCACCGCTACCTGCGCGGCCGCGTGGACGAATACATGCACCAGCTGGAAAACGCCGCCTCGCGTACCGCCCGCATCCTGACGGCACCCGGGCGCCGGCGCGGCGAAGAAGAGGAACCGCTGTTCGGCACGCGCGCCGCGGCGCTGCAGGACCCCCTGGCATGAACTTCGGCAATCACCGCAGGCAGGACGAGCTGGAGATCAACCTTATCCCGTTGATCGACGTGCTGCTGGTCATCCTGATCTTCCTGGCCGCCACCACCTCGTTCGCGCGTTTCAGCCAGTTGAAGGTCACCCTACCCCAGGCCGCCGCGGAACAGCGGGCGGCCGCGCCCATCGAGGTCGCCATCAGCCAGGACGGCCATTACGCCCTGGACGGCACGCTGCTGCAAGCCACGACCACGGACGATATCGCGGACGCGCTGCGCCGCGCCGCGGCGGGCAAGGCCGATCCCGTTCTGGTCATCAATGCCGACGCCCTCGCGACCCACCAGACCGTGGTGAACGTCATGGAAGCGGCGCGCCTGGCCGGCATTGCCAGGGTGAATTTCGCCACGCAAATTGCCCGGTGAGCCGCGTGGTGCGCGCCCTGATCCAGAAGCAATGGCGGCACGGCGGCTGGCTGTCCGCCCTGCTCAGTCCCCTGTCCGCCGTGACCCTGTTGGCCGTCAGCGCCAAGCGCGCCTTTTACCGGCGAGGCTGGCTGCAGTGCTACCGGCCGCCCGTGCCGGTCATCGTGGTCGGCAACATCTATGTCGGAGGCACAGGGAAGACCCCAGTCGTTATCGCGATGGTCCAGGCCCTGCGCGAGCGCGGCTGGAACCCCGGCGTGGTCAGCCGCGGGTACGGGGTGAAAATCGGCAAGCATCCGCGCACCGGACAAGGCGACCTCGCCGCGGAGCGCTTCGGCGATGAACCGGCCCTGATCGCCCACACGACAAACGCCCCGGTCAGCATCCATCCCGACCGGCCACGCGCGGTCCGCACCTTGTTGAGCGCCTTTCCGCATGTCGACGTCATCGTGTCCGATGACGGGCTGCAACATCTGGCCCTGGCCAGGGACATCGAGATCGTGGTCCAGGACGGACGGGGCATCGGCAACGGGCTGCTGCTGCCGGCAGGCCCGCTGCGCGAGCCCGCCACGCGGCTGCGCGAAGTACACGCGGTCATCACCAATGTCGACGGACCCGAGCCCGTCGCGGCGGCGTCGTCCGGCGAACCCTATCGCGTCAGCATGTGGATGGAACCCGGCGCAGCGTGGAACCTGCGCGACGGGACCTTGCGGACGCTATGGGAACTGCAGGCGGCGTATCGGACCAGCGGCATCGCGGCGGCTGCGGGCATCGGCAATCCTGAGCGGTTCTTCGCCACGCTGCGCTCCGCCGGCTTGACACTGAACGCGACCATTCCCCTGCCGGACCACTACAGCTACGTGAAATCGCCGTTCGCGTCGATCAAGACCGGACTGATCCTGGTCACCGCCAAGGATGCCGTCAAATGCAGCGGACTCGGGGACGCGCGCCTGTGGGCCGTGCCGGTCACGCCGCATTTCTCAGACCCCGCGTTCTTCGACCGCGTGGCCGCCCGCCTGCCGGCCCCGGGGCGAAAACTCCACTAAAATCTGCCCATGGAATCCCGCCTGCTCGATATTCTCGTCTGCCCGATCTGCAAGGGCCCCCTCCGGTACGACCGCCAGAACGCGGAGCTGGTCTGCTCGGCCGACCGCTTGGCGTATCCGGTACGCGACGGCATCCCTGTCATGCTGGAAAGCGAAGCGCGATCGCTTGATGCCGAGCGCGCCCCGGATGCACTGTAGCAGCCGCCGTGGAATTCATCGCTCTCATCCCCGCGCGCGCGGCCTCCACGCGGCTGCCCGACAAGCCCCTGGCGGATATCGCCGGCAAACCCATGGTGGTGCGCACCGCTGAACGCGCTGCGCTGTCCGGCGCCAGCCGTGTGCTGGTGGCCACCGACGACGAACGCGTCGCCCAGGCCGTGCGGCAGCACGGACACGAGGCCCTGATCACCCGCAGCGACCATGCCACCGGCACCGATCGCCTGGCGGAAGCCGTGGATCTTCTGGCCTTGCCGGACGACGCCATCGTCGTGAACGTGCAGGGCGACGAACCGCTCATCGAGCCCGAGCTGATCGATGCGGTTGCGCGCCTGCTCGCGCAGCGTCCCGATGCGGCGATCGCCACCTGTGCATCGCCCGTGGCCGACGCCGAAGCGCTGTTCAATCCCACCGTCGTCAAGGCCGTCTGCGCGGCGGACGGTCGCGCGCTCTACTTTTCGCGCGCGCCCATACCCTGGGCGCGCGATGCCCTTGCCGACGGCGAACGACGGATGGCGGAGGGATTGCCGGCATGGCACCATGTGGGCCTCTATGCGTATCGGGCCGAATTCCTTCGCCGCTTTCCACTCCTGCCGCAAGGCCTCCTGGAACGCTACGAGTCGCTGGAACAACTGCGCGCGCTGGAGCATGGCTATACCATCCTGATCCACCAGGTGCCGCGGGCGCCCGCGGGCGGCGTCGATACGCCGGCCGATCTGGATCGCGTGCGTGCGATATACGCAAATCGGTTATAAGGGATCGACCTCTTGCCGCTCCCGCGGGCATGCCCCGCGGTCGATGCGGCATAATCGGGCCCGGCAAAGAATTACATTCCCTCAGGAGCTTTTATGCGTCTCATCCTGCTCGGCCCTCCCGGCGCCGGTAAAGGTACCCAAGCGGGCTTCATCACCCAGCAGTTCGGCATTCCGCAGATCTCTACGGGCGACATGCTCCGAGCCGCCGTCAAGGCCGGCACGCCGCTGGGACTGGAGGCGAAAAAGATCATGGACACGGGCGGTCTGGTTTCCGATGAAATCATCATCGGGCTCGTGCGCGACCGCCTGACGCAGCCGGATTGCGCTCAGGGGTATCTGTTCGATGGGTTTCCACGCACCATCCCCCAGGCTGACGCGCTCAAGGATGCAGACGTCAAGCTGGACTACGTGGTCGAGATCGAGGTGCCCGAAGAAGACATCATCGATCGGATGAGCGGCCGCCGCGTGCACCCGGCCAGCGGGCGCAGCTATCACGTGCGGTTCAATCCGCCCAAGACCGAAGGCAAGGACGACGTGACCGGCGAGCCGCTGGTTCAGCGCGACGACGACCGCGAGGAAACGGTGCGCCGCCGCCTGGCGGTCTATCGCGAGCAGACCCGGCCGCTGGTGGACTACTACGCCAGCTGGGCCAAGGCCGACGCGCAAGCGCCCCGCTATCGCAAGATCTCGGGTGTCGGCGCCGTCGACGAAATCCGCGCGCGACTGATCGCCGCCCTTCAAAGCTGAACGCCCAAGGTCGCACCACGCCATGGAAATTGCCAACAAGGTATTCATCGTCACCGGGGGCGCCTCCGGTCTGGGCGCCGGCACGGCACGCATGCTGGTCGCCAACGGGGCACGCGTCGTCATCGCGGATGTTCAGGATCAGGCGGGCGGCGACCTTGCCGCCGAACTCGGCCAGCGCTATGTCCACTGCGACGTCACCCAGGACGCCGACGCGCAGGGCGCGGTGGACGCGGCCACGGCGCTTGGTCCGTTGTTCGGGCTGGTGAATTGCGCCGGCATCGCTCCCGCGGCACGCATCGTGGGCAAGAACGGCCCGCATGCGCTGGAGCTGTTCCAGAAAGTCATCGCCATCAATTTGATCGGCAGCTTCAACATGATGCGGTTGTGCGCGCAAGCCATGAGCGCAAACGCACCCGAGCCCACGGGCGAGCGCGGTGTCCTGATCAACACCGCTTCGGTCGCCGCTTTCGACGGGCAGATTGGCCAGGCCGCGTACGCGGCCTCCAAGGCCGGCGTGGCCGGCATGACGCTGCCGATCGCGCGCGACCTGTCCAAGGTGGGCATACGCTGCATGACCATCGCCCCTGGCATTTTCGGTACGCCCATGATTTTCGGCATGCCGCAGGAAGTGCAGGATTCGCTGGCCGCCAGTATTCCGTTCCCCGCGCGCCTGGGACGGCCGGAAGACTACGCCAAGCTGGTGCACAGCATCATCACCAACGACATGCTGAACGGCGAAACCATCCGTCTGGATGGCGCCATCCGCATGCCGCCCAAGTGAATCCCCGCGTCAGCCGCCCTTTCGATCCGTCTTCGCCATGAGCTTGCTGCGATCGGCCGCCACGGTCAGCAGTTTCACTTTGCTGTCCCGCATTGCCGGCCTGATCCGCGACGTCCTGGTGGCCCGCGCCTTCGGCGCCGGGCCCCTGACGGACGCCTTCTGGGTGGCCTTCCGTATTCCCAACCTGCTGCGGCGCCTGTTCGCCGAAGGCGCGTTCGCCCAGGCCTTCGTCCCTATCCTGGGAACGGTGCGCACCAAGCACGGCGACGAACAGGTCCGCACCCTGCTGGACCGGGTGGCCTTGCTGCTGACCTGCGCGTTGATGCTGGTCACCCTCATCGGCATCGCGCTCGCGCCGTGGGTGGTCGCCGCCATGGCCAGCGGCTTGCGCAGAGAGGCTGGCGCACAGGCGTTCGACGCCGCGGTATGGATGACGCGGGCGATGTTTCCGTACATCCTTTGCATGTCCCTCGTCGCGTTCGCCTCCGGAGTACTGAATACCTGGCGCCGTTTCGCGGTTCCGGCGTTCACGCCGGTGCTGTTGAACCTGGCCATGATCGCGGCCTGCCTGTGGCTGGCGCCCCGCTACCATCCGCCCATCTACGCCCTGGCCATCGGTGTGATGGCGGGCGGGATCCTGCAATTGGCCATCCAGTGGGCAGCACTGTCGCGCCTGGGGCTGGTACCCCGCTATAGCCTGCGGCTGCGCGCCGCCTGGTCCGACCCCATGGTCCGGCGCATCCTGAAGCAGATGCTGCCCGCCATCCTTGGCGTATCGGTGGGACAGATATCGCTGTTGATCAACACCAATATCGCCACCTGGCTGCCCCCCGGCAGCGTGACCTGGCTGTCCTATGCCGATCGTCTGATGGAGTTTCCCACCGCGCTGCTCGGCGTGGCGCTGGGCACCGTGCTGCTTCCCAGCCTTTCCGCGGCCAATGCCCGCGCCGACAGCGACGGCTACAGCGCGCTGCTGGACTGGGGCCTGCGCCTGACGCTACTGCTGGGCCTGCCCAGCGCGCTGGGCCTGGCGCTGCTTTCCGACGGGCTGGTGGCCACCCTGTTCCACTACGGCGCCTTCGCCGCGCGCGACGTCATGCAAACGCGCATGGCGGTCATGGCCTACTCCGTGGGATTAGTCGGCCTGCTGGCGGTCAAAATCCTGGCGCCAGGGTTCTATGCGCGCCAGGACATCCGCACGCCCGTCAAGATCGCCATCGTGGCCCTGGTCGCCACGCAATCGCTGAATGTACTGCTGGTCCCCAGGCTGGCCCATGCCGGCCTCGCGCTGGCGATCGCGCTTGGCGCCTGCCTGAACGCCCTGCTGCTGCTGACGGTACTGCACAAGCGGGGGGTATATCGCCCCAGCCCCGGCTGGCTCCTGTTCGTGCTGCGCTTGCTGCCTGCCTTGGCTGCGCTGGCGGCGCTGCTGCTGTACGCCGATGCCCGCCTGGACTGGATCGCGCTGCAGGCCCACGGCTGGCAGCGTGTGGGGCTGCTGGCGGCCGTATTAAGCGCCAGCGGCGTGACGTATTTCGGCATCCTGCTGGCCTGCGGTTTCCGGCCCACCGACTTTACGCGTCGATCCGCCGCCCCCGCCGCGCGCGGCGTGGCCTGATGCGTCTGTTGTTTTCACAAGACACTATTGACCACCGCGCGCTGAAGGCCCTGGGGACGCTATGCAAACCCTCGTAACGCGCCAGCGCTAAGACTTTATAGGGTTTGACACCGCCGCTTGCCGGATTTTTTGCTTACGCCGCTAGCAAATTGCCCCTCTTCTTGATAAAACGCTTTAATATTTACAATTCGACACCCCTTGCGGCCACTCGGAAGCCACTTTGGATCAAGACGCCACCCCGGACAAGTCCACGCCCGTCGCAGACCAGGTCGTAAACTGGCTGCTGCTGCTGCGTTCGGGCCGCGCGTCGCAGTCCGATTACGCCGATTTCCTGGCCTGGCGGGCAGAAAACCCCATGCATGAAAGCGCATGGCAGCAACTGACGTCCGCACTGGGCTCATCGTTCGGCCGCCTCAGCGACTTCTATCCCATCGGCTTTTCCACGTCCAACGCCCGTCCGACCTTGACGCCAGCCATGGCGGCCTATCGGTCCACGCCGCCTATGGCTACGCGGCCCTTGCCGCCAAATCCCGCGCGGCGCCGTTTCGTTGCGGGCGGCGCGGCGGCCGTGGCAGCGGCCGTGGTGGGATCCGTGGCGCTGAACGAGCTCTATCCCCTGCACAACCTGACCGCCGACGCGGCAACCGCCACAGGCGAACGCCGGCTGTACATGTTGTCCGACGGCAGCCAGATGCTGCTGGACGCCCGCTCCCGTGTACAACTGGATTTCGCCGGCTCCGAGCGCAATGTCCGTTTGCTGGAGGGAGCGATCACCGTGTCGGTCGCCCACGATCCCAATCGTCCCTTCATCGTCACCACCGAACAGGGAACGGTGCGCGCGCTGGGCACCCGTTTCATGGTGCGCCAACAGGCCCGGCGTTCCCTCGTCGTGGTGCATGAGCACGAAGTGGAAGTGCAGACCCTCGAAAAGGCACGTGGCGTCATCGGTGCCGGGACGGGCGCACGCTTTGACGATGCGCGGGTGGATCCGCCCCGGGCGGAACTGCTGGCCGACGCCGCCTGGGAAACCGGCTGGATCGCGGTGCGCAACCGCCCCCTGGCGGACGTCGTGGCCGCGCTGCGCCCCTACCGCAGCGGCATCCTGCGTATTTCCATGGCGGCGGGCGGCCTGCCTGTTACCGGCCAGTTCCCTCTGGACGATACGGACGCCACCCTGGATACGCTGGAGCAGAGCATGACCGTGACCGTCCGGCGCTACACTCCCTGGCTGATCAGCATAGACGTAACCCCCGCTTGACGCTTGCAAGCTTGCTTTTCAGGGGGAACTTGCTAGAATGTCGAGCTTTGCCGAATTTCTAATTTCCAACTGCACATGGCCAATACTGCCCAAGCTCGCAAACGCGCTCGCCAATCGGTCGAGCGCAACAAGCACAATTCCAGCCTGCGTTCCATGCTGCGCACCGCGATCAAGCGCGTACGCCAAGCTGTGGAAGCCGGCGACAAGGCGGCCGCCGCCGCCGTGCTGCAAAAGGCGACCAGCGTGATTGACCGCGTCGCGGACAAGAACATCATTCACAAGAACAAGGCCGCTCGCCATAAGAGCCGTCTGTCGGCTGCCGTCAAGGCGCTGGCCTGATACGCCTGTTCCGATACTGTTCTGATGTTATCGGCCGCCCTGCCCCGGGCGGCGCCTGACGCGGCTCAAGTTTGCTTGCATGCCTCGCATGCATGATGCGCCGCGTATGGACGGCATGATGCAATTGGCTGCGGGTCCCGGCCGCGCCCACGCTTACGACAAGCAAGGCGGCACCCCGCATCGGCAAATACGAAAAAGGACGCTCTGGGCGTCCTTTTTCGCATGTGGCCGCTAGCGGAATGCTTCGCGCAGCGCGAAGGTTGCCTGCTTGAACACGCCCAGGTCGGTCCCCACGGCCACGAAGTGCATGCCCATTTCCAGATAGCGTTTCGCGTCCGCCGCGACGGGCGCGAGTATGCCGACTGCCTTGCCATGCGCGCTGGCTCGCTCGTACAGATGCCGGATGGCGGCCTGCACGTCGGGATGCGAGGGGTTGCCGATATGCCCTAGGGCCGCGGCCAGGTCGGATGGACCGATAAAAATACCATCCACGCCCTCCACCGCCGCGATCTCGTCCACCGCTTCGATGCCCGGCCGGCTCTCGATCTGCAGGAGCACGCAGATGTTGTCGTTGATGCGGGTCAGGTAGTCCGGGATCGTGCCGAAGCGATTGCTGCGCTGCAAGCCCGCCACCCCGCGCATGCCCGCGGGAGGATAGCGCGTGGCCGCCACGGCGCGGCGGGCTTCTTCCGCCGATTCGATAAAGGGAATCAGCAGGTTGTAGAAGCCGATGTCCAGCAGCCGTTTGATTTCGACCGGGTCGTTGATCGTCGGGCGCCCCACGGCCGCGGACTCGCTGCCCTGCAAGGCCTGCAGTTGCTGCAGGAACATCGGCACGTCATTGGGCGAATGCTCGCCATCGAGCAGCAGCCAATCGTAGCCGGCAAGTCCAGCCAGTTCCGCCGTGATGTGGCTAGCCATGCTCATCCAGAAACCGATCAAGGTTTCACGCGCAAGTACACGCTGACGAAAACAATTGGGAATCGGTGCATTCATCCTGGTTCATCCTGGTGTTGCCGCGCGGCGTCCGATGCCACGGCGGCGGTACCGGCCAGCGCGGCCGGCGGCGCGAATGTGTCGAAGAAGAGTCAGCGCAGAGGGACCGCATCAATCCATGCGGGCTCCAGAGTCCTTGGCCGCCTTGCCCCATTTTTTGATCTCGGCCGTGACGAACCCGGAGAATTCGCTCGGGCCAACCCCCACCACCACGAAACCGACGGCCTCCAGTTTCTGGCGTAGCGCGGGGTCCGCCAGCGCGGTGCGCGTCGCATCGCTCAAGCGCTGGACGACGGCGGGCGGCGTCTTCGCGGGCGCGGACAGGCCGAACCAGGATTCCGCGGCAAAGCCGGGATAACCGGATTCGGCGATCGTCGGGATATCGGGATAGGCGGGATTGCGCTTCTCGCTGGCCACGGCCAGTGCCCGCAGCTTGCCGGCCTTGACCTGCGGCAGAACGTTGTCCTGGTTCAGGAACAGCACCGACACACGGCCGGCGATGGTGTCGGTGATCGCCGCGGCGCCCCCCTTGTAGGGAACGTGGACCAGGTCGATGCCGGCGGCGCGCTTGAGCATTTCCATGGCCAGGTGGCCGGACGATCCATTGCCCGAACTGGCATGCGTGTACTTGCCGGGATTCGCCTGCGCCAGCGCAATGAAGTCCTTGAAGGTCTTGGCCGGAAAGTCGGGATTGGCCACCAGGACATTCGGCCCGGTCGCCAGCAGGGAAATATGCGCGAAGTCGCTGTCCTTGTAAGGCATGCTCGCGTACAGCGCATAGTTGATGGCATTGGATCCGACGCCGGAGAGCAGCAGCGTATAACCATCCGGCGCGGCCTTGGCGACAACGTCCGAACCAATATTGCCGTTGGCGCCGCCCTTGTTCTCCACGATCACCGTTTGGTTCAGCGCCTTGCCCAGCTCCGCCGCGACCAGGCGCCCCACGGCGTCGGTGCTGCCGCCGGGCGGGAAAGGCACGACCAGCCGTATGGGGCGGGAAGGCCAGTCCCCGGTCTGGGCCTGGGCGGCGCCCGCCAGGCCCAGCAGCGCGAGCGCGAGTGTGGATAGCCAGCGGCGGCGAGCGCGGTTGATGGAACGCGGCAACATGCATGTCTCCCTATGATGATATGGGCTGCAACACGTAGCGGGCCTTGCAGCGTGCACAGATCTCGTGCAAGCGTGCGTCAAGCGCCGGGGGAATCGGTATGCCCTTGCGTTCCCGCTGCGCGCGCGCCCGGGCCTCGGGTTCGCCGGCCACCTGCACGGGCACATCCGGCTGTGCGCGGGGCGTCTGGTGCATCGCGTCGATCATTTCGTCCAGATCGGCCTCGAACGAGCCCGCATCGCGAAATGTGTCGGGATTCAGCGCCAGGAAGAAATGCCCGATGTTGTCGGGATCGCCGGGGCCGCGTCGCTTGGCGTGCAGGGCCGCGAAACCGCTGCCGGTGAGTGTCGACCCCAGTATCTGCGCCATCATTGCCAGGCCATAACCCTTGTGGCTGCTCATTGCCGGCGTACCACCCAGCGGCGATAGCCCGCCTTCCGGGTGCTTGAAGATATATGCCATGGCCTGCGCGGCGTCCGTGACCGGTTCGCCGCGGCCGTCCACGGCCCAGCCGGGCGGCAGGGGCTTGCCATGAAAGTCGTATACCTTCACCTTGTTGGCGGCCACCGTGGTGGTCGCCATATCCAGCACGAAGGGTTCATTGCGCGCGGCGGGCGCCGCGAACGCGATGGGGTTGGTTCCCAGCATCGGCATGGCGCCGCCGGTCGGCACCATGATGACGCCGTTCGCGCTACTGGTTACCAGGCCAACCACGCCGCGTCGCACGGCAATGCGTGCATAGACGCCCGCGGCGCCGAAGTGATGGGAATTGCGCACCGCCACCGCGCCCACGCCATGCGCCAACGCCTTGTCCACCGCCAGATGCATGGCCTGCGCGGCCACGGGATATCCCAGCCCACCCATGCCGTCCAGCAAGGCCGACGCCGGCCCATCGCGCACCACGCGCGGTCGCGCGGCGATCGCCAGCGTGCCGGCCAGTACCTTGTCCTCGTAGCTGGGCAGCATGGAAATACCGTGCGAATCGATGCCCAGCAAGTCCGTCTCGGCCATCAGGTCTGCCGACGTATCCGCCAGGTCCGGCTGCATGCCCCAGGCGCGCAACACCAGGACGATCTGCTCGCGTACGGACGGCACGGAGGCATTGAAGCCCGACGTTTGTTCGCTTGCCACTGCCTGTCTCCCTATTGTCGTTTTGACGGGTGGGTCGTGCCGCACGCGCGTCAGTCGCGGTCGCGGTCCACCAGGCGATAGCGCGCCTGCCCCAGATGGAACTGCATGGCGGTCCGTGCCCGTTCGCCATCCTGTTCGCGGATGGCCGCGAGTATGCTCGCGTGTTCGTCCATTACGCGTTCCGCGCGCTGGCGCGAGCCGGTGCGCGTGAGGTTCAGCGACAGACGCATGAAGCCATGTATGGATTCGTGGATCGTTTCCAGCACGCCCAGGAAAAAATCATTGCCGCTCGCCTCGGCGATACTCGCGTGAAAGGCCAGGTCGGCCTCGGCGGATACCCGCCCCTGCGCCAGGCCTTCGGCGAAGGTCTCATGCGCCTCCACGATTTTTTTCATCTGCTCCTCGGTGCGCCGCAACGCGGCCAGCCGGGCCGCCTCGCCTTCCAGCGCCAGCCGCACTTCCTGCGCACGCAGATACGCGCCCACGTTCTGCACGTCGCCGAAGGTTTTCAGCCGCGGCGCGGGCTGGTGGATGACGAAGGTGCCCAAGCCCTGGTATGCGCTGACCAGGCCGTCCGCGCGCAGCCTGAGCAAGGCCTCGCGCACGACGGGACGCGATACGCCGAACTGTTCGCAGATCTCATGCTCGGACGGCAGCTTGTCGCCTACGTTGAGATCGCCCGAAGCGATGCGATCGAAGATCTGCCCGTAGAGCTGGTCGCCCAGGCGCACGCGCTGGCCGCGATCGAGCATGCGCGTGCCGTCCGCGCCGGCGTCAATGGCACGGGCGCTCTCCGTATCCTGCGTGCGTTGCTTGGTGGACACGTCGCTCTCCTTTGAATCGAGCGCTAATCGTACGCCATCGACGTCGCGGCTCCGCTCCCCGCACCCTTATCCCGGCAGCACATCGCGATCGCGCGCCAGCAGGGCGCGCGCGACGGGCGCCACGCGCTCGCGCTCGGCTGCCGTCAGACCGGTCAGCAAAGGCAGCATCGGCCCCATATCCGCGATGCCCGCCAGCGTCACGGCATCATGCAGCACGCGGATGGGGCTGATGGCATCGCGGCAGTCCTCCAGGGGCATGTAGGCGGCCCGCACGCGTTCCGCCTCCGGCAGCCGGCCTTCCTGAAGCAGCCGCAGCAATTGCATGGAGCCACGCGGCGCGACACATACGGAACCGGACGTGAAACTCTGCAGCCCGAATTCGCGGCAGTGGACGATCGCCGGCCGCTCGCCGATGCCGCTCACCATCAACCTGGGATCGACCGCCTTCAGCAGGGCCGACAAATAAGGATCCTGGGATGGCTCCTGCCGCACCACTGCGTATTTCACGGCGGCGATGCGGCCTTCCTCCACCAAGCGCCCCAAGGTGGAAGGCGCGATGTAGTCGGATGCCTTGATATACACGACCACCGGCCGCGAGAGGGCGTCGCTGAAGCGACGTATGCCATCAGCCAGCCCCGCGTCGGTGAACGGAAACGACATGGGCAGCAACATCGCCGTCGGAAAACTTCGCGATCTCAGGATGGCCGCCTGGTCCATCAATTTGCCGTAGTCCGGGCCCGCCGAGGGCAATATCCAGGTATCCGGCCCGGCCTGCTCGGCCAGGAAGTCGATGATGCGCGCGTACTCGCTCACGGCGACGTTGTAGAAATTCGCATTGCCGCCATACATCACGCTGCGCACGCCGCCCTGCTCCAGATGCCGTAGCAAGGCCGTATTCGCCTGTGCGTTAAGGCTGAGATCGGCATTGCGCGCCAGCGGCGGCACCGCAATCACGGACCGGCGCAGGTCGTCCACCGTAACGGGCGTGGTTTTCATGAGGCAACTCCTATGGGCATGAACGAACGACGGCTGCCGCGCGTGGCGTCATCCAGCCGCCTGCTCGCATGGACGCGCTTGTCGGACAAGCTTACCGCGCCAGCCCGAAAAGTATACTTGGTTGACATATTACTGCTCAATACATATAGTTGTTTTACAAGCAGGTGGTCTGAGAACACATAAGCACGGCGCGCGGGCCTGCCCTCTTTCGCAATGCGCCACCTCATAACAGCCAGGAGACAACCATGACCCCATCCCTACGCACGATCGCGCTGGGCGCCGCCCTCGCGCTGGTCGCGGCCGCGCCGGTCGCCGCCAAATACCCGGACAAGCCCGTCACGGTGATCGTGCCCTTTGTCCCTGGCGGATCGTCCGACATTACCGCCCGCGCCGTGTTGCCCGGCATGAACAAGATTTTTGGCCAGACCTTCGTGGTGGAAAACAAGCCTGGCGCCAACGGCTCCATCGGCGCGCAGGCCTTGGCGCGCGCCACGCCCGACGGCTACACCATGATGGTGGGCTCCA
Source organism: Bordetella sp. H567 (assembly GCF_001704295.1). Taxonomy (NCBI): domain Bacteria; kingdom Pseudomonadati; phylum Pseudomonadota; class Betaproteobacteria; order Burkholderiales; family Alcaligenaceae; genus Bordetella; species Bordetella sp. H567. The sequence goes on from NZ_CP012334.1 coordinate 3,512,109, forward strand.
TCGGCACCTTCGCCATCAATCAGGCGCTGTACAAGGATCTGTCCTACAACCCCAGCAAGGATTTCAAGTACCTCACCATGGCGGTGCGCAACCCCAATGTGCTGGTGGCCTCGCCCAACTTTCCTGCAAAGACCGTGGCCGAACTGGTCGCCTACGCCAAGAAGAATCCCGGCTCGGTGTCCTACGCATCATCGGGCACGGGGTCTTCGGATCACCTGTCCGCCGTGCTGTTCCGCCAGAAGACCGATACGTCGGGTGTCGACGTCCCGTACCGGGGCGGCGGCGCGGCCATCAGCGACCTCATGGGCAGCCAGGTGAATGTCTCCTTCCAGAACCTGGGCGCCGTGCTGTCGCACATCAAGGCCGGCAAGCTGAAGGCGCTCGCCACCACCGGCCAGCAGCGCATTCCCGAACTCCCGGACGTACCGACGATGGCGGACGCCGGCATCAAGGACATGGTGGTGTATTCGTGGCAGGGTTTCGCCGTACCCGCGGCGACGCCGGCCGGGATCGTGAAGGAACTGTCTGACGGGCTGCGCAAGACGCTGCGCGATCCCGCCGTCGAAAAGACGCTGCACGGCCTGGGCTTCGAGGTCGTGGCCGATAGCCCCGAAGAATTCACCCGGTTCCAGCAATCCGAAGTCAAGCGCTGGCAGGACGTGATCGCCAAAAGCAATATCAAGTTGGAGTAAATTAGGCGCTGCCGATTTCCCGGCGATAGACCAGGTACGCGAACCTCCATGACCGCCAAGCACCGCATCATCCAGGTCGGCTCCTATGCCGGCTCTCCTACCGCCAACGAGCGGCTCGCCCGGGACTACGATGTCGTCGAACTATGGAAGTATCCCGAGCGCGAGGCGGCGCTGGCGCAACACGGAAAAGGCGTCGATGTCCTGGTGACCTCGGCCAATTTCGGCTGCTCGGCGGAAATGATGGATGCCTTGCCGGATCTGAAGGCCATCTGCAGCTGGGGCGTCGGGTACGAAACCATAGACATCAAGGCCGCGCAGCAGCGCGGCGTGCAGGTCAGCAATACGCCTGACGTACTGACCGACTGCGTGGCGGATCTCGCGTGGGGCCTGATGCTCGGCGCGGCGCGCCGCATCGCCTATGGCGACCGCTTCGTCCGCACCGGCGGGTGGGGACAGGTGCACGGCAGTATTCCGCTGGGCACGCGTGTCAGCGGCAAAAAGCTCGGTATCGTGGGACTGGGCCGCATCGGCCAGGCGATCGCCAAGCGCGGCATCGGCTTTGACATGGACGTGCGCTATCACAGCCGCAACAAGCGCAACGACGTCGACTACCGCTATGAGGCCTCGCTGGTGGACCTTGCCGCGTGGGCCGATTTCCTGGTGGTGGCCACGGTCGGCGGGCCGGGCACCCACCACCTGATTTCGCGGGAAGTGCTGGAAGCGCTCGGGCCCAAGGGCACCATCATCAACATCGCCCGCGGCCCCGTCATCGACGAGTCCGCCTTGGTGGAAGCATTGCAGGCGGGCAAGCTCGGCAACGCCGCCCTGGACGTATTCGAGCACGAGCCCAAGGTGCCTGATGCACTGAAAACCAACGACAACGTTGTCCTGCTGCCCCACATCGGCAGCGCTACGTACGAAACGCGCCGCGACATGGAAGACCTGATGGTGAAAAACCTGGAGGCCTTCCTGCGGACCGGCAAGGTCATCACACCGGTGACCCGCTAGCAGGAAGCCGCACGCCTACGACGGATGGGCGATTTCGCGCTCTTCCGTCTTCAGGCGATTATCCTTGGCGAAGTCCATGACGAACTTCCAGGCAAGCGGTTCCAGCTCGCGCAGGCGTTCGTCCACGACGACGCTGCGGTGGCCGTCCACGATGACGGGCAACACATAAGGGGAGTAATAAAGCGGACTGGCGGGGGCGCTACCCGGCGGCCGGAATTGCGCCATGACGCCGGCAAGCCGCTCGGCCCAATCGCTGGGTCGAAAGCGCTGGCCTTCTTCCGTAACACCGAGGATAACGAGTTGTCGCACGCGGAATACCGTTGGTTCTGCTATCGGCGACGGGCGCGGCGCGCCGTCAGTGTGACCAGCCCGCGACACGCGGGTCGCGACGCCGATTGTATATGATTGATGCTTCCCCGGATTGTATTCGGCCGGCTGCCTCACGGTCGAATCGCTCGCTTTATCTGGCTTTCCCGCGCTTTTCCACGCATCCTCGCCGCAGCGGACGTATTTAAAAAAGAACGGGCATAATGAGGCGCCTCGCCCGGCCTCCAGCGGGCGAGACCAACGATGTGCAGACCGACCATGACAACCGCAAGCACCCAAAACGGCCCCCTGCGCCACTTCCTGCAGTTCCGCGATTTTTCCGCCGCCGAAATCAACTATGTGCTGGAGCGCGCGCGCCTGATCAAGGACAAGTTCAAGCGCTATGAGCCGCACATGACGCTGCATGACCGCACGCTGGCAATGGTTTTCGAAAAAGCCAGCACGCGCACGCGCGTGTCTTTCGAAGCAGGGATGTACCAGTTGGGCGGGTCCGTCATCAACCTCACGTCCAACGATTCGCAGCTGGGACGCGCCGAACCCATCGAAGACACCGCGCGCGTGATTTCGCGCATGGTGGACATCGTGATGATCCGCACCTTCGAGCAGACCCGCATCGAACGCTTTGCCGCGCATTCCCGCGTGCCGGTCATCAACGGCCTGACCAATGAATTCCACCCCTGCCAGATACTGGCGGACATCTTCACCTATGTGGAGCATCGCGGCCCGATCGCCGGCAAGATCGTCGCGTGGGTTGGCGATGCGAACAACATGTCCTATACCTGGCTGCAGGCGGCTGAAATGCTGGGCTTCACGCTGCACGTATCGACGCCCTCCGGCTACGAGCTGGACGCGATGCGCACCGGCACGCCGCCGGCGTCGGTGTTGCGGCAATTCAAGGACCCGATGGAAGCGTGCCGCGGGGCACACCTGGTCACCACCGATGTCTGGACCAGCATGGGCTACGAGGCGGAGAACGAACAGCGCCGTGCCGCCTTCGCGGACTGGTGCGTCGATGCGGACATGATGGCCGTGGCCGCTCCCGATGCGGTCTTCATGCATTGCCTGCCGGCGCATCGGGGCGAGGAAGTCACGGGCGAGGTCATCGATGGCCCGCAGAGCGTGGTGTGGGACGAGGCCGAGAACCGTCTGCACGTGCAGAAAGCCCTGATGGAGTTCCTGCTGCTGGGCCACCTGTCCTGACGTGACGGGACGGCGCCGCGCGGCCGCCCTCCCGAAGGCCCCACCGTCTACACGATCGCCTTGAACATGTTGCGCAGGGTGTTGCGAAACGACGGGCGCACACGGTCGCTCCATGCCGTCGCGCGCACGGCCAGCCAGGGCGGGCTGCCGAAGGTTTCCACCGTCTCCAGGTCATAACACGCGTGATAGCGGGGCGCGGCCTCGTTGCACGCGAAACGTTCGGCCCGCACCGTGCCTGGCACGTTCGCCAGGCCGGGAAGGTGCTCCTGGTCATACCAATTGTTCAGGTCCTGTTCGGCCTCCGGCACCACATCGGTTTCCACGATGTAATGCCAGGGTGCGGCGCGCCCCTGCGAGGCGCCGGGCAAGTCCGAGATGCGGCGCAGCCGCCGGATCGTAGCGTCCGGGCGGACGTGCCTAGCCCGTTCTCCAAGCGCCGCAGCCGCCCCGTCCGCATCGCCGGACGGCAGGCGGCAGTAGACATAGGTCTGCGCACCTTCAATGGCGGCATAGCCTTCGACCACCACGCCGTGCGGCTCCGGATTCAGCGCGGCGCGCAAGGCCGCCAGCTGCTCCACCGTCAGGCATATGCCCGGAATCTTCAACAGCAGGACATCTCCCCCCGGAGCCGGTGTCTCGCGCCTTGTATCGGTCATGCCATCCTCGCTCGAAAAACCGCCATGGTCGCGCAGCCGGCAGCAGCTAGCAACGCCGCGCGGCGGTTTTTTTACATCCCATGGCGGGCCTCCGGACCGGATTTACCCTTGGTCGGGACAATCCCGATGCGATGGCGTGAGAATATAGTATACAAAGTACTGCGATCACGCCCGACGCCGCCCGCCCCCCCCCTCAGCCAGGAAGCCCGCCTTGGATACCGTCGCAGATTCCGTAGATAGCCGCTTCGAAGATCCGTCATACCGGCCGCTATGGCAGTGCCTCCAGGCCCTGGAGTCCGGAGCGGTCACTGCCGAACAGCTGGTGGACGCCTGCGAACAGGCTTTCAAGGTGCACCACGCGCGTGTCAACGCCCTGCCCGTGCACGATTACGCGGCGGCGAGAACGGCGGCACGGGCCGCCGATGCCGCGCGCCGCCGCGGCGAGACGCTGGGACCGCTGCATGGCATCCCCTTTTCCATCAAGGAAAGCTTCGATGTCGCCGGCTGGCCGACCACGTGCGGCGATCCGGCCCACGCGCAGCGCATGGTCGCACGCGATTCGGACGTCGTCCGCCGTCTGCGGGATGCCGGCGCCATCCTGGTAGGCAAATCCAATGTGCCACTACATCTGCGCGACTGGCAAAGCTACAACGCGCTGTACGGCACGACGCGCAATCCGCACGACCTCTCTCGTACCCCCGGCGGCTCTTCCGGCGGCAGCGCCGCCGCAGTCTGCACGGGCATGAGCGTGTTCGACATCGGGTCGGACATCGGCTCTTCGGTGCGGAATCCGGCGCACTATTGCGGGGTTTTCTCCCACAAGAGCAGCCACGGCTTGATATCGCTACGCGGCCACGGCATCAACGGCACGGACGAGTCGCCCGATATCAACGTCGCCGGCCCCATTGCGCGCTCGGCGCGCGATCTGGAACTCCTGCTGCGCGTCCTGGCATGCGATGCCGGCGCGGGCGCGGGCCCGCGCCTGCCGTTTCCAGGTGAAGAGGAACGGGCGCCGCGCGACTTCCGGGTCGCGGTGCTTCCCACGCATCCCTACGCGCCGGTGGATGGCGCCGTCTCGGCGATTATCGAGGATCTGGGCAGGGAACTGGAAGGCGAAGGTTTGCGCGTCTCCTGGAACGCTCAGCCGGCGATCGATGCAGCGACCTTGTGGCGGACCTATGTCCTGATGCTGCGGGCGGCAACTTCGCTCGCCGCCAGCGATGCGGCCTACCAGGCCATGCGCGATCGCGCGCGGCACGTGGATCCGGATGACCTCTCCTACGCGGCGCTGCAATACGTGGGCGCGACGCTGGATCATCGCGGCTGGCTCAAGCTGGCCGGCGTGCGGCGGGGTATCGCTCAGGCATGGACCGATTTCTTCGCCAGCCACGATGTGCTGCTGTGCCCGGCCGCCGCCACGCCGGCATTCGAACTGAACGAAACGGGCGAGCCCTGGCAGCGCCATCTGTGGGTGAACGGCGAACCTCAGCCCATGACGACGCAACTGTTCTGGGCCGGCTACTCCGGACTTTGCGGACTGCCGTCCACCGTCGCTCCCGCGGGCCGCACCGCGGACGGCCTGCCGGTCGGCGTGCAGATCGTCGCCGGCCGGTACCACGACTTGACCTCGCTGCGCTTCGCGCAGTGGCTGGAAGCGCACGGCCACGCATTCCAACCGCCCGTCCTGGCTCGCACGGCGTAGAGCGGGACGGCATTCCTAACCTGATTCACCATCGGACGCAAAGGGGAAAGCGATGCTCAGCTGGTTCACCGAACTGACGCGCATGGAGCGCAAAGGGTTCTACGGCGCCTTTCTGGGGCACGCCGTGGACGTGTTCGACTTCATGATCTATTCGTTCCTGATCTCCACCCTGCTGTCGCAATGGAACATGAGCAAATCCGAAGCAGGGGCGATCGTGACCTATACGCTGGTATCGTCGCTGGCGGGGGCGATCCTGGCCGGCATGCTGGCCGATCGTTATGGCCGCGTACGCGTCCTGCGCTGGACCATCGTGGTCTTCGCGTTCGCCTGTTTCCTATGCGGATTGGCCCAGACGCCCACGCAGTTGATGATGTTCCGCATCATCCAGGGACTGGGCTTCGGTGGCGAATCGTCCCTGTGCATGGTGCTGGTCACGGAGATGATCAGGAATCCCACCCATCGCGGCAAATACTCCGGCTTCACCGCGAGCAGCTACTCGTTCGGCTGGGGCGCCGCGGCGCTTGCCTACGCGGCCATGTACGCGATCATGCCGGCCGAATATGCGTGGCGGGCCTGCTTTTTCCTGGGCATCCTGCCGGCCCTGGTGGTGATTTACCTGCGGCGCAACCTTGTCGAGCCCGAGATCTACGTCGCCTCGCGCGCGGCCGCCGAAAGCGTTCCGCTCAAGCGCAATCTCCTGCGGGTATTCCAGACGCCGTTGCTGCCCAAGACCATCCTGTGCAGCCTGCTGTCCGGCGGCATGCTGGGCGGCTATTACGCGATCGCGACGTGGCTGCCCACCTACCTGAAGCTGGAGCGTGGCCTGTCGGTATTCGGGACGAGCTCGTATCTGGTGGTCATGATACTGGGCTCTTTCCTGGGCTATGTGACCGGTGCCTACGCCACCGATCGCCTCGGACGCCGCGCCACCTATGTCCTGTTCGCGGTGGGCGCGCTCGCGATGGCGCTGATCTACATGATGATCCCGATTTCCAACACCTCCATGCTGTTCCTGGGCTTCCCCATGGGGATCCTGATGCAGGGCATGTTCTCCGGAATCGGCGCGACGCTTTCCGAATCGTATCCAAGCAGCGTGCGCGCGACCGGCTACGGGGTGTCGTACAACGCCGGCCGCGTGATTGGATCGCTCTTCCCCTTGAGCGTGGGCTGGCTCAGCGGCGGCACGCTGCCCCTGGGCATCTCGATCGCCGTGGTCGCGGGCGTCGGCTACGCCGTGGTCATCGTTTCCGCCCTCCTGCTGCCGGAGACCAATGGACTGGACCTGTCGCGCATCGACGAAGACGGCCGCGGGCCGGACGGCGGCCTGGATGCCGTGCCGGGGATGACGCCCAACCGGCCTGCCTGAAGCGACGGGCAGCAGCGCCTGGGGGCATCGCAAAAGCGGTAAAATCGCTGGTTTTCTTCCCCCCAGGCGATACGCAATGGCAACCATCCTTCAGCACATCCCCGTCGGCCAGAAGGTCGGCATCGCGTTCTCAGGCGGCCTGGACACGAGCGCCGCGCTTCACTGGATGCGCGAAAAAGGCGCAGTGCCCTATGCGTATACCGCCAATCTGGGCCAGCCGGACGAGCCCGACTACGACGAAATCCCGCGCCGCGCCATGCAATACGGGGCGGAAAAAGCCCGCCTGGTCGATTGCCGCAGCCAACTCGTTGCAGAAGGCATCGCCGCGCTGCAAAGTGGCGCTTTCCATATTTCCACCGCGGGCATCACCTACTTCAACACGACCCCCATCGGACGCGCCGTCACGGGCACCATGCTGGTCGCGGCCATGAAGGAAGACGACGTCAATATCTGGGGTGACGGCAGCACCTTCAAGGGCAACGACATCGAGCGCTTCTACCGCTACGGCCTGTTGACCAACCCGGATCTCAAGATCTACAAGCCTTGGCTGGACCAGGCTTTCATCGACGAACTCGGCGGCCGCGCCGAAATGTCGGAATACATGCGCCAGTCGGGCTTCGAATACCGCATGTCGGCGGAAAAGGCCTATTCCACCGACTCCAACATGCTGGGTGCCACCCACGAGGCGAAAGACCTGGAACACCTGAATTCCGGCATCCGCATCGTCCAACCCATCATGGGCGTGGCGTTCTGGCGTGACGAGGTCGACGTCAAGCGTGAAGAAGTCAGCGTGCGTTTCGTCGAAGGCCGCCCGGTGGCCCTGAACGGGGTGGAATACAACGACCCTGTTGCATTGATGCTGGAAGCCAACCGCATCGGCGGACGCCATGGCCTGGGCATGAGCGACCAGATCGAGAACCGCATCATCGAAGCCAAGAGCCGCGGCATCTACGAAGCCCCGGGAATGGCGCTGCTGTTCATCGCCTACGAGCGTCTGATCACCGGCATCCATAACGAAGACACCATCGAGCAGTACCGCGAAAACGGCCGCAAGCTGGGCCGTCTGCTGTACCAGGGCCGGTGGTTCGATCCGCAGGCCATCATGCTGCGCGAAACCGCGCAGCGCTGGGTGGCGCGCGCCGTGACGGGCGAGGTGACCATTGAACTGCGCCGCGGGAACGATTACTCCATCGTCAATACCGAATCCGCCAACCTGACGTACAAGCCGGAACGCCTGACGATGGAAAAGGGCGAATCGGTATTCTCGCCGCAAGACCGGATCGGCCAGCTCACCATGCGCAACCTCGACATCGTCGATACGCGCGACAAGCTGTTCACCTACGTCAAGGCCGGCCTGCTGGCGCCATCGGCAGGCGCCGCCCTGCCCCAGCTGAAGGAAGACAAGAAATAAAAGCACCGCGCGCGGGTTCGCGCCTTGCCATGAAAAAAAGCCGCGGGTTTCCGCGGCTTTTTCCTTGGGCTACCCGCAGGCGTAAGGGCGCTACAGCTCTACCTGCATCCCCATTTCCACGACGCGGTTCGGCGGAATCTTGAAGAACTTCGTGCTACGCGTGGAATTGCGTGCCATGAAGGCGAATATCGCGCGCCGCCAGCCCCGCATGGCCGGCCGCTTGGCCGCTACCACGGTCTGCCGCGACAAATAATACGACGTGCGCATCGGCTCCAGATCCACCTCGGGATAAGCCTCCGCCACTACTCGCAAGGCGTCCGGCACGTCAGGCTCTTCCTTGAAGCCGTAGGTCAGCACTGCTTGCCAGCTGGAAGCACTGAGCTTGGTCAGGGAAAAGCGTTCCTCCGACGAAACGTAGGGCACGTCGGCGCTGCGTATGGTCAAAAACAGCACGTGGTCATGCAGCACCTTGTTGTGCTTCAGGTTGTGCAGCAGCGCGGGCGGCACGTTGCCGGGATTCATCGTCATGAAAATGGCGGTGCCATGCACGCGCGCCGGGGGGAACTGTTCCAGCTGCTCCATGAACTCCCCCAGCGGTTGCCGGTCGCGCTGCTGCTGCTGGCTGAGCAAGTAGCGGCCGCGCCGCCATGTCAGCATCAGGGTGAACACCACGATCCCCACCGAAAGCGGCAGCCACCCGCCCTCTTCCACCTTGAGCGCGTTCGCCGAAAACAACAGCAGGTCGAACACCAGGATGAAGCCCAGTATGGCCCACCACATGGCACGCCGGGGGCCGCTGACGGCGGCACGCGACATCAGCGACAACAGCAGGACGGACGTGGTCAGCATGGTCCCCGTAACGGCGAAGCCATACGCGGCGGCCAGGTTGTCGGAGCTGCGGAACACCACCACCAGGACAAGCACCGCGACCAGCAGCAATGCATTGACCTGCGGCAGGTAGATCTGGCCTTTTTCAACCGCGGAGGTGTGCAGGATCTCCATGCGTGGCCAGTATCCCAGCTGAACGGCCTGGCGCGTCATCGAATACGCGCCCGAGATCACGGCCTGCGAGGCAATGATCGTGGCCACCGTTGCCAGGCAGACCAAGGGCACCACGCCCCAGTCGGGCGCCATCAGGAAGAAGGGGTTGGCGATCGCGTGCGGATCGCGCAGCAACAGCGCTCCCTGGCCGAAGTAGCACAGCGTCAAGGCCGGCGCCACCATCCAGAACCAGGCGCGGCGGATCGCGCCCCGCCCGAAATGCCCCATATCGGCGTAGAGGGCCTCCGCCCCCGTCAACGCCAGCACGACCGAGCCCAGCAGCACGAAGCTGGCGCGCGGCGATTCGACCACGAAATGCACGCCCCAGATCGGATTCAGGGCCTGCAATATCGCCGGCGCCTGGACGATCTGCCATACGCCCAGCACGGCCAGCGTGCCGAACCACAGGCCCATGATGGGACCGAACAGCTTGCCCATCACGCCGGTCCCATGCGACTGGATCATGAACAGTGCGATCAGCACGATCAAGGCAAGCGGCACCACCCAATGCTCGAAGCGATGGGATACGACGCTGATCCCTTCCAGCGCCGACAGCACCGAGATGGCCGGCGTGATCATGCTGTCGCCGTAGAACAGCGCCGCACCGAATATTGCGAGCGCAATCAGCAGTATGCGCAACTTGCCTTGGCGTCCGCGTATGGCCAGCTCCAGCAGCGCCAGCGTACCGCCTTCACCCCGGTTGTCCGCGCGCAGCACCAGCATGATGTACTTGAACGACACCACCAGCATCAACATCCAGAAGAGGATGGACAGTACTCCCAGGACATGGCCGGGCTGGAGGTCACCGTATCCGACCAGGCACTGGCGCAGGGTGTAAAGCGGGCTGGTGCCGATGTCGCCATACACGACGCCGAGCGCCCCGATGACCAGGGCGGCCCTGGAAGATGGCGCGTGGTGGGCCGCTGCCACCGGGGACGGGCTTGCTGCGGTTCCGGTCGTCATACCTGTATGTCGTGTCGAGTCAATTGGGCGCCTTTGCGTGGACCGGGAAACACCACGGTCAAACGCGTGCCGGGGAATTCGGGACGGCTGGACAGTTTCCACCACGCGCCGTGCGCATGGGCGATTTCGCGAACGATGGCCAGGCCCAGGCCGGAGCCTCCCGCGGTTGCCGCGGGCGAGCGATAAAAAGCCTCGAATACCCGATCCTGGTCTTCCGCCGGGATGCCCGGACCATCGTCCATGATGGTAAGGCTGGGCGGATTGGTGCCCACGGTCAGGGTAATCCTGCCGCCCGCCGCGCCGTAACGCAGGGCGTTGTCCAGCAGATTGCCGAGCAGCTCATCCAGCAGCAGCGGATCGGCGTCGACCCACACCGGCGTATCGGGCGCGTTCAGATCCAGTTCGAACTGCGCGGCCCGCACACGCGGGATCCACTCGGCGCCGCTGGCGCGGATCCATTCGCACAGGTCGACGCGGACAAAGCTGTCCTGCGGGCGGGCGTTGGGGTCTGCGCGCGCCAGCACCAGCAGTTGCTGTCCCAGACGGATCATCCTGTCGCTGACCGCCTTGATGCGTTCGGCGCGAGCGCGGACGTCGTCCGGCAGGGGACGGGCAAGCATCAATTCGGATTCCAGCCGCAAGCCGCTCAATGGCGTACGCAACTGATGCGCGGCATGGCCGATGAAGCGGCGCTGGGCGGCCAGGGACGCGTCCAGGCGGGCGAGCAGATCATTGGTATGCAGCACCAGCGGCTCCATTTCGGCGGGCACGCCGGCGACTTCGAGCGGCTGCATGTCATCGATGGAGCGTTGCCGGATTTCGTCGGACAGCAGGTTCACCGAACGCAGGCCGGAACGTACGCCATGCACGACGACCCAGGCGAACAGCGACATCAGGATGACCTGGCCGACCACCATCAGCAGGAAGAAATCTTCCAGCTCCCATAGGGTCATGTCGATCTTGTGGGTCATTACCCACGTCGCGGCCAAGTCCAGGAGCACCAGCAGCAGGATGGCGGGCAGCAGCCGCACCACCAGATAGCGAGCCAGGGAACCCCGAGGCAGAAGAAGACCAGACCGGTAAGTGCGGGAGCTTTGCGGGCTGCTACGGATACGGTCGGAGGAAATATCCACGGTCATGTTCGTAGGCCAACCCCGCCGGACGAGATCAATCCGGGCATGTGGTCACCGCACGGAAGCGAGCGTTCAGGCTGCTTCCACATCCAACAGATAACCGAAGCCGCGCACCGTCTGGATACTCGCGCCGGTACCTTCCAGGCGCTTGCGCAGTCGATATACGTAGACTTCCACCGCGTTCTCGCTGAAATCGGCGTCCCATGCGGAAAGGGAATTGACGATCTGGCGCTTGGTGACGACGCGACCGACGCGGGCCATCAGCATTTCCAGCACGGACAATTCACGCACCGACAGGGACAGGCGTTCGCCGTGGACCCGGACTTCCCGGCCGACGGTGTCGAAGACCAGCGGCCCGACTTCGATCAAGGGCTGCGCCTGGCCGCTGCGTCGCCGGAAGAACGCGCGCACCCGGGCGGCGAGTTCAGGCAATTCGAACGGTTTGGTGACATAGTCGTCCGCGCCGGCGTCCAGCCCTGCCACACGGTCTTCCAGACCGTCGCGGGCCGTCAATATAAGGACAGGCACCTGGTTGCCGTCCGCGCGCAATTGCCGCAGGACATCCAGGCCGCTCATGCCGGGCAGGTTGAGATCGAGCAGAAGCAGATCGTAAGGTTGGCCCGCCAAGGCGCCCAACACCTTGTCGCCATCGGTGAGCCAATCGACCGCATACCCCTGGTCGGCCAGAAACTCCTGCAGCGCGTGGCCCAGGGTTGTGTCGTCTTCGATTACCAGTACTCGCATGGCGCGATTCTAGCGCGATCCGGACCGCAACGCGCTAGCCTCCGTGGACGCCATGTGAAATATTTCGCCACCTTTAGTTGGCGGGGGGAGCGCCGGCCGACGCCCCCGGGGCACCGGCGCCAGCCGCCGACGGGGCCGGATTCGTGACGAAACCGATACGGCCCAATCCGGCGCGGCGGGCGGCGCCCATCACCTTGGCCAAGGTTTCGTAACGGGTGTTCAAGTCGGCGCGGATGCGCAGCTCAGGTTGGGGCTGGGTCCCCGCGGCGGCGGCGAAGCGATCGGGCAGCTCCGCTTCGAGTACCGGTTTATCGTCCCAGAATAGTTGGCCGCCGGCGTCGATCGCCAGGTCGACGGTCTTGGGCTCTTCCTTGACCGGCTCCGCGCTGACCTGGGGCATATCGATCCGGATCGAATGGGCCAGCAGCGGCGCGGTAATGATGAAAATCACCAACAGCACCAGCATCACGTCGATGAGGGGCACCATGTTGATCTCCGACATCGCGTGGCTGCCGGAACCCTTGTTGTCAAAGCCGCCGAAAGCCATTTATTCGCTCCCGCGCGTCGCCTGCGAACCGCCAGTCCGGCGCATGGCGCGCACCTTGCTGTCCGATATCGCCACTTGCTGGCCGGTTGTCAGGAAGGCGAAAAGGTCATGCGCGAACGCGTCCAACCGAGACAGGAAGACGCGATTCTTGCGCACGAAGGTGTTGTATGCCAGCACGGCGGGAATGGCCACTGCCAGGCCCAGGCCGGTCATGATCAGCGCCTCGCCGACCGGGCCGGCGATACGGTTGATGGTCACGCCATCGGCCAGGCCGATGCCCACCAGCGCGTGATACACGCCCCATACGGTGCCGAACAGCCCCACGAACGGTGCCGTGGAGCCCACCGACGCCAGCACGGTCAGGCCATTTTCCAGCTTGGCGGTTTCCTCGTCGATGACCTTGCGCATGGTGCGCGTCACGAATTCGCTGTTGGAACCGGCCTCGGACAGCGTGGTCGCGCCATATTTGGCGTGGTGTGCCTGCGCATACATGGCATGTGACGCAAGATGCGAGAACGGGTCGCGTGCCCCATGCGTGGTGATTTCATGCTCCACCTGCTCCAGCGAGCTGGCACCCCAGAACTTGTCGAGAAAATCGCGCGAACGCATGCGGATCATCGTGCTGTTCAGTGCCTTGACGACGATCAGGTACCAGGTCACCAGGGACATCAGGATCAGGATGACGAACAGTGTCTTGCCGACGATATCGCTCTGCGAGACGAAATGCAGGATGCCCATGTCGGGCGTCGGCAGCGGCGCGGGGGCCGCCGGCATGGCGGTGGACTGCAGCGCCGTCCCGGCGTTCTGCGCGACGGCAGGCTCGGCCGTCGCGGCGGGCGCCGCCTGCGCCAGCACCATGGCGATATGGTGTGCGATGGACATGTCAGTTCCTTATATTGAAATCGAACGGAATTCTTGCCTGGACCGTATAGGCGATGCCATTGCGCTTATAGGGTTTGAAACGCACGCGGCGCACGGCATCCAGCGCGGCCTCATCGAGCCGCGGAAAACCGGAGGAAGCCACGACCGTCGCCTTTTCGATCGCGCCCTGCGTATTGACGACCACCAGCACGGTAACGCGCCCCTCTTCGCGGCGTCGCTTCGATGCCATGGGATAGACCGCGGACGGCCCGGGCCCCAGGTATTCGATATTCGAGACCGTTTCGGGTTGATCGCGGGGCGGCCCCTGGCGCGGCGCCTGGGTGGCCGTCGCCCCGTCCGGCGCGCCCGTCGGCGGCGACGGTGGCGCGGGCGGCTGTTCGATCGGCTTGGGCGGCGGCGTTTCCTGCACCGGCTGCGGCTTCGGTTTGGGCTGCGGTGTGGGCTGCGGCTTGGGCTTGGGCTTCGGCGCGGGAACGGGCGGCTTTTCGATGACCGGTTCCGGTTCGGGCTGCACTGTCTCGGGTGGCGTGGGCGCCGGCTCGGGTTGCACCTTCGGTTGCGGCGGCGTGGGCGGCTGCACGTCGGGCTTGGGTGGCTCGGGCGTTTCGGGTGCCTTGGCGACTTGCGGTACCGGCGCTTCCACCACGCTTACCATGATGGGTTGGCTTTCCGGCGGCAGGGGCACCACTTCCCGCGTGGAGAGCATGGCCCCCGCCACCACGGCATGCACCGCTACGACGACGATCGCTGCGCCCAGCCTGATACCCAGGGAAGCGTTCGACGACGTGGACCAATTGCGCTTTTTGTTGCTAGGCATGAACCAGCCCGATGCCCTGACTAGAGTGAAGCCGCGACACGCGTGGAGCGCGGGAATGAGTCCGACATGCTATCTCAAATGGGAATTATTCGCAAAATCATTTGATGTGGTCCGGAGACAGGAATCGTGACGGTCCATGCCGCTGGCATGCAAGCGTGACCAGGGCCCGTGCCCAAGCGGTGCGTGAAGGGAAAGCAGGCAGGCATCCGGACAACAGCGCCCAAGGCGAAGGCCGAAAACCGAAGAGGGATACGCAGACGCGCGGACGGCCGCTTACGAACGACAGCCCGGGATGATACGTGGGGGAAATACCGGAGGGGGAGACCGCGATTGCGACGGAAGGGAGTGGTGGGTGCTGAGGGGTTCGAACCCCCGACCTACGCCTTGTAAGGGCGCCGCTCTACCAGCTGAGCTAAGCACCCCAATAGAGTGGGGCCACTCTTCAAGCAAACCGCGAGCGTGGATTATAGCGACCGCCCGGTAAGGCCGCAAACGAGGGGGAATCGAGACTATGCATGCAAGCGGCGCGATACGAGGCGCTCATCGTCCCCTGCCTGCCGGGCGATCCTGATCGAACGATCGATCAGTTGACTGCGTCCTTCAGGGCCTTGCCGGCGCGGAACTTGGGCACCTTGGCTTTTTTGATTTTGATGCTTTCACCGGTGCGGGGATTGCGACCGGTACGTGCTGCACGGGAAGACACGGCGAACGTGCCGAAACCGACCAGGGTTACGGTGCCGCCCTTCTTCAGCGTCGACTTCACGGCGCCGATCAACGCGTCGAGGGAACGGCCCGCGGCCGCCTTCGAGATATCCGCTTTGCTGGCGATGTGGTCGATGAGTTCAGTTTTGTTCATGCAGGATTACCCCTCACAGGTATGGTGTCCCGGCGGCCGTCGCGGCCAGCGAAACATTCGAACGACTTCTTATTGAACGGTTTGCATGACAAACCGCGACGCTTAAATTGCTACGCCGCCCATGATTTCGCCCGCATGAAAGCGGGCAAACCAGGAGCGACGTAGAGGCGTATTAGGCCCTGACGACACAAGGCTGTCAAGAAAAAATCCGCCGAAAACCCGCGTCTTTACTGGCTTTCCGCATTGAAAGCGACAGTACTTGCCGAGGCTTTACGCGTGGTGTGCGGGCAGCGCATCGGCAGCGCAACGTTACACGTCCACCCACCGGCGCAGCAGGTTGTGATACACGCCTGTCAATTGAACCAGCGAGGGATGTTCCTTGAGATCCTGCGTCAATCTTTGAATAGCGACATCCAGGTCCAGCAGCAAGGTGCGCTGCGCATCCTCGCGCACCAGGCTCTGCAGCCAGAAAAAGGCACTGATGCGCGCGCCACGCGTCACGGCGTTCACGCGATGCAGGCTGGTGCCCGGATACAGCACCATGTGGCCCGCCGCGAGCTTGATGCTGCGCGGACCATACAGGTCATCGACCACCAGTTCCCCGCCCTCGTAGCTATCCGGCTCGGACAGGAACAAGGTCGCGGACATATCGGTGCGCACGCGATCGGGCGAGCCCGTAACGGGCCGCACCGCGTTATCGACGTGATAGCCGAAGTTTTCTCCGCCCTCGTAGCGATTGAACAGCGGTGGAATGATTTTGCGCGGCAAGGCCGCGGCCATGAAAAGCGGATTGTGGGTCAACCGCTGCACGATCGCGCTACCCAGCTCCTGCGCAAGCGGATTGCTTTCCGCCAATTGGCGGTTCTGCTTGACCTGGGC
Source organism: Bordetella sp. H567 (assembly GCF_001704295.1). NCBI lineage: Bacteria > Pseudomonadati > Pseudomonadota > Betaproteobacteria > Burkholderiales > Alcaligenaceae > Bordetella > Bordetella sp. H567. The sequence goes on from NZ_CP012334.1 coordinate 3,528,333, forward strand.
CGACTGGTGGCCCGCGGTAACCCTGCCGTCGACCCAATCGGCTGCTTCAAGCCGGGCACGCATTTCGGCGGCTTCGGCAGGCGTGAAAACGTCGGCGATCTGGATCAACATGGGGTAGCTCCGGCTCAGGTGTTCAGACAGGCGCGCAGCGCCTGGTCGAAATCTCCCAGCAGGTCTTGTTCGTCCTCGATCCCGACGGACACGCGAATGAAACTGTCGGCTATCCCCATCTGCGCGCGGCGCTGCGCGCCCATTTCGTAGTAGATGGTATGGGCGGCCGGCAACGCCAAGGTGCGCGTATCGCCCAGGTGCGTGGCCAGGATGACGACCTGCAGCCGGTTGAGGAAATCGAAGCAATCTATGCCCTCTACCAGCTCCACGCCCATCAAGGCACCGAAGCATCCGTCGAACAACGACGCCGCGCGGGCATGCTGGGGATGCGATGCCAGGCCGGGGTAATACACCCGGGCCACGCCAGGGTGGCTTTCCAGCATGCGGGCCAGGGCAAGCGCGTTGTCGCAATGCCGGCGCATGCGTAGCGCCAGCGTTTCTGAACCCACCGCGATGCGGTGCGCCGCGTCGGCCGACAAGGTGCCGCCCATATCGCGCAAGCCCTTTTTCTTGATCTGCAACAGTCCCCAACCGGTCGACGGGCCCTTGCGATAGGAATCAAAAATATTCTTGTAGCCGGACCAGTCGAACAGGCCCGTATCGGTGATGGAACCGCCCAGCGCATTGCCATGGCCGCCGATGTACTTGGACAGCGAGTTCATGACCAGCGACGCCTGCACATCGATGCCGCGCAGCATCCACGGCGAGGTCAGCGTATTGTCGACCAGGTAGACCAGGCCACGCTCGCGGCACAGCGCGCCGATGCCGGCCAGGTCCGCGACCTGTGTCCCCGGGTTGGCGATGGTTTCGACGAACACCATGCGGGTATTCGGCCGCAGCGCGGCCTTAACCTGTTCGGTATCGGTGGCATCGACAAAGCTGATTTCCACGCCCAGCTCGGCGAGCGTCGCGAACAGGCTGTTGGTATTGCCAAAGAGGAACTGGCTGGACACCAGATGATCGCCCGCGCGCAACAGCGTGGTGAACACCGCGGCCAGGGCCGCCATGCCGGTCGCGAAGCTGACTGTCGCGACACCCTTTTCCATCCGCGTGATGCGGGTCTCCAGCGCGGCCGTTGTCGGCGTGCCTTGCCGCGCGTACGAATAGCCGGCCTTGCCCTGAAACACAGCCGCCAGCTCGCGCGCGTCGGCGTAGCCGTACTCGGACGACACATGTATGGGCTTGTGGACGGCCCCATGTTCGACGGCATCACGCCGATCGGAGTGAAGAATGCTAGTGGTAAAGCCGGATTTATCCATGATCGCGCGCACCAGTGATACGGGAATGAGCGGAGAATTTTACGCCTGGCGTTGGCGCACGGTCTCGTACAGGCAGACAGCGCTCGCGACGCTGACATTCAAGCTTTCCACCGAACCCAGCATCGGGATATGCACCAGTTCGTCGCAGGTTTCGCGTGTCAGCCGACGCATGCCCTCGCCTTCGGCGCCCATGACCCACGCCATGGGCCGGCGCGCGTCCACCCCGTGCATCGGCGTCCCGGCCTGGTCGTCCGTGCCGACCAGCCATACGTCACGTTCCTTCAGCGCGCGCATGGTTCGCGCCAGGTTGGTGACCATGATGTACGGCACGGTGTCCGCCGCACCGCAGGCCACGCGCTGCACCGTGGCATTCAGCCCGACGGCGCGGTCGCGCGGCGCGATGACGGCATGCACGCCGGCCGCATCGGCCGTGCGCAGGCAGGCACCCAGATTGTGCGGATCCGTCACGCCATCCAGTATCAGCAGGAAAGCCGGACCTTCAATCACGTCCAGCACGTCGTCGACATCGACCGCCAGTTGGGCCGGCACGGCCAGGGCCACCACGCCCTGGTGCCGCGTGCCGTGCGCCAGGCCGTCCAGCCGTTCGGCCGGCACCGGGTGCACTTTGCGCCCGGCGCGTTCGGCTTGTTCGACCAGCGACGCCATGCGTTTGTCGCGGCGCGAGGCCTCGACATAAATTTCCTTGATGGACGACGGCGCATGGCGCAGGCGCGCCACGACCGCGTGAAACCCTGCGAGTACCTGGGTCGACGCCATAAAACCATACCTCTCTTGTAACCCCCGCCCGCCACGGGCGGGGCCATGCTCAACGGCGCTTGCGCGCGGCGGACGGGGTGGAAGCCTGCGCCTGGCGCACGGCCACGCGATCCGCCTTCTTTGCTTCGGCGCGCCGCACCTTGGCCGTCTGGCCCTTCAGGGCCTTGGGCTTGGTGCCGGCCGCCTTCTTGATGCGCCGGGGCGGTTCTTCCGGCCCACGCTGGGCGGCCTTGCGCAGCGATTCAAAACTGGTGCCCTTGACCAGGCGGAACTCGATGCGCCGCGCTTCCAGATCCACGCGCGCCACCTGTACCTGGACCTTGTCCGTCAGGCGGTAGCGCATGCCGGTACGTTCGCCGCGCAATTCATGCAGCGCGTCGTTGAACTGGAAGTACTCGCCACCCAGTTCCGAGACGTGTACGAGTCCTTCCACGTGCAAGGTATCCAGCGTGACGAAGATGCCGAAGCTGGCCACCCCGGTCACGGTGCCGCTGAAGTCCTCGCCGACGCGTTCCTTGACGAACCAGCACTTCAACCAGGCCTCCACGTCGCGCGACGCATCGTCGGCGCGGCGTTCGCTGGATGAAAGCAGCAGGCCCAGCTTTTCCCAGATGGCGTGCTCGTGCTCCTTGTGGGAGCGGCCTATCACCACGGGCTCGTCCTCCAGCGAGGGGACATATCGCTGGCCGTGCAACAAGGCCTTGATCACCCGGTGCGTCAGCAGGTCGGGATAACGCCGGATGGGCGAGGTGAAATGCGTATACGCCGGATAGGCCAGCCCGAAATGGCCGACATTTTCAGGGCTGTACATGGCCTGCTGCATCGAACGCAGACACATGGTCTGCAGCAGGGGATAGTCGGGGCGCGCGCGCACGCTGTCGAGAAACTCGCCGTAGTCCTTGGCCGTCGGTGCATCACCGCCGCCCAGCGTCAGTCCCAGCGTGCGCAAGAATTCGCGCAACGACTGCAGACGATCCGGCGTGGGTCCTTCATGGATACGGTACAGGCCGGGATGCTTGCTGCGCGCCATGAAGTCGGCCGCGCAGGTGTTGGCCGCGAGCATGCATTCCTCGATGAGCTTGTGCGCATCATTGCGCACCACGCCGACAATCTGTTCGATGCGCCCCAGCTCGTTGCAGACGATCTTGGTCTCGACCGTATCGAAGTCGATCGCGCCGCGCTTGCGGCGCGCCTGCGACAGCAGCTGGTACAGCTCGTACAGGTCGCGCACCTGCGGCATCACACCGGCCATGGCCTGCGCGGCCGGCCCGCCGGGCTGCTGCAGCGCCGCCCAGATGTTCGTGTACGTGGTGCGCGCATGCGAATGCATGACCGCGTTGTAGAACTGATACGCGGTGACCGTGCCGGCCTTGGCCCCGCTGGCCGGAATCACCATGTCGCAAACCAGCACCAGCCTGTCGACGTGCGGATTCAGCGAACACAGCCCGTTCGACAACGTTTCCGGCAGCATGGGAATGACCCGGCGCGGGAAGTACACGCTCGTGCCGCGCTCCACCGCATCGTCATCCAGCGCGTCGTTGGGCTGTACGTAATGGCTCACATCGGCGATCGCGACGAGCAGGCGCCACGCCGGCCGCTTGCGCTGGCCGGAACCGAGCTCCACCGCCTCGCAATACACCGCATCGTCGAAGTCGCGCGCGTCCTCGCCGTCGATGGTGATCAACGGTACGTCGCGCAGGTCGATGCGGTCCTTCAGATCCGTCTTGCGCACGGTGTCCGGCAGGCGGGCGGCCTGCTTGCGCGCGGCTTCCGAGAACTCCACCGGCACGTCGAATTTGCGTACGGCGATTTCGATTTCCATGCCGGGATCGTCGATTTCGCCCAGCACTTCGGCGACGCGTCCCAGGGGCTGCGTGTGCCGGGTGGGTTGTTCGATGATTTCCACCGACACGACCTGTCCGTGCTGGGCGCCGTTGGTGTCGCCGGGCGGAATCAGGATATCGTGCTTGATGCGCTGGTCTTCCGGCACAACGATGGACAGGCCGTGCTCATGCAGGAAGCGCCCCACCAGCTTGTTGGTGCGGCGTTCGATGACTTCGACAATATTGCCTTCGGGCTTGCCGCGGTATTCGCCTCCGGGCTTGACCAGCACGCGGTCCCCATGCAGCACCTTCAGCATTTCGCGCGGCGAGAGGAAGATGTCCGGCCCGCCGTCATCACGCACCAGGAAGCCGAACCCATCGCGGTGGCCCTGCACCCTGCCCGCCACGAAGTCCAGTTTGGTGGCCAGGAGCAGCACGCCCTTGCGGTTGGGCAGCAGTTGGCCGTCGCGCTCCATCGCGGCCAGGCGGCGCTCAAAGCCTATGGAGGTATCGGGACGCGCCACGCCCATGCGGTCGGCAAGCTCGGCGGGCGACAAGGGGGCACCGGCGGACCGCAACGCACGAAGAATGGCTTCTCGGCTGGGTACGTCGGGATCGAAATCGGGGGGCGCCTCAGGCACGACCGTCGGTCTGTTCTTGTTCGCGGCGTCGTCGCTCGATCGTTTTGCCAAAGTCGAAATTCCTGTTTATAATGCGCAGCTTATGTGCTTTCGGAAGAATTACTGCGCCGCGGGTTCAGAACCAGCGGTTTGCCACAAAGCAAAAGCGGTATTCTAACGAAAATACAGTGCCCAGGTGGCGGAATTGGTAGACGCGCATGGTTCAGGTCCATGTGCCGCAAGGTGTGGAGGTTCGAGTCCTCTCCTGGGCACCACGAATTCCCAAAACCCCCGATGTGGAAACGCATCGGGGGTTTTGTTTTTTGCATCTTTGGTTCTTTCCATCTTTAGTTCTTTCCATCTTTAGTTCTTTGCATCGCATGCTTTTGGCATCGCGCGTTCCTCGCATCGCGTGATGGGCACGAACCCCGACAAAAAAGCGAAAACTTGCGGGCCGCAAAAAAAATGTGCATAATCGCGCCTCTTCGCTTCCGCGGCATTCGACGCGGCGACGAAGCGGGCCCAGGTGGCGGAATTGGTAGACGCGCATGGTTCAGGTCCATGTGCCGCAAGGTGTGGAGGTTCGAGTCCTCTCCTGGGCACCACCCGATCGCGATATTCGCGGCAACGCCGCGAGTGAATGAAAGCAGGAAACCCCGCAAGACTCCGTCTCGCGGGGTTTTTTATTTGGCGTCACGCCGGCAATGCGCGCGCCATCGCCACATGCGGGATGCCCGCCTCCATGAATTCGTCGCCTTCCACCACGAAGCCCTGTCGTTCATAAAAGCCCCGCGCATGCGTCTGGGCGTTCAGCATCAGTTTCCGATGGCCCGCGGCGCGCCCGGCCTCGACCAGTGCCTGCAACAGATGCGCGCCGACGCCCAGGCCCCGCGCGCGGCGATGTACCGCCATGCGGCCGATGTGGCCATCGGGAAGCAACCTGCCCGTTCCCACGACCTGTCCATCGGCATCGTAGGCCACCGCATGGACACACACGGCATCGAATTCGTCCATCTCGATTTCCGGCGGCACATTCTGCTCCACGACGAAAACGGCATGCCGGACCGCGGCTGCGTCATCGCGCAGGCGCGTCCAATCGCCCACGACGACGGTAACGGTAACGGGTGGCTGCCTCATGCTGTTTTCCCTTCTCACAGACCAAGAAAGCCTCGATTTTCGCCAGTGCGGGCCGGACAGGCAAATTTCCGCACCGGTCCCGGAGAAGACGCCGGCGGATACATGACGGAATGCGCGGACAGTTAGAATGACTCCCTTTTTTCCACGCATTTTTCCCATGCATGCCGTCATTACCGCCGCCCTGCCGGTGTTCGCGCTGATTCTGGTGGGATGGCTGGCGGCACGCAGGCGGCTGCTCGGTGCAACCGCCAGCGACGTACTCAATCGCTTCGTGGTCTATCTGTCACTGCCGGCGCTGTTGTTTCGCGCCATGTCACAAGTGACTTGGGAACAACTCGCGCATCCGGGCTATGTCCTGTCGTTCCTCGGCGGCATCGCCGCGGCCTTCGCGGTGGCCCTGATCGCGCATCGCGGCAAGCACACTGCCCTGACCGACATCAGCATCGAAGCCTTGAGCAATTCCTATGCGAATGTCGGTTTCATGGGCATCCCGCTCTGCCTGGTCCTGTTCGGCCAGCAAAGCCTTGCGCCCGCGGTCGTGGCGACCCTCATGACGGCCTGCGTGCTGTTTGGGGTGTCGATCGCGCTCATCGAAGCGGACCAGCGGCATGGCCAGCACCTGGGCAAAACCGCGGCCAAGGTAGGCGCGGCCTTGATCCGCAATCCCTTGCTCGTATCGCCGGTACTGGGCTTCGCCTGGGCGGTCACCGGCCTGCCGCTGCCGGAATCCATGGATCGCTTCATGGTCCTGCTGGGCAACGCGGCCAGCCCCTGCGCCCTGATCGCCATCGGGCTGTTTCTGGCCCAGACCGAGGCCGGGGGCAATGGCGTCGTGGTCGCACGCGTGGTGGCGGCGAAGCTGCTGGTACAACCCGCGGTCACGGCCGCTCTGGCTTTCGGCGTATTTACCATGCCGCCCGTCTGGTCATGGACCGCTGTGCTGCTAAGCGCCCTGCCCATAGGCACCGGCCCTTTCATCCTGGCCCAGCTGTATGGCCGCGACGCCCGCGTGGCATCGCGCACCATCCTGCTCTCCACGCTGGCCTCGGTCTTGACCATTTCGGCGCTGGTCGCCTGGATAGAGCAGCTTGGCGTGCGCTAGCACACCACCGGCCCCCGCTCGTGAACCTCTACCCTTCCTGCCTCCCCTGACGCCTGCCCCATGCTCGCCGCCTGCATCTTCATCCTGACCCTCGCCATGGTCATCATCCAGCCCCGTGGCCTGGGTGTCGGCTGGAGCGCCGCGGGCGGCGCCTTGCTGGCGCTCGCCGTGGGCGTCGTGCACGTCGGCGATATCGCCGAAGTGTGGCATATCGTGTGGAACGCCACGGCCACATTCATCGCCATCATCATCACCAGCCTGATCCTGGACGAAGCGGGCTTCTTCAAATGGTGCGCATTGCATGTGGCGCGATGGGGCCGAGGACATGGCGGGCGGCTGTTCGTGCTGGTGGTACTGCTGGGCGCCATGGTCACCGCGCTGTTCGCCAACGATGGCGCGGCGTTGATCCTGACGCCTATCGTCATGGAAGTGCTGCTGGCGCTCGGCTTCGGACCGGCTGCCTCCCTTTCTTTCGTCATGGCGGCGGGCTTCATCGCCGATACCGGCAGCCTGCCGCTGATCGTCTCCAATCTGGTCAATATCGTCTCGGCGGATTTCTTCAACACCGGTTTCGCGCGCTATGCCGCCGTCATGGTGCCGGTGAACGTCGCCGCCGTGGCCGCTTCCCTGGTCATGCTGACGCTCGTATTCAGGCGCGCCATCCCCAGCCGCTACGACGATAGCCGGCTGCCCGAGCCGCGCAGCGCGATACGCGACCGCGCGACCTTTCGCGCGGGGTGGATCGTGCTGGCCCTGCTGCTGGCCGGCTTTTTCATTCTGGAGCCCGTGGGCATACCGGTAAGCGCGATTGCCGCGGTAGGCGCGCTGGCGCTGCTCGCCGTGGCGGGACGCACCCACATCGTGGGCACGCGCCGCATCATGCGCGGCGCGCCGTGGCACATCGTCGTGTTCTCGCTGGGGATGTATTTGGTGGTGTATGGACTGCGCAATGCCGGCCTGACATCGCAGCTGAGTACCTTCCTGTCCTGGTGCGCGCAAGGCGGCGTGTGGGGCGGCGCGTTCGGGGCGGGCATCGCCGCGGCCACGCTGTCGTCCATCATGAACAATCTGCCGGCGGTGTTAGTGGGTGCGCTTTCGATCGCCGACGCCACGGCCACGGCTGCCGCGCGCGAGGCCATGATCTATGCCAACGTCATCGGCAGCGACCTGGGCCCCAAGATCACGCCCATCGGCAGCCTGGCGACCTTGCTGTGGCTGCATGTGCTCGAACGCAAGGGCATGCGCATCGGCTGGGGATATTACTTTCGCATCGGCATCGTGCTGACCATCCCGGTGCTGTTGGCTACCCTGGCCGCCCTGGCCTGGCGCTTGAGCTGACACCGCAGCATTATTTCTTTTTTATCTAAATAAATCGACAATAATTATTTAAAGAAATAAGTCGCCCGCCCGTACATTCACGATTTTGGCGCCCCCTTCGCAAGGGGCGCTGCCACTTTCCGCACAGTCTCATGTCTGCCAACGCCTCGACCCTCGATTTCCGCCCCACGGCCCCTGGGCTGCGCTTCAATAGCCGTCCATTCTGGGTCGCCTTGCTGCTGCTGGGGGTGGGTGCCTGGTACCTGGAGGCTACCGTAGGCTGGCGACAGGCCGCCTTGTGGATCACGGGTGCCCTGCTCGGCGTCACCCTGTACCACGCGTCGTTCGGCTTCACCCAGGCATGGCGCGTATTTGTGTCCGACCGCCGCGCGGCCGGCCTGCGCGGCCAGATGCTGATGCTCGCGGTCGGCGTCGTGTTGTTCTTTCCAATCCTGGCCCAAGGCACGTTGTTCGGCCAGCCGGTGGCCGGCCTGGTATCGCCAGCCGGCGGCTCGGTACTGCTGGGCGCATTCCTGTTCGGCGTGGGCATGCAGCTGGGCGGCGGCTGCGCCTCGGGCACGCTCTTCGCGGTAGGCGGCGGCAACACACGCATGCTGGTGACCTTGTTGTTCTTCGTGGTGGGCTCGGTGCTGGGCACCTATACCTTCCCCTGGTGGTCGGCCCTGCCCGCCATCAAGCCGACGTCCTTCGTGCTGGCCTGGGGGCCTCTGCCCGCCATCCTCTCCAACTTGGCGGTGTTCGCGCTCATCGCCTGGATCGCGACCCGCATGGAGCGGCGCCGCCACGGCCGTATCGTCTCGTTCGCTTCGCGCACCGACCGCCCGGCCAGCCTGTGGCGCGGCCCGTGGCCGCTGATCTGGGGCGGCGTCGCCCTGGTGGGACTGAACCTCGTCACGCTGGCGCTGGCCGGCCGTCCCTGGGGCATTACGTCGGCTTTCGCGCTTTGGGGCGCGAAGGCTTACGACGCGATGGGCGGCGACGTGGCCGGCTGGGCTTATTGGGTCAAGCAATCCAAGTCGCTGGCCGCCCCCTTGCGAGAGGATGTCAGCACGGTCATGGACATCGGACTGATGCTTGGCGCCCTGGTCGCCGCCTGTGCCGCCGGCAAATTCGCGCCGGTCTGGAAAGTACCGGCGCGTTCCCTGGCCGGCGCCGTGGCAGGCGGCCTGCTGCTGGGATTCGGCGCCCGCATGGCCTACGGGTGCAATATCGGCGCCTATTTCAGCGGCATCCTATCGGGCAGCCTGCATGCCTGGCTGTGGCTGCCGGCGGCCTTCGCCGGCAGCGCGCTGGGCGTCCAGCTGCGTCCCATCTTTGGCCTGGCCGTGGAAAAATCCCCGCCGCCCAGCAGCTGCTGACGGCGTCATCCGGCCGCACAGGCCGGCGCGAACCCCCAGAAACCGGAGCCCGTGGCTCCGGTTTTGCTTTTCTCCGTCCGCCGGCACCTGTTTCAACGCCCCCACACCTGCGCGCGCATGGCCGACGCGGCTTTCTGTTATGGTTTGCCGCGTTCGATTCAGCGGGGCCCGCGCCCGGCGGTAAGGAAGACATATGTCCTGGTTCGCGATACGGTTTTCGACATTGGCACTCGTTCTGGTGGGCACGGTTTGCACCGTCACGCTGGCGCTCGTCTCTTCGCTGGCATGGCTCTGGGCCGCGATCCCCTTGGCGGCCCTGGCATTGCTGGGCCTGTATGACCTGGCCCAGCCGCACCACGCGATACGCCGCAACTATCCCATCCTGGGCAACCTGCGCTTCCTGTTCGAAGCCATACGTCCGGAGATCCGCCAGTACTTCCTGGAAGACGATACCAACGCCACGCCGTTTTCACGGGCGCAGCGCTCCATCGTCTATCAGCGCGCCAAGAAACAGGTGGACAAGCGCCCTTTCGGTACCCAGGAAGAGGTCTATAACGACCGCTATGAATGGATGAATCATTCGCTCGCGCCGACGCACGTGGCCGACAGCGACTTCCGGGTCACCATCGGCGGCCCGCATTGCAAGCAGCCTTATTCCATGTCGGCGCTGAATATCTCGGCGATGAGCTTTGGCGCGCTGTCCGGCAACGCCATCACGGCATTGAACGAAGGCGCGCGCATCGGCAATTTCGCCCACGACACCGGCGAAGGCGGCATCAGTCCGTATCACCGCAAGCCGGGCGGCGCGCTGGTCTGGAACATTGGATCCGGCTATTTCGGCTGCCGCGACGAACAAGGCAATTTTTCGCCTGAGGCATTTGCGCGCAATGCCCGCAATCCCCAAGTGAAGATGATCGAAATCAAGCTGTCGCAGGGCGCCAAACCCGGCCATGGCGGTATCCTGCCCGGCGCCAAGGTGACGCCGGAAATCGCCGAAACGCGCGGCGTGGCACCGTGGAAGGACTGCAACTCGCCCGCCGGGCACAGCGCCTTCGACACGCCCATCGGGTTGATGCGCTTCGTGGCGCGGCTGCGCGAGCTGTCCGAAGGCAAGCCCGTGGGCTTCAAGTTTTGCGTCGGCCATCCCTGGGAATGGTTCGCCATCGTGAAGGCGATGCTCGAAACTGGGATCACGCCGGACTTCATCGTCGTCGATGGCGCCGAAGGCGGAACCGGCGCGGCGCCACCGGAATTCGTGGACCACGTGGGCACGCCGCTGCGCGAAGGCTTGCGCCTGGTGCATAACACGCTGGTCGGCGTCAATCTGCGGGAACGCATCCGTATCGGCGCATCCGGCAAGATCATCACGGCCTTCGACATGGCGCGCACCATGGCGCTGGGCGCCGACTGGTGCAACGCCGCGCGCGGCTTCATGTTCGCGATCGGCTGTATCCAGGCGCAGTCGTGCCACACGGACAAATGCCCCACCGGCGTCGCAACCCAGGACCCGGTGCGCCAGCGCGCGCTGGTTGTACCAGACAAGGCGCAGCGCGTGGCGAACTTCCATGAGAACACCCTGCATGCGCTGGCCGAGCTGCTGGGCGCGGCCGGCCTGACCCATCCCGGCGCGCTGAGGCCCCATCACATCGCGAGACGCATCTCGCCTTCGGAGGTACGGCTGCTTTCCGCGGTCTTTCCCGAACTGTCGCCTGGTGAATTGCTGGAAGGCAAGTTCCGGCACCGTCTGTTCGAGACGGGCTGGACTATGGCGCGCGCGGATTCATTCCTGCCCACGCAGGACATTACGTCCGTCCAGGCGATCGCCGACTGCCCGCCCGAGCCCGTGCCCGCCTGAACCCGGTACCGCGGCACAGGGCTTGCGTGCCCGGGCCTACCGCGCCCGCAGTGCAACGCCGGGCGCCACCTGTTCAGGAGGCTCACATGGCAACACGCTACAACCCTGACGCCGATCTCATGGGTAATGGGCTGCCCGGCCACGGCAACCGTGCGCTAGGCCCCAGCGATTCCTCGGACTCGGCCAGCGATCTCGGCCCCGATACGCCGGACACCGACAGCGATGCCAGCGGCACCGGCGAACGAGCGGACGTCGAAGGCGATTCGGACGACATCATCGGCGACGACGTCGCGCCCGACCGCATCGTGGATGAAGACCAGGCGGGGCTGGCGCACACGCGCCCGGACCCGACCCGCAACGGTGGCTAAGCCCGTCTTGCAGGGCCTGCGCGCGGGACCTGCCCGTTGATCGACACGCCTGCTCCAGCCGGCATACGGCCATTTACGGCCGATGTGCGCGGCCCCTACTTTGCCGCGCGGCCGGCCGATTCCGGCTTGGCGCCGCCATCGCCGTTCACCTTGGGGAAATGCCCCGCGGCCGCGTACTCTTCCAGGCGGTTGTAAAGCGTCTTCAGGCTGATGCCGAGGATTTCGGCGGCGTGCTTCTTGACCCCACCGCATTGCTCCAGCGTCGCGAAGATCAATCGCCGATCCGCGTCGGCCAGGGGCACGCCCACCGGCACCGTGATCTGCGAACCCGTCGCGGTCTTTTCGGGAGACATCTGCAAGGGCACCACGCCGGCACGGATTTCATTGTCGTCAGCCAGGATGAAGGCGCGATGGACGTAGTTCTTCAGTTCGCGCACATTACCCGGCCAGGTGTGATTGCGCAGGCTCTCCAGCGTATCGACGGCGAACTTCTTGTCCGCGCCGCGTTCCTTGTTCAGCATGTCCAGATAGCGCTGCGCGATGAGGATCACGTCGTCCCCGCGCTCACGCAGCGGCGGCAGCTCCACGGGAAACACGTTCAGCCGGTGATAGAGGTCCTCGCGCAACTTGCCTTCGGCGACGGCCTCTTCCGGATTGCGGTTGGTTGCCGCCACGACGCGTACGTCGCTGGCGATCTCGCGGTTGGTCCCGACGCGCATGAATAGCCCCGTCTCCAGCACGCGCAGCAACTTCACCTGCAGGTCGATGGGCATTTCGGTGATTTCGTCCAGGAACAGCGTGCCGCCCGCCGCGCGTTCGAAGTAGCCCTTGTGCTGTCGGTCCGCGCCGGTAAAGCTCCCACGCTCGTGGCCGAACATCTCGCTTTCGATCAGGTTGGGCGAAATGGCGCCGCAATTGACCGGCAGGAAGGGGCCCTTGCGCCGCCCGCTCAATTCGTGAATGGCTTGCGCGGCAAGCTCCTTGCCCGTGCCGCTGTCACCCATGAGAAAGACGGTGGCTTCCGTCGGCGCAACCTTGGCGATCTGGCGATACAGCTGCTTCATGGGCTGCGAGCGCCCGAGCATCTTGCCGAAGCGGTCCTCGTCCTCGAATGGCCCGCCCCACGGCGACAGGTCGGCATTGCGCGGCATGCGCCCGAGCACCATCTTCAGGCGCTGGATATTGACGGGCTTGAGCAGATAATCGATGGCGCCAAGGCGCAACGCATCCACCGCGCTCTCGACGCTGGCGTGGCCGGTAATGAACACGACGTCGACGTTCGGTGAACTCAATGCCTGGAAGATGTCCAGGCCACTTCCATCCGGTAGCTGCAGGTCGGACAAAACCAGGTCCGGCGATTGACGAAGAATCTGGATCTTCGCCTCGCGCAAGTCGCTGGCTTGGGCAACGGTAAACCCTTCGTCCTTGACGATCTCGGCCAGCGCGGTTCGCACTGGAGATTCGTCATCGACGATCAAAACATGTGGCATGCGCAGTTCCGTGAAGTTCGCGGTTTTTTTCAGGGTCTGAAAAAGCCGGGGCGCACCGCGCCCCGCTGGGCTTTATTCTAGCCTCCACCGTACGCCCCCCGCATCGCGTTTAAGACGGAGGCCAGTGCATAATGGGGACCATTCGCGGGCAGCGAAGCTTATCGCGCCGTGTTTTGGGCGTACGTAATCAATTCGTACAGTTAGCTAAGATTTTCATCTACTTTCAAGTGCTTGCAATGGCGAGTATTCTGGATAAGTAGGATCACGAGATATGCAGCCGACCGATATTGCGAACGCCAATTCCAGGCGCCCGACAGCCAAACGAGCCATCAAGGAAATGGGAAGCCCCACCCCTACGACGTCACGGGTCGCGAATCGCGCGGACCCGGCGGCCTTCCCAGCTCCCTCGTCCATGGGAAAGTGCGATGCCATGCGCCGTCTGGCTGAGCAGATCGACAAAGTAGCCGGTACCGATGCCAGCGTTCTGGTCGTGGGCGAAAGCGGTACCGGGAAGGAGCTGGTGGCGCGCGCCATACACGGCGGCAGCGACCGCGCCGACCAACCTTTCGTCCCCGTCAACTGCGGCGCCATCCCGGCCACCTTGATCGAGGCCGAACTGTTCGGCCACGAGAAAGGCAGCTTTACCGGCGCCATCGCCCAGAATATCGGCTACTTCGAGCATGCCAGCGGCGGCACGCTGTTCCTGGACGAGGTAACCGAGATGCCGCTGGACATGCAGGTGCAGCTGTTGCGCGTCCTGGAGACCGGCACGTTTCATCGGGTGGGCGGACTACAGCCGGTGCGCGTCAATGTGCGCATCGTCGCGGCGACGAATCGTGACCCGTATACCGCCGTCAACGAAGGCCGGTTCCGCGAGGACCTGCTCTACCGGCTGGCGGTCGTGCCGCTCCGCGTGCCGCCGCTGCGTGAGCGGCTGGAGGACGTACCGTACCTGGCGCAACGCTTCCTGGACAGCTTCAACGCTGCGGAAGGCACCAACAAGACCTTCTCGAAGCGGGCCCTGGAAACGCTCCTGGCCTACGACTGGCCCGGCAATGTCCGCGAACTGAAGAACACCATACACCGGGCCTACATCCTTGCCGACAATGTAGTGGAAATCGCGGGGCCGGCGCTGTCGCGCCGCCAACCCAAGGCGCAGGTCGCCCAGGGCACCCTGAAGATGTCCGTGGGGACGTCCCTGCTGCAGGCGCAGCGGGAGCTGATCCTGGCCACGCTGGCGCATCACCAGGGCGACAAGCGCCTTACCGCCCGCACCTTGGGCATCAGCCTGAAGACGCTATACAACCGGCTCGGCACCTACGACGCCTCGGCCGGTTCCCACACAGGATAAGCAGCGCGTTCAGGACCAGTACGGCGGCTGCCCGTAGTATTCATGGATGGCCGCGGCCCATGCGGGGTCCGCCATGCGAGGCCAGTTGTCCTTGTCGAATCCCGCGGCGTTGCGCAGCCGCTCCAGATCGATATCGAGCAGAAAGCATTTGCGGTCGGTGTCCAGCGTAAGCGCGCTCCACGGCACCGCGAAGAGCTTGTCGCCTATCCCCATGACGCCGCCGCGGGCCAGGACAGCATAGGCGATACGCCCCGCCGGAACGTCGATCATGATGTCCTGCAGCACCCCCAGTTTCTCCCCGGACAGGTTGAGCACGTCGTTGCCTTCCAGCGTGGCCGCGGCCATGATCTCGGGCCCCGGCCCCGTGCCGGACTTCTTTCCCGACCCCACGATGCGCGTTTCGGCGGGGGAGCCGGCCGCGGCAACCCGTGCCGGGCCGGCGGTATCACGGCCATGGTCCATCTCGACCTCCTGGAAACTGCACCACCGAGCGCCGCCTGGGCCCCGTCTGGAAGTTATTACATGAGCTGGTAATTCCGTCTGGCGAAGAGAAGGACACCGCGCCAACCCGGGATTTGCCAGACACCATGCCAGCATGCGGCGTGCCTTGGAAAGCCAATAAATACGCGGGTTTGCCGGCAGCCGCTCGCCGAGGCAGCGTCGTGCCAAAACATGGCATGGACTTTGCTTATGGTTGTCTTGAATGGGATGTGCGTTTTCATCCCGGCAGTCAAACGGAGACAGCAATTGGCACATCAAGCCACGTACGAACTCAGGGCGCGTCAGCAGACCAGCCTGACGCCGCGGCTCCAGCAGTCGGTGAAACTGCTGCAGATGTCCGCGCTGGAATTCACCCGCGAAATCGAGCAAGCGCTCGCGACCAATCCATTCCTGGAGGAAGGCGAAGACGAATCGGCGCCCGCGGAGACCGGCGCTTCGACGGCGCCCTCGGCGGAGGCGACCCTGAATGAAAGCTTGTCCGGGGCCGCGGACCTGCAAGGCCCGGCGCTCACGGAGGCTCCGCCCGAAGTAGTCGTGGAGCTGCCTGAACTGCCGGATATCCAGTCGGAATATTCCGGTGATTACCCGGCCGCGAGGGTGTCCGGCGACGGCGACAGCGACGTCGGCCAATGGGCGCGCAGCACCGAAGACCTGCGCGACCGGCTGTGTGGCGAGCTATGCAGCTACCGCCTGGCGCCGCGCGACCGCCTGATGGCCGAATACATCATCGAAGGCCTCGACGAGGAAGGCTACCTGCGCACCGAACTGACCGAACTGGCCGGAGACGGCGTGTTCGACCCGCCGCCCGATCCCGCGGAATGGGAGGTCGCCTTGAAGCTGGTCCAGCAGTTGGACACGCCCGGCCTGGGCGCACGCAATCTGGCGGAATGCCTGAAGTTGCAACTCATGGCGATGGATGAGGACACCCCAGGCCGCAGCCTGGCCATGCACATCGTCGAACATGAACTGGAACGCCTGGGCAAGCACGACTTCTCCGGGCTGGTGCGCGCCTGCCAATGCAGCGACGACGCGATGCGCGAGGCCTGCGCGCTGATTCGCCGTCTGGACCCTCGCCCCGGACTGCGCTATTCCCAGGCGGATTCCAGCTACGTGGTACCCGATGTCGTCGTGCAGAAGTTCAACAATCAGTGGATCGTCACGCCGAACCGCGCCGCCATGCCGCGGGCGCGCCTGCATCGGGCCTATGCCGACCTTTTCCGCAACGCGCGCTACAGCGACCGCTCGCCGATGGCACAGGAACTACAGGAAGCACGCTGGCTGATTCGCAACGTGGAGCAGCGCTACAGCACCATCCAACGCGTGGCGGAAGCCATCGTTCTGCGCCAGCAGACATTCTTCGAATACGGCGAAATTGCCCTGCGCCCGCTTATGTTGCGCGAGATCGCCGACGAGCTGGAAATTCACGAGTCCACGGTATCGCGGGCCACCAGCAACAAGTACATGGCGACGCCGCGCGGCATATTCGAGTTCAAGCATTTCTTCTCCCGCGAACTCTATACCGACACGGGCGGCAGCTGCTCGGCCGCCGCCGTACGGGCATTGATCAAGGAAATGATTGACGGCGAAGACGCCTCGACACCTTTGTCGGACGTCGATCTGGCGCACCTGCTAGGCCAACAGGGCGTCGTCGTGGCCCGCCGCACAGTGTCGAAATACCGCGGACAGCTGAAGTACCCACCCGCAGATATGCGGCGGCAGTACTGACGGCGCGATGCGCCCGCACCGACCCGCGCGCGTATCAACATCACATGGAAAACGGGGCACCTTGGTGCCCCGTTTTCGGTGGATCTGCCTGTAAGCGCATGCCGGCGCCACGGCGCGGCATGCGTCAGGCGGCACGGCATCACCGTTTGCCGGTGTCGGTATAAGATGCACCGCCGCCCTGTGTGGGCGAAACGTTGGTGTTCTTCATATCGGATGGCATCCGCGGCTCTTTTTCCTTCCTCACATCACTGCCGGACGAGTCTCGCATGACCGGCGCGGTGCCGGAGGGATGGCTGGCGTACGGCGCGGGAGCGGGCGTTCCAGGCGGCACCTTGTCATTCCTCGGCGGCGTGGCGGTGGAATCATTGGGCGTGGTGGAAGGGGTCGTCGGAGCGTTCTGCTGCGCCAACGCCGCCCCGGACCCGCAAGCCGCGGCCAGGATCAACATGGAGGTGAGACGACTGATCTTCATTCTGCTCTCCTTTCGTGTGGCGAATTGGGACTTCCTGTCCAGCAAACCCTATGCCTGTCCATGCCCCATGCTGCGGTCAGCATGGTCGGGTACGGGGCTTGCTCGACAGTAGGAGGCCCATCGGGGGCCAGGCCGATCGGCCTGTAGACAACAAAGGAGTAGCGTCATGAGCATCATCAAACTTTCCCTGAGCGCCATCGCCTTGAGCATTCCGGCAGTCACCTTCACCGCGCATGCGCAAACCCAGGCGCCGATGACCAACAAGGAAATCGATGCGCAGTATAAGGCCGACCAAAAGAAGTGCGATGGCCTGAAGGGCAATGACAAGGACGTCTGCAAGAAGGAAGCCAAGGCTACGCGCGACAACGCCAAGGCCGATGCGAAGCAGGCCAAGAAGCAAGCCGAATCGCGTCACGATGCGACGAAGGAGAAACGTAATTCCGCCTACGATGTCGCAAAGGAAAAATGCGACGCGATGTCGGGCAACGCCAAGGACGCCTGCATGGCCGATGCGAAGACCCGCTACGGCAAGTAATGCTGCACCCTTGATCGCGAAACAGCCGGCGCACGCGCCGGCTGTTTCGCATTCCATTCCTAGCGACGATCATAGCCAGCGTTCGAACATCCGGCCGATCGATTCCATGAATCTTTCCTTGATGCCGCGGTCCGACCATGCTGCGGAATCGACGCGCTGGGCGCGCGCCACATCGTCGGCAAACAGGGTTTCCATCTGCTGCGCGAAGCGCGGCCCAAGAATGACCGCATTCAACTCGTAGTTCAGCGCAAAACTGCGCCAGTCCATATTGCTCGAGCCCACCGTGGACCATACCCCGTCGATCACGGCGGTCTTGGCGTGCAGGAAGGCATCGCGGCGCTCATAGATCTTCACGCCGGCGTCCAGCAGCTCGGAGTAGTAGGATCGGCCCGCATGAAATACCAGTGAAGAATCGCTGAACCCGGGCAGCACCAACACCACGTCCACCTTGCGTCTGGCCGCATCCGCGAGTGCCCGCACGAAGGCGGGATCGGGCACGAAGTAAGCCATGGTGATATGAATGGAGCGCTGCGCGCTCTGTATCGCCGACATGAAGGTCAGGTACAGGGTATAGCCGTCATGGTCTCCTGGCCGGTTGGCGATGATGCGCACGCGCAAGTCACCCTGGCGTGAGGTCGCCGGATAGAACTCGCGCGGGTCGAGGGCCGGGCCGTGCTGCGCCTGCCAGCCTTCCTGCATGACACGCTCGATGTCCGCCACCGCGGGCCCTTGCACGCGGATTTGCGTATCGCGCCACGGCGCTTCCTTGGGATCGGGCGGCTTGCCCTGGTCCGTGGAGCTCCCCCGCAGTATCGAAGACGACGCACCGCTCGATGCGGACGACTCGTATACCGAACTGATGTTGACCCCGCCCAGGAATCCCGTCTTGCCGTCGACCACGAGCAGCTTCCGGTGATCACGGTTGTTGGGCGACCACCCCGCGCGCGCCTTTGCCGGATTGACGGGATTGAAAATGACCACCTGAACACCGGCATCGCGCATGCGATCGAAGAACGCCTTGGGCGTATTCAGCGTTCCCACGCCATCGACCATGAGCGCGACCGGTACGCCCTGGCTGCGCTTCGCGATAAGCGCATCGGCGAATGTCCGGCCCGCCTCGTCATCGTCGAAGATATAACTTTCCATATGAATGTACTGGCGTGCACCGCGGATGGCCTGCAGCATGGCGTGATAGGTGGTCGGCCCGTCCGTCAGCAGGTCCACGCGGTTGCCTGCCTCCATGGGCGATCCGCTGATCGCGTCTTCCACCTGCAGATGCCGCTGCAGAAAGCCAGCGGTGGTGGGATCGATATCTCCGGAGTCGGGCACGACCGGCGAGCTGGGCGTGCCGGCGGCATCGAGCTTCTTGATGACATCCTGGCTGCGCTGGTAACTCTGCCAACCGGAATCCGTCGCCGTGCGAATCTGGCTGCGCGGCATCGTGCCAGCGGAGGTATCTGGGACCGTGGCACAGGCCGCGAGAGCGCAAGTGAATACCGCGAGCGCAAAGGCCCGCCATAATGGTTTCATCGTTATTTTTTGCTTGTGTGGGGTCGATCGGCCGTCCTTTATTTCTTGTGGGCGATGGGACGGCCGTTTGCTCAAAGGCGCGGTTTTCGCGCGTTATCCGTTATTTATTCCGTTCACCCTTTGCCGACGACGGCGTAGCCTGCCGCGAGCCGACGCGACGCTCGGCATCCTCCTTACGGGGAAAGCCGAAGTCGCGCGTTTCGTATTTGCCTTGGTCGTAATCGCCCTTGTAGCCGCCTTGATCGCCCTTCTGGAAACCGGGGTCCTGCGCGGCCTTGTCCCAATCCTGCTGTTTGTCCAGCTCGTGCGATACGCGCGCCGGCCCTTCCGTGCGCTTTTCCTGCGGATTGTCGGGCGAGCGCCCGTGATTGCTTGGAGCCTTGTCGTGCTCGTCGGTACGTCCGGCTTTCATTACGGTCTCCTGAACATCATGAAATAGGAAAGCCTGTTCGAAACGCGTCTTTCATGCCCTCGCGGCCCGGTATCAATTCGGACAGGATGTGCCGGCCCCGCAGGCGCTCCATGCTACGGCCGCCGGCGTCATGCAGAAGTTGCGTGCCTTTCGCTTCCTGGCCCGGGCCCGTCACTACGGCCACGAATGCTGCCTGCGAGGGCAACGCGCCATCCGATGTGGCGCGCCGTTCGAAGCGGGTGAGCACCGTCGCGGCCAGCGAGCCGGCCAGCGCGCCCATGGCCGCAATCAGCACGCTGTATGGATCGGGAATGGCCAGCGCCACGGTCGCGGCAACGCCGACGGCGGCGCCGGCCGCGCCCAAGGCGGCGGTCCTGGCGATAGCGGCATGCACCAGGCGGCCGGGCCATCGTTCGCCGCGCTCGGCTGCACGGAAAACGCAGACGGCATCCTCGCGAAAACCATCGCCCACCAGCGCATGGGCGGCGCTGGCGGCATCGGGCAGCGTGTCAAATCTGGCGACCACAATCATGGGCATGATCGCGTCTCATGGTGAATGGGAAGGGCCTGCGGGCCTAGCGGCGGTCGCCGCCCGAGGACAAGCAGGCACCCAGCAACAGGCCCACGAGCGCGGCGATGCCGATTGACTTCCAGGCATTCTCGTGCACGTACTCGTCCGTCGCATCCGCCACATAGCGATAGCGTTCCGCCGCGGTGCTTTCCCATGAGCCCGCCATGCTGCGGGCGTTCTCGAGCTGGCTCTTCAGGCGCTGGCGCGCGCGCTCGACTTCTTCACCGGTATAAGAGGCCGTGGAGCGGAGCAGTTCTTCGGTGCCTGCCATCAATTCCCGCAGGCTGGCCGAGACTTTTTCCTTGCTTGCCAGAAGTTGTTCGCTATGGGAATTCGAGTTCATGGTCTCTCCTTGGAAAAAACCCTTGCCGGTTACAAAGGGGACGGCGTACCGTATGAGCCATTGTCGAGCTTGACGGTGGCGGTGGCCCTTTTCTTTCGCAACGATGGGTAAAGCGCTATTTCAGCCCGGCGATTGCCTAGAATTCGCGCTAGCATCCCCTGGGAACGGGGTTTGCTCCCCCACATGCCCGGCCGATGCCGGCCCGCCCACAAGGATTCCGCATGCGTTCACCCTCGTATTCGTCGCCTTCTATCGCCGATGCGGTCATTCCGTCGGCCGCGCCGCAGGCGCTACCGACCGAACCGCGCTTTCACCAACGCCACGTCGAGACGACCGATACGGTAAGAAAAGAGTTGCTGGATGGCCTAACCAAGCCCCAGGCCGATATCAGCCCCAAATTTCTTTACGACGAACTGGGCTCCAGCCTGTTCACCGCCATCACGCTATTGGATGAGTACTACCCGACACGCTGCGAAAACCAGATCTTCAGCCGCCATTCCCCGGACATCGTGGCGCATGCCGGACCAGTGTGCAGCTTGATCGATCTGGGCGCCGGGGACTGCGCCAAGGCGGAACGCCTGCTTGCCCATATGCGCCCGTCACACTACGTGCCCATCGACATCTCCGTCGACTACCTGAAAACCGCCGTCAAGCGCATTGCGGACCGCTACCCGGGTCTGGACATCACCGCGCTGGGGATGGATTTCTTCAACGACCTGAGCATTCCCGACGAAGTACACGCAGACCAGCGCGCCTTCTTCTATCCCGGCTCCAGCATCGGCAACCTGCCGCCCGACCATGCAGCCGATTTGCTGGCGAACATACGTCGGCAATGCGCGGACGGCGCATTGATCATTGGCGTCGATCTGGTCAAGCCCCGGGAAATACTGGAGCCGGCCTATGATGATGCGGTGGGCGTAACGGCAGCGTTCAATCTGAACCTGTTGCGCCACGTCAATGCGATCCTGGGCTCAGATTTCAATCTGGCACAGTGGCAGCATGTCGCCTGCTTCAACGAGGCCCGCTCGCGCATGGAAATGCACTTGCGCGCCCGGGTCGCAACCACGGTGCGCTGGGCTGGCGGCGAGCGGCGCTTCGAGGAAGGCGAAAGAATCCATACTGAAGACTCGTACAAATATCGCCCGCACGCCTTCAAGGCCATGCTGGCTCGCGCCGGCTTCGGTCAGATCCGCTATTGGACCGACGAGCGCGAATGGTTCGCGGTTTTCTGTGCCCGGGCCTGAGACAAGCGACATCGCGCAAGACCGTACGTGAAGACGATGGACACACCGCACACATCGATCCGGCCGGCAACGCCGGCCACCTCCCTGCTGGCCCGTTACGAAGCGGTACGCAGCGCCAGCCTGGCACTGGCCGCACCGCTCAGCGCGGAAGACTGCCAGGCCCAGTCCATGCCTGACGCAAGCCCGGTGAAATGGCATCTGGCGCATACGACATGGTTTTTCGAGACCTTCCTGCTGCAGCCGCGCCTTCCCGGCTATACGGTCTTCCATCCCCGCTACGGCTTTCTCTTCAATTCCTATTACAACGCCATCGGCGAAAGGCACCCACGGCCGCAACGTGGCCTGCTGACTCGCCCTCCGTTGCAGGACGTTCTCGCCTACCGCGCACATGTCGATGAGGCCATGGCACGGCTTATCCCGCGCCTCGACGGCGATCGCGACATGGAGGCACTGGTAGAACTGGGCCTGCATCACGAACAGCAGCATCAGGAATTGATCCTCACCGACATCAAGCACCTGCTCTCGTGCAATGCGCTGCGTCCGGCCTATGTCGGCACGCCTCGCCCGTGCGCGGTCGTCAGCACCGCGCGGCAGGAGTGGGTGGACCATCCCGGTGGCATCGTCCAGGTGGGCCATGATGGCGACGGCTTCTGCTTCGACAACGAAACACCCCTCCACCAGGTGCTGTTGCGGCCTTTCCGGCTGGCGCGACGCCCCGTGACACAGGGTGAATACCTGGCGTTCATGGACGATGGCGGCTATCGCCGACCGGAGCTCTGGCTCTCGTTGGGCTGGGACATCGTGCGCACGCAAGGCTGGGAAGCGCCCCTTTACTGGGAATACCTGGACGAAACATGGCAGGCATTCACCCTGCACGGCATGGAAGCGATCGACCCCGACGCGCCTGTCACCCACATCAGCTATTTCGAGGCCGACGCGTATGCGCGGTGGGCGGGCGCCCGTCTACCCAAGGAAGCGGAGTGGGAACAGATCGCGCGCGGCCACCCTCTGGAGCCGCAAGCCAACTTCGTCGAAACAGGCGAGCTGCATCCCCGCGCCGCCCCGGCAGGCAATGACGAGAAGGCACCCCTGCAACTGTACGGCGATATCTGGGAATGGACCGCGAGTCCTTACGAGCCCTACCCCGGCTTCGCGCCGCCACCGGGCGCAGTAGGCGAATACAACGGCAAGTTCATGTGCAACCAGTACGTATTGCGCGGCGGTTCCTGCGCCACGCCCCGGTCGCATATCCGGGCCACGTATCGAAATTTCTTCCCGCCGGACGCGCGATGGCAGTTTTCAGGCATCCGGCTGGCGTGCGATGCATGAGGCGTCGTTGAACTGGCAGGTGGCGATGCCACGCCCGCAGCCTACAGGCTTTCGATAAGCGATTTGGCAAACGGCAAAGCTACATGCTAGAATTTTGGTCTTTCCCGGGGCGCGGTATGTCGCTAGCGATATATCCGTGGTCCGTGTGGAATATGGCGCATTAGCTCAGCCGGTTAGAGCGACGGAATCATAATCCGCAGGTCCCCTGTTCGAATCAGGGATGCGCCACCAGCAAATTCAAAGGCCTCCACTTACGTGGAGGCCTTTTTCTTTGCCGTTTTGAACGGGATACTGTGAACGGGATATTGCACACCGCCCAATATTCCGGGGGGCGTCCGTCCGATGCCGTGTATCGGTGCACCGGTGAGTTACTGCGAATGCCGATTTCTTTCCATTCGCCGTCATCAGGGCGCTTCGAATCGTACCTAGGCTGATCCTGGCACTGATCCTCACGGGGCATAGCGTACTGGTGTGACACCTACATCAGCCCGCCACAGCCCCACATTGTCAACGGCCCCCTCTGGACCGTTTGCCAGGAGCGCGTGAATATATCGAAGGCATTCTGGCCTATGTTGGCCCTGCTTGTCCCATGCTTTAGCGCCGCGCATTGCAATTCAAGGTGAGATCCAGCAGCCGATCCGAGCCCACAACCGCCGCGATAACAACCCGCTAGTTACTTGCCGGCCGGCCTCCAGCCAGGGCCGGCCCGCGCTAAGCCCCCCGCCTTTCGATGGGGGCTTTTCTTCTTGCCCTCAGTGCCTCAGCTCGTCCGGCACCTTTCCGCCATTTTCCGCCAGCTTGGTCATGACCTGCTTGTGCAACCAGACATTCATGGACGCCGAGTCTTCCATGTTGCCGCTGTAGCCCAACTCGGACGCCAGGCTTTTGCGCGCGGCCAGGCTGCTGTCCAGCCCCAGCAGCTTCATCAGGTCGACGATCGACGTTTCCCAATTGAGCTTTTGCGGGTTCTTGCCTTGCAGGTCCAGGAGCACGGCCCGGACATCGACTTCCGGCATGGTCGCCGGTGCCGTGCCGGTGGCTGGCGCGGGGCTGCTGGCTGCACCGGCCGCGCTGGATGGCGCCGACACGCTGCCGGCACCGCCCCCGGAGGGCTGCGTGGACGCGCCGGCTCCCGTGCCGGCCACGGGCGCATCCGCGCCCGACACCTGGGTGTTGGCGGGATGGTTGCTCGGAAAAATCCTGGCCAGTATCGACTTGAAGATGCTCATGATGCCTCCCATTCCGACTCGGCATTGCGATACGCCCGGATGGCGCATAGAGGTGTTTTAACCCGGAACCAAGTCTGTCCGGCCTCTCACACACCGCGGCCGTTCGAACGGGGCAAACCACATTTGCCGCGCCTGCGTCGCGGCGGGCGCCCTTTGGAGCAGACATGACCATACATACCCATCCACCCACGACCGGAAGCCGGGCGCCTTGCCCGACCGCGCCGCGCCGCCCGGCACGGCCGCGCTACGCGCGCCTGCGGGCCGCAGTCCTGGCCGGCATTGCATGCGCACTGGCCGGCACGCCGGCAGCGGCCCATGAACTGTCGACCTACCGCTCTCTTGTCGACGCGCTGATGACAGGTCAATCGGTCACTACCCTGCTCGACCTGGCCCTCTGCACTCGAGAGGGCAGCGACGCGGCCGGCCCGAAGGTAAAGGGAGGTTCTCGCATCACGCGATTCCTCATTCCGGGTGACCAATATGTGGCCTTCGCCGACACGCACCGCACGCTGGATGCAGAGGAGAAACCTGTTGTCGAATACATTCGCTATCGCGCGATGCCCGACGGGAGCGTGACGGTACGCTTTGCCAGACAGGCCGGATCCAGCGACGAAATCACGCCGCGGGGGAAATTCCAATGCCGCATGACGCATGGCGTCCGTTTTATCGGGGGCGAAGCGCCTCGCGCCCTACCGCTGAGAACGCGGATGGACGCCCCTATCCAGACCCCCGCACAGGACGGCGATGCAGAGCCGCGGCAGCCTGCTGACCGCCTCGATCCTCACCCATAGCGCTGACACGTCATCGCCACGCAACGCGCCAGGGGGTGAAGCCGCACTCACCACGCCCGCCTGTGGCGTCCGCGCGACGCCGACCGGGTGGGTGTGGCCCCGAGACCAACAGACGCCGGCCACATTAGCGCAAGCAACAAAAAGCCCCGCCGAGGCGGGGCCTTTTGCTCAAGTATTCATGCCAGAGGCATTACAGAACCGTGATCTTCGTTGCCTGAGGGCCCTTGGGACCCTGAGCGATGACGTATGACACACGCTGGTTTTCTTCGAGCGAGCGGAAGCCGCTGCCTTGAATCTCAGAGAAGTGCGCGAACAAGTCCTTACCGCCCGCTTCCGGGGTGATAAAGCCATAACCTTTTTCAGAGTTGAACCACTTGACGATGCCGGTTTCCATACCGATTTTTCCTTGCATTTACAATGGGCCAAAAGCCCGGGACACGAGACATTCAAGCTAGGGCCAAGAACAATAACGGAGACCGGAAAGAACCCTGAACTGTACAAAGATCGCGCTGCTTGAAAATCTCCACGACACTATGAACGCGACATTCATTTAAGTCAAAAACATTTTCCCCAGCGCGGACGGCTATGTGAAACTAATTGCTACATCGCCGCGCATAAAAGCCATCTACCATTACCGGGCGTTGCACATGAACATTGTGGAGCTCGGAACGAAAACGAATGGCTGTGCATTACAGCCCCGACGCGCCAGCCAGCGCTATATATTGATCGAGCAAAAGGGCGGCCCGCGGACGGCCCGCCCCGTACGAAAGAAAGGCAACTCATGAGCATTATCAGCGCCCGCACGGCGGATGTGGCCTCGGGCATGGCCTTGCGGACTACCCTCGACGGGGAATTCATACGCAGCTATGTCGTCATCAGCCCGCCGGATCTGGACCTCATCGCGGACATCGTGCCCCCTGCGGAGGTTGAGGCCGGCGGGGCCATCCATGCCACGGCCGTCACAGACCCGGCCTCGGCACCGGAGCAAATCGGCGATGTCCTGGACAATATCAATCCAGGCGACATCGCCGTATTTCTCTGTGTCGATTCAGCTGCGTATGAAGCCGCACTGCAGCTTCTCGGTTACGACCCGGGCCGACACGATACCGAATTGCATTAAGTTCAATACAAACCACCACTGCGATCAGGCGGGTACTTGATAAACCCGCACGCCCGCGCGCGGGGCGTTTTCCGGTGGGGAATATTGCGGCTTGGCGCCACCCTGCACCGGCGCCAGGCGAAACCCCAGGTCCATACCCCAACGATCGGTTTCGCGTACCCACTGGGTATGGCAGCACGAGCAGCGGAAGCGGTCTTCACGGTGGTTCTCGCGGCGCTTTTCGGTGGGGCGCACGAAGCCTTCATGCACGAGATTCTGGTGGGCTTGAAGCCCGGGCCTGGCAAGGGTGATGCTCTGGCACGGAAGGCACATCATGGCGCTCATTTTCTTCTCCATTCGTTCATAAAGCGATAAGACAGGACAAAATCGAAGCAACATCCCGCTGGCACCGCAGGTGCCCGCGTAGGCGCTCACCCCTGCGCGGGATAGGGCTCGGGAACCAATCCTTCCAAAGCGGCCCGGCCGTCCAGGATGGTTTCGCTCATGGAAGGAAAGTGGACGGGCGACACGATGCATTGCAATCGGGGCTCGCCGTGTCGGCGGTCTTCGACCAGAATCTTCCAGCTGTAGCGGCCACCGCCATCGGGGTCCACCGTTAAGGTGGCACCCCAGGCGTTGAAGGTTTTTGCGAAAACTTCCATTGCGTATCGCCCGAGGGACTGTTGCTTCCCCTCCCGCAAGCGGCGTGCCCGGCCCTTGATGTCGGGTGCTCACAGAGGGCAGCCGCCGGCTCGAAGCGCGCTCTGCAATAAGGGACGCGGTCTCGAAATGGGACGAATCAGGAAGTGCCCCGACACAAAGTCATTAGCAAATGCAACCCGACGGCGGGTCGCTTTTTGAGCCCGAAAAGCAAAGGGCCGGCGGAAATCCGCCGGCCCGTGCACGCCTGGATGACTTTTTTACAACGATCGGGCCAGTTGGGCGGCCAAGCCGATATAAGAGCGGGGAGTCAGTCGCAGAAGGCGCGTCTTCGCGTCCGCCGGCAGCGCCAGCCCCTGTATGAACTCGCGCAACGCCGTTTCGGTGATGCCTTTGCCGCGTGTCAGCGCCTTGAGCTGTTCGTAAGGCTGGGGCAATCCATAACGCCGCATGACGGTTTGAACGGGTTCGGCGAGGACCTCCCAGCAAGCGTCGATATCGGCATCGATGGCGCCGGCATTGATTTCCAGCTTTTCCAGGCCGCGCAGACACGCGTCCCAGGCCACCATGCAATACCCGAAGGCCACGCCGAGGTTGCGCAATACGGTGGAGTCGGTCAGATCGCGCTGCCACCGCGACACGGGAAGCTTGTCCGCCAGATGGCGCAGCATGGCATTGGCCAGGCCGATATTGCCTTCCGAGTTTTCGAAGTCGATCGGATTGACCTTGTGCGGCATGGTAGAGGAGCCAACCTCGCCTTCCTTGAGCCGCTGCTTGAAGTACCCCAGGGAGACATAGCCCCAGATATCGCGGTCCAGGTCCAGGATGATGATGTTGGCGCGCGCCACGGCATCGAAGAGCGCCGCCATCCAATCATGCGGCTCGATCTGGATGGTGTGGCGATTTTGCGTCAATCCCAGGCCCTGGAGAACGCGCTGGCTGAAAGCAGGCCAATCGACCTCGGGGTAGGCGGACAGGTGCGCGTTGTAGTTGCCGGTGGCGCCGTTCAGTTTGGCCAGCGGCTGCACCGCGCGGATCGCGTCCAGAGCGCGCCCCAGGCGCGCGGCCACGTTGGCGAATTCCTTGCCCAGCGTGGTGGGGCTGGCTGGCTGCCCATGCGTGCGCGACAGCATGGGCTGGTCGGCATGAGTCGCCGCCATCGCGACAAGCTTGCCGTGCAGCTTCTGCAGTGTAGGAACCAGCACACCGTTGCAAGCGCGCGACAACATGAGCGCATGTGAGGTGTTGTTGATATCTTCCGAGGTGCAGGCGAAATGAATGAATTCCGCCGCGCGGGAGAGCTCGACGTGATCGGCCACCTTTTCCTTCAGCCAATATTCGACCGCCTTGACGTCATGGTTGGTGACGCGTTCGATTTCCTTGATACGGGCGGCATCGGCTTCGCTGAAGTCTTGCACGATCGCCGCCAGGCGGGCGCGGGCATCCCCGGAAAAGCGTGGCAGTTCCGGCAGCCCCGCTTCGGCCAGGGCCGACAGCCACGCGACCTCGACTTCGACGCGGTGGGCCATGAAGCCGGCTTCGGACAACAAGCCGCGCAAGGCGTCGCCGCGCGAGGCGTATCGCCCATCAAGTGGAGAAAGCGCATTGAGCGGACTGAGGGCGGAGGCGATATGCATGAGCAGGAAAATAGACCGAAACGAGTATTGAAAATCGCGAAAAAACTCAGCGATTTTATCATCCGCTGTTCCTCATCCACCGGTGTGAGCAGCCGGCCGCGCCATCCGCGGTCCGACGTGGCATCATCCTGCTATACTGCCGCCCGCTTTCCGACTATGACCGTGCATCCATGAAACTGATAGGCTCCCTTACTAGCCCGTACGTACGTAAGGTACGGATCGTCATGGCGGAGAAGAAGCTGGATTACCGCTTTGAACTGGAGAACGTCTGGTCTCCGGACACCAAGATCCAGCAATACAACCCCCTGGGCAAGGTGCCCTGCCTGGTCATGGAAGACGGCGGCGCATTGTTCGATTCGCGCGTGATCGTCGAGTACCTCGATACCCTTTCCCCCGTCGCACGCCTCATCCCGCAGTCAGGCCGGGAGCGCGCCGCCGTCAAATGCTGGGAAGCCATCGCCGATGGCGTACTCGACGCCGCTGTGGGCATCGTCAAGGAAAGACAGCGTCCCGATGGCTTGCGCAATGACGAATGGATTGCGCGCCAGTACGGCAAGATCCACGCCAGCCTGGACGCGATGAACAAGAGCCTCGGTGAACACGCCCACTGCATGGGCATCAACCACAGCCTGGCCGACGTGGCCGTGGGCTGCGCCCTGGGCTACCTGGACCTGCGTTTTGCGGACCTGAACTGGCGGACGGGGCACCCGAACCTGGCGCGTCTGTTCGAAAAGCTCTCCACGCGCCAGTCCTTCATCGATACCGCGCCCCCGCAAAACGCCTGAGGGCGCGCTGCGTCAGGTGAAGGCCCGCCAGGCCTTGTAGGCCATGAAGATGGCCAGCGCGAAAAGCAGGAAGGCGAAGGTGCGCTTGACCGTCGCGACCGGCAGGCTGTGCGCCGCGCGGGCGCCGATGGGTGCTGTCAACACGCTCATGCAGACCAGCGCCAGCAAGGCCGGCCAATAGATATATCCCAGCATGCCCGGCGTGCTGCCCGCTTCCCGCAGGCCAGAAATCACATATCCCGTGCTGTTCGCCAAGGCGATAGGGAAACCCAGCGCGGCCGACGTCGCCACGGCGTTGCGCAGTGGCACGTTGCACCAGATCATGAATGGCACGGAAAGAAATCCGCCGCCCGCCCCCACCAGGCCTGAAACGAACCCGATACCGACGCCGGCCGCCGAGGTCCCCGCCACGCCGGGTATCTGGCGTGACGGCTTGGGCTTGGTATTGCGCAGCATCGAATAGCCGGAATACAGCACGAAAGCGGCGAAGAACGCCGACAGCCAGCCGGTATGCAGCGCGGCGAACACAGCGCCGCCGGCCAGCAGCCCGCCCACGATGAGCCCCGGCGCCATCGCCAAGGCGACGCGCCAAATGACCGCGCCGGCAGCGTGATGGGCCCGCACGCTGGAGACCGATGTGAACAGGATGGACGTCATCGACGTCGCGATGGCTGCGTGCACGATGAGGTCATCGCTCATGCCCTGCCAACCAAAAATCATCGTCAGGAAAGGCACCAGTACCATGCCACCGCCTATGCCCAGCAGGCCGGCGGCGAACCCCGCGCCGGCACCCAGCAGCAACAGGCAGATCAAGATAGGAATATCCACGTCCACTCCCTTGTTATGGTCATTGGGACGCGATGATACCTCCACCCAGGCAAATGTCACCGTCGTACAGCACGGCCGACTGTCCGGGGGTGACCGCCCACTGCGCTTGGTCGAAGTCCAGCGTGAAGGTTTCGCCGCCGCCATCGCGCAGCATGCAGGCGGCATCGGCCTGGCGGTAGCGGGTCTTCGCCGCATAGGCGCCGGCGGGAGGCGGGTGTCCGGCGACCCAACTGGCATCCTGGGCGCCGAGCGACCCGGACAGCAGCCACGGATGGTCATGGCCCTGCACGACGTAGAGCGTGTTGGCCGGTAGATCCTTGCGAGCGGCATACCAGGCTTCCGCGGTGCCGTCGTCGCGCTGCCTGCCCTTGATGCCGCCAATACCTATGCCCTTGCGCTGGCCCAGCGTATAGAACGACAAGCCCGTATGCGTGCCCACGCGGTGGCCTTCCGGCGTCAGGATGGGGCCGGGCGCTGTCGGCAGATAGCGGTTCAGGAATTCACGGAAAGGCCGTTCGCCGATGAAGCATATGCCGGTCGAATCCTTCTTCGCGGCATTGGGCAAGCCGATGTCATGGGCGAGCCGGCGGACCTGGGTCTTCGGTATTTCACCCAGGGGAAACATCGTGTGCGACAACTGCTGCTGGTTCAGGCGATGCAGGAAATAGCTCTGGTCCTTGGTGCCGTCCAGCGCCTTGAGCAACTGATAGCGGGTTCCACCCGCCGCGGCCATGGCGCGTACCCGCGCGTAGTGGCCCGTGGCGATGAGGTCCGCGCCAAGGCTCATGGCATGGTCCAGAAAAGCCTTGAACTTGATTTCCGCGTTGCACAGCACGTCCGGGTTGGGCGTACGGCCGGCGGAGTATTCGCGCAGGAATTCCGCGAAGACGCGGTCCTTGTATTCCGCGGCGAAGTTTACGGCTTCGATATCGACGCCGACGAGATCCGCGACGCTGGCGGCGTCCAGCCAATCCTGCCGCGTCGAGCAGTATTCGGAATCGTCATCGTCCTCCCAGTTCTTCATGAACAGCCCGATCACTTCGTAGCCTTGCTGCTTGAGCAGCCAGGCCGTGACGGATGAATCGACGCCGCCGGACATGCCGACGACGACGCGGCCTTTGGTAGGAGCAATGGAGGACATGGAAAGCGGGGAAGATCAGCGACAAACGAAGGGCGGCATTGCCCGGATGGCGCGGACACCCGAAAAAGCATCGGCCGCGGCGGTCCGGGAAGAACCGGACAGGTATTTTACCCGGTGGATTTACCGACGCCACGGCGGGGCAAGTCGTGTATAAGTGTCACGGCCCGATATCCGACAAGGAGAACGTATGCGTATCGGTATACCGCGAGAGACCCTGGAGGGGGAAACACGCGTGGCGGCGACCCCGGAAACCGTCAAGAAATACGTGGCGGGGGGAAATACCGTGATCGTGCAGCACGGCGCCGGCAGCGCCGCGCGCTACACGGATGAAGCCTATGAGGCCGCGGGCGCCACGCTCGGCTCGGCGGCGGACGCCCTGGGTGCCGACCTGGTGCTCACCGTGCGGATGCCGGAAGCCGAGGGCTTGGCGGCGCTCAAGCGCGGCGCCGTGCTGGCCGGCATGCTGGACCCCTTCGATGCCGAGGGCATCGCGCGGCTGGCGGCAACCGGCGTCACCGGCTTCGCATTGGAAGCGGCGCCGCGCATCACGCGAGCGCAAAGCCTGGACGTGCTGTCGTCCCAAGCGAACCTGGCGGGCTACAAGGCGGTGCTGCTGGCGGCCCACTACTACGGCCGGCTGTTTCCCATGATGATGACCGCGGCCGGCACACTGAAGGCGGCCCGCGCGGTCGTCCTGGGCGCCGGCGTGGCTGGCCTGCAGGCCATTGCCACGGCGCGGCGGCTGGGGGCGGTGGTCGAGGCATCCGACGTGCGCCCCGCCGCGAAGGAACAGGTGGAATCGCTAGGCGCCAAATTTATCGACGTGCCGTTCGAAACCGAGGAGGAACGCGAAATCGCCCAGGGCGTCGGCGGCTATGCCCGGCCCATGCCGACCGCATGGATGGCGCGCCAGGCCGCCCTGGTATCGGAGCGTTGCCGGCAGGCTGACATCATCATCATGACGGCCCTGATACCGGGGCGCCCCGCGCCCACGCTGGTGTCCGCGGAAACCGTACAGGCCATGAAGCCCGGCTCGGTGCTGGTGGACCTGGCCGTCGAACGCGGCGGCAACTGCCCCTTGTCCGAAAAGGGCCGCGTCGTGGAAAAGCATGGCGTAACGCTGGTCGGACTGGCCAACCTGCCCGCCCTGGTGCCCACGGATGCATCGGCGCTCTATGCGCGCAACATGGCGGATTTCCTCAAGCTGATCGTGGACAAGGACGGCGCGCTCGCCATCCAGCGCCAGGATGAAATCGTCGCGGCCTGCCTGGTCTGCGAATCCGGCAATGCGGTTCGGAGGTCTTGAATGGAAGCCTTGAGTCCCACCCTGATCAATCTGATCATCTTCGTCCTGGCCGTGTACGTGGGTTATCACGTCGTCTGGAACGTCACGCCGGCGCTGCACACGCCCCTGATGGCCGTCACCAACGCCATTTCCGCCATCATCATCGTCGGCGCGATGCTGGCGGCGGCCCTCACCGAAGGCGGCCTGGCGCGCGGCATGGGCGTGCTGGCCGTCGCGCTGGCCGCGGTGAACGTCTTCGGCGGTTTCCTGGTCACCCGGCGCATGCTGGAAATGTTCAAGAAAAAAGACCGCAAGCTGGCGAAGGAGGACGCGCGATGATCTCGCTGAACATCGTCACGCTGCTTTACCTGCTGGCATCGGTTTGCTTCATCCAGGCCCTGAAGGGCCTCTCGCATCCGACCACCTCGCGCGTCGGCAACGCCTTCGGCATGGCCGGCATGGCAATCGCCGTGCTGACCACCGGCGCGCTGATCCTGGCCCTGGCCGGTCCGGGCATAGCCGGACTGGGACTGGGCTGGGTGCTGCTGGGCCTGCTGATCGGCGGCACGGCAGGCACCATCATGGCCCGACGCGTCGAAATGACGAAGATGCCAGAACTGGTCGCCTTCATGCATAGCATGATCGGCTTGGCGGCCGTGGCGATCGCCGTCGCGGTGGTGGCTGAACCGCATGCCTTCGGCATCGCGCCCATGGGCACGGCGCTGCCGACGGGCAACCGCGTCGAGATCTTCATCGGCACCTTCGTCGGCGCCATCACGTTTTCCGGCTCCGTCATCGCGTTCGGCAAGTTGTCCGGCAAATACCGGTTCCGCCTGTTCCAGGGCGCGCCCGTGGTGTTCCCCGGGCAGCATATCGTCAACCTGCTGCTGGCCCTAGTCATGCTGGCGTGCGGGGTGGCCTTCGTGATGACGGAGGGCTGGACGCCGTTCATCGCGATGGCGGCCATCGCTTTCGTACTGGGTGTGCTGATCATCATTCCGATCGGCGGCGCCGACATGCCGGTCGTAGTGTCCATGTTGAACAGCTATTCGGGCTGGGCCGCGGCCGGCATCGGTTTTTCGCTGAACAACCCGATGCTGATCATCGCGGGCTCGCTGGTCGGCTCGTCCGGCGCGATCCTGTCGTACATCATGTGCAAGGCGATGAACCGCTCGTTCTTCAATGTACTGCTGGGCGGCTTCGGCAACGGGGGCGGTGGCGGCAACGCCAACGCGGCGGCACAGCAGCGCAACGTGAAGTCGGGTAGCGCCGACGACGCCGCGTTCCTGATGACCAATGCCGAGACGGTCATCATCATCCCGGGCTATGGACTGGCCGTGGCGCGGGCGCAGCATGCCTTGAAGGAGCTGGCGGCCAAGCTGACGGAAAAAGGCGTGACCGTGCGCTATGCCATCCACCCTGTGGCCGGCCGCATGCCCGGCCATATGAACGTCCTGCTGGCCGAGGCCGAAGTGCCCTACGACCAGGTCTTCGAGATGGACGACATCAACGGCGAGTTCGGCCAGACCGACGTGGTCCTGGTCCTGGGCGCCAACGACGTCGTGAATCCCGCGGCCAAGAACGATCCACAGTCCGCCATCGCCGGCATGCCGATCCTGGAAGCCTACAAGGCGCGCACCATCATCGTGAACAAGCGTTCGATGGCGGCCGGCTATGCCGGCCTGGACAATGAACTGTTCTACATGGACCGCACGATGATGGTCTTCGGCGACGCCAAGAAAATCATCGAAGATATGGTCAAGGCCGTGGAGTAGCCGCGTCCCTGGCGGCATCCTGGTGGAGGCGTTCGTCCAACGCCTCTATCCAGTGACGCACCGGCGTGGCCGTCCCGCTTTGCAGATGGGTGATGCAGCCGATGTTGGCGGAGAGGATCACGTCGGGCGCGGTCGGCGCGATGGCGGCCAGCTTGCGGTCGCGCAGGGTGCCCGCCATTTCGGGATGCATGACCGAGTAGGCGCCCGCCGAACCGCAACACAGGTGACGGTCGGCAAACGGCTGCAGATGGAAGCCCAGCTCCGTCAACACGGTGTCGGCCAGGGGCCGCAGTCCCTGCCAGTGCTGCAGCGTGCACGGCGGATGAAACGCCGCGCGCACGGGTGCCCCGAGGCGCTCGCGCAGCTCACGCGCGTGCGGCGCGACGACTTCCGACACGTCGCGCACCAGCGAGACGATACGCGCGGCGCGATCCGCATAGGCCGGGTCCTTGCGCAGGTGATGCGCATACTCCTTCACCATGGCGCCGCAGCCGGAGGCGTTCATCACGATCGCCTCGACCCTGCCGCTTTCCACCAGCGGCCACCAGGCATCGACGTTGGCTCGCATCTGTCCCAGCGCGGTCGATGCATCGTCCAGATGCAGATTGATGGCACCGCAGCATCCGCTTCCCGCCACGACCATCGTGCCGATACCCAGGCTATCCAATACCCGTATCGTCGCCGCGTCGATGGTCGGCATCATCGAGGGCTGCACGCAGCCGGACAATAGAATCACCTGGCGCGCATGCGCACGGCCGTCTGGCAGCTTGCCCACGGCACGCGTCTCCGGAACCTTGGCCCGCATGGCCGCCGGCAGCAGGGGCCGCACTGCCTTGCCCAGCCGCATCGCCGGCGCGAACCAGCGGGAAGTCAGGCCCTTGCGCAGCAGCACTCGTTTGAGGCGCTGGCCCCAAGGCCGGCTGACACGGCTTTCCACCAGGGCGCGGCCGATGTCGACGAGATGCCCGTATTCGACGCCGGAGGGACATGTGGTTTCGCAGTTGCGGCAGGTCAGGCAGCGGTCCAGGTGCGTCTGCGTCGACCGGGTGGGCTCGGCGCCTTCCAGCATCTGCTTGATCAAGTAGATGCGTCCGCGCGGACCATCCAGTTCGTCGCCCAGCACCTGATATGTCGGGCACGTCGCCGTACAAAAGCCGCAGTGTACGCAACGGCGCAGTATGGCGTCTGCTTCGCGGCCATAGTCTGTGTCGCGTGCCCAGGAAGCGATTTGGGTTTGCATGAGGATCCTATAGTTCCAGCGCCAATCGACCCGGATTGAATAGCCCGGAAGGATCGAGTTCCTGTTTCAGCCGGCGCGTCAATGTCGCGACGCCCGGCGCCAAGGGTTGGAACACACCGTCCGCGGGCAAGTCCTCGCGCTGCGTGGCGCGGAACAGGGTGGCGTGTCCTCCCCTGCCCTGCGCCGCGGCCCGAACCGATGCCGCGTCGTATTGTCCGCTCAGCCATCGCTGCCCGCCCCCCCATTCGATCAACGTGGTGCCCAGTTCCATCGGTGCCGTCGCGGGCGGCACCGCGATCCGCCACAACGGCCGCGAGCGATCGAAGAAAGCGTGCGTCTGCTCGCGCACCGACAGCCAGAACCCGTCGGCCTGAACAGGGTCCACCACGTCGCCGCCGATCCGGATCCGCGCCGCATCGATGGCGGGCGGCGCGCCGGACAGGCGCACCCATATCGTGCCGTTATCGGAAGGTACTTCGGGCACCCAGCAAGCCGCGGAGACCGGCATCGGCAGGCGCCGCCATGTGGCGAATGCCGCCAAGGCCTCGCGTTCCGACGCCGCCAGGCGCAGTGTGGTCTCCGTGGCAGGGCGAGGCAGCACCTTCAACGAGACTTCCAGCAGCACGCCGAAGATGCCCAGCGACCCGGCCAGCAGCCGGGACACGTCATAGCCCGCCACATTCTTCATGACCTCGCCGCCGAAGTTCAGCATGCGGCCCTGAGCGTCCAACAGGCGCGCACCGAGCACGAAATCCCGTACGCTGCCCGCCGCCATGCGGCGCGGCCCCGCCAGCCCCGAGGCCACGCAGCCTCCTACCGTTGCGGACGCCTCATAGTGAGGCGGTTCGAACGCCAGCATCTGCCCTTGCGCGGCAAGCTCGGCTTCGAGTTCGCGCAGCGGCGTCCCCGCCCTGGCGGTCACCACGAGCTCGGAGGGCTGATAATTGACGATGCCGCGGTACGCCGTCACGTCGAGCAGGCAATGGCCGTCCTCCGGCCGCAAGGGGCGATGGTTGCCGTAGAAAGCCTTGCTGCCGCCGCCGCAGATAAACAACGGCTTGTGCCCGGCGCGCGCGGTCATGACCTGGTCGCACAACTCCGACAGGACGAAATCCATGACGACCCTGTATCAGAAGCGAGATAGATCAGGGAATCGGAGCTCGCCGCCGTGCACGTGCATCTTGCCGTACTCGGCGCAGCGCGCCAAGGTTGGAATGACCTTCTGCGGATTGAGCAGACACTGGGGATCGAAGGCTCTTTTCACGGCGAGGAACGTGTCGAGCTCCTCGCGCGAGAACTGCACGCACATCTGATTGATTTTCTCCATACCCACACCGTGCTCTCCGGTCACGGTGCCTCCCACCTGTACGCACAGCTCGAGTATCGCGACGCCGAATTTATCTGCGCGCTCGGTCTCGTCCGGCTTGTTGGAATCGAAAAGGATAAGCGGGTGCAGGTTGCCGTCGCCCGCGTGGAACACATTGGCGCAACGCAACCCGAACTCGTCTTCCATCTGTTCGATGGCGCCCAGCACGCGGGCAAGGTGCCGCCGCGGGATGGTGCCATCCATGCAATAGTAATCCGGCGAAACGCGCCCTGCCGCCGGGAAGGCGTTCTTGCGCCCGGCCCAGAACCGCAGACGCTCCTGTTCCGACGTGGACACCTGCAGGCGGGTCGCACCCGCGTCCTGCAGCACGGCCTCCATGTGCGCGACTTCATGCGCGACTTCCTCCGGAGTACCGTCGGATTCGCACAGCAGGATGGCTTGCGCGTCCATGTCGTAGCCGGCCTGCACGAAAGGCTCGACCATGTGCACGGCCTGCTTGTCCATCATTTCAAGGCCGGCCGGGATGATGCCCGCGCCGATGATGCGCGTGACGGCATTCCCCGCGGCTTCCACGCTGGGGAAGCTTGCCAGCACCACCTGCGCGCAAACGGGCTTGGGCAGCAGCTTGACGGTGATTTCGGTCACGATGCCCAGCATGCCTTCGGATCCGACGAACACTGCCAGCAGGTCCAGACCCGGCGCGTCGGGCGCCTCGCTGCCCAGTTCGACGATATCGCCATCGATGGTCACCACACGAACACGCAATATGTTGTGCACCGTCAGGCCATACTTCATGCAGCGCACGCCGCCCGAGTTTTCGGCAACGTTGCCGCCGATGGAACAGGCGATCTGGCTGGAGGGATCCGGGGCGTAATACAGGCCTTGCGCGGCCGCCGCCTCCGAGATCGCCAGATTGCGTACGCCGGGCTCGACCACCGCAAGCGCGTTGTCCGCGTCGATGCGCTTGATGCGGTTCAATTTCGACAGGCCCAGCAGCACGCCCTGGCTGTGCGGCATGGCACCGCCGGACAAGCCGGTCCCCGCCCCGCGCGGCACGACGGGCGCGCTCAGGCGCTTGCACACGCGCATCACCTGCTGCACCTGCGCTTCGGTTTCAGGCAGGCAGACCACGGCCGGCAAGGCTCGGTACAAGGACAGGCCGTCGCACTCGTAGGGCCGCGTGTCTTCCTCGCGATACAACACGCAATGGGCCGGCAGCACCGCCTGCAGCGCCGCCACCAGTTCCGGCGCTGCAGGCGGCGCCACCTGCGCATCCGTAAGATCGGTCTCTACCAAGGTATTCATGGTTCAAAGATAGCGCGGGCGGGAGAATCGCACAGTCAGGGATTTACCCCAAGGTAACAAGCCCCCGCCCGCCGCGTCACCAGTTGACGATCTTTCCGGGATTGAGGATGTTGTTGGGATCGAAGGCATGCTTGAGACTGCGCATCAGATCAAGCGCGTCCTGGCCATGCTCCTCAAGGAGAAACCCCATCTTGTGCAGGCCGACACCGTGCTCACCGGTGCAGGTTCCGTCGGCCGCGATCGCGCGCCGGACGAGCGCATGGTTGATCCGTTCCGAAGCTTCCCATTCCTGCTGGCTGTCCGGATCCAACAGCATCAGCACATGGAAATTCCCGTCCCCGACATGGCCAACGATGGTGGTCGGGAACGGCGCCTCGGCCAGATCGCGGGCGGTTTCGCGCACGCAGTCGGCCAGTGCCGAAATCGGCACGCAGACGTCCGTCGTGCTGGCACGGCAGCCAGGCCTCAGCTGCAGGCCGGCGAAATAGGCATTGTGGCGCGCGGCCCACAGTCGACTGCGGTCTTCGGGTCGGTGCGCCCATTCGAAATCCATGCCGCCATGTTCGTGCACGATCGCTTGTACGGACGCCGCCTGCTCCTGCACCCCCGCCGCGCTGCCATGGAACTCGAAAAGCAGCAGTGGCGTTTCACGCAAGTCCAGCTTGCTATGCCGGTTCACGGACCGCACCGCGTGTTCGTCCATGAACTCGACGCGCGCCACCGGCACGCCCGCCTGCATGATCTCGATGACGCTGTCCACGGCATCGCCCAGCGTCGGGAAATTGCACACCGCGGCCGAAACGGCCTCCGGTTGAGGATAGAGCTTGACGGTGACTTCCGTGATGATGCCCAGCGTGCCTTCGCTGCCCACGAAAATGCGCGTCAGGTCATAGCCGGCGGACGATTTCGGCGCGCGCCGCGCGGTGCGCAGCACGCGGCCGTCGGCGGTGACCACGGTCAGCGATACGACGTTTTCGCGCATGGTGCCGTACCGGACGGCATTGGTGCCGGATGCCCGCGTGGCCGCCATCCCGCCCAGGCTCGCGTCGGCGCCAGGGTCTACCGGAAAAAACAATCCAGTGTCGCGCAAATGCTCGTTCAGCTGCTTGCGCGTCACGCCGGCCTGCACCGTGGCGGTGAAGTCTTCGGCATGGACGGCCAGGACGGCGTTCATGCCCGAGAGGTCCAGCGTGATGCCGCCCTGCACGGGAAGCAGATGGCCCTCCAGCGAAGAGCCGGCGCCATACGCCACCAGCGGCACGCCGTGTTCATTGCATACGCGCGCCACGGCCGCGACTTCCTCGGTGGTCCGCGCGAAGACCACCGCGTCCGGCAGGATGTCCGGGTACGGTGATTCGTCATGGCCGTGGTGCTCGCGCACGACCTGGGCGGTGGACAGCCGATCGCCGACGATCGCCCGCAAGGCGTCCAGGCAAGGGCCGGGCAGCGGGCGCCGCAACGGCGAAGGATCGGTCAGGTCATTCATCTTGTTCTATCCGAGCCGGACTCATACCGGCATTCTACGCCGCCCCGACGCCGGGCGTCGGGCGCTGCGGCCCTATTATTTTCCGCTGCTTGCGCCGCGCCGGCGTTCCCTCACCGCCGCGGCCAGCCCTTCCAGCAGATCGACGGAAGCATCCCAAGCGATACAGCCATCGGTGATGCTCTGCCCATAGGTGAGCGGCTGGCCGGGAACGAGGTCCTGCCGGCCCGCCAGCAGGTGGCTTTCCACCATCAAGCCGACGATCCGGGCATCGCCTCCCGCGACCTGCCGGCCGATATCCTGGGCCACCAAAGGCTGGTTCTGTGGATTTTTGCTGCTGTTGGCGTGGCTGGTATCGATCATCAGGCGCTGCGCCAACCCCGATTTGGCCAATTCCTGGCTGGCGGCTTCGATACTGGCGGCGTCGTAATTGGGCGCCTTGCCGCCACGCAGGATCACGTGGCAGTCTTCGTTGCCCGCGGTGGAAACGATGGCGGAATGCCCGCCCTTGGTGACCGAAAGAAAATGGTGGGGCTGCGACGCCGCCTTGATCGCATCGACTGCAATCTTCACATTGCCGTCGGTACCGTTCTTGAAACCCACCGGACATGACAGCCCGGAAGCCAGTTCCCGATGCACCTGGCTTTCGGTGGTGCGCGCGCCAATAGCCCCCCAGGACACCAGGTCCGCAATATATTGCGGCGTGATCATGTCCAGGAACTCACATCCCGCGGGCAGCCCCAGCGTATTGATTTCAAGCAGCAGCTCGCGGCCGACGCGTATGCCCTTGTTAATGTTGAAGCTGCCGTCCAGGTCCGGATCGTTGATCAGCCCTTTCCAACCGACGGTCGTGCGCGGCTTTTCGAAGTAAACGCGCATGATGATTTCCAGATCGCCCTGCAGGCGGTCGCGTACGGGCTTTAATCGGCTCGCATAGTCCAGCGCCGCCTTGGGATCATGGATCGAACATGGACCGATAACCACGGCAAGCCGGTCGTCCATACCGTGCAGGATGCGATGCAGCGCCTGGCGTGCCGAATAAACGGTGTCGGACACCGACTGACTGCAGGGAAATTCGCGCATGACATGCGCCGGGGGCGTCAATTCCTTGATCTCTCGGATACGCAGGTCATCGGTATTGTGTGACACGGTGATGCTCCTTCCTGGGGGTACGTTGCCAGGCTGGCGGACATGAAAAAAGCCGCCAGATCGCTGGCGGCTTTTTGGGGGGATTTTCGCGGACTTCAGTTTGCGCGCAACCCTTCCTCCGCCAGCGGCATCGGAAAGCCATAAAAATAAAATCGGGCGGCCAGGCCGCGGTTGCTTGCGTACGTCATATTCGACTCTATTCAGCCGGATGCAAGGTGCACCCTGCGTAACCTGGCCGGTGGGTGCTTCCGTCCGGTGTCACGCGCATTTACATCGCGGCAAATCCTAGCACAAAAAAAGGCGTCGGTCATGGCGGAATACCGCCTGGCCGCCGCCTCCCACACCAGGCGGCGCCCGGTGGCCGCGCTCAGGCCGTTCCGCCCACGGTCAGGCCATCCATGCGCAAGGTCGGCATGCCGACGCCCACGGGCACGCTCTGGCCTTCCTTTCCGCAGGTGCCGACGCCGGAGTCGAGCTGCATGTCGTTGCCGATCAGGCTGACACGCGTCATGGCGTCCGGACCGTTGCCGATCAGCGTGGCTCCCTTCACCGGATAAGTGACTTTGCCGTTTTCGATCATGTAGGCTTCGGACGCGGAGAACACGAACTTCCCGCTGGTGATATCCACCTGGCCGCCGCCGAAGTTCACGGCATACAGGCCGCGCTTGACCGAAGCGATGATTTCTTCGGGAGGCGTATCGCCCCCCAGCATATAGGTATTGGTCATGCGCGGCATCGGCA
Organism: Bordetella sp. H567; assembly: GCF_001704295.1. NCBI lineage: Bacteria > Pseudomonadati > Pseudomonadota > Betaproteobacteria > Burkholderiales > Alcaligenaceae > Bordetella > Bordetella sp. H567. The sequence goes on from NZ_CP012334.1 coordinate 3,570,059, forward strand.
GATGCGCGAACGATTCACGCCGTCCATTGCCGGTGGCCGCCGTCTTCATCAAGCGCGCGTTCATCGTGTCCTGCATGTAGCCGCGCAGGATGCCGTCCTCGATCAGAAAATTGCGCTGCGTCGGATTGCCCTCGTCGTCCACGTTCAGCGAGCCGCGGCGATCCGGCAGTGTGCCGTCGTCGACGACGGTAACGCCCTTGGAAGCCACGCGCTCGCCGATGCGCCCGGCAAAGACGCTGGACCCCTTGCGATTGAAGTCACCCTCCAGTCCATGCCCCACGGCTTCGTGCAGCAGGATGCCCGGCCAGCCGGAGCCCAGCACCACGGTCATTTCGCCCGCGGGCGCCGGCCTCGCATCGAGATTCACCAGGGCTTCGTGCACGGCATGCTCGACATAGCCGCGCAGGATATCGTCGGTGAAATAGGCCAGGCCGGAACGGCCACCGCCGCCCGCATGCCCCATTTCGCGCCGGCCGTCACGTTCGGCGATTACCGTCAGGGACAGCCGTACCAGCGGCCGCACGTCGGCCGCCAGCCGGCCGTCGCTGCCCGCCACCAGGATGACGTCGTATTCCGCGCCCAAACCCGCCATCACCTGAATAATGTGCGGGTCACGCGCCCGGGCCATGCGTTCGATGCGTTCAAGCAAAGCCACTTTATCGGGCGCGCTGAGCGTAAGCAGGGGATCGATGGGCGGGTACAGGTCACGCGCCGGCTCCGCCCCGCCCTGTGCGCGCACCTTGGCCTTGCCGGCGCCTTGCCGCGCGATGCCACGCACCGCCCGGGCGGATGACAGCAAGGCATCCGCGGACAGCGAATCCGAATATGCAAACGCGGTCTTCTCGCCGCTGATGGCCCGCACGCCCACGCCCTGACCAATGGAAAAACTGCCAGTCTTGACGATGCCTTCTTCCAGGCTCCAGCCTTCGCTGCGGGTGTACTGGAAATAAAGATCGGCGTAATCCACCTTGTGCGTGAATATCTCGCCCAGCGCGCGCGCCATGTCCGCCTCGCTCAACCCCCAGGGATCGAGAAGCAGGGATTTGGCGGTGGCCAGGGCTTGAATGTCGGGATCGGTGATTTTCATATCGGCAACTCGGTGGGATTCACATGACGCGGTGGCGTAGTGCGGGCAAGGCGGTTCGCACTTCGGACAGCCGTGCGGGGTCTATGTTACCCGCTACCACCCCCGGCCCTTCGGCCAGGACGTCGACGATATCGCCCCAAGGATCGATGAGCATGGAATGCCCCCAGGTGCGGCGGCCATTGGGGTGCACGCCACCTTGCGCCGGCGCCAGCACATAGCATTGATTTTCGATGGCCCGGGCGCGCAACAGTAATTCCCAATGCGCCTTGCCCGTTGTATAGGTGAACGCGGACGGCACCACGATCAGATCCACCTGCCCCAGCGCCCGATACAGCTCCGGGAACCGCAGGTCATAGCACACAGACAGACCGACTCTGGCGAACGGCGTATCGACGGTGCGTACTTCGGTCCCTGGCCGAATGGCAATGGACTCGTCGTAGGACTCGGCGCCGCGCTTGAAATTGAACAAATGGATTTTGTCGTATCGCACGAGGGACTTGCCGTCCGGTCCATATACCAGCGAGGTGTTGTACACCCGGCTTGCATCGGGACTGGCGAGGGGTAACGTTCCTCCAACCACGTATAAGCCATGCCGGCCCGCTTGGTCGGACAGAAACTCCTGGATCGGGCCAGCCCCCTGCGTTTCCCGTATGGCCAACTTATCGTGATCTTTTTGTCCCATGAAACAGAAATATTCTGGCAAGGCCACTAATCGGGCCCCGGATTCGGCCGCTTTTGCGATTAAATGGGACGCAGCATCCAGATTTTCCCTGACAATGGGCGTACTGACCATCTGGACTGCCGCGACGCGGGCGGGTGTGGAAGTGGCGGAAGAAAGTTCAGTCATCGGAAACAAATAGATTCAAGAATTCCAGGGATAATTCCCAACTCGTTTTGTGCTATTGTCGACAAAATAACTATAATCTGGTCTGAAAATCCGTTCGATAATAAGGATCGATATACCATGCCAAGAGAGACCTACTCCGTCCAGCAAGCCAGGATCGAAAAGGAGATCGATAAGCTCCGTAAAAAGGCCGAAGCGCTGCAGATGAAGCGCCGCAAGCCCGTGGTTGCTTCGATCATCCGGTCGATGCGTGAATACAATATCACTCCGGAAGAAATCGTCGCTGCCTTCGGCAAGCCCGCCGCGCGCCGCGGCCCGGGCCGCAAGAGCGCTGCCGGAACCGCCGCTACGCCGGCAAAGCGTGCCGTCGCCCCGAAATACCGCCATCCGGATACCGGTGAAACCTGGAGCGGCCGCGGTAAAGCGCCGCGCTGGCTGACGGCCGCGGAAGCCGCCGGTGCATCGCGCGAAAGCTTCCTCATCCAGTAGTATCGCCACGCCAGAACGCGCGACGCCGGCGCTGGGCAATCAGGTTTGGGCTCCAGGCTACCGCGACCGCGGTCCCCGCTTTTCCAGCAAGCCCCGTGCAATTGCACGGGGCTTGCGCCTTTTGAACGCAACGGCGCCAGGGGCAGCCGCGTCGAATGCATTCCCAGGCAGAATACCGCCTTGGCGGTATTGCACTTTGAGGGGCGGCGGGTCATCTGTCCATGACATAGCTTACTTGCCGTTCGGAACCGTTGTTGGCGGGAAAGCCGTCGAAAATGGCGCGCACCAAATAAGGCATCACTTTCAGAAGCCGGTCGTTTTCGGCCACGCTGTACGCCGTCGCTCGGTAAACCTCCTTGCCGCCCTGGCTGGCGTCGCGTATTTCAACTGTAAGCGCATTGCGATAAGCGACAGACGGAACATCTACCCAATCGGGTCCCCAGAACCCAGGGCCCCACGGGCCGCCCCAATATCGGCCGCCATAGAAGCCCGGCCCATAACCACCGTAGAAATAAGGGTCGATCGGCCTGCGGACATTCACCTGTGTCTGGGTCACCCCATACCGGAACGACACATCAAAACGGGCTGGCTGGCCGGGCCCGGCCTCTACCAGGCCGGTCGGGCTGATCCCGCTTCGCACCATGTCCTGGAAACTCTGATACTCCAGGTTGTTATTCTGGCTGGGATCCGCAGGCACGAAGCGATACCGCTGTCCCGTTGCGTCCGCCGGCCATTCCTGGAATGACGTTACGCGCGCCGACACGGTCGGTGTGCTTGCGCAGCCCGCAAGCAGACCCGTGACCAGTACCAGGATCGCTGCTTGTGCCCAGCGCCAGGAACAGGACATGGGGACTCGATACATAAAAGCTCCTGCAAAACGACGAGGGGTCGATACTCATGCAACCATCATAATGGCTGCTCATGAGCTTGGACAGGAAACGGGAAGCAAAGTTTTGCGGCCCGCGGCGGGCACCGCCCTACAATAATGGCCAAGCTCACCACGACAGGCATGGCCATGCGTACAGAAACCTCCGTCACCGTCTACCGCAAGGATTACCAGCCCTATCCGTTCGATATACCGGAGGTCGCGCTGGAGTTCGACCTGCACCCGGAAGCCACCACCGTGACCTCGCGCCTGACGGTACGTCGGCGCACACCCGATGATGCCGCGCCGCTGAGGCTGGACGGCAGCGACCTGGAACTTGTTTCGGTGTCGGTGGACGGCCGCGTCCTGGATGCCGGTGAATACGCGCTGGACGAACATGCGTTGACGCTGCTCCACCTGGGCCCCAGCGCATCGATACAGATCGTCAGCCGATGCCGTCCCGCAGCGAATTCCACGCTGATGGGCCTATATGTATCGGGTGGCAATTTCTTTACCCAATGCGAGGCGGAAGGCTTTCGCCGCATTACCTGGTTCGCGGACCGCCCGGACGTCATGTCACGGTATCGCGTCACGCTACGCGCGCCGACGGATTATCCGGTGCTGCTCAGCAACGGCAATTTGCTGGAGCACCGCCCCCTTCCCGACGGCCGCGCGCAAGCCGTGTGGGAGGACCCCTTCCCCAAGCCCTGCTACCTGTTCGCCCTGGTCGCGGGGCGCCTGACGCACCGGGAGACCCGGGTGAATACCGCCTCCGGGCGCCAGGTTCTCCTGCAGGTCTATAGCGACCCTGGAGCCGAATCCAAGACGGAATGGGCGCTGGAATCCCTGGTGCGTTCGCTGCGCTGGGACGAAAGCCGGTTCGGGCTGGAACTGGACCTGGACCGTTTCATGGTGGTCGCCGTGCGCGATTTCAATATGGGCGCCATGGAAAACAAGGGCTTGAACATATTCAACGCCGCCTACGTACTGGCAGACGCCGATACGGCCACCGACGCGAACTACGAAGCCATCGAGGCGGTCATCGGGCACGAGTACTTCCATAATTGGACCGGCAACCGGGTAACGTGCCGCGATTGGTTCCAACTGAGCCTGAAAGAAGGCCTGACGGTATTCCGCGACCAGGAATTCAGCGCCGACATGATGGCCCGGGGACTGGACGCGCATGCAGCCGCCAGCGCGCGCGCCGTCAAGCGCATCGATGACGTCGTTACGCTGCGGGCCGCGCAGTTTCCGGAAGACGCTGGGCCGATGGCCCATCCGATCCGGCCGGAAAGCTACCAGGAAATCGGCAATTTCTATACGGCGACCGTTTACGAAAAAGGCGCCGAGGTCATCCGGATGCAGCACACCCTGTTGGGCGAAGCGGGATTCCGCGCCGGCATGGACGAGTATTTCCGCCGCCATGACGGGCAGGCCGTGACCTGCGACGATTTCGTCGCGGCCATGGAGTCGGTGTATACCCGGCAGCATCCGGGTCGCGATCTGCAGGTATTCCGCCGCTGGTACCGCCAGGCGGGAACGCCCCGCGTCACGGTGGAATTGCATTACGACGCGGCCGCCCGCCGCTGTACCGTCACGCTGGCACAGCGCTGCGCGCCGGTGGGCGTCGAAAAAGCCCATCCCAATCCCGAGGGCAAACAGCCTTTTCATATCCCTTTCGCGCTAGGCCTGCTGGACCGCGACGGCCGGCCCGTCACGCTACGGTTCGATGGCCAGCAAACGGCGACAGCCCTGCTGGAGCTCACCCAGGAACGCCAACAGTGGGTATTCGACGATGTTCCCACTCAACCCATCCCTTCCCTGCTGCGGGGATTTTCCGCGCCGGTCATCGTCGAATACCCATGGAGCGACGAAGAGCTGGCGCTGCTGTCGGCCCACGATACGGATCCCTTCGCGCGCTGGGAAGCAGGGCAGGAACTGGCTACCCGCGAGATCCTCGGCCTGACCGCGGCGCGGCAGGCAGGCGCCGAAATGAAAGCCGGTGACGGCTTCATCGCCGCGTGGCGCGCCTTGCTGGAAGATCCAGACCTGGATGCCGCCTATCGGGCACGCGCCCTCTCCTTGCCTTCCGAAAAAACCCTTGCCGAACGCATGGCGGCGATAGACCCGCCATCCCTGGCCTTTGCGCGCGATTTCCTGCGCGCTCAAATCGGGCGGCAATTGGCCGGTCTGTGGCGCAAAGCCTTCACCGATAGCCAGACGCCGGGGCCTTATACCCCCGCGCCGGAGCCGGCCGGCAAACGCGCCTTGAAGAATATGGCATTGACCCACCTCATGGCGGGAGGCGATGCCGAAGCCGCAAAATGGGCGTTGGACCAATATGAAGGCGCCGGCAACATGACCGATCGGCTGGGTGCATTGACGGCACTGGTCAACCACGGCGAAGAGGATGTCGCCACGCGTGCCCTGAGCCACTTCTACGAGCAATGGCAGCATGATCCCCTGGTCATCGACAAATGGTTTGCGCTGCAAGCGACGGCGCGCTCCACCACCGTGGAAACCGTGCGGGGGCTGATGGCGCATCCCGCCTTCACGCTGCGCAATCCCAACCGCGCGCGCGCCCTGGTGTTCCAGTTCTGCCTGAACAACGCGCGAGGGCTGCATGGCGGCAATGGCGCCGGCTATGTCTTCTGGGAAGAACAGGTGCTGGCGCTCGATGCCCTGAACCCGGAAATCGCCGCGCGCCTGGCGCGCGCCATGGATAACTGGTCACGCTTCGTTCCCTCGCTACGGGCGCCCATGCGCGCGGCGATCGAACGGGTGCGCAACCACCCCGGCTTATCGCGCAATGTCATGGAAATCGTATCCAAGGCGCTGGAATTGGCCGCCTGAGAATTATCTGCTCTAGGAGAATCCTTTGAAACGCAAAACCCTAACCCAGTACCTGGTCGAGCAGCAGCGCGAGGCCCAGGCCGTCGGCCCGGAGGTGCGCCTGCTTATCGAAGTGGTGGCGCGCGCCTGCAAGGCAATCAGCCACGCCGTCAGCAAGGGCGCGCTGGGCGGCGTGCTGGGCAGCCTGGACTCGGAAAACGTGCAGGGCGAAGTCCAGAAAAAGCTGGATGTCATGTCCAACGAAATCCTGCTGGAAGCCAATGAATGGGGCGGCCATCTCGCCGCCATGGCGTCGGAGGAAATGGAAACCATTCACCTGATTCCCAACCGCTATCCCAAGGGCGAATACCTGCTGCTGTTCGATCCCCTGGACGGTTCCTCCAATATCGACGTCAACGTTTCGATCGGCACGATTTTTTCGGTATTGCATGCGCCGCATGAAGTGCACGGCCAGTCCGTCACGGAAAATGACTTCCTGCAATGCGGCAAGCAGCAGGTAGCGGCCGGTTATGCCGTCTACGGGCCGCAAAGCATGCTGGTGTTGACCGTGGGCAATGGGGTGGTCGGCTTTACCCTGGACCGTGAAATGGGATCCTGGGTGCTGACACATGAAAACATGCAGATCCCGGCGGACACCAAGGAATTTGCCATCAACATGTCGAACATGCGCCATTGGGCACCCCCGGTAAAGCGCTATATCGACGATTGCCTGGCCGGCAAGACGGGACCGCGCGGCAAGGATTTCAATATGCGCTGGGTCGCTTCCATGGTGGCCGACGTACATCGCATCCTGACGCGCGGCGGCATCTTCATGTACCCCTGGGACGCACGTGAACCGTCCAAACCCGGCAAGCTGCGCCTGATGTACGAAGCCAATCCGATGAGCTTCATCGTTGAACAGGCGGGCGGTGCGTCGATCAATGGCACGCAGCGCATCCTGGATATCGAACCGACCCAGCTGCATGAGCGCGTCAGCGTCATATTGGGATCGCGCAATGAAGTGGAAACCGTGGCGCGCTACCATCGCGAGCACGAGGCCCAGACGACCCGGTAGACGAAGAATCCAGCCAAATGAAAACCGGCGCATTTGCGCCGGTTTTCATTGGCGGGCACGTGGACGCGGCTATTTCACCTGCTGGATCGATTTCACGTCATCCTTGTTGATCTGCATATCGCGGCCGTTGTCCTCGTATTGGTACATGCCGGACTTCTTGTCGTACTTGGGCGTGTCCGGGGTCACGATCTGCGAACCGTCTCGGGTAGTTACGACGGAAGGCGAAGAGCATCCGGCCAGGGCGGCGATAGCGGCCAAGGACATCGCGGTCAACTTGAGAGTCATGTCATCTCCTTGCGTAAAGGACATGTCCAATGTATCGAAGGACCTGCATGCGAGCGGTGACGGGATGTCGGCAAAATGCGAGTATCTGTTAACGGGGCCAAAGCACGTTTCACCGGCTTACGGTCGCCCTTCAACGTAAAAAACTTCGTTCCCGGTGGACAATCGCGCCACCGGGATATAAAAGGCCGCCTCGGGGGCGGCCTTTGTTGCCTGCGCCGCGGACTCGCGGTTCAATTATCCAGCGTCAATATGGTCGCACCGGTGGTTTTGCGCGATGCCAGCGCCGTTTGCGCCTCTCCCGCCTGGTCCAGCGGATAACGCTGATCGATGCGCATGCGGATTTTCTTTTTCAGGACCAGATCGAACAGCTCGTCAGAGGCGGCTTTCAGCTTTGCCGGCGTATTGACGTGTATGCCCAGCGACGGCCGAGTGAGATACAGGCAGCCCTTCTGGTTCAGGATACCCACATTGACACCGGTGACCGGGCCGGACGCATTTCCGAAACTTACCATCAGGCCGCGCGGCTCGATGCAGTCCAGCGAAATCTCCCAGGTGTCCTTGCCGACGCCGTCGTAGACGACGGGCACCTTTTTGCCGCCGGTCAATTCCAGCACACGTTCGACCACGTTTTCACGCGAATAGTCGATGGTCTGCCACGCGCCGTGTTCACGCGCGAGTTCGGCCTTCTCAGGGCTGGAGACCGTGCCGATAAGCTTTACTCCCAGTGCCCTGGCCCACTGGCACGCAATCAGGCCCACGCCGCCGGCGGCCGCATGAAAAAGAATGGTTTCGTGCCCCTGCAGGCGATACGTCTGGCGGAACAGATATTGCACCGTCAGGCCCTTGAGCATCATGGCCGCGGCCTCGTCGAAGCCGATGCCCTTGGGCAGCTGGACCACATTGGCCGCCGGCACATTGCGCATCTCGGCGTAGGCGCCCAGCGGGCTCTGTCCATAAGCGACGCGGTCGCCCTTCCTGATATGCGTGACTTCGCTCCCCACCGCTTCGACGATGCCCGCCGCTTCAAACCCCAAGCCATGCGGAAGCGGGTGGGGATACAGGCCGGTGCGGTAATAGATGTCGATGAAATTCAAGCCGGCCGCATGCTGGCGCACCGTCACTTCGTTCGGACCCGGCGGGGGCACCTCCACGTCCACCAACTTAAGGACTTCCGGGCCGCCATGGGCCTCCAGTTGGATTGCCTTGACTGTGTTGTTGGCCATACAACGCTCCTTGTTATGCGTTCGTCGCGGATAAGAGGGATAGGTGGATCAAAGACATTCCAGGTGCGCGGACACCCGGCTTACTTTCGTTTCGCCAGGGCCGACGTGGGCGCCGTCAGGACGAAAACGCCCGCCAGCACGAAAGCCGTGCCGGCCAGCTGCCATGCCGTCACGGGTTCGCCCAGGAACCAGTACGCCAGGAAAAGGACCGACACCGGCCCGAGCATACCCAGCTGCGCGGCCAGCGGCGGACCGATGCGGGACACCGCGCTCATAATCATGAACACCGGCAAGACGGTATTGACCGTGGCATGAATCAGCGACAAGCCATAAAAGCCCGCCGGCTGGATCAGCATGGACGGCGGATGCATCACGAAAAACTGCACCAGGCAGGCGATGCTGGACACCGACATCGCATAGGCGGTCAACCGCATGGCGCCTACCCGCTTCACGAGTTCGCCCGAGCCGATCAGATACAAGGCATAGGTGAATGCCGAAGCGAAGACGAAGGCCGAACCCAGCAGCACCGCGCCGCCGCCCGTTTGCGACATATCGTGCGCGAACACAAGCACGACGCCAAGATAGGAAAGCAACAGCGCCAGCCATTGGCGCGGCGCGATGGGGCGCTTCAGCCAGAACGCGGTGATCAGGAGTACCAGCGTCGGCGCGAGGAAAAGGATCAGGCGCTCCAGTCCGACGCTGATATAACGCAGCCCCAGAAAATCGAGGAAGCTCGAGAGGTAATAGCCGATGAGCCCGAGCAGCACAAGCTTGATGCATTCCGTGCGGGTCAGCACCGGTATCTCCCCACGATCGGCGCGGCATGATTGCCGCCACCCGATGAAGGCAAAGAACGGCAGCGAAAACAGCATGCGAAAGGCAATCAATGTTACGGCATCCACCTCATATTCGTAGGTGAACTTGACGACGATGGCCTTGCCGGAAAACAGGATGGCGCCCAGGGCGGCCAGGCAAAAGCCGACGGCACGGCTGGAAAAAAGCGCGGCGGCCGGTGTGGCAACGGAGGAATTCATGGCGGCGATTTTATGTTCCGCGTGCGTGTCTGTGCACGGTCTTTCTGACGTGCGTGTCCCGGCACGGCCCCCGGGCGCGGGGGACACAGGCGCCGTGGGCGCCCAACCGCGCGAGGCCGCAGCAAGCGCTTGACAATAGCTGCCTAGGCAGCTAATATTCAAGCCATGAACGACGAACCTATTGCCACGTCAGGCGAATCACCGCCTTACCGCTGCGACCGCAGCCGCGTCGAGGACAACCCCGGTTACCTCATCCGCCTGGTGTTCAATTCGCTCAATCGGGCACTGGACCAGGAAATGGCGCCGCTGGGCCTGACGGCGACACAATGGCGTCCCGTCGCGATGGTGGCCCTGGGCCGTGCGGATACGGCCGCGGAACTGGCCCGGCTGAACGAAGTGGATACCGGCGCGATGACGCGTACGCTGGACCGCCTGGAAGCGAAGAAACTGCTTCGCCGCAAGCGCAGCGACCAGGATCGCCGTGTCGTCAAGATCGAACTCACGGAAGAAGGCCAGGCGATGGTGCGCGAGATCCCCGCGAATATCGCGCGCACGCTGAATCATTACCTGCGCGGGTTTTCCGAAGAGGAAGTGGACCTGCTCACCCACTTTATGCGTCGCATGCTGGCCAACGGTTCGGCGCCCGTGCCGCCAGCCAAAGGTTGAGCAGGATTTCCTCCATTATTTCGCCCAGATAGCTGCCTAGTCAATTAGTAACGCGTCAACAAAATGACAGTACGCTTAACGCCGCCTTCCCACCCCGGAATGGTCTTCCCGCCTACCCTCCCCCGCTGATCCCTATGAAACGCTTATCGACTTTGCTAATGGTGATCGCCTTGAGCGGTTGCGCATTCATGGAGAAAGGCCCCGCGCCCGTGCCCGAGATCACGGCGCAGAAGCTGGGCCTGACGGAACAGTCCGCAGCCTGGCCGACCACGCAATGGTGGGAGCGGTACGAAGATCCCCAACTGGACACCCTGGTCCAGGAAGCCCTGGCCAACAATCCCTCGATGACGGCAGCGCAGGCGCGGCTGGCGCAGGCCAATGCAGCCGTGGGCGGTGCGCGCGCGCCGCTGCTGCCCCGCGTGGACGCCGACTACTCACTGCAGCGCGAGCATATATCGCGCACCTACATCTATCCCGAACCGCTCGCCGGTTCGACACAGACCGACAATCGCCTGGGACTGGATTTCAGCTACGAGCTGGACTTCTGGGGCAAGAACCGCTCCGCCTTGCAGGCCGCGCTGTCGCGCGAACAGGCCGCCCAGGCCGACAGGCAGGCGGCACGCACGATGCTGTCGAGCGCCATGGTGCAAAGCTATCTGAATCTACAGAACGCTTTCGCGCAACGCACCGTCCTTCATCGCATCATCGCGCAGCGCGAAGAAAGCCTTTCCATTACGCGCCAGCGTTTCAACGCCGGCCTGGACACCCAGGTGGAGGTCAAGCAGGCGGACTCCCAGCTGGCTTCTGCGAAGGTCCAGCTGACGCAGATCGAGACGACCTTGGCACAATTGCGCAATCAGGTCGCGGCCCTGGCCGGGGCGGGCCCGGAACGCGGGCAAAGCCTGCAAGAGGCCAAGCTTACGGTGCCACCCGGCGGTATTCCCGCATCGATTCCCCTGGACCTGCTGGGCCACCGCGCCGACGTCGTCGCCGCGCGTTGGCGTGCCGAAGCCGCTCGCCGTACGATCGACGTCGCCAAGGCGGATTTCTATCCCAACGTGAATATCACCGCCTTCATCGGCTTCCAGGCGCTGGGAACCAATAACTTGCTGCAGGCCGCCAGCCACGCGGCGAATATCGGCCCGGCCATCTCGCTGCCGATTTTCCACGGCGGCGAATTGAACGCCAATCTGGCCGGCCGCCGCGCCGATACGGATCTCGCGGTATCGGACTACAACCAAACCGTCCTGGACGCGGTGCGGCAGGTCGCCGACGCGCTGGACGCGCTGCGCCTGATCGGCCGTGAAACCGCCGAGCAGCGCCAGGCCCGCGAGTCCATCGACGCGGCCTACAACCTGGCCGTGGACCGCTACAAGGCGGGCCTGGGCAATTACCTGACCGTGCTGGTCGCGCAAAACGAAGTGCTGACGCAAGCGCGGCTGGAAACGGATCTGCAATTCCGAACCTACAAGCTGGATGCCGAATTGGCCAACGCATTGGGCGGCGGCTATGTCCCGGCGCCAGCGAACGCCGAACTCGCACAGAACCAGGGCAACTCGAACACCACCCATTGAAGAATCGGACGACGTCATGAACGCTCCTCAAAGCTCCAATCCCAAACGCAAGCGCCTGATGCTGATCGCAACGGGTGTGTTCTTGCTGATCGCCATTGCGTACGGCGCATGGTGGTGGCTGGTCGGCTCGCATTTCGAGAGCACCGACGACGCCTACGTCCACGGCAACCTGGTGCAGATCACGCCCCAGGTGCCCGGCACCGTGGTCGCCATCGAGGCCGACGACACGGAAACCATCCAGGCAGGCGCGCCGCTGGTGCGGCTGGATCCCGCGGATACCGACATCGCCCTGCAACAGGCCGAAGCCAAGCTGGCCCAGACAGTGCGCCAGGTGCGGACACTGTTCGTGCAGAACGATGCGCTGGCGGCTGACGTCGCGGTGCGCAAGGCCGACGTGGAACGGGCGCAGGCCGACTTGACGCGTGCGCGCAGCGACCTCGCGCGCCGCCAGACGCTGGCCAAATCCGGGGGCGTGAGCGGCGAGGAAATCCTGCATGCGCAGACCACGCTGAAGTCCGCCGAATCCGGGCTTGCGCAGGCGCTGGCGTCGCTGGAGGCGTCCAAGGCCAAGCTGGCGACCAACCAGGCGCTGACGCACGGCACCAGCGTGGAGAACCATCCGGACGTGCGTGAGTCCGAAGCCGAATTGCGCAACGCCTGGCTGGCGCAGTCCCGCACGGTGCTGCCGGCGCCCGTGACCGGCATGGTGGCGCGGCGCAGCGTCCAGGTTGGCCAGCGCGTGGCGCCCGGCAACACGCTGATGAATGTCGTGCCGCTGGACCAGGTATGGGTGGAAGCCAACTTCAAGGAAGGCCAGCTGCGCCAGATGCGTGTGGGCCAGCCGGTGAAGCTGACGGCCGACCTGTATGGCGGCAGCGTGACCTACCACGGCAAGGTCGTGGGCCTGGATGCCGGCACCGGCAGCGCTTTCGCCCTGCTTCCCGCGCAGAATGCCACCGGCAACTGGATCAAGGTGGTGCAGCGCGTGCCCGTGCGCATCGCGCTCGACCCGCAGGAACTGCAAGCCCATCCGCTGCGTATCGGCCTTTCCATGGACGTCGAGGTGGACCTGAGCAAGCAGGAAGGCCCCGCCGTCACGCAGCAGGTGCAACGCGCCGAACCAGCGCTGGCCACTCGCGCGTTCGATCCCGATCATCAGCAGGTCGACGCCATGATCCAGAAAATAGTGCAAGCGAACCTCGTGCAATGAATCCCGCCAGCAACGCCGTGCCGGCCAGGCCTGAACCGCCGGCGCCCACCTCGGGCCAGCAGCGACCGGTGGCCTACCCGCCCCTCGAAGGCAGCCTGCGCATCGTCGGCTCCATCGCCCTGTCGACCGCGGTGTTCATGAATGTGCTGGACACCTCGATCGCCAACGTCTCTATCCCGACGATGTCCGGCGACCTGGGCGTCAGCACCAGCCAGGGGACCTGGGTCATTACCTCGTTCGCCGTCGCCAATGCCATCACGGTGCCGCTGACGGGCTGGCTCACCCAGCGCTTCGGGCAGGTCCGGCTGTTCCTGGCCTCGACCCTTCTTTTCGTGTTGGCGTCGTGGCTGTGCGGCTTCGCGCCCACGCTGGAGGCCTTGATCGGCTTCCGCGTGCTGCAGGGCGCCGTGGCGGGCCCGATGATCCCCTTGTCGCAGACCCTGATGCTGGCCAGCTTTCCCAAGCATAAGGCCGGCATGGCGTTGGCGTTGTGGTCGATGACCACCCTGGTGGCACCGGTCGCGGGCCCGCTGCTGGGCGGCTGGATCTCCGATAACTACTCCTGGCCCTGGATCTTCTACATCAACGTCCCGGTGGGGCTGATCGCCGCGTGGTTCAGCTGGCGCATCTACAAGGACCGGGAATCGGTCACCCACAAGCTTCCCATCGACAAAGCCGGCCTGGTGCTGATCGTCATCTGGGTCGGCGCCTTGCAGGTGATGCTGGACAAAGGCAAGGAACTGGACTGGTTCCAAAGTCCCACGATCATCGCGCTTGCCGTCACGACCGTGGTGGCCTTCGTCTTCTTCATCATCTGGGAGCTGACGGAAGCCCATCCCATCGTGGACCTGCGGCTGTTCAAGGGGCGCAACTTCACGGTAGGCGCCGTCACGCTGGCGATCGCCTACGGCGTTTTCTTCGGCAACGTGGTACTGCTGCCGCTGTGGCTGCAAAGCAATATGAACTACACCGCCACCGATGCGGGCATCGTGACCGCGCCGGTAGGCATCCTGGCCATTGTGCTTACCCCCGTGATCGGACGCATGCTGGCCACGCGCGATCCAAGGCAGATCGTGACATTCGCCTTCGTCGTCTTCGCGCTGGTCTGCTACATGCGCGCCAGCTTCACGCCACAGACTGACATGGGCGCGCTCATGATTCCGACGATCATCCAGGGCGCCGCCATGGCCGCCTTCTTCGTCCCGCTGACCTCGATCACGCTATCCGGCCTGGAACCCTGGCGCATCCCCGCCGCCTCGGGCCTGTCGAACTTCTGCCGCCTGACGGCGGGCGCGTTCGGCACATCGATCTCCACGACGCTGTGGGAAAACCGCGCAAGCCTGCATCATGCGCGGCTGTCCGAAACCGCGACCCCCGGATCGCAGGCGTACGATCAAGTCATGCACACGCTGGGCTCGCTAGGCATGTCGGCGGAGCAGGGGCTGAACGCGCTGAACGGCATGTTGAATACCCAGGCGTTCACGATGTCCGCGCTGGACGTCTTCTACGGGTCGGCGGTGGTCTTTCTTCTTCTCACCGGCCTGGTATGGTTCGCGCGCCCGGTGCGGGCCAAGGACGCCGCCGCCGCGGAAGCGGCTGCCGGCGCGCACTGAAGCGCAATCGCGCACGCCAGGGTGCCCCGGCCATATCGCGGACGGGGCGCATCGATCAAGCAAGGGGAATCAAGCGGCCAGCGTGCGCCAGTCCAGCTTCGGGATGATCCGGTCCGACAGGGCGCTATTCAGCGACAGATTGAACACGTCCACGCCCCGTGCCCTCAACAACGCCGCGGCCTGCGAGAAAGACGGTTCGATCAGCCGGTCGAAGTTGCGCACCAGGCGGCTGTCTTCGGGTTGCGCTTCCTTGTAGAAGCGCCGTGCACCGGAAAAGCCCAGATCCAGGCCATGCATGTAGATCCGGCCCACGCCCCCGGCCACCAGCACCTGCAGCGCCGCATACGCCACCGTGTCGGCGTCGAACACACCGCTGGCCAGGTCGAAGCTATAGCCCAGCGAGCGCTGTGAATCGAACAGCGAGAGCGCCGGGTTGGCCTGCGCCATCGCCGCGAGCTCGTCCGGGCTGAAGTGCGGAAGGTAGGCGCGTTCAGACACGACTTCGATCACGCAAATGCGGCACTTGTAGCGTTCGGGCCACGGCATGCCCTGCACCATGTAGCGCAGCACGTCCGGCGTGATGAACAAGGTCAGGTCGCGTTCGACCACCTCGCGCATCAGGTCGATGCGGCGGCGGACGAAGTTCTGGTCGATCACGCAGTAGTAGCGGAACGGGATATCGAAGTGGCGGGCCAGCGAAATGGACCCGTTGACCCCCATTGCCGCCTGCATGGGCAGGCGGTCATACTGGATCTCCGCGACGGAAGGCCCGCTGAGGATGACGTGAACGGTATCGTGGTGTTCGGTGAACGCCTGTTGCAGCGGAGTGACCGGGACGACATGGCGGAACGCTGAAAAGGCATTGATGGCGCCTTGCGCATCCCGACCGATGGACACATACGGCCACAGGTGGCGGTTGTGCTGCATGCGACGGCTGCGGAACAGGGTGTAGAACTTGCGCCAGAAGCGATCGAGCGGCTTATCGCCCACGGTGCGATCGTCGGCAACGACGACACTACCGCCCTCGGGGAGCAGCGCCGGCTTCCCCGCCACAAGGGAATCCGCGTTGTCGGCAGCCAAACTTGTCGAAGATAACAATGCGAAACTCGAACGTGAGGGCGCAAACGTACGAAAATGTACAGCGCGATCGGAAAGTATCGGGGACGCAGCTTAGGATCATGCACGCATCCGCAGTCAAACTATACCTTCGCATGTGCGTCAATAGTTTGAATTTCCGACGGAATTTACAAAGTTCCGACCGTGAGACCGGACGATGCGGCACATATGCCGCAAGCAAAAAAGGGACGGCGTAACCTTAGCACGGATCGCATACGGATGGGGTGGGAACATCCACCCCACCAAAATTACAGCTTGTTGCGGACCGGGGCGCTTCGGCCCCGGTCGGGGCGCTCGATCAGGAGGCGGCCAGCCGGTCCGCTACGGCGCGCCCTACCTCTTCCGTGCGCGCCTGCCCCTGCATGTCCGGCGTACGGGGGCCGTTGGCCAGTACGTGCTCGATCGCGGATACCACGGCGGCGGCCGCGTCGGGATGGCCGAGAAAATCCAGCATCAAGGCGCCGCTCCATATCTGGCCGATGGGGTTGGCGATGCCCTTGCCATAGATATCCGGCGCGGAACCGTGCACGGGCTCGAACAAGGAAGGGAATTTGCGTTCCGGGTTGAGGTTGGCGGATGGTGCAATACCGATGGTGCCCGTGCAGGCCGGCCCCAGGTCCGAAAGAATATCGCCGAACAGGTTGGACGCCACGACGACGTCGAAGGTGTCGGGACGCTGCACGAAGTGCGCGCACAGTATGTCTATGTGGAACTTGTCCCACCGCACGTCGGGATAGCGCTGCCCCATTTCGGCAACCCGCTCGTCCCACCATGGCATGGAAATCGAAATCCCGTTGGATTTCGTGGCCGCGGTCAGATGCTTGCCGCGCTTGCGGGCGAGTTCAAACGCAAACTTCAGGACCCGTTCGGCTCCCACGCGCGTAAACACGCTTTCCTGGATGACGACCTCGCGCTCCGTGCCGGCGAACAGTTTGCCGCCACTGTTGGAGTATTCCCCTTCGGTGTTTTCACGCACGATGAAGAAGTCGATATCGCCGGGTTTGCGGTTGGCCAGGGGCGATACGACGCCGGGCATCAGCCGGACCGGCCGCAGATTGATGTATTGGTCGAAATCGCGGCGGAAGCGGAACAGCGACCCCCACAGGGCTTCATGGTCCGGCACGGCATCCGGCCATCCGATGGCGCCGAAGAAAATGGCTTCGTGGCCGCCGATCTGGCGGGCCCAGTCGTCCGGCATCATCTTGCCGTGCTTGGCGTAATAGTCGCAGCTCCAGTCGAAATGGTCCCATTGGAACTCGATACCGAACTTGGCCGCCGCGGCATCCAGCACGCGCAGCCCTTCCGGGACCACTTCCTTGCCGATACCGTCGCCGGGAATTACCGCGATCCTGTGTTTTTTAGCCACCGCCTGGTCTCCATGATCGATTTGATTTGAATAGGCCCGGCCATTATCGGACACAGGTGCGCGGCACGGCAACCGTGGCATGCAAGCGGCCGATACCCGGCGCGACGCAGGCCGGCTACTATGGAGGAACGGTGCTTTCCCGGCCTGCCCAGCAGCTCAACCCCAGCCCTATCGCGAACCTCCATGCCGACCTCTACGCCCATCCATGCGCAGGATATCCGCCATCAGATCCATCCCTATACCAATGCGGTGAAGCATCGCACCGTGGGTCCGCTCGTCATCGACCGGGGCGAGGGCATCTACGTTTACGACGACCAGGGAAACAAGTATCTGGAAGGCATGGCCGGACTCTGGAGCGTGGCGGTCGGATTCGGCGAACCGCGCCTGGTGGAGGCGGCGAGCCGCCAGATGGGCAAACTGCCCTACTACCACACGTTCACGCACAAATCGAACGCGCCGTCGATCGCGCTGGCCGAGCGGTTGATCGGCTACACCCAGGGTCGCATGTCCGGTGCGTTCTTTACCAATTCCGGTTCGGAAGCGAACGATACGGTGATCAAGTTCGTCTGGTATTACAACAACGCGCTGGGCCGTCCGCTGAAGAAGAAAATCATCGCGCGGCAGCGGGGCTATCACGGCGTTACGGTCGCCTCGGCCAGCCTTACCGGGTTGGCGGGCAATCATCGCGATTTCGATCTTCCCCTGCCGCAGATGAAGCACACGGCCTGTCCGCATCATTACCGCCATGCACAGCCGGGAGAAAGCGAAGAGGATTTCGCCACCCGGATGGCGGCCGAACTGGAGGCGCTGATCCTGCAGGAAGGCGCCGACACGGTCGCCGCCTTCATCGGCGAGCCGGTGATGGGCGCGGGCGGCGTGATCGTGCCCCCGCGCACCTACTGGCCCAAGATCCAGGCCGTCTGCCGCAAGTACGACGTGCTGGTGATCGCCGACGAAGTCATCACGGGCTTCGGCCGCCTGGGCACCTTCTTCGGCAGCGACACCTACGGCATCGAGCCGGACATCATGGTGTTGTCCAAGCAGATCACGTCTTCCTACGTTCCCCTGGCGGCGGTGCTGGTGTCGCCCAAGGTGCACGAAACGATCGCCGAGAACAGCGGACGCGTGGGTACGCTGGGACATGGCTACACCGCCAGCGGCCATCCGGTTGCCACGGCGGTCGCGCTGGAGAACCTGAACATCATCGAAGAGCGCAAGCTGGTGGAAAACGCGGCCCGTTCCGGCGAAGTGCTGCAGCAGGAGTTGCGTGCCCTGGCCGGCCATCCTCTGGTCGGCGAGGTGCGGGGCGTGGGGCTCATCGCCGGGGTGGAACTGGTGGCCGACAAGGCCAGCAAGCGTCCCTTCGACCCGCTGGGCAAGGCCGGCGCCTACGCCTACGAACAGGCCCACGCGCATGGCCTGATCATCCGCGGCATCCAGGATACGGTGGCGTTCTGCCCACCGCTGATCATTACGCCGGATCAGGTGCGCGACATGGTCGCCCGCTTCGTCCGCACGCTGGAGGATGTCTCGCGCTTCGTGGCCGCCTGATTGTTGTGCGGCGGATCAGCGGCGGCGGGACCCCAGCAGGGAGCCCAGCACGCCGCGCACCAGTTCCCGCGCGACGGAACGCATCGCGGTCTTCGCCATGGACTGGACGACGCCGTCGCGGCGCCCTCCGCGCGGGCCGGTGGAGCCGAACAGCACGTCGTTCAGCCCGCCCATCAGGCCTCCACCGGCTGCCGTCCCGTCCGGCGCCTGCGTGCCTGCGCCGTGGGGCGCGCCGGAGGGCGATCCCGTGTCCGCCGGCTTCGCGGCGCGGCGGGCCAGCACTTCGTAGGCCGACTCCCGGTCGATCGCCTGCTCATACTTGCCTGTGACGGGCGAGGCCGCACGCAGCGCATCGCGTTCCACGGACGTGGCGGGCCCGATGCGGCTGGCTGGCGGCACGATCCAGGCGCGTTGCGTCATCCCCGGACGCCCCTGGCTATCCAATAGGGAAACCAAGGCTTCTCCCACGCCCAATTCCGTAATGGCCTGCTCCAGATCCAGGTCCGGATTCGCGCGCATGGTCTGCGCGGCCGTCCGTACCGCCTTCTGGTCGCGCGGCGTGAAGGCGCGCAAGGCGTGCTGGATGCGGTTGCCGAGCTGGCCCAGCACGGTTTCCGGAATATCGAGGGGATTCTGCGTAACGAAGTACACCCCTACGCCTTTGGATCGCACCAGCCGGACCACTTGCTCTATCCTGTCCAGCAACGCCTTGGGGGCATCAGTGAAGAGCAAATGCGCCTCGTCGAAGAAGAACACCATACGCGGCTTGTCCGGGTCGCCCACCTCCGGCAGCTTTTCATAGAGTTCGGCCAGCAGCCATAGCAGAAAGATCGCGTACAAGCGCGGGGCCTGCATCAGCTTGTCCGCCGCCAGAATGCTGACCACGCCATGCCCCTGGGCGTCGACCCGCATCAGGTCGGCGATGTCCAGCATGGGTTCGCCGAAGAATGCTTCCGCGCCTTGGGACTCCAGCCGCAGCAAGCCCCGCTGGATCGCCCCGATGGTGGAGGCCGACACGTTGCCGTAGCGGGTCTTCAGCGATGCGGCGCGATCGGCGACGTCCTGCAGCATCGCCCGCAGATCCTTCAAGTCCAGCAGCAGCTGGCCCTCGTCGTCGGCCACCTTGAACGTCATGGCCAGCACGCCTTCCTGGGTGTCGTTCAGCTCGAGCATGCGGGACAGCAGCAGCGGTCCCATATCGGAGACCGTCGCGCGCACCGGATGGCCCTGCTGGCCGAAGACATCCCACAACACGGCCGGCGCAGCGGCCCAGGCTGGCTCGGGCAGCCCCAGGGCATCCAGGCGTTCGCGCAGCTTCGGGCCGGCGGTGCCGGCCTGCGAAATCCCGGTCAAGTCGCCTTTGACGTCGGCCAGGAAAACCGGCGTCCCGATGCGGGAAAACTGTTCCGCGAGCACCTGCAGGGTTACGGTTTTGCCGGTGCCGGTGGCGCCGGTAATGCAGCCATGGCGGTTTGCCATGCCGGCCAGCAGCGCCAGATCCTGGCCATCGTGCCGGGCGACTCGCAAGGGCGGGATGGGCGTGGCGGTGTTTGACATGGCGGTCTCCGGATGGCGTTTACGCGCCGGCGTGAGCCGGCGCGGCCATTCTCCGCCGTGGCGCGCGCGCGCGCAACACGCCCGGACCACCGCGAAAGGGATGGCACGGTAAAATAGCCGTCTTTGCCTCACTCTTATCGGAAAGCCATGGCCGGACACAGTAAATGGGCCAATATTCAGCACCGCAAGGGCCGCCAGGACGCCAAGCGCGGCAAGCTGTGGACCAAGATCATCCGTGAAATCACCGTCGCCGCGCGTGCGGGGGGTGCCGATCCGGAAAGCAACCCGCGGCTGCGGCTGGCCTGGGACAAGGCAACCGACGCCAACATGCCCAAGGACAACATCCAGCGCGCCATCCAGCGCGGCGCGGGCGGCGCCGATGGCGATAACTACGAGGAAGTTCGCTACGAAGGCTATGGCGTGGGCGGGGCGGCCGTCATCGTCGACTGCATGACCGACAACCGCACCCGCACGGTCGCGGAGGTGCGCCACGCGTTCGCCAAGAACGGTGGGAACCTGGGCCAGGAAGGATCCGTGGCCTTCATGTTCAAGCACTGCGGCCAGTTCATTTTCGCGCCCGGCACGCCCGAGGACAAAGTCATGGAAACCGCGCTGGAAGCCGGTGCCGAAGACGTCGTCACGGATGCCGAGGGTGTGATCGAAGTCATTTGCGCGCCTGCCGACTACGCCGCCGTGCGCCAGGCCTTCGAAGCCGCGGGCCTGAAGGCCGAAATGGACGCCGTCGTCATGAAAGCCCTGAACGAAACCGAGCTCGCGGGCGAGGACGCGGTCAAGATGCAAAAACTGCTCGACGCCCTGGAAGGGCTGGATGACGTGCAGGAGGTGTACACCACCGCCGTCCTCGATGAAACCGGCGCTTGAGCCTCACGGACCCGCCGCGCGCGGGTCCGGTCTTCCCGGGGGCCGCTCCGGCTCCCCACGGCGCCGTCCTCGCACGTTTATCTTTATCAGCCACACACTATGAAACTCCTGGTTATCGGCTCGGGCGGCCGCGAACATGCCCTCGCCTGGCGCCTGGCGCAATCGCCGCGCGTGCACAAGGTGTACGTCGCGCCCGGCAACGGCGGCACGCACGGCGGCAGCCTGCAGAATATCCCCCTGACGCAGGCGGAAGAGCTGGCGGACTTCGTCCAGCGCGAAGGGGTATCGCTTACCGTGGTCGGCCCGGAAGCGCCCTTGGCCGCCGGCGTGGTCGATGTGTTCCGCGCCCGCGGCCTGAAGATCTTCGGTCCTACCAAGGCCGCCGCGCAGCTGGAAAGCTCCAAGGACTACGCCAAGGCCTTCATGGTGCGGCACAACATCCCCACCGCGCGTTATCAGACTTTCACGGATCCCGCGCTGGCCCACGCCTATATCGACCAGGAAGGCGCGCCCATTGTCATCAAGGCAGACGGCCTGGCCGCGGGCAAGGGCGTCGTGGTGGCGGCCACGCTGGCGGAGGCGCATGCCGCCGTCGACGCCATGCTAGGCGACGGTTCGCTGGGCGCGGCGGGCGCGCGGGTGGTGATCGAGGAATGCCTGGAAGGCGAGGAAGCCAGCTTCATCGTCATGGTCGACGGACGCAACGTGCTGGCCCTGGCCACCAGCCAAGACCACAAGCGGCTGAAGGACGGGGACCAGGGTCCCAACACCGGAGGCATGGGCGCCTACTCACCAGCGCCGGTGGTCACGCCCGAACTGCACCATCGCATCATGCGCGAGGTCATCCTGCCCACAGTGCAGGGCATGGCGCGCGACGGCCTGCCGTACACGGGCTTTCTGTACGCCGGCGTGATGATTGCGTCGGGAGACGATCCCGACCGCGCCATCAAGGTGCTGGAATTCAACTGCCGCATGGGCGACCCGGAAACGCAGCCGATCATGATGCGGATCAAAAGCGATTTCGTGGATGTGGTGGAACATGCCATTGCCGGAACGCTGAACCAGGCGGATATCGTCTGGGACCGGCGCACTGCCCTGGGCGTGGTGCTGGCGGCCCATAACTATCCCGGGACACCCCGTACGGGCGATGTGATCACGGGCTTGCCGGAAGACGCCGCGGATTGCATGGTGTTCCATGCCGCCACGCAACTGGACGGTGATCAGGTCAAGACCGCAGGCGGTCGCGTGCTGTGCGTAACGGCCCTGGGGGACTCGGTGCGCATGGCCCGTGAGCGCGTATATGAAACCGTGGACCGTGTCGCGTTCGATGGCCGCCAATATCGCACCGACATCGGCTGGCGCGCCCTCAAGCGCGTCCCGCCCAAACCGAAGGCTAGCCCTTGAAAATGAACGCCCCATCCGCACCCACCCCATCCTTCGAATCCGCCATCGAATCCGCGCGAGACTATTTCGCGAACCTGCAGGCGCGCATCGTCGCTGCCCTCGAACAGGCGGATGGCACTACGTTCCACACGGATGCGTGGGAACGGCCCGAGGGCGGCGGCGGGGTCTCGCGGATGCTGGAAGGCGGCCAGCTGTTCGAACGGGCCGCCGTGCTGTTCAGCCATGTCATGGGCCGCAACCTGCCGCCGTCGGCCAGCGCGCGGCGCCCTGACCTGGCCGGGCGCCCCTGGCAAGCCATGGGCGTGTCGCTGGTGTTGCATCCGCGCAATCCCTACGTGCCGACCGTGCACATGAATGTGCGGCTGTTTGTCGCGCCCGCGCGCCACAGTGGCGAAACGCCCGCCTACTGGTTCGGCGGCGGCATGGACCTGACGCCCTACTATCCCTTCGAGGAAGACGCCCGGCATTTCCACCGCACTTGCCGCGACGCGCTCGCCCCGCATGGCGAAGACTACTACCCCCGCTTCAAGAAGTGGTGCGACGAATATTTCCACTTGAAGCACCGGGGAGAAGCGCGCGGGATCGGCGGCATCTTCTTCGACGACCTGGCCGAGCCCGGATTCGACGCCTGCTTCGCCCTGGTCCGCGATGTCGGCGATGCCTTCCTGCCCGCCTATATTCCCATCGTTGAACTGCGCCGGAACAAGCCCTACGGGGAACGCGAACGCGACTTCCAGGCGTATCGCCGCGGCCGCTACGTGGAATTCAACCTGGTCTACGATCGGGGCACCCTGTTTGGCCTGCAGTCTGGCGGGCGCACGGAATCCATTCTGTTGTCCATGCCGCCAGTTGCCCACTGGCGCTATGACTGGAAGCCGGAACCGGGTACGCCGGAAGCCGTCCTGGCCGGCTTTCTCACGCCCAGGGAATGGCTTTGAAACGCATCGGCCTGCTGGGCGGCAGCTTCGACCCCGTGCACGCGGCGCATATCGCGCTGGCGCGGACCGCCTTGCGCACGCTGGATTTGGCGCAGGTACAGCTGATACCCGCGGCCGCGCCCTGGCAAAGGGGCCCGCTGCGCGCTACGCCCGCGCAGCGCTGCGACATGATCCGCCTGGCCATTGCCGACGAGCCCAGCATCGTACTGAATACCACCGAAATCGACCGTGGCGGTCCCACCTATACGATCGACACCGTAAGCGCCCTGCCCGTCCAGCATCGCTATGTATGGCTGCTGGGCACGGACCAGCTGGCCAACTTCTGCACCTGGCGGGCGTGGCAGGCAATCGCCGACCGGGTCGACCTGGCGGTGGCCATGCGCCCCGGAACGCCGCCGCAACCGCCGGCGGAGCTGCAAAGGCATATGGCCGCGCAACAGCGCCAGGTGGAAATTCTGCCGTTCGCAGAGATGCCGGTTTCCGCCTCGGCGATTCGCGATCGACTGGCAGACGGCTTGCCGGTGGACGACATGCTTCCCACGCCGGTATACCAATACATACGCGCCCACCACCTCTACCACGACTGACGCGCGATCCTCATCCTGATGGCGGAGCAGCCCCCGCCGCCCCCGAAACCCACTACCGGGGGTTATAGTTGCGACATGGAAATACAGAAACTACAACGCGCCGTCATTGACGCCCTTGAAGACGTCAAGGCGCAGGACATCAAGGTCTTCAATACCACCCACCTGACTAGCCTGTTCGACCGTGTCGTCATCGCCAGCGCCACGTCGAACCGGCAGACCCGCGCGCTGGCCTCCAGCGTCGCCGATCGGGGCCGCGCCCTGAAGCTGACGGTCACCGTCGAAGGCGAGGATACGGGCGAATGGGTCGTCGTCGACCTGGGCGATATCGTCGTCCATGTCATGCAGCCCGCGATACGCGAATACTACAACCTGGAAGAAATCTGGGGCGGCAAGCCGGTGCGGGTCAAGCTGCTGCCGCAATCCTCGCGCACCGTCCTCTCGGGCGCCACCTACGACGACGACGACGTCTGAACCGGCAAGGCGCGACACGATGACCATCATGCCAGGCGCCGGAGGCCCCACGCCGTGAAGCTGGTGGTCGTCGCGGTCGGCAACCGCATGCCGGGCTGGGTGCAAACCGCATGGGACGACTATGCCCGTCGGCTGCCGCCCGACTGTGCGCTCGAACTGCGCGAGATCAAGCCGGAACCGCGCACCAGCGGCAAGACGACGGCGCAGATGATGGCAGCGGAAGCCAAACGTATCGAAGCGGGCGTGCCCCCAGGGGCCTTGCGGATAGCGCTGGACGAGCGCGGCCGGGATTTGACCACGGTGGCGTTGGCAAAAACGCTGGAACAATGGCGCGCGCAAGGTCGCGATGTCGCGCTGCTGGTAGGGGGACCGGACGGCCTGGACGCCACACTGAAATCGTCCTGCGATGGCCTGATCCGCTTATCGTCGCTGACCCTGCCCCATCCCATGGTGCGCGTGCTTTTGGCGGAACAGCTCTACCGGGCCTGGGCGATCCTCACCAACCATCCCTATCACCGCGCGTGAGCGTCGCGCCGCATGCCTATGTCGTCCCATTTACATTCCGCCCCCCGCTTATACCTTGCATCGGCCAGCCCGCGCCGGCGTGAGCTTCTCTCCCAGATCGGCCTGGCACATCAGGTCCTTGACGTTCCATCGCCGCCGGGCGAGGACGAACCGCGACACGCCGGCGAACCGGCCGCGGACTATGTGCGCCGAACCGCCCGCGACAAGGCTCTACGGGGCGAGCAGTATCGACAGGCGCAGGGGCTGCCGGCGCTGCCGCTGCTGGCGGCGGACACCACGGTCATCCTGGACGGGGACGTGCTGGGTAAACCCGCGGACCGGGATCATGCCATCCAGATGCTGATGCGCCTGTCCGGTTCTTGCCACGAAGTCCACACCGCCGTCGCCTTGTTCGCGCACGACCGCCTGCATGAAAGGGTGTCGATCACGCAGGTGCGGATGCGCGAACTCCGGCCCGACGAAGTCGCCCGCTACTGCGATAGCGGCGAGCCCTACGGCAAGGCGGGTGCCTACGGCATTCAGGGACTGGCCGCTGCCTTCATCGAGCGCATCGACGGCAGCTATACCGGCGTCATGGGATTGCCGCTTTTCGAAACCGCGGCGCTGCTGCGCCGCGTCGACATCACGCTGCCCTGAAAAGCAACATGCCCTGGTACGGCTCGCGTACCAGGGCATGCGTCGACATGACGGAATGCAGGGTGTGGCGCCGGCGAGGCGCCTTGCCCGAGGCCGCGTTCAGTGTCCAGGCACCGCCGCGGGCTGCACCGGCTGCACGGGCGTTAGTTGCCCGTTCAGCGCGGCATCGAGCGCGGGTTTGTCCAGTTGTCCTTCCCACCGGGCCACGACGATGGAGGCCGTGGCGTTGCCCACCAGATTCGTCAAGGCGCGGCACTCCGACATGAAGCGGTCCACGCCCAGGATCAGCGCCATGCCGGCGACCGGCAAGCTGGGCACGACCGACAGCGTGGCCGCCAGGGTGATAAAGCCCGAGCCCGTGACGCCAGCCGCCCCCTTGGAGCTCAGCATGGCGACCAGCAGCAAAAGCACCTGGTCGCCCAGCGACAGATGGATGTCGCAGGCTTGGGCGATGAAGAGCGCCGCCATGGTCATGTAGATATTGGTGCCATCCAGGTTGAACGAATAGCCCGTCGGCACGACCAGGCCAACCACCGACTTGGAGCAGCCGGCGCGTTCCATCTTCTGCATCAGGCTGGGCAGCGCCGCTTCCGACGAACTGGTCCCCAGCACGAGCAGCAGTTCCTCGCGGATATAGCGGACCAGCTTGATGATGGAGAAGCCGTTGTAGCGCGCAACCAGGCCCAGGACGACCACGACAAAGAGGACGGCCGTGGCGTAGAACGTGCCGACCAAGGCGGCCAGGTTCAGCACGGACTTGATGCCGTACTTCCCGATCGTAAACGCCATCGCGCCAAAGGCGCCGATCGGCGCGGCGCGCATCAGGATCGCCACCATCTTGAACACGGGGTGCGCCAGCGCGTTCAGCAGGTTCACGACAGGTCTGCCACGTTCGCCGACCAGGGCCAGCGCCACCCCAAACAACACCGACACGAACAACACCTGCAGGATATCACCGGTGACGAACGGGCCCGGCAGCGAGCTGGGAATGACGTTCATCAGGAAGCCGGTGACGGTGGTGTCGTGCGCCTTGGTGACGTAATCGGCAACTGCTTTACTGTCCAGCGACTGCGGATTCACGTGCATGCCCGCACCCGGCTGGACGATATGGCTGACCACCATGCCCACGATCAAGGCGATGGTGGAGAAGGTCAAGAAGTACGCGAACGCCTTGCCCGCCACGCGGCCGACACGCTTCAGGTCGTTCATGCCGGCAATGCCGGTGCTCACGGTCAGGAAGATGACCGGCGCAATGATCAGCTTGACCAGCCTGATAAAGCCATCGCCCAGCGGCCGCATGGCTTCCGCGGTATCAGGTTTGTAATATCCCAGCAAAATGCCGATGACGATTGCGACGATCACCTGCACGTAGAGGATCTGATAAAACTTCTGCTTCCGCGGCACCGCGGTCTGATCTATTTCGATCATTGCTCATCCACTTGTTTTGATCATCAGGCGCCCTACAGGCCCACGAACATCGCGCCCGCGCCGTGATGGTCAATTATCGCATCCCAAACAGGCGAGCTACCGGCCGGGATGGAGAAAAACTCGATTCAGAAAAACGGGGTAGCACGGAAAGCGCTGCCTACCACCCCGGTATGGCATGGCGCGGCACATAAAGCAAAACCCCGCTGGGGTGACCCAGCGGGGTTTTGGGGGTAAGAGCCTGACGATGACCTACTTTCACAGACGTCCGTCCACTATCATCGGCGCGAAGGCGTTTCACTGTCCTGTTCGGGATGGGAAGGAGTGGGGCCACCTTGCTATGGTCGTCAGGCGTAAAGGGTTGCGCGGCGTGCCGGCCCGGTTGGGGGGCTGGCGCGTCACGCCAATCTGGTCAAAGCACACGCAAGCGCGCTTGCGGCGAGGGTATTGGGGTTGCCGGCAGCGGCGGCGCTGTTGAGGCGCGGCCGGTGAGCGGCATAGGATTCGGGTTGGGACTGCGTGGCGGATCGCATGGATCCGCGTGGCACGTCTACGCCAAGCATCATGGCAAGCGGGCGGCCTGGGCAGGTGGCTCAGGCGACCGGCTCGCAGTCAGTTGCGAGGGTTGCAATTGTTGGGGTCTAACCATCAGGGTTATAGGATCAAGCCGCACGGGCAATTAGTATCGGTTAGCTTAACGCATTACTGCGCTTCCACACCCGACCTATCAACGTCCTGGTCTTGAACGACCCTTTAGGGGGCTCGAGGCCCCGGGATACCTAATCTTCAGACGAGTTTCCCGCTTAGATGCCTTCAGCGGTTATCTCTTCCGTACATAGCTACCCGGCAATGCCATTGGCATGACAACCGGTACACCAGAGGTACGTCCACTCCGGTCCTCTCGTACTAGGAGCAGGCTCCGTCAAGTATCCAACGCCCACGGCAGATAGGGACCAAACTGTCTCACGACGTTTTAAACCCAGCTCACGTACCTCTTTAAATGGCGAACAGCCATACCCTTGGGACCGGCTACAGCCCCAGGATGAGATGAGCCGACATCGAGGTGCCAAACACCGCCGTCGATATGAACTCTTGGGCGGTATCAGCCTGTTATCCCCAGAGTACCTTTTATCCGTTGAGCGATGGCCCTTCCATTCAGAACCACCGGATCACTATGTCCTGCTTTCGCACCTGTTCGACTTGTCAGTCTCACAGTCAAGCACGCTTATGCCATTGCACTATCAGCACGATTTCCGACCGTACCTAGCGTACCTTCGAACTCCTCCGTTACGCTTTGGGAGGAGACCGCCCCAGTCAAACTGCCCACCATGCACTGTCCCCAACCCGGATAACGGGCCAAGGTTAGAACCGCAAACAGACCAGGGTGGTATTTCAAGGTTGGCTCCACCGAATCTGGCGACTCGGTTTCCGCGCCTCCCACCTATCCTACACAGGCCGGTTCACAGTCCAATGCAAAGCTACAGTAAAGGTTCATGGGGTCTTTCCGTCTAGCCGCGGGTAGATTGCATCATCACAAACACTTCAACTTCGCTGAGTCTCGGGAGGAGACAGTGTGGCCATCGTTACGCCATTCGTGCAGGTCGGAACTTACCCGACAAGGAATTTCGCTACCTTAGGACCGTTATAGTTACGGCCGCCGTTTACCGGGGCTTCGATCAAGAGCTTGCACCCCATCACTTAACCTTCCGGCACCGGGCAGGCGTCACACCCTATACGTCGACTTTCGTCTTTGCAGAGTGCTGTGTTTTTAATAAACAGTCGCAGCCACCGATTCTCTGCGACCCCATCATGCTCAGCGCGCAGGCGCCTCACACTACCGGGGCATACCTTCTCCCGAAGTTACGGTATCAATTTGCCGAGTTCCTTCTCCCGAGTTCTCTCAAGCGCCTTGGAATATTCATCCCGTCCACCTGTGTCGGTTTGCGGTACGGTCTCGTACAGCTGAAGCTTAGAGGCTTTTCTTGGAACCACTTCCAATCACTTCGCGAGACATGCTCGCTCGTGCCACACCCTTGAGTCACGCGCCCGGATTTGCCTAAGCGCCCTCTCTAATGCAGCAACAGGGACATCCAACACCCTGATGATCTTCCGCGATCCGTCCCCCCATCGCACTGTACGACGGTGCTGGAATATTAACCAGCTTCCCATCAGCTACGCATCTCTGCCTCGCCTTAGGGGCCGACTCACCCTGCGCCGATGAACGTTGCGCAGGAAACCTTGGACTTACGGCGAGGGGGCTTTTCACCCCCTTTATCGCTACTCATGTCAGCATTCGCACTTCTGATACCTCCAGCAACCCTTACGAGTCACCTTCACAGGCTTACAGAACGCTCTCCTACCGCGTGCAGTTTGACCTGCACACCCGCAGCTTCGGTTTATCGCTTAGCCCCGTTACATCTTCCGCGCAGGACGACTCGATCAGTGAGCTATTACGCTTTCTTTAAAGGATGGCTGCTTCTAAGCCAACCTCCTGACTGTCTAAGCCTTCCCACTTCGTTTCCCACTTAGCGATAATTCGGGACCTTAGCTGGCGGTCTGGGTTGTTTCCCTCTTGAGTCCGGACGTTAGCACCCGGTGCTCTGTCTCCCAAGCTGGACTTGCGGGTATTCGGAGTTTGCCATGGTTTGGTAAGTCGCCATGACCCCCTAGCCATAACAGTGCTCTACCCCCCGCAGTCATACTTGAGGCACTACCTAAATAGTTTTCGGAGAGAACCAGCTATTTCCAGATTTGTTTAGCCTTTCACCCCTATCCACAGCTCATCCCCTAGTTTTTCAACACTAGTGGGTTCGGTCCTCCAGCACGTGTTACCGTGCCTTCAACCTGGCCATGGATAGATCATCTGGTTTCGGGTCTACACCCAGCGACTAAATCGCCCTATTCGGACTCGCTTTCGCTACGCCTTCCCTATCCGGTTAAGCTTGCCACTGAATGTAAGTCGCTGACCCATTATACAAAAGGTACGCCGTCACCCCACAAGGAGGCTCCGACTGTTTGTATGCATACGGTTTCAGGATCTATTTCACTCCCCTTCCGGGGTTCTTTTCGCCTTTCCCTCACGGTACTGGTTCACTATCGGTCGATCACGAGTATTTAGCCTTGGAGGATGGTCCCCCCATCTTCAAACAGGATTTCACGTGTCCCGCCCTACTTCTCTTACGCTTAGTTCCACGCATTGCATTTCGCCTACAGGGCTATCACCTGCTACGGCCGGACTTTCCATTCCGTTCGACTATACAACGCGCTAAAACGTAAAGGCTCTTCCGATTTCGCTCGCCACTACTTTCGGAATCTCGGTTGATTTCTTTTCCTCGAGTTACTGAGATGTTTCAGTTCACCCGGTTCGCTTCCTGGAACCTATGTATTCAGCCCAGGATACCGTCTCGCGACGGTGGGTTTCCCCATTCGGATATCTGCGGATCAATGCTTGTTTGCCAGCTCCCCGCAGCTTTTCGCAGGCTACAACGTCCTTCATCGCCTGTGATCGCCAAGGCATCCACCATATGCACTTAGTCGCTTGATCCTATAACGCTAATGGCTATAAAACCGAACAAGCAACCGTCTTGCTTCTGACATGATTACTTCGCGTTTGTGCCGTTCAAATCAATTCACTTGAGTTTGAACTATCATGCAATCACAACCCGTATCCAACGGCGCATTCAACTTCAATGCACCGCCAATACTTCTCGTTGTGCTTCTTCCAGATTGTTAAAGAACGAATAAAACTGTCGAGTCAAAAACCCAACGCTCAAGACTCGACCCGCCAGAACCCGGCAGGTCAAACACTGAGCGTTGAACTCTTTCTTCGCGGACCCGGCACTCGCACTCACCAATGGCCGCCAATTGACCAGCAATTGACAGTAAATGGTGGAGGTGAACGGGATCGAACCGATGACATCCTGCTTGCAAAGCAGGCGCTCTCCCAGCTGAGCTACACCCCCAATTAAAGCGTCGCCGCCCTAATCTCGTGGTGGGTCTGGTTGGATTCGAACCAACGACCCCCGCCTTATCAAGACGGTGCTCTAACCGACTGAGCTACAGACCCAATGCGTATCGGATCCGCTATCGATCCAGTCTTTTCAACAACCGATAAGTGTGGCCGCTTAACAAACCCTGACGCGCGCTCTGAAAGGAGGTGATCCAGCCGCACCTTCCGATACGGCTACCTTGTTACGACTTCACCCCAGTCATGAATCCTACCGTGGTAATCGCCCTCCTTGCGGTTAGGCTAACTACTTCTGGTAAAACCCACTCCCATGGTGTGACGGGCGGTGTGTACAAGACCCGGGAACGTATTCACCGCGACATGCTGATCCGCGATTACTAGCGATTCCGACTTCACGCAGTCGAGTTGCAGACTGCGATCCGGACTACGATCGGGTTTCTGGGATTGGCTCCCCCTCGCGGGTTGGCGACCCTCTGTCCCGACCATTGTATGACGTGTGAAGCCCTACCCATAAGGGCCATGAGGACTTGACGTCATCCCCACCTTCCTCCGGTTTGTCACCGGCAGTCTCATTAGAGTGCCCTTTCGTAGCAACTAATGACAAGGGTTGCGCTCGTTGCGGGACTTAACCCAACATCTCACGACACGAGCTGACGACAGCCATGCAGCACCTGTGTTCCGGTTCTCTTGCGAGCACTCCCAAATCTCTTCGGGATTCCAGACATGTCAAGGGTAGGTAAGGTTTTTCGCGTTGCATCGAATTAATCCACATCATCCACCGCTTGTGCGGGTCCCCGTCAATTCCTTTGAGTTTTAATCTTGCGACCGTACTCCCCAGGCGGTCAACTTCACGCGTTAGCTGCGCTACCAAGGCCCGAAGGCCCCAACAGCTAGTTGACATCGTTTAGGGCGTGGACTACCAGGGTATCTAATCCTGTTTGCTCCCCACGCTTTCGTGCATGAGCGTCAGTGTTATCCCAGGGGGCTGCCTTCGCCATCGGTGTTCCTCCACATATCTACGCATTTCACTGCTACACGTGGAATTCCACCCCCCTCTGACACACTCTAGCCCGGTAGTTAAAAATGCAGTTCCAAGGTTAAGCCCTGGGATTTCACATCTTTCTTTCCGAACCGCCTGCGCACGCTTTACGCCCAGTAATTCCGATTAACGCTTGCACCCTACGTATTACCGCGGCTGCTGGCACGTAGTTAGCCGGTGCTTATTCTGCAGGTACCGTCAGTTACGCCAGGTATTAGCCGGCGCCGTTTCTTTCCTGCCAAAAGTGCTTTACAACCCGAAGGCCTTCATCGCACACGCGGGATGGCTGGATCAGGGTTGCCCCCATTGTCCAAAATTCCCCACTGCTGCCTCCCGTAGGAGTCTGGGCCGTGTCTCAGTCCCAGTGTGGCTGGTCGTCCTCTCAAACCAGCTACGGATCGTCGCCTTGGTGAGCCGTTACCCCACCAACTAGCTAATCCGATATCGGCCGCTCCAATAGTGCGAGGTCCTAAGATCCCCCGCTTTCCCCCGTAGGGCGTATGCGGTATTAGCTACGCTTTCGCGTAGTTATCCCCCGCTACTGGGCACGTTCCGATACATTACTCACCCGTTCGCCACTCGCCGCCAGACCGAAGTCCGCGCTGCCGTTCGACTTGCATGTGTAAGGCATCCCGCCAGCGTTCAATCTGAGCCAGGATCAAACTCTTCAGTTCAATCTCTGTTTCGTACAACCCACGTATCCGGAGACACGGGGCTGTCTTTCGCTAGCGCTCTCAAAGGAAGTGAGGACCCAGACGAACTAAATCGCCTGATTCCTGACACTTACTTTTGTGAGCACTTGATTTCTTCGGCCCCATCCCACCCAGCATTTGCATGCCGCGCAAGACAGGTGCGCCTTGATTCATCAAGCGCCCACACTTATCGGTTGTTTCGTTTTTAAAGAACAAGTCGGGCTCGCCACCCCGGGCACCTTGCGGTTCCCGCTGACCTCGCATCGGCATTTCAGCCTTGCCATCCAAGCCGCCTAAGTCACCGTTACCGGCTGCTTCGCGTCGCTTGCTGTGTCAGCAGCAGAGAAACGAGATTATGAAGACATTTTTTTGGGCTGTCAAATCGGCGTCACCTTCACTCGCTTGATTTGCTCGCCGGGTTTTCATCCCCGGCCGCCCAAGATACCGATGGCTCGCATGCGCGCTATCGGTACTGCCTTTGCTCTCGCTCTTCGCCAACAGCGAAGGGGCGCGACTATAGCACATCGCTGCGCGCTCCGCTGCGCGGCGGGCGCGAATCGCCGCCGCGCGACTTTATGGATAGACTTGAACTGATGTGCAGGCGCATCGGCCCATGCGGAAACGACCGCGATGCGCGCCGCCGCCCTGCCCCACCTAACGATAAGCACCGATCATGTCAGCCACCCATCCCGACGTCTACGAAGACATCCTCATCAATGTCACCCCCTTCGAGACCCGAGTCGCGGTGGTCTCGCAGGGCGCCGTGCAGGAGCTGCACGTCGAACGCAGTATCCAGCGGGGACACGTGGGCAATATCTACCTGGGCCGCGTGGTGCGCGTCCTGCCGGGCATGCAGAGCGCCTTCGTGGATATCGGCCTGGAGCGCGCGGCCTTCATCCATATCGCGGACCTGCGCGAAAACCGCGCCGAGCGCAGCCAGGGCATGAATCCCACGCCCATCGAAAAGCTGCTGTTCGAAGGCCAGACGCTGATGGTGCAGGTGATCAAGGACCCACTCGGCACGAAAGGCGCGCGCCTGTCGACGCAGATCAGCATGGCCGGCCGCATGCTGGTCTATCTGCCGCATGATCCGCATATCGGCATTTCCCAGAAGATCGATTCCGAAAGCGAACGCGTGCAGCTGCGCGAGCGCTTGCAGGCCTTGATGCCCGCGGAAGAGAAAGGCGGGTTTATCGTGCGCACCCAGGCGGAAGGCTCCGCCGACGAAGAGCTGCACGCGGACCTGGACTACCTGCGCAAACTCTGGGGCAGCGTGCAGGCCGCCGCGCGCAGCCATCCCGCCCCCGCCGTGCTGCACCAGGACCTGACGCTGGCGCAACGGGTCTTGAGGGATATGGTGGGCCCGCACACCGGCACCATACGGGTGGATTCCCGCACCACGACGGCCGACCTGATCGAATGGGCCCGCCTGTATACGCCTTCGGTGGTGGACCGCATCCATCACTACAGCGGCGAGCGCCCATTGTTCGATACCGCCAATGTGGACGAGGAAATCCAGCGCGCGTTGTCCCGTCGGGTGGACTTGAAATCGGGTGGCTATTTGATTATCGACCAGACCGAAGCCTTGACGACGGTGGACGTGAACACCGGCGGCTTCGTGGGAGGCCGGAATTTCGACGACACGATATTCAAGACCAACCTGGAAGCGGCCCAAGCGATCGCGCGCCAACTGCGGCTGCGCAACCTGGGCGGCATCGTGATCCTGGATTTCATCGATATGGAGGATGCCGAGCACCGCGAAACGGTGCTGGCGGAGTTGCGCAAGGCCCTGTCCCGTGACCGGACGCGCATGACCGTAAACGGCTTCACCCAGTTGGGCCTGGTGGAAATGACGCGCAAGCGCACCCGCGACTCGCTGGCGCACCAGCTGTGCGAGGCCTGCCCCACTTGCCAATCCCGCGGACACGTACGTACCGCGCGCACCATCTGCTACGAGATCCTCCGGGAGATCCTGCGCGAGGCACGCCAGTTCAACCCCAAGGAATTCCGCATCCTGGCGTCGCAGCAGGTGGTGGATCTGTTCCTGGAAGAGGAAAGCCAGCATCTGGCGATGCTGGGGGACTTCGTGGGCAAGACGGTGTCGCTGGAAGTCGAGACCACCTATACGCAGGAACAGTACGACCTGATCCTGATCTAGGCGCCGCGGCACGGCTCAGCGGCGGGACAGCAAGGGGCTGAGCGCGACGAAGGCGACGACGCAGCCAACGCCATGGATTGATTACCCCGCGAAGCCTTTTTGGTCCAGGAAGGCCTGTTCATCGGGCGTCGTCGTACGGCCGAGATGCGGATTGCGATGCGGAAATCGGCCGAAACGGGCGATGATGTCCCGGTGCAGGATGGCGAAGTCCCGGCTGCGCGGGTCCAGCTTGCGTGCGAGTTCGACCGACCGCGCCTGATCCAGCGCATCCTCCGAATGCTCGAATGGCAAGTAGAAGAAGACCAGCATGTCGGGTTCCGCCTGCCGGTCCAGGCCCTGCTCTATCGCGCGGGTAGCGAACAGCCGCGCCAAGGGATCGGTGGCGTACATATGGGCAGTGCCGCGGAAGGCGTTGCGTGGGTACTGGTCCAGAAGGATCAACAGCGCCAGCACTCCCGGTGCCGTCGCTGCCCAATGGTCCAGCTCGCGGCGCGCGGCCGCGAAATGCAGGGCCGCGAATCGATCGGCGAATTCAGCATCGAAGGCCGGGTCCTTGGCGAACCATTTGCGGGGTCCCGCATCCCGCCAGAATTGGATGACGGCCGCTGCGTCCGTGGGTATATCCTGCTGCGCGAGGGACATGGCATCGGCTCTCGATACGAAACCCGCAGATTACCAGCGATCGTGGCGCGGGGCGCCGCGGCTCGCCAGCAGCAAGCGGACAACCTTGCGGCGTATACCCATGGGGCAGAGGGCGGCCGACGGAGATACCGTTAGCGCCGTTCAGGCGCCCCCGGGCCCCAGCATGCCCTGGCCCTGCAGCGAAATGCTGTCGAAATCGGAGACCAGCGCATCGACCTTGACGGCCCACGCTCCGGACGCCAACAGCGGTACATCGTCCACCACCCACGTATCCGCGACGTCACCCTGACCCGCGCGATGGGCTGGCCGGACGATGCCTTCAATGCCCATCTGCGCCATGGAAAACGTGACCGACACTTCCCTCGCCCGCAGGGCCGCACCATCGTCGCGCGTCAAGCTGAGCGTCACGCGTGCATGGCCGTCCGGTTTCTGCGCCACGATCAGCCGGCATTGCGCGCCACCGCCATGGAGCTGCAGCGTCGCACCGTCGCCGGACAAGGCATGGGCGGACGATAGCGCCGGGTCCATGGCGCGCGTATCGTTCATCGACATCGACCGGTCCACCGCGGCCGCATGACTGCCCGGCATTGGATGTGCCGCGGCCGTCGCCATCGCCGGCAAGGCGCGGGGCGGCGGGGTGAAACGCCATAGGGCGACGGCGCAGAGTATGCCGACCGCGAGCGCGATTTCCCAGTGGATATTGCGCACGAGTGCCCGCATGGCACCCAGGTCGCCGCGCACGGTGGGCCCAGTCCATCGCCAGCGGTTCCTGGCGCCCAGCGCAAGCAAGCCCGCGACGAGTATCAGCTTTCCGGCCAGTAGGCGGCCATAATCGGTGCGCCAGAGATCCGAAGGTTGCCGCAATTGCCACCAGGCCAGCAGCAGGCCCGTGGCTGCCAGCATGGCGACGATAACGCCCGCCGCCGCGGAAAAGCGGCGCAAGGGCGTTTCGCCATAACCGGCCCGCAGCTGGATGGGCAGGCAGGCCAGCGCGCCAAGCCAGGACGCTACCGCGACGACATGCAGGAACACCGTGATGCGCGCGGCATTGCCGACGGTGGCCGTCGCGGCATGCCCGCTGGACGCCAGGGCGGCGCCCAGCAGCAGCGTGGACAGCAGCGCGAGCAGGCGCCGCCGCCGCGCGGTGCCGGCCACGCTGGCGAACAAGCCGGCGAGCGCGGCGGCCTCCGCTATCCATACCAGCAGCCCATAGGAAGTGCTCATGGCCGCCGTCCAGCACGCGCGGGTCAAGAGCGCGGACCACGGCGCGGCGAGCGCATCCAGACCCTGCAGTCCCAGCGATACAGGCACGGCGATGGCGGCGAGCAGCAGCGCGGGCAGGTGCTTGCGGCAGCCGCCGGACTCATACTGCGTTGCCCAGGCATCGAACGCCACGCCGCCAATACCGAACAACAGACCGGCCAGCAGGGCGACGGCCGTCAGCGCCATGATGGGGTACAGCCACGGCGCGCGGTACGGCGGCGACGCCGTAGGCGCATGGGCATCCGCCACGCCGATGGCAAAGCTGAGCGTACCGCCGACGGGATGGCCGTCGGCGGAGGCGATGCGCCAGCTGAACAGGTAGCTGCCGGCCGGCGACCGCGGCGGCAACGGCACCGACAGCGTGTCGCCCTGGACATCCGCCTGCGCCAGTGGAAGCTGCGTACCGCCTGGGCCCAGCAGGTGCAGCGCCAACGGCGCGACAGGCTCGTTGAAGCTCAGGATGATTGCGTCCGGCGGCGCCGCCAGCACCGCGCCTTCGGCCGGCGCAGTCCGTATCAGTTCGGCATGGGCATGGGCCGCCGTCGAAACCATGGACAGGCATGCGAAAAAGACGGCCGTCGCCAGTGCTCTCATGATGCGGTCCCTAGTGCGGTTGTGCCGGCAATATCCGCAGCGCCGGCGCCGGATGCGGCGGCCGGGGCCCGTTGTTCGCCGGAATTTCGATCCAGCGCGACGTACCCTTGTCGCACTCCTGCACGACGGGGAAGTACAGCGGCTTGCCGGCTGGCACGTCGTCCGCCAGATAGGCATTGAAGACGAACTCGTCGTAGTAGGCGTCCGGCAGGTCACCTGTCCAGCTGAGCTCCTTGACGCCTTGCTCCACGCGCGCCCCGTGCAAGGTGTACGGCTTATCGTAGTTGCCCTGCACGATATCCAGCTTCCATCCCGGCTTGGGCTGGGGTTTTACGCCGATGACGCCGTCCGGAATGCGGATCCGCAGTTTGCGGGTGTCGGAACCGCCGCAGCCATGCGGGACGCGGAAGACGGCCTTGTAATAACTGCCCGCGGGCGCCTCGCGAGTCTCGATGGTGACGTGGGCATGGACGGCGCCGGCGATGGTCGACAGGCCGAGCGCGGCCAGCATCGATGCGCACCGGAGAAAACGGGACATGGAAATACCTCGATGGAACGAAACCGTGAGCGCGCTGCCCGCGACGCGGGGAGCGCTCGGATGCATCAAGCGAGGTGGGACGGAGGCGCGCGCGATCCGACCGGAGGACCGCCGATGATGCCGGGCGCGGACGATGGAGCCGCAGGGGGCGCCGGCATGCGCCACGCCAGCGCAAGCATCGACGCGACGACGATGGGCAGGGAGGGCAGTAAGGTGTGGGTGCCCGTCAAGCCGTAGGGGCAGTCGGCCGGCATGCCGGCGCCGTCCGGCGCCGCGGGGGCGCCGCCCGCGACGAAGGCATGGGCCGCCATGCCATGCATATGGCCCGCTATCGCCTTGCCGGCCGGTATCGAGCCGGCGGCGCTGCAATAGATGAGGTGGAAATGTCCCGCGCGCAGGGCATCCGGGTCGGGCATGAAGCCCGTCGGCAGCAAGGCGCGAAGACAAAACAGCATCGCGGCGAGCCATGGCAGGCAAGATCGCCGCGCACCGTGACGCGGGGTAAAGAACACCGGGAGCGCGCCTGCCGTTATCCGACGCACGTCCCTATCTCCGCTTATTCCGACTCGCGAAACTGCATGCGGTACAGCGAGGCGTAAAGGCCGTTGGCCGCAAGCAGTTTTTCGTGGCGACCCTGCTCCATGACCTTGCCGGCATCCAGCACGATGATGCGGTCCGCGTTCTGCACGGTGGAAAGACGATGGGCGATCACCAGCGTGGTGCGGCCCTTCATGAGTCGTTCCAGCGATGCCTGCACCTGCCGTTCCGATTCGTTGTCCAAGGCGGAAGTGGCTTCGTCCAGAATCAGGATGGGCGCGTTCTTGATCAGCGCGCGCGCGATCGCCAGCCGCTGACGCTGGCCGCCCGACAGGCGGGCGGCGTTTTCGCCCACCCGGGTATGGATGCCGTTGGGCAGGCTGTTGACGAAGTCCCGCAGGTTCGCGGCTTCCAGCGCGTCCAGCACCTGCTGGTCGCTGGCTTGGCCCAGCGCGCCGTAGCCTACGTTCACCGCGATGGTGTCGTCGAACAACACGACGTCCTGGCTGACCAGGGATAGATTCGAGCGCAGGCTGCTTAGTGTGAGCTCGCGGATGTCCACGCCGTCCACCGAGATGCAGCCGGCGGTGGGGTGGACGAAGCGAGGCAGCATGTTGACCAGCGTCGTCTTGCCGCTACCCGATCGCCCCACCAGCGCCACGGTTTCGCCCGGCTGCACCGTGAAGGACACATCGCTCACCGTATCCCGGATGGCGTCGGGAAAGCGATGGCATACGCCGCGGAATTCCACCTGTCCGCGTATGGGCTGCGGCAGCGTCCGGTTGCCGGTTTCCTGTTCGGGGACTTCGTCGATAAGCAGGAAAACGCTTTCGGCCGAGACCAGCATGCGCTGCATGCGGCCGGCCAGGTTAGTCAGGCGCTTGACGGGATCGAACAACTGCGCCAGGGACGCCATGAAGGCCGCAAAGCTGCCGGCGGTGAGCGTGCCCGCGTTGGCCTGCCCTAGCGCGACCGCGATGATGCCCCCGACCGACAGGGCGATGCAGACCTGCGTGAGCGGCGTCATGGCCGCGTCGGCCACGGCGCTGCGCATGGCGTAGCGGCGCAGGCGCGAATTGACGTAGCCGAAACGGCCGCGCTCGTATTCATAGCCGTCGAACAGCTTGATGACGCGCTGGCCGTCGATGCCTTCGCCGACCACGCGCGTCAGCTCGGCATTCATGTTGACGGTTTCGCGGTTGATCTTGCGCAAACGCCGGATGAACACGCGCGCGATCAGGACGGAAACCGGCAGCATGACGAGGATGATCAACGTCAGCAGCCACGACATATAAAGCAGGACGCAGATCAGGGCGACCACCACCAGGGTTTCGCGCACCAGAACGGTGATGACGTCCGTGGCATAGCCGGTCACGTTGCCGGCATCGATGGTGAAGCGGTTCAAGAGGCGCCCGGTATCGCCGCGCTTGAATTCCTCGTCCGGCAGACCCAGCAGGCGGTCGAACATTTCCTGGCGGATGCCGCGCAGGACATTGTTGGCGACCCAGGCCAGCAGGTAGTCACTGAAGAAGTTGCACACGCCGCGCAGGAAAATAAGGCCGACGACGGCAAGCGGGATGGCCCACACGTAATAAGGCCGGGCGCCGCTGAACCCCTCGTCCAGCAGGGGCTTCATGATGACGGCCAAGGTAGGCTGGGTACCCGCCGCCCCTGCCATCAGCAGAATTGCCAGCAGCAAGGCCTTCCAGTGCGACCCGACGCGCGAATATATACGTTTCCAGAGCACGGCCCTGACCGGCTGCGATCCGGTAGGCCTGGTGCGAGTGGCAGAATCCAAGAAATCTCTCGCTTTTATACAATCGTCCGGGGGCATTGTACCGTCGGCTGCTTCCCCTTCCGGGCCGGCGGCGACGCTCTGTTCCCTGTCCACGCCCACCCCTTGCGCCGGCCGCCGGCGGACCTTGCCTTTATGCCATCCATCACCCGTTTGTACGTGCGACTGCCCAATTGGGTGGGCGATGTCTGCATGAGCCTGCCCACCCTGCGCCTGCTGCGGGAGGCCGGACTGCCGCTGGTCCTGTGCGCCCGGCCCTGGGCGCGGGACCTGCTTGCCGGCGTTGCCGCGCAGGACGATTTCATCGCCATGCGCGGCGCGTTCTGGCAGGACCGCGCTGCCGTGCGGGCGCACGTGCGGAACTCGGAAGGGGGTGGCGCGGCACTGGCGCTGCCGGATTCGCTGTCCAGCGCGGCGGTCTTTCGCCTGGCGGGATTGCCCGTGGCGGGCTACCGGGACGACGGCCGCAGGCCGCTGCTGCGGTGGCCTGTGCGCAAGCCCGACGCGCCGCTGCATGCGGTCGAATCCTGGTACTACCTGGCGCGCGAGGCCCTGGGCCGCTGGGGCCTGCCGGCCGGCGCGCCGCGGCCGGGCCCCGCGTTGGGCTTGACGCTGACTGATGCACACCAGGCGCAGGCCCAATCCTGCCTGTCCCAGGCCGGGCTGGGACAGGCGCCCTTCGTCCTGATCGCACCCACCGCCACGGGGCTGCACCGCGGGCGCAACAAGGTATGGCCAGGGTTTGCCGCGCTGACGCGCGATCTGCAGGCAAGCGGCATACAGGTCGCCATGTGCCCTCCCCCGGCCGAAGTGGAGGCGGCGCGCGCCAATGCACCGGACGCACTGCTGCTGCCGGCCATGGGACTGGGCGCCTTCGCCGCCCTGACCACCCGCGCCGCCCTGGTCATATGCAACGATTCCGGCGTGTCCCACGTGGCCGCGGCGGCGGGAGCGCGCCAGATCACCCTGTTCGGGGTCACCCAGCGCGACCGCACCGGCCCGTGGTCGGCCGCGGCGCGTTGCCTGGGATCGGACCAGGGCTGGCCGGAGGTGCGGGAAGTCGCGCAAAACGCGTATGCAATGTTGAATGGGCATGAGGCCGGCCATGCACCGCATGAATTGACAGGGGCCGCGCCGACCTGAACAATCGTGATGGTATGTCCATCGTCAGTCTTCTCGCGTATCTCATCGTCCCGCTGTATTTGTGCCTGGTGCTCGTGGTCCTGGGTCTGGTGCTGGCCCTCTTCCGCTGGCGCAAGACCGGCATGGCCCTGGCGCTGGCCGGCGTGGCGTGGGCCTATGCCTGGTCGCTGCCCGCGACCACGCTGTGGCTGGGCGGCATCCTGGAAAGCGAATATCCCTATCGGGCGCCGGCCGAACTGCCGACCGCGGACGCCATCGTCGTGCTGGGCGGCAACATCGCCAACGACCGCCAGAACTGGTTCCTGCCCTATGACCGCGAAACGGCGATCCGGCGCTTCCAGACGGCGGAACAGCTGTACGACGCCGGCCGCGCGCCGAAAATCGTACTGTCCGGGGGTGCGTTGAGCGGCGATGTCAGCGAAGCGGAAGGCATGGCGTATGCGCTGCGCCAGTCCGGCGTGCCGCGCAGCGCGATGATCCTGGAGAACGACAGCCGGACGACGTACGAGAACGCCATCCTGACGGAAGGGCAGTTGAAGGAGCACGACATCCGTACGGTGCTGCTGGTGACCTCGGCCCTGCACATGCCCCGAGCCATGGCGGCCTTCCGCAAACAGGGCGTGACGGCGATTCCCGCGCCGTCGCAGCCGCAGATCGTCCTGCCGGCCTCGCCGCGGATCTCGCCGTGGCTGCCAGACGAACGGGCTTTCGATGCCAGCCGCTCCATCATCAAGGAATACACCGGTCTGTTCCTGTACTGGGTGCGGGGGTGGATCTGATGACCGCCGCCCTCGCCTGCCGGCCCGGATGCGGCGCCTGTTGCATTGCGCCATCGATCACGCGGCCGTTGCCGGGCATGCCGTCGGGCAAGCCGGCCGGCGTGCGCTGTGCGCAGCTGACCGACGACATGCGCTGCGCGGTCTTCGGCAAGCCGGAACGGCCAGACTTCTGCGGCGGACTGCGCCCGGCCGCCGACATGTGCGGATCCGATCGTGAATACGCCATCGCGTGGCTGGCGCGGCTGGAAAAGGCGACCGCGCCGTAAAGCCTCGCCGCGATGGCGCTACCAACGGCGGCGCTTGCGGTCCTCCAGCGACGTCAAGGTCTTGCGCAGGAAGCCAAACAGGCCCGTGGATCCCGCGATGAGGACGCGCGGCAGCCCCATGGGATCGTCCTGCGCATTCGCCAAGCCGCGCTTGGTCAGCGTGGCGTTGTCGTAGCCGGCCTCGCGCGCCATGTCCATGAGCGCCGCGTTGTATTCGCCGTAGGGATAGCAGAATGCCGTCACCGGGCCGCCCAGCGCGTCTTCCAGTTCGCGGCGCGACGCGCCGATCTGGCGGCGCGCCTCGTCCGGAGGGAGCTGTGGCAGATGCACGTGATCAAGGGTGTGCGAGCCGACCTCGTTGCCGCTGGCCGCCCATTCGCGCATTTCCGCGGCGGTCATCAGCGGCGACGGGGGGACGCCGTGCGCATGGTCCCAGACATTGCTGCCGCCGAACTGCCGGGCGACGAAGTAGTTCGTGGCGGTGAAGCCCAGCTCCGCCAGCACCGGCATCGCGTTGCGATGCACGTTGCGGTAGCCGTCGTCGAAGGTAATGCCGAAGACCTTGCCGGCCCGTTGACCGCGCAGATACGGCATCAGGTCGCGCATGGACAATCCCCGATAGCCCAGGCGGCGCATCCAGGACATCTGCCGACGGAAGGCGGCCGCGTCCACGGTCAGGCCGCGATAAGGCGTGCCGCGCGGCGGCAGCGTGCCGACCTGATGGTACATGAGGATAGGGATCGCCATGGACGCGATTATAGGTGGGCCCGGGTGACGGGACGGGCTTGCGAAGGTGGGCCGGACGCGGGACGGGCGGCGCGGGTGTACCCGCTTGCCTACCGGCGGTCCAGCGCGGCCTGGTAGACAGCGAAAGTCGCGTCCACGAACCTGGGCAGGTTGAACTCGCGCAGGCTTTTCTCGCGCGCGGCCGC
The DNA here is from genome assembly GCF_001704295.1 of Bordetella sp. H567. Taxonomy (NCBI): domain Bacteria; kingdom Pseudomonadati; phylum Pseudomonadota; class Betaproteobacteria; order Burkholderiales; family Alcaligenaceae; genus Bordetella; species Bordetella sp. H567. The sequence continues at coordinate 3,613,659 of NZ_CP012334.1, forward strand.
GCCCATGGCGCCGATCCGCCGCGGATCGGCCAGCATGCCCCGCAGGACGCCGGCGATGGCTCGCGGATCGCGCACCGGCACGATCCAGCCGTCACGGCCGTCGGCCACGTTCTCCGGCAGGCCGCCGGCATTCGATATCAAGGCGGGCAGGCCCAGGGACATGACCTCGCGGCAGGCGAAGGACAGGGCTTCGCGATACGACAACACGAAGCCGACGTCGCAGGCCGCCAGCGCGGAACGCACGTCATCCAGCAGCCCCGGAAACACGACCTGGTCCTGCATGCCCACCTCGCGTACGCGGGCCATTTTGGCGTCGTCCGGCACGTCGCCGGCAATCAGCACGCGGAAGCGCTGCCTTTCTTCGGGCGCGAGCATCGCCAGGCCGGCCAGCAAGTCCAGCCAGCCCTTGTCGTAGTCCGTGCCGCCCGCGCTGCCCAGCAGGATCTTGCCTGGCGCCGTGGGCCCGAAATATTTTTCGCGCAGGCCCGGACGCAGGGCATCCGAAGGCGGCGCGAAGTAGTCCGTATCGATGCCGTGGCGGACGGTGGCGATGGGCAGGCGCGCATAAGGCGAGCGCCGCAACAGCCCGGCGACGAATTCGCTGACCGCGATGACGCGGTCTGTGCCGAAGCGCGCCCGCATGCGATGGCCGACGGTGCCGAGCGGCAGATCGTTGTGCTTGGTAAAGACGATGGGCGGCCGCCGCCCGCCCAGGGTAGCGAGCATCGCCAGCCTGTGGTCCGTCGAACCGTTCACATGGATGACGTCGAATCTTTCCTGCTGGACCAGGCGGCGCAGCGCCGCGCATTCGCTGAACAGCGCGGAGGCGCGCGAGCGGAAGCGGATATCCGCCACGCGGACACCCGGCAGTTCGGCGGCATAGCGGTACAGCCGGCTGGTGCCGGGCGTGGCGACGGTGATGTCATGCGCCTGCCGCAGGCCACGCGCCAGGTTCATGATGTAGGTGACGTGCCCGCCGCCGTTGCGCGGATGGAAGTTGGTGTAAAGGATTTTCAAGGACGGGGAGCGCCGTCGCGGCGCGCATTGTCGGATAGGAACATCAGCTTGGCATAGCGAAAAAAGCTGCCCGCCGCCGCGGTCACGGCCAGCACCAGCCCGTGGCGGCCGTCGAGAAACCCGCGGCGTATCAGGTAGATACGGACAAAGGTCCAGAAGCCGTGGCCCAGCGCGCCGAGTATGCCGGTACGCTTGCCGCGCGCGTGCATCATCGCCGCGGCATCCGACGAATAGCGGTTCACCTTGCCGACCAGCGCGTCCAGGTTGGGATACGGGTAGTGAAGGAAATGTCCGCGCAGGCGCCCCACCGTGCCCGGTTTCGCGGGAACGACCTTTTCGTGCACCGCGGCGTCGCTGAAGCGCGCGGTGCCGCGGCGGAACAGGCGCAGCACGTAGTCGGGCCACCAGCCGCTGTGCCGGATGAAACGGCCGCAGAAGTCCGACAGCCGCGCGATTTCATAGGCGTCGCAGGCCGGGGCGGCGATGGCTTCCTGGATGGCCTGGGCCAATTCCGGCGTGACGCGTTCGTCGGCGTCGATGGACAAGACCCATTCGCCCTCGGCCAGGTTCAGCGCACGATTCTTCTGCGGGCCGAACCCGGGCCAGTCATGGGTCTGCTCGACGGTGGCGCCCATCGCCCGGGCCAGTTCGACGGTGTTGTCGGTACTGCCCGAATCGACGACGATGAACTCGTCGGCGAAGGCCACCGAATCCAGGCAGGCCACGATGTTTGCCGCCTCGTTCTTCGTGATGACGATGACCGAGAGCTTCATGCGCGCCCCTTCAGGCGGCGCTTCCAGGCTTTCCACGCGTGATAGCGCGGGCCCCAGAAGGGATGGCCGCCCAGCCACAGGCGGCGCGCCAGCCAGCGTCCGGGCTGGTCGCGCACCGCGAAGCGGTAGATATGCTCGGGATCGCCGCCGGCCGTGTTCTGGCCCAGCGCGTCCGTGGTGTAGAAATAGCGGAAGCCCGCCTGCCGGCCGGCGTCCAGATAGTCGTCGTCGAAGTAGCCCTGCGGCCAGCACAGGTGCGGGCTCTGTTCGCCCAGCCGCTGGCCCAGCACGGCGCCCGACCGCCGCAGTTCCTCGGCGATACGCTCGCGCTTCTGCGCGGCATCCGCGCCGCACGCCTTGTCCCAGCGCGTGTGGGTGTGCGTATGGCTGTGGAACTCGAAGGTGCCGGCGGCGCGCATGGCTTCGATCTCGCTCCAGCGCGCCATGACCTGGTCCGCTCGCTCGCCGGCGATGGCGGCCTTGCAGGCGGCATGGTCCGGCACCGCGGGCGCCCCGCCCTGCCCCGCCGTCGGACGCGCCGGCCCATCGCCGATCCAGCCTGTCACGATGAACATCACCGCATGCATGCCATAACGGTGCAGGATGGGATGCGCATGCACCCAGTTGTCCAGGTAGCCGTCATCGAAGGTGATCAGGACGGACTTTTCCGGAACCGGCTCGCCCGCGAGGTGGGCGGCGAAACGGTCCGCGGTCAGCGTGGTATAGCCGGTGCGCGCCAGCCGTTCGATCTGGCTTTCGAAGTGCTCGGGCGTGGCCGCAATCATGCCGCCCGCCGGCGTGACATGGTGGTACATCAACACGGGCACATTGTGCGCGTGCTTCATCGCCGCCGCTCCGCCAGCCATTTGCGATAGATGAGTTCCGTGCGCTCGGCCAGCCGCTGCGGCGAGAACACGCCTTCTTCGCGGATCATGCGGCGGCCGGCCTCGCCCATGCGACTGCGCAGCGCCGGATCGTCGATCAGCCGCTGCAAGGCATCCTGCAACGCGGCCGGATCCTTGGGGGGCACCAGGAAACCGCTGACGCCGTCGCGGAACATTTCGGAAACGCCGCCCACGTTGGTGCCGACCACGGGCAGGCCGCTGGCCTGCGCTTCCACATAGACCGTGCCGGAGGCTTCCTGCTCGGTAGCCAGCGCGAACAGGTCGAAGCCGGCCAGCAGGTTCGGCACGTCGCGGCGCGTGCCCATCAGGTGGATGCGCGACTGCAGGCCCAGCTCGCCGATATAGGCCTGCACGCGCTCGAACGTGGGCGAACCGCTGCCGATGAAAACCAGGTGCAGGTTGGGCCGCGTGGCCATCAACGTCCGCATGGCGTCGATCAGGGCGATATGGCCCTTGGCCGGACGCATGACGGCGACGCAGCCGACCACGACATCGGTGTCGGCCAGGCCCAGTTCATCGCGCAGCGTGGATTTTTCGATGGGCGGCGGCGGCACGATGGGCGAATACAGCGTGGCAACGCGTTCGCGCGGCACGCCGCGCGTGATCAGGTATTCACGGACAGCGTCGCTGACCGTGGTAACGCGATGCGGCAGGATGGTGTACGACCACATCGATCCGACCTTGCTGGCCAGGTGGCGCGTGCGCACGATCAGCGGCGTGCCCGCCATGCGCGCGGCCGGCGCGGCGATCACCGTGTCGCGCCGGCTGTGGGTGTTCAGCACGTCGAAGTGGCCTTCGCGCAGGATGCGCCGGATCGCCGCGATGCCCTTGAAATAGTTAGGCACGCCATCCATGTCGACCTGGTGGACGGTAAAGCCCTCGTCGGACAGCCGCTTGACAAGCTGCGCACGCGACTGGCAGATGGCTTCCATATGATGGCCGCGCTCGCGCATGGCGATCATTTCCTTGAAGATGCGGTGCTCCTGCCCGCCGAAGGCCACCGCGGCTTCGGCATGGACGATGCGTAGGGGTGTCATGAGTACGAGATCTCCACGCCTTCCGGACGTGTCCATTCATTGAGCCGGTCCAGCAGCGCGTCGGCCATGCGCACGCGCCAGTCTTCGCCCAGCCGCACCGTGCAGAGGAAGTTGTCCCGCGTGTAGATCACTTCCACGGGCGTTCCCGGCACGCCGTTCTCCGGCTCGGCGCGATAGGGATTGAGCAGCTTGCGCAGGTGTTCCGCGTCCGCGTTGCCGTTCAGGCGGATGCGCAGCGAGCGCGCCCGTGCCTCGCGCGCCAGCTGCAGGTCGAACAGGGATTCGGCGACGATGCGCATGCCGCCGGAATACTCGTCGTTGCTGACCTTGCCGTGGACGATCAGCAGCTGGTCCTCGCGCAGGCGGTTGCGGTGCTTTTCGTAGAGCTCATTGAAGATGGAAATTTCCACTTGCGCCGTGCCGTCGTCCAGCACGGCGAACACCATCTTGCCGCGCCGCGTCATCATCGCGCGCACGCCCGAGAGCACACCGCACATCCATTGCGGTTCGCGCTGCGGTTCCACGCGCGCGAGCGTCATGGGCACGATGCGCCGGACTTCGTCGCGCCAGGCGTCGAAGAGATGGCCGCTGAAGTAATAGCCCAGCGCGGATTTTTCCTCCGTCAGGCGCGTATGCAGGTTCCATGGTGGCACCTTGGCGAGTTCGCTGGCCACCACGTCGCTGGCATCGTCGCCGAATAGCGATACCTGGTTGGCGCTGCGCGCGGCCTGTTCGGCGGCTTCCATGGCGGTGGGCACGGAAGCCAGCAGGGCGGCGCGGTTGGGCTCGATGCCGTCGAAGGCGCCCGCCTTGATCAGCGCCTCGACGGTGCGGCGGTTCACCGAATGCTTGTCGACACGGCGGCAGAAGTCGAACAGGTCGCGGAAGGGGCCGCCTTCCTGGCGGGCGCGGATGATGTCCTCGACCGCGCCCTGCCCCGTGCCCTTCACGGCGCCCAGGCCGTAGCGCATGGTGCGCGGCGGCAGGCCCTTGGCGGTGCGATCGTCCGCCACCGGCTCGAAGCGGTAGCCCGATGCGTTGACGTCCGGCGGCAGCACTTCGACGCCGTTGTCCGTGGCGTCGCGCCAGAAGATCTGGACCTTGTCGGTGTCGTCCATGTCGGACGACAGGGTCGCGGCAAGGAACTCCGTGGGATGGTAGGCCTTGAGCCAGGCGGTCTGGTAGGCGATCAGCGCATAGGCGGCCGAGTGCGACTTGTTGAAACCATAGCCCGCGAACTTTTCCATCAGGTCGAACAGCTTGACCGCCAGGTTGGGGTCGTGGCCCTTGGCTTCCGCGCCTTTCTGGAACAGCTCCCGGTGCTTGGCCATTTCCTCGGGCTTTTTCTTGCCCATGGCCCGCCGCAGCAGGTCGGCGCCGCCCAGCGAGTAGCCGCCGATGATCTGCGAGATCAGCATCACCTGTTCCTGGTAGACGATGACCCCGTAGGTACTCTTGAGGGTGCCTTCCAGGTCCGAATGGAAGTAGTCGACCGGCGCGCGACCGTGCTTGCGATTGACGAAGTCGTCCACCATGCCCGATTCCAGCGGACCGGGACGGTACAGCGCCAGCATGGCGATGACGTCTTCGAAGGTATTCGGCCGCAGCTTCTTCAGCAGCTCTTTCATACCGCGCGATTCCAGCTGGAAGACGGCGGTGGTATTGGCTTCGGTCAACACCTTGTACGCCGCCGGGTCGTCCAGCGGCACGGCCATGATGTCGAAGTCGCGCTTGTTCTCGTTGAACTGCCGGACGTAGCGCACGGCCCAGTCCAGGATGGTCAGGTTGCGCAGCCCGAGGAAGTCGAACTTGACCAGGCCGGCGGCCTCGACGTCGTCCTTGTCGAACTGGGATACCGCGCTGTTTTCCTGGCCGGGCTGGCAATACAGCGGGCAGAAGTCGGTCAGCTTGCCGGGCGCGATGAGCACGCCGCCGGCGTGCATGCCGATATTTCGCGTCAGGCCCTCGAGCGGCTGCGCCAGGTCGACCAGGCCCCGCACTTCCTCTTCCTGCTCGTAGCGTTCCTTGAAGGCCGGCTCGTCCTTGAGCGCGCGCTCCAGGGTCCAGGGATCGGCGGGATTGAACGGAATGAGCTTGGACAGGCCGTCGCAGAACATATACGGCATGTCCAGCACACGCCCGGCGTCGCGCACCACCGCCTTGGCGCCCAGCGTGCCGAAGGTGGCGATCTGGCTGACGGCGTCGCGGCCGTATTTTTCCTTGACGTAATCGATGACCCGTTCGCGGTTGTCCTGGCAGAAGTCGATATCGAAGTCGGGCATGGATACCCGCTCCGGATTCAGGAAGCGTTCGAACAGCAGGTCGTAGCGGATGGGGTCCAGATCCGTGATGCCCAGCGCGTATGCCACCAGCGAACCCGCGCCCGAGCCCCGGCCGGGGCCTACCGGCACGCCGTTGTTCTTGCCCCAGTTGATGAAGTCCTGCACGATCAGGAAGTAGCCCGGGAAGCCCATCTGGATGATGGTCCTGCATTCCCAGCGCAGGCGTTCGAAGTAAACATCGCGCTTGGCGTTGCGTTCGTCTTCGTTCGGAAACAGGAACAGCAGGCGCTTTTCGAGCCCCTGCTCGGACAGCTGGACCAGATAGTCGTCCAGCGTGACGCCTTCCGGCGTGGGGAAATTCGGCAGGCTCGGCTTGCCCAGGACCAGCGTCAGGTTGCAGCGGCGGGCGATTTCGACCGTATTGGCCAGGGCCGACGGCACGTCGGCGAAGCGGCGCGCCATTTCCTGGCTGTCCAGCATGTACTGCTCGGGCGTGAAGCGCCGGACGCGGCGGGGATTGGCCAGGATCTCGCCTTCCGCGATACAGACCCGCGCCTCGTGGGCCTGGAATTCGTGCTTGTCCAGGAATTGGATGGGATGCGTCGCGACCACCGGCAAATGGCATTCGCCGGCCAGCCGCAGGGCGGCCTGTACGTAGGCTTCGTCCCCGTCCATGCCGGCGCGCTGCAGCTCGATGTAATAGGCATCCGGAAACGCCTGCGCCCACTGGCGCGCCAGTGCCTGCGCCTGTGCCGCATTGCCCGTTTCCAGGGCCTGGCCGACATCGCCGGCGCGGCCGCCGGACAGCACGATCAGGCCGCCGGCCTGCTGCACCCATTCGCGGCGGACTTCCGCGCGGCCCCTGTGCTGGTTGGTCAGATAGGCGCGCGTCAGCAGGTCGCACAGGTTCAGGTAGCCCTGCCGGTCGCGCACCAGCAGCAGCAGGCGGTGCGGCTTGTCCCGGTCGTCGTCATTGGTCATCCAGACGTCGCATCCGGCGACGGGCTTGATGCCGGCGCCCCGGGCGGCCTTGTAGAACTTGATCAGGCCGAACAGGTTGGACAGATCCGTGAGGGCGACGGCGGGCTGGCCGAGCTTGGCGGCGCGCTTGACCAGATCGGAAATACGGACCGTGCCGTCCACCACCGAAAATTCGGAGTGGACACGCAGGTGGACAAAGGGGGACGGGGCAATGACGGCTTCTTCTGACATGTCCGCGATTGTACTCAGCAGACCGGCCCGCCGGCCGCCTCCCGGCCATCTGGAGCCCCACCGGCGGGCAGGCTGTGCAAGAATAGATGGTCTATAGGTATCTTGCTTTCCCTTCCGCTATGAAATGGCTGATCCCGGGGCTTTGGCTGGCCTCCATACTGTATGGGCACTATCGTGGCCGCGTACGGCTCGCGTGGTCGCGCGTCTTCCTGGACCACTCCGTCCTGCTGGCGCCGGTGAATGCCTTCATGGTGCTCGCCTCGCGCGTGCCCACCACCGCGTATGTGTCCACACGCGAAATTCCCGAATTGCAGGTCTTGCAGGACAACTGGGAAATCATCCGCGACGAAGCCCTGCAGATGGCCGAGATGCGCCGCATCAAGGCGGCGGAGCGGCACGACGACATCGGCTTCAATTCTTTCTTCAAATACGGCTGGAAGCGCTTCTACCTGAAGTGGTATGACGCCCGCCATCCCTCGGCGGAAGCCCTGTGCCCGCGCACGGTTGCGCTGCTCAAGACCCTGCCCAAGGTGAAGGCGGCGATGTTCGCCGAACTGCCCGACGGCGGCAGGCTGAACCCCCACCGCGATCCGTTCTCCGGTTCGCTGCGGTATCACCTGGGCCTGGCCACACCCAACGACGACCGCTGCTACATCGACGTGGATGGCGAGCGCTACAGCTGGCGGGACGGCCAGGGCGTGGTCTTCGACGAAACCTACATCCATGAAGCGCACAACAACTCGGGCCAGAACCGCATCATCCTGTTCTGCGACGTGGAGCGGCCGCTGCGCTGGCGCTGGGCCGAAGCCTTCAATGCATGGTTCGGCAAGGTAGTCATGTCGGCGGCCAGCTCGCCCAACGACGATGGCGACAAGACCGGCGCGATCAACCGGCTGACGCATGCCCACTGGCGCCTGGACCAGGCGCGCAAGCGCTTCAAGACCTGGAACCGCCCACTCTACAAGGCCGTGAAGTGGGGCCTGCTGGTGCTGGTGGTCGGCGCCTTTGTCTGGATCTGAAGGCCGCGCAGGCCCCTACCAGCGCTGGGGCTTGTAGGCGGAGATGACCGGACGCAGATGGCGCCCGCGCTCCATTTCCGCGAAGACCTCCGCCACGTAATCCACCATGCCGTCGCCCAGCTGTTTCAGCCGCAGCCGGCGAAACCAGGGCAATCCGCCGGACCAGCCGCGCCGGGGTCGAAATGCTTCGGCGTTCAGGACAGTGTCGCTCATGATCTTCTCCTGAAAACAGGATTAGTCTTCGCCTTGCCTGTGTCGATGATAGGCCGCGGCCTCGAAGGATGGCAACGGGGCGCACGCCAAGGCCGCCCCCGCCCGTAGCGCCTTGGCGACACAGGCGGCTCAGCGCCGCATCGATTCCCAGGATTTCTGCAGGCGCTTGACCGATACCGGCATCGGCGTGCGCAGCTCCTGCGCGAACAAGGCGACTCGCAGTTCCTCCAGCAGCCAGCGGAATTCATCCAGGCGCGGATCCGGCGCGCCCTTGAGCGCGGCGCGAGCACGCTGGTACTGCGTCAGCAGCGGCGCCATGTCCGCCATCAGCCGCTGGTCGCGGGCGGGGTCCGCGCGCAGCTTGTCGATGCGGGCCACCGCGGCTTTCAGATAGCGGGGAAAATGCGCCAGTTGCGCATACGGCGAATCGCGCAGGAAGGTGGGCGACACCAGCGCCCCGGCCTGCTGCTGAAGATCGGCGTAGGCCCCCGGGTGGCCCTTGGCCTGGGGCAGCTTGCGCTGCAGGGCGGCCCACTCCGTCAGGACCGCGCCGGCCAGCCTGCCCACTTCCTGCGCCAGCAGGCCCAGCCTGCCCTTGCCTTCCAGGCGGCGCGACTCGAATTCGGCCTGGTTGACGGGCCAGGGCTCGGCCAGGCATGCGCGTTCCACGGCACAGTCGACGATCTGGTCACGCAAGGCCTCCTGCGTGCCCAAGGGCATGAACAGCATGCTGATGCGGGTCAGGTCCGGCAGGTTCTTTTCCAGGAATTTGATTTGCTCGCGCAGGCCCAGCCGGAACAGGCGCAAGAGGCCCGCGCGATGATGCCGACGCGCTTCCTCGGGATCGTCGAAGACGTCCAGGTCGCAGTGCGTACCGCGATCGACCAGCGCGGGATAGCCGATGACGGATTGCCCCTTGCGCTTGATCTCCATGATTTCCGGCAATTCGCCGAAGGTCCAGCCGGTCAGCCCGTCCTGGGCCAGTGCCTGCGCCACCTGCGTATCGCGCGCGGCGAGCTGCTGGAAGTCCGCCTGCGCCTGGCGGCCGAACTCCGCCTTCAGCGATGCCAGGTTGCGGCCGGCCGCCAGCATGCGCCCATGCTCGTCGACCACGCGGAAATTCATGAATAGATGCGGCGGCAGCGTTTCCAGCTTGAAGTCCGCGGGCGCCGGGCGCACCTTGACCTGCTCCCACATATCGGCGGCCAATGCGTCGAGCAGGCCCTGCTGGGGATCCGCCAGCCGGTCGAACCAGCGCGCATAGAACGCGGCGGCGTAGTCGGGCAAGGGTACGCAATGGCGCCGTATCTTCTGCGGCAGCGACTTCAACAGCAGGTGTACCTTGTCCTTGAGCATGCCCGGCACCAGCCATTCGCAGCGCTGCGGGTCGATCTGGTTCAGGGCGAACAAGGGCACGGACAGAGTCACGCCGTCGCGCGGCGACCCGGGCTCGAAGTGATAGTCCAGGGGCATGGTCACGCCCTGCCATTCCACCTTCTTGGGAAAGACTTCCGTGGTGATGCCCGCGGCTTCATGGCGCATCAGGGCGTCGCGGGTCAGCAGCAGCGCGTCCGCCGCGGCCTTGTCCAGGCCGGCAACCCATTTTTCCAGCGTCGTGGTCTGGCTCATGCCGGCCGGGATCTGGCGATCGTAGAAGGCCTGGATCAGCGTCTCGTCGACCAGGATGTCCGGCCTGCGTGCGCGATGCTCCAGCTTTTCGATCTCCGCGATCAGGCGGCGGTTCTGCGCGACAAAGGGCAGCCGCGTGTCGATTTCCCCCGGCACCAGTGCGTCGCGGATGAAGATCTCGCGCGCGTGCTCGGGGTTGATGCGGCCATAGTGCACGCGACGCCCGGCATAGATGGCCAATCCGTACAAGGTCGCGCGTTCGTTGGCGACGACCTGTCCGGCCTTTTTCTCCCAGCGCGGGTCGGACCAATTGCGGCGCAGCAGGTGCGCGGCGGCCCGTTCGATCCAGGCGGGCTCGATGCGCGCGATGCAGCGCGCGTACAGCCGCGTCGTTTCCACCAGTTCGGCCGCGACGATCCAGCGGCCTGCCTTGCGGGCCAGGCGCGAACCCGGATGAATATGGAAACGGATGTCGCGCGCGCCCTGGTAATGGCCGCCCTCGTCGCTCTTGTAGCCGATATTGCCCAGCAGGCCGGCCAGCAGGGCCATGTGGATCTGCTCGAAGGTCGCCTCCGTCTGGTTCAGGCGCCAGCCCTGCTCGCCCACCACCGAAGCCAGCTGGCCATGCACGTCGTGCCATTCGCGCAGGCGCAGCGGCGACAGGAAGTTCTGCCGCAGCAGGCCGACCAGCTTGCGCTGCGACGCCTTGTGCTGCACCTGTTCGCCGTACCAGCGCCACAGCTTCAGGAAGGACAGGAATTCCGATTTGTCGTCGGCGAACTTCGCGTGCGCGTTTTCCGCCGCTTCTTTTTCCTGCATCGGGCGGTCGCGCGGGTCCTGGATGGACAGGGCCGACGCGATGATCAGCATTTCAGTCAGGCACTGCTGTTCGCGCGCGGCCAGGATCATGCGGCCGATGCGAGGGTCCAGCGGCAGGCGCGCCAGCTCATGGCCGGTACGGGTCAGCGCGAAGGCCGGGGCGGCCTGCGCGGCGGCATCGTCCGCGCCCGCATCGCGGTCGGCGCGTTGCACCGGCTCGATCGCCCCCAGTTCCTGTAGCAGGTGATAGCCGTCGGCGATCGCCCGGCCCGGGGGCGCCTCGACGAAGGGAAAATCCTCGATGTCGTCCAGCTTGAGCGACTTCATGCGCAGGATCACCGAAGCCAGCGAGGACCGCAGGACCTCCGGATCGGTGAAGGGAGCGCGCGCGTTGAAATCGGCCTCGTCGTACAGGCGGATGCAAAGCCCCGGACCGACGCGTCCGCAGCGCCCGGCGCGCTGGTTGGCGGACGCCCGGCTGATGGGCTCGATGCGCAGCTGCTCGACCTTGTTGCGCCAGGAATAGCGCTTGACGCGGGCCAGCCCGCTGTCCACCACGAAGCGGATGCCCGGCACGGTCAGCGAGGTCTCGGCCACGTTGGTCGCCAGGACAACGCGTCGTCCGCTGCCGCGCGGCCGGAAGATCTGTTCCTGCTCGGCCTGGGACAGGCGCGCATACAGCGCCAGTACTTCCGTGCCGACCGGGTGATGCTTGCGCAGGGCCTCGGATGCCTCGCGGATTTCCCGTTCGCCCGGCAGGAACACCAGGACATCGCCGGGGCCATGGCGGGCGCATTCGTCCACGGCGTCCACCAGGGCGTCGATCAGGTCGCGCTCTTCGTCGCCGGCGCGCTCGCGGGCGGAACGGCTGGCGGCATCCGCCTCGGTTTCGTCCTGGCGGACGGGCCGATAGCGCAGCTCGACCGGATACAGGCGGCCCGATACCTCGATGACGGGCGCGGGCCGGTCCGGTGCCGCGGCGAAGTGCCTGGCGAAGCGCTCGGCATCGATGGTGGCCGACGTGATGATGACTTTCAGGTCCGGCCGGCGCGGCAACACGCGCTTCAGGTAGCCCAGCAGGAAGTCGATGTTCAGGCTGCGCTCATGGGCCTCGTCGATGATCAGCGTGTCGTAGCGCTTGAGCAGCGGATCGCGCTGCGTCTCGGCCAGCAGGATGCCGTCGGTCATCAGCTTGATGGCCGCGTTCGGCCCGGTGCGGTCGTTGAACCGGACCTGGTAGCCAACCACCTCTCCCAACGGGGTCTGCAGCTCTTCCGCGATGCGGCGCGCCACCGAGGTCGCGGCCAGGCGGCGCGGCTGGGTATGACCGATCATGCGCGTGCGCCCGCGTCCCAGTTCCAGGCAGATCTTCGGTAGTTGCGTGGTTTTGCCGGAGCCGGTTTCTCCGCTGACGATCACGACCTGGTGGCCTTCGATGGCGCGGGCGATTTCCTCGCGCCGGGCGCTTACGGGCAGCTCTTCGGGATAGCGGATGGGCGGAATGGCGCGCGGCGCGGGTGCGGCGGGGTCGCGCACCGCACGCGGCCGGGGCGCCGCATCATCGAGGGGCGCGGGCGGCGATGCGGGGGTGGACGGCGCGGCCGCTCTCGGCGCGGCCCGGTCGCGCCGAGAGGGGGTTTGAGGCTTGACGGTCATTCCCGCGATTATAGTTTTTCGCGGATGCGGTCCGCGCGGCGGCCGGCGCAAGGCCTGCTAACGCCACACGGCGCCTGGCATGAGTACGCGATCCGGTGGGTGGCAAGGCGCGAAGCGCAGCCGCGGCGGTGCCACGGCGAGCATACGCCACGCAGCCACGCGCGCCTTCCAGCGTCAACAGGCCCTAGCGGATGATCAGCTTGCCGTCCGACAGCTTGGCGGTACCGGCCGGCAGGTCCTCGGTGATGCTTTCGCGGCGGTTGACCACCTGCAGCTCGACGCCGCCATGGATTTTGCGCGACGCATGGATGACCGCGTCCTCGGCCACGGAGCTTTCCGCGGTCAGGCGGCGTTCGCGCGCGTCCACGCCGGCCAGATCCTTGATCAGCTTGGTGTGGGTCTGCACGGCGCGTTCGCCGATGCCGTTGGAGGCTTTCTCGGGATGCTTCTGCAGGAAGATCAGCAACTGCTCCAGCTTTCCCTTTTCTTCCTGCAGGCGCTTGCGCGTGCGCTGCAGCGCTTCCTTCTGTGCCTGTGCGTGCGGGTTGATGCCGACCTGGATGATGGTCTTGACGCCGGCCATGGTGCCCAGCGTGGCCGCCCTGACGCCGCGCAGCGCGCGCACCTGGCCGCCGCTGATGTTGCCCTGCGTGGAGCCCTTCGCGCCCACGGTGACCGTATCGCCTGCGTTCACGTCGCTCTGGCGGATTTCGCTTTCGACCTGGACGTCCTTGCCGGCGTTGATGGTGGCGTTGCCGATGAAGCGGGCCTTCACCGAACCGCGCGCGGTGACCTGCGCCAGTCGCGCGGCCGGATCGGCGGTGGTCGCGCCTTCCGCGGCCCCCAGGATGCCGCCCTTGACCACCACATTGCCGCCGGCGTCGATGTGAGCCGCTTCCACCGTCCCGCTGACCAGGACATCGCCGGTGACCTTGACCGACATGCCGGTCGTAACGTCGCCACGCACCTGCAGCGTGCCTTCGAAATTGATGTTGCCCGAGTTCAGGTTGACCGCGTCGACTTCGACGACGGGGTTCACCGATACGCCGCAAGGCAGCACCGACGGCGCGCCGTCGATGGCCGCGACCAGCACGTCGGGGTCGTTGGCGTCGCGGACGATGCCCGTAAGGTTGTCGTCGTACGGCAGGTCCTCCGGCGCCGGCGCGGGCGCGGGATTGCCATACACGTCGATACCGTCCGTGCCGGCCGTGCCGGGAGTACGGCGCATCAGGGGCATCCCGGCCTTCACCAGGACCAGATTGCCCATCGAGCGGTAATCCACGAGCGCGTTCTCGTCGACATCCCCTTCCGCGTGGCGCGACAGCAGGCTTTCGAAACGCGTGGGCATGCCGTCCTTGGGCGGGATGCCCGAGGCGATCAGCGCTCCCTCCGCGTTCCCCCCTTCCACCGTCTGCAGCAGCGCCTCTTCATTGACGCCGTAGACGATGCCATGCTGGGCCAGCGCGGCGCGCACGTCGCCCAGCTGCACACTGCGGCCGCCCTTGGGCGCATGCATCGTCAGATAGACCTGCAGCTTGTCTTCGGTGATCTCGAGTTCGAAGGCGCCGTCGACGACCTCGCCTATCACCGCCTCGATCACGCCGTCGGCCGCCGTCGGCAGCGGGACGTCCGGTTCGGGACTGTCCATCAGTTCCAGCGCGGCGCCCAGCCGGGCGGCGTTGGACTCGATCGCGGCCAATTCGCCGGACAGCTCCTCGGCGGCGGACGTGGCCGCCGCCACCGCGGTCCCGGTCTGGCGCAGGGCTTCGGCGCTGATGCGAGCCGCCGCTTCCTGGCAGCGCGCCAGGAATTCGGTGACCGCCGCGCCGTCCAGGGCGTCGGCCGTCCAGCCGCGAGCCGCCAGCGCGGCCTGCAGCATATCGTTGTCGGGTGGCGCGACCGCCGCGGCGGCACGGAAACCGGCACGCAGGGCGCGGGTCGTGGGATCCAAGGTCAACCAATAGGATTGCGTCACTGCCGTGTATCCTCGAGAAATTACCGACGTGGGGCGACGGCCTGTCTCCGTGTCGGCTTGGAATCGTTGTTGGGCCCCGAAGGCTTCCTGCGTGTCGACAATATTGGGCTCAGCGCGTATTTCAAAATATTAATAGCGAAACAGCAAGTTGCGACCCTTTTTTTCTGAAAATTCGGTAATTTTTCGCCGGGAACGGTCGTGCCAGTCGTGGCGACCGCGTCGCCGCGGCCCCGCCGCGGTGTTTCGGCGGGGCCACCGGCCTCTTTCACCGGCCCCAATGGACCGGTCCGGGGCCATACGCGGCGGCGGCCGAGCCACCGGGGCGGGGCCATCCATCCCTCTTTTCAAGGAGACTGCATCATGGATCTGGGCATAGAAGGACGTACCGCGCTGGTCTGCGCATCCAGCAAGGGGCTGGGCCGCGCCTGCGCGCTGTCGCTGGCGCGCGAAGGCGTGCGGGTAATCATGTCGGCGCGCGGCGCGGATGCCCTGGAGGAAGCGGCGGACGCCATACGCCGTGAAACGGGGGCTACCGTGATCACCGTGGCGGCCGACGTGACGACCGCGGAGGGCCGTGCACGCCTGCTCGCCGCCTGCCCGGACCCCGACATCCTGGTCAACAACGCCGGCGGTCCCAAGCCGGGCGATTTCCGCGAATGGTCGCGCGACGACTGGGTCAAGGCGCTGGACGCCAACATGATCACGCCCATCGAGCTGATCAAGGCCACCCTCGACACCATGATCGCGCGCCGCTTCGGCCGCATCGTGAACATCACCTCGGCGGCCGTGAAGATGCCCATCGACCACCTGGGCCTGTCCAACGGCGCGCGCGCCGGCCTGACGGGCTTCGTCGCCGGACTGGCGCGCCAGGTGGCCGAACACAACGTCACCATCAACAACCTGCTGCCCGGCCCCTTCGACACCGACCGGCTGCGCGGCACGGCGATCGCGACGGCGCAGAAAACCGGCAAGTCCGTCGAGGAAATCCTGGAGAGCCGCCGCAGGACCGTGCCCGCCAGGCGCCTGGGCGACCCCGCCGAATTCGGCGATGCCTGTGCCTTCCTGTGCGGCGCGCGCGCGGGCTTCATGACGGGACAGAACCTGGTGCTGGACGGCGGGACCTATCCGGGCACGCTGTAGGGGCACGCGGCAGGCCATGCCATCCTATAATTTCGCGATTCAACCCAGGGTTCGCCTGGCCGCCCCACCCGTTTTTCAGGGTCTTCACACGCATCATGCCCGACCTGGATCAAGATACCGTTTCAGCACTGGAAGCCCCTGAATTCGCGCCGGCGCAGTTCGTGCGCTGGTTCCGCGAAGTCGCTCCCTACGTACACGCCTTCCGCGGCAAGACCTTCGTGGTGGCGTTCGGCGGCGAGCTGATCCAGGCCGGGGCGCTGAACCCGCTGGTGCAGGACCTGTCGCTGCTTTCCGCGCTGGGAATACGCCTGGTGCTGGTGCATGGGTCGCGTCCCCAGGTCAATGAACAACTGCGCCTGAAGGGCTTCACGCACCAGTTCGACCGCGGGCTGTCGCCGACGGATGCCGCTTCGCTGGAATGCGCGAAGGAAGCCGCCGGCGAGATCCGCCTGGATATCGAAGCCGCGTTCAGCCAGGGGCTGCCGAATACGCCGATGTCGCATTCGCAGATCCGCGTCATCTCGGGCAACTTCGTCACGGCGCGGCCCACCGGCGTGATCGACGGCGTGGACTACCGGCACACCGGCCACGTCCGCAAGATCGACGTCGACGCCATGCGCTTTGCCATGGAAAAAGGCTCGGTGATCTTGCTGTCGCCCCTGGGCTTTTCACCCACGGGCGATGCTTTCAACCTGGCCATGGAAGACCTAGCCACCAGCGTGGCCGTTGCCCTGCGCGCGGAAAAGCTGATTTTCCTCTCGACCGCGGAAGGCGTACGCAACGAAGACGGCACCATCGATACGGAGCTGGCGCGCGTGGACGCCGATGCCTTGCTGGCCCAGGGCGGGCTGGACGAGGACACGGCCTTGTTCGTCAAGTACAGCTCGCAAGCGGTCAAGCGCGGCGTGGCACGCGCCCACGTCGTGCCCTTCAGCCTGGATGGCAGCGTGCTGCTGGAAATCTTCACGCACGACGGCGTCGGCACCATGGTGGTGGAAGACACGCTGGATGACCTGCGGCCCGCGACGGTGGACGACGTCGGCGCCATCCTCAGCCTGGTCGAGCCGCTGGAAGCCGACGGCACGCTGGTGCCGCGCGGGCGCAGCGTCATCGAGCGGGATGTCGAGAACTTCACGGTGCTGGAGCACGACGGCGTCATCTACGGCTGCGCCGCCCTGCATCCCTATCTTGAAGAGCACATGGCCGAAATGGCCTGCCTGATCGTGCACCCGGAATGGCAGGGATCGGGCGAAGGCGAACTGCTGCTGCGCCATATGGAATCGCGCGCCCGGGCGCTGGGCGCCAAGCGCCTGTTCGTGCTCACCACGCGCACGTCGCACTGGTTCATGAAGCGCGGCTTCGTGCAGGGCGGCGTCACGGACCTGCCCCACGACAAGCAGGCGCACTACAACCGGTCGCGCAACAGCCTGGTATTCATCAAGCGGCTGTGATGGATCCCACCCCCGGAGCGCTGCGCGCTTCCCCCTCCAGGGGGCGACGCCGGCGGACCGGCGGAGCCGGATCCGCGGCGTCCCCGATCCGGCGATATCTGTTTCATGCGATGCGGGCGCCTGGTGTGCCGCGTTTCGGTAAAATCGACGATCCAACGTTTATCCGGCAGCGATACCCATGACCCGTACTGTTCATTGCGTCAAACTCAAGCGCGACGCCGAAGGGCTCGATTTTCCGCCCTACCCCGGCGAACTCGGCCAGCGCATCTGGCAACAGGTGTCCAAGGAGGCGTGGGAAGAGTGGAAAGGCGTGCAAACGCGCCTGGTCAACGAAAACCGCCTGAACCTGGCCGACGCCCGCGCGCGCAAGTATCTGCAGCAGCAGATGGAACGCTTCCTGTTCGAGGACGGCAGCGTCGAAGCGCAGGGCTACGTTCCGCCCTCCGCCTGAAGGGGTATGGGGGCCGTGGCTAAGCCCGGGAGCCCGCCTGCGCGGGCGCCGGCGGCCTAGCCCGCCGCCGGTGACTGCACGCGCCCATAGGCCGCGTGGCGCCCGTGGCCGGGGCGGCGGCCCGCCTTATTCCGTGGTCTCGGTGCTTTCCTCTTCGCCCCGCGCCTGCCGTTCGGCATTCTTGGCGCCGGTGTGGCGCACATCCGCGCCGCGAACCATATAGATCACCCGCTCGGACATGTTCTTGGCATGGTCGCCGATGCGTTCCATCGCGCGCGCGATGAAGATGAGGTCGATGGAAGGCGTGATCGTGCGCGGGTCCTCGATCATGAACGAAATCAGCTGGCGCAGCGCCGCCTTCCATTCCTTGTCGACTTCCTTGTCGCTGCGCACCACCTGGGCCGCCTGCATCGGATCCAGGCGGGCAAAGGCGTCCAGCGACTGGCGCAGCATGGCGCGCACGCTGTTGGCCATGTGCCGCAGGTCCACCATGGGCGCGGCGCGCAGCTCGCCGTCATGGATGCGGCGCGCGACGGTCGCGATCTTTTCCGCCTCGTCGCCGGAGCGTTCCATGTCGGTCAGCATCTTGGACACGGCCAGCAGCATGCGCAGGTCGATCGCGGTGGGTTGGTGGCGCGCCAGGATATAGCTGATGCGCTGGTCGATATCGACTTCGTAGCGGTTGACTTCCTTTTCCCGCTCGCGAACCTTGTCGACGAGGTCCAGGTCACCGTTGGCCAAGGCATCGATGGCGTCCTGGATCATGGCTTCCACCACGCCGCCCATCGCCAGAAACTGCGAACGGACGCCTTCCAGGTCGGCATCGAATTGTTTGTTTGTGTGCTCGGTCATCCGGGCTCCCTGCGGGGTTGACGATGGTTCCATTGCCATGCGAGCCTCCAAGAATGCCATCAGGAAGTCCCCGGGCCGCATCGGTCGGCTAGGTTATGACTTCCATGTGACAAGATTATGAACCGCCTGCCGCCTCGGATTACGGGCGCGTCAGGCGCCTTATGGCCTGCTGCGTGGCCAGTAGCGCGACATCGGCGCCCGGCTGCGTGAACAGTCCGCAGGTGACCACACCTGGCAGATTGTTGACCTGCATTTCCAGCGCCGGGGCATCGGTGATACGCAGGCCCGCCACGTCCAGGATGACATTGCCGTTGTCGGTGACGAAGCCGGCGCGCAGCACCGGCCGTCCGCCCAGGGCCGACAGCTTGCGCGCCACGGCGGCGCGCGCCATGGGGATGACTTCCACGGGCAGCGGAAACGCGCCCAGGCACTCGACCAGCTTGGATTCATCGGCGATGCAGACGAAACGGTCGGCGACCGAGGCCACGATCTTCTCGCGCGTCTGCGCCCCGCCGCCGCCCTTGATCATGTGCAGCCTGCCATCGATTTCATCCGCGCCATCGACGTACACCGGCATGTGTTCGACATCATTGAGGTCCAGCACGGGAATGCCCAGCGCGGCCAGCCGCGCCGCGCTGCGTTCCGAGCTGGCGACGGTACCGCGCAGGCGCCCCTTGAACCGCGCCAGGCCATCGATGAACAAATCGGCGGTCGAACCGGTGCCCACGCCGATGATGACGTCCGGGCCGGCGACTTCGTCGACGATATCCAAGGCGGCCGTGGCGGCCTGCTGCTTCAATTCTTGCTGGCTGAGCATGGGGAAGACTCGATGAGTAAGTGAAATGCGCGCGATCGGGCGAAGCGCAGCAATTTAGCAGATCGCCGGCCGCCCCCCTGGCAGATCGCCGCGCGCCGCCATGCTTCATGCTACGCCGATCGGGTGTCCTCGTCCTCCGCCGCGGAGGCATCTTCCGGCAGATGTGCCAGCACAGCGGCCGGCGCGGCGCCGTCGTCGGGCAGGGCCTCCACCGACTTCAGGCTGCGCAGCATCGCCCGGGTACGTGTTTCCGTCTGGCCTATCTTGGTGCTGGCGGTTTCCAAGGTGCGCTTGACGCCGGCCAGCGCATCGCCGAAGCGGCCGAATTCCGTCTTCACGGCGCGCAGCACCTGCCAGACTTCGGAAGAGCGCCGCTCGATGGCCAGCGTGCGGAATCCCATCTGCAGGCTGTTCAACAAGGCCGCCAGGTTGGCCGGCCCGCTGACGTTCACGCGCAACTGATGCAGCTTGTCGATCAGCCCGGGCCGCCGCAGCACTTCCGCATACAACCCTTCGGTGGGCAGGAACATGATGGCGAAGTCCGTGGTATGCGGCGGCGCGATGTATTTGTCGGCGATGGCGCGCGCCTGCAGCTCCACGGCGCGAGCCAGTGCCGCGGCCGCCGCCCGCGCCCCGTCGGCGTCGGCTGCCTGCTCGGCTTCGACCAGGCGTTCGTATTCTTCCTTGGGAAACTTGGCGTCCAGCGGCAGCCAGACCGGCGCGCCGTCTTCCGCGCGCCCGGGCAGCCGGATCGCGAACTCGACGATCGCGTCGCTGCCGGGCACCGGCTTCACGTTGCGCGCGTACTGGTCCGGCGTCATGGTGTCTTCCAGCAGGCGGGCCAGCTGGACTTCGCCCCACGTGCCGCGCGACTTGACGTTGGTCAGCACCCGCTTCAGGTCACCCACGCCGGACGCCAGCGTCTGCATTTCGCCGAGTCCCTTGTGCACGGCTTCCAGCCGCTCCGATACCTGCCTGAAGGATTCGCCCAGGCGCTGTTCCAGGGTGGCGTGCAGTTTTTCATCCACCGTGCGCCGCATTTCGTCCAGCTTGCCGGCGTTTTCCGCCTGCAAGGCAGACAGCCGCTGGTCGACCGTTTCTCGCACTTCCTGCAGGCGGCGGTCGTTCATGTCGATCAGGCGCTGCACTTGTTCGCCGAACACGGTGCCGAACCGCCCCAGCGATTCCGCCGATTCGCGACGCGCAGCCTGGGCATCGCGGGCCAGGCCGCTGCGCAGGTCGTCCAGATGCCGCCCCAGCTCGATCCGCAGCCCGCGCATGGCCTCGCCCAACTCGCCGCGCAGGCCTCGCTGGCTTTCCGCCAATTCGGCGCGCAGCGCGGCGGCCATCCGCTCCTGTTCCGCCATCAGGGCGGCGAGGCGTTCCGCCCCCTTCTTCGAGCCACCGGAACGCCAGGCGGCCACCGCGGCCGCCACGGCCGCGGCCAGGGCCGCGCCCATGCTGACCCACAGCAATAATGCAATGTCGCTTTGCGGCAACACGACTCCTCCCCATGACCAGGGCGCATTGTAGGGCGTGCGCCACATCGGGCGTGTTTTGCTTCCCGCGGCCGGCTTTCGCGGTCACACTGCCGGCATCATTGACGGCAAGCATGGAACCCCAGGGGAAAGAGCGCGAAGCGCCGAGCAAAGCCGGAAAGGGTCAGGTCCGCGTGACCTGACCCTTGCAAGGCCGGCCCAGCCTCGTCACCCAGTCGTAGTCGCGCCCGGCCACCTGCCCGCGCCGTAGGGGATTGCGGGTGCAGAACGGCGCGTACGCCGGATCGACGAAGCGATACGGCAGATGCGCATCCCGGCCTTCGGGTATGCCCAGGCGCACGGTGCGGATCAGCCGCGGCGGCCGGGCGCCGATATCCTCCACGAAAAACGCCGAGGGGTCGAAATGCCCGCCGTCCCAGTCCGGCACTTTCAGGCCCAGCGCGCGGCACAGCAGGGTCTGGCCCGCGCACAGCCGCTGCGGCGGCCGGCTGCGCCCTTGTGCGTCCGGATTCAAGGCTTGCATGCGCGCCAGCGCGTCTTCGCCGGACACGGCGTCCACCCAGGGGTGCCCGGACTTGATCAGCACCGCATTGCCCGGCCCACCCGCGCTGATGTTCAGCGAATCGCCGCCCCGCGCGTAGTACATATAGATCGTGCCGCCGCCCATGAACAGCGCGCGCCGCTTGTGCGTGTAGCCCAGCGATGCATGGCTGCCCTTGTCGTGCAGGTAATAGGCTTCGGTCTCGATGATGCGCGCCGACAGCCACAGGCCTTCATGGCGGCGGCGCAGCACCATGCCGATGAGCTCACGGGCCACCTGGCATGAATCTCGGTCGAAAAAGGTATCGGGCAACATGTGCCCGCCGGCGTCAGGCAAAGCGTTCGGTGTAGCGCTTTTCGGAAAAGCCGACGGTCGCCACGCCGTCCGGCGTGACGGTTACCGGCCGCCGCACGAGGGCGGGATATTCCGCGATCAGGGCCTGCCACTGGCTGTCGGTGGCGGCGGCCTTGCGGGCGTCCGGCAAGGCCCGCCACGTCATGGAGGTGCGGTTAACGAGTTTTTCCCAGCCGCCCACCTGCCCGGCCCATTCCTTCAGCGTCGCGGCGGGAACGGGGTGGTCGCGGTAGTCGATGAACTGGTGTTGGACCCCATGTTCGTCCAGCCAAGTGCGCGCCTTGACGCACGTGCTGCATTGCTTGAGGCCATAGAGTACGGTTTGGCTCACGATCAACCCCCGATAGACGAGCGACGCTGCAAGCGGTTCGCCACCACGACGCACACGCCCACGATCAAAATGAAGAGCGCCGCCAGCGCGTTGACTTCCGGCTTCAGTCCCAGGCGCACTCGCGAAAACACTTCGATCGGCAGCGTGGTGTAGCCGGGCCCGGACAGGAAGGACGACAGGATCACGTCGTCCAGCGACAGCGTGAAGGACAGCAGCCATGCCGATGCCAGCGCCGGCGCGATCAACGGCAGCGTGATGGAAAAGAATACCTTCAGCGGCGTGGCGCCCAGGTCCAGCGCGGCCTCTTCCAGCGAACGGTCCAGGTCCCGCACTCGCGATTGGATGATGACCGCCACGAAGGCCATGCAGAACGTCGTATGCCCCACCCAGATGGTGAAAATGCCGTTCTCCGGCCATCCTATGGTGGTGCGCACCTCGACGAACATCAGCAGCAGCGAAATGCCGATCACCACCTCGGGAATGACGAGCGGCGCGCTGAGCATGCCGATGTACAGCGAAAACCCGCGGAAGCGGCCCATGCGGGCCAACACGTATCCCGCCCAGGTGCCGATGATGGTGGCCGCGGTGGCGGCCAGCGCAGCGACCCGCAAGGACAGCCAGGCGGCGCTGAGCAGCGCGTCGTCATGCAAGAGCGAGCCGTACCACTTCAGCGAGAAGCCGGACCAGGACGTGACCAGCGGCGAGTCGTTGAAGGAAAACACCACCAGACTGAGGATGGGGATATACAGGAAGGCGAAGCCCACGCCGAGCGCCAGCGCGCGCATGCCGCGATGTGGCCCTTTCATTGCCTGGCCTCCCGGCCGGGATCGACCTGCTTGACCTGGTTGTATTGGAACAAGGCCAGCGGCACCAGCAGCAGCAGGACCATCACGCAGGTCACCGCCGCGGCCATAGGCCAGTCCGCATTGTTGAAGAATTCGCCCCACATGACGCGGCCCATCATCAGCGTATTGGCGCCGCCCAGCATCTCGGGGATCACGTATTCGCCTACCGCCGGAATGAATACCAGCATGGCCCCCGCGATAACGCCGGGGCGCGACAGCGGCATGGTGATCTGCCAGAAAGCCTGCCAGGGCCGGGCGCCCAGGTCGTAGGCGGCTTCCAGCAGGCGCAAGTCCATTTTGACCAGGTTGGCGTAGAGCGGCAGGATGAAGAACGGCAGGTAGGAATACACCATGCCGATATAGACGGCCAGGTCGGTCCGGTAGATTTCCAGCGGCTGGGAGATGACGCCCAGGGCCAGCAGCAGCTTATTAAGCAGGCCGTCGTTGCGCAGGATGCCGACCCAGGCATACACGCGCAGCAGCAGCGAGGTCCAGAACGGCAGGATCACCCCCAGCAGCAATAGATTGCGGGTGGCCGGCGCCGATCGCGCGATGTAGTAGGCCATGGGGTAGCCGATCAGGATGCAGCACGCGGTACTGATGGCGGCGATCTTGACGGAGCTCAGGTAGGTGGCCAGGTACAGGGTGTCGGTGAACAGCAGCGCATAGCCGCGCAGGTGCAGGCTGAAGTTCAGCGCTTCGTCCTTCAGCTCCACCAGCGGCGTATAGGGCGGCACGCCGAACTGCAGGTCGGCCAGGCTGATCTTCAGCACCAGCAGGAAAGGCACCAGCAGGAAAAGCGCCAGCCAGGCGAAGGGCGGGACGATGGCCAGCGTGCGCGAGGACGGCAGCAGGCGGCGCAGCGGCACGACGTTCATGACGGCAGCACCGTCGCGCTGTCGGCGTCCCAGCTCACGTAGATTTCCTCGTGGACGGCGGGCGCGGCGTCCTGGGCGAAGACACGGCGGGGCACCGTGGCTTCCACCGTCATGCCGGAATCCAGGCGGATGTGATACAGCGCATAGCTGCCCATCCAGGCCATATGGCTGACTGCCCCGTGTGCCCAGTTGTAGATGCTTTCCGGCTGTTCGCGGGACACCACGATGCGTTCCGGACGGATCGAAACGTACACTTGCATGCCCAGCGGTTCGCTCACGCCATGGCTGACGTACAGCTGGCGCGACAACTGGTCGGATTCGATGGCGACGTGGTCCGGCTCGTCGACCACGATGGTGCCCGGAAACAGATTGGTGCTGCCGATGAAGCCGGCGACGAAACGCGAACTCGGAAATTCATAGACGTCCTGCGGCGTGCCGATCTGGACGATCTGGCCCTCCGTCATGACCGCCAGCCGGTGCGCCATGGTCATGGCTTCTTCCTGGTCATGCGTGACCAGGATGCAGGTGACGCCAACCTGTTCCAGGATGCGGACCAGTTCGATCTGCGTGGCCTGGCGAATCTGCTTGTCCAGCGCCGACATGGGCTCGTCCAGCAACAGCAGCTTGGGCCGCTTGACCAGGCTGCGGGCCAGCGCCACGCGCTGTTGCTGGCCGCCCGAAAGCTGGTGCGGCTTGCGGCGCGAATACCCCGCCATCTGGACCAGGTTCAAGGCCTCGAATACGCGGTCATGGATTTCCCCGCGGTCCACGCCTTCCTGCTTCAGGCCAAAGGCGACGTTGGCTTCCACCGACATGTGCGGGAACAAGGCATAGGACTGGAACATCATGTTCACGGGTCGCCGATACGGCGGCACGCCGGTGATGTCCTCGCCATCCAGCAGGATCTGTCCGGAGGTGGCTTCCTCGAAACCGGCCAGCATGCGCAGCAAGGTGGATTTGCCGCAGCCGGAGCTGCCGAGCAGCGCGAAAAGTTCGTTGCGGCGCACCGACAGGCTCACCGATCGGACGGCGACCGTATCGCCGAATATCTTGACCAGATCGGAAACGCGAACGAATTCGTCGGCATCCGCGGCGTGGGGGGCCGCGTAACGGCTGTCGTTCATGATGCTTATCGCCCGGACTTCAGTTCGGCCCACATGCGGGTTTGCAGGCGCAGGATATTGATGGGTTGCGCCTTGATGACGTAGAGGGTCTTGGACACATCCGCCGGCGGATAGATCATGGGATTGTCGGCAACGTCCTTGACGACGTATTTGCGCGCTTCTTTATTGGCGTTCGGATAGAACATCTTGTTCGTGATCGCGGCATGCACCTGCGGCGTCTCGATGTAGTTGATGAATTTCATCGCGTTGTCCGGATGCGGCGCATCCTTGGGCACGGCCATGACGTCGAACCAGGCGGGCGCCCCGCCCTGCGGAATGAAATAGTTGATATCGAAGGTCTGCTTGTTCTGGCGGGCACGGTCGCGCGCGATCATGACGTCGCCGGAAAAGCCGTACACCATGCAGAGATCGCCGGAAGCCATTTCATCGATGTAGCCCGACGAACTGAATTGGCGGATATACGGCCGGATTTTCTTCAGGACCTCGAAGGCGGCCTTGTAGTCGTCCGGATTGCTGCTGTTGGGATCCTTGCCGATGTAGTGCAGCACGGCGGGAAACACCTGCGCGGCTTCGTCCAGGACGGAGATGCCGCACTCCTTCAACTTGGCCGCGTTCTCCGGCTTGAACAACATGTCCCAGCTGTCCAGCGGGGCGTCCTTGCCCATGATCTGCCGGACCTTAGTGACGTTGTAGCCCAGGCCGTTGGTGCCGTAGCCCCACGGCACGAAATACTTGTTGCCCGGATCGACCTGGGCGACCAGCGCCATCATGTCCGGATCCAGGTTTTGCAGGTTGGGCATTTTCGCCTTGTCCAGCGGCTGGAATAAGCCGCCCTGCAGCTGGCGCGATGCGTAATGCGTGGACGGGACGACCACGTCATAGCCCGACTTGCCGGTCAGCAGCTTGGCCTGCAGCGTGTCGTTATTGTCGTAGGTGTCGTAGCGCACCTGGATGCCCGTTTCGCGGGTGAAGCCCGGAATGGTGTCCGGCGCGGTGTATTCGGCCCAGTTGTAGACGTTGACGACGTTTTCCTGCGCCCTGGCCTCCGACAGCGCGGCAAGCGCCACCAAAGCCCCCGCCGCGAAGCGCACACCCGCGTTGATCCCCATGCCCCTTGCCCCTTGCCGAGAAAACCTTGTCGAGAAGAATTTCGCGGGAGGCTTCCCGCGCGCAAAGGCAAAATGATAATTCGTTTTCCACCGGCAGTCAGGCCGGCGCGCGGGCCATCCGGTCGTGGTAGGACCGCGCCAGTTTCTCGTAGAAGGCCAGCCCCGCCGGACCGGCCACCTTTTCCAGGGAACGGCGCAGGCGTTCGACATTCCGCCGCTGGCCGCGCTCGGAGACGCCGCCCTGCCGGCCGCGGTCGAAATCGATGATCCACGCCTTGCCGCGGTCATCCACCAGGATGTTGTAGGCATTCAGGTCCGCGTGCCACACGCCCGCCTGGTGCATGCGGGCGATCGCGTCGGCCGCCACGTCCCACACCGGCTGGTCCAGCATCTGGGCCAGCGGGCGCACGTCGGGCAGGCGCGCCACCAGGATGGCGGCTTCGTAGCACATGGCCCCCACCCGCCAATAGGCCGCGGCCAGCGGCGCCGGCACGGGAAGACCCTGCGACGACAGGGACTCCAGCAGCTGGAATTCCATGAAGCAGCGGGTACGCGCCTCGCCCAGCCAGATATAGCGCTGCCGGCTCAGCCGGGCCACCATGCCGCCGCGGCGGTAATGGCGCAGGACGCCATGGCCAAAGCCGCCCTCCACGAACCACGCGGCCTGGCGGCCACCCGCTTGCACCGGTGCGGCGCATGACCCGTAGTAAGCAGGATCGAAGAGCGCCGGCCCGGGCGCCGGGACGCTGGCGGCGTCATAGCACATCGCGCCGGGCCGCTCACCTTCCCAGGCCAGGCGGCGCACATCAGCCGGCACGGTTGCGCATCCAGTCGGCCGTGCCGTAGAAGGAATGCAGGAGGCGGTCCATCAAGGGCTGCGGCACGTTCATATCCTGCATGGCGCGCCCCATGCAGGCGACCCATTGGTCGCGTTCCGCTTCGCCTATGGAAAAAGGCAGGTGACGGGCGCGCAAGCGGGGATGCCCGTGGCGCTGGACGTAAAGGTCCGGTCCGCCGAAATAGCCGCACAGGAACAGGAACAGCTTTTCGCGCGCCGAATCCAGGCTGGGGCCATGCGCCGCGCGCAGCGCGGCCAGGTCTTCGTCCATGTCCATCAGGTCATAGAAACGGTTGACCAGGGCGCGCACCGCGTCTTCGCCGCCCAGCTGTTCGAATATCGTGCGGCTGTGATCCAGGGGTTCGAAGATGGGCTCGACCCGCGTGGTGGTAGTCATATTGCTTCTCTCAGGGTAACCAGCGGTGGCGTGCGCAGCACACCGCGCAACGCCAATGCGCCGCCTGCCCAGGCCGCCAGCATGCCGGCGGCGATGCCGGCCAGCCAGGGCCACAGGCTGAAGGTAATGTCGAAATCGAATACCCGCCGCGACAGCGCCCAGGCGACGGCGCCCGCGCCGGCGGCGCCCAGGGCGCCGGCCAGCCCACCGACCGCCAGCAGCTCGATGCGCTGTGCGCGGGCCAGTTGCTGCCGCGTGGCGCCCAGCGCCCGCAGCACGGCGGCTTCCCGCACACGCTCATCGCGCGTGGCGGCCAGGGCCGCGGTCAGTACCAGCACGCCGGCGGCCAGGGTAAACCCGAACAGCAGCTGCACCGCCTGCGCGACCTGGTCGAGGACGTCCTGCAATTGACGCAGGATCGCGTCCACGTCGAACACGGTCAGATTGGGAAAGCGCTGTACCAGCCGGGGCAGCAGTTCCGGCTGTCCGGGCGGCAAGCGGAAGGACGTGATCCAGCTTTGCGGCGCGCCGGCCAGCACGCTGGGCGACAGCATGGCGAAGAAGTTCGCCCGCATGGTGTCCCAATCGACGCCGCGCAGGCTGGTGACCGTTACCTCCACCGCCTGGCCCGCGATGTCGAAGGTCAGCCTGTCGCCCATGTGCAGCCCCAGCGTGCCGGAAATGCCCGCCTCCATCGACACCTCGCGAGTATCGGGCTTCATCCATTGCCCCGCCCGCAAGGTGTTGTAGGAAGGTATCTGGTCACTATAGGAAAGATTGAACTCCCGGTCGATCAGCCGCCGGGCGCGTTCGTCCGTGTAGTCGGCCGACGACACCGCGCGGCCGTTCACCGCCACCAGGCGTCCGCGGATCATCGGGAACAGCACCACGTCGGGCACCCCGGCGTTCGCCAGCGCGGCCGCGACGGCGTCGCGCTGGTCGGGCTGGATATTGATCAGGAAGCGGTTGGGCGCATCGGGCGGCAGCGTGCGCTGCCAGCCCGCGATCAGGTCGGTGCGCGTCATGGCCAGGAGCAGCAGTGCCATCAAGCCGATCGCCAGGGCGCACACCTGCGTGATGGTGGCGGCGCGGCGCCGCACGACGCCCGCCAGCGCGAAACGCAGCGCCGGCATGCCGCCGGCCCTGCGCCGCAGGCGGGCCAGCGCCAGCACGCACAGCCAGGCCACCAGCGCGAACGCCGCGAAAGCCCCCAGGAACCCGCCTGCGACCACGGCGCCCAGCTGCACGTCTCCGGCGAACCACCATATAAGCAGGGCAAAGCCCGTGGCGCCCACGGCATAGCCCAGGGCGCTGCCCATGCGCATGCCGCCGGCATCGCGGCGCAGGACGCGGGCGGGCGGCACGTGGCGCAATTGCGCGAGCGACGGCAAGGCGAAGCCCAGGAGCAGCCACATGCCGGTGGCCAGGCCCTGCAGACCCGGGATGATCGAGGGCGCGGGCAGGTCCGCGCCGATCATGCGGCCCAGCATGGCGATCAGCACCAGATGGGCGACGTAGCCGGCCAGACCGCCCAGGATGGAACCCGCCAGGCCGACCAGGGCGAATTCCACGGACAGCATGCGCGTTATCTGCGCCTGGGTGGCGCCCATGCAGCGCATGACCGCGATGCCGTCGCGATGGCGCAGCATGAAACGGGTCGCGCCCAAGGCCACCGCCACCGCGGAAATCAACACAGCCAGCAAGGCGACCAGGGACAGGAAGCGTTGGGCGCGATCCAGCACGCGGCGGATTTCAGGACGGCCGGATTCCACCGTGGAAAGCTTCTGGCCGCGCTGGAGCCGCGCGGCCAGCCATTCGGTATAGGCGCCGACAGCCTGGGCATCACCGGCCGCGAGCAAGCCGTAATCGATGCGGCTGCCCGGGGCAAGCAAGCCGGTCGCCTGCAGTTCGTCGGCGCGCATCAACACCCGCGGCGACAGGTTCACAAAGGACATGCCGCGGTCGGGCTCGTAGGTCACGACACGCGCAATGCGGAAACGGCTGTCTCCGAGCGCGATCGTATCGCCCATCCGCACGCCCAGCGACGCCAACAGCTGGGGATCGACCCACACCGTGCCGGGCTCGGGAATGCCTCGCGTGGCGCTTTCCGCCGCGGCCGGCCCGGCCGCCGTGCGCAGGCTGCCGCGCAGCGGATAGCCGGCTTCCACCGCCTTTAGCGAGACGAGCAGCGCGGCCTGTCCGGCCGATGCCATGGAGGGAAACTGGTATGTGTGGGCCAGGCGCAGCCCGTGATCGGCGGCCTGCCGTTCGAAGGCCGGCGGAATCGGCTCGTCCGCGTCCAGCACGATATCGCCGCCCAGCATTTGCGCGGCGTTGCGTTCCAGCGCGCGGCCGACGCGATCGGCCAGGAACCCGACGCTGGTTACCGCGGCCACCGCCACGATCAGCGCGATCAGCAACAGCCGCAATTCACCCGAGCGCCAGTCGCGCAGCAGCGTGCGCGCGCCCAGCCGGACACCCGGGACAAGGCCGGTGGAGGCAGCCGCCGGAAGGGCAGCGTCGGGGCGGGCGGCGGATGTGTCGTGCATGACGGTATCGTAACCTGACGGTTCCCTTGCCGGTCACGGCGTATCCGCGCCTGGGACGGCCGCTACACAGAAAAAAAGCGAAGCTCCCTTGCGGAAGCTTCGCTCCGGGCACAACAAAGCCCTGCTTACTTCGCGGGCGTGGCAGGCGTGGCGGGAGTCGCCGACTTCTTCGCCTTGGTATGAGACTTGGCCTTGTGCTTGTGGGTCGTCGCCTTGGCCGGCTTGGCCATGGTACCGGCGTCGGCAGCAAAAACAGCCGGTGCGGCGGTCAGGCCCAGGCAAAGGGTGGACGCGGACAAAAACGCAGCAATACGGGAGCGGTTGGTCATTTAAAAACTCCAGATTTAGCAAAGGCCACGTGGCCTCATCCCACGGTTGCACGGCATCGTGCCGTGATTCCGTACTGCCTTGGAGCAAGCACATTCACGAAGGTTTCACGGTGCGCAAAAAAAATTTCACGATCTGCGATTTAGAAATGATTGGGCAGGCGCGGGCGCCGTTTTATTCAGGGAACCTTCAGGATATGGCGCGATTCACCGGCGCCGGCACATCGTTATCCAAGCCGCGGGGCCCGGCAAGGCGACGCCGCATCGGTCCAGCCGACGCGCCGCGTTCACGCAGCGACGCGCCGATGCATAGACCCGCGCCGCGTCGACGTCTTCAGGCGTTCTTCAAACGGTCCAGCGCGTTTTCCAGGCGGTCCACCGCCCATACCTCCAGGCCCTCGATCGGCTGCCGGGGTGCGTTGGCCTTGGGTATCAGCGCCACGCTGAATCCCAGCTTGGCGGCCTCGCGCAGGCGCTCCTGCCCCCGCGGCGCAGGGCGTATCTCGCCCGCCAGCCCGACTTCGCCGAAGGCGATCAGGCCGCGCGGCAGCGGCCGGTCGCGCAGCGAGGACATGATGGAAAGCAGCACGGGCAGGTCGGCCGCCGGCTCGGTGATGCGCACGCCGCCCACGGCATTGACGAACACGTCCTGGTCCGAAGTCACCACGCCGGCATGCCGGTGCAGTACCGCCAGCAGCATGGCCAGCCGATTGCTTTCCAAACCCACGGTCAGGCGGCGCGCATTGGCGCCCTGCACGCCGTCGACCAACGCCTGGATTTCCACCAGCAGCGGCCGCGTGCCCTCCTGTGTCGCCATCACGCAGGAACCGGCGACCTGACGATCGTGCTGCGACAGGAACAAGGCGGAAGGATTGGCCACGCCGCGCAGGCCGCGGTCCGTCATCGCGAACACTCCCAGTTCGTTGACGGCGCCGAAGCGGTTCTTGAAGGCGCGCACCAGGCGGAAGGAGGAATGGGTATCCCCTTCGAAATACAGCACGGTATCCACGATGTGCTCCAGCACGCGCGGGCCCGCCAGCGCGCCGTCCTTGGTGACGTGGCCGATCATGACGATGGCGATGCCTGTCTGCTTGGCCAGCCGGGTCAACTGCGCCGCGCATTCGCGCACCTGCGACACCGAGCCCGGCGCCGCGGTCAGCTCGCCGCTGTACAAGGTCTGGATCGAATCGATGACGGCCACGGTGGGCTTTTGCTCGGTGACGGCCGCCTGGATGGCCTCCAGGCGGATTTCGGCCAGCAGATTGACGTTGCCGGTACTCAGGCCCAGGCGCCGCGCGCGCAAGGCCACCTGCTCGGCCGATTCCTCGCCCGTCACGTACAGCACGCTGGTGGTTTCCGACAGCGATGCCAGCGCCTGCAGCAGCAGCGTGGACTTGCCGATGCCCGGATCGCCGCCGATCAGCACCACCGCCCCGGCGACCAGGCCGCCGCCCAGCACGCGGTCGAATTCCTCCAGACCGGTGGGTTGGCGCGGGACTTCACGCGCTTCGATTTCGGCAAGGCTGCGGACGGGGCTGGAGGCGGCCAGCGGCGCGTAGCGGTGTGCCGCGGCGGCCGCCGGCGCGGCCGTCTCCACGGTTTCTTCCAGGGTGTTCCAGGCCGAGCAATGCGGGCATTTCCCCTGCCATTTCGGGCTGGTGCCGCCGCATTCGGCGCAGACATAGACGGTTCGAGATTTGGCCATGCCGGCAGTGTACCGGCAAGGCGGCGCCCGGGCCGGGGACGGTGCGCCCTGGCGGCCCGCCGGCGTGGCAGCCGCGGTGCCTAGCGGCCCGCCACGCTGCCGCCGCCGTCCACCGCCAGGACCTGGCCGGTGATATAGCCGGCGTCGTCCGACAGCAGGAAAGTAATGGCCGCCGCGACATCGGCGGGCGAGCCGACGCGCTTCATGGGGATGGAAGACAGGATGCGCTTTTCCGCATCGCTGCCGACGGGCCGGCTGGCGCGGAACAGTTCGGTTTCGATGGGACCGGGCGAGACGGCGTTCACCGTGATGCCGTATTCGGCCAACTCCAGCGCCCAGGTGCGGGTACATCCCACCAGGGCGTTCTTGGCGGCCGAATAGCTGGTGCGCTCATGTCCGCCATGGATGGCGCGGCTGACGACGTTGACGATGCGCCCGGCACGGCGCGCCTTCATCGACTCGACGAAAGCCTGCGCCACCTGCACGGCCACCCGTACGTTCAGGTCCAGCACGTTATATAGAGAAGCGAGTTCGATGGATCCGAGCGCCTGCGGCAATACGAGGCCGACGTTGTTGACCACCGCGTCCACCGGGAACTTGTCGCGGATTTCGCGCAGCGTCTCTTCCGTCTTGCCGGCGTCCGACAGGTCGCAGGCATAGAGATAACCTGGAAAATCCACATCGCCGGTGTGGCGCGCGATGCCGACCACGTGGCATCCCATATCCGCCAGGCGGCGCGTCAGCGCCCAGCCGATTCCCTTGGTGGCACCCGTCACGAGTACGCATTTATCTTTCATGATCTACCTCGACAACGTCCCGCTTACCGCAAACTCCCGAGTAGACCACCAACCCGGGCGCCCTGTCTTGGCTTTTCGTGACATATTAAGGGAAGCCGGCGGGCGGCGGGACGGCCTGGCGGCCCTGGCCTGCCCCGCCCCGCCCGGCGAACGTTTCCCCGGCGCGGCGCGGGGCAAGCCCCTAGCGCCGGGCCCGGCTCAATTCACCGAGGCGTTCGACTGCTGGACGATGACGCGCCAGCGGGCGACTTCGTCGGCCAGGAATTTTTTGAAAAATTCCGGCGATTCATTCATGGGCGCCATGCCCAGCTCTTCGAACCGCTTGCGCAGTTCGGGCTCCGTCATGGCCTGGTTGATCGCCTTGTTCAGCTTATCGACGATGGGCCGCGGCGTACCGGCCGGCGCCACGATCGAATACCACGTCGCCACCTCCATGCCATTCATGCCGGCCTCGGCCATGGTCGGGATGTTCGGCACCGCGGGAAAGCGCTTGGCGCTCGTGATGGCCAGGGCCTTGAGCTGTCCGCTTTCGATCAACTGCTTGCTGCTGGGAATGTTGATGAAGGTGAAGTCGGCCTCGCCGCCGATGACCGCCGTCAACGCGGGCGCGGAGCCCTTGTAGGGAATGTGCGCGGCATCGAAGCCACCCTTGATCTTGAAGAGCTCCCCGGCCAGGTGCTGGGTACTGCCGCTGCCGGCCGACGAGAAGTTCAACTTGCCGGGATGCTTCTTGCCATATTCGACAAGGTCCGCCACCGAATTGACCGGCAGCTTGGGGTTGACCAACAGCAGGTTCGGCGCTTCCGCGAAAATGGCGATCGGCTCGAAATCCTTGATCGCGTCATAGTCCAGCTTTTTGTATAGCGTGACATTCACCGCCAGCGCGGTCGAGGACAGCGACAGGGTATAGCCGTCCGGCGCGGACCGGGCGACATACGACGCCGCGATATTGGTACCCGCGCCGGCGCGGTTTTCCACCACGATGGAACCGTGCAGGATGGACGCGAGCTCCTTGGCAAGCAGGCGCGCGGCAACATCGTTGCCGCCGCCAGGCGCATAACCCACGACCAGCTTGATGGGGTGATCCGGATACTTGTCCACGGCCGAAGACTGCGCGTGAGCGGCGCTGGCCAGCAGCGAAAAACCGAGCAGCGCGGCTTGGACGGATCGGGGGAACTTCATATGCAACATCTCCGTTGTTGTGTGTGTCTGACTGCGAGGACGCCGACCAGGATCGCGGCGGCCTCGTTTGTTCGATACCGCAATGCGTCAATCGGCGGACGCAGGCGCCTTGACGGGTTCCGCCCCGGCAAAACCGGACTGGCCGATGAAGGCCGCCAACGCGCCGGACCTGGCCGCCCACGCCGAAAACGACGAAAGCGCCTGCAGTGCATCCTGGCGCCCCTGAGGCATGCCCAGCGCGTATTGCTCCAACCCCCAGGACCCCGGCAGTATCCGGGCGCCCGGAACGGCTGCCGCCACCTTGGACAGGATCGCCATGTTGGTGGCGAAGCCATCCACCTCGCCAGCCCGCAGCGCGGCGGCAGCACGGTCCAGGTTTTCCATGGGCACCAGTTCGGCCTTGGGGAAGATCGAGGAAAACTCCGTGCCGGTGGTGCTGCCCTGGCTGTATCCGATCTTGAATCGCGCCGCGCCCAGGGACTGCATGTCCTGGACCGGCGATTGCGGCGTAACCAGCACGGTCTTGCCCACCGTCAGCAGCACGCTCGCGAAGGCGATGTATTGCGCACGTTCACGCGTCGCATTGGTAAAGACCAGGTCCACCGTTGCGCTTTTCACGGCGGCCAGGACTTCCTGGTTGCTCTGGAACAGGCAAGGCGAAAAGGCGACGCCAAGAGACCGCGCGAAGCACTCCCCCAGCAGATAGCCCACGCCTGACGCCTGGCCGGACGCCGGGTCGCGCACGTATGACGAGGGACTGCCCTGATACAAGCCCATGCGCAGCGAGCCGCCCGGTGCGATCCGCTGCCGGGTTTCGTCGGTCCCTTCGAACTTGAACGGTGTCTTCATTTTCAATGCCTCCCAGGGCTTCGTGCGGTCACACGCACAGCATCGCGCCATCGGCCCGAGCATGGGCCAGTTCCGCAATGGTGTTGTATCCCATCATCCCGAGGGTCCGGAAGACTTCGTCCTTCAACAGCCGGGCGGCGTGCAGGACGCCCGATTCACCGGCGACCGCATTGGCGAAATTGAAAGGCCTGCCGACGAAAACGAAGTCGGCGCCCAGCGCGAGCGCTTTCACGACGTCCGTACCGCGGCGCAAGCCCCCGTCGATCATGACCGGAACGCGTGGGCCGGACGCTTCCAGCGCCGCGATGATGCCCGGCAGCATGCGCACCGCGGATGGACTGCCGTCCAATTGCCGCCCGCCATGGTTGGACACGATGATGCCGTCCGCGCCGCGGTCCCGGGCGATGCGGCAATCCTCGGGATGCAGCAGCCCCTTCACGATCAGCTTCCCCGTCCAGGATTCCCGGATCAGGGAAAATCGCTCCCAATCCATATGGTCCTTGGGCGCATGATCGCGGATGGCACTGGCCGAGATGATGGGCGCCCCGCGCGTCGCGAAGGAATTCTCGAAATGGGGCATGCCGTGGCGCAGCACCGTCCGCAGGAAGACCTTCGCCAGCCAGCGCGGGTGCGACAGGCCATCCCAGGCCAATCCCAGCCCCGGCCGCAAGGGCGTGCTGAAGCCTGCGCGGACCTGGTTTTCCCTGCTGGCGCCGACGAAGGTGTCGAAAGTCAGGACCAGGTTCTTGTATCCCGCGGCCTTTATGCGCTGCAACAGCGGCGTCGTGCGCGCCAGGTCGCCGGGCAGATAGGCCTGGAACCAGGCGTCCGGGTTGACGGCGATAACGTCTTCCATTCGGATCGTCGACGTGCCGCTGACGATCATGGGGATATGGAAGTCATGCGCGGCGCGGGCGAGCGCGATGTCGCCCCGGTAGGCGGACAGCGCGGAAAGCCCCATGGGACAAATGCCGAAGGGGGCGGACCATTGCTCGCCGAACAAGGCGGTGGCGATGGAGCGCTTGGACACGTCCCGCATCACGCGCGTAACCAGCAGGTAGTCGGCGAACACCGCGCGGTTTTCCCGCAGCGTATGCGTGTCCTCCGTGCCGCCAGCGACATATTCATAGACGGCGCGGGGCAGGAGGCACTGGGCCGCCCGTTGGAAGTCGTCCAGCGAAAAAATGCCTTTCAAAGCCCTGGGTTTTTTCTGCGATGCCATTGGTTTGCCGGGCTGGGCGCAGTTCCGTCGGCCGCGACTTCCTTGCAGCCGTGCTGCGGGTGTCTCCGGACAGGCGCTTGCGCCGGTGCCTTTTTATCGTTGGTCTTGAGCCGTGCAGTGTGACGGGTTCGCGCCGAAATCGCATTCGGCCTGGCCAAACGGCTGTTTGGCCCAAACGAACGGCCAACGAAGCGCGACGACGCCCGGCACCCCGCCGGAGAGGCAGCCTGTCCAGGTGTGGGTGCTATGCTTTCGGCGCCGGATCGCGAGGTGACGGCCGCCGGATCGCCCGATTTCCGGATTGCCGGATTGCCGCATCGCCCGATCGCCGGCTTGCGGGACTGCCGCATCCCCGCATCCCCGCATCGCCACGCAGGACACCCCTTCCTACTTACATGGAACTCAGACAGCTTCGATCCTTTGTCCGTGTCGTGGAACTCAGCAGCATGGGACGGGCAGCGCTGGAGCTCGGCATTGCCACCTCGACGCTCAGCCAGCAGATCAGCCAGCTGGAAAATGAACTGGCCACGCGTCTGCTGCAGCGGCGTTCGACCGGCGTCTTCCCGACCGAAGCGGGCCTGGACTTCTGGCATCAGGCCCAGGTCATCCTGAGACAGGTGGACGCCGCCGCCTCGGTGGCCAAGCAAGGCAGGTTTTCCGGCCAGGTAAGCGTGGGCATGGCCACCACGACGGCCTCCGTCCTGGCGGTACCGCTGTTGTCGGCGATGCGCGAACGATACCCCACCGTGCGCGTGCGGATCATCGAGGGCTTGACCAGCCATCTGGCCGCCCTGCTGAATTCCCGCCAACTGGACTTGGCGCTGCTGTTCGAGGCCAACGACCCCAAGCGATGGAGCGTGACGCCCCTGCTCGATGAAAGGCTGTTCGTGGTGGGACGAACGGACATGCCCGGGTTTCCCCCTATCCTGTCCACCGCCAGAAGCGTCAGGGTCAGCCAGATCGGCGACCTGCCGTTGATCATGCCGGGAAACAGCCATGCGCTGCGTGACCTGCTGACGGCAAGTTTCCATGCGGTGAACCAGACCCCCAACGTCGTGCTGGAAATCGACGGGGCGAACAGCCTGATGCGCGCGGTCCGCGCAGGACTGGGCGCGACCGTACAACCCGGGGCCGTGCTGTCCATGCTGGACGCGGAGGGCGACCCCACCTCCACCGACGCGTCGTTGCGCGCGATCCCGATCGAGGATACGTCGATGCGGCGTCGCTGCCTGCTGGCCAGCTTTTCGGACGACGAGCTTTCGCCGGCCGGCCTGGCGACGCGCGTGATCCTTATCCAGCTGGCAAGGCAGCTTGCGCAGGACGGTATCTGGCGCGGCGCCATCACGCTGTAAGCGCATGACCGGGCGCCGCATGGCGCCGGCTCCGCATACCTGCCGGCGCCGGGCACCACGGTCATGGCGGCGGCAAAGCGATCCGCCCTGCCCTTGCATACCTGATTTGCCGGCGCCGGCATAGCTCGCGTTCGCGGCGCCCCATACCATGCTCTCCATCACGACAACACCAAGAAAATTGGGGAGACAACTTGCCTACAGCCCTTGCCCGTCGCTTGCTGGCCGCGGTCGCCGTGGCCGCCATGGCCCCCGCCGGCCTGCCAGCCGCCCATGCGGCCGGCCCGGGCAACGCTTATCCGGACCACCCCATCACCCTGGTCAACCCTTATGCCGCCGGCGGGCCCGCCGACATCGTGGCGCGCAGCCTGGCGCGGGCGATGGAAAAACGACTGGGCCAGCCAGTGGTGGTGGAGAACAAGCCGGGCGGCGGCGCCTCGATAGGTACGGGTTTCGTGGCACGCGCGAAGCCGGACGGCTATACGCTGCTGCTGGGTACGTCGGCCGGCCATGTCGTCACGCCCCTGATGCAAAAGACGGCCTATGACGGCGTGCGCGACTTCGCGTTCTGTTCGGTGGTGGCCGTGCAGCCCATCATGCTGGCCGTCAACCCCGCAAGCGGCATCAAGACGGTGGCGGACCTGATCGCGCGCGCCCGCGCCGAGCCCGGCAAGCTCAGCTACGGTTCGGCCGGCGTGGGGGGCGCCACGCATCTGGGTGCAGAACTGTTCCAACAGGCCGCGCACATCAAACTCAACCACATCCCCTACCCCGGCGCTTCGCCCGCCGTCAATGACGCCGTCGGCGGACAGCTGGACATGGTGATGCTGAACCTGTCGGCCAGCCTGGCCTTCATCCGCCAGGGCCGCCTGGTGCCGCTGGCGTATGCGTCGGACCAGCGTTCGCCGCTGCTGCCGCAGGTTCCCACCCTGGACGAGGCCGGCGTGCACGGGGCGCAATCGGCGACCTGGTACAGCCTCGCGGCGCCGGCGGGCACGCCGGCCGCGATCGTGCAGCGCCTGAGCGCAGCCGTCCGCGACGTGAACCAGGACACGGACTACCGTCGCGTGATGCAGGAACAGGCCATAGAGCTGATGGCCCTTGCGCCGGACCAGGCCCAGGCCTACGTGGAAAAAGACCGCGCCGACATGCAGGCCCTGCTGGACCGGCTGGGGTTGCTCGGGAAATGATGTCGATGCACGGCGCGCCCTCCCGCCGGCCACGTGCGGCCAGACCAACATGAACTTCGATTTCAGCCAATTGACATCGACGGACGCCTTCAAGCTGCTATCCAGCGTGGTGGTGCCGCGCCCCATTGCGTGGGTCGTCAGCCAATCGCCGCAAGGGCGGCTGAACGCCGCGCCGTTTTCCTTTTTCAACGTGGTGAGCAGCGACCCGCCCATCGTGGCGTTGGGCATCGGGCCGCGCGGCGGGGAATTGAAGGATACGTCGCGCAATATCCTGGCCACCGGCGAATTCGTCATCAATGTCGCCTCGGCGGGACTGGCCGAGCAGATGAATCGCACCAGCGTGGACTATATCGCCGACGTGAACGAATTGACCCGGGCGGGGCTGAGCACCGAACCGTCGCTGCTCGTGGCCCCGCCGCGCATCGCACAAAGCCCGGCGGCGCTGGAATGCCGGGTCTGGCAGGTACTGGAGGCCGCGCCGCAGCGCGTTATCGTATTGGCGCGCGTGGTGGCGATGTATCTGTGCGACGAGGCCATCCTGAACCCGCAGCGCTTTCACGTGGATACGCCGTCGCTGCGGCTGCTGGGACGCATGCATGGCGCGGGCTGGTACGCCCATACGAACAACCTGTTCCAGATGGTGACGCCCGATGCCGACGACGACCCCGCGGTGCGGCCGGCGCAGGGACATTGACAGCCGCCGGCCATCGCCGGTTTTCCTGGAGACATGAATGAAACTGCATTGGTCGCCGCGTTCGCCCTTCGTCCGCAAGGTCATGATCGTGCTGTACGAGGCCGGCATCGAAGACCGGGTCGCCTGCGTGCGCACGCCCGTGGCGATGGACAAGCCCAACCTGGACCTGCTGCCCGACAATCCGCTCCTCAAGCTGCCCACTCTGGTCCTGGAGGACGGCACCGCGATCTACGATTCGCGCGTCATCTGCGCCTACCTGAACGAGCTGGCGGGCGCCGGCCTGCTGCCGGCGGAGCCGCGCGCGCGCCTGACCGCGGAACGCCGCCAGGCGCTGGGCGACGGCTTGCTGGACGTGCTGCTGCTCTATCGCCAGGAACGCAACAAGCCGCCCGCGCGGCAGACGCCGGCCTGGCTGGACGCCTTCGGGCTGAAAGTGGATGCGGCCCTGGCGGCCCTGGAAAAGGAAGCGCCCGCGCTGCGGACAACGCCCTTGGACCTGGGCCTGATCGCCATCGGCTGCGCCCTGTCGTACCTGGACTACCGTTTCGCGGACCTGGGCTGGCGCGATGGCCATCCCGGGCTCGCGGCCTGGCACCAGGACTTCAGCAAGCGTCCATCGGTGACGCGCAGCCAGCCCGACGACGCGGCGGCTTGAATCCACGCAAGGACACGACATGAGCCGTATTCCCTTCCCTACCCCCGAAACGATGAGCGAAGCGCAAAGGCGCGTCTACGAGCGCATCGTCTCCGGTCCGCGCGGCCGGCTGGTCGGGCCGCTGCGCGCCGCCCTGCACAATCCCGAACTGGCCGAGCGCTGGCAGGCCTTCGGGGCCTTGCTGCGCTACGGCACCAGCCTGCCGCCGCGCGTAAGCGAACTGGCCATCGTGGTCACCGCGCGACGCTGGAACAGCCAGATCGAATGGCACATCCACGCCCAGGCCGCGGCGCAGGCCGGCATCGCCTCCGCGGTGCTGGAGGCGATCCAGGCGCGGCGCACGCCGGTGTTCGAGACCGCCGCGGATGAAGTCGTCTATGAATACGCCCGCCAGCTGCAGGAAACCGGCCGGGTGGCGCCGGCGCTGCATGCCCGCGCGGTGGAGCTCTGGGACGTGGCGGGAGTGGTCGAACTGACGGCGGTCATCGGCTACTACACGCTGGTTTCCATGACGCTGAACGCGCATGAGATCCCCATGCCGGACGACGCGCCCGCGCCCCTGGACGTACCGTCCGAGGCCGGCCAGCCGGCGCTGAGCCGCCTGGCGCCCCTGCCCGGCAAGGATGGCCGATGACGGCCGATCCGCAAGCCGCTTCCTATATTCCCGCGACGACGGAAACGCCGCGCATGCCAGGCCGTCCCCGCCATGCGCTGCCCGCGCATGCGTGCGACGCGCATTGCCACGTGTTCGGCCCCTATGACCGTTTTCCGCTGCGGCACCCGTCTTCGTACGCCGCGCCGGATGCGCCGGCCCGGCGCTACCTCTCCATGCTGGACACCCTGGGAGCACAGCGTGGCGTGCTGGTGCAGCCCGCGCCTTACGGCACCGATGCGGCCGCATTGCTGGACGCGCTGAAGCAAGGGCAAGGCCGGCTGCGCGGCGTCGCCGTGGCCGATCCCGGTATCAGCGACGCCGGCTTGCAGGCGCTGCACGACGGTGGCGTGCGCGGGCTGCGCTTTGTAGAGGCGCGAGACCCCGCCGGCCGGCTCTTTCCCGGCAGCGTCGGCTTCGACCAGATCGCGGCATTGGCGCCCCGCATGAAGCAGCATGGCCTGCATGCGCAATTGTGGGCGCCATGCGACGTATATGCGCGGCACCTGCCGGCGCTCGCGGGCCTGGGGCTGCCGCTGGTCATCGACCATCTTGGCAGCCTGGTGCCGGCGCGTGGGCCGGCGGACGACGTGTTCCAGCTATTGCGCGGACTGCTGGCCGACGGCGCCCTCTGGATGAAGCTGACGCTGTGCCGGGTGGGCACCGCGCCCGACTATGCCGACGCCCGCTATCTGCACGACGCCTTCGCCAGCGCGAATCCAGACCAATGTCTGTGGGGTTCGGACTGGCCCTTCGTGCGCATGGGCGAGAAGGCGCCCGCGGCGGACGCCCTGCTGGACGTGGCGTGGGACTGGCTGGGCAGCGACGCGCTGCGCCACAAGGTATGGGTGGACAACCCGGCGCGCCTGTACGGCTTTTAGCGGCCGTTCAAGGGCTGACGTGCCAGACGCCCTCGCCGCCGATTTCACGCGCCAGGGCTTCGATCTGCCCGGCCACCTCCATGACGGTGCGCCCGGGCCCTTTGCTGCGCGAGTACGCCATCGAGATGATGCGCCCCAGCGCGGGGTCGCGCAGCGCGGCGACGCTCAGGCGGCCTTCCTGCACTTCCTGCCACACTGCGTGCAACGGCAGCACGGTATACATTTTCTCGTGCTGCACGATGGATTTCATCAGCGGCAGCGAGTCCGCCTCGATCAGCGGCGCGATGGCGATCTTGCGGGCGCGCGCCAGGCCATCCAGCGTATTGCGCAGGCCGTTGGGCGCTCCCGGCAGGATGAACGGCAGCCCGTCGAGTTCGTCGAAACGGATTTCGCCCGTCCGCGTGCGGGCATCGCCGGCCGCGCCGACCAGGTAGGACTCCACGAAAGCCAGGGCCGTTTCGCCGGGCGGGCATTTCTCCGCATAGCGGTAAAGGATGGCAATGTCCACGCGATTGTCGGTCAGCCATTCTTCTATCTGGCCGCTCGACCCTTCGAATATCCGCAGATGGACCTTCGGGTACTGCGCACGCATCCGGGAAAACAGCCGGCGAATCAGTGGATGCGCGGTGGACGGCAACAGCCCCAGCCTGACTTCGCCGGCCGGCTCGCGCGCCTGGCCGTTGACCTCCAGTTCCAGGCGCTCCGCGTCTTCGAGCAGCGCCCGCACCAAGGGGAACAGGCGCTCCCCGACTTCGGACAGCTGCACGCCGCGGCCGGTGCGGTTGAACAGGCGCGCATTGCATTCGCGTTCCAGGGCGTTGATGCGCCGGCTAAGGACCGACTGGTCCTGGTCCAGGTGCAGGGCGGCGCGCGTGATGCTGCCCAGTTCGGCGATGGCGACGAAGGCGCGCCATTTGTGCAGATCGGCGGTCAGATCCAGGCCCGGACCCAGGACTTTGGCGGTAGGCATAATCGCGATGGGAAGGAAGAGGCGCAGACACTATACGGCAGCCGCCGCGCGGATGGCCCTGCGATGTCGTCCGTACATCGTACGGATGGCGGCATCGCCCCCTTGCCTATTGCAATCCCAGCTTCCCCCGGCGTATGACTTCGCCCCATTTCCGCGATTCCGATTCCATCAGCTTGCGATAGTCGTCCGGCGTGGTGGCCTGCGGCACCGCGCCCTGTTCGATGATCTTGTCGCGCAGCGCCGGATCCCGCAGCGATTGCGCGATGGCTTCGGCCATCCGGTTCACGATGTCGATGGGCGTTCCGGTGGGCGCGATCACGCCATAGTTGGACTCCACCTGTACGCCGGGCAAGCCCAGCTCGCTGGTGGTGGGCACATCGGACAGGCCCACGAAACGCTCGGCGCTGCCTACCGCCAGCGCGCGCAGCTTGCCGCCCTTGATCAGGCCCAGCACGCCGGAAGCGTCGCCGGGAAACATCTGTACTTCGCCGGATAGAAGCGCCGCGATCGCGGGCGCCGCCCCCTTGTAGGGAACGTGCATGATGTCGATGCCGGTCTGCTGCCTGAGCAGTTCGCCGGCCAGGTGCGGGGTCGTCAGGTTGCCCGCGGACCCGTAGTTGTACTTGCCCGGGTCTTTCTTCGCGGCGGCGATAAGCGCGGGCAAGGTACTTTCCGGGATGGCCGGGTTGACGACGAACACCACCGGAATGCGCGCGACCAGGGACACGTACTGGATCCGGGAGACGTCGTAGGGCACCTTCATGATGTGCGGCAAGCCGGAAATGGCCCCCGGCACGCCGAAACCGAAGGTGCTGCCGTCCGGCGTGGCCCGCACGGTCGCGTCCACGCCTATGGTGCCCGAAGCGCCCGCCTTGTTTTCCACGACGATGGTCTGCCCCAGCTTCTGGCCCAGCGTCGGCGCCAGCAGCCGCGCCAGGTTGTCCACCGAGCCGCCGGGCGGGTAAGGCACGATCAGGCGTATGGGCTGGTTGGGCCAGGGCGCGGCAGCCCACGCGGCCGCGGCGGGCAGCGCGCCCAGGGTCAGCGCGGCGGCCAGCAAGGCGCGGCGTTTCTTCATGGATTTGTCTCCTCGTGGCGCGCGGCACGCGCGCTTCATGCGCCTTCCAGGCCCAGTACCTGCTTGGCGTAGATATTGCGCTGTATTTCGTTGGTTCCGCTGAAGATGGTGGCGGCGAGCGCATTGATATAGGGCGCCAGCGCGTGGACATCGCCGTGGTTGTCCTGCACGGCGGCGCCGCCGTATTCCTCGCTGGCCTGTATCAGCAGGGCCCCCAGCCGCTCGTGCGTTTCGGTGGCCCATATCTTCAACAACGACAGCTGCGGCGGCAGCGGCAGACCGCGGCGCGCCATGTCGGCGAAGACTTCGTACATGGCCGTCAGGTCGGCCGCGTCCAGGCGCAGCTCGGCCAGCCGGTCGCGAAAGGCCGCGTCGGCCAGCAGTCCGCGCTGGCGCGCCCGGCTGTAGATCTGCTGCAAGGCATGGTTGGCGTGCTTGGGGCTGCCGCTGAACAGGCGCTCGAAGCCCAGCAGTTCCTTGGCGATGCCCCAGCCCGCATTCAGTTCACC
Organism: Bordetella sp. H567; assembly: GCF_001704295.1. Classification (NCBI taxonomy): domain Bacteria; kingdom Pseudomonadati; phylum Pseudomonadota; class Betaproteobacteria; order Burkholderiales; family Alcaligenaceae; genus Bordetella; species Bordetella sp. H567. Next base: position 3,657,431 of record NZ_CP012334.1, read on the forward strand.
CACCAGGTTGGCGCGCGGCACACGCACCTGGTCGAAGAAGACTTCGCAGAATTCCTCATGGCCGGCCAGCGTGCGAATCGGACGGCGGCTGACGGCGGGGCTGCGCAGGTCTACCAGCAGGAAGCTGATGCCGGCCTGCTTCTTCACGGTTTTGTCCGTGCGCACCAGCATGAACATATGGGTCGCATCCTGGGCCAGCGTGGACCAGGTCTTCTGCCCCGTCACGACCAGTTCATCCCCATCGAGGACCGCCTCGCAGCGCAGCGCGGCAAGATCGGAACCGGCATTGGGTTCGGAATAACCCTGCGCCCACACGTCCTGGCCGGACAGAATGCCCGGCAGGAAACGGTCGCGCTGTTCCTGCGTGCCATGGCGAAACAGGATGGGCCCCAGCATGACCAGTCCCTGGTCGGGAGCGCGCGCCACGCCATGGCGTTCGGCTTCCTCGATATAGGCGATCAGGCGCGACGGCGACAGCGCCATGCCGCCGTGTTCGCGCGGCCACGACGGAGCGATCCAGCCCTGGCGGGACAGGGTGAAATACCAGTCCTTGATCTCGTCCCAGTGCAGCCGCCACGGCACGTGGCGCAGGTGCGCCGGATAACGGGCGCGGAAGAATCGCCGCAGCATGGCGCGGAAATCGGCCTCCGGCATGGCGTTCCAGTCGGCGTCGCGCGGGAAGTCTTCGCCGGCCTTGTGTGCCGCCGCCGCGTCCTGGTCTTCGTCACGAGGTACGGGCGCCAGCGCGCCGAAGCGCTGCCGGTGCGCGGTAGCGTTGCCCAGCCAGGCGGCGTGGTGCAGCGCGTGGCGGAAATACAGGCTGACGTCGCATTCGTCGGTATAGCCGATGGCGCCGTGCAGTTGCACGGCAAGGCGCGCGGCCTCCACGCCGGCGCGCGCCGCCCGCGCCTTCACACGGCTGGCGGCCGTGCGCGCGGCGGTTCGGTCGGCGTCGGCCTGCCCTTTCAGCGCGCTCAGCAGGCTGGAGGCAGCCAGTTCCACCTGCATGGCGGCGTCCACCAGCCGATGCTGCAGGGCCTGGAACGCGGCCAGGGACTTGCCGAATTGCTGCCGGGTGTTCAGGTAGACGACGGTGTCGGCCAGTACCTGGCGCGCCGCCCCGATCATCTCTGCCGCCTGCATCAAGCGGCCGGCGTCCAGCGCGGCATCCATGGCGTCCAGTACGCCGTGCCGCGCCAGCAGCGAATCGGGCGGTACGGCAACGGCTTCCAGCGCCAAATGGCAGGCGCGGGTGCCGTCGGCCCGCGCGTACGGGGTGACGGCCACGCCCTGGGTATCGGCGGGCAAGTAGAACAGCGCCGGCCCTTGTTCACCGTCGCCGCAGACCAGCCAGCCGTCCACGCCGTCACCGGCGATGACGTGGCGCTTTTCCCCGTTCAGTACGTACGCGCCCTCGCACGACGTGACGCTGACGCCGAAGGCCCCCGCCGCTTCGCCGGCCTCCAGTTGGCCCTCTGCTTCCTGCCAGGCCAGCGCCACGATGCGCGTGCCCGCGCAGATGTCCCGCAGCAGCCCGCGGCGTACCGCCGCGGCCGCGTCGCCGCTGTCCGGGCCATCCAGCCGCATGAGCAGCGCCGCCGGCAGCACGGCGGCGGCCACCAGCGGCTCGGGCAACTGCGCCCGCCCGGCCTCTTCCATGACCGCCGCCATCGCGTGCCAGTCCAGCCCGAGTCCGCCCAGCGTCTCGGGCACGGTCATGCCCAGCCAGCCGACGCCGGCGATCTCGCGCCAGTAGTCGCGGTCCAGGGGCGCGCCCTGCCGCTTGCGCTGCCGCTGATCGCGACGCCGCAGGAAATCGCGCGCGCTGTCGCGTATTTCTTCGATCAATGCGTCGTCGGGCAAATTCATACGATGCCTTCCGCGCGCAATTGCGCCATTTCCGCTTCGCTCATGCCCAGCTCGGCGGCCAGCACCGCGGCGGTGTGCTCGCCCAGCAGCGGCGGCGGCAGCCCGGGCTGGATGGGCGTATCGGAAAAATGAATGGGATTGCGGATGAACGGCATGCTGCCCAGGCGCGGGTGCGGCATGCGGCCCAGTACCTGGCGATGCCGCACCTGCGGGTCCTCGAACACCTGGTCCATGGTGTAGATGGGGCCGCAAGGCACCTTCGCCTTTTGCAGCGCGGTATTCCAATCGGCCACCTTGCGGGCAAGCATCGCCGGTTCGATCAAGGCCGACAGTTCGGCCTGGGCGGCCGCGCGCCTGGGATTGGTGGTGAAGCGGGGATCGCCGGCCAGTTCGGGCAGGCCGATCACGCCGCAAAAGCTCTGGAACTGCGTGTCGTTGCCCACCGCCACCATCAGGTGTCCATCCTGGCACGCAAAGGCCCGAAAAGGCGCGGTGATCTGCGAGGACGAGCCCGTGCGCGCGGGCAGTTGCCCGCTGGCCAGATAGTTCATGCCGATGTGCGACATGGCCGCGATCTGCGCGTCCAGCAGCGCCAGGTCGATGTACTGGCCACGGCCCGATATCTGGTCGCGATGGCGCAAGGCGGCGAGAATGGCGCAGACGGCATAGAAGCCGGCGGTCAGGTCCGATACCGAATAGCCCGCCTTCACCGGCCCGGCCCCGGGTTCGCCATCGGGCACGCCCGTCACGCTCATCAGGCCGCTCATCGACTGGAATATCGGGTCGTAGCCCGGCAGGTGGCTATACGGACCGTCCTGGCCAAAGCCGGTGATCGAGCAATACACCAGCCGGGGATTCAGCTGCGCCAGCGAAGCGTAGTCCAGGCCGTAGCGCCGCAGGTCCCCGGCCTTGAAGTTCTCGATCAGGATGTCGGCCTTGCAGGCCAGGCGCCGCACGAGCGCCTGCCCGCGCGGGTGGGCGATATCGATGGTCAACGAGCGCTTGCCGCGATTCATCGCCACGAACGACGACGTTTCGCTGCCGGGCGCGCCATCGGCGGCCGGCATCGGATAACCCTGGTGCCGCACGTCGTCGCCGCGGCCGGGACGCTCCACCTTGATCACCTCGGCGCCGAAGTCGGCCAGCATCTGGGCCGCCCAGGGGCCCGAGAATACGCGGCTCAGGTCCAGCACTTTCACGCCATCGAGCGCGCCTGCCATGATGTCTCCTTGGTATCCGGAAATCCGTCCCGCCGCGTTCCGGGCGGTGCGGTCGACAGGGCCAAATCGGCCCGCCCCATTGCGCGGGCGCGGGCTAGCAGCCCTTGAACACCGGTGGGCGCTTTTCGAGGAAGGCGCGGCGCGCCTCCTGCGCGTCTTCGGTCCTTGCGATGGCGGCCGTCATGTCCTGTTCGTAGCGATAGCCGTCGCGCAGGCTCATGTCCTCTATGACGTTGAGCGTCTGTTTGGCCAGCACCGAAGCCAGCGGGCTCTTGGACGCCAACTCGCGCGCCAGCGCCATCGCTTCGTCCATCAGCGACTCCGGCGCAACCGCGGCCTCCACGATGCCCAGCCGATAAAGCTCGTTGCCGTCGACGCGCAGCCCGGTCAGCATCATGCGGCGCAGGCGGGAATGGCCGAACAGCCGCATGCCGTGCCGGCCGCCGCCCAGCAGGCCCACGTTGATTTCCGGCAACCCCACCGTGGCGGTCGAGGCCGCGACCAGGATGTCGCACGACGCCACGATGGCCAGGCCGGCGCCCAGCGCCGCGCCATTGATGGCGCACACCACCGGCTTGGCGCATTCGCGGATGGCATGGAAGCACTCCCGGGTCCGCCGCGAATGCTGCGGCAGGTCGCCCGGGCCCTTGATCGTCGCGGCGCGGTTCTTCAGGTCGGCGCCCGCGCAGAAAGTCCTGCCCTGTCCGGACAGCACCACCGCGCGCACCTCCGGCGTCTCGGAGATGCGGTCCAGCACCCAGGACAGCTCGATCATCATGTCGGTCGACAACGCGTTCACCGGCGGGTTGGCCAGCAGAATGACGGCCACGCCACCGTCCAGCGTCACGTCAAGGGCGGTATAGGGACCGGTCAGGGCCTCGGGCATGTTCATGGCGGGTTCTCTATGGGTTCAGATGATGTTGCGTTCGCGAAGCGCCTGGATCTGCTCGGCGCTCAAGCCCAGTTCGGCCAGCACCTCGGCCGTGTGCTCGCCCAGCAGCGGCGGCGCGCGGTCCACACGCAGCGCGGCATTGCCGAAGCGCAGCGGGTTCATGACCTGCGGCACGGAGCCCGCCACCGGATGCGGCAGATGGCGCAGCATGGCGCGGTGCACGACTTGCGGGTCCTCGAACACCTCCGGCACGGTGTTGATGGAACCCGCCGGCACGCCGGCCTTTCGCAGTTCCTCCAGCCAGTGCGCGCGCGGCTGGCGCACGAAAGCGGCGTCCAGTACCGGGTCCAGGCTTTCCTGGTTCTTCACGCGCCGGCCGTTGGTGGCGTAGCGCGCATCGCGGGCCAGGGCCGGCTGGCCGATCACTTCGCATAGCGCGGTGAACTGCGCGTCATTGCCCACCACGATGACGATGTCGCCGTCGGCGCAGCTGAAGGTGCGCTGCGGCTGGATGTTGGGATGCGACGTGCCGGTGCGGCGCGGCACGCGCTGGCCCAGCAGGAAATTCATGGCCTGGTTGGCCAACAGGCCCACCTGCACGTCCAGCATGGCGACATCCACGTATTCGCCCTGCCCTGTCTGGGTGCGGCGCAGCAGCGCCGCCACGATGCCCAGCGCCGCGTAGACGCCGGTGCTCAGGTCGACGATGGGCACGCCCACTTTCTGCGGCCCCCCGCCGGGCTTGTCGTCGCGCTCGCCGGTGACACTCATCAGGCCGCCCATGGCCTGGATCAGGAAGTCATAGGCGGGCTCCGCCGCGCGCGGGCCGGTCTGCCCGAAGCCGGTCACGGAGCAATACACCAGCCGCGGATTTATCTTCGACAGCGCCGCGTAGTCCAGCCCCAGCCGCGCCAGCGTTCCGACCTTGTAATTCTCCAGCACCACGTCGACGTCCCGGCACAGCGCCTTCACCAGCTCCTGGCCATCGCGCGTCTGCAGGTCCAGGGTGATGGAGCGCTTGCCGCGGTTGGTGGCGATGAAGTAGGCCCCATCGGCCGTGTCCTCGCCGGCCGCGTTCTTCAGGAAGGGCGGGCCCCACGCGCGCGTGTCGTCGCCGCGTCCCGGACGTTCCACCTTGATCACGTCCGCGCCCAGGTCCGCCAGGATCTGGCTCGCCCACGGCCCGGCCAGCACGCGGCTCAGGTCCAGTACCTTGATGTTCGATAACAGCGGCTGCAAGCGTGACCCCTCGATTCCTGAATGTGCGGCCAGTCTAGGAATCGGGGCGTGTCCAAGGTACTGGCGCGGAACACAAAGCTGTTATGTGCCTGGCGCTACAGCGCAAGGCACGGCAACGCGGTATCTTTGGTCCGCCCCGTTCAAGCCGGTCCCCTTCAAGCCACCCACCGGAAAGGAAGCGATACGCCACCCATGCAGAATGAAGCCGCCCTCGATGCTTCGGACCTGACGCGCGTGTTCCAGGACAGCGCGCGGGCTTTCCTGGAACGGGAATCACCCCTGGCGCGCCTGCGCCTGTGGCGCGACCAGGTGCCGGGCTACGACCGCGCGATGTGGGCGAAGATCGCCGATGCCGGCTGGACGGGCCTGCTGGTGCCGGAGGAATACGGCGGCCTCGGGCTGGGCCTGCGCGAATGCATGGCGATCGGCCAGGAGATCGGCCGCCATCCCCTGCCGGAACCCGTGCTGGCGGTCGCGGTCCAGGCCGTCGCCGCGCTGAATGCGCTGCGCCCCGCGCCGGCGCGCGACACCTTGCTGCGGCGCATCACCCAAGGCGGCGCCATCGTCGGCCTGGCGTGGCAGGAGCAGGCGGGAACAATGGAATACGAGCCCCCGACGCTGGCGGTCTGCACGCGCGACGGCAAGCGGGTGGCGCACGGCCGCAAGCGGTGGGTTCATCCCGGCGCGGCCGATGGCTGGCTGGTCGTGTGCCTTGAAGACGGCCAGGACGCCTTGTACTGGGTCGCCGCCGGCACGGCGGGATTGCGGGCAGAGACGCAGGCGCGCGTCGACGGCTCGCTGTGCGCCGAACTGGCTTTCGATGGCGCGTTGCTGCAGGGCCAGGATTGCCTGGCGCGGGGGCCGGCGGTGGAGCGCGCCGTCAGGGCTGCGGACCTTGCCGCGCGCGCGGTGCAATCAGCCGAACTGGCGGGCATCGCCCGGCAGGCCTACACCCTGACGCTGGATTACCTGAAGACGCGCGTCCAGTTCGGCCGGCCCATCGGCGCGAACCAGGCGCTGCAGCATCGCATGGTGGACGCCTATATGCGGATCCGATTGGCCGAAGCGGTGCTGACCGATCCGGCCGGTGACGCGCCGCCGGAGTCGGCACGTTTCCGCGCCTGGGTCTCCCGGCTGAAAAGCCGTTGTGCGCAGGCCGCGCTCCACATGACGCGGCAGGCGATCCAGCTGCATGGCGCCATCGGCTATACCGACGAGTGCGACGTCGGCCTGTACCTGAAGCGCGCGCTGCACCTGTGCGGCTGGCTGGGCGGCGAGCGGCAGAACCGCCGGCTGGCGGCCCGCGACCTGGACGAGGAAGCGAGCGCCATTGCCGCCGCGCCCGCGCTGGCGCCCGAACCCGCGCAGGCCGATGCGAACATCGATTGGAACGCGATGCCGGAAGACGAATTCCGCATGCGCGTGCGGGCCTTCGTGCGGCAATACTATCCGGCGGCATTGTGCCATCCGCCCCGGCGCCTGCACTGGGCCGATATCCGGGAGTGGTATCTGGCGCTGTCGCGCAAGGGCTGGCTGGCGCCGGCATGGCCCAGGGCGTACGGCGGCATGGCCCTGGAGCCCGGGCGCATCATCGCGATGATGGAAGAGATGGAAGCCCATGGCGTCGCGCGCATGCCGGACCAGGGCATCATCAATATCGGCCCCATTCTTATCCGCTACGGAAGCGAAGCACAGCGCCAGGAATATCTGCCCCGGATACTTTCCGGCGAACACATCTGGTGCCAGGGCTATTCGGAGCCCGATGCGGGCTCCGATCTGGCCTCCCTGCGCACGGAGGCCATCGTCGACGGCGACGATTTCGTGGTGACGGGCCAGAAGATCTGGACCACGCTGGCGCAGGACGCCACCCATATCTTCATGCTGGTGCGCACGGACAAGACCGCGAAGAAACAGGCCGGCATCAGCTTCCTGCTGTCGCCACTCGATATCCCGGGCATCACGGTCAGGCCGATCCGCAACATCGGCGGCGAAGAGGAATTCTGTGTAGTGTTTTTCGACCAGGTGCGCGTGCCGCGCGCCAACCTGGTGGGCCAACCGAACCAGGGCTGGACCATCGCCAAGGCGCTATTGGAATACGAGCGCATCTTCGTGGGCAGTCCCGGCCAGGCGCGCTATGCGCTGAACCAGCTGCGCAGGACCGGCCAGATGCATGGCCTGTTCGCCAGCGAAACCTTCGCCGACCGGTACGCGGCCAGCTTGCTGGACGTGGCCGATCTGCAATCGCTGTACGCGGGCTTCGCCGACATCGTCAAGCGCGGCGAAAAATTGCCTGCCAGCGTATCGCTGCTGAAGATTTGGGCGACCGAAGTCTATACACGCATCGCGATGGAAATCGTGGAATGGTCATTCGAGCGCGGCGCGGATGCCCAGCCCTTCATGGCCGGGGACACGCGGATCACCCCGGCGGGCCGGCTGTACAACGCCGCGGTCACCACGATCTACGGCGGCACCAACGAAATCCAACGGAACATTCTGGCCAAACAGGTCCTGGAGCTTCCCATGTGACCGCCGCCCCGAATGCGCGCCGCGCCCGCGGCGCCGTATTGCCATAACGAAAACGGAGACAAGAATGACCATGCAGAAATTCCTGCGGGCCGCGGCCCTGTGGGCGCTGTGCGCCGTGGCGGGAACCGCCATCGGGGCGACGAACTTCCCCAGCCATCCGCTGCGCATGATCGTACCGTTCGCCCCCGGCGGCGGGGCCGACCTTACCGCCCGCATGATCGCGGAGCCCTTGGGCAAGCTGCTGGGCCAGCCCGTCGTCGTGGAGAACAAGCCTAGCGCCGGCGGCACCCTGGGCGCGACACAGGTGGCGCGCGCCACGTCCGACGGCTACACCCTGCTCTACACCACCCCGGGGCCGCAGATCACCAACCCCTATCTGATGAAGAGCCTGCCCTATGACCCGCGCAAGGACCTGGTCCCCGTGTCCGAGCTGGCCGTCGTGCCCAGCGTGCTGGTGGCGGCCAAGCGCCTGAACGTGTCCACCGTGCGCGAACTGGTCCAGTACGCCGCCGCCCATCCGCATGAGGTGCGCTTCGCCAGCGCCGGCATCGGCGCCAGCAGCCACCTCTCTGGAGAGCTGTTCAAGGCGATGGCCAATGTGCAGATCGACCACGTGCCGTACGCGGGTACCGGCGCCGCCCTGCGCGACGTGCTGGGCGGGACGGTGGAAATCGCCATCGACAGCGTCGCGGTGTATCTGCCCTATATCCAGTCCGGCGCGGTCAAGGCCCTGGGCGTCACCACACCCACGGAGCTGCCCATGCTGCCCGGCGTCCCGCCCATCGGCAAGGATCTGGCCGGATTCGATGCATCGCCCGTCAACTACCTGTCCGCGCCCGCCGGCACGCCGCCGGAGGTCATCGCGAAACTCAACGCCGCCGTGGTCGAAGTGTTGAAATCTGCCGACCTGCGCAAGCGCATGATGGACATCGGGCTGCTGCCGGAAAGCAGTACGCCGCAGGCCATGGCGGCGCTGATCGATGCCGAATCGTCCAAATGGAAGAAGGTAATAGAAATGTCGGGCGCGCGCCTGGACTGAGGCGCCGACGCGCGCCCCGCGCCTCAATTGGCCTTGATCTGGTTCTCGGCGATGACGCTCTTCCACGTTCTTGTCTGATCCGCGATGAACTGCGTGGACTCGACAGGTGAAGCGCCCATGGGCTCCCCGCCCATATCGATCAGCTGCTTGTGCACCGTGGGGTCGTTGACCGCGGCATGCGCGGCGGCGGCGAGCTTATCCACTACGGCTTGCGGTGTACCCGCCGGCACGAACAGCGCGTTCCACTCATACGCCTGCATGGGCGTTCCCGCCTCCGCCATCGTGGGCACGTCCGGCAAGCCGGCGCTGCGAGCGGCGCCGGTGATGGCCAGCGGCGTCACCTTGCCGCTCTGGATGAAGGGCAGCGCCGAGGCACCATTGGCGAACATGATCGGAACCTGGCCGCCGGCGACGTCCGTCAAGGCCGGGCCGCCTCCCTTGTAGGGGATATGCACCAGCTGTCCCTGGATCTTGCTGGCGAACAGCGCGCCCGCAAGGTGCTGGACGGATCCGGTCCCTGACGAGGCGTAGGAGACCTTGCCGGGCTCCTTGTGCACCAGGTCGATCAGCGACTTCACGTCGCCGACAGGGAACTTGGGATTCTTGACCAGGATGTTGGGAAACTTCACCAGTACCGAAACCGGGGTGAAGTCCTTCGCGGCGTTGTAAGGCAGCGAGGGATACAGCGTGGGATTGATGGAAAAGCCCGTGGCGTCCAGCATGACGGTGTAGCCGTCCGGCGCGCTGCGCGCCAGCGTGTTGGCGCCGATCTGCCCGTTCGCGCCGGGGCGATTTTCCACGATGAACTGCTGGCCGAGCGACGTCGTCATCTTCGCGGCGACCAGGCGCGCGACGATGTCCGCGCCGCCTCCGGGCGGATAGGTGACGATCAGGCGAACAGGCTTGTCCGGATAACCGGCTGCCTGGCCCGTCGCGGCGACCAATGACAATGAAACGGCGGTCAGGGCAGCAAGCAAGTGACGATGAATCGGGGTGGACATCTATGTCTCCTTCGTGTCCATTGATAGGAAGCGGCAGCGAAGGCGGCCGCTATTCGACAACCGTGGGGCCAACCGGGACCCTTACGGCCACGGTGGGCAACCGAAGCGCTCAGCGCCCCTGGAATTTCGGCGCGCGTTTTTCCGCCCAAGCGGCCACGCCTTCCTTCAGGTCGGCCGAGCGCAGGGTCTCGGCTTCCCGCTCCTTGAAAGCGTCGACATCGAAATCGCCTCGCGCCAGGGCATCTATGGCTTGTTTGGCGCCGCGTATCGCCAAGGGCGCCTGTTCGCACAAACGGTCGGTCAGCCGCGCGATGCGGCGGTCCAGTTCTTCTTCGGCGACCAGTTCATTGAGGAAGCCCATGCGCAGCATGGCGGCCGCATCCAGCTTTTCCCCGAGCAGGAACAACTCCTTGGCGTGGCGCACGCCCAGGCGCTGGGTGAAGCGCCGTATGCCCGACGGGTAGTACAGAAGTCCCAACTGCGCGGCGGGCATGAACATTTCCGTGGCGGACGTGCCGATGCGCAGGTCGCAGGCCAGGGCCAGGTCGGTCGCGCCGCCATAGACACCGCCATGCAGGCGGGCGATGGTGGGCTGCGGCAGGCGCTCCACCGCTTCCACCACCGCCTCGAACGGGTTGTCCAACGGTCCCACCGGTGTGTTTTCGGCGATGGAAAGGATGCGGCGGATGTCATAGCCGGCGCAGAAATGCCGCCCTTCCGCCTCCAGGACCACCGCGCGCACCGTCGTGTCCCGGGACAGGCGGGCGCAGAAATCCAGCAAGGTCTGCAGGTCCTCCGGCTCCAGGCGGTTGGCATGGGCGGGGCGCTGCAGCCTGATGCGCGCCAAGTATCCTTGCACGTTCAAGGACGGGGGTAGTGACTTTTTTTCGTCGTCCATTTAATTCACTTTGCCGTTTGTGTAATTTATATAGGTCATTCTATAATTTATACCGTGGAATCTGCAATATGAAAGAGAAGACGAAAACCAACTTCGCGCTGGTCATCCGCGCCAAGATCGAGGAAGACATGCTTGCCGGCACCTATGCGCCCGGCGAAGCGCTGGACGAACTCGTCCTCGCGGAGCGCTACGGCGTGTCCCGCACGCCCATCCGGGAGGCCATCCAGCTGCTGGAGGTCCAGGGCCTGGCCTATCGGGTTCCCCGCGGCGGGGCCTTCGTCGCCAAGCTGTCGAGCAAGGACCTGCTTGCGCTGCTGGAACTGCTCGCCTACCAGGAGGGGCTATGCGCGATGCTCGCCGCCCGGCGCATGGCACCCGAAGCCCTGCCCCTGTTGCGCGAAATCGTGGACCGCTGCGATGTGGCCGCCACGCAGGGGGATGTCGAGGCCTACGCCCGCGAGAACATGGCGTTCCATGAGCTGCTGTACGCCAGTTGCCGCAATGAATTCCTGACCCGCGAGGTCACCATCCTGCGCAAGCGCTCGCAGCTGTACCGGCGCAACAACTTCCACCAGTCCGGCCGGATGACCGAGTCCGCGGCCGACCACCGGCGCATCCTGGAAGCGATCGAAAAGCAGGACGAAATGGCGGCGTTCCGCGCCGCGGTCGACCACATCGCCGTGGCCGGCAGGTCGTTCGCTGAATTCCTTATGACATTGCCCGACGAGTTCATTGCGGACACGAACCGGGCGGCATCCCTCCCATCCGAGGAAACCTAGAGAGGCATTGATGGCACTTTCCCGTTCCGGCAAGACTGGTCCCCTGAGCGACCTGATCGTGGTCGACCTGACACGCTATCTGTCCGGCCCTTACTGCACGCTGCTGCTGGCCGACCTCGGCGCTCGCGTCATCAAGATCGAGAGCCCGGGCAACGGCGACGACTCGCGCTACGTGCCGCCCATCGAAGACGGGAAATCCGCGTACTTCATGTCCATCAATCGCGGCAAGGAATCGATCGCGCTGGACCTGAAGAACCCCGAGCACCGCGCCGTTCTGGAAAACATGCTGGAAGGGGCGGACATCCTGGTGGAGAACTTCCGGCCCGGCGTGATGGACAAACTGGGCTACTCCGCCGACTTCATTGCCGAGCGGTATCCCTCGCTGGTCTACGGATCCATATCCGGCTTCGGCCAGACAGGCCCCTGGCGCGACTTGCCCGCCTACGACCTGGTCGTGCAGGCACTCAGCGGCATGATGAGCATCAATGGCTACCCCGACGGTCCGCCCACGCGGGTCGGAACCTCCATCGGCGACCTGTGCGCCGGTGTCTACGCGGCGCTGGCCATCGTGGCCGCGGTCAACGAGCGCCGCCGCACCGGGCGCGGCAGCCGGGTCGACGTCGCGATGCTGGATTGCCAGGTGGCGCTGCTGGAAAGCCATTACATGCGCCACAACGTGACGGGCGAGGAGCCGGGACGTGTCGGCTCGCGCCACCCCCTCATCACGCCTTTCGACACCTTTTCCTGCGCGGACGGCTATATCGTCATCTGCACCGTGGGCGATGCGATGTACCGCAACCTGGTGAAGGCCATCGGCTTGCCGGCGCTGGCCGAGCACCCGCTGTACCTCACGCCCAAGGACCGCCTGGCCAACGGCGAAGCGCTCAAGCGTGAACTGGAAGCGCATCTGGGCAAGGCGGGCCGCGAGCACTGGATGAAAATCATCGGCGCGGCCGGCATCCCGTGCAGCCCGATCAACACCATTCCGGAAATGGCCGACAGCGAGCAGCTGAAGGCGCGCGGCGTGTTCGTCAATGTGCAGGCGGACGGCTTCGCATACCGGGCGGTGCGCACGCCCGTCCTTGCACGGCCCGGCTTCGATCCCGCCTTCCACGAGCGCGCACCGATGATCGACGAGGACGGCGACCGGATACGCGCCGAACTGGCGCAGACGCGATAAGAGAGTTCAGGCTGTCGTGCGCACCGGCACGCGGGTGGCCAAGGCGCACAGCAGTTCGTAGCCGATGGTGCCGGCCGCCTGCGCCACTTCGTCCACTGAAGGGCCGTCGGCCCCCCACAGGGAAACCGGCGTGCCGATGCCGGCGTCCGGCACGGGTGTGAGGTCCACGGCCAGCATGTCCATGGAAACCCGCCCCAGGACGCGGGTGCGTATCCCCCCTACCACGATCGGTGTGCCGGTACCGGCGTGACGAGGATAGCCGTCCGCATAGCCACAGGCCACAACGCCGATCCGCGTCGGCGCATCCGCCGTATAGAGGCTGCCATATCCCACGGCATCGCCGGCACGCAGCTGCTGCGTGGCAATGATGCGCGAACGCAGCGACATCGCCGGCTTCAGGCCGAAGGAGGCGGCGTCGGCATCGGCGAACGGCGATGCGCCATACAGGCAGATGCCGGGACGCACCCAGCTTTCCGTGCCGGGACGCGCCAGGGCGATCTCCGGATAGCGCAGCGTGGCGGCCGAATTCGATATGCTCACCGGACCGGGCAGCCCGCCCGTGACGCGCTCGAATACCTCCAGCTGGCGCGCCACGCCGCCAGGCGCGTCGGCGTTGGCGAAATGGGTCATGCGCCCGACGCTGCCCAGGATGCCCTGTTGCTGCAATTCCAGCGCCCGGGCATGCGCGGCGCCATAGGCGTCCGGGGCGAAGCCCAGCCGGTTCATCCCGCTGTTCAGCTTGACGAACACGTCCAGGGCGCGCGCGGGCCGGGCACGCGCCAGCATGTCCAGCTGTTCGCGGCAATGCACGACCGAGGTCAGGCGGTATTGCTCGGCCAGCTCCAGATCGCCGGGTTCGAAAAAGCCTTCCAGCAGCAGGATGGGGCGCGAGAAGCCGGATTCGCGGCACTCCAGGGCTTCCGCCAGGTCCAGCATGGCTAGGCCGTCGGCCTGCGCGAACCCTTGCACGCCTTGCGGCGTGCCATGGCCGTAGCTGTGCGCCTTGATCACGGCCCAGATGGCGGGCGGTGCCCATTGCGTGCCGTCCGCCGCGGATGCCGACGCGGCGGCCTGGTGAAGATGCTGGCGGACGACGGCAAGGTTGTGGGCCAGGGCGGAGACGGAAATAGTGACGGAAATCGGTCGTGGCATCGCGGCTATCCTGAAGCCCGGTAAGTCTACCCGATCCACCTTTGCCGCCACGCGGCCGGCATAAAATGCCCGATCCGCATGGACCGGGCTCGCGCCCACCGCTATGGCCGTCGATCATTACGAGAACTTCCCCGTTGCATCCATCCTGCTGCCGCGCCGGCTGCGCGCGGCGGTCGGCGATATCTACCGTTTCGCGCGCAGTGCCGACGACATCGCCGATGAAGGCAGCGCGGACGATGCCAGCCGCCTTGCCGCGCTGGCGGCCTATCGGGACGAGCTGCATCGCATCGCCCAGGGCAAGCCCGGCGCGCGCGTGGTGGCCGATCCGGCGCTGGCTGCCATCTTCGACCCCTTGGCCGCCACCATCGCGCGCCATCAATTGCCGATTACGCCTTTCTACGACCTGCTCTCCGCCTTCGAGCAGGACGTGACGGTCAAGCGCTATGCCGACGAGGCCGCGCTGCTGGATTACTGCGCCCGCTCGGCCAATCCCGTCGGGCGCCTGATGCTGCACCTGTACGGCGCCGCGGGCCCGGACAACCTGCGCGATGCCGACGCCATCTGCACGGGCCTGCAATTGGTCAATTTCTGGCAGGACGTGCACATCGATTGGCGCAAGGAACGCGTGTACCTGCCGCAGGATGCGCTGTGCCGCCACGGCGTGACGGAAGAGGACATCGCCACCTGCCGGCTGGCGCCGGCCTGGGAAGCGCTGATGGCCGAGATGGTCGCCCGGACGCGCGCGCTGTTACACTCCGGCGCCCCCCTGGCCCGCAGGCTGCCTGGCCGCATCGGCCTGGAACTGCGCCTGGTGGTACAGGGAGGACTCCGTATACTGGAACGCATCGAGCGGGCACGCTACGACGTGTTCATGAATCGCCCGGAACTGGGCGCGAGGGATTGGGGCGTCATGATGTGGCGCGCTTTCAGGTGACATGACTCCCGACGAATATTGCCAGGACAAGGCCGCCAAGAGCGGATCCAGCTTCTACTACGCCTTTCTCTTCCTGCCGCCGGAACGGCGGCGCGCGATCACCGCGCTGTACGCCTTCGGCCGCGAAGTCGACGACGTGGTCGACGAAGTCAGCGATGTGTCGGTGGCGCGCATCAAGCTGGCATGGTGGCGCACCGAGATCGACCGCCTGTACGGCGGCGCGCCGGAACACCCGGTGACCCGCGCGTTGGCCCCGCATCTGCAGGCCTACGGCATCCCGCGCGACCGCATGCTGGCGGTCGTCGACGGCATGGAAATGGACCTGGACCAGACGCGCTACCTGGACTGGCCGGGCCTGCGCAAATACTGCTGGCACGTGGCGGGCGTCATCGGGGAAATGTCGGCCCGCATTTTCGGCTACACCGATCCGTCCACCCTGGCCTATGCCGAAAAACTGGGCCTGGCCTTCCAGATGACCAACATCATCCGCGATGTGGGCGACGATGCCCGGCGCGGCCGCATCTACCTACCCGTCGACGAACTGCAGCAATTCGACGTCAAGGCGGCGGATATCCTGAACGGCAGGTACTCGCCCGGCTTCAGCGCCTTGATGGCCTTCCAGGCCGCGCGCGCGCGTGCGCTGTACAAGGAGGCGATGTCGGCCCTGCCCGAGGCCGACCGGCGGGCGCAGCGGCCCGGCCTGATGATGGCGGCGATCTACCACGCCCTGCTGGATGAAATCGAACGCGACGACTGGCAGGTCCTGCACCAGCGTATTTCGCTGACCCCCGTGCGCAAGCTGTGGCTGGCATGGAAAACCTGGGTGGGCGGCGGACGGGGACTCGTGCGCCGGTTGTCTCGATGAAGGTCGCGGTCGTCGGCGCGGGCTGGGCGGGCCTGGCCGCGGCAACCACCTTGCACGACGCGGGCTGCGCGGTCACGGTGTACGAAGCCGCCCACACGCCCGGCGGCCGCGCGAAACGGGTGCAGCACCTGCCCCACGACGGATTCGCCACGCCGCTGGACAACGGCCAGCATATCCTGCTGGGCGCCTATACCGACACCCTGGCATTGATGCGGCGCCTGGGATGCGATCCCGATACGCTGCTTGTACGCCAGCCGCTATGCCTGGCCGCGCTGGACGGCGGCTTCACGCTGGCCGCGCCCCGCCTGCCGGCGCCGTGGCATGCCGCGGTGGCCCTGCTCTCGGCGCGCGGCCTGCCCTGGCCCGATCGGCTGGCCTGCCTGCGCCTGATGCGTGGCCTGCGCGGCGCGCACTGGCGCGTGCCGCGGAACGAAACCGTCAAAAACCTGCTGGCCCGCTACGCCCAGCCGGCGCGCGCCACGCGCTTGCTGTGGGAGCCGCTGTGCCTGGCCGCGCTCAATACGCCCGTCGAGCTCGCCTGCGCCCAGCTTTATGCCAACGTGTTGCGCGACAGCCTGGGCGGGCCCCGCGCCGCCACCGATGTCCTTCTGCCGCGTACGGACTTGTCCTCCTTGTGGCCGGAGGCCGCGGCGGCGCGCCTGACCATGCGCTACGGCCATGCCGTGCACACGGCGGCTCCCGATGCGAACGGCGTGGACATCGACGGCGAGCGCCATGAGGCGGCGGTGATTGCCGTCCCGCCGTCTGTCGCGGCGCGAATACTGGCGCGCGGCCCCGCCCATGAATTGGCGGCGGGCTTGGCCGATATGCGGCACGCGCCGATCGCTACCTTGACATTGAAGCTGGATGCGCCGTGGAGGCTGCCGCGCGCCATGATGATGCTGGCCGACGATCCTGCGCGCGGCCACTACGGGCAATGGATATTCGACAGGACATCGCTGGCGGGGCAGCATACCGGCCACACGGAACTGACTATCGTGGTCAGCGCGGCGACCGCGCTGGCCGAACAGGACCGCGAGCAAGCCACTCGGTCGCTCATAGAGCAGGTGAGCGAGCACGGTATGCGTGGTGGGTTGCCGGCCATGCCCCGCGTGGTGGGTACGGCCTTGTTCATCGATAAGCGCGCGACCTTCCTGGCCGTGCCGGGCCTGGCGCGCCCCGCGCAAAAAACGGCATGGCCCACACTCGCGCTGGCCGGCGATTGGACGGATACGGGCTATCCCGGCGTGCTGGAAGGCGCGGTGCGCAGCGGCCTGCGCGCGGCGGATGCCCTCATCTCCCGCGCCACGTGAGATACACGCGGCACCTTGCCCCGCCACGTGCATGCCCATCTCGCACCCGCGACCGCCGGTGCGGCGCAGGATCAGGCCAGGCTGCGAACCGTACAAAGCCCCGCTGCCGTCAATAACATCGACCCCGCCAGGCTGGCGCCCGCATAGGCCAACGCCATCCCGTATGCGCCCTCTTCCACGAAGGCGACCGTTTCCGCCGAAAAGGTCGAGAAGGTCGTCAGCCCACCCAGGAAGCCGGTGATGCATGCCAGCCGTATCCACGCCGGCCAGTCGGGGTGCGCCGCGATCAGGGCGACCATCACGCCGATCAGATAGCCGCCGGCCAGATTCGCCGCCATCGTGCCCCAAGGCCACCCGCCGGCATTGAAGAACAGCCCCAGGACCCAGCGCAGCCACGCGCCCAGGGCGGCACCGATACCGATCGCCAGGAAATTCCCGGTAGAGAACATGACGGCCATGCGCATACGCCCCGAATGGAAAACGAAGCGGGAATTATCGCAATAAACGCCGGCGCATCAACACGGCCGCCACCCACACCGCCGCCACGGCGGTGACCAGCAGCTGGGCGAGGTCGCGCCACAACGCGGGCGGGTGCTGCCCCAGCACCAGGGGCCGCAGGATATCGACGGCGGGCGACAGGGGCAGGCAGCGCATCACGGCGACCAGGGGAGCCGGCAGCTGGGACACGGGAAAGAACACGCCCGAAAGAAACACCATGGGCGTGACGACCAGCGTGAAGTAGTACATGAAGAAGTCGTAGCCGCGCGCCAGCGCGCTGACGATCATGGCCATGGCGGCGAACAGTACGCCCATCGGCACCAGTATCAGCGGTATCCAGGCCAGCGTCGGCGCACGCGAAATATCCAGGGCGATCACCACCAGCAAGATGGCGATGCCGCTCTTCATGGCTTTGGCCGCCGCCCACAGGATCTCGGCCCACACCACGTCGTCCAGGCTGAGGGGGGTATTCAGCATCGCATCCCAGGTGCGCTGTATCTGCAAGCGCGAGAACGCGCTGTAGGTAGCCTCGAAGGTCGCGCCGTACAGCGCGCCCACGCAGATCGAGCCGGCCGACAGGTAAGTCACATAGGGCACCCCTGCCACGCCGGGCAGCATGCCCCCCAGGCCGTAGCCAAGCGCCAGCAAGGCCACCATGGGGTCCAGCACATCGCCCAGGGTGGTGGTCAGGGCGGTCTTGCGCCACACCAGGAAATTGCGGCGTATCACGGCGAAACTGCGCGCCGTCGGCCAAGGCCAGCGCAGCAGGGCCGGCATGGTCGACGGCGAAGTTTCTGCCTTCAAGGCGGGTTCCATGGCCCTACGTATCCTCGCGCATATCGCGGCCCGTCAGCCGCAGGAACAGATCTTCCAGGTTGGCCGGCCGATGCAGGTAGCGCAGCCCCGGGGCGTCGCGCAAGGTGCGAACGATGGGCTCGGCATCCTGGGTATAGCAGAACGCCGTTTCGCCGCTGACCTCGATGCGCGCGTTCAACATGGCACGCTCGCGCTCCAGCCAGGCGCGCAAGCCGTCGCCATAGACCTCCACCACCTGCGGTTCGACATGCTGCCCGATCAGCGCGGTCGGCGTGCCTTCGGCAATCATCCGGCCGCGGTCGATGACGCCCAGGCGATCGCACAGCCGTTCGGCCTCGTCCATGAAGTGCGTGGTCAGCAGGATGGTCTTGCCGTGCGAGAGCAGGGTCTTCAAGCGTTCCCAGATCAGATGGCGCGCCTGCGGATCCAGGCCGGTGGTGGGCTCGTCCATCACGATCAGCGCGGGGTCGTTGATCATGGCGCGCGCCAGCGTCAGGCGCCGCTTCATGCCGCCGGAGAGTTCGCCGATGCGCGCGTGCGCCTTGGCTGTGAGCGCGGCGAATTCCAGCAGCGCGGGGATGCGTTCGCGGATCTGCGCATCGCGCAGGCCGAAATACCGGCCGAAGACCAGCAGGTTCTCCGCCACGGTGAAATCCGGATCCAGGTTGTCCATCTGCGGCACGACGCCGACCCCCATGCGCGCCTGCCGGGCCTGGGCCGGCACGGCATGGCCCAGCAGCTCGATGCGCCCGCGATCGAACGGCGTCAGGCCCAGCAGCGTGCG
Source organism: Bordetella sp. H567 (assembly GCF_001704295.1). NCBI lineage: Bacteria > Pseudomonadati > Pseudomonadota > Betaproteobacteria > Burkholderiales > Alcaligenaceae > Bordetella > Bordetella sp. H567. The sequence goes on from NZ_CP012334.1 coordinate 3,676,436, forward strand.
CAGCGTGGTCGTCTTGCCGGCGCCGTTGGGGCCCAGCAGCCCATAGCATTCGCCGCGCCGCAGGAAAAAGGAAAGGTCGTGCACGATGGGCCGCCCGTTGTAGCCCTTGCGCAAGCCTTCAATGCGCAGGGCCGCCGTATCCGGCTCGGGAAGGATCGTCGTGGATCTCATCGGGGCATTCTAGCCCTGCCGCCCCGCCACGCCGAACCACCGCCCATACGGCGTATGCGCGGCAGGCCGGCAAGCCATTTCCACGCCATGGAAATGACGGCCCCACGGGCAGGCGCCCTTCCTCTACACTCGGCATACAACAAGCACCGCACGGCGCGCGCCACCGCTCCAACGCTGGCGTTCGTCTGCCCCCATCCTCAAGGGGGTTGCGCCGCGCGTAATGAATTTCCACGAGACACCCCATGCGTATCGCGATTCCCGACGATTACCAGGACTGCGTGCGCAGCCTGGACTGCTATGCCCGGCTGGCCGGCCACGACGTCACCGTCTTCCATGACAACGTGAAGGACATCGACGCGCTGGCCGAACGCTTCCGCGACGCCGAAGCCATCGTGCTGACGCGCGAGCGCACCCAGGTCGGCGAAGCGCTGCTGCGCCGCCTGCCTCGGCTGCGGCTGATCAGCCAGATCGGCAAGGTCGCGCCGCACATCGATGTGGCGGCGTGCACGGCGCATGGCGTGGCGGTGGCGGAAGGATCGGGCTCGGGCGCGGCCACGGCGGAACTGACCTGGGCGCTGATGCTGGCCAGCCGGCGGCACCTGGTGACCGAAGCGAACCGCCTGCGTGCGGGCAAGTGGCAGGGCACGCTGGGACAGGAGCTGCGGGGCCAACGCCTGGGCGTCTGGAGCTACGGCCGCATCGGCCGCCAGGTCGCGGGCTACGGCCGCGCCTTCGGCATGCGGGTCTGGGTCTGGGGCGGGCCCGATTCCACCCGCCAGGCACGCGAGGACGGCATCGAAGTGGCGCCCAGCCGCGAGGATTTCTTTGCGGACAGCGACGTCCTGACCCTGCACCTGCGGCTGGGCCCGGCCACCCAGGGCGTGATCGGCGCCGGCGACCTGGCCCACATGAAAACGACGGCGCTGATCGTCAACACCAGCCGCGCCGAACTGATCGCGCCCGGCGTCTTGGAGGCCGCCCTGCGCGCGGGCCGGCCAGGCTATGCGGCGGTCGATACCTTCGAATCCGAGCCCATACTCGGCGCGGACCACCCGCTGCTGGGCATGGACAACGCCTTGTGCACGCCACACCTGGGCTTCGTGGAAAAGGACAACTACGAAGCCTATTTCGGCACGGCGTTCGACAACATCAATGCATACTGCGCCGGCACGCCGACCCATCTGGTGAACCCGGACGTCCTGCGCATCCAGCGCTGAAGGCGGGCCTCGCGTCCGGGCCCGCGCGGCCCCTATGGCTCAGTCAGGGCTATGGGATCGCGGGCCGGCAGCCCGCCCTACAACACCGCGTGCGTCTTGACGTAGGCCTTCACGGCTTGCGCGTCGCAATCCATGATCTGCACGCGCTGCGGCAGCGACTCCAGGTCGGCCAGCCCGGCCGGCGGCGGCACCGGACGGCCCAGTGCTTCCTGGATGGTGTCGGAAAACTTCGCCGGCAGCGCCGTTTCCAGCACCAGCATCGGCACGCCCGGTTCCACGTAGGCGCGCGCGACCTTCACGCCATCGGCCGTGTGCGGATCGATCAACATCCCGCTGTCGTCATAGGTGGAGCGTATGGTCGCCAGCCTGTCGGCATGCGTGCTGACCCCGCCGACAAAGCCATACTGCGAGGCGAACGAGGCCCGCATCGCTGAGAGATCGAACTGCCCGGTTTCGGCCAGCTCGCGCCACAATGCCTGCACCCTGGGGGCATCGCCGCCCACCAGGTCGTAGACGAAACGCTCGAAGTTCGAGGCCCGTGAAATATCCATGGAGGGGCTGGAGGTCGCATAGGTATGCAAGGCGGAGCGCGGCCGGTAGACACCCGTGCGGAAGAACTCCTCCAGCACGTTGTTTTCGTTGGTGGCCAGCACAAGCCGGCGCACCGGCAGCCCCATGCGGCGGGCGATATGCCCGGCCAGGATGTTGCCGAAATTGCCCGAGGGCACCGCGAACGACACCTGCTGGTCGGCGCGCGTCGTGGCGCGCAGCCAGCCATGGATGTAGTACACCACCTGGGCGGCGATGCGCGCCCAGTTGATGGAGTTGACCGCGCCCAGCCGGCAGGCCGCCTTGAACTCCAGGTCCGCCGCCAGCAGCTTGACGATGTCCTGGCAATCGTCGAATACGCCGCGCACGGCGATGTTGTGGATGTTCGCGTCCTGCAGCGAATACATCTGCGCGCGCTGGAAAGAGCTCATCCGGCCATGCGGCGACAGCATGAATACCGCCACGCCCTTCTTGCCGCGCAGCGCGTATTCCGCCGCCGAGCCCGTATCGCCGGAGGTCGCGCCCAGGATGTTCAGCGTCGTGCCGCGCTTGGTCAGCACGTACTCGAAGACCTGGCCCAGGAACTGCATGGCCATGTCCTTGAACGCCAGCGTCGGGCCATCGGACAGGCCCAGCAGGCTCATTCCGTCCGTCAGCGGCCGCAGCGGCACGATGTCCTCGCTGCCGAACACTTTTTCGGTATAGGCGGCGCGCGTGAGGCGATGCAGGTCGTCGGCCGGAATATCGTCGGCGAACAGGCGCAGCACCTCGAACGCCAGGTCGGCATAAGGCAGGCCGCGCCACGATGCCAGCGTTTCGGCGGACAGCCGCGGCAATGCTTCGGGGACGGCCAGGCCGCCGTCCGGCGCCAGGCCTTCGAGCAGGATGTCCGAAAAGTTCTGCGGCGCCATGCCGCCGCGCGTGGACACGTATTTCATGACAGGGACTCCATGCGGATGCGGGTGACGCGCGAACGCACGAAGGGCAGCCCTTCGATGCGCCCGATCGCCGTGTTGATGGCACCTTCCACGGCTTCGTGCGTCAGGAAAATGATGTCCGCGCCGCCGATGTGCGAGGGCTGCTGGATCATGGACCCGATGGAAATGCGGTGTTCCGCCAGGATGCGCGCGATGTCCGCCAGCACGCCGGGCTGGTCGTCCACCCGCAATCGCAGGTAATAGGACGTCGATACCTTGTCGATGGGCAGGATGGGCGTATCGGCCATGGACTCCGGCTGGAAAGCCAGATGCGGCACGCGATTGCCCGGGTCGGCGGTGTGCAGGCGCGTCACGTCGACCAGGTCGGCCACCACGGCCGACGCCGTGGGCTCCTCGCCGGCGCCCTGGCCGTAGTACAGCGTCGGGCCCACGGCATCGCCGCGCACCAGCACGGCATTCATCGGGCCTTCCACGTTGGCCAGCAAGCGCTCGGCCGGGATAAGCGCCGGATGCACGCGCAGTTCGATGCCGTCGGGACGGCGCCGCGTAATGCCCAGCAGCTTGATGCGATAGCCCAGCCGTTCGGCATGCGCGATGTCTTCCTGCGCCAGCGCGGAAATCCCTTCCACATAGGCCTTGTCGAACTGTACCGGCACGCCGAAGGCCAGCGATGCCAGCAGCGTCAGCTTGTGCGCGGCGTCGATGCCTTCGATATCGAAGGTGGGATCGGCCTCGGCATAGCCCAGGCGCTGCGCTTCGGCCAGGACTTCCGCGAAGGGCTGGCCGCGCGTACGCATTTCGGACAGGATGAAGTTGGTGGTGCCGTTGATGATGCCGGCCACCCACTCGATACGGTTGGCGGTCAGGCCCTCGCGTATGGCCTTGATGATGGGAATGCCGCCGGCCACCGCGGCCTCGAAGGCCACCATCACGCCGCGCGCCGATGCCGCCGCGAAAATCTCGTTGCCATGCTTGGCCAGCAGCGCCTTGTTCGCCGTGACCACGTGCTTGCCCTGGGCGATGGCTTCCAGCACCAGTTCACGGGCCAGCGTATCGCCGCCGATCAGTTCGACGACAATCTCGATATTCGGATTGCGCACGACCTCGTACGGGTCGGTCGTGATCACCGCCGCGTCGCCCACGCGGCTGGCCGCCTTCGCGGCGTCGCGCACGGCGATGTGGCTGACTTCGATGCGACGGCCCGCGCGCCGTGCGATTTCTTCGGCGTTGCGCGACAGGACCGTGAAGGTTCCGCCACCCACCACGCCCAGGCCCAGTAGGCCCACCTTCATGGGGTTCATTTCAGCAATCCGTCCTTGCGGAACATTTCCTTGATACCGCGCACGGCCTGGCGCGTGCGCTGTTCGTTTTCGATGAGCGCGAAGCGCACATAATCGTCACCGTATTCGCCGAAACCGATGCCCGGCGAAACCGCCACCTTGGCGTCCGCCAGCAGCCGCTTGGAAAACTCCAGCGAACCCTGGGCCTTGTAGGGCTCGGGAATCTGCGCCCAGATATACATGGAGGCCTTGGGGATCTCCACATTCCAGCCGGCCTCGTGCAGGCCGCGGGCCAGCACGTCGCGCCGGCTGCGGTATTGTTCCACCACCTGCTTGACACAATCCTGCGGGCCGTCCAGCGCGGCGATCGATGCCACCTGGATGGGAGTGAAAGTGCCGTAGTCGTGATAGCTCTTGATGCGCGCCAGCGCATGCACCAGTTCGCGATTGCCCACCATGAAGCCGATACGCCAGCCGGCCATGTTGTAGCTCTTGCTCATGGTGAAGAATTCCACCGCCACGTCGCGCGCGCCGGGCACTTGCATGATGGACGGCGCCACATAACCGTCGAAGCAGATATCGGCATAGGCCAGGTCGTGCACCACCAGGATGTCATGCTCCTTGGCCAGCGCCACGACGCGCTCGAAAAAGCCCAGGTCCACGCACTGCGCGGTGGGGTTGCTGGGAAAGCCCAGCACCATCATCTTGGGCTTGGGAATGGATTCGCGCACCGCGCGCTCCAGTTCCTCGAAGAAATCCACCCCCGGCGTCATCCGCACCGAGCGAATGTTGGCGCCGGCGATCACGGCGCCATAGATATGGATGGGGTAGCTGGGATTGGGCACCAGCACCGTGTCGCCGCGGTCCAGGGTGGCCAGCATCAGGTGCGCCAGGCCTTCCTTGGAACCGATGGTGACGATGGCTTCGCTGTCCGGATCGATCTCGACGGCATAGCGCCGCTGGTACCAGTCGGAGATCGCCTTGCGCAGCCGCGGAATTCCCTTGGAGACGGAATAGCCATGGGTATCGGGCCGGTTGGCGGCCTCGACCAGCTTGTCGACGATATGGCGTGGCGTGGCACCGTCCGGGTTGCCCATGGACATGTCGATGATGTCCTCCCCGCGCCGTCGTGCCGCCATTTTCAATTCGGCCGTGATATTGAAAACGTAAGGCGGCAGGCGCTCGATGCGCGAGAAGTTCCTCATGACGGGAATCCTTGATGCGGGTGGGGAATTATGGGGCTAACCCGATAATCTAGCCGAAGGCGGGCAGGCCGGCAAATAACAGCGAGAATAGCGTTTCCCCCCGTGTGAAGGGCGCAACATGCAGCATGGCGATGCGCTATCATCCGCACAACAAGCCGGAGTCCTTATTGAAGCTGCATACTGAGCCTGCGTCGGCCCTGAATACCGTGACCGCATACGGTGACGGATATATCGAAGTCAACCAGGTACGTTTTTCCCACGCGGTCGCGTTCGGCCCGGAAGGCGCGGTCGCCGAATGGCCGGTCAAGGCGGCAGACCAGATCACTTCCGCACTATTGCGCCAGGCCGCCGGCCTGCCAGAACCGGTTCGCGATCCGCTCGCCTTCCTGGACGAGCCCGATACCGCGCCCGCCCTTCCCCCCAATGCTCCCGAAGTGCTGCTCATCGGCACGGGCAGCCGTCAGCGCTTCCTGCGCCCGGACGTGCTGCGCCCCCTGCTGGCAGCCGGTATCGGCATCGAAACCATGGACACCCAGGCGGCCGCGCGCACCTACAACATACTGATGTCGGAAGGCCGACGCGTCATCGTCGCGCTGATCCCCACCGGAGAATCCCAATAATGAAGCCGATCATAGGCAAACCGGCCCCGCTTTTTACCGCCGAGAGCACCATCGGGCCGATCAGCCTGGAACAATGCCGCGGCCGCGCCGTGGTGCTGTATTTCTACCCCAAGGACAATACGCCCGGCTGCACCACCGAAAGCCAGGATTTCCGCGACCTTCACGAAACCTTCCTCGCCGCCGGCTGCGTGGTCGTCGGCATTTCCCGCGATTCCCTCAAATCCCACGAAAACTTCCGCTGCAAGTACGAACTTCCCTTTCCGCTGATTACCGACCCGGACGAGACCGTATGCAACCTGTTCGGCGTCATCAAGCAGAAAAACATGTATGGCAAACAGGTGCGCGGCATCGAACGCAGCACCTTTCTGATCGATGCCTATGGCGTGCTGGTACAGGAATGGCGCGGGGTCAAGGTACCCGGTCACGCCAAGGAAGTCCTGCAAGCCGCGAAAAGCATAGGTTGATCGATTCCTGTAGTCCCCGTCAGGCGATATTGCCGGCCCCCCAAGGAGAGTGACTCCATGCCGCTTCCCAAGTTGCCCACCCGTCCCGCCGCCATCCTGACCTTCCCTTCGGGCGAAACCGCCCGTACCCCGGCCGCGCGCGCGGCCAAGCCGCAGGCAAGCCAGCTGGCGCCGGAACTCGTCCAGCCTCAGCTCACGGGCATTGCCGCCCCCCAGCCCGAAGCGCCGCCTAAAGCGCCGGCACGCAAGGAATCCGGCCGCCAGGCCACGCCAGCCGAGTCCAGCGCGGTAGCGCCCGCGGCGCCGGGCCTGCGTGCGGCGCCTCCGGCAGCAGCGCCGGCAGCGCAGGCGCCGACGCGCAAAACCCGCGCGCGCAGCGAAACGGGCGTGCGCAAACTGTTCGTCCTGGACACCAACGTTCTCCTGCACGATCCCAGTTCGCTGTTCCGCTTCGAAGAACACGACATCTTCCTGCCGATGATGACGCTGGAAGAGCTGGACCATCAGAAGAAAGGCATGTCGGAAGTCGCGCGCAACGCGCGCCAGGTCAGCCGTTCGCTGGACGCCCTGGTCAGCGACACCGTCAAGCTCGACGAAGGATTGGCGTTGAATGCGCTGGGCAACAAGGACGCCAACGGGCGCCTGCTGCTGCAGACCACCGCCATCCACAGCACCCTGCCGTCGGACCTGCCCATGGGCAAGGCGGACAACCAGATCCTGGGCGTGGTACGCGCCCTGCAGGAAAAATATTCGCAGCGCGAAGTCGTCCTGGTATCCAAGGACATCAACATGCGCCTGAAGGCGCGCGCGCTGGGGATGGCGGCCGAGGACTACTTCAACGACCACGTCCTGGAAGATTCCGACCTGCTCTACACCGGCGTGATGCAGCTGCCGGAGGATTTCTGGAACAAGCACGGCAAGGACGTCGAGTCCTGGCAACAGGGCGGCACCACCTTCTACCGCATCAACGGCCCCTTGTGCGCGCAGTTCGTCGTCAACCAGTTCGTCTATTTCGAAGGCCAGATGCCGCTGTACGCCCAGGTGCGCGAAGTCAGCGGCAAGACGGCGGTACTGGCCACCTTGCGGGACTACACGCACGGCAAGAACAATGTATGGGGCATCACGGCGCGCAACCGCGAGCAGAATTTCGCACTGAACCTGCTGATGAACCCGGAATGCGATTTCATTTCGCTGCTGGGCCAGGCGGGCACGGGCAAGACCCTGCTGGCCCTGGCGGCCGGATTGACGCAGGTGCTGGAAACCAAGCGCTATACCGAAATCATCATGACCCGCGTCACCGTGCCCGTCGGTGAGGACATCGGCTTCCTGCCCGGCACGGAAGAGGAAAAGATGCTGCCGTGGATGGGTGCGCTGGAAGACAACCTGGACGTACTCAATATGGGCGAGGGCGACGGCAACGGGGACTGGGGCCGTGCCGCCACGATGGACCTGATCCGCTCGCGCATCAAGGTGAAATCGCTGAACTTCATGCGTGGGCGCACCTTCCTGAATAAATACCTGATCATCGACGAAGCGCAGAACCTGACGCCCAAGCAGATGAAGACCCTGGTCACGCGCGCCGGTCCGGGCACCAAGGTGATCTGCCTGGGCAATATCGCCCAGATCGATACGCCCTACCTCACGGAAGGCAGCTCGGGCCTGACCTATGTGGTGGACCGCTTCAAGGGCTGGCCGCATTCCGGCCATGTCACGCTGCAGCGGGGCGAACGCTCCAGGCTGGCCGACTACGCCGGCGACGTGCTGTAGCCGCCGGGGACAGGGGCCGCCGCATGCACCGTCCGCACGCATCGCCTTGCAAGGGCGCCACGCCATGAAACAGGCACTCCCCGTCGGCATCACCATGGGTGACGCCGCGGGCATCGGGCCGGAAATCGTGGTCCAGGCGCTGGCGCAGGGCCTGGCCGCGCCGGCCATCGTCTACGGCGACGCGGGCGCCTTGCGGCGCGCCGCGGATATGCTGGGCGCGCAGCTGGCCATCGAGGAAATCCCGACGGCCGCCCAGGCCAACCCGCGCGCGGGCGTCATCCAGGTGGTGGCCTGCCATCCCGCCCTGCCCGCCACCCTGGCGCCCGGCCAGGTCGATGCGCAGGCCGGCCGTGCCGCCTATGACTATGTGTGCGCGGCCATCGACGACGCCATGGCCGGCCGCATCCGCGCCATCGTCACCGCGCCGCTGAACAAGGCCTCCATGCACGCGGGCGGCATCGACTACCCCGGCCACACCGAAATCCTGGCCGAACGCAGCGGCACGCGCGACTTCGCCATGATGCTGGCCAACCGCGAGCTGCGTGTCCTGCTGGTCACCATCCACGTAGCATTGGCGGATGTATTCGCCGGCATCACCCTGGAAGCGGAACTGCGGGCCATCCGCCTGGCCCACGCGGCCTGCCTTCGGATGGGCATCGCACGGCCGCGCATCGCCGTGGCGGGCCTGAATCCGCACGCCGGCGAAGGCGGCAAATTCGGCCGCGAGGAAATCCAGGTCATCGCCCCCGCCATCGAGGCCGCGCGCGAGGAAGGCATGGATGCCAGCGGGCCCTGGCCCGGCGACACGGTGTTCATGCGGGCGCGGCGCGGCGATTTCGACATCGTCGTGGCCCAGTATCACGACCAGGGGCTGATCCCGGTCAAGTACCTGGGGGTGGAAGAAGGCGTCAACGTCACCGTCGGCCTGCCCTTCGTGCGGACCAGCGTCGATCACGGCACCGCATTCGATATCGCCTGGCAGGGGATCGCGGACCCCACCTCGCTGGTCGCGGCCTTCGACATGGCCCTGGCCATGACAGCGGGCTGAAAGAGTCCGCACAGCGCACGGTCTACAATAGACGCCGTCCTGAATTCTCCATCCCGGCCGGCTGGCGCGCTAGGCGCGTGGCATGACCGTTCCCCGCTGCAGCTCCATGAATCGCCTCACTCGCTTTCTGCCCGACCGCTTCACGCTGTTCCTGGTCACCACCGTCATCATTGCCAGCCTGCTTCCTGCCCACGGCACAGGGCTGACCATCTTCAACGACATCACCAATATCGCCGTCGGCCTGCTGTTCTTCCTGCATGGCGCGCGGCTGTCACGCGAAGCCATCGTCGCCGGCATCACGCACTGGCGTCTTCACGGCCTGATCTTCACGACGACGTTCATCCTGTTCCCGATCATCGGCCTGCTGCTCAAGCCCGTCCTGATGCCGCTGGTGACGCCGGAGCTCTACCTGGGCATCATGTTCCTGTGCTGCCTGCCCGCCACCGTGCAATCGGCCATCGCCTTCACGTCGATGGCGCGCGGCAACGTGCCGGCCGCGGTATGCAGCGCCTCGGCCTCCAGCCTGCTGGGCATCTTCATCACGCCGCTGGCCGCCGGGCTGGTCGTGGTGAACGCAGGCAGTGCGCCGGTGTCCTTCGATGCCGTGCTCAAGATCATGCTGCAGCTGTTGCTGCCCTTCGTGCTGGGCCAGGTCCTGCGGCGCTGGATCGGCGGCTGGGTACACAAGCGCAAGTCGCTGCTGAAGGTCGTCGACCAGGGCTCGATCCTGCTGGTCGTCTACACCGCCTTTTCGGAAGCGGTCAACGAAGGGCTATGGCACAACACGCCCATCCCGGCGCTGCTCGGACTGATCGTGGCCTGCGGCGTCATCCTGGCGGTTGCCCTGGTGCTGACCAGCCTGTTCGGCCGGGCGATGCACTTCAATACCCCGGACCGCATCACATTGATGTTCTGCGGCTCGAAGAAAAGCCTGGCCAGCGGCATCCCGATGGCCCAGGTGCTGTTCGCCGGGCACGCCGTCGGCGCCATCGTGCTGCCGCTGATGATGTTTCATCAAATCCAGCTGATGGTCTGCGGTGTGCTGGCCAGCCGCTTCGCCAAGCGCCCCGGCAACGAAGGCCACGGCGACGACTGATCGCACGTGCGGAAATACCGCGCCCGTACACGTGGGCGCATGGCGGCGCCGCGCTACCGAACGGCGCCGCTTCGCATGAGCGCCGTTGTAAAGATCCTGACACGCCGCTGTAAAGTCCCGGACACGCGACTGTAAATTGCCGGACATGCACGCCGTGCATGCTGGACCCTGCTCATACTTTGTGAGCCATCCGAGGGGCCGCCAGCATGAACCGAACCACTTATGCCTGTATCCTGCGCGCCTGCGCCCCCGCCCTCGCCGCCCGCGCCTTGGCGCGCGGCCGATCCGATGCGCTGCACAGCGCGGCGCTCTGGGAACGGTTCGGCTTCGGCTATGCCCTGCCGCCCAGCGGGGTCGCCCCTGTCTGGGTGCACGCGCTCAGCCTCGGTGAAACCCGCGCCGCGCAACCGCTGGTACAGGCACTGCTGAAGCGGCGCTGGCCGGTCGTCCTGACCCACACCACCGCCACCGGCCGGCGCGAAGGGACGCGTCTGTTCGGCGTGGCGATCGACGCCGGCCATCTGCGGCAGGCCTGGCTACCCTACGACACGCCCGGCGCGTGCAGGCGCTTCCTGGACGAAGTCGCGCCATCCTGCGGCATCCTGATCGAACGGGAAGTCTGGCCCAACATGATCCACGAAGCGAATGCGCGCGGCGTGCCCATGGTGCTCGCCAGCGCGCCCCTGTCGGAACGCTCCGCCCGGCGGAGCCGCTATGCCGCCCGCGTCCTGCGGGAGGCGTATGCGGGACTGGACCAGGTCCTGGCGCAGAGCGAGGCCGACGCGGTTCGCCTGCGCGCCAGCGGCGCACGCGCGGTCGAGGTTTGCGGCAACATCAAATTCGATATGGCGGTTCCCGCCGACCAGGTGGCCCTGGGCCGCGCCTGGCGCGAGATGTGGCGGCGCCGCGTGGTGGTGGTCGCCAGCACGCACGAAGGCGAAGAAGCGGCGGTCCTGCAAGCCTACGCATCGCGGGCATGGCCGGACGAAGGCCGCAACGCGCCGCTGCTCATCATCGTGCCCCGCCATCCCGAACGCTTCGAGGCCGTGGCCGCGCAGCTGGCCGAAACGCGGCTGCGCTGGGTGCGCCGCAGCGCCACCGACCTGCTGCGGCCCCTGCCCGAAGGCACGCAGATCATGCTGGGCGACAGCATGGGGGAACTGGCCACCTACTACGCAGCGGACGACGTCGCCATCGTGGCGGGCGGTTTCGTGGCGGCGGGCGGCCAGAACCTGATCGAACCCTGCGCGGTCGGCACGCCCGTCATCGTGGGGCCGCATGCCGCAACTTCCTGGAGGTGGCCCGGCAAGCCGTGTCCGCCGGCGCGGCGCTACGCGCCGCCGATGCCGCCGACGCGCTGGACATCGCCGTCAAGCTGGTGGACAACGCAGCGGCCCGCGCCGAGATGATCGCCGCCGGCCTGCGTTATGTCGGCGCCCATGCCGGCGCGGTCGAACGCATCGTGCAGGATGTCTCCCAACTGCTGTCCGAACGCGGGATCATTCCGGGCAAGGTGGGCGCCGTGTCGCACGGCAACCCGGCGCTGCAGTTCCTGTTCTAGGAGAAAACAACGCGCATGTTCAGCGCGCGACCTTCCCGCATGGGTTGCCGGGGGCGGTCACCATTGATAACGCGCGGTCGCCAACACTGTCCGCGATGCCCCCCAATAGCAAACCGTGGGGTTGGTGCAATACGCCAAATACGCCTTGTTGAACAAATTGCTGGCATTCAAGGCAAAGCGCCAGCGCCCCGTATCGTAGTGAACCGCGGCGTCCACCAAGACGCGCTCGGGCAGCACCAGGTCGTTGTCTGCGGACCCATAAGTCTGCCCGACGTACCGCACCCCGGCGCCAAACCCCAGCCCGTTCAGATCGCCGCCCCGTATCGTGTAGTCGGCCCACGTCGAGGCCATGTGCTTGGGGATCCCCGTGGGATGCTTGCCCTGCGTGGCGTTATTCGCCTTGGCCACGACGTTATCCAGATACGCATAGGAAGCGATCACACTGAGTTCCCGGGTCAGCTCGGCATGGGCCTCCAGTTCCAGGCCGCGTGAGCGGATCTCCCCCGACTGCACCGATGCCTGCGGATGGCTGGGGTCCGGGTCCGGCGTCACGACATTCGTCTGGCGCAGGTCGAACACCGCGACGGTGGCATAGCTGCGCATCGCATCCGGCTGGAACTTGATGCCCAATTCGTACTGCTTGCCGCGCGTCGGGATGAAGGGGTTGCCATTCCAGTCGGCGCCGCTCTGCGGCTGGAAAGACGTCGAATAGCTGGCATAAGGCGCGATGCCGTTGTCGAACCGGTAGGTCAGCCCGCCGCGCCAGGTAAACGCGTGGTCGCCCGTGCGGCTGGACACCATGTTGGCCCCGGTCATGGCGTTGTCCTGCACGTCGCGCGAGCTGGCATAGTCCTTCCGCGCGCCCAAGGTCAACGCCCAGCGGTCCCAGCGCAGCTGTTCCTGCAGATAGGCGCCCACCTGCGCCAGCCGCGTGGTCTCGTCCACCGTGACCGGCACGCGCGGGTAGCCGGCGTAATCCGGATTGAAAAGGTCGATGGGATAGTTCGAAAAGAACTGCCCGCCGCGCCGGATATCGTTCTGCAAATACTGATAGTCCACCCCGGCCAGTACGGTATGCCGCAGCGGGCCGGTGCTGAAATCGAACTGCGCCTGGTTGTCGATCGTGAACTGCGACATGTGTTCGCGATTGATGTTGGCCCACATATAGGCGCTGCGACGGTCCGGCGTCAGCGGGCTGGATAACGAGGTCTGGTAGTAATCGACATCATCGTGCAGGTAGCGCACGTTCTGGCGCACCTGCAGCAGATCATTGAAGCGGTGCTCCAGCAGATAGCCGGCGGAGTATTGCGTGCGGCGGAAACGGTCGGTGTCGGGGTTGCCCAGGTAATCCTCGGGGCGCAGCTTGCCGTTCGGATTCCAGCGCACCGTGCCATAGGCCGGCACCGGATTGAACAGGCCGCCTTGCGGATCGTACTGATAGCCACCCAGGAAAGTCAGCCGCGTATCGCCGCTGGGCTGCCACGTCAGCGCCGGCGCGATGCCGATGCGCTGCTCCTCCACATGGCGGGTCTGGGTATTGGCATCGCGGCCCAGCCCGGTCACGCGATAAAGCCATTTTCCGTCCTGGTCCACCGGGCCGCCAAAATCGAATCCCAGCTGATACCGCTGGTCATTGCCGATGCCCATTTCGATGGAATGCAGCGGCTCGGCGGTCGGCCGCTTGGACACCATGTCCACCAGGCCGCCGGGACTGGCCTGCCCATACAGCACCGACGCGGGGCCACGCAGCACGTCGATGCGTTCAAGGAAATAGGGATCGATACGGGGATTGGCGAACCAGGTCGTGCGGTTCAGCTTCATGCCGTCCAGATAGGAATCCGCGGCGAAGCCCCGTATGGTCAGTTGATCGAAGCGCAGGTCGTTATCCTGGCTGTATACCGCCGGGACGTAGCGCAGCGCCTGGTCCAGCGTCTGGGCGGCCTGGTCGTCCATCTGCTGCCGCGTCACCACCGAGATCGATTGTGGCGTCTCGACCAGCGGCGTATCGGTCTTGCTGCCAGCGCTGCTGCGCCTGGCCACATAGCCCGGCACGGGACCCTCCGCGGTCTCCACCGCTTCGCCCGTCACGCTGATGACGGGCAACTGCTGGGTTTCCTGCGCCCACGTGGGAGAGGCCGGGCAGGCCATCATGGCGAGTGCAAGCGTCGACACCCGTAGCGAGCGGGGCGTGGCGGATACGAACATACAAGGGCTGCTCCGCGCGAGATGCGGCGAAAAAACGACGCCTTTCGGGCGGCTCGCGCTAGTTAAGTTATGTTAATCACAATCATTCTCATTTAACTCGCTAAACTTGAGGTGTGGTGGACAACATGATTCGCCGAAGCGTCAAGTTCGGACGGCTTCGCGAAGCTATACGGAAAAAGTCAGCGGAATGGACAACATCTGGAGGCGCCGTTTTGCGCCGGGCTACCAACGGCTTAAACGGCCCGTCATGGCGTACCAGTTCGACTACCCCCACGGCAGCCGCGAGATCTGGCACAGCCACGAGCAAGGCCAACTGGTGCACGCGCTACGCGGCGTGGTGCGCGTGCTCACGCCCCACGGGGCCTGGACGGTGGCGCCCACGGATGCCTTCTGGATCGCGCCCGGCGTGGATCACGAACTGCACATGGTCGGCCGCGTGCCCCTGCGCGCCCTGCGCATCGAACCGGACACGGCGCTCTGGCTATGGACCGAATGCCGCCATATCGCCGTCGGTCCGCTACTGCGCGAGCTGATCCTGGCCATGCTGGAGGACCCGCCGGAGTACGCGCCGGACAGCACGGCGGCGCTGTGCGTTCCCCTGCTGCTGCGCCAGCTGCAGCACGCGCCCGCGCTCGAGCACGGCAAACTGCCGCTGCCCCGCGACAAGCGGCTGCTGAGGGTGTGCGAGCTTTTGATGGAAACGCCCGGCAGCGTCGCCACGATGGACGTTCTGGGCATGCAGGTGGGCGCCAGCATGCGCACGCTGGGCCGCCTGTTCAAGCGGGAAACCGGGCTTACGTTCGGCCAGTGGCGCCAGCAGCTGCGGCTGGCGGAAGCGATATGCCAGCTATCGCTGGGCACGCCGGTGGCCAGCGTCGCACGCGAGCTGGGCTACGCGACGGCAAATGCCTTCAGCACCATGTTCCATCGCGCGCTTGGCGCCCCGCCGCAGCGCTACATCAGGCAGGCGCATGCCGGCATGCGCGGCGACGACGATATCAATACTGCGGGCCGGCGGTAAAGTTCAGGAAGCGCGTGCTCATGCCCTGGAAGGTCAGGCGCACCGTGCCGATCGGGCCGTTACGCTGTTTGCCGATGATGATCTCGGCCGTTCCCTTGTCCGGGGAATCCGGGTTGTACACCTCGTCCCGATAAATGAACAGGATCACGTCCGCGTCCTGTTCGATGGCGCCGGATTCGCGCAGATCGCTCATGACGGGCCGTTTGTTGGGACGTTGTTCCAGGCTGCGATTCAACTGCGACAGTGCGATCAAGGGGCAATTCAGCTCCTTGGCCAGGCCCTTGAGCGAACGGCTGATCTCGGAGATTTCCGTGGCGCGGTTTTCGCCGCCGCCGCTGCCCGACATGAGCTGCAGGTAATCGATGATGATCAGGCCCAGCTGCCCGCACTGGCGCGCCAGCCGCCGCGTGCGGGCCCGCACTTCCATCGCGCTCAGCGCCGGCGTTTCATCGATGTAGACCTGCGCGTCCTGCATCATCTGCACCGCGTGCGTGACGCGCGGCCAGTCCTCGGCGATCAGCTTGCCGGTCCGCATGCGGTGCTGATCGAGCATGCCCACGGAACCGAGCATACGCATGGCCAGCTGCACCGCGCCCATTTCCATGGAAAACACCGCCACGGGCAGACCCTGCTCGATGGCGACGTGTTCGCCGATGTTCATCGAGAACGAGGTCTTGCCCATGGACGGGCGTCCCGCGACGATGACCAGGTCCCCCGGCTGCAGGCCGGAGGTCATCTTGTCCAGGTCTGTAAATCCCGTGGGCACGCCCGTGACGTCGGAATCGGTATCGCGGTGGTAGAGCTCGTCGATGCGCTCGACCACTTGCGTCAGCAGCGGCTGGATCTCCTGGAAACCGGCCGAACCGCGCGCGCCTTCCTGGGCGATCTTGAAGACCTTGGATTCGGCTTCGTCCAACAGTTGGCGCGCTTCCTTGCCTTGCGGATTCAGCGCGGCCGCCGAGATCTCGTCGGCGATGGACACCAGCTTGCGCAAGGTGGCCCGCTCGCGCACGATTTCCGCGTACCGGCGGATGTTGGCCGCCGACGGCGTATTGTGTGCCAGGGAATTCAGGTAGGCGATGCCGCCCACGTCGTCGGCCTTGCCGGCACTCACCAGCGATTCATGCACCGTGATCACGTCGGCCGGCCGCGCCAGACCCACCAGGCGGGCGATGTGCTGCCAGATCAGCCGGTGGTCGTGTCGGTAGAAGTCTTCTTCGACCAGTACGTCGGCGATGCGGTCCCAGGCGGCGTTATCCAGCAGCAAACCGCCCAGCACGGATTGCTCGGCCTCGATGGAATGCGGCGGTACCCGCAGGTAGTCGAGCGAGGTATCGGTGGAGGCGTTCATCGGTTCATTCATGGTCGCAGCGTATCGGCAACACGAAAAAATCCCTGGATGTCGCGCGAGCGCAGCCATCCCAGCAGGGGCCGCAGCGGCCAAGCCGCTCCGCGCATGAAACGGCCCAGGCGCAGCAGGCGGGCGCGCACGTCAGGGTCCGGGTTGGCTTCAAAATAAGACGCCAGCATAACCTGCCCCAGCCGGGGCATGATCGCGCTGGGCAGATTGCGCATGGACAGCACCGAAGCCACCATCTGGAACAGGTCGTAGGCCTGGCCCAGCGGGCGAGACAAGGCCTCGCCGATGTTTTCCTCGAAATCGATGCGCCACATCTCCTTGCCGCGGATCGTCAGATTGCGGATCTGCGCTCCGCCGTGGCAAAAGCCCTGCTTGTGGAACTCCGCCAGGTCCCGTCCGGCCTGCGCCGCGAGCGCGACGCGGGTCTCGTCGCTGCCATGGCGGATCAGCGCGTTCAGGTCGGTGCCCACATGTTCCAGGACCAGCAGGCCAGGTTCCTGCCACCAGATATCCGGCACGCGGCAATCCGCGGCGCGCAGGCGGCGCAGGCGTTCGGCTTCGTAGTCCAGGCCGTTGCGCAGCAGTATGCGCGGATCGGGGAATTCTCCCAGGACGAGCTTGCAGCCCACGGCAAGCAATGCGGCGCGAAGATAGCGCAAGGCATAGCTGACGGCCCCGCGCACGCTGGGCCGGCGATACTTGACCACGCACCATACGCCGTCGATGTTGACCTCGTCGACGGACGGCAAGGGCGTCTGCTTGGCCCGCGCCAGCCATTGCTGCAGGCCGGGCGGCGGGGGTTCGTGTTCAGGCGGCGAGGTCAAACGCGGACCTTGAGCAAAAGGATAGGGTTCGCCTTGGGGCGGCCACGGCAAAAAAAGAAGCCGGCACCAGGCCGGCTCTTTTTTCCGCACGAGGGCGGACGGACGATGATACGCCTGTCGCGCGGGCCGGCGGAAAACGATACATGCCCGCCGGCGCAAGCGACATCAGGCGATATCGCCCTCGACCACGACGGTGACTTCCACCGCCACGTCCGCGTGCAGGCTGATTTGCACCGGGTATTCGCCGATCGCCTTCAGCGGGCCGGACGGCAGGCGGATATTCGACTTTTCCACCGACTCGTAGCCAGCCTTGTGCAAGGCGGCCACGATGTCGCCACTGGTCACGGAACCGAACAGGCGGCCGTCGACGCCGGCCTTCTGCTGGATCTTGACCTGTTGGCCGTTCAGGCGATCCGCCACGCCCTGGGCGACGGCCAGCTTGTCGGCCTGGACCTTTTCGAGTTCGGCGCGACGCGCTTCGAACGCTTCCAGTACCTTGGGCGTGACGCGCTGCGCCTTCTTCTGCGGAATCAGCCAGTTGCGGGCGAAGCCGTCACGGACACGGACTTTATCGCCCAGATTGCCCTTGCCGGGGACTTTTTCGAGCAGGATCACTTCCATCGCGATCTCCAGATTAATTGTGGTTATCGGTGTAAGGCAGCAGCGCCAGGAAGCGCGCGCGCTTGATGGCGGTGTCCAGCTGGCGCTGATAGTGCGCCTTCGTGCCCGTCAGGCGAGCCGGGATGATCTTGCCGTTTTCCTGGAGGAAGTCGCGCAGGGTGTCCAGATCCTTGTAGTCGATCTCTTCCACGCCGGCCGCGGTGAAGCGGCAGAACTTGCGGCGCTTGAACAGCGGATTCTGCTGCGTGAACTTGCGTTTTTCCTTGCGCTTACCGAAGAAAGCCATGATGTGCCTCTTGATTCGTGTGGGTCCTTGACCCGTAATCCTTACCTATGCAGGCGTTCCCTGCCCCATCGTTCCTGTCCGGCACCCGTGTGGCCATCAGGCCACCAGCGGATCCTCGCCGGCCGACACCCTGGTCGCGCGCTGCACATGCAGCTTCAGCTTGACCGCCCCCTGGCGAACAGGGGCCAGGAAGCCTTGCACCTGCAACGATGTACCCAGCTGGATATCGGCCAGCATCAGCGCCAGGTCGCCCATCAGGACCGCCTGTATCGTCAGTTCGACGCGGCGCGGGTGACCGGCCTCGATGACTTCCGACACATGCTCCAGCAGCATCTCCAGCACGGGAATCCCGGCGGGAGTGTGCCGCAGCGGTTCTCTTTCAAGAACCTGGGCGCTTAACGCTGTTTCGTTCATCGCTTGCCGGCCGGGCCGGGTTGCGGGAATCGCGGGCGGAACGTCCTGCCCTCGAAAACCGTGTTACTCAGCAGCCTGGGGCACGACCGCTTCCGCGGATGCCTTGCGGGCTTCTTCGCGCTCGACCGACTTCATCATGATCGACGCGCCAGTCTGGGCCTTCTTGGTCTTGATGACCAGGTGGCGCAAAACGGCATCGTTGTAGCGGAAGGAATGCTCCAGCTCGTCCAGGGTGGACTGGTTGCACTCGATGTTCAGGCACACATAGTGAGCCTTGACCAGCTTCTGGATGGGATAGGCCAGTTGACGGCGGCCCCAGTCTTCCAGACGGTGCACGGTACCGCCCTGGCCCGTGACCAGCGACTGATACCGCTCGACCATGGCGGGCACCTGCTCGCTCTGGTCGGGGTGAACGATAAACACCACTTCGTAGTGACGCATGGGTAAAACTCCTGGTGGATGTCCCGGGCCTGGCGTGACTTCGCCGCGAGTTGTCCGCGGTTGCGTCCAGGTTGCATCAAACACACGCGCGGCCCGGGGGGCAGCCCGCCGCCCAATATGGACAGTCGAGCAGGAAAGCCTTCGATTATCGCCGGAATCCGGCCATTGTGCAACCGCACAAAGCCGCGTGGCGCCCGTGCAACGCGGTCAGGGGCGCGCCGGGCCTTCGCCTTCCACGACCGCGTAGGCGGAATGATTGTGGATGGACTCGAAGTTTTCGGCCTCGACGCGGTAGCGCGCCACGCCGGCGCGCACCGACAGCCGCGCCGCCACGTCACGGACCAGGTCCTCGACGAACTTCGGATTGTCGTAGGCGCGCTCGGTCACGAATTTTTCGTCGGGCCGCTTGAGCAGGCCCCACACCTCGCAGGAACCTTCGTCCTCGATCAATCGGATGATTTCGTCCACGCCGACCTCGTCGCCGATGAGCGCGGCCACGGTGACATGCGAACGTTGATTGTGCGCGCCGTATTCGGAAATCGCCTTGGAGCAGGGGCAAAGGCTGGTCAGCGGCACCTGCACGATCAATTCGAATTCGACTTTTTCCCCGGCCGCCCGCGCCACCCACTGGATTTCGTAATCCATCAGGCTTTGCACGCCGGAGACGGGCGCCGACTTGTTGATGAAATACGGGAAGGCCGCCGTGATGTCGCCGCGCTCGGCATGCAGCAAGGGCAGCATTTCGCGCGCCATGGCACGAAAGGACCCCGGCGTCATGGGCGTACTGCGGTATTTTTCCAACAGCGCCACGAAGCGGGACATATGGGTGCCCTTTTCTTCGGCCGGCAGGGCCACCGTCAAGGTC
Organism: Bordetella sp. H567; assembly: GCF_001704295.1. NCBI lineage: Bacteria > Pseudomonadati > Pseudomonadota > Betaproteobacteria > Burkholderiales > Alcaligenaceae > Bordetella > Bordetella sp. H567. The sequence goes on from NZ_CP012334.1 coordinate 3,696,389, forward strand.
CAGTTGGCCACCGTTGCCATGGCACTGCCGTCCGCGGCCCGGACCAGCATGGGATGGCGCACGCCGCGTATCCCCACGCGCTGGATGGGGATATGCCGCGTATCGGCCGAACTCTGGATGTCCGGCATGATGAGGGCGGAATCGATTGGGGAATTCATAGGTCTGGCCTGTGACAAACGGGCTTCCGGAGCACCGTCTCAAGTGTCGATGGACGAGCATTATCGCCCAACGGAATCCGTCTGCCCGGGAAAACCCTTTTCCCGACAGGCCTCGAGGCGCTCCGGCGCCGCTTTACCCGTGGTTGACCTTGGGCACCGGCCGCGCCAGCAATTCGCCAAAACGCGCCCGCACGGCGGCCTCGATACCGGCTGCGTCCAGCCCCACGCTGCTTAGCAACGCCTGCTGGTCGCCATGGTCGATGAAGCGGTCCGGCAGGCCCAGCTGCAATACCGGCAGGGTGATACCCGCGGCATTCAGGGCCTCACAGACGGCGCTGCCCGCACCGCCCATGACGGCGCCTTCCTCCAGGGTCACCAGGGCATCATGGCGCGACGCCAGTTCGCGCACGAGCGCTTCGTCCAGCGGCTTGACAAACCGCATGTCGGCCACCGTTGCGTCCAGCGCCTCGGCCGCCTTTTCCGCCGCGGGCAGCAGCGTGCCGAAACACAGGATGGCAATCGTGCCGCCATGGCGCCGCACGATGCCTTTGCCCAAAGGCACGTCTTCGAGCGTGGCGGGCACCGCCGCGCCACGCCCACCCCCGCGCGCGTAGCGGACCGAAGCCGGCCCGGCATGGCGATAACAGGTGGTCAGCAGCAAACGCGCCTCGGCTTCATCCGAGGGCGTGGCCACGACCATATTCGGAATGCAGCGCAGGAAGGCGATATCGTAATTGCCCGCATGGGTGGCGCCGTCCGCGCCCACCAGGCCGGCGCGGTCCAGCGCGAATGTCACGTCCAGGTTCTGCAGGGCCACATCGTGGATGAACTGATCGTAGCCGCGCTGCATGAAGGTCGAATAGATCGCCACCACCGGCTTGTGCTGCTCGCAGGCCAGGCCGGCGGCAAACGTGACGGCATGCTGCTCGGCGATGCCGACATCGAAGTAGCGCGACGGGAAACGCCGTTCGAATTCCACCAGCCCGCTGCCTTCGCGCATGGCGGGCGTAATACCGACCAGTCTTTCATCCTGTTCGGCCATGTCGCACAGCCACTGGCCGAAGACTTGCGTGAACGTCAGCTTGGAAGGCGCCTTGGCCGGCACGATGCCGACTTCCGGGTCGAATTTGCCGGGACCGTGGTACAGCACCGGGTCGGCTTCCGCCAGCTTGTAGCCCTGCCCCTTGCGCGTCACCACATGCAGGAATTGCAGTCCCTGCAAGGCCTTCAGGTTCTGCAGCGTGGGCACCAGCGCGTCCAGGTCGTGGCCGTCGATGGGACCCACGTAGTTGAAACCGAATTCCTCGAACAGCGTGGCCGGGGTCACCATGCCCTTGGCATGTTCCTCGATGCGCCGGGCCAGTTCCAGCACCGGCGGCACGTGCTGCAGCACGGCCTTGCCGACGTTCTTGGCGGCCGCATAGAAACGGCCGGACATCAGCCGCGCCAGGTAGCGGTTCAGTGCCCCCACCGGCGGCGAGATCGACATGTCGTTGTCGTTCAGGATCACCAGCAGGTTGATGCCCGGGGTGACGCCCGCATTGTTCATGGCCTCGAACGCCATGCCCGCCGACATGGCGCCGTCGCCGATCACGGCGATGTGCTGGCGCGATACGCCGGCGTTGCGCGATGCCACGGCCATGCCCAGCGCCGCCGAAATGGACGTCGACGAATGCGCGGTACCGAAGGCGTCGTATTCCGATTCGCAGCGGCGCGGAAAGCCCGAAATACCACCGGCCTGCCGCAGATGCGCCATGCCTTCCCGGCGGCCGGTCAGGATCTTGTGCGGATAGGACTGGTGCCCCACGTCCCAGACCAGGCGGTCGTGCGGCGTGTCGAACACGTAGTGCAGCGCCAGCGTGAGTTCCACGGTACCCAGGTTGGACGACAGATGCCCGCCGGTGCGGGAAACCGAGGCCAGAATGAAGGCGCGCAGTTCGTCGGCGAGCTTTTTCAGCGCCCTGCGGTCCAGTCGCTTCAGGTCTGCCGGACTGTCGATGGTTTCCAGTAATTCAGTGGTCATGCTTTTCGCAACCCAGGTCGCGAGCCCGATCACGCCGCAGCGCGCGTCAACGGTCTCGCAGTACGATGAAATCGGCCAGTTCCGCCAGCCGCGCGCGGCCTTCGCCCAATGGGGCGAGGGCCTGCAGGGCAACCTGTCGCAAGTCCTGCGCGAAGGCGCGCGCCTGCTCCAGGCCCATCAGTGAAACATAGGTCGGCTTGTTGTCGGCGGCGTCCTTGCCCGCGGTCTTGCCCAGCTTGCCGGCATCCGCCGTCACGTCCAGGATGTCGTCCACGACCTGGAAGGCCAGGCCGATCGCCTGCGCGTAGTTGTCCAGGGCCTGGCGGGCGTTGGAGCTGGCCCCCGATACGATGCCGCCCAGGGCCACGCTGACCGCCAGCATGGCCCCTGTCTTCATGCCATGCATGGTCTGCAAGGCGTCGCGGTCCAGCGCGCGGCCCACGCTTTCCAGGTCGATCGCCTGCCCGCCCGCCATGCCCAGGCTGCCGGAGGCGCGTGCCAGCGCCTGCGTGGCCTGCACGACCAGTGCGGGCGCGATGGGCATTTCGGACAGCAGCTCGAAAGCCAGCGGCTGCAAGGCGTCGCCCACCAGCATGGCGGTGGCTTCGTCATACTGCACATGGGTGGTCGGCCGCCCGCGGCGCAGGGTGTCGTCGTCCATGCAGGGCAGGTCGTCGTGCACCAGCGAATAGGCGTGTATCAATTCCACGGCGGCCGCCGCGCGGTCCAGCGAGGCCTCCACGGCGGTGGCATGGCCGCTGATCGGGCAGGCCTGGCCGGCCGCGTAGACCAGCGCGGCGCGCACGCGCTTGCCGCCGCCCAACACGGCATAGCGCATGGCCTCGTGCAGGCGTGCCGGCACGGCGTCCACGGGCGGCAGGAATTCGTCCAGCGTCCGTTCGACGTGCGCGGCACGGTCGCGCAGCCATTCCTGAAAAGCGAGATGCGAGTGCTTCATCCGTTCGATTCGTCATCCAGCGCGCCGGGATCCAGCGGACGCAGCAGGTCGCCTTCCAAGACACGTACCTGCTGTTCGGCCTGCGCCAGGCGTTCCTGGCAAATGCGGGTGAGCTCCACGCCGCGGCGATAGGCCGCCAGCGACTCTTCCAGCGGAAGGGAACCGTCTTCCATGGCGGCGACGAGGGCTTCGAGTTGGGCCAGGGCGGTCTCGAAATCCTGCGGCAGCGCGGAAGCGGCGCGGCTCGCGGTTGCGTTTTCCGCATCGGGTCGGCTGGCGGGCATTGGGGAATCGTCGCGCGGATCGGCTTGCGTGGGGGCCAAGCGTGTCTCCGGTAAGGCTGGCTGTGGATAATCCTGGAATTGTACGAGATCGCGAACCCTGGCCCCAGGGCATCCCCGATTGCGTTCGGGGCCGGCCCTTCCTATAGTCGGCGCCTTGGGGGTTGCATCGGCCCGCGTCGTCGCGGCCCGCGGACCGATGAGCACTGCCCGTGGCCGCGCCCGGAACGAACAACAAGGGGATCACCATGCTTTTCTGGGGCAAGCTTATCGCGGCGGCCACGCTGGCCGCCGCCTGCGCGGCCGTGCAGGCGCAAACCTATCCGTCCCGTCCCGTCAAGGTCGTATCGCCCTTCCCGGCCGGCGGCGCCACGGATGTCCTGACGCGACTGTTGGCCGAGCGCATGGGCAAGGACCTGGGAGTGGCCATGGTGGTGGAAAACCGCGCGGGCGCCGGCACCAGCATCGGCGCCTCTTTCGTCCAGCGCGAACCGGCCGACGGCTACACCATCCTGATGGCCACCAACTCGACACTGGTCACCAACCGCTATCTGTACAAGGAACTGCCCTACGACCCGGACGGATTCGAACCCATCGGCATGGTCGGCGTCGGCCCGCTGGTGCTCTTGTCCAGTCCCAAGGCGCCGTTCAGCAATACCAAGGAGCTGGTCGACTACGCGCGCCAGCACCCTGGCAAGGTGACCTTCGCCACCTTTGGCCCCGGCACCTCGTCCCACCTGGCCGCCGAGCAGTTCAAGAGCCTGACCGGCACCGACATGCTGCATGTTCCCTTCAAGGGCGCCACGCAGGCCCTGCCGGCCCTGATTTCGGGCGACGTCGATATCTTCTTCGATATGGTGGCGACCGGGATGCCGCAGGCGGACGCCGGTAAGGTCAAGGTCTTCGGCATCACCAGCCCGCGGCGCCTGGACAGCGAGCCCCAGCTCGCCACCCTGGCTGAGCAGGGCTACCCGCAATTCGACATCACGGCCTGGTTCAGCTTCGTCGCGCCGCCGCACACGCCCGCGCAAGCGTTGGCAAAGTTGCGCGCCGCGCTGGCCGATGCGCTGAAGGACGAAACAGTGCGCAAGAAAATGCTGGACATGGGCATACAACCGGCTTCCGGCACGCCCGAAGCCCTGAGCCAGCAGATCGCGGCCGAACGGCCGGTGATACAGAAACTGGTACGGCAGGCCAACGTGGTTCTGCAATAAGTCATGCAATAAACATCTTCTGAACGCCATCGCGGGTTCTTCAGGTTGCCACACGGGCGCGCTTGTAGCGGCTGGGGTACAATCGCTTTGTAATTTCGATCGGCCAGACCGATTTTTCTTCGCGCCAGAACGGATTCGTGCCGTCCTGGCTTTTTTATCCGAGCGGAGGGAATCATGACCGACATTGGTCGGATGGCGCAGTTCGTGCCAGCTCGCACCCAGCTACCCGTCAGCGCATATTTTGACGAAGCCCGCTTCAAGCGCGAGCAAGAACTCATTTTCAAACAATCCGCGCTTTACGTCGGCCACCGCAAAATGGTGCCAGAAGTCGGCGATTGGCGTACGCTGGTCCAGGAAAAAGGTGGACGTGCCCTTGTCCATACGCCCCAGGGGGTAGAACTCATCTCAAATGTCTGCCGCCACCGCCAGGCCTTGATGCTGGGCGGCGTGGCGGGCAATGTCGCGGGCAGCGCCAACACGGCCGGCAATCTCCGCGCGACGGGGGGCAATATCGTCTGCCCCCTGCATCGCTGGACCTACAGCGCCCAAGGCGAGCTGCTGGGCGCGCCGCAGTTCGACAGCACGCCCTGCGCGAAGCTGGACCGCTTCCGCCTGCGCGACTGCCACGGCCTGCTGTTCGAAGGCCAGCGCGATCCCCTGCAGGATATCGGCGGCCTGTTCGCGCGGCCCGAGTTCGATTTCGGCGACTATGTGCTGGACCGCGTCCAGATCCACCAGTGCAACTACAACTGGAAGACCTTCATCGAGGTCTACCTGGAGGACTATCACGTCGGTCCCTTCCACCCCGGCCTGGGCCGCTTCGTCACCTGCGACGACCTCGCCTGGGACTTCGGTTCCTGGCACAGCGTGCAGCGCGTGGGCGTACACCAGGCCCTGGCCAATCCGGGCTCGGACGTCTACCGCGCCTGGCATAACCGGGTGCTGGACTTCCGCCAGGGCGAAACGCCGGATTTCGGGGCCATCTGGGCAACCTACTTCCCCACGCACATGATCGAGGTCTACCCGCACGTGCTGGTGCTGTCCACGCTGCATCCCCGCGGTCCGCAGGACACCTTGAACGTGGTGGAGTTCTATTACCCGGAAGAAATCGTCGCCTTCGAACGCGAATTCGTCGAGGCGCAGCAAGCCGCCTATATGGAAACCGCGGGGGAGGACGACGAAATCGCCGAACGGATGGACGCCGGCCGCAGGGCGCTGCATGAACGGGGCGTGACCGAAGCCGGGCCGTACCAATCCCCCATGGAAGCCGGCATGCAGCACTTCCACGAATGGTACCGCCGCGTCATGGCGGAAACCGACCCGCATCCGTGACGCCAACCCGCCCGCGGTTGAACGAATAAAGGCGCCATGAATTTCATGGCGCCTTTATTTTCTGCCGCCGGGCCGCCCCAAGGCAGAAACGGCCCCCTTGGGGGGCAGCAAGCCGCCCCAAGTAAAGCCGATCAGCCCTTTTCCCGCGGCCGGGAAGGATCGCTAATCCACTCGCTCCAGGAACCCGGGTACAGGCGCGAACCGCTCAACCCCGCGACTTCCATCGCGAAGAGATTGGCAGAAGCCGTAATGCCGGAGCCGCATTGGTGCACGATGGACGACGGTGTGCGGTCGCCCAGGACGGCCTGGAATTCCTGCCGCAGTTGCGCCGGCGACTTGAATCGCCCGTCGGCGTCCAGGTTGTCGGTGTACGGCCGGTTCAGTGCGCCGGGTATGCGGCCGGCCTCCGGGTCGATCGGTTCGACTTCGCCTCGATAGCGGGCGGCCGCGCGCGCGTCGACCACGGTAAAGTCCTTGGTGCGCAGGTTGGCCAATACGGCCGCGGCATCCACCGCTTCGACCAGGGACGGCCGCGGCGATGCACCACCACCCGACGCCGGCGCGGGCGCCGGCCCGCTTTCGACAGGCAAGCCGGCCGCCGTCCACGCCTGCCACCCACCGTCCAATACCGTGGCACGGTCATGCCCGATCCAGCGCAGCAGCCACCACAGATGCGCCGCATACTGGCCGCCGCTGGCGTCGTAGCCCACCACCAGCGTGTCCGGGCCGACGCCATGGGCAGCCATCAGGTCTGCCAGCGCGGCGCGATCGGGCAGCGGATGACGGCCGTTGCGCCCCGTATGCGCGCCGGCCAGCTCGCGTTCGTTGTCCAGGAAACGCGCGCCGGCGATGTGCGACGCCTCGAACTGCCGCCGGCCGGCAGCGAAATCGCCCAGGTCGTGGCGCACATCGAACACACGCACGTCGGCGTCATTCAACCGGCCCGCCAGCTGCGAGACGGACATCAAGGTCATCGAAGTCATGCCTGTTTCTCCCGAGTGGACGTGACGGCGGGCCGCGATTCGCGCATCGTGCGCCAAATCGACATCAAGCCGGCCGCGATGATCAAACCCATGCCCAGCAGCGCCATATCGTCCAGATGGTCTTGCCAGAATGCCATCCCCAGGATGGCCGCGAAAATGATGGTGGTGTACTGCAGCGCCGCCGTCAACAGCGCCGACCCCAGGCCGAAGGCCCGCGTAACGGCCAATTGACCGAACAGGCCCGACAGCCCGATGCCGGTCAGCGCGAGATAGCCGGTCAGGTCGGTATCGCCCCAGCCTTCCGAGGCGAGGCCGACCACGCTGCTCAGGCAAACGGCGCAGGAAAAAAACAGCACGGTCCGCCATTCGGGTTCGCCGATGCGGCCAAGCTGGCGTATCTGCATCATCGCGATCGCCGCCGTGGCCCCCGAGGCCAGGCCCAACAGCGCCGCCAGCCATTGATCCTGCCCTATGCTGGGGCGCAGGACCGCGATCACGCCAAGAAAGCCCAGCGCCACCGAAAGGATCCGCACGATGTCACGCTGTGCCCCGCCCCATCCCAGCATCCAGGCGGCAATGAACAAGGGAGAGGTGTAGGTCAGGCTGGTGGCCGTGGCCAGCGGCAAATGCGCCAGCGCGAAAAACCCCAGCCACATCGAACTGACGCCGGACAGGTTGCGCCAGAAATGGGGTTTCCAGCTACGGGGAACGATGGACTGGCGGCCGGCACGCGCCCACGCCAGCAACAGGATCACCGAGGGCAGTCCGCGAAACAGCACGACCTGCGACAGGGACGAGTCATGTTCCGTTGCCAGCTTCACGCAGGAACCCATGATGGCGAACATGAGGGACGCCAACAACATCCAGAGAGCCTGCATGGGAAGAACGCCGGGAACCGTAGAGTTGCGGGGAAGCGATACTATACTCGCGGTGGCCCCAGCCCCGCATCCATCCGCATCGGCCATATCGTCCGCCGCCCGCGGCCCGGCTCGCGCGCCGAGGAACCTGGACGCGCCGGGGCCGTCAAAGCTACATCGCTCGCAAAGGGACCATAAAAACCATGAAACGCATTGTTCTGTTCGTGCTTACCAACCTGGCCGTCATGCTCGTGCTGTCGGCCACGCTGCGCATCCTGGGGATCGACCGCTACCTGACCGCGAACGGGCTGAACATCAACGCCCTGCTCGTCTTCTCCCTGGTCGTCGGCTTCACCGGCGCCATCATTTCGCTGCTTATGAGCAAGCCGATGGCCAAGTGGAGCACCGGCGCGCACGTCATCGATCCCAACGCGCCGCGCAGCCAGCGCGAAGCCTGGCTGCTGGATACGGTGCACCAGCTGGCCGACCGTGCCGGCATCGGCCGCCCGGAGGTCGCGATCTACGAAGGCGCCCCCAATGCCTTCGCCACCGGCGCCTTCAAGAACGACTCACTGGTCGCCGTGAGCACGGGGCTGCTGGAGAGCATGACGGAAGAAGAAGTCACCGCGGTACTGGGACACGAGATTGCCCACGTCGCCAACGGCGACATGGTCACGCTGACCCTGATCCAGGGCGTGGTCAACACCTTCGTGGTATTCCTGGCGCGCGTCGTCGGCTATTTCATCGACAAGGCCGTGTTCCGCAATGAACGGGGCGTGGGCGCCGGCTACTACATCACGGTCATCGTCTGCGAGATCCTGTTCGGCATCGCCGCGTCGATCATCGTCGCGTGGTTCTCGCGCCAGCGCGAATACCGCGCCGATGCAGGCTCCGCGCATCTGCTCAGCTCGCGCGACCCCATGATTCGCGCCCTGGCGCGCCTGGGGGGCCTGGAGCCCGGCGCGCTGCCAAAGTCCTTCGAGGCTTCCGGCATTACGGGCGGCGGCGCCGTCAGCGCGCTGTTCGCCTCGCACCCGCCCATCCAGGCGCGCATCGCTGCGCTGCAACGCGTGCCCCTGTAAACCGCCGGACGCGCCGCGGTGGACCGCCGTGGCGCATCCGCGCCAGCCGCTCGCCGCGGCATGGCAGGGCCGGCATGCCGCCGGCCCAGGTCCCGCGCCCGGCCGCGATGCGACCCGACGCTCAACATTCGACGATATTCACGGCCAGGCCACCGCGCGCCGTTTCCTTGTACTTGATCTTCATGTCGGCGCCGGTTTCGCGCATCGTCTTGATGACGGAATCCAGCGAAACGTAGTGATGGCCATCGCCGCGCAAGGCCATGCGCGCGGCGTTCAGGGCCTTGATCGACGCCATCGCGTTGCGTTCGATACAGGGGATCTGTACCAGGCCGCCCACCGGGTCGCAGGTCAGACCCAGGTTGTGCTCCATGCCGATCTCGGCCGCGTTCTCCACCTGGGAAACGCTGCCCCCCAGCACGGCGGCCAGGCCGCCGGCCGCCATGGAGCACGCCACGCCGACCTCGCCCTGGCACCCCACCTCGGCCCCGGAAATCGAGGCATTGAACTTGTAGAGCATCCCGATGGCCGCCGCGGTCAGCAGGAAATCATGCACCCCTTCGCGCGAGGCGCCGGGCACGAAGCGATCGTAGTAGTGCAGCACGGCCGGAATGATGCCCGCCGCGCCATTGGTCGGCGCCGTGACGACCCGGCCGCCGGCGGCATTTTCCTCGTTGACGGCAATGGCGTACATGTTGACCCAGTCCATGACGGACAGCGGATCCGAGAGCGTGCGTTCCGCGCGCTGCGTCAGGCTGCGATACAGTTCCGGCGCGCGCCGGCGGACACGCAGCGGCCCCGGCAATTCGCCGTCGGCGCCCGGGTTGTCGATGCCGCAGCCGCGCGCCACGCATTGCTGCATGACCTCCCAGATACGGTCCAGCCCCACGCGCACTTCGTCTTGGCCGCGCCACACCTGTTCGTTCCGCATCATCAACTGGGCGACGCTCAGGCCCGAGGAGGCCGTCATATCCACGAGTTGCCGGCCGGTGCGGAAAGGAAACGGCAACTGGTCGTGCGCCGCGATGACCTGCGTATTGGGTGCCCCGGCGGTGACGACGAAACCGCCGCCCACCGACAGGTAGCGTGCCTCCCGCAGGCTCGCGCCGGCGGCATCGAAGGCATGGAACTTCATCCCGTTGGGGTGTTCCGCCATGGCTTCGCGGCGATAGAACAGCAGGTGCTCTTTTTCGATGAACGGTACGCTGTGCTGGCCCAGCAACGGGAGCACGCGGCTGGCGCGGACCGCCTGCAGCATGCCCGCCACGGCCGCGGGGTCGACCGTGTCCGGCGCTTCGCCCATCAAGCCCAGCATGACGCCCTTGTCGGTACCGTGGCCCTTGCCCGTGGCGCCCAGTGAGCCATACAGCTCGGCGCGTACGCTGGCCACCGAGGGCAGCAGGCCGTCGCGCCGCAGACCTTGCGCGAACAACAGGGCCGCGCGCATGGGCCCCACCGTGTGCGAACTGGAAGGCCCGATACCGATCTTGAACAGGTCAAAGACAGAAACCGCCACGATGGCTCCACAGACTGGCTATCCGGAAACCCGCGTCCCGGCACATCGCTATGATAGCCCCGTGGCTGCCGCGCGATCGGGCGGCAGCGAGGTCTCGCCTGAACGATGGATGAGAACGTTTTCAACGTCTCCGTCCCCAAGGCGTGGAACCGTGCGATCATTGACGCTGGCCCGCGCGGCCCCAGACGGTTCGCTTTCCTACTTCAACACTCGCCCCTGAAACCGACCTATGTCCGGAACCCTGACGCTGCTCGACTTTGCCGGCTATGTGGCCCTGCTGCTCTGGGGTGTCCATATGGTCCAGACCGGCGTGCAGCGGGCATTCGGCGCGGCGCTCGGGGCTGTGCTGGGCCGGGCCCTGGGAACTCGCCTGCGCGCCTTCGCCGCAGGCCTGGGCATCACCGCGGCCTTGCAAAGCAGTACCGCCACCGGCTTGATGATCACCGGTTTCGCCGCCGGCGGGGTGGTCGGCCTCGTGCCCGCCTTGTCCGCCATGCTGGGCGCCAACGTAGGCACCACCCTGATCGTCCAGCTGCTGTCCTTCGACCTGACAGCGCTGGCGCCCATCCTGATCCTGTTCGGCGTGTGGATGTTCCGCCGCTATCCGCCGGGGCGCACGCGCGACCTGGGCCGTGTGTTCATCGGCCTGGGCTTGCTGCTGATCTCGCTGCATTCCCTGGTCGACCTCTTCGCCCCTTTCCAGAACGCACCGTTGCTGCGCATCCTGCTGCAGGCGCTGGGCAGCCAGCCGGTCGCCGCGATGCTGGTCGCCGCCGGCCTGACCTGGGCGGCGCACTCCAGCGTGGCCGTGGTGGTCCTGTTGATGTCGATGGCCTCGCACAACCTGGTCGCGCCGGACGCGGCCTACGCCATGGTGCTGGGCGCGAACCTGGGCACGGCCATCAATCCCATAATCGAAGGCGTCACGGGCGACGATCCCGCGGCCCGCCGGCTGCCCCTGGGCAATCTGCTGACGCGCGTCGCCGGCGTGGTCATCGGCCTCGTGCTGCTGCCCTGGGTCGGCCCCTGGATGACGCAGCTCTCGGAGGACCCGGCACGCGCGGTCGCCAACTTTCATACGCTGTTCAATGCCGTCGTCGCGCTGGCCTTCCTGCCGCTGCTGGTGCCCTATGCCGCGTTATTGACGCGCTGGCTGCCCAAGCGCATCGACCCGGACGATCCCGCGCGGCCGCAATACCTGGACGAATCGGCGCATGACATTCCCGCGGTGGCCCTGGGCAATGCATCGCGCGAAGCCCTGCGAATGGCCGATATGCTGCAGACCCTGCTGGCGCTCGCACGGGCCGGCTACAAGCGCGACAACCGGCATCGGCTGCCGCAGGCCAAGCAGTTGGACATCGCGATGGACAAGCTGGAAACCGCGATCACGCTGTACCTGGCTACCCTGGACCGAGAAAGCATGACCAGCGACGACGTCCAGCGCATGGAGGAAATCCTGGCCTTCACCAGCAATATCGGCCATGCCGCCGACATCACGCACGGCGGCCTGTTGAGCCATGCCACCCGCCTGCGCAAGCAGGGTTGGACGCTGGCACCGGAACAGCGCGAGCAACTGGACGAGTCCCTAGGACATCTGTTGACCAACGAACGGCGCGCGGCGGCACTGTTCGTGAACGCCGACCTGCGCCAGGCGCGCGCGCTGGCCGGCGAAAAGGAAAGCTTTCGCGCGCTGGAAGTCCAGGCCGCCGAAGCCCATCTGCAGAAAATGAAATCCGGCCAGGTCGAGGAAGCGGAAATCGGCCAGCTGTACCTGGACATCCTGCGCGATGTGAAGGGCGTGAATTCCTACCTGGTCGGGGCGGCGGCGTACCCCGTGCTGGCAAAGGAAGGCGAACTGCTGCCCAGCCGCCTGCGCGAATCGGCGAACTGACGTCCCGCGCCGCCGCCCACGCGCGGATTGGGAACCGGGGCCCGCCTTCGCAACCCGCGCCGGATCTACAGCCGGCGCCGCTGGTCCGGAGCCGCGCCTTACTTCAAGTACTGCGCGAACCAGTCCCGCATCTTCTGCCAGCCGTCCTTGGCATCCTGCGGGTTATAGCTGGGGCGGTAGTCCGCCAGGAAGGCGTGGCCGGAATCGGGATAGACCACCATCTTCGATGCCTTGGCATGTTCGTTGCCCTCGGCCAGCCGCTGCTTCATGGTCTCGACGTCTTCGAGCGGAATGCTGGTGTCCTTGGCGCCATACAGTCCCAGCACCGGGCCATGCAGCTCCTTGGTCACGTCCACGGCGTTGCGCTTGATCAGCGGTCCGTGGCCCTGTGTCAGCTTGCCGTACCACGCGACGCCGGCTTTCACCTTGGGGCTGTAGGCGGTGTACATCCACGTGATGCGTCCACCCCAGCAGAAACCCGTGACTCCCACCCGGTTGCCGTCCCCGCCATGCTGGGCGGCCCAGGCCACGCTGGCGTCCAGGTCGGCCATCACCTGCTCGTCCGGCACCTTGGCCACGATGTCCTGGATGAGCTTGGGGATATCGGTATAGGCGGACGCGTCGCCCTGGCGCTCGTACAAATTGACGGCAATGGCGAAGTAGCCCTCCTTCGCCAGGCGGCGGCACAGGTCCTGGATATGTTCGTGTATGCCGAAGATTTCCTGCACCACGCACACGATGGGCACGTCGGTCTTGCCCTCCGGCGATGCGTAGTAGGCGGAAATCGTGCCGTCCTTGACCGGCAGATCGATCAGGCCGTGCGTCAGGCCCTGCGGGCTGGTATGGATGGCCGTGTCCTGCACGGTTCCTGCGGCGGGCGAAAAACTCATGGCGGTATCCTCTGTCTTTGGGGGTTGGGCACAAGGCGCGGACACGGCGCTAATGCGTGCCGCCCGGGCGCCGTCCCGCCGATTATGCCGCGCATTCGCTTAACGCGTGCTGGCAACCCCGGGCACGGCGCGGCCTAGTGCGCCTGTTCCCAGTTCTTGCCCACGCCCACCTCCGCCACGAGCGGCACGCGCAGCTGCGCCACGTCGCACATCAGGCCGGGCAGTTCGGCGCGCACCCTGTCGACCTCCGCGTCTGGCACTTCCAGCACCAGTTCGTCATGCACCTGCATGATCACGCGCGTCAGCAGTTTTTCGCTTTCGATCCAGCGATGGACCGCCACCATGGCCATCTTGATCAGGTCGGCCGCCGTGCCCTGCATGGGGGCATTGATGGCCGCGCGCTCGGCCGCCTGCCGCCGTGGCCCGGAGCCGCCGCGGATCTCCGGCAGCCACAAGCGCCGCCCGAATACCGTTTCCACATAACCCTGTTCGCGCGCCAGCACGCGCGTCGATTCCATGTACTGCGCCACGCCGGGATAGCGCGCGAAATAGCGGTCGATATACGCCTGCGCCGCGTCGCGCGTAATGCCCAGGTTCGACGCCAGGCCGAACACGCCCATGCCGTAGATCAAGCCGAAGTTGATCGCCTTGGCGGCGCGCCGCTGTTCCGCGGCGACCGCGTCCAGCGGCACGCCGAACACTTCCGACGCCGTGGCGCGGTGGATGTCCTCTCCCGCGGCGAAGGCCTGTTGCAGGTTGGTGTCGTCCGACACGTGGGCCATGATGCGCAGTTCGATCTGCGAATAGTCGGCGGACATCAGCACGCCGCGCTCGGCGATGAAGGCCTCGCGCACGCGGCGCCCGGCCGGCGTGCGCACCGGGATGTTCTGCAGGTTCGGATCGGAAGACGCCAGCCGCCCCGTGATGACGGCCGCCTGAGCATAGTGGGTATGCACGCGTCCTGTCGCCGCGTTGATCATGCGCGGCAGTTTGTCCGTATACGTGGACTTCAGCTTGGACAGGCCGCGATATTCCAGCAGCACCTGCGGCAGCGGATAGTCCTGGGCCAGCTTGCTCAGCACCTCCTCATCGGTGGACGGCGCGCCACTGGCGGTCTTGCGCACCACGGGCAGCTGCATGCGGCCGAACAGGATCTCGCCCAGCTGCTTCGGCGAATTCAAGTTGAAGGGCTGGCCCGCCAGATCGTAGGCGCGCTGTTCCAGGGTAAGCATTTCCTGCCCCAGCGCACTGCTTTGCTGCATCAGCGCCTGCGCATCGACACGCACGCCGGTGCGCTCGATATCGGTCAGCACTTCGGAAACCAGCAGCTCCAGCTTGTAGATGCGTTCAAGGCCGGCATCCGCGCTGACGCGCGGGCGCAGCAGGCCGTGCATCCGCATGGTGAAGTCGGCATCTTCGGACGCGTAATGCCCCGCGCGCTCTGTCGGTACTTCGTCGAAGCAGATCTGATTGGCGCCCTTGCCGCACAGTTCTTCATAGGTAATGCCGCTGCGTCCGAGCCAGCGCTGCGCCAGGTCGGCCAGGCTGACGCTGCGATGCGATTCCAGCACGTAGGCCTGCAGCATGGTGTCTTCCGCGATGCCGGCGAGCCGTATGCCCTCGTTGCGCAGCACGTGCGCATCGTACTTGGCGTTGTGCAGCAGCTTGGGCACGGCCGGATCTTCGAGCCACGCGCGCAGGCGTTGCAGCACTTCATCCTTGGGCAGTTGTTCGCCCGCCTCCGGCCCGCGATGGGCCACGGGGATGTAGCAGGCCACACCGGGCTCGATCGAGAACGACAGGCCTACCAGGCGAGCCTGCATTTCGTCCAGCGATGTGGTTTCCGTATCCACTGCCGCCAGCGGCGCGGCGCGCAACTTGTCCAGCCAGGCATCGAAGGCCGCCCAGTCGGTGATGAGCTGGTAATCCACCTGTTCGGGCGCCACCGGGCGTTCAGGCGCGACGCGGGAGTCGCCCACGGGTACGCGTTCCGTTTCGCCGCTGACTTCGCGCAACCAGGTCCGGAAGCCATAGCGTTCGTACAGCGCCAGCAGGGCTTCCTTGTCTTCTTCCAGCGGCACCAGGGCTTCCGGGCCAGGCACCGTGGCGGATAGATCGCAATCGCGCCGTACGGACAGCAATTCGCGGGTCAGCGGAAAATTCGCGGCGGCGGTCCGCAGGTTGTTGCCGGCCACACCCTTGATGGTTTCTGCGGCTTCCATCAATTTGTCGACCGAACCGTATTCGGTCAGCCATTTGACGGCGGTCTTGGGCCCGACCTTGTCCACGCCGGGCACGTTGTCCACCGCATCGCCGATCAACATCAGGTAGTCCACGATGCGCTCAGGCGGCACGCCGAATTTCTTGACGACGCCCGCCGGGTCCAGGGTTTCGCCCGTCATGGTGTTGACCAGCGTGACATCGTCATCCACCAGTTGGGCTAGGTCCTTGTCCCCTGTCGAAACCACCGTCTTGATGCCATGCTCCGTGGCGATGCGGGCCAGCGTGCCGATGACATCGTCGGCTTCCACGCCCTCGATGGCGAAAACCGGCCAGCCCAGGGCGCGAACCACGTTGTGGATCGGTTCGATCTGCGCGGCAAGGTCTTCCGGCATGGGGGGGCGGTGCGACTTGTAGTCGGGATACAGGTCGTCACGGAAGGTCTTGCCCCGGGCATCGAAAATGCAAGCCGCGTACTGCGCGTCATAGTCCTGCTTCAGCTTGCGGAGCATATTGACGACGCCGTACAGCGCGCCCGTCGGTTCTCCTTGTGCGTTCCGCAAGTCAGGCATGGCATGATAGGCGCGGTATAGATAGCTAGAACCGTCAACCAGCAACAGGGTTTTATTCATGGTCAAAAAGGAAGATGGCAGGGAGACTCCCGCCGGCAAGCAAATACCGGTGATTATGTCAGAGATACTGACCGCGGCTGAGAAGCTGCGCGAGCTGGGTCCGGCCGTCAGCATTTTCGGCAGCGCGCGCGTCAGCCGGGAATCGCCCTATTACGCGCAGGCCGAAGCGTTGTCGGCCGCACTGGCGCAAGCGGGGTTCGCGATTATCGCGGGCGGCGGTCCGGGCATCATGGAAGCCGCCAACAAAGGGGCATTCGAAACGGGCGGCACCAGCGTCGGCCTGAATATCGTTCTTCCGCACGAGGCGAACAATAACGAATACCAGACCATCAGCCTGATGTTCGAGTATTTCTATGCGCGCAAGGCCACGTTCTTCATGCACAGCTTCGCCTATGTCGCGCTGCCCGGGGGCTTCGGCACATTGGACGAGTTGTTCGAGGCCTTGACACTGGTGCAGACAGGCAAAGTACCCCCGGCCCCCATCGTACTCATGGGCAAGGAATACTGGCGCGGTTTGGTCGACTGGCTGGCCAAGACCGTGCTCAGCAACGGCATGATCGGCGCGCACGACCTTGAGCTGTTCATCGTGGAGGACGATCCCAAGGTGGTTGTGAGCCGCATCATCGATTTCCATATGCGCTACCTGTCGCCGGAACAGTACGCCCCATCGCTGCCGGCTTGAGGCCCGCAGCCCGCGTCCGGGCACCGCCCGTGGCGCGCGCCCGGCCCCGGGCGGCCGCCCGCACCGCCCCGGCCCATGTCGGTGCATGCATGCGCACAAAACGGGCGCAAATGTGCACGAATCTGGTGCAACCGTCTCCAAAAGCGACATGGCGCCGGGCCATCTCGCACCGAAGGCGCCACGCTGGACACCTCGTGCACGAATATGGCACGGATTTTGCTTGAAGTTGTGCATGGATACCGCATCGCTGCCCCGCGCACGCGGCGGTCTCGCTCCCAACTTCCGCCAATTATCCGCATCTCCGGACATCTGCCGCTCCATGGACGCCCTCTCCCCGCTTCTGGAAACCCCTCACACAGGGGGATGGGATGCTCGCCTGCGGCTGTCCCTGGCCCAACGCCACGGGCGAACCGTTCTGGTCCGTCGCGAACACGCCGGCCCGCTTACGGTGCAGAAGGCGTTGTATCCCGAGGCCGATAGCGGTATCTGCCACCTTGCCGTGCTGCATCCCCCGGGCGGCCTGGCCAGCGGCGACGCGCTGCGGCTCGATATCGAACTCGAGGCTGCGGCACACGCGGTATTCACCACCCCCGGCGCCACCAAGTGGTACAAGGCCACCGCGATCCATCCGTCCCGGCAGGATGTGAGCATCCACGTCGGCGACGGCGCGCGGCTGGATTGGCTGCCCCTGGAAAACATTTACTTCGACCACAGCCACGCCCGCCAGCACATCGACATCCGGCTCGGCGCGGGCGCGACCGCCCTCGGTTGGGATGCGGCGCTGCTGGGGCGCCAGGCCGCCGGCGAGACGTGGTCGGCCGGGCAGCTCCGCACGGACTTCCGGCTGCTGGACCGCGACGGCCGGCTGGTGTGGACGGAGCGGCAGCGCCTGCAGGCGGCGTCGCGCGTACGGCATGCACCGCAAGGGCTCGCCGGATTGCCGGCCTATGGCACGCTGTGGGCGGCCGGCGCCGCATGCACCACGGCCCTGGCCGAGGCGCTAGCCCCCTCCCTGCCTTTCGAGGCCGCGCTGCGCGCCGGTGCCACCAGTCCCAGCCCCGGTGTACTGCTCGTCCGCGCCGCCGCCACCCACATCGAACCCATGCGCCGCCTGTTCGCCGCGTTGTGGCTGCGCCTGCGTCCGCTGGTACACGGCGTTCCCGGCCGCCCCTTGCGCCTTTGGGCGACCTGACATCCCTGGACCTTCCCATGAAGCTGACGCCGCGCGAAAAAGACAAGCTGTTGATATTCACCGCCGCCCTGCTGGCCGAACGGCGCAAGGCGCGCGGCTTGAAACTGAACTACCCGGAAGCCGTCGCCTACATCAGCGCCGCGCTGATGGAGGGCGCACGCGACGGCCGCACCGTCGCGGAGCTGATGGACTACGGCACCACGCTGCTGGCGCGCGAGGACGTCATGGACGGCGTCCCGGAAATGATTCCCGACGTGCAGATCGAGGCGACCTTTCCCGACGGTACCAAGCTGGTCACCGTTCACCACCCGATTCCCTGACCGAAGCCTGCTCATTCCCCCATCCCGACGGAGATAAGAAAGAGATGAATCGCTCACGTATCGCGGCGATCGCCGCCTTCGCCACGCTGCCGCTGGCCGGCGTCGCGGCCGCCCACCCGCTGCAGGAACATATCGCCGAAGCAGCGGGCATGGCCGCCAGCGCCATGGCGGGCCTGCTGCATCCCCTGACGGGCGTGGATCACCTCTGCGCCATGATCGCCGTCGGCATGTGGAGCGCGTTGACCGCCCGCCGCGCGTGGGTCGCCCCGCTGTCTTTCGCGACCGTCCTCCTGCTGGGCGCCCTGTTCGGCCTGGCGCGCGTGTCGCTGCCGGCAGTGGAGCCGATGATCGCCGCGTCCCTGCTCGTGCTGGGCTTGTTGCTGGCCGCACGCGCCCGCCTGCCGGAATGGTCGGGCGCGGCCATCGCGGGCGTCTTCGCCTTCTTCCATGGCCATGCGCATGGCTATGAACTGCCGGAGACCGCAAACGCCGGCGCCTACATTGCCGGGTTCATGGCGGCCACGATAGGGCTGCATTGCACGGGCATCGCCGCGGGCGTGGCCTTGCGCCAGGCGTGGGCATGGCTGCCGCGTGCCGCCGGGCTCGGCGTGGCGCTGTACGGCCTGGCACTACTGGCTGCCTGAGCGTAGGAGTCCAACGATGATTCCAGGCGAACTGCTGGTGGACGACGGCGAGATCGAACTCAACGCGGGCCGCGAGACGATCACGGTCAGCGTCGCGAACACGGGCGACCGGCCCATCCAGGTCGGTTCGCATTTCCATTTCTACGAAGTCAACGACGCCCTGCATTTCGATCGCGCGGCCACACGCGGCTTCCGCCTGAACATCACGGCGGGGACCGCCGTACGTTTCGAACCTGGACAGGCCCGCACCGTGGAATTGGTGGCCCTGGCGGGCGACCGCAGGGTCCACGGCTTCGCCGGTCGCGTCATGGGCAGGCTGTAAGGCCTGCCCGCTTGTGTTGCCAAGACGCCGCGCCGGGCAGCGCCGTCGACGGCACCACGCGCACCATCAAGCGCACAGGATGCACCATGACCGGCAAGGGACTCACCATGATCGAAGCAGGATCCGCAATTATCCACATCGGCCCGGCGCGCGCCGCCACGGGAGCATCCGCATGAGCGTGAAAATCGGCCGCCGCGCCTACGCCGAGATGTTCGGCCCCACCACCGGTGATCGCATCCGGTTGGCGGACACCGAACTCCTCATTGAAATCGAACGCGACTACACCGTCTATGGCGAAGAGGTGAAGTTCGGCGGCGGCAAGGTGATCCGCGACGGCATGGGCCAGTCCCAGCGCCTCGGCGCGGAGGTTGCCGATACCGTCATCACCAACGCCGTGATCCTGGATCATTGGGGCATCGTCAAGGCCGACATCGCCTTGAAGAACGGCCGCATCCAGGCCATCGGCAAGGCAGGCAATCCCGATATCCAGCCGGGCGTGACCATCGTCATCGGCGCCGGCACCGAGGTGATCGCGGGCGAAGGCAAGATCGTCACGGCGGGCGGCATCGATACGCACATCCACTTCATCTGCCCCCAACTGATCGACGAAGCGCTGTCCGCCGGGCTCACCACGCTGGTGGGCGGGGGCACCGGCCCGGCCGCCGGCACCTCGGCCACGACGTGCACGCCGGGCGCGTGGCATATCGAGACCATGCTGGCGGCCGCGGACGGCTGGCCGATCAATATCGGCTTGCTCGGCAAGGGCAACGCCAGTCAGCCCGAGCCGCTGCTGGAACAGATAGACGCGGGCGCCGTGGGCCTGAAGCTGCACGAAGACTGGGGAAGCACGCCGGCCGCCATCGACTGCTGCCTGGGCGTGGCCGAACGCACCGATACGCAGGTGGCCATCCACACCGACACGCTGAATGAAAGCGGCTTCCTGGAGAGTACCGTCGCGGCGTTCAAGGACCGCACCATCCACACGTATCACACGGAAGGCGCGGGCGGCGGCCACGCGCCCGATATCCTGAAGGTTGCGGGGCTGCCCAACGTGCTGCCCTCCTCCACCAATCCCACGCGGCCCTACACGGTCAACACCGTCGACGAGCACCTGGACATGCTGATGGTGTGCCATCACCTGGACGCCGGCATCGCGGAAGATGTCGCCTTCGCGGAATCGCGCATACGCCGCGAAACCATCGCCGCGGAGGACATCCTGCAGGACCTCGGTGCCATTTCGATGATTTCCAGCGATTCGCAAGCCATGGGCCGCATCGGCGAAGTGATCATGCGCGCGTGGCAGACGGCGCACAAGATGAAAGTGCAGCGCGGCGCGCTGCCGGGCGACGGCCGCGCCGACAACGCGCGCGCCAAACGCTACGTTGCCAAATACACCATCAATCCGGCGATCACACATGGCATGGCGCACGAGATCGGTTCGATCGAAGCGGGCAAATGGGCGGACCTGGTGCTGTGGGATCCCGCCTTCTTCGGCGTCAAGCCGGATATGGTGCTGAAAGGCGGCATCATCACCACCGCCCTGATGGGCGACCCGAACGCGTCCATCCCCACACCGCAGCCGGTACACTACCGCGATATGTTCGGCACGCGCGCGGGTGCGCTGGCCCGGGGCAGCCTGACCTTCGTTTCGCAATCGGCCTACCAGGCCGGCATCGCGGCGAAGTACGGTTTATCCAAGCGCGTGGTGCCCGTCCACGGCATCCGGGGCGTACGCAAATCGCACATGGTGCACAACGACTGGCTGCCGCACATCGATGTCGATCCCGAAACCTATCGCGTCCTCGCCGATGGGCAGGAGCTGATCTGCGAACCCGCCCGGGTCCTGCCCATGGCGCAACGCTACTTCCTGTTCTGAGCGGCGGCGCATCACTCACTGTGCAGATTCGCATGAGACGTATAGAAAAAGTGGTCGGTCGCGGCCAGGCCGTGGCCAAGGCGCTGCTGCGGCGCGCCCCTACCCTGACGCTGCCGTTCGATACACGCAGCCGCAGCCGCCTCGCGGCCACGCTGGACAACGGCGAAGAGGTCACCCTGTTCCTGCCGCGCGGCACCATCCTGCGCGACGGCGACGCGCTGGTGACCGAAGACGGCGGCCTGGTGCGCGTGGTCGCAGCACCCCAGCCCGTGCTGCGCGCCACCTGCGTGGATCCGCACATCCTGCTGCGCGCGGCCTACCATCTGGGCAACCGCCACACGCCGGTGGAGGTGGGCCCGGATTACCTGCAGCTGGAACATGATCCGGTGCTGCGCGACCTGCTGCTGCGCCTGGGGCTGACGGTGATTGCGATCGAAGCGCCCTTCGAGCCCGAAGCCGGCGCCTATGGCGGCGGCCACAAGCATGGGCACGACGAGACCTTCGAAGAAGACTATGCGCTGGCGCAGCAGGCTTATCAGGACCGGCATGGGCATGCCTCGCAGCACGGCCGTGCACATGACCACGATCATGGACATGGGGACGATCATGGACATGGGGACGATCATGGGCATGGGCATGGGCACGATCACGGGCACAAGCACGATCATGGCCACGGGCACAAGCACTGAACTGATTGCCCTGCTCCACCTGGCGTCGCCGGCCCTGCCGATCGGCGCCTTCAGCTATTCGCAGGGCTTGGAAGCGGCGATCGACGCCGGCGTGATCGCCGACGCCGACGATGCACGCCGCTGGATCGCGGACGGTCTGGAGATCGCCGCCGATGGCGAGGCCGTCCTGCTCGGCCAGCAGTTCCGGAACTGGGCCGCCGGCGACATCCCGGCGGTCGCGACGTTGAATGAATGGCTGCTGGCGATGCGGGAATCCGCCGAACTGCGCCAGGAAACCGAACAAATGGGCTGGTCCTTGTCGCGGCTGCTGGATGAACTGGAATGGGGCAATGCGCAAGGCCGTGCGGCGCTGCGCGCCATGCGCCCCCTCAGCCTGCCCACGGTCTATGCCTACGCCGCCCAGTCCACCGGCGCGACGCTGGAGGACTGCCTGACCGCCTGGCTCTTCGCCTGGACCGAAAACCAGGTGGCCGCGGCCCTGAAGGCCGTTCCGCTGGGACAAGTTGCCGGCCAGCGCATCCTGTTCGGCCTGCACGGCGCGATCCAGGCCGCCGCCCACCGCGCCGCCGCCACGCCGGAGGACGAGGCCTCCACGTTTTCCCCGTTGCTCGGCATCCTCTCCGCCCGCCACGAAACCCAGTATTCACGCCTGTTCCGGTCCTGAGGGCCGCCTACTCACACAGAATTCGTTCTCATGGCCATGACTCAGCGCACCAAGAAAAATCCCCCCTTGCGAGTGGGCATAGGCGGCCCCGTCGGCTCCGGCAAGACCACCCTGACCGAAATGCTGTGCAAGGCCATGCGGGACAGCTATGACCTTGTGGTCATCACCAACGACATCTACACCAAGGAAGACCAGCGCCTGTTGACCGTGGCAGGCGCCCTGCCGGCGGAGCGCATCATGGGCGTCGAAACCGGCGGCTGCCCGCACACCGCGATCCGCGAAGATGCCTCCATCAACCTGGAAGCCGTGGATCGCATGCTGGGCCGTTTCCCCGACGCCGACATCGTCTTCATCGAATCCGGCGGCGACAACCTGGCGGCCACCTTCAGTCCGGAACTGTCCGACCTGACCATCTACGTCATCGACGTCGCCGGCGGCGAAAAAATTCCGCGCAAGGGCGGCCCCGGCATCACCAAATCGGATTTGCTCGTTATCAACAAAACCGATCTGGCGCCCATGGTCGGGGCATCGTTGGCGATCATGGAAGAAGACACACAGCGCATGCGCGGCACGCGGCCTTATGTGATGAGCGATATGAAGGCGGGCACGGGCCTGGCGGAAATCGTCCGGTTCATCGAGAAGCGAGGTTTGCTGACTGCCTGAAACGCACTGTGTGAGCACACCGCCTCGATGGCCCCCGCTGGCGGGCTCAGCGGCAACCGGACGGTTTGCGCACCGGGGCGCCATGCTCACATCACCGCCGCTGGATGAGAATCGGGGCTTATTTGGCAGACAGAGATCTGCCGAATCTGATGCCGAGCGGGGGATATGCACACCGGGTAAACCACCCACTCCAAACGAAGAGACTGGACGTTCTAGTGGGGGCTCCGCGGCACGGCGCATTCTTACTTCAACCTGAAACCCCTACGTCGAACAAGGGTGAACTGGACGCTCTTCTACAGGATGGGATCATGCGGGCATGCGATTTTTCCGCAGATCAACATAGGAACTTTCTCGATGGATAACGCCTTCCTCGATGCGCTGAAGCGCCGTCGCACGCAGTACACCCTGGGCCGCAATCTTCCGGTGTCTCATGACGCCGTCAAGACGCTGATCCAGGAAGCGATCAAGCACACGCCGTCGTCCTTCAACTCCCAAAGTTCGCGAGCCGTCATCCTGTTCGGCGCGCAAAGCATCAAACTGTGGGATATCGCCAAGGACGCCCTGCGCAAGATCGTGCCTGCCGACGCCTTCGTAAACACCGAGAAGAAACTCAACAGCTTCGCCGCCGGCGCCGGTACCGTGCTGTTCTTCGAAGACCACGACGTCGTCAGGGCGCTGCAGGAGAAATTCGCCCTGTACGCCGACAACTTCCCGGTCTGGTCGGAACAAGCCGGCGGCATGGCGCAATTGGCGGTATGGTCAGCCCTGGCAAACGCCGGCATCGGCGCCAGCCTGCAACACTACAACCCGGTGATCGACGAAGCCGTCGCCAAGGAATGGAACATTCCCGCGAGCTGGAAACTGCGCGCGCAAATGCCGTTCGGCTCGAACGAAGCCCCGTTCGGCGAAAAGACCTTCATGGACGACACAGAGCGCTTCCGCGTGCATCATTAAGCTGAACTTCGGCGGTCCGAGCTCGCATGCCGGACCGCATTGAAGCAGCCCCGTCAACGGGGGGTTATATTGCGTTCCCGGACGATCGCGGTCCACCTTTCGGTTTCTTCTGCGATCAATTGGCCAAGGGTTTCCGGCGTGTTCGGGCGCAAAGGCGCCACATAGCCCTGGACCATAAAAGCTTCCTGCACCTCCCGGTTGATCAGAATGTTGTTCGTACATTCGTTCAGGGTCGCTACGATTTCAACCGGCGTGCCCGCGGGCGCCATTAACCCGAACCACGTGTCGATATCCACGCCAAGTACGCCGGATTCCTCCACAGTGGGCACATCCGGGATGGCCGGGGCCCGCTGCTGGGACATCACCGCGACGGCCCGTATGGACCCGGCCCTCAGGTAAGGAAGCGCACCGGCAAGGGAAAAGATGAGCAGGTCGACACGTCCACCAATGAGGTCCACCATTGCCGCGGCGCCGCCCCGGTACGGAACGTGAAGAAGACTCGTATGTGTTTCGCGTTGGAAAAGTTCACCTAACAAATGCGTATCCGAGGCGACCCCCGTGGAAGCGTATGTCACCATTCCCGGATGTGTCTTCGCCAGCGCGATCACGTCACTCATCGTCGCAATAGGCGCCTGCGCCGAAGTGACCATGACATTGGGCAATTTCGCGAGTAAACCGATGGGCGCAAAATCCCGCGCCATATCGAAGTCGAAATGGCTGTACATCGCCCTATGGATGGCATTCGCGCGTGTACCGATATACAACGTGTAGCCGTCCGCTGCGGCGCGCGCTACGGACTCAGCCGCAATATTGCTGGCGGCCCCCGGCTTGTTGTCGACCACTATCTTGTGGCCGAGCTGCCGACCAAGGTGATCCGCCAGCAACCGCGCAAGGGTATCGGCGCCCCCGCCATGAGGGTAGCCCACAACCAAGGAGCTGGGATGCAGGGGATACTGGGATCGCGAACCCTGTGTCCTGCCGCAGCTAGGCAGCAGACTGCTTAGCACGGTGGCGGCGGCCAGTTTTCGTTTACCGAGGTTTATTGCTGTCTCCATGGGCTCTCGTAGGGGAAGATTAGATCGTTGCCCCATCGTTGCCGGAGCGGTCGGATCAGTCACCTGTTATGTGGCAGAGTTCCTTTTCTTCCGACATGTGGCACAGACATTCCCCTACCCATGGGCGGCCCTCTCCCTCCACACTGGCGAAAGGAGCTGGCGCCACAGCCGCAGGTTTTCTGGCCCGAACCTCGGCAGGCCGGCGTCGCCACGGCGGATATGCGGGTCAATGGCTCAAGCCCTAAAGACAAGTCAGAACCGCCGCATCCCGTCGAACATCGACGCGATGCGCCGAACAGCGGATTCGGACTCGGCGAGATCTGGGACGTCATTGCTGTTATTGAAGTCCCCGTTGTGGCCCTTGCTGCGGACGATCAGGCCGTCGCTTCGCGGCACGACGTTGAACTGGCTGGTGCTCAGGCCGTACGCAACTTCCGGCTGCGGGATGAGCCGCGCGATCTGGCCGCGTATGGGGACGATGGAATCGTCACCGAACAGCTTCCTGGCGCCGTAGCCGGTGGCGTTGATGATCGTATCTTCCCGCAGGTTCGATAGATCGCCCGGCCGCGTGAACTCGATGACTTTGATCCTGCCGCCCGACGCGAGAAAACTAGTCAGGAGCATGTGCGCATAGGCGCTGATGTTGAACATCAAGGTCGTCCAGCCGCGCACGTAGGGCTGCCCAAACGGATGGCTACCCTTGCACAGTTCGACGGGCCGTGGAATGAAATCATGGGAAGGATCCCGCAGCCTGCCGTACACCGGCTCGCCTTCCTCGGCTTCGGAATGCGCGCCGAATGGCGTGTCGGACAAGGAATAGCCGCGGATCCACTCGACCGGCTTGCCCGGCAAGCCCAACAGTGTCTGGTACCGGGCAAACGACGCATTCGCCATCTCCTTCCAGCGCGCGGCCAGGCGCGGTGCGTGCACGGCATCGCAAAGCTGCGAGTCCGGCGTCCACAAGCCTGTGGCAGCCATGGAATAGACATCCGACGGCATATCCTTGGTATAGATGCAAACGGCCAGGCCGGCTTGCCGTGCCAACACCGCCGATGTCAGGCCCATCGCGCCGCAGCCGATCACCGCGACCGAACGGGCGCCTGCATCGTGCGCCAGTCGCAACGCAAGCCGACTCGAGCCCCAGGACAAGGACCATCCGGCGCCGCCATGTCCGTAGTTGTGCACGACGGTCTTGGTCCCCAGGCGTTGCGCTTCGATCCGTGGGCCAGCGTGACGGAATGGCCGCAGGCCGACGCGGACGTCGGTGATGCGGTCTGTGCGCGCCTGGATAGGCGACAGGCTCACATCGCTATTCGAACAGGACGCCGCTAATACCATGCCCGGCGCGGACGACAGCGCCACGGTGGCGCCCATTCGCCCTAGAAACTGACGGCGCTTCATCACGCTGCTCCTTTGGTTGGTTGATGACCATCGCGTCTGGGACTGGACACGCAGAGACCGGCACAACCGGCGCTGCGGCGCCGTGACGCGGCCGCATCAGTGCCGCGCGCGGATAGCAGGTTCCTTCACGCCACGCACAAAAAAATTTGGCCCTTCGCCGGCATCGCTGCCAGGGAAGGGCCAAAAGAGACGGTGTCCCGCGAGGAGACGTACAGCGCGTCAGGTGGCGGTGCGCGACATCCGCTTACGCTCATTCTCCGTCAGGTAGCGCTTGCGCAGACGGATGGACTTGGGCGTGACTTCCACCAGTTCATCGTCGTCGATGAATTCGACTGCGTATTCCAGCGACATCTGGATCGGCGGCACCAGGCGCACGGCTTCGTCCGTGCCGGATGCGCGGACGTTGGTCAGCTGCTTGCCCTTGATGGGGTTGACAACCAGATCGTTGTCGCGGCTGTGGATGCCGATGATCATGCCTTCATACAGCGCATCACCCGGATTGACGAACATGCGGCCGCGATCCTGCAGCTTCCACAGCGCATAGGCCACGGCGTCGCCGTTGTCCTGGCTGATCAGCACGCCGTTGCGGCGCTCGCCGATACTGCCTTCGCGCGCCGGCGCGTACTCGTCGAAGATGTGGCTCATCAAGCCTGTGCCACGGGTCATGGTCAGGAACTCGTTCTGGAAGCCGATCAGCCCACGGGCGGGAATGCGGTATTCCAGGCGGGTGCGGCCGCGGCCGTCCGGCTGCATGTCCAGCAGGTCGCCCTTGCGGCGGCCCAGTTCTTCCATGACGCCGCCCTGGTGGGCATCTTCCACGTCCACGGTCAGCAGTTCGAACGGCTCATGGCGTTCGCCGTCGATTTCCTTGAACACCACGCGCGGACGCGACACGGCCAGTTCGTAGCCTTCGCGACGCATCGTTTCCAGCAGAATGGTCAGGTGCAGTTCGCCGCGTCCCGATACTTCGAACACGGTGTCGTCGCCGGTGTCGCGCACGCGCAGCGCCACGTTGGACTTGAGCTCGCGGTCCAGGCGGTCGCGCAGCTGACGGCTGGTCACGAACTTGCCTTCCCGCCCGGCCAGCGGCGATGTGTTGACCATGAAGTTCATCGTCAGGGTGGGCTCGTCGATGCGCAGCATGGGCAGCGCCTCTTCGGCCGGCGAAGCCGCGTCCATGAGCGTGCAGCCGATACCGATGCCTTCGATGCCGTTGATCAGCACGATGTCGCCGGCTTCGGCCTCGCTGACCACTTCCCGCTCCAGGCCCTTGAACTTCAGCACCTGGTTGATGCGGCCCTTGCCGCTCTCACCGTCGGGGCCAAAGCGATATTGCACATCCATGCCGCTGCGAATGCGGCCGCGGTTGACGCGCCCCACGCCGATCTTGCCGACATAGCTGCTGTAGTCCAACGAAATGATCTGCAGCTGCAGCGGGCCGTTGGGGTCGTCGTTGCGTTGCGGCACGTGGTGCAGGATGGCTTCGAACAAGGGGCGCATGTCGCCGTCGCGCACGTCGGCCGTCATGCCGGCATAGCCCGACAGGCCCGACGCGTAGATGACCGGGAAGTCCAGCTGTTCTTCCGTCGCGCCCAGCTTGTCGAAGAGTTCGAAGGTGGCATTGATGACGAAGTCCGGGCGTGCGCCAGGACGGTCGATTTTGTTGACCACCACGATGGGCTTCAGGCCCAGGGCCAGCGCCTTGCGCGTCACGAAAATGGTCTGCGGCATCGGGCCTTCCACGGCGTCGACCAGCAGCAGCACGCCGTCGACCATCGACAGCACGCGCTCGACCTCGCCGCCGAAGTCCGCGTGTCCCGGGGTATCGACGATGTTGATGTGAGTGCCTTCGTATTCGACGGCACAGTTCTTGGCCAGGATGGTGATGCCGCGTTCCTTCTCCAGGTCGTTCGAGTCCATGACGCGCTCGGCGACGGCCTGGTTTTCACGGAAGGTGCCCGATTGGCGCAGCAGCTGGTCGACCAGCGTGGTCTTGCCGTGGTCGACGTGGGCGATGATGGCGACGTTGCGCAAGGCGCGAGTCATAAACGATCCTTTAAGGTAAGGCGGGCGCGAGGCCCGCCGGCAATTCATTCAGGGGCAGCAGGGCCTGTTTGGGGTCCGGCATCGCTTGCAGCGCGTCCAGCGTGACGGCGCCGTCCAACGCGAACGGGCCTACCTGCGTACGGCGCAGGGCCACCAGGTGTGCATAACAGCCCAAGGCGCGGCCGATATCCTGGGCCAGCGTACGAAGATAGGTGCCCTTGCTGCAAGACACATCGATTTCGGCCGTCATGCCGTCGCAGGACAGCAATTCGACCCGATACAAGGTAATCTGCCGCGCTTCGCGTTCGACTTCCACGCCGGCGCGCGCGTACTCGTACAAAGGCTTGCCGTCGCGCTTCAAGGCCGAGTACATCGGCGGAATCTGCGTGATCGTGCCTTGGAAACGTGACAGGACGTCGCGCAGGGCCGTTTCCTCCACGCCGGCGAAACCTTCCGGCGCGCGGGCCACGACGTGGCCCGTAAGATCGCCGGAATCCGTCTCCTCGCCAAAGCGCAGCGTGGCGCGATAGCCCTTGTCCGCGCCCAACATCACACCGCACAGCTTGGTGCCCTTGCCCATGCAACACACCAGCAGGCCCGTGGCGAACGGATCCAGCGTGCCGGTGTGGCCCGCCTTGGCCGCATCCAGGGTGCGGCGCGCGCGCTGCAAGGCGTGATTGCTGGACAAGCCTTCAGGCTTGTCCAGGAGCAGGACACCGTCGAGCATCAGCCCGCGTCGTTTGGCCATCGTCTTATCCGAGAAAAACGCCGTGACGACAGCCCCTCAGGACTGGTCTTCCGGTTCGTCGGGTTCCGTCCGGTAGGAACCAGGCTGGTTGGCGCGATCGATCAGGCGCGACATCTCGATCCCGCGCGCGACCTGCTCATCGTGCACGAAATGCAGCGTCGGCACCGTGTGGATATGCAGCATGCGATATAGCTGCGAATGCAGCCAGCCCGCTTTTTCCTTGAGCAGGCCTTCGGTCAGGGCCGGCTCGGCGCCCAGCACGGTGAAGTACACCTTGGCGTGCGCGTAGTCGGGCGACAACTCGACACCGGACAGCGTGATCAGCCCGGCCCGCGCGACGTCGAGTTCGCGCTGGATCAGGCCGGCCAGGTCCTTCTGGATCTGGTCGGCCAGCCGCAGGTTGCGGCCGGGGATCGCTTTGGATTTATGACGGCTCATGCGCTGAGCGCGAGATGCTTACAGCGTCCGCGCGATTTCCTTGATCTCGAAGACTTCCAGCTGGTCGCCCACCTGGATGTCGTTGTTGCCGCGCAGGGTCAGGCCGCAGTCGAAGCCGGCCTTGACCTCGCGGACGTCGTCCTTGAAGCGGCGCAGCGAATCCAGATGGCCGGTCCAGGTGACCACGTTGTTGCGCAACAACCGTACCTGCGCATCGCGCCGGACGATACCGTCGAGCACCATGCAACCGGCGATATTGCCGACGCGGGAAACCGAATAGATTTCGCGGATCTCGACCAGCCCGATGATTTCTTCGCGCTTCTCGGGCGCCAACATGCCCGACATCG
Organism: Bordetella sp. H567; assembly: GCF_001704295.1. Classification (NCBI taxonomy): domain Bacteria; kingdom Pseudomonadati; phylum Pseudomonadota; class Betaproteobacteria; order Burkholderiales; family Alcaligenaceae; genus Bordetella; species Bordetella sp. H567. Next base: position 3,726,464 of record NZ_CP012334.1, read on the forward strand.
CCGCCTTCACCTCATCCACGGCATCGTAGATGATGTTGTAGTAGCGCAGGTCGATGCCGTTGGACTCGGCCAGCTTCTTGACGCTCTGGTCGGCGCGTACGTTAAAGCCGATGATCACCGCGTTGGACGCGATCGCCAGGTTCACATCGCTTTCCGAAATACCACCCACCGCGGCGTGCACGACCTGCACGCGCACTTCTTCCGTGGACAGCTTGGTCAGCGCGGCAACCAGGGCTTCTTGCGAACCCTGTACGTCGGTCTTGACGATAAGCGCCAGGGTCTGCGTGCCTTCGCCCATGTTGTCGAACATGGATTCCAGCTTCGCGGCCTGCTGGCGGGCCAGCTTGACGTCGCGGAACTTGCCCTGGCGGAACAGCGCGATTTCGCGCGCCTTGCGTTCGTCGGACAGGACCATCAGTTCGTCGCCGGCGGCCGGCACATCCGTCAGGCCCTGGATTTCCACCGGGATGGACGGGCCCGCGCTTTGCACCTGCTTGGCGTTTTCGTCCAGCATGGCACGAACCCGGCCGAAGCTCGCGCCCGCCAACACGACGTCGCCGCGCTTGAGCGTGCCGCTCTGCACCAGGATGGTGGCCACGGGACCGCGGCCCTTGTCCAGGCGTGCTTCGATGACCAGGCCCTTGGCGTGTGCGTTCACAGGCGCCTTCAGCTCCAGGATTTCCGCCTGCAGCAGGACGTTTTCCAGCAGATCCTCGATGCCCGCGCCGGTCTTGGCCGACACGCTCACGAAGGGCACGTCGCCGCCATATTCTTCCGGCACGACCTCTTCGGCCACCAGTTCCTGCTTGACGCGCTCGGGGTTGGCATCCGGCTTGTCGATCTTGTTCACCGCCACGACCAGCGGCACGCCGGCAGCCTTGGCATGGTGGATGGCTTCACGCGTTTGCGGCATCACGCCATCGTCCGCGGCCACCACCAGGATGACGATGTCGGTGGCCTTCGCGCCGCGCGCACGCATGGCGGTAAAGGCCTCGTGACCCGGGGTGTCCAGGAAGGTGACCATGCCACGGTCGGTCTCGACGTGATACGCACCGATGTGCTGCGTAATGCCACCGGCTTCGCCCGCGGCAACCTTGGCGCGGCGGATGTAGTCCAGCAGCGAGGTCTTGCCATGGTCGACGTGGCCCATGACGGTCACGACCGGCGCACGCGACAGCAGTTCGGCATCTTCGCCTTCGGGCGCGGCGGATTCGTCCAGGAACGCTTCCGGGTCGTCCAGCTTCGCGGCGATGGCCTTGTGGCCCAGTTCCTCGACCACGATCATGGCCGTTTCCTGGTCCAGCACCTGGTTGATGGTGACCATCTGGCCGAGCTTCATCAATTGCTTGATGACTTCGGCGGCCTTGACCGACATCTTGTGGGCAAGGTCGGCCACGGTGATGGTTTCCGGCACGTGGACTTCGCGCGCGATGAATTCCTGCGGCGCCTGTTCCACCACGCCGCGGCGGTCGGACTGCTGGTTGCGTCCGCCACGGCCGCTGGACTTGCCGCCAGCCTTGCCGCCCGCACGCCAACCGTCGCGGGTGGGCGCGCCCGCCGGCTTGTCCGCCGGCTTCTTGCGCGCATTGTCGTCGGTCCACGTGGACGAGACCTCGGCGGTCTTGATGGTCTTTTTGGTGCCGGCGCCGGCGCCCGGCTTGGCGTCCTTCTTGACCGCTCCGCCCGCCTTGGCGGCCGGCTTGTGCAAGGTGCCCGAAATGGCAGGCGCGGCGGCCGGCTGTTCCGGTTCCGGCGCGCGCAGCACCTTGCGCGGGCGATTCAGCATCTCGCGCAGCGCGGCGGCTTCGGCCTCGGCATTGCGGCGGGCTTCGTCGCGCTGTGCGGTGCTCATGACCTGCGCGGGCGAGGCCGCGGGCGGCGGCCCACGGCGGGCATCGCCGGCACGCGGGCCCTTGGAGACGGACGGCTTGGGCGGCACGGGCATGCCGGGCCGCGGACGATCGCCCTGGAGAGTGGGCGACGGCGCGACGGCCGGCGCCTTGGATACGGCGGGGGTTTGGGTTTCCGGTTTCTCGGAAACCGCGATGGTGTCAGTCGTGTTCACGGGCTCTTGCGGGACAGCTTCGACCGGCGGCTCGGCGGCGGGGCCGGCGGCGGCTGCCACGGGTGCCTCGTGTTCGGGTTCCGGCTGGATAGATTCGGGGGTGGCCTGCGGCGCCGGCGCCGCGGGGGCGGCTTCCTGGACAGCAGGCTCGACGTGCGGCGCGGGCGCCGCCATTTCAGCGGCAGGCGCGGGCGCGGCAGGCTCGGAAACGGCCGATGCAGCGACCTCGCCCTGTTCGGGGGTGGCCGCGGGTTCCGGCGTTTCGGCCGGCGCAGCGGGCGCGGCCTCCGGCGCAGCGGGCGCGGCCTCCGGCGCAGCGGCGGCGACAGGTGCGGCGGGTGCGGCCGGCGCGGGGGCGGCAGCGACCTGCGCGGTTTCCGTCGCGGCCACGGGCTCGGCCGACGTATCGGGTTTTTCAGCGGGCTCGGCCTGAGCGCGAGTCGCCGCGGCTTCGGCGGCGAGTTCGGCCGGATCACGCTTGACGAAGACGCGCTTCTTGCGCACTTCGACCTGGATCGTGCGCGAGCGCCCCGTGGCATCCGCCTGGCGGATCTCGGAGGTCTGGCGACGCGTCAGCGTGATCTTCTTGCCCTCTCCGGCCCCGCCATGCGCGCGGCGCAGCGAGTCGAGCAGTTTCGCCTTGTCGCTGTCGGTGACGGCGTCGTCGACCGATTTGAGGTCAACGCCGGCCGAGCGCAGCTGGTCCAGCAGCACGTTGGCAGGCATTTTCAGCTCGGTAGCGAACTGGGCGACGGTATTGCTCGACATTAGGCTTTCTTCCTGTGTACGGCGATATAACAATATGACTAGCGCTATCCAATAAAACAAGTTCGGGAAGGCGCCGTGCCGGCTCTTCCCCGCCTATGCAACTATTGTTCCTCGTTGAACCAGTGCGCGCGCGCCCGCATGATGAGCTCGCTGGCCTGGTTTTCGTCGAGGCCCGAGATTTCCGCCAGCTCATCCGAGGATAGCTCGGCCAGGTCGTCCCGGGTGTGTACCTTGCGCTCGGACAGGCGCGCGGCCAGTTCGGGCGTCATACCTTCAAGTTCGAGCAGGTCCTGCGCGGTTTCAAGGCGCTCTTCCTGCGCAATGGCTTCGGTCAGGAGCGCATTGCGTGCGCGGGTGCGCAGCTCGTTGATGGTGTCTTCGTCGAAGGCCTCGATTTCCAGCAGTTCCTGCATGGGCACGTAGGCAATTTCCTCCAGCCCCGTGAAGCCTTCATCGATCAGGATGTCGGCGACTTCCTCGTCGACGTCCAGCTTACTCATGAACGTATTGCGCAAGGAGGAACGTTCGACTTCCTGCCGGTTCTGGCTTTCTTCCGGCGTCATGATGTTGATCTGCCAACCGGTCAGCTCGGAGGCGAGGCGGACGTTCTGCCCCTTGGCGCCGATGGCCTTGGGCAGGTTTTCCTCGTCCACCACCACATCCATGGCGTGTTTGTCTTCGTCGACGACGATGGATTCGACGTTGGCGGGTGCCAGGGCGCCGATGACGAACTGCGCCGGATCTTCCGACCACAGGACGATATCCACCTGCTCGCCGCCCAGCTCGTTGCGCACGGCGGTGACGCGCGAACCGCGCATGCCGACGCACGTGCCAATGGGATCGATACGCTTGTCGTAGGCGATGACGGCGATCTTGGCGCGTACGCCGGGGTCGCGCGCGGCGGCCTTGATCTCGAGCAGGCCCTGTTCGATTTCCGGCACTTCGTTTTCGAAGAGCTGGCGAATGAATTCCGACGAGGTGCGCGACAGGATTACCTGCTGGCCGCGCGCCGCATGGTCGATGCGCAGCACGAAAGCCCGCACACGGTCGCCCACGCGCAGGTTTTCCTTGGGGATCATCTCCGATCGCGGCAGGCGGGCTTCGATCTTGCCGGTTTCGATGATGGCATCGCCCTTGTCCATGCGCTTGACCGTGCCCGACACGATGGTTTCCCCGCGTTCGAGGAAGTCGTTCAGCACCTGTTCGCGCTCGGCATCGCGGATTTTCTGCAGGATCGCCTGCTTGGCCGCCTGCGCGCCGATGCGGCCGAACTCGATGGGTTCCAGCGGCTCTTCGATATATTCGCCGACCTGGATGTTCGGAACGGCCTCGCGGGCGTCGGAATACATTTCCTGCTTGTCAGGCTCCTGCAGTCCGGCTTCGTCGGGGACCACCAGCCAGCGGCGGAACCCTTCGTGGCTGCCGCTTTCGCGATCGATGGAAACACGGATGTCCGCGTCTTCCTTGAAGCGCTTTTTCATGGCCGAAGCCAGCGCACTTTCCAGCGCTCCGAACACCACTTCGCGCGATACGTTCTTTTCGCGCGCCAAGGCGTCGACCAACAGAAGAATTTCGCGACTCATCGCTTTTTGCCCTTGAAATCCAGGACGGGATCCAGTTTGGCGCGCTCGACTTCGTCGAACGTGAAGTGCACCATCTGGATATCGTCCTTCTTTGCCTCAAATTCCACGCCGAAAACCGCTTTCCCCTGGTCCTGTGCCGCGGCCGCCGCTACCAGCGTGCCGGTAAAGACCTTGCGGTTGTCCACGGCCTGCCGCAGCTTGACTTCTACCCGCTGACCCGCGAAGCGATGGAGATCTGCCTCGGTGCGCAGCGGGCGGTCCACGCCGGGGGATCCGACCTCCAATCGCTTGTAGTCGATGTTCTCGACTTCGTAGACCCGCGACAACTGACGCGAAACCTGCTCGCACTCTTCGATCCGCACGCCTTCCGGGCGGTCGATCGTGACGCGCAACAGGCCGAGCGCCGCCCGTTCGACGTCGACAAGTTCGACGTCCATGCCGGACAGCGCTTCCTGGGTCAATGCGAATAAATCAGCCATATGCTCGAAAAAAATGGGCTGTAAGCCCAGCCCATTGTTATCACGTGGTACAGCGCATTCCAGCGCAGATCACCTGCCCTTGAAATGCGCCCCGGCCACTCCAACGAAGAAGCCGCCGTCCGCGCCATATTTGGTTCTTGCCGTGGCACCCCGGGCCGCCCCGGGCGATCATGCCGTACGTACATCCAGCCAGCGCATGCCGCGCTTGCTTTCAACCCGTACCGCCGCCTGGACGTTCCCGCCGCGTGCTGCCTTGCCGTACCACCCTGCGTGCCGCCCTGCCGTACTACCCTGCCGTACTACTTATATATAAGCCATACATGCCGGCACGGCCAGCGCCCGCGTGGGATGCCCCACGAAAACCAGCGATCTTACCATAGAACGGCCAAATTTGCCTGATGCGTCGCGGGTTTACGTATTGGGGCCGGACTGCGGCTTATCGCGACCCGCGCCCGCGGACGCCGATCACGCCCAGGCGCGATTCGTGGGCGGCCGCGCCACGCGGCTGCCAGTCGTCGCCGCGCCCCGCACCACCGCCACCACCGCCACCACCGCCGCCATTACCGCGTGGCGCCTTGGCGTTGCCATTGCCGCGCTTCTTGCCAGGCGCGGCGTTCTTTCCCGGGCGCCCGCGCTGCGGCCCCTTTCCGGGACCGCCTGCCGGCGGCTGCCCGGCTCCCTGCCCTTGGCCCTGGGCGCTGAACCCCGCGGCATTCGGCCTTCCGGCATTGCCGCCGCCAGGCTTGCCCTTGCGCGCCGACTTGCCGCGAGGCGGATGCTGACCGGCCGCCTGGCCTTGTCCTTGGCCTTGTCCTTGGCCTTGGCCTTGGCCTTGTCCTTGTCCTTGGCCTTGGCCAGGACCCTGGCCCTGGGCGGGCCGCTTGCCGGGGCCACGGCGTTGCTGCCCCTTGCCGCCGCGCGCGCCGCCACCATCGTTGCCCATGGGGTGGCCGTTGGCGTAGCCGCCCGTGATCATCAACCCTGTGCCGAATGGATCGGAGGGATACGACATGCCGGCGCCGGCGCTCTTGCCCGGTCGCCCGCCCTGCAGCTTTCCGCGCCGACCGACCCGGGCGCCGGTCATTCCATTGTTCTGCAGCGTGCCAAAGCCTGGTGGCAGCGCGCTGTCATGCGATTGCGGCTGCTTCGGACGGCGTCCGCTTTCATCGTCATCACGCAGCAGCCCCAGCTGCACCATCAACGCCGTCACGAGATTGGGATCGAGCTCTTCCCAACGACCGCGGCGCAGGTTGCGCGGAAGGACGATATCGCCGAAGCGCGTACGGATGAGCCGGCTGACGGTGACACCGATCGCCTCGAACATACGGCGCACTTCGCGATTGCGCCCTTCCTGCAGCGTGACGCGATACCAGCGATTGCTACCGTCGCCGCCCAGGTAATCCAGCGCTCCGAAGGCTGCCTTGCCGTCCTCCAGCTCGATACCTTCCACCAGCGACGTACGCTGCGCCGCGTCCATTTCCCCCAGGATGCGCACCGCGTACTCGCGCTCGGTGCCATACCGCGGATGCATGATGCGGTTGGCCATATCGCCCGACGTGGTGAAGATCAGCAGGCCTTCCGTATTCAAGTCCAGCCGTCCGACGGACAGCCACTTTCCGGTGCGCAGCTTCGGCAGGCGGGCGAACACGCTCGCGCGGCCGCCCGGATCGTCATGGCTGACGATTTCGCCGGCGGGCTTGTGATACAGGATCACACGGGGGGGCTTGCGCGTGTTGGCGCGCGTGATCAGCTTGCCGTTGACCCGTACTTGATCCCCGCCCGCGACGCGCTGGCCGATGTGAGCCGGTTCGCCGTTCACGGAAACGCGGCCCGCGACGATCAGCTCTTCCATTTCGCGGCGCGAGCCGATACCCGCGTCCGCCAGCACCTTGTGCAGCTTCGGCATGACGGCTTCGCTGTTCAGATACTTGGTCAGGCGCTGTTCCATACGGGCAGCCTTTTCAAGGTAAGCGAGTGCCTGCTCGGCTTCGCGTTCGCCGCCCGGCGACATGGCATCGGGATCGACCACCGTGGCCGCTTGCGGCGGCAAAGCCTGCGAGCCGGCGTCTCCCGCGGGGGCGCCGTCGGCGCCCGTCACGGCATCGCCACGACGGCGGCGGAAAGGCGTGCGCAGTTTGCGGCCACGCCCACGATTGGCCGCCGACGGGTCGGCTTCGGGGGCCGACGCCGACCCGGCGAAAGCCGTCCCTGTCGCCGGGGTGCCCGACGAACGGGTGTCCGCCAAAGTGGTGTCCGAAGAAGCAGGCCCCGACGGCGCGGCGTACCCGAAAGCCGGCGCCATGTCCGCCGAAGGGATACCGACCGAAGCCGTGCCGGCCGGAGCGCGGTCGCCCGCCGCATCGCCGGCGTGGGCTGCCGCAACGTTAGCAGTATCGCGGGGGCGCCGCCGGCGCATACCTGCGTCCTGCGTGAGCCGCTGCGCACCGGCATCGCGCACCGCGTCTTCCCTGTCGGGGGTCGCGGCCGCGTAGGCATCGGATGCGCCGCTGTCGACCGCATCCTCCGTCTTGCGCCTGCGCGGGCGTTTCACGGGCGCGGACTGGTCCGCCTGCGCCGCCTGGACGGGAGCCGCGACTTGCGCTTCCAACGCCAGGGGCAGCGAACCTTGCTCGCTCACCGGAGCCGTCCGCGGCTTGCGGCTACGGGCGCGCGACGGCGGCGTCGCATCGGGCGCTTCTGCCTGCGCGTCGATGACCGGCACCGGTGCCGATCCGGCGGATCGCGCCTTGCGAGCCGGCTTCGGCGCCGGCGCGGCGGACTGCGCCTCGGCTTGCGAATCCGGCGCGGCGGACTGCACATCGGTGTGCGATGCGTCGGCCGCGCCCTTGGCGCGCGACGGGCGGCGGGCACGCGGACGTGGCACGAGTTGCGCGCCAGCGTCCTCCACCGGAGCGGCACCGTCGGCGCGCGGCGCCGCCGCAGCGGCCGCCGTTTCACGCGGTTTCATGACATCGTCCTGCACGTTCTTATTGATACTCACTGGGACTACTCCAGAATTCAGTCTTTACGCGGCGCGCCTGGCGCGTCTTCTTCATTGTCGTTATCGGATTGTCCGGGAGGCACTTCGGGTGTCTCGCCTGGTACGGGCGGCACGATTTCGGGCGCCGGGTCCGCAGGACGGATTTCAGGATTCCCGCCGGGAGGAATGATTTCGGGGTGCTGGCCCGGCGGCGTGATCTCGGGGCGATGCCCGCCGGGATCGATGGTGTCTCGCTCGGGCACGGGAATCTCGGGTTCTTCAGGCGCGGGGCCGGTAGCCGCCAGCATGGCATGGGCGGACTCGCCGGACCGCCCCGTCACCTCGGAAAGATCGGCGACGTCGGTGACATCAGTGACATCGGCGACGTCAGTAATGTCGGCGACATCGGTCAGCTCGGAGACGTCGGCGGTATCGGCGGTGTCAGGATTGTCCTCAGCATCGGCCACGCCCGCGATAACGGAGGCGTCATTACCTGCGTCCGACGAGGCCGTCTCGACGACCTCGAACGCTTCGGAGGCGTCCCCGGCCGGCGCGACGTCGGATGCTTCAGCGGGCGCGGAGCCATCGGCAGCTTCCGTGGCATCGGCAGCTTCCGTGGCATCGGCAGCTTCCGTGGCATCGGCAGCTTCCGTGGCATCGGCAGCTTCCGTAGCATCGGCATCACCGGTGGCATTGCCGCCGGTGAGATCCAATCCTTCCAGCGCCGCCATCGCGCCACCGGCCTCGAGCGGCGGCAGCTCGTCCAGCGCGCGCAGCCCCAGATCGTCCAGGAATTGCCGGGTGGTGCCGAACAAGGCGGGGCGGCCCGGGGCGTCACGATGGCCGATGACTTCGATCCAGCCCCGATCCTCCAGCGTCTTCACGATCTGCGAGGACACGGTCACACCACGTATGTCTTCGATATCGCCCCGCGTGACGGGCTGGCGCCACGCCACGATGGCCAGCGTCTCGAGAACCGCGCGCGAGTACTTCGGCGGTTTTTCCGGGCTGAGACGTTCCAGGTAGCGCTGCATCGCCGGACGGCTCTGGAAACGCCAGCCGCCGGCCAGCGACACCAGTTCCAGCCCGCGATCCTGCCACGCCCCCTGCAGGCCTTCCAGCAGACCGTCCATGCGTGCATTATCCACGCCGTCGTCGTCGGAAAACAGCCTGCGCAACTCTGCCTTCGGCATGGGTTGCGCCGCGCAGAGCAGCGCGGTTTCTATCACCAGTGTTGCCTCGCTATCGTTCATCGATATGTTCAATTCATCGTGGTAAGTAATGCCCGGACTTGCCAAGGCTGAAAAACTGAAGTAATATTTCTTTCTCCAGACGCGGGGTGGAGCAGTCTGGCAGCTCGTCGGGCTCATAACCCGAAGGTCGTAGGTTCAAATCCTGCCCCCGCAACCAAACAGCAAACAGATAAGGCTTGGCGAATTCGCCAAGCCTTTTTTGTTTTGTCGATGAATTCGACGATGCCTGGCTCGGCGCGCCCATAAAAACGACGATGCAAAGGGCGATGCAAAGGGCGATGCAAAGGACAAGGCAAAGGACGATGGGCCGGTCCATGCCTGCATGGCCTACATGGCGTGCGGGCACCTGCTGGGACACAGGAACAACGGGCGAACGAATGCTGCTCTGCCGTCCGGCATGGGCCGGCACGGCGCGGACACGCGTCTGTGCGAAAGCAGCCGCGGACTGCGGCTCGAAACGGAAAAACGCTTGCAAAAAAACCTCGGCCAATAAGGCTGGTCTGCGATACCCATGCGGCGTTCGGGCATGCTGTAGCAACCACGAACCGCAAATGCCGAAAAGGAACGATATGGCAATGGACGACGGGCGGACGGTATCCGCGCGCCCCTGAACGGGGATACCTGGCGCGGCACCGATGAAAATTGAACTGAGCCGTCCGGCAGTACCCCGGATAATCGGAGCGTCTTTTTATTGCCGTTCAACCTGCGTGTCGACGGAAGAGGCGAAAGCGGGGTGCGGACTACGCGAACCACCCGAAACGGCCTACCAGGGGCATGCCCATCTTTGGCCGTTCGAATCAAGCCTAACCGCCTGCAGGAACCTACAAATTATACCCACATTAACAGTTCCATAGGGGAAAAATAGCCGACGGATATACGCCCACGTGTCTATCGCAGGGCCACAAAGCCTCAGGCGCCGCCCACCTGTCCTAGTCCAAGGTGCAGGCGCACCCGCTTGTCCAGTTCGGCGGCATCCAGGCCGCGGGCGATGAAGACCAGCCGAGGGTCGTCCTCGACATCGGGCCATTCGGACAAGGGCACGATGGGATACAGCTTGTCGTGCACGCCATGCACGGCACTGGGCGCCGCATCGCCTTCGAACCGTACCAGGCCTTTCATCCGCAGCAGCGATACGCCCAACTCCGCCTGCAGGGCCGACATTCCGCGCACGAAGGCGGCGCGTGGGATCGAAGGCGGCAGGATCAGCGTGGCCACCGCGACATCGTGCGCAGGCAGGTCGGGCCCCGCCTCGCTCCCACCGGGGGGCCATCCCCGGCGGCTATAACGGCCCAGCCAAGGCGTGCCCCGCGGGGCGGCGGGCGGCCTGCCGCGGTACAGGCGCTCCGCCAGCAAGCCGGCCGGCAGCGGGCCTTCCCGCTCCAGCACATGGACGCGCGCCGTGGGATTGACACGCAGGACGGCCTCGCCGGCCGCGCGCACCTGCGCCTGCGAAGCCAGGTCGGCCTTGCTGATGGCGACTTCGTCGGCCAGCGCCAGTTGCTGGATGGCCTCCGGCTCGGAAGCGAGCTGTGCCACCACGCGCTGCGCGTCCGCGACCGCGATGGTGCCGTTGTAGACGTAGCGTTCGGCCAGGAAGTGTTCGTGGCGCAGGGTGAACAGGACGGGCGCCGGGCTGGCCAGCCCGCTGGTTTCGATCAGCACATGGCGAAACGGCTGGATCGCGCGGCGCAGGGCCAGCAGGAAAAGATCACGCAAGGTGTCCGCCAGGCCGCCGCGCACCATGCAGCAGATGCAGCCGCCCTCCACCACCCGAACGTTGTCGGCCACATGACGGACCAGATGATGGTCGATGCCGATGCTGCCGAACTCGTTGATCACCACCGCCGATTGCGCGAACCGCGGTTCACGCACCATGCGGTTGAGCAGCGTGGTTTTGCCGCTGCCCAGGAAACCGGTCAGGACGGTGACGCCGATGCGGGCGTCCGAGGGCGCAGCGGACGTCGTCAAGGGCAAACCGCGACCGCGTTCACTTCGATGAGCGCGCCATAGTGCAGCGCGGTCGTGGGCACGACGGTACGCGCGGGCCGCGCACTGCCCATCACCGCTTCGTACACCGCGTTGACTTCTCCCCACAGCGATACGTCGGGGATGAAGATCTGTACGCTCACCAGGTTAGCCATGGTGGTGCCCGCCGCATCCAGGATGGCGCGCACATTCTCCAGGCACTGCCGGGCTTGCGCCGCCATGCCATCCGGCAGGATGCGCTGCGCGCCAGGCGGGAAAGGCAGCTGTCCCGATACGAAGACGAATCCATTGGCCTTGATGGCTTGCGAATAATGGCCGGCGGGCAGGGGCGCGCCCGCGGTTTCGATACGTTCGATCATGATGGCGGCAGGTCCGAATGAAGTGTAGGCCCATCATACCGGGTTCACCCGTCTGGGCGCATCGCGATGCGGACGTCGGCCCACCCGGCCCGCCGCGCCACCATCGCCGTTCGAGATGGTGGTTTTCCCAAAAACCACGCCGGGGCCGGGCGACAGCATGCATCATTACTCGCCGCGATGCCTTGCATCGCGGCAAAAAAAACCAAGAAAGGAGACAAACATGAAGACGCTGCTGGCGGTCGCGCTCAGTGCCGCCGCGATGATCTGCGGCACGGCCGCGGCACAATCGAAGACGCCCCCGGAGAAGAAGGAAGTACACATCGGCGCGGCATCCACCGGCATCACCTACTTGCCCGTCATCATTGCCAAGCAGTTGGGCTACTTCCGCGATGAAGGGATCGACGCGACCATCGCCGCGTTCTCCGGTGGATCCAAGGCGCTGGAAGCCATGCTGGGCGGCAGCACCGACATGACGGCCGGCGCCTACTCCAACACGCTGACCATGGCCGCCAAGGGCCAGAAACTGGTCACCATCGCCGCCCAGGTGGTGTGCCCGGGCTGGGTTTTCGGCGTGTCCAGGAAGAACTTCGACAAGGTGAAATCGCCGGCCGACCTGAAGGGTATGCGGGTGGGGGTGAGCGCGCCCGGTTCGAGTACGCACATGGTCGTCAACTACATCCTGCACAAGGCGGGGCTGAAGGCGGACGATGTGTCCATCATCGGCGTGGGCCAGGCCGCGGGCGCGGTCGCCGCGGTGCGGGCCGGCCAGATCGACGCCTTGATCGTGAACGACCCCGTGGCGACCGTGCTGGTCGATGGCGGCGATCTCAAGCCTTTGGCCGAGATGCGGACGGCGGACGGCAACAAGCAGGTCTTCGGCGCCGACTATCCGGAATCCAGCCTCTACGCCACCAAGTCCTTCGTCGACAAGAATCCTCGCACGGTACAGGCCGTGGCCGACGCCATCGTCCGTGCCGAACACTGGCTGGCCAAGGCGACGCCGCAGCAGGTCGTGGCCACGGTGCCCGCCGAATACCTGGTGGACAACAAGGACCTCTATGCGAAATCCTTCGAGAACAGCCGCCGCTGCCTGTCGCCGGACGGCGTGATCTCCGATGATGGCGCTCGCACCGTACGTGACGTACTGGCCGCCTTCGACCCGTCCATCGGCGCGGCGCATATCGATCTGGCGGCGACTTACGACAACCGCTATGTCAAGAAGGCCGGAGAATCCGTGCAATGAGAGGAGCCATGCTGCGCAGCATCGACCATCCCGTGCATGCCGCGCGCCCGCACGCGGCGGCCGCGCGCGAAGCGCTGCATTTCGACGGCGTGACCTGCACCTTCGCCAGCAACGAAGGCCGGGGACAGACCTATACCGCCGTGCGGGACGTGAACCTGGCCATCCGTGACGGCGAATTCGTGTCCGTGGTCGGCCCCACGGGATGCGGCAAGTCCACCTTGCTCAATGTGGCGGCCGGCCTGATGCGTCCGTCGGCCGGCACGCTGAGCGTGTTCGGCCAGCCCTTGATGCAGGGCTTGAACAAAGAGGCATCCTATCTGTTCCAGGTCGATGCGCTGATGCCCTGGAAGACCGCGGAGGACAACATCGCGGCGGGGCTGATATTCCATGGCACGCCCAAGGCCCAGGCCCTGGCGTCCGCCCGCGAATGGCTGGAACGCGTCGGCCTGGCAGGGCACGGCCGGAAGTATCCGCACCAGATGTCGGGCGGCATGCGCAAGCGCGCCGGCCTCGCGCAGGCGTTGGTTCTCAATCCGCGTATTTTGCTGATGGACGAGCCGTTCAGCGCCCTGGATATCCAGACGCGCCACTTGATGGAAGACGAACTGCTGCGCCTGTGGTCCGCCGACCGCAAGTCGGTGGTATTCGTGACCCACGATCTGGAGGAAGCGATCTCGCTGTCGGACCGGGTGATCGTGCTGTCCGCCGGACCGGGCACCCGTCCCATCGCGGAATTCGAAATCGACCTGCAACGGCCGCGGGAAGTCGCCGAGATCCGGATGACCCAGCGCTTCCTGCAACTGCACACCGAAATATGGGAAGTACTCCGAGGGGAGGTATTGAAAAGCTATGCCAGTGCTCGCTCTTGATCCGCGCAACCGCATCCTGGTCCTTGCCACCCGACTGCTGCTGTTGGCGGGTGCGATCTTCCTGTGGTGGCTGTGCACCAGCCGGCAATGGCTGTCGCCCTTTTTCTTCGGCGACCCATGGGGCGTGGCGCGGCGCATCGTCACCTGGTTCGCCAGCGGATCTATCTTCATCCATCTGTACACCACCCTGATCGAAACGCTGCTGGCCTTCGTCATCGGTACCGTGCTGGGGCTCGCCTGCGGGTTGTGGCTGGCGCTGAATCCCTTCCTGGCCGTGGTCACGGACCCGTTCATCAAGGCCTTCAACTCCATGCCGCGGCTGATCTTCGCGCCCATTTTCGCGCTGTGGTTCGGCTTGGGCATCTGGTCGAAAATCGCGCTGGGCGTAACGCTGGTGTTCTTTGTCGTGTTCTTCAACGTGTTCCAGGGCGTGCGGGAAGTCAGCCCCGCAGTGCTGTCCAACACGCGCATGCTGGGCGCGAACTCGCGTCAGCTGATGCGGCATGTCTACATGCCATCGGCGATGAGCTGGGTGTTCTCGAGCCTGCACAACGCCGTGGGGATCGCCTTCGTGGGCAGCGTGGTGGGCGAATACCTGGGATCCGAGAAAGGTGTCGGCTATCTCATCCTGTTGGCCGAAGGCGTATTCGACATCAATGCGGTGATCGCCGGCATTCTGCTGTTGACGGTATTCGCCTTGGTGCTGGACACCGCCGTATCCCTGTTCGAAGACCACTTCATGCGCTGGCGCCCCGTGGCGGGCCAGACCGTCGCCGCCGGCGCTTGACCACTTCCCTCCCGCATTGGAACAACCCACACAAGGAACCGCATCTTGCAAACGAATGCCATCCATCTGAACGGCCGTGCGGCCGTGGTCACCGGCGGCGCACAGGGCATCGGCCTGACGGTAGTGCGGCGCTTCCTGGAATCCGGCGCGCGCGTGGCGATCTGGGACATCAACGCCGACGCGCTGGCGAAGGTGAAGAAGGAGCTAGCCGACGCCGGCCACACGGTGCACACCGAACACGTCGATATCGCCGACTACGCCAGCGTGGAGGCGGGCGTGGCGGGTACCCTGCGTGCCCTGGGCAAGCTGGAAATCCTGATCAACAACGCCGCCATCGTGGGCCCCAATACCACGCTGGCGGAGTATCCGCTGGACCAGTGGCGCAAGGTTATCGATATCGACGTCAACGGTACCTTCTACTGCTGCCGCGCGGTCGCGCCCGTCATGATCGCGCAGAAGTACGGCCGCATCGTCAACGTGGCATCGATCGCCGGCAAGGAAGGCAATCCCAACGCGGCGGCGTACAGCTCGGCCAAGGCGGCGGTCATCGCCATGACCAAGTCGCTGGGCAAGGAACTGGCCGGCCACGATATCGCCGTCAATTGCGTGACGCCCGCGGTCGCGCGCACGCCGGGCGCGATGGAGCAGCAATCGCCCGAGCATATCGCCTACATGCTGAGCCGCATCCCGCGCGGCCGCTTTCTTGAACTGCACGAAGCCGCCGCCATGATCGCCTGGCTGTCCAGCGAGGAAAACTCGTTCACCACGGGTGCGGTCTTCGACCTGTCCGGCGGACGCGCCACCTATTGAACTGCGGCGGGCCACCGCCTGCCGCCGCGTCGACGCGGCTTGCCGCCGACCGTCCGGGCCGCGGCGCCGGACGGCGTTTTCCATCCGGACGGCACACGGCCGCCCGGTGTTTTCATTCGCATAAGGGAGTCAAGGATGAAGTTGCTACGCTACGGCGCCAAGGGGCAGGAAAAGCCGGGACTGCTGGATCCGCAAGGCCGCATACGGGACCTGTCCGGCCATATCGCCGACATCGGCGCGGCCGCCCTGTTGCCGGAAACGCTGGCTCGCCTGAAGGCGATCGATGCGGCGGCCCTGCCCCTGGTGCCGGGCACGCCGCGGCTGGGGCCCTGCGTGACGGGCACGGGCAAGTTCATCTGCATCGGATTGAACTATTCGGACCACGCCGCGGAAACCGGCGCGACCGTGCCGCCGGAGCCCATCATCTTCATGAAGGCAACCAGCGCCATCACGGGTCCGAACGATCCGATCGAAATCCCGCGCGGTTCGGAAAAGACGGACTGGGAAGTCGAGTTGGGCGTGGTCATCGGCAAGCCGGCGAAATACGTGAGCGAAAGCGACGCCATGTCGCACGTGGCCGGCTATTGCCTGATCAACGATGTGTCCGAACGCGCTTTCCAGGCCGAGCGCCAGGGCCAGTGGACCAAGGGCAAGTCCGCCGACACCTTCGGGCCCATCGGTCCGTGGCTGGTCACGCCCGACGAAATCGCGGATCCGCAGGCCTTGTCCATGTGGCTGGAAGTGAACGGCCACCGGTACCAGAACGGCAGCACGGCGACCATGGTGTACGGGGTGCGCTACCTGGTGTCCTACCTGTCGCAGTTCATGTCGCTACAGCCGGGGGACATCATTTCCACCGGTACGCCGCCCGGCGTGGGCCTGGGCCAGAACCCGCAGGTCTACCTGAAGCGCGGCGACGTCGTGACGCTGGGCATCGAAGGCCTGGGCACGCAGCGCCAGGACGTGGTCCAGGGATAAACAGAGCGGGAACGCGCCGGGCAACGCCGCGCCCCTATCCACCAGGAGGAGAACGACAATGATGATGCGTCTTGCCACGGCGTGGGTTTCCCTCGCATTGCTGGCCGGCACGCCGCTGGCCGCGCGCGCCGACGGTGCCCCCGAAAAACCCAAGTTGCACCTGGCGGCGGCCGGCGTCGGCTTTCCGTATCTGCCCTTCGTCATCGCCAGCAGCCGCGAGTATTTCAAGCAGGCCGGGTTGGAGGTCGATATCGGCGTATACAGCGGTGGCGCCAAGGCGCTACAAGCCCTGCTGGGCGGAAGCGCCGACTTCGTCGCCGGCGCGTATTCGAACACCATCACGATGGCGGTCAAGGGCCAGAAGCTGGTGTCCTTCGCCATCCAGGCCAACTGCCCCGGCTTTGTGTTCGGAGTCACCAAGGCCAGCCACGACAAGATCAAGTCCTATGCGGACCTGAAGGGCAAGCGCATCGGCGTGAGCTCGCCCGGCTCCAGCTTCCACATGGGCGTCAACTATCTGTTGAGCCGGGCCGGTGTGAAGCCCGACGAGGTATCCATCATCGGCGTGGGTTCGTCCTCCGGCGCGGTCGCGGCGGCGCGCAGCGGCCAGGTGGACGCGATGATGTCCAACGACCCGGTGGCGACGATCCTGCAGGACAGCGGCGACCTGTTCCCGCTGGCCGCGATGCGCAGCCCCGAGGCGACACGGGCGACCCTGGGCGGCAACTATCCCGAAGCCGCCGTGTACGCCACCAAGGACTTCATCGACAAGAATCCCAACACGGTACAGGCCATCGCCACCGCCATCGTCCGGGCCGAACAATGGCTGGCGCAGGCCACGCCCGCTCAGGTGGCGGCCGCTGTTCCGCCGGAATACGCGCTGGCCGACAAGGAAATCTTTGCCCAGGCGTTCACCAATATGCGGGCCTGCCTGTCGAGCGACGGCGTCATGACGGATGAGGCCGCGCAAACCGTGCGCAACGTCCTGGCCGCCTTCGACCCCGCCATCGCCGCGGCCAATATCGACCTGGATGCGACCTACACCAATCGATACGTCCAGAAGGTGCCCAAGCAGTGATGACGGCGGATACGGCGATGAGCGACTTCAAGGTAATTGCCAGCGGGCTGCAGTTTCCCGAAGGACCGGTGGCGCACGACGACGGATCGGTCGTGCTGGTGGAAATCCAGCGCGAGACGATCAGCCGGGTCGCGCCGGATGGCAGCGTCCAGGTGTTGATCGAAACGGGCGGCGGGCCCAACGGCCTGGCGGTGGGACCGGACGGTGCCTACTACGTGGCCAACAACGGCGGCTTCCTGTTCCAGACCATCGCGGGCTACAACCGTACGCGGGCCGGCATCCATCCCGCCTACACCAGCGGACGGATCGAGCGTTTCGATCCGCGCACGGGCGAACTACGTACCTTGTACGACCGTTGCGGCGAGGCGCCTCTATGCGGCCCGAACGACTTGGTATTCGATAGCCGGGGCGGCTTCTATTTCACCGACTTCGGCAAGAACCGCAAACGCGACCGCGACCATGCGGGCCTGTACTATGCGCTGGCGGACGGATCGATGATCGTGGAGGTCGCTTATCCGCTGACCACCGCCAACGGCGTAGGGCTGTCGCCGGACGAGACCGTGGTGTACGTATCGGAAACCGAAACGGGCCGCGTGTGGGCCTTCGACCTGGACGCCCCCGGGCGGCCGCGCAAGCACCCCTTCCCTTCGCCCAACGGCGGTCGGCTGATATGCACGCTGCCCGGCTACCAGCGACTGGACAGCATGGCGGTGGATGTCCACGGCAATATCTGCGTGGGCACGCTGATCACCGGCTGCATCACGATCATCGCGCCATCGGGCGAAATTCTGCGCCAGGTCATGCTGCCGGACCCGATGGTCACCAACATCTGCTTCGGCGGACCGGACCGCAGGACCGCGTACATCACCTTGTCAGGAACGGGTCAGCTTATCGCCATGCCGTGGCCGGATCCGGGCCTGCGCCTGCCCTACGGCTGACGGCCGGCATCCTGGCTCTCGCTATGCTCGCTCAGATGCTTGATGAGTAGCTGCACGGGGGCGGGCAAGGATTCGGCGTCGCGTACGCAGATCTTCCAGTGACGCATGGCCCAGTCCTCGTCCAACGGAACGGCGACCAGCGGCCCCGACGCGACATAGCGCGCGGCATGGTGTTCGGACACCAGCGCGATCCCGAGCCGCGCCTCGACCATGCTGCGCGCGGGTTCGAATCCATTGACCCGGATGCGAAACCGCAAGGGGCAATCGAGGTCGGCCGCCGCGCGCAGCACCAGCGAATTCAAATAGCTGCCCGGCTGCGGGCCGACCAGCTCATGCTCGGCAACCTGGCGGAAAGTCAGTTTGCGCGCCTTGGCCAGGACGTGGTCGGCGGTCATGATGACCACCAGCCGGTCGCTGTGATACGGATACACGCGCAGGCCCGGGACCACCGCGTTGCCGCCGAAAATCCCGATGTCGGCTGCGTTCTCCGCCACCGCGCGCACGACTTCGGGGCTAAGGCTTTCCTGAAGATCGATGCGCAGGGCAGGATGCAGGGCCAGGAAGTCGCGGATATCGTTCGCGAGGTACTGGACGATGGTCGACAGGCTGGCGTGCAACCGTATCTGCCCCCGCAGGCCCTCCGCATGGTCGAAGAGTTCGCTTTCCATCTGCGCCAGGTCGCGCAGGATCACGCGCGCATGGTTCAGCAGCGAATGCGCGGCCGGCGTCAATTCCAGGCCCTTGTTGCTACGCAGGAAGAGCGGCGTCTTCAGCATGTCTTCCATCTGCGAGATGCGCTTGCTGACCGCCGAGGGCGCGATGCTTTCCGCGTCCGCGGCGCGCGAGATATTCAGATGCTCGCAGACCGCGACGAACAGCTTGAGCGACAACAGATCGAAACGCATCAGCCTCCTCCAACGCCAGGGGCCCGCGCCGGGCGCCCATCAACTTTTGCACGCGGCGTGTGAATGCGGCGCCGTCGGCCCCACGCGGCAAGACGGCTGCGCTCGCCGGCAATCCGCTGAACGGGCTACATGGCCGCCACGTGGCGTCAGCACTATACAACGCGATGCGGCAGCGATATCCCGATGCGGCCCTAGCCAGTCGCCGACCGAAGGAGGGCCTGGACACCGCCCTGGACATTAGCCTACGGACAAGGGCGCCGTCCTCGTGCATGCCACCCCGAAAAATCACCGCTTGGCGGCGTATTGTTTGCTGGCAGACGCGCTTTGCTTTTCTCACGCCCCCCGGAGCCAACCATGAATCACCCGCAGCAGCTGTATATCGATTTGCGCACCACGGATCGGCTCATCGCCGAATGCCGGCATCAGCTTGAATGCCAATACCGGCTGATTGCGCGCCTGCGACAACAGCGCGGCCTGGCGTGGCGCGAACGGCTGCACGCGCGGACCATGGAGAAGCGGATGTCGGCGCTATGCGTGCACCGCGATGCGTTGATCCAGGCGGTGGCGGCGCCGCAGGAGCCTGCTGGCCAGAACGTGCAGGGAAGCGACCCCGACTGACCGCGGTGGTCGGGGTACCCAACAGACCGGATACGGATAGAAAAAAACCCGATACGGACGCGCCTGGCCATGGCGGGGAGCGCCAAGGATGCCCGTTCGGACGCCAGCCCTGCCGGCCCCTTGCCGGCAGATGCAGCTCAGCAGGCCCGGCTGCCAGCCACGGCAGCGATCGCAGTGGCGCGGCGGCGCTGCAGCGTCACGGCCGCCAACCACAATGGCATGGCGGCGATGGCTAGCAGGCTGCCCACCCAACCGGTGGATGTCCAGCCATAACCGGCGGCGATTGCCAGACCGCCAAGGAATGGGCCCAGTGCGTTGGCCGTATTGAAAGCGGAATGATTGAGGGCGGCGGCCAATCCCTGGGCGTCCTCCGCCACATCCATCAGCCGGGTCTGCAGCACCGTGGCCAGCGCGCCGCCCAGGCCGATCAGGAACACGGCCAGCATGATCAGCCAGACGTTGCCCGCCATGAAGGGAAACAGCGCCAGGACGGCCGCTGTCCACAGCAGCAGCAGGCCCGCGGTACGCATGATGGCGCGGTCGGCGTAAAGCGGCACGACCATGTTGCCCGCCGTCAACCCCACACCGAAGACGCTCAGCACCAGAGGTACCGTAGCGGCCGGCACGTGCGTCACGGCGGCCAGCGTGTCGGCCAGATAGGTATAGACCGCAAACAGCCCGCCGAAGCCGACTGCGCCGATGCCCAGCGTCAGCCATACCTGGCCGCGCCGCAACGCACTGAGTTCGCGCAGCGGGCTGGATGCGGGGTCGGCCGGTGTATCGGGCGCGAACAGCCGCACGCTGGTCATCGTCAGCAGCGCCAGCAGCGATACCAGCGCGAAGCTCCAGCGCCAACCGACGGCCTGGCCCAGCCAGTTGGCCAGCGGCACGCCCACGATGGTGGCGAACGTCAAGCCCAGGAACACGCGTCCCACCGCCACGGTGCGCCGGTTCGCCGGCACCAGCGAGCTGGCCACCAGCGACGCGATACCGAAATACGCGCCATGCGGCAGGCCGCTCAGGAAACGCGCCGCCAGCATCGCGTGATAGGTGGGCGCGACGGCGCTCAAGGCGTTGCCGATGGCGAACAGGCCCATCAGGAGGACCAGCAGCGTACGCCTGCGCAGTCTGGCGCCCAGCACCGCCAACACGGGCGCGCCGACCACGACCCCCAGCGCATAGGCACTGATCACGTGGCCCGCCGTTGGCGCATCGATGCCCAGGCTGGCCGCGAAGTACGGCAGCAGGCTCATCGTGGCGAATTCGGTGGTGCCGATGGCAAAGCTGCCGACGGCGAGCGCAAGAATGACGAGGCCGAGCCGAGGCGGCACGGCAGGCGTATCCATCATGGGGAAGGTCCTGCATAGCGGTGAAAGCGGGATTGCTGCAGTGCAGCGACGCTATTTTACGCAGCTTGGCCGCGACTTCCCAAGGACGCCGATCGTGTCGCGGTTTGCGCGACATCCTCCCAGTGAGAGGAAGCGCCGCCGTTAGGCGGCAGCACGCAGCATGAAGTCCACGTGCACGGCGTCATACGGGAAGGCGACGCCCTCGCTGGATTGTTCCAGCACACCGGCATCGAGCAAAGCATGTACGTCGCCATGCACGCCTTTGACATCCCGTCGGACCCGCCGTGCCACCTCACGTATCGACATCGGGCCCTGCCCCGTCATGGCGCGCAGGATTTCCCAGCGCTTGGCGGTCAGGATCTTCCATAGAAGCTCGGGTGTCGCAAAGGAAATATGCGCGCCTTGGCGCTTGCCCTGAAGCGCGCCCAGCGTCCGACGCATGACGTCTTCGCGAGACGCTACAGACAAAGTTACGGTCTTCATATCCTGGGCCTCCATTGGTCCACGTCGCGCCAGAAATCAGCGATCAACCTCTCGGGCGTAGTGACCGCGTAAGGGACTTCTTGATCGCCGATATGGCGATGATCGCCCTTGCCAGCTTCGTTGTCGTAGCGCAATACGCAAACGCCCTCCACCACATAGGTCAATCAGTACTTGAAGCAATGCATGGACGCTGCCACGGGCGTCGTGACAGACCAGACGACAATTTCCACGAAAGAGCACTCCGTCAGATCGAAGCGCTCGCGCAACAGAAGATCGGCCCTCATGTTGGAGACAATACCAACACGCGCCGTTGTAGCTTACAACAACAGTGAAATTTAGGACAGTTTGACGGAGATGGTGACATTGCGACGCGCGATATGCGGCCCCGTCGACGATTACGCGTATGGCCTTTTTTAGGCACCGAACGAGGCGCTGTCGCTTTTTTTGCCAAGCGCCGCGGAATCCGTTTTGCGGTTTCCCGTTTGAAGTGGTTTTCTCCCCTCGCCTGCCATATTCTTTGCGCTGCCCTTTCCGTACCGACGCCATGCTGGAGCGCCACGATGATGAGTTCCGATGCTTTGTCCGCCTTGGTCGCCAATATCTTCAATCCCAAGGTCGCGGCACCCGACCATCCTGAAACAGGCAAATGCGTGGGCTTCCTCATCGGCGTCACCATCAAAGGAGCCCGCTACTATTTCCGGCACGGCGACATCAGCCTGCAGGCGGGCGGCACCTTGCCGCCGAACCGCGACATCGTTTTCTTCATCGGATCGAACAGCAAGGTCTTCACCGCCACCCTGCTTCCCCTCGCGGCGTCGCAGGCGGTAAATCCGGTCACCGGCGATACCTCGGTCGATTCCCTGCTGCCGGGCAACGTGACGTTCAGCCAACCCGACGGGCAGGTCCTGCTGTGGCACCTGGCAACGCACAGCGCGGGGCTGCCCGATCCTGTATGCGGCTATCGCCCGCATTTCGGCGACTACCCGTTTTCCTCGCTGACAAAATTCCTGGACACTTTCCAGCCGCCCTATGCGCCTGGCCAGTGGTGGGAGTACAGCAATCCCGGGTTCGCCCTGCTGGGCGACGTGCTTTCCCACGCCTATATGACGGCTAGCCAGAGCGCCGATTGGGACAGCACTTACCAGCAATGGCCGGCGCTTATCCGGCAGCAGCTGACCGAGCCCTTGGGCATGCAGTCCACCCAGGTGGACTATTCCACGGTGGCCAGCCGCGTGGCGCAAGGCTACAACTACACCGACCACGGCGGCACGCCCGCATATACACCCATCGATCCACCCAAGTGGGGACTGCAATCGGCGGCCCTGGCGGCGGGAGCGCTGTCTTCCACGCTGGACGACATGCTGACGTTTCTGGAAGCGCAGATCGATCCGTCGTCGGTGGCCGATACCGCGCTGGGCGATGCCATCGCCGCCACGCAGCAGCCATGGCCGGCCTCCAATTCGCTGTCGATGGGCCTAGGCTGGCAGTTGTCGAACGATTATCTGGACAAGAACGGCGCGCTGCCGGGCTACAACAGCTACATGGCCTTCGATCCCGGCGCGAAGATCGGTGTGTTCGTCCTTGGAAATACGAACGGGGACGCCGCGGGCGCGGGCGTCGATAGCGGCGGACGCACGCTGCTGGGCAAGATCCGCGGCACCGTCGCGGCGCCTTCGAAGTTTCCCAAGCCTGGAACAGCCCCCACGTGCCCGGGCTGAATCGTCCTAGACGCCGGACGCATCGACGCTTCTTACCATCGCACCGTCGCCACGCATCGGCCGGCATGAGACGCACGGCCTTGCTCCATTGCCCCGGGAGAAATGAGCGCCATGACAAAACATCCGCAACCGCCCATTTTCCAGGCGAGTCCATTGCCCGCGCATCTGCTGACCCGCCCGGCCGGCGCGGCGGCCCCCGATCAGGTCCTGCGGCTGGCACTGCGGCTGATAGGCCGAGGCGGCGACGCGGCGATTTTTGCCCGAGCCGCGGAGCTTGGCGGGCAACATCCCCGGCAGCGGCAGTACCTGGACGCGCAATCGCTGGCAGCGGAATTCGGCCCGCCGCCGGAGGCGCTGGATGCCGTGCGCGCGTTCTGCGTCCAGCATGGCTTCACCCTGGATCACACGTCGATGGGCGGCCTTTTCGTCACCATCGTCGGCAAGGCAGGAGACCTGGCGCGCGCCTTCGATGTCGAACTCTCGATGTATCACCATGAAGATCGCACCTTCCGCGGCTATGCGGGAACGCTCGCACTGCCGCCCGCGCTGGACGCGCATGTTGCCGCGGTGCTGGGCATGGACGAGCTGGCTTCGCTGCCTGCACGGCAGACCACCACGGAAGACAACACGTGCTGGGTGTCGACCAACTCGAACGGACATAACTCTCCCATTACCGTCGCAAACCAGTATTACCAATATCCCACTTCGTACAGCGGCGTCGGCGCGACGATCGCACTCATCGAGGACAATCTTCTGGTCGACCAGGAGAACTACACGCAGTATTTCCAATCCTTGAACGAGGATGTGAAGGTAGAACTTATCCATGGCGCGAACAGCGCGGCGAAGGTGGCCGGCGCGAAACTGGCCAGCCATACCGACTACAACGGCGAAGCCATGCTGGACATCAAGCTGGCGGGATCGGTCGCGCCTGGCGCGACCCTGGTGGTGTACGGACGATCGGAGGATTATGGCCACGGCGGCGGGTCGTGGATCGACACGCTGCTGGAGGCCTTCGACAATACGGCGTATCCGTGCAATGTCGCGTCCATCAGCCTGGGCGTCCCGGAGTACTGCTGGGATCCCCAATATGCGCAGAGCGTGAACCTGCTGTTTGCGGTTGCGACGCTGACGGGCGTGACCATCTGCGTTTCCTCGGGCGACTACGGCGCACGCGGCAATCCCAAGGGCCTGCTCGCACAGAACTGCGCCTTCCCCGCAAGCTCGCCTTACTGCCTGGCCTGCGGCGGGACGGAATTGATTATTTCCGACGACCTCGCGCTCGACGGCGAAGTCGTGTGGAACGAGATGAGCCAGGTAGGCCAGAAATGCGCCACCGGCGGCGGCCGCAGCGTGCTATTTCCCGTGCCGGATTACCAGCAGGGGCTGGCGCTGCCCGACTCCTTCAACGCCGGACTGCTCGCGGGACGCGCCCTGCCCGACGTCGCGGCGAATGCCGCCATTGCGAGCGGCTACGCCATGCAGCCCCCAGGACTGCCGAGCGATTACTACGGCACCAGCGCGGCTGCGCCGATGTGGGCGGCCCTGATCGCCCGGCTGGTCGAGGGCTGCGACAAGGCGCTCGGCTACCTGAACCCGTGGCTGTACGCCGGACAGATCGATTTCAGCTCGTCGTTCTGCACGCCCATCACCGAGGGCAACAATGGCGCGCCCGGCGACACGGTTGCCTTTTATGCGGAGACCGGCAATGTGTGGAATGCCTGCTGCGGGCTGGGGTCGCCCGTGGGCGTGCATATCGCGAACGGGTTGGGGCTGATGCCGGCAAGACCTTAGTAGGTCAACGGGTACGGCACCCCGTTTTCGTCGACGGACTCGATGCGATCCACAACAACATCAGCGGCGGTCTTGGCATCGCTAAGGTCGATGAATGTGTGATCCGTGACGACTCGAAAGAATCGGCCCGACTCAGGCTGACCTTCCTTCTGGGTCGCGACATCAGCAATTGCGGGCACATCACCCGACTGGAAAGCGCCGCTAGACACGGTCCAACCGTCAATTTCACGTGCGCTCATTCTTTCTCTCCATCTATTTATGCAAGGGGGGATCGTAGCATGCCCCCCCAAACGCCCCCCGACGTCCTGCTGTCCGTCGCTCGTCGCCGGACCGATCAACCGCTACATCTCCACGATGAGTCGCATGCCTTCGCGTTGCGGCCGGCAGGGATGGAACGACAAGGCTCCCAAGCAGACTGCCTACGAAGAACCCGGAGACACGCATGCGATGGGAAGCGAACTCCCGCCACGGACGCCACAATCAGGTTCAAAACGCGAATCCCAGACGACAAAAAAAACGCCACGCGGGCGGTTTGATGTCTTTGTTTCCCTAGAAGATTTGGCTCCCCGAGCTGGGCTCGAAACAGCGACCTGCGGATTAACAATCGGGCGACCAGAAATAACTGAAAGGGGAAACCGCGGCTATATCAATGACTTGCGGGTGTAGCTACCCATAAACCGGCGGCGGATTTCACATCATTTTGGATCAGCTTTCGGGCATCGTGGACACGTTTTGGCCAAGCCACCGTATTCCTCAATGTCTTACATAAGCGCGCCTTCCATTGCCGAAGCAGCCCCAGCGTTCGGGAACAGGCAGGCCACTTTCTGGAAAAACCAATTCCTAGTTCCTCAACGTTGATAGCAATCTGCGGCACAACTAAGGTCGCGCTGCTCCGGGAGGCACATGAGCCAAGTCGGCCTCGGCCGTCCGCCCCCCAGCGAATAGACTGAGCATTTTCGTCTGAGCAAATCGCGAAAATGGCTTTTCTACCATGCTGTAGAAGATCGCCCCCGTGACCACTCCGAACGCGATAGATCCAAAAAAATTACACATCGCCGCTTTCGTAGCGTCTTCTATATGAAGGCTGGAAACCAGCAACCCAGACAGTCGGAACCCAAAGAGATGCGTGAGATATAGCGAATAGGAGATGTCGCCAAGCCATAGAGCCCATTTCGGAGCGCCGATCTCCTTGGTCTTGGCAAGCAAGACAATCCCGAGAAACAAAGCCGCTAGCGGCGCGCCGAAGCCAGTCATTCCGTGGGGGCTAGGGGAACCCATCACGGCCTTCATCAAGATGGCGGCAATCGATAATAGGATGATCAAATAGCTCCACTGCATCGCGGCTGTCGAAGGTAGCCGCGCACCCGAAAGGTAAAGCGCTCCTCCAAGCAAGCCCGCGATGAAGTCCCACACAATCGGATTGATTGCAACGTTGGCGAAGTTCAGCCAGTGGATTGGCTGTTGCCCGAACGGGTCAAGGCTGTAGTGGCCACTATGCACCGGATACCAAACCAGAGTCACGGCGAACCAGCATGCCGCAGCGATCCAGCGCCACCGCCCGAAAAACATCGACACAGCAAGCACGGCATAAAAGTAGACCTCGAAAGTCAGCGTCCATGACACGTTCACCGGCATGCCAAGATACAAGCCAGCATCAGGGTTGACTGGAATCAGAAGCAGACTCCGAATGAAGCCTTTTATGTGAGCCCAATTAGAAAGCCACCCAGCGTCCGGCGGAAGCAAAAGTGTGAGCAGACTGACGCACAGGTATAGAGGCCAGATTCGGGCCACTCGCTTTATCGCAAATGTTCGGACATATGCGGCCGAGCCGTCGCTGCTTTTCGTTGTAAGGGCCATTATGAAGCCGCTAACAATGAAGAAGAGATCCACCCCCATGGCGCCCGGGAAGAAGAAAGTGTCCGCGATGAAATGGCCGGTCGGCCCGGGAAGGATGAACCGCGCGTGCACGAGGACTATCAATAGGGCTGCAATTCCCCGAAGCGATTGGATCCAGGGAAGGACCTGTTTATTACTGTTCATTGGCTACCGCGCAACGGTAAATTCTTGCAAAGAATAACGTTGCGGAACGTTAACATACCTCTCTGAGTGCGCCGTAATCATCGGTTAGTAATGTGTAGAACGGGGTGTCTACCTGACAGGTCTCCAGGAGCAGTTCTCGAAACCGGTCGGGTTGTGCGCTAGGCCCTACTTCGCCGTTCCGTCAGGTGGCACATCCTGCCTTATCGACGTAGATCGGCCTCGTCCAGTCGCAGGCCGTGTCAACGATCCGCGTCTTTACCGGCTGAATCGGCAGTTCCTGCACCGGCTTGTTCAGCCTGTACTTAACTGGCTCGCAGCGGAGCCAATAGGAAGGGAAGCAACCTGCGTCAAAGCGAAATCACCTCGCTGAGGTGGACGCAGGTCGACACGGCCGAGCAACATGCCTATATCACCGCGCCGGGCGCGAAGTCCAAGAAGGCGCGGGCCGTGCCGCTGAACGCTGACGCCATGCAGGTGCTGCGCCAGCGCAAGGGCTTGGATCCCACGGTCGTTTTCACGCGATCGGAAGTGCCCGACCGCGAACCCATCGAGATCCAGGCGGTCGACTACCGTGTGCTGACCGGAGCATGCGCCGCGGTCAACCTCGAGGACTTTTACTTCCACGACTTCCGGCACACGTGGGCATCGTGGCACGTGCAAAGCGGCACGCCGCTGCTTGTGCTCAAAGAGCTTGGCGGGCGGAAGAAAATCGAGACGGTTTCGAAGTACGGGCATCTCGCGCCTGACCGCCTATCGCACCGCGCGCACGCGGCCACGTTTTCGTCACAGCAGGAAGCGCAAAAAGAAAAACCGCCGGCCAGGGCGGTTTTAATTGCTTGATTCTCTAAACAGTTTTGGCTCCCCGAGCTGGGCTCGAACCAGCGACCTGCGGATTAACAGTCCGTCGCTCTACCGACTGAGCTATCGGGGATCTGTTAGAGAAGCGAGACTATAGCACGATTTTTTATGGTCGCGCAAATCCCACTTCACTCGCTGTCAGGCGCGCGGGGTGTCGCGCTTGACCTTGATGAACAACAGCACCAGGATGGCCGCGCACAGCTCCATCAGGCCGACGCTATACAAGCCCGATGCCAGGCTGCCGGTCTTGTCCTTCAGCCAGCCCATCAGGTACGGCGCGGCGAATCCGGCCAGGTTGCCCACGGAGTTGATCAGCGCGATACCGCCCGCCGCGGCGGTGCCGGTCAGGAAGGCGGCCGGCAGCGACCAGAACACCGGAAAGGCGGCCAGGATGCCGATGGCGGCGAACGACAGCGCGTACAGCGCCGCGACGGGACTGCCCAGGAAATAGCCGGTCAGCACCAGCCCGACGGCGGCCGCCAGGCTGGCCAGCACGCTGTGCATGCGGCGTTCGCCGGTGCGGTCGGAATGGATGCCGTTCAGCACCATGGCGACGGTCCCCAGGATGAAGGGAATCGCCGACACGAGGCCGATCTTGAAATTGCCCTGCACGCCCAGTTCCTTGATGATGGACGGCGTCCAGAACGCGATGGTGGCGTTGCCGCTGACGATGCAGAAATAGATCAGCGCGCACAGCCACACCCGCCCGTTGAAGGCATCGCGCAGCGACGAATGCTTGGCCGGATCGCGCCTTTCCGCGTCCAGGTCGCGCGCCACGATGGCGCGCTCGCTATCGTTCAGCCACTTGGCGTCGGCGGGTTTTTCCGGCAGCCAGGCCAGCACGGCGAACCCCGCGAGCACCGACGGAATGCCTTCGATCAGGAACAGCCACTGCCAGTTCGCCAAGCCGTCGACGCTGGACATGGCGCTCATGATGAAGCCGGCGACCGGGCCGCCGACCACGCCCGCGATGGCGAACGAGGTCATGAAATAGCCATTGATGCGGGCGCGGCGATCGGCCGGAAACCAATACGTCAGGTAAAGCACCACGCCGGGAAAGAAGCCGGCTTCGAAGACACCCAGCAGAAAGCGCATCACGTAGAACTGCGTCGGCGTCTTGACGAAGATCATCGCCATGGAAGCCAGGCCCCACAGGATGGTGATGCGCGCCAGGGTGCGGCGCGCGCCGATCTTCTCCAGCAGCAGATTGCTGGGCACTTCGAACAGGAAGTAGCCGATGAAGAAGATTCCCGCGCCCAGGCCATAGACGGTTTCGCTGAACTGCAGGTCCTGCAGCATCTGCAGCTTGGCAAAGCCGATATTGACGCGGTCGATCCACGCCAGCACGAACAGGAAGACCAGGAAGGGAATCAGACGCACGGCGATCTTGCGATACGCCAGCGTACGCTCGGCCGGGAACGGCGCGCTGGCGGCCCCCCCCGGCGCCGGGGTAACGGTGGATGACATGGAATTGCTCCGTAGGTAGACGAAATGGATAGCCCGCCCCGCGGCGGGGATGTTGTTGAATCAGCCCAAGGCGGGCTCGACCGCGCCCGCCACCTGCAGGATCCGGGCGTCCGTGCCTTGCAGTCCGCAGACCGCCAGGCCGATACCCGGCTGCCCGGTCGGCAGCGATACGCCGCAGCCGTCCAGGAAATTGATCACGCTGGTATTGCGCAGCACCAGCGCGTTGGTTGCGAAGAAGGCCTCTTCGGTTTGCAGGTCCTCGACGCGCGGCGGCAGCACGGCCACGGTGGGCATGAGCCAGGCATCCGCGTCGCGCAAGCGCTCGGCCGCGGCCGCCATCAGGCGGGCACGATGGTCGATCAGCGTGATGTAGTCGGCCGCCGATTGCTTCTCACCGCGGCGGATGCGCATGGCGACCAGTGGGTCATATTCCTGCGCCTTGGCCGCCAGCAAGTCCCGGTGCCAGTGCCAGGCCTCGGCCGCCGTAAAGCCGCCGCCGCTGTTGATGGTCGGCAACTGCTGCAATTCCGGAAAGTCGAAGGGTACGATCTGCGCGCCGCGCGCGGACAAGCGCGACAGGGCCGACTCGAAGGCGGCCGCCACGGCTGGGTCTATTCCGTCGAAGACGAAGTCGCGCGTGACGTACAGGCGCAATCCCTTCAGGGATGCGGGCCGCGCATCCAGCACTGCGCCGCTCAGGATGCGATCGAGGATCACGCAGCAGTCCACGGAATTGGCCAGCGGCCCGGCCGAATCCAGCGTGCGCGACAGCGGCACGGCGCCTCGCAGCGAAACGCGATGCGACGTCGGCTTGAAACCGGTCAAGCCGCAGAACGCCGCCGGGATGCGGATAGAACCGCCGGTATCCGTGCCCAGCGTGGCCACGGCCATGCCCTTGGCCACGCTCACCGCGCCGCCGGAAGTCGAACCGCCGGCAACGCGGGCTTCGTCGAAGGGCGCGCGCGGCGTGCCATGGTGCGGATTCAGGCCCAGGCCGGAGAAGGCGAACTCGCTCATGTTGGTGCGGCCCAGCAGCACCGCGCCGGCGGCGCGCAGCCGCGCCACGGCGACGGCGTCCTCCGCGGCGGGCGCGGACGAGGCCAGCGCGCGCGAACCGGCTGCGGTCACCTGCCCACGCACATCGAACAAGTCCTTGATCGAGACAGGCAAACCGGCGATGGGCGACGGTGCGTTACCCGCGCGACGGGCGGCATCGCTGGCGCGTGCCGCCTGCAGCGCTGCCTCCGCGTCCACATGGAGGTAAGCCGCGCCGCCCGCCTGGCGGTACGACGCGATGGCGGCCAGGGCCTGCTCCACCAGCTTCTCGCTGGTGGTCCGCCCCGCCTGCAGGTCGCCCTGCAATTGCTTGATGGTCTGCATGGATGGAGTCCCTTCCGGCGGCGCCGGTTCAGTCGGTAACGGGCAGCACGCGCACGCGGTACGCGTGGCGCAAGCTGCGGTTCAACACGGGGTCGTGCAGCTCGACCTCGAACTGCTCGCCATAGCCCAGCTGGCCGATGACGGTCTGCGTGCCGCAGTACATGGCGGTGCCCACCGGCAGTCCGCCCAGGCCGGCGTATTTTTCCGCCAACTCGCGCGGATCGCGCAGGCTGGTCATGGGGCCTTCCTGGTACAGCGCCCGCTGGCCGTCACGCACGCGCCAGGTGCGCGACACCAGTTGATCCCAATGGCCGGCGACCTCGTCGAAGCGCCATAGTTCACGGCTGACCGGCTTGGCGCACATCTGCTTGGACACCGTCACGTCATAGGCCTCGACCTTGCGGTCAGTGTGATCCGAACCGATGCCGACCAACAGGCCCTCCGGCGTGGCCAGGAGCACCGCCTCCACTTCGCCGGAGGAATCCGCGCGGGGAATCTCGATTTCCTCGTCGGTCGTCAGCAGCGATGCCGCCAAGGGGTAATAGCAAGGAACCGTCGAAGGCGGCTTCACGCCGATCTCTTGCAGTTCGCGGATATGGTGTTGCACGGCCGCCGCATCGCGGCCCGCCCAACCGGCGATGACCAGGCGATCGATCAGAATTGTGCGGTCGCCCAGTCCGGCGACGTGGAACTTCAATTGCGGCATGGCGATAACCCTCGTGTGATGCCGCGGCCGCTGGGGCCGCGATGAAAGCCAGGAGCTCCCTCGGTCAGATGGAGCGGATGATGTTCTTGCGGAATTCGTCGATGTGGGCGCGGATGGCCTCGCGCGCCGCCGGAATGTCGCGGCGCGCCAGCGCATCCAACACGGCCATATGCTCGTGGTAGACGTTGGCCAGGTGCTCCGGATCCTGCAGCGACAGGAACCAGAAGCGCGCCTGCTTTTCGTGCAGCCCGCGCAGCAGCTCGGCCAGTACGCGGTTGCGCGACGCCGCCGAAATGGCATTGTGGAATTTCAGGTCCAGCTGCATCAGCCCGTTGATGTCCCGGTGTTCGAGCAGCGCGGCGGACCGTTCGACGATATCCCGCATGGCCTGGATATCGCTGCCATGGGCGCGCTCGGCCGCCAGCGTCACGCACAGCAATTCATTGCTGAGGCGGACCTCGATCATGTCCAGCACTTCATTGAGAGAAAGCGGCGCGACCAGCACGCCCTTGCGCGGCAGGATGGACACCAGGCCATCGCTTTCGAGCCGGTGCAATGCCTGGTGGACGGGCGTCCGTCCCAACCCCAGCAAGGCACCCACCTGGGATTCGTTGATCGCCTCGCCGGGACGGAACTCACAGGAGATGATGCGACGCTTGATCTCCGCATAGGCCAGCTCGCGCAAGGCGGCGCCGGAAGACGCCCGGCCGCCCGTTACGGGAGGCGCGGTGTCCTGCTTCGCGGTCGGGATGGAATTGCTGGCCATGGTGATCCATTGCTAAAACGCAAGTGATAATACTCTGATATATCACACAGACCGTATCAGGGATAACCCGGTCGCGACAAGGTGGCGATGGGCACGGGCTATGGCTCGCAGCATTCCATGGATCCCGCCGGCATCTTCGCGACCTGTCCCGCGACGTAGCGGGGACCCCGGGGGCTGCTTCGGCCACCGTTGTGGCTCCGTTGTGGCTCCCGTTGTGGTTATCGTTGTGGCTACCGTTGCGCTTGTGCGCGGCTTCTGTTGCGGCCTTCGATGGCGTCCTCTTCCGATACTTTCCGTGTATCCAAAAACTCTGATATGATCTCGGTCTTTTCCGGGACAGCCATCCCGGAAGCAGTTCAAGTTCTTGGTGAACTGTCAGCGATAAGGCGGTAATTGCGCATGCAGGGGCAACCCGGCCGCGATATCGTTCAGCCGGCATAGCTCAGTTGGTAGAGCAGCGCATTCGTAATGCGAAGGTCGTAGGTTCGACTCCTATTGCCGGCACCAGATCAAAAAAGGCCAACCCATACGGGTTGGCCTTTTGCTTTGGGCCCGAATTCCTATTCTCCCGTGTTCTTGATCACGCTAACCGACCCGTCCGGCTCCAGGTAGGCGCGCCGCACCTCCGAGATGTCCTCGACTCCCTTCTGCCGGAGTTCGCTGGCGAGTTCATCCGAGGTAATGCTTTCGCGCCGCATGGCCCGCCTCTGCAATTGCCCGTCCTTCACCAGGCACAGCTTCGGCGGCATCAGGAAAGGCCGCACGATAGGAAAGGCAAAGGCCACGCGGTCGACGACGAAGCTCCAGAACACGATCGTCGCGATCAGCACCATGCCGTCCGGCACCGCCTTGTATTCCCCAGCCATGGCGTTTTGCGCGGCGTCCGCGATGAGCACGACCACGAGCAGATCGGCGATCCCCAGGGACCCGACGTCCCGGCGTCCGGCCAGGCGTAGAAGAATGAAAATGAACCAGTAGGTCAACGTGCCGCGTATCACGATCTCGATGGGCGACATGCTGAACTTGATGATGTTTTCCCACTGAATGTCCATGGGAGCTGCTCCTTTTCGCGCGCGGACCGGGCCCGGCCGGACGGTTGCCGTTCGGCCATGGCAGCCCATCAGTAAGCAACCGGCGGACCCGGGTCCACGAGTTGCTTGGGGCGGGGTCGGGAGGAAGACCTATGAACGCCATCGAGCGCGTCGCCGTATTCATGCGCGACCATCACCTGACGCTGGTCACCGCGGAGTCCTGCACGGCAGGCCTGATCGCCAGCATGCTTGCCGACATTCCTGGCGCGGGCGCATTGCTGGACTGCGCCTTCGTCGTCTATTCCCCGGATGCCAAGCGGCGGTGCCTGGAGGTATCGCAGCGCACCCTTGATACGCACAACCTGACCAGCGAGGCCGTGGCGCGCGAGATGGCCCTGGGCGCGGCTGCCCGCAGTCCGGCCAACGTGGCAATCGCCAATACCGGCCTGGCGGACGACAAGGATGACGGCATACCGGCCGGGACCCAGTGTTTCGCATGGGTCTTCAAGACCAGCCCCGCCGACGCGAATCCCGCGGTCTACACGGAAACCCATCGCTTTGACGGTGGACGGCACGGCATACGGAAAGCGGCGGCCAGCTTCGCGTTGGAAAGAATGCCCGCCTTGTACCGGGAGTGGCGAAAAGACGGCCGCTAGGGACAGGGCGACACGTGGCTTCTACGCCGGCGTGCCGGCGCAATCGGTCAGTGGCCCGGCTTGGTGTCCGAACCGCGATGCCCCGGTCCCTTGTCGCTGTTGGCCTCGCTGCCTTTTGCGCTGTCGCTCTGGCCCACCGTCCCATGCGGCGCGGGGCCTGTGCTACCCGGCTGCGTATCGTTGCCCTGGTGTCCGTGCATATCGTTGCCGCCGCGGCCGCCGGATACGGACTGGCCGCCCGACGCGGACGTGGCGTCACGCCCTTGTCCCTGTCCGTCTGCGGAACCGGTGGTGCCGGCGCCCGCCGGCCTGGAGGAACCGGATTCGGCAGGCTTCCGATGCCCCCCGCCGTTGGACCCGCCCTCCTGCCCGCCCGTGCCCTGGCCAGCCTGTGCGACCCGCGGGCCGCCATCTACCGGCGTGCCGTGCGCCGGCTGCGCGGCGCACAGCGGGGCGCCGAACAAGGCGGCGCCGAACAACGCGGCGCCCGACAACGCGGCGACGATGCGCCCGGAGCGCGGACGCTCCATCAGCATGGGAATGTATGCACGATGATTGCAAGTGCCTGTTTTCATGAACCGCTCCTGGCAAATGGCATTGGAACGCGACGCGGGGCCGTGCGAAACCGCCGTGCGGCGGGACAGCGCATTGGCGCGACAACCCAGCGGCGGCGCGTCGGCGATCGACGCGGAGGCCACGCAGCAAGGCGCATGCGCGCGCGGGGGTGGGGCCAGGCATGACAGCGACGCGGGCGCCGTTTGTCTATCGCGATGTATTCATATATATGATATATATAATCCCAACCGCGAGTGCGAAGCGGGACCTCGCCTTACAATCCGCGCCATTATGCTGGAAGCGATATGAACTATCAGCCGTCCTCGGCCGTGCCACTGGGCAGCCCCCTTTACGAACAGGTCAAGAAGGCGATGCTGACCGCGCTGGCACACGGCGAATGGAAACAGGGCGAAGCCATCCCGCCGGAGAAAATGCTGGCCGAGCGCTTCGGCGTATCCATCGGTACGCTGCGCAAAGCGGTGGACGAACTGGCGGCGGAAAACATCCTGGTGCGCCATCAGGGGCGCGGCACCTACGTCGCCGTCCACACGCGCAACTCGCATTTCTTCAAGTTTTTCCGCATCGTGCGGCAGGACGGTGAAAAATCCTACCCCACCACCGAGCTGATGCGCTTTCGCCGCCTACGCGCCGCGCCGCTGGTCCGCGAAAAACTCGGGCTGCCGGCCGGCAGCCATGTGTTCGAATTCAACAACGTGCTGTCCCTGAACGGCGACGTGGTGATGGTCGATGAAGTCAGCCTGCCCGAAACGCTGTTTCCCGGCATGACGGAACGCCACCTGCGCGAACGCCCGAGCACCTTGTATAGTCTCTACCAGGACATGTTCGGCGTGAACGTCATCGCAACCGATGAGCGCCTGCGGACCTGCCGCGCCAGCGCCACCCATGCGCCGTGGCTGGGGGTGCCTGAAGGCGAACCGCTGCTGCAGATTCGCCGCGTGGCCTATTCCTATCACCGCCAGCCGGTGGAATGGCGCGTCTCGCACGTGAATACCGAGGCCTACGAATACCTGGGGCAGGAGTACACGGGCGGCGCCTGAACGCCGGCGGCTTTGCCTTGGGGCATCGTCATGCATATCGGATTCATCGGTCTGGGCAATATGGGCCGCGCGATCGCGGCCAACCTGATCAAGGGCGGACACACGCTGACCGTGTGGAATCGCTCGCCGCAAGCCGCCGCGCCGTTGCGCGAGCTGGGCGCGCGGGTGGCGGACAGTCCCGCGCAAGCGTGCGAGGCGGACGTCGTCTTCAGCATGCTGGCGGACGACCAGGCCGTCGACCAGGTATTTCTGGATGGCGGCGCGCTCGCGCGCATGCACAAGGACGCCGTGCACGTGAACATGGCGACGATCTCCATCCCCGCCGCGCGCCGGCTGGCCGATGCGCATGCCGCCCAGGGAGTGGCTTATGTCGCGGCGCCGGTGATGGGCCGCCCCGACGCGGCCGCCGCCGCCAAGCTGACATTGCTGGTCGCCGGCAAGCCCGACGCGGTACGCACGGTCGAACCGCTGTTCGGCCTGATCGGCCACAAGACGGTGATGCTGGGCGACACGCCCGACAGCGCAAACGCCATGAAGCTGACGGTGAATTTCATCCTGACCAGCGCGGTGGAAGCCCTGGCCGAGGGCGCAGCGCTCGCCAACGCCTATGGCATCGGCACCGGCACGCTGGTCGAGCTGCTGACCAGCACCATCCTGCCAGGCCCGCTGCACACGGGTTATGGCGCCTTGATGACGAAAGCAAGCTACGAACCGGCCAGTTTCCGCGCGCGCCTGGGATTGAAAGACGTGTCCCTGGCGCAAGAGGCGGCGCGGGAAGTCGGCGCCTCCCTGCCCTTGGCCGACATCGTGGCGGCGAGCATGCGCGAGGCGGTCGCGCAGGGCTTGGGCGACCACGACCTGGCCGTGCTGGGCCAGGTCGCCTTGAACCGCAACAAGCGCGGATGATGCGTGAACGCGGGCGCCCGTCCGCGTGTCCCTGAACGCCGCACATGCCGCACATGCCGCACATGCCGCGCTTGCCGGGGAACGCCGGCGCCTGCCGCGCCGGCCTTGGCGCTCCTTACTGCGATCCCAGCTTGCGGATCAGCGCGTCCAGCGGTGCGCATTCCTCTTCGGTCAGGTCGGTCAACGGGGCGCGTACGGGCCCCGCATCGCGGCCGACCAGGCGGGCACCGGCCTTGACGATGCTGACCGCATAGCCCGCGCGCCGGTTGCGGATTTCCAGATACGGCAGGAAGAATTCGTCCAGCAACTTGCCGACCGTGGCATGGTCGTCCGCCGCGATGGCGCGATAGAACTGCATCGCGGTCTTGGGAATGAAATTGAACACGGCGGACGAATACACCGGCACGCCCAGCGCCTTGTACGCCGCCGCATAGACTTCCGCGGTGGGCAGGCCGCCCAGATAAGCAAAACGGTCTCCCATGGCGCGGCGCACACGCACCATGTTTTCGATATCGCCCACGCCGTCCTTGAAGCCGATCAGGTTCGGGCAGCGGTCGGCCACGCGGCGCAGATGGTCCGGGCCCAGACGCGAATTGGCGCGGTTGTAGACGATGACGCCGATCTTCAACGACTTGCATACTTGCTCGACGTGTTCCGCGATGCCATCCGCGCTGGCTTCCGTCAGGTAGTGCGGCATCAGCAGGATGCCCTTGGCGCCCAGCCGTTCGGCTTCCTGCGCATAGGCGATCGCCGTGCGGGTGGGACCGCCCGCGCCGGCCAGGATGGGCACCTTGCCGGCGCAGGTTTGCACCGCGGTACGGATCACATCGGCGTATTCCGCCGGGGCCAGGGAAAAATACTCGCCGGTGCCGCCGGCCGCGAACAAGGCGCTGGCGCCGTAGGGCGCCAGCCATTCCAGGCGCTCGATATAGGTCCTGGGGCGGAAATCGCCTTGCTCATCGAAGTCAGTGATGGGAAAGGACAGCAGGCCTTGGGAGATGATTTGCTTGAGTTCGAGCGGCGTGGTCATTGTGTGGGCGCGTACGGGCGGGTTACAGGGTTGTAGCGGTAGTTATACGTTATCGTACAACGTACCCACCGCCCCTGCCAGCCTTTTTTACGGGCACCGTTCTACCAGGGGGCAGCCAACTTGGCTGACAAGTTCGCCGATACCGTTGTACGATGACAAACACCAGTCTCCTGGCCCACCGACCGAACCGCCGTTGCGAGCCCCCATGTCCGAGCCGCGAACCCCTCTCTATATACGCATCCATGATGACGACAACGTCGCGATCGTCGTCAATGACGGCGGCCTGCCCGCGGACGCCGTCTTCCCTGATGGCCTGGCCTTGCGCGAGGCCGTCCCGCAAGGCCACAAGGTCGCGCTGCGCGACCTGGCCGAAGGAGACGCCATCGTCCGCTACGGTGTGGTTATCGGTTACGCGGCCCAGGCGCTGCCGCGCGGCAGCTGGGTGAACGAGCGCGTCACCACCCTTCCCGCGCCGCCGGGGCTGGACCAGTTGCCGATGTCCACGCGCGTGCCAACCCCTGCGGAACCCCTGGAAGGCTACACCTTCATGGGCTATCGCAACGCCGACGGGTCGGTCGGCACCCGCAATATCCTGGCCATCACCACCACGGTCCAATGCGTATCCGGTGTCGTCGAGCACGCCGTCAAGCGCATCCGGTCCGAACTGCTGCCCCGCTATCCCAATGTGGACGATGTGGTCGGGCTGGAGCATACGTATGGCTGCGGCGTCGCCATCGACGCCCCGGATGCCATCATTCCGATCCGCACCCTGCGCAACATCGCGCTCAACCCCAATTTCGGCGGCACCGCCATGATGGTCAGCCTGGGCTGTGAGAAGCTGCAGCCGGACCGCCTGATGCCGCCGGGCAGCATTCCCATCGCGGGCGGCGGCAACCGGGTGGACACCGTGACGCTGCAGGACGAGGCCCACGTGGGATTCGAATCGATGGTGGCGTCCATCATGCAAACCGCGCAACGCCATCTGGCCCGGCTGGACGCCCGGCGGCGCGTCGAATGTCCGGTGTCGGACCTGGTGGTGGGCGTGCAATGCGGCGGCAGCGATGCGTTTTCCGGCATCACGGCGAACCCCGCGGTGGGCTATGCCAGCGACCTGCTGGTGCGCGCCGGCGCAACCGTCATGTTTTCAGAGAACACGGAAGTGCGCGACGGCATCGCGCAATTGACGGCGCGTGCGGCCACGCCGGAAGTGGCGCAGGCACTGATCCGCGAGATGGCGTGGTACGACGCCTACCTGGCGCGCGGCAACGCCGACCGCAGCGCCAACACCTCGCCGGGCAACAAGAAAGGCGGCCTGTCGAACATCGTGGAAAAAGCCATGGGGTCGATCGCGAAATCCGGACGCTCGGCGATCTCTGGCGTGCTTGCGCCCGGCGAGAAACTGGCGACCAAGGGGCTGGTGTACACCGCCACGCCGGCCAGCGACTTCATCTGCGGCACGCTGCAGCTGGCCGCGGGCATGAACCTGCATGTCTTCACCACGGGCCGCGGCACGCCCTATGGGCTGGCCGAGGTACCCGTCATCAAGGTGGCGACGCGCAACGACCTGGCACGGCGCTGGCACGACCTGATGGATGTGAACGCGGGCCGCATCGCCACCGGCGAAGCGACGATCGCCGACGTCGGCTGGGAGCTGTTCCACACCATGCTGGACGTGGCGAGCGGCCGCCGCAAGAGCCGTGCGGAGGCGCTGCGGCTGCACAACGCCCTGGCCTTGTTCAACCCCGCGCCGGTGACCTGAAGCCGCCGCTATCCGGCATCGGGCTGGTTTTCCGGCGCGGCTTGCGCGAAAGCCGGCAAGGCGCGGCAGGCCTCGTCGATACGCACGATGATGGGCATGGCCGAGAGGTCGCAATCCAGCCGGCGCGCATTGAAGATCTGGGGAACCAGGCAGGCATCGGCCAGTGTCGGCGTGTCGCCGTGGCAATACACGCCGGTGTCCGGTGAATCCGCCAGCATGCGCTCCAGCGCAAGCAGGCCGGTTTCCACCCAATGCCGGTACCAGGCGTCGCGCGCCGCGTCCGTCACGTCCAGTTCGCGTTTCAGATAGCGCAGCACCCGCAGATTGTTCAACGGGTGGACATCGCAGGCGATCCCTTGTGCCAGGGCGCGCACCCGCGCGCGCGCAACCGGCGTGGAAGGCAGCAGCGGCGGCTGCGGATGCGTTTCTTCCAGGTATTCGATGATGGCCATCGACTGCGTCAACACCGCCGTGCCATCCACCAGCGTGGGCACGAGCGCCTGCGGATTCAGCCGCAGATAGTCGGGCTTGAGCTGCTGGCCGCCCTCCTTGAGCAGATGGACCGTCGCATAGTCGTAGGGCAGTCCCTTCAGATTCAGCGCGATACGGACGCGATAGGCGGCCGAACTGCGGAAGTAGCTGTATAGCTGCATGCGGGCTCCTGGCAGTGCGCCACGCCTCAACGCGGCGGCTGGGCCGGGTCGGCGGTCTTGCGGGACAGGCCCTTGGGCAAGGGAAACGCGACGTTTTCTTCCAGGCCGGGCATCGTCCTGACGGACACCGCGCCCAATTCCCTCACGCGATCGATCACCTGCCGCACCAGGACTTCCGGGGCCGAAGCGCCCGCGGTAATGCCGATGCGCTTGCGGCCTTGCAGCCACGCGGGATCGATGGCCTGCGCGCCGTCGACGAGGAAGGCGGCCACGCCCTTGCGTTCCGCGACTTCCCGCAGCCGGTTGGAATTCGAGCTGTTGGGACTGCCCACCACCAGCACCAGATCGCATTCGGGTGCCAGCACCTTGACGGCATCCTGGCGGTTTTGCGTCGCGTAGCAGATATCGCTCTTGCGCGGCTCGACGATGGAAGGAAAGCGCGACTTCAGCGCGGCGGCGACCGCGGCGGCGTCATCCACCGAAAGCGTGGTCTGGGTAACGAAGGCCAGTCGTTCCGGGTCCGTGACGCGCAGGGCCTGGACGTCTTCCACCGTCTCGACCAGATACATGCCGTCGCGGGACTGGCCCAGCGTGCCTTCCACTTCCGGATGTCCCTTGTGGCCGATCATGACGATCTCGCGGCCCGCGGCGCGCATCCGCGCGACCTCCACGTGCACCTTGGTCACCAGCGGGCATGTGGCATCGAAGACCCGCAGGCCGCGTTCTTCGGCTTCCGCGCGCACGGCCTTGGATACGCCATGCGCGGAAAACACCACGATGGCCCCGGCCGGCGCGTCTTCCAGTTCGTCGATGAAGACGGCACCCTTGCGCCGCAGGTCTTCGACGACGTACCGGTTGTGAACGATCTCGTGGCGCACGTAGATGGGCGCGCCATGCAGCTCGAGCGCGCGCTCGACGATATCGATGGCGCGGTCCACGCCGGCGCAAAAGCCGCGCGGTTGCGCCAGCAGGACTTCAGCCTGCGGCGCGGTCACGGTGGCGGAGCTCCCTCTCATCACAGCACTCCCAGGATCTGGACATCGAGCCGCAGCGCGGTGCCCGCCAGCGGATGGTTGAAGTCGAACAGCGCGCCGTCGTCGTCGAGGGACTTCAGCACACCGGAATAACGGCCGCCGTTGGGCGCCTGGAATTCCACCAGGTCGCCCGGTTCGAAGCCGGCGTCGGCGCCGGCATGTTCGGCGAGCATGGCGCGGCTGACGCGCTGGATCAGCTCGGGATTGCGATCCCCGTAGGCCTGCGCGGGCGCCAGCGTCACGCTGAAGAGGCTGCCTTCGGGCTGGTCCAGCAGGGCGGCTTCCATGCCTGGCGCCCATAGGCCCGTTCCCAACTGCAAGGTGGCCGGACGGCCAGTGAAGGTATCGGCGAAGACGGACCCTTCGCCCGGCCCGGAGGCAAGGACGATGCGGTAATGCAGGGTCAGGTAGGAATCCGGACGGACAAAAACGTTCGCGCTGGGCATGGCGGTGCTCAAGATATGCCACCGTATTGGAGTGAATCCGCCATTTTAGTCCCACGCGCGCCGGCCCCTGTCCACGGGGCCGCCCCGCGCGCCCCGCCTGGAGCCGCCCATGCTTGCCCCTACCCACGCCCTGCCGGATACGGAACGTCCCCGCGAACGGCTGCTGCGCCACGGCGCCGCCGTCCTGACCGACGCCGAACTGCTGGCGCTGCTGCTGCGCACCGGCACGCCGGGACGGCCGGTGATCGCCCTGGCGCATGACATCCTGGCCCATTTCGGCGGGCTGCGGGGGCTGTTCGGCGCCGGCGCGGACGCGCTGGGCCGGGTGCACGGCCTGGGCAGCGCCAAGGTCTGCCAATTGTCCAGCATCCTGGAACTGGCGCGCCGGGCCATGCGGGAAGAGCTGGCGGAAAGCTGCGCGCTGGATCAACCCGACCGGGTCAAGCAGTATTGCGTGGCCCTGCTGGGGCATCACGACATCGAGCACTGCATCGCCCTCTACCTGGACAACCGCCTGCGCCTGATCGCGACGGGAGAAGTCGCCCGGGGTACGCTGTCCCAGGCGTCGGTCTACCCGCGCGAAGTCGTGCGCGACGCCTTGCGGCATCACGCCGCGGCCCTGATCCTGGCGCACAACCATCCATCGGGGCTCGCCCTGCCCAGCGAGGCCGACGAACGCTTGACGCGACACCTGCGCCAAGCCCTGGCGCTGGTCGACGTACGGCTGCTGGATCACCTGATCATCGCCGGCGGCGCCGCGCTGTCGATGGCGGAACAGGGCCGGATGTAATGCCACCGCGGCGGGGCCGGGCCCAGGCTCGAGCCATCGTAACGACTTGCGGCCGGGCAGCGATCGGGCTAGAATGCCGAGTTCTCTCTGGATACGTGGTGGCAGCGTGAAGTCCACCGGCGACCCGCATTCTTAGGAAAAGCCATGAAACAGAATACCCATCCTGAATACCGCCAAGTGGTGTTCATGGACGTCCAGACGGGCGACAAGTTCATCATCGGTTCCACCATCAACACGCGTGAAACCATCGACCTGGACGGCAAGACGTACCCGCTCTTCAAGTGCGACGTGACGTCCCAATCGCATCCGTTCTATACGGGCGCGCAAACCCGTATCGTCGAAACCGGCCGTGTGGAGAAATTCCGCGCCCGTTTCGCCCGCACCACGGGTGTCGCCAAGTCGGCGTCCTGATCGCCGGCAAGCGCACGCACCAGAAAAAGCAGCCTGCGGGCTGCTTTTTTTTGCGGACAAGGCGGCCTGGCGACGCAGCGTGAGGGCGGGTTTTTGCTTTTTTCTTTACTCTCCCTCATTCCCAGACAAAAAACGACGGTCCTCTATCCGGTACAGTACGCCCCGTGTCCCCCCTATCCCGCACTACCCCTGCCCGGCTGACCGCGCCGGCGACCGTCAAGCTGCCCCGGCTGCCCTTGCTGGGGCTGGCGATCGCCTACATCGCCTTCGGACTCTTCATGCGCGATCCGTGGAAAACGGACGACGTGGTGGGGCTGGCGACGATGCTGACGGCGGTGCGCGATGGGGGCCATGCCTGGCTGTTGCCGCAAGTGGGCCACCTGGCGCATGCCGAGGAAGGACCGCTCATCACCTGGGTGGGCGCCGCGTCGATGTGGCTGTTCGGCCCGATCCTGGGTGACATCACCGCGGGCCGGCTGCCTAATCTGCTGTGGTTCTTCATTACCACCGCTTCGCTGTGGTATGGCACCTATCTGCTGGGCCGCCGCCCCGAAGCCCAGCCCCTTGCCCTGCCCTTCGGCGGCGAGCCGACGGTGCGGGACTACGGACGGATGCTGGCCGACGCGGCGCTGCTGCTGCTGCTGGCGACGGTGGGCATACTGCAGCGTGTCCATGAGACATCCGAGATTCCGGCCATCATGGCCGCGCAGGCCGCCGTCTTCTATTCACTGGCGCGCATGCTGGACCGCCCTCGCCTGGGCGCGATCAGCCTGGGCGTGGCCCTGGCCGCCAGCTTCCTGGTACGCGGCTGGGTAGGCGCCATACCGATCATGCTGGGCAGCCTGCTGGCCTTCCATCCCAAGAGCATTCTGTGGACACGGCGGCGCTGGGGGGCCTTGTCCGCCGCCCTGTGCGTGGCCATCATACTGGCGTGGTGGATACCGGCCACCTTGTCGAGCGAGTACTGGATCCGCAACTGGAAGCTCTGGAATATCGACAATTACGCGCTGCCGGAAGTTGGCGACCTGCTGCGAACGCTGCGCGACCTGCCCTGGTATCTGTGGCCCACCTGGCCCTTCGCCCTGCTGGCGCTGTGGCGCTGGCGCGCGTGGCGCTACGCGCCGCATGTCTGGCTGCCGCTGGCCATGCTGGTGTGCCCCGTGGTCCTCATCGCCTTCACCGACGAGCCCTCCGACGCGGAGTTCATCCTGCTGGCCGTGCCGTGCGCCTGCCTGGCCGCGTTCTCCCTGCCGACGCTGCGGCGCGCCGTGGTCAATACGCTGGACTGGTTCGCCGTCATGTGTTTTTCCCTGACCGCCGCCACGGTGTGGCTGGGATGGGTGGCGCTGAATTTCGGCTTCCCCGCCAAGATCGCGCGCAACATCCAGCGCCAGACCACCGGCTACGTGCCGGAGATCTCCTGGATCGCCGTGGCGCTGGCCTTGGCGGTCAGCGTGAGCTGGATCGGGCTGGTGGCGTGGCGCCTGCGCGTGCGGCCGACCGCGCTGTGGCGCGGAACCGTCATGTCGGCCGCGGGACTGGCCGCCACCTGGATCCTGCTGGTGCTGCTGTGGCAGCCCCCGGTGGACTACGCGCGCAGCTACCGCAAGGTCTCGGCGGAACTGGCGGAGGTGCTGGCGCACAACGTGCGCCCCGGCGAATGCGTGCGCGGCCTGGGCCTGGGCAATGGCCAGCGCGCATCCTTCCTCGTCTTCGACGACCTAAATTTCCCCTATGACAACCGCTGCACGCTGATCCTGCAGCAAACCTCGCGCAGCAGCCTGCGGGACGGCACCGCCGCCTACAGCGATGGCGCGGACGTGCTGTGGCAAGGCGGGCGCCTGTCCGACCGCAGCGAAGTCTTCCGCCTGCTGCGCGTCCCCCCCACGCCGGCGCGATGACGCAGACGCTGTCCGCTGAAGTCCCCTTCGGGGCCTCCGTGCGCGCCATCGCGCGCCAGGCCTGGCCGGTGCTGATCAGCCAGTGGGCCGGTATCGCCTTCGGCGTGCTCGATACCGCCATGACCGGCCACGCCAGCCCGGACGACCTAGCCGCCATGTCGCTGTCGGCCTC
This sequence comes from Bordetella sp. H567, assembly GCF_001704295.1. Taxonomy (NCBI): domain Bacteria; kingdom Pseudomonadati; phylum Pseudomonadota; class Betaproteobacteria; order Burkholderiales; family Alcaligenaceae; genus Bordetella; species Bordetella sp. H567. Next base: position 3,771,123 of record NZ_CP012334.1, read on the forward strand.
GGTCTACATCACGGTTTTCGTCGGCTTGATGGGCGTCATCCACGCGCTCATTCCGATCCTGGCCCAGCAGTTCGGCGGGGGGCGCATGGGCGATGTCGGCGCGATGTGGGGACAGGGGGTATGGCTGGCCATCGGCCTGTCCGTGATCGGTGGGGCGCTGATGCTGTTTCCCGACGCATGGCTGTCGATGTCGGGCAACGTCGCGCCGGACGTGCGCGCCCGCGTGGCCAGCTATCTACAGGCGCTGACGCTGGCGCTGCCGGCGGCGCTGGTGTTCCGCACCATCTATGCGCTGGGCACCGCCGTGTCGCGTCCCAAGCTGGTCATGGGCATCAACCTGATCGCGGTGCTGTTCAAGGCGCTGCTCAATTGGCTGTTCATCTACGGCAAGCTCGGGCTGCCCGCCATGGGCGCCACCGGCGCCGGCCTGTCGTCGGCCGTCGTGTCGTGGATGAGCCTGGGCGCCGGATTGTGGATCGTCAGCCACGACAAATACTACGCGCGCTTCAAGCTGCGTGTCGGGCGCCCGGACTGGGCCGCCCAGAAGGAATTGCTGCGCCTGGGCCTGCCCATGGGGGGCTCCTACCTGGTGGAAGTGTGCGCCTTCACGTTCATGGCGCTGCTGGTCGCGCGCGAAGGCACCTTCGTGATCGGCGGGCACCAGATCATGTCCAACCTGGCCGCGCTGTGCTACATGATGCCCATGGCGATCGGGATCGCGAGCGCCTCGCTGACCGCCCAGGCCATCGGCGCCGGCCGACCCATGCTCGCCCACCGTACGGGCATGGCGGGACTGGCCCTGGGCCTGCTGGGCGCGGCCTTCACGGCCTGCGTGCTGTGGACCGGCAAGCCGCTGATCCTGCGCGCCTATACCGACAATGCGCAAGTCGCCGCGGTGGCCGCCACGCTGTTGCAGGTCATCCCCCTGTTCCACCTGTGCGACGCCATGCAGTGCATCAATTCCTATCTGCTGCGGGCGTACAAGGTGGCCGTGGTGCCGCTGGTGCTGCAGGTGGCCGCGCTGGGCCTCTTCGGCCTGGGCGGCGGCTGGCTGTTCGGCTTCGGACCGGCACGCGGCCATCTGGACACCCTGCGGACGCTGCTGCTGCCGGGCTCGCCCGTGGGTGCCGGCTCCATGTGGTTCATGGCGATGTGCGGCCTGGGACTTTCCGCCGCGCTGCTGCATGTCTGGTACCGGCACATCGTGCGGCGCAGCCTGGCGGGCACGGCGGCGGCGCGCTGAAACGGCGCGCCGTTACTTCGGCCGCTTGTCCACCACGCGCCGGGCCTTGCCGGTCAGGGTCCTTTCCACCTGCCCGCACTCAAGCACCCGTACCGCGGCGCTGACGCCGATATGCGCCTTGACGGCATGCGCGAGCTGCACGGCCAGCGCGGCGCGTTCGGCCTCGGCCATGCCTTCCAGTTCGGACCTGGGTTCGGCCAGGATTTCCAGTTCATCCAGCGCGCCGCTGCGTGTCAGCACCAATTGGTAATGCGGCGCCAGCTGGCCGGTTTTCAGCACCAGCTCCTCCACCTGCGTGGGGAACAGGTTCACGCCGCGCACGATCAGCATGTCGTCGCTGCGACCGGTGATCTTGTCCATGCGGCGCATGCTGCGCGCGGTGGGCGGCAGCAGACGCGTCAGGTCGCGCGTGCGATAGCGGACGACCGGCATGGCCTGCTTGGTCAGCGAGGTGAACACCAGCTCGCCCGGCTCGCCGTCGGCGACGGGCAGGCCGGTATCGGGATCGACGACTTCCGGATAGAAATGGTCTTCCCATATGACCGGCCCGTCCTTGGTTTCGACGCATTCGTTGGCCACGCCAGGCCCCATGACTTCGGACAGCCCGTAGATGTCCACCGCGTCGATGCCCGCGCGCCCTTCGAGCTCCTCGCGCAGCCGTCCCGTCCAGGGTTCGGCGCCGAAGATGCCGATGCGCAGGGACGATTCCCGGGGATCCATCCCTTGCCGGTCCATCTCCTCCAGGATGTTGCAGAAGTAGGAGGGCGTGACCATGATGATGTCCGGACGGAAGTCCTGGATCAGCTGCACCTGCTTTTCCGTCTGTCCACCGGACATGGGAACGACCGTGCAGCCCAGGCGTTCCGCGCCGTAGTGCGCGCCCAGGCCGCCCGTGAACAAACCATAGCCATACGCCACATGGACGATGTCGCCGGGCCGCCCGCCCGAGGCCCGGATGGACCGCGCCACCAGCCCCGCCCAGTTGTCCAGGTCTTCGCGCGTATAGCCGACCACGGTGGGCTTGCCCGTCGTTCCGCTGGAGGCGTGCACGCGCGCAACCTGCTCGCGCGGTACGGCGAACATGCCGAAGGGATAGTTGGCGCGCAAGTCCTGCTTGGTCGTGAAGGGAAACTTCGCCAGGTCCGCCAGCTGCTTCAAGTCGGCCGGATGCACGCCTGCGGCATCGAAGGCCTGCCGGTAGTGCGGGACGTGCTCATAGGCGTGCGCCAGCGTCCATTGCAGGCGGTGCAGCTGCAGCGCCTCGATCTCGTCGCGGCTGGCGTGTTCGATGGGATCAAGTCCCGGCTTGCTGAGCGTGGCCATGATGATGTCTCCGTTCGCTTTATGCCGCGCGGCCGGGCCCGGCCGTCCGCGCCGTCCTGCCGCCGGCGCGTCAGTCGCCGACGATCTGCCCCTTGATGCGATACGATCGGCCGCGGAACAGCGCGACCGCCTGGCCATCCTGGTTGTTCACGATCACGTCATACACGCCGGTGCGGCCGGCCAGCGACCGCTCGCGCGCCGTGGCCGTCAGCACGTCGCCTTCACGCGCGGGCGCCAGGAAGTCGATGGTGCAGCCCGAGGCGACCGTGCTGGCGTTGCGCGAATTGCAGGCAAAGGCGAAAGCGCTGTCCGCCAGCGAAAAAATGAACCCGCCGTGGCAGGTGCGGTGCCCGTTCAGCATGTCGCCCCGGACCGGCATGGTAAGCGTGGCGTGGCCGGGGCCGATATCGTCCAGGCGCATGCCCAGCGCCTGGCTGGCGGCATCGGCGGCGTACATGGCATGCGCCACCGTGCGGGCCAGCGCGGCGGGATCGCCGGACAACAGGGACGCGTCATCGTTCATCATCGCCCCTGGAAGCGCGGCTCACGTTTTTCCAGGAAGGCCGCCACGCCTTCCGCGTAGTCCTCGCTGCGGCCGAGTTCGCGCATCATCTGCACCTCCAGCGCCAGCTGTTCGTCCAGGGTGTGGTCCAGGCTGGCATGCAAGGCGCGCTTGGTATAGGCCAGGCCCTTGGTCGGCGCCGCGGAGAAATGCCGGCACAGGCGCTCCAGGGTGTCGTCGAACGCGTCGTCCGGCACGCATTGCCAGATCAGGCCCCACTGTTCCGCCTGGCGCGCCGTGATTCGTTCGCCCAGCATAGCCATGCCCATGGCACGCGCCCGTCCGGCCAGCCGCGGCAGCACATAGGTGCCGCCCGTATCCGGGATCAGCCCCAACCGGCAGAACGCTTCAATGAAGCTGGCCGATTCCTTGGCGATGACGATATCGCCCGCCAGCGCGAGGTTGGCACCGGCCCCCGCGGCGACACCGTTCACCCCCACGACCACGGGCAGCGGCAGGGCGTGCAGCCGACGCACCAGCGGCGCGTAGTATTTTTCGACGGTCTCGCCCAGGTCGACCGGGGCCGCGCCAGGCGCGGGACGGCGTTCGCTCAGGTCCTGCCCGGCGCAGAATCCCCTGCCCGCACCGGTGATCAGCAGCACGCGGGCGGATGCGCCTTGCACTTGGTCCAGGGCCTGTGCCACTTCGCCATGCATGCGCGCGGTGAAGCTGTTCAGCTTGTCGGGGCGGTTCAGGGTCAGGCGGGCTATGCCGTCCTGCAGCGAGAACCGGATGTCTTCGTACGATGTCGTCATGATGCGGACGTTCCTTGGATTCGCGGTATCAGATGTGCCAGCGGGCCTGCACGACGCGGAAGCGGTTTGCCACGTAGGCGCTGTCACACAGCGATGCATTGGCCGCGGGATTGGCGCCGGTGCCGTGGAAATCGCTGAATGCCGCCGATTGGTTGACGAATATGCCACCCGTAAGATTAAGCGACAGCGAAACGCCGGCGTCCTCCGCCGCATCGCGGACCGCGCGCGCGACCTGTGCATCGGTGGTGTAGGCCGACAGCGTCAGCGCGCCGTTTTCGTGCGCGCTATCGCGCGCCAGCCCGATGCTGTGCGCGGTGCTGTCCGTTTCGACGACGAAAGCCACCGGGCCGAACCATTCGCGCGCGATGGCGGGATGGCCCGCCTGCGCCCGCAGCAAGAGCGGCGTGCGGATACGCGCGCCGTCGAATTGCGGATGCGTGATGGCGCGGCTTTGCGCCAACTCCGGCATGCCCAGGCCCCGTGCTTCTTCGATGCGCGCCAGCGTGGCCTCGCTCTGGATGCCGCCCAGCAGGTCGGCCGCCTTGGCCTCGTCCGCCGTCATGGCCTGCAGCGCGGCGGCAATGGCATCCGCCACCTCGTCGAAGCTCGCGTGGCCCTGCGCCGTGCGAATGCCGTCACGGGGCACGTAGATGTTCTGCGGCGCGGTGCACATCTGGCCGCTGTAGAGCGTGAGTGAAAACGCCAGGTTGCGCGCCGCGGCCTTCAGGTCGTCGACGGAATCGACGATGACCGTGTTGACGCCGGACTTTTCGGTGTAGACCTGCGCCTGCCGCGCATGCTGCTCCAGCCATTCGCCGTTCGCCTTACTGCCCGTGAAATCGACGATCTTGACCTGCGGATGGGTGGCCAGCGCCTGCGCCGTCTCGTCGCCCGCGGCATGCGGAACGAGCAGCACCACGTCGGGATCGTAGCCGGCTTCGCCCAGCACTTCGCGCGCGATGCGCACGGTAATGGCCAATGGCAGGATGGCCGTGGGATGCGGCTTGACGATCACCGTATTGCCGGTTGCCAGGCTGGCGAACAGCCCGGGATAGCCATTCCAGGTGGGAAAGGTCGAACAGCCGATCACCAGGGCGACGCCGCGCGGAACCACGGTGTAGTGCTTCTCCATGCGCACCGGATCCTGCTTGCCCTGGGGCTTTTCCCAGACGATCTGCTCGGGGATGCGGGCCATTTCCTGCCAGGCATAAGCCACGGCTTCCAGGCCGCGATCCTGCGCGTGCGGTCCGCCGGCCTGGAAGGCCATCAGGTAGCCCTGGCCGGTCGTATGCTGCACGGCATGGGCGATCTCGAAACTGGCGCGGTTCAGCCGTTGCAGGATTTCCAGCGATACGCCGACCCACGCGCGGGGGCCGGCGCGGCGCCAGCCGGCCAGCGCGCGCGCCGAGGCAGCCACCGCTGCTTGCGGCGACAGGCGCGGATAAGTGATGTGCAGATCGAAGCCGAACGGGGAACGCTCGCCGCCCGCCATGCGGTCGGCCCCCGCCACCTGCATCGGGAAATCGCCGCCGCGCAGCGCCTCGAAGGCGGCGCGGCCCGCTTCGCCGGCCGTTTCGCCGTAATTGCGCGGGCTGGGCGACTCCGGGTAAGGGCTCCAGTACTCACGCGTCGCGCTGGCGCGGACGGCCCGGTCCAGCAGCTCGCGATGTCGTTCGAAAAAATCCACGGTCACGATTGTCTCCTCGATGAGCGGCCGCGGGCCGCTCAGGTTTCCTGGTCGAAATCCAGTACCAGCGTGTCGCTGACGGGATAGCTTTGGCAACTCAATATGAAGCCGCGAGCGACTTCGTAGTCTTCCAGGGCGAAATTCGCGTCCATGTCGACTTCGCCCTCCACGACCTTGCATCGGCAAGTGGAGCAGACGCCCCCCTTGCAGGAGTACGGCAGCTCGATGCCCTGCGCCAGCGCGGCGTCCAGCACGCTGTCGCGGTTCTTGTCGATGGTAAAGCTGCGGCGATGCCCGTCCTGCACCACGGTGACGCGGCACTGCGCCTGGCCTGCCGCGGCGCCGCGGGACCGGGGGCCGGGAACGGCGCGGGGCGCGCCGAACAACTCGAACTTGATGCGCGCGCGCGGCACGCCCAGGGCCTCCAGGGTGGGAACGACGTCCTCGATCATGGTCTGCGGTCCGCACAGGAACACGTAATCGATGTCCCGCACCCGCAGCCACTGCGTCAGCAGGGCCCGCACCTTGGCACCGTCCAGGCGCCCATTGAAGAGCTCGACGTCCTGGGTCTCGCGGCTCATGACGTGGCACAGCGAAAAGCGCGCCATGTAACGGTTCTTGAGGTCTTCCAGTGCCTCGCGAAACAGCACCGACGACGAGGCCCGATTGCCGTAGAACAGCGTGACGCGGCAGTCGGGCTCGGTGGCCAGCGCCGCCTTGATCAGCGAATACACCGGCGTGATGCCGCTGCCGACGGCGAACGCGACGAAATGCCGCGCCTGCCCGGGGGCGAACTCGATGGTGAACTCGCCGTCCGGCGGCATCACGTCCAGCATGGCGCCGGGGCGCAGCTCGCGATTGGCCCAGCTGGAAAACGCGCCGTCGTCCACCCGCTTGATCGCTACCTTCAAGGCACCTTCGTCCGGCGAGGAGCAGATCGAATAGGAGCGCCGCAATTCCTCGGCGCCCACGTGCGTGCGCAAGGTCAGGTACTGGCCAGGACGGAATGCGAACTGCCGTGCCAGCGCCGGCGGCAGATCAAAGGTCAGCACGACCGCATCGCGCGTATCGCGCGCCACGTCGACAACCTTAAGCGGGTGAAACGAACTGGCCATGGCGCTCGCGTCGTCAATGGGATTTGAAGTAGTCGAAGGGTTCGCGGCAGGCATTGCAGCGGTACAGGGCGCGGCAGGACGTGGCGCCGAAGCCGCTGAGCACGCGCGTATCCGCCGAGCCACAATGCGGACAGGCCACCGCTGGCGCGGCGCGGCGCGCGATGCCGGACACGTCGATGGCGCGTTCCACGGGCGGCGCGATGCCTTCGGCCAGCAAGGCCTGCCTGCCGCGTTCCGACAGCCAGTCCGTGGTCCAGGCCGGCGCCAGCCGCGTGCGCACCGCGATGGCACCGATGCCATGCCCGCGCAGCACCCCTTCGATATCCTGGGTGATTTCCCGCATCGCGGGGCATCCCGAATAGGTGGGCGTGATCGTGACCACGCAGACGGGCGCGGCAGGTGGACCTTCCCAGGCGATGTCGCGCACGATGCCCAGGTCCATGACGGACAGCGTGGGCAGCTCGGGATCCCGCACGGCGTGCAGCCAGCGCGCGATACGTTCCGGTGGCAGGCGCGTAGGCAGCGCCGGCTCCTCCAGGCGGCCGGGCGCTACCATGTCGCCCCCGGATAAGCGCGTTGCAGAAACTGCATCTCGGCCAGCAGCGGTCCCAGCGCCTCGGTGTGCCGCCCTTGCCGGCCGCCGCGATAGGCAGCGTGGTGGGCCAGGGATTCGTCGGGCACGTCCAGGGTCGCCTCATCCAGCACTGCGCGCACCTGCGCGAGCCAGGGCGGGCGCAAGCCGGCCAGCGGACAGGCGATACCGCGCCGGGCTGCTTCGACGTCGACCGGGTCGTCCACGAAAAGCTCCCCGGTATAGGGCCACGCGTCGTCCACCGCCGCCTGCATGCGGGCGTGGCTTTCCGGCGTTCCATCACCCAGGCGCACGACGATATCGGCGGAACGGCGGGCGTGGTAAGCCGCTTCCTTGACGGCCTTTTGCGCGATGGCCGCGACGCGCGGCTCGGAAGATGCGGCCAGCCGGTCCAGCAGGAAGTAATGCCAGGCATCGAAGAAGAACTGCCGCGCCATCGTGTCGGCATAGTTGCCGTTAGGCCTTTCCACCAGCAGCGCATTGCGGAACTCGTGCGCATCGCGCAGGTAGGCAAGCTGGTCTTCGTCGCGGCGGGCGCCTTCGGCCTCGGCCGCCAGCGTCAGCCACAGCCGCGCCTGGCCCAGCAGATCCAGCGCCGTATTCGTCAGCGCCAGGTCTTCTTCCAGGATGGGGCCGTGGCCGCACCAGGCGGACAGCCGCTGCGACAGGATCAGCGTCGTATCACCCATGCGCAGCGCGAAATCGAACAGGCAGCGGTCCATCGCGGCTCCTACATGTGTTTGACTTCGTCCGGCATCGGGAAGAAGGTCGGATGACGGTAGACCTTGCCGCGGGCGGGATCGAACAACGCGTCCTTGTCGGCCGGGTCGCTGGCCACGATATCGGCCGCGCGCACCACCCAAATGCTCATGCCTTCGTTGCGACGCGTGTAGACGTCCCGCGCATTCAACAAGGCCATTTCGGCGTCGGGCGCGTGCAGGCTGCCGACGTGCTTGTGCGCCAGGCCATGCTGGCCTCGGATGAAGACCTCCCAAAGAGGCCAGTGCTTCTCGTCCATGCGGTCTCCCTGTTCGCCGCCGTGCCAGGCCCGGATTCAGGCGGCCTTGCGCTGGCGCTGTTTTTCGGCATGGGCGGCCATGGCCTCACGCACCCATGCGCCCTCTTCGTGGGCCCGCACGCGCGCCTGCAGGCGTTCGCGGTTGCAGGGCCCGTGGCCGTCCAGCACGGCGCGGAATTCCGCCCAGTCGATTTCACCGAAATCGTAGTGCCCGCGCTCCGCATTCCAGCGCAGGGCCGCGTCTGGGATCCGCAACCCCAGGTAGTCCGCCTGCGGCACCGTCTGGTCGACCATCTTCTGGCGCAGCTCGTCATTGGAAAACAGCTTGATCCGCCAGCGCGTGGAACGCGCGCTGTTCGGCGATTCGGCGTCGGGCGGCCCGAACATCATCAAGGCGGGCCACCACCAGCGATCCAGCGCATCCTGGCACATCGCCTTCTGTTCGGGCGTGCCATGCAGGCACATCTGGATCAGCAGGTCATAGCCCTGGCGCTGGTGGAAGGATTCCTCCTTGCAGATGCGTACCATCGCGCGGGCATAGGGGCCATAGGAACAGCGGCACAGGGGAATCTGGTTGATGATCGCCGAGCCGTCCACCAGCCAGCCGATCATGCCGATATCGGCCCAGGTCAGCGTGGGGTAATTGAAGATGCTGGAATACTTGGCCTTACCGGTGTGCAAGTCCTCGATCATCGCGTCGCGCGACGTGCCGAGGGTTTCCGCGGCGCTGTATAGGTACAGGCCGTGCCCGCATTCATCCTGCACCTTGGCCAGCAGGATGGCCTTGCGCTTGAGCGTCGGCGCGCGGGATATCCAGTTGCCCTCCGGCAGCATGCCCACGATTTCGGAATGGGCGTGCTGCGAAATCTGGCGGACCAGCGTCCTGCGATAGGCGTCCGGCATCGCGTCGCGCGGTTCGATGCGCACCCCGGCATCGATGCGCCGCTGGAATGCGACCTCCGCCGGATCGGCGTCGAAGGCCGTTTCGAGGTGCCCAGGTTCTGGCGCGTGCGCATCCATGATGGTTGTCTCCTGCCTGACGCTTCACGGCGTCATGGCGATGAGACGATTATTTAATACAGAAATTTCTCTGTCAAACGTATTTCTGTATCACATTTGATTTATGTATCATGTCCCCGTCATCCATGCAGGATCATCCCTTCATCCCCATGGCCCCTGCCGCGTCCGCGCTGGAACGCCTTACCGCCCGGCTGATCAAGGCCGACCCGCCGAGGGCGAAATCGCTGTGCGTCAGCCTGCTGGGCGACGCCATGGAACCGCATGGCGGGGCGATCTGGCTGGGCGACCTGATCGCCTTGCTGCTGCCGCTGGGCATCAACGAACGCCTGCTGCGCACCAGCGTGTTCCGCCTGGTGGCCGAGGGTTGGCTGCAAGCCGAACGGCACGGCCGCCGCAGCCTGTACCGGCTGTCGCCGCAGGGCGCGCGCAATACGGGGCATGCCGGCCAACGCATCTACCAGGCCGCCGAACCGCCCTGGAATGGCGAATGGACGCTGGTGATCATCCCCCGCATGAACGGCAACGGACTGGCCGAGCGCACTGAACTGCGGCGCGCCCTGGAATGGGAAGGCTATGGCATGGTCGCCCCAGGCGTGTTTGCCCACCCGCGCGCGCACCCAGATGCCGCCGGCGGCATCCTCGAATCGCTGGGCATACCGGACAAGGCCGTGGTGCTGGCCGCTCGGGACTTGCCCGGCGTGGGGGCCCTGCCCCTGGCGGCGCTGGCGTCACAATGCTGGAATCTGGCCGACCTGGCGGACCAATACCGTGCGTTCACACACCAGTTCGCGCCGCTGGAGAAAACGCTGGACGCCGACAGGGCGGAAAACCGTGGCGCACCGCCGCCCGCCGCGGCGTTCGCCGCCCGCATGCTGCTGCTGCATCGGTGGCGGCGCATCGTCCTGCATGACCCGCGGCTGCCAGCCGACATGCTGCCGCCGGACTGGCCGGGCCATCCGGCGCGTGCGCTGTGCCGGCGGCTGTACTGGGCTGTGTTCGACGCGTCCGAAACGCATCTGCAAGCCGTCGCCGGACACGGCGACGCGCACTACCGGCCGCTGGCGGCCGAGGCGCTGCAGCGCTTCGGAGGAAGGTAGCCGGCGTCAAACCTTCAGGAAATGCTCCCGATAGTGCTTGAGTTCATCGATGGAGTCGTGGATGTCGGCCAGGGCTTCGTGCCGGCTCTTTTTTTCGAAGCTCTTGTAGACGTCTGGCCGCCAGCGGCGGGCCAGTTCCTTCAAGGTGCTGACATCCAGGTTGCGGTAATGGAAGAATTGCTCCAGCCGCGGCATGTAGCGGAACATGAAGCGTCGGTCCTGGCTGATGGTATTGCCGCACAGGGGCGACTTGCCGGCCGGCACATGCTGCGACAGGAAGGCGATCAGGATGTCTTCGGCCTGGGCTTCGCTAAGGGTGGATGCCTTGACCTTGTCGATGAGCCCGCTTTTGCCATGGGTGGACTTGTTCCAGTTGTCCATCGCGTCCAGCAGGCTGTCAGGCTGGTGGATGGCCAGCGCCGGGCCTTCGGCGACGATGGTCAGGTCGGGCTCGGTGACAACCACCGCCACTTCGATGATGCGTTCTTTTTCAGGATCCAGGCCGGTCATCTCCATGTCGAGCCAGACCAGGCGGTTCTCGTTCAGAGCCATATAATTTGCCTTTTGAAAATCCGATTTTCTCATATCGGTTTCCCGAGCCGGACCCTCCATGCTGACACTGTTGTTCGTTGCACTCCTGCTGGTCGATATCGGCATCAGGCTCTGGCTGTCCACGCGGCAAATCCGCCATGTCACCCGTCACCGGGACCGCGTGCCCGACGAATTCGCCAATCGTATCGGCCTGGCCAGCCACCAGCGCGCGGCCGACTACACGGTCGCCCGCGTTCGGCTGGGCATGGTGGAACGCGTGTTCGACGCCGCGGTGCTGGTCGCCCTTACCCTGCTGGGGGGGCTGCAGGCCATCGACCTCTTCGCCGCGCGCCTCACCGACAATGACTTCCTGCACCAGATGCTGCTGCTCGTCCTGACCGGCCTGCTGCTGGGGGCGCTGGAGCTGCCCTTCACCGTTTGGCGCCAATTCCGGCTCGAAGCCCGTTTCGGTTTCAACCGCATGACGCCCGCCCTCTTCATTTCGGACATGCTCAAAGGCATCGCCCTTACCGCCGTGATCGGCTTGCCCCTGATCGCCGCCATCCTGTGGCTGATGGGCAAGGCGGGCTCGCTGTGGTGGATCTGGGCCTGGGGCGTGTGGGTCGGCTTCAGCTTGTTGACACTGCTGCTGTTTCCCATGGTCATCGCGCCCTTGTTCAACAAATTCACGCCGCTGGCGGACCAGGACCTGTCCAATCGCATCCGGCAGCTGGTGCAGCGCTGCGGCTTCGCCATCAATGGCCTGTTCGTCATGGACGGATCGCGGCGCTCCGGCCATGGCAACGCGTATTTCACGGGCTTCGGCAAATCGCGGCGCATCGTGTTCTTCGACACGCTGCTGTCCCGGCTGAACGGCGACGAGATCGAAGCGGTGCTGGCGCATGAGCTCGGGCACTTCGCCCGCCGCCACATCGCGCGCCGCATCGCGGTCAGCTTCGCCGTCGCACTGGGCTTTTTCGCGCTGCTGGGCTGGCTGGCACGCCAGCCATGGTTCTACGAGCAACTGGGCGTCCTGCCCCGCCTGGATGGCCGCAACGACGCAATGGCGCTGCTGTTGTTCTTCCTGGCCGTACCGGTATTCACCTTTCTGTTCACGCCCATCGCCAGCTGGTATTCGCGGCGTGATGAATTCCAGGCGGACGACTACGCGGCCCGTCAAAGCTCGGCCCAGCAACTGGTATCGGCGCTGGTCAAGCTGTATGACGACAACGCGGCCACCCTGACGCCGGACCCTCTCCATTCCGCGTTCTACGATAGCCATCCGCCGGCGGCGGTCCGCATCCGGCACCTGGGCGCGGCCGCTCGATGAGCCGCCACAACCGCCCCGCGCGACTCGGACGCCAGGAAGTCGCATCCGCCACGCCGGCGGACAAGCCCAAGGCCAAGGGCCTGGAGACGGCAGATAGCCAGGACCACGACGGCCCGGGCGGCGAACATCCGGCCGCGCTGCTGGATGGCCGTATCGTGGCAGCCCACGGCCGCCACTATCTGGTGGAAATGGCCGACGGCGCCTTGTGGCAGTGTTTCCCGCGCGGCAAGAAAGGCGGCGCGGCGGTGGGCGATCGCGTGCACGTCGCACCGCAGGGCCGCGACGAGGGCGTCATCGAGCAGATCCTGCCCCGCAGCAATCTGCTGTACCGCTCGGACGACATGCGTACCAAGCAGTTCGCCGCCAATGTCGATCGGCTGTTCATCGTGGTGGCCGTGGTCCCGACGTTCGCGGACGACCTGGTCGGCCGCGCCCTGGCGGGCGCCTGGAGCGTCGGCATCACGCCGCTGATCGTGCTGAACAAGATAGACCTGCGGCAGGGCCTGGACGAAGCGCGGGCGCGGCTGGCACCGCTGGCGCGCCTGGGGGTGCCGGTGCTCGAAGTCAGTGCCCTGGATACGCAGGCCACGCGCCGGACGCTGTTCGCGCACATGAAGGGACATGTGAGCTTGCTGCTGGGCCAGAGCGGCATGGGTAAATCGACGCTGCTCAACGACCTGATCCCGGGGGCCAACGCCGCCACGCGGGAACATTCCACTGCCCTGGACATGGGCCGGCACACGACCACCAGCACGCGGCTTTACCATTTACCCGACGGCGGCGACCTGATCGATTCCCCGGGCTTCCAGGCATTCGGCCTGCAACACCTGTCCCGCGAAGAGATCGAGCGAGGTTTTCCCGAATTCGCCGCCTACGCGGCGCAATGCCGCTTCTACAACTGCACGCATCAGCACGAACCGGGTTGCGGCGTGCTGCAAGCCCTGGCGGACAAGCATATCGATGCCGCTCGCCACGCGCTGTACACGCGCATCCTGCAGGAAAACGCCGCGGCACAGCGCTATTGAAGACGCCTGCCACGCTAGTGAGGGGTAATCGGCTATTCAGGCACGGTATCGCGTGCGGTGGGATCGCACAGCATGTGATACAGGTTGCGCAGCATCGCCGCCGTGGCGCCCCAGATGAAGTACTTGCCCCAGGGCATCGAGTAGTAGCGCCGCACACGCCCGTCCGGCAGCTCGACCCGATGCAGGCGGTGGTTGGCCGGGTCCGTGATGAAGGACAGCGGGACTTCGAAGATCTCCGCGACCTCGAAAGCGTCCGGTACCAGTTGGAAGCCCGGCCGCACCAGCGCGACGGCCGGCGTGATGGAAAACCCCGTCGCGGTCAGATAGGCCGGCATCGTGCCCAGCACCTCTACCCACTCCGCCCCCAGGCCCGTTTCTTCCTGCGTCTCGCGCAAGGCCGCGGCGATCGGGTTCGGATCGGTATCCTCGATCCGTCCGCCTGGGAAACTGATCTGGCCGGCGTGATCATGCAGATGGGCGGTGCGCTGTGTCAGCATGACCGTCACGCCCTCTTCCCGCATCACCAGCGGGATCAGCACCGCCGCCAGCACGGGCGGCCCTTCACGCCCGGGATAGCGCAGGTCGCCGTTCAAGGGCAGTTGCACCGGCAAGCCTGCCGGATGCTGCAGCACGCGGCGCAGCTCGTCCACGGCCAGCGCCTCCGGCGGCACGGCGCGCAAGCCTTCGTTGGCGGCAACCCAGGGCTGGACCGCCGCGTCAAAGGCGGGTCGGATGATGGGACGACGCGGACGCGACGAAGGAGGCTGGTCAGGCATGAGGAAGGCGCGGAATGGACGAAAAAACAAAAAGGCACCCGCTGGGGGTGCCTTTGCTGACGCGGGACCGACTGGCGGTACCCGTCATCGCGATCAGGACGCGGCGCCCTCGGCAGCCTGGGCCGATTGCGCGGCAGCCTGACGGCTGACCAGCTTTTCCTTGATACGAGCGGACTTGCCCGAACGATCGCGGAGATAGTACAGCTTGGCACGGCGAACGTCACCGCGGCGCTTCACCTCGATGGAGGCGATCTGCGGCGAATACAGCTGGAATGTACGTTCCACGGCCTGGCCCGACGAAATCTTGCGCACGATGAAGGCCGAATTCAGGCCGCGGTTGCGCTTGGCGATGACCACGCCTTCGAAAGCCTGCACACGCTTGCGCGTACCTTCGACAACGTTGACGCTGACGACCACGGTGTCGCCGGGCGCGAAAGACGGCATCGTCTTGTCGGCGGTCAGGCGCTTGATTTCTTCCTGTTCCAGGATAGCGATAAGGTTCATGAGAACTCCGAAATCATCATGCCATGCGATTGTTATGATGAAACCTGCGCCGCATGCAGAGGATGACGTTTGGCAAACCCAGCATTCTACATGAAATCAGGGGCTTAGGTAAACAGCCCCCAGGTAGGCAGCCCTGACGTCAGAATCCAGCGGCCGCCCCCAGCCACATCAGGGCCGGAATCATGGCGCCCCACATGGCCACCAGCAGGATATCCACCACCATCTGCCGCACGGTTACGTCCCTGTCCGCGGCGAATACAGCCGCGGAGGCGATGGAACCCACGGCGGCACCCGCCGGCGCGCTGACCAAGGCTTGGTCCGCCATACCGGTGTTGGCGGTGCTGGCGGGCTGGGTGGCGGCGAATCCCCCGCCCCCCTGGGTGTACCGCCGGCCATGGCGGAAAGGCGACAGCAAAGGCGTCAGGACCCGAGCCCACGCCCGGCGTGCTGGCGGCGCGGGCGGGAACGGCCATTTGCTTGGGAATTGCGATTCGGCGGCGAGATTCATGCGGGCGCTCCTTGGGAGACAGACTTAGTCGAATAGACCCAGCTGCCTCGCGGGCGCAGGTCCATGTGCAAGATCCGGCCTCGTCGAAGACGAAAAAAGGGCCGGAGCAATAAACTGCTTGGTATCCAGTTGCAGGCGCTGCCGGTTCAGTCCGGCCTTGCGTACCGCTATGTCGAAACGCTGCCGCAGCAGGTCGGCCCAGATGCCGGTGCCCCGCATCCGCGTGCCGAAGCGCGGGTCGTTGCGCTTGCCTTCTCGCATGTCTTCGATGCGGTGCAGGACGCGTTCGGCGCGGTCGGGAAAATGCGCCTGCAGCCATTCCTCGAAAACAGGCCTGACTTCCCAAGGCAGCCGGACCACGGTGTAGCTGGCGTAATAGGCGCCCGCCTGGGCGGCCTCGTCGATGATGCGTTCGAGGAACTCGTCGGTGATGAAGGGGATGACAGGCGCTGCCAGCACCCCCACGGGAATGCCAGCATCCGCCAGCTTGCGTACCGCCTGAAGGCGCCGCCAGGGGGCGGATGCACGAGGCTCCAGGGTGCGCGAGACGTCGGCATCCAAAGAGGTAATGCTGATGTAGACCGCCGCCAGATTGCGCCGCGCCAGCGCCTGCAGCAGATCCAGGTCGCGTTCGATCAGGGCATTCTTGGTGACGATGGTCAGGGGGTGGCCCGTTTCCAGCAGTAATTCGATGACGCCCCGCGTCAGGCGCCAGGTACGTTCGATGGGCTGGTAGACATCGGTGGCCGACCCGATATTGATGGGCTCCACCTGATATCCCGGGTGAGCCAGTTCCGCCCGCAGGGCGTCCACGGCGTTGGCTTTCGCGACGAGCCGGGTTTCGAAATCCAGCCCCGGGGAGTAGCCCAGGTAGGCGTGGGTCGGACGGGCATAGCAATAGGCGCAGCCGTGTTCGCAGCCACGGTAGGTGTTCACGGCACGATCGAACGGGACGTCCGGGGAATCGTTGCGCGACAACAGCTTGCGCGCCTGCTCCACGGCGACCGTGGTGGTCCCGACGCGGCGGGCGTCGGTGTCGTCCTGCGCCTGCTGCAGCGGATACGTGGGATACCGGGCACCGGGAGAGTGTCCAGCGACGGAAGAAGCGGATAGAATGAAGGGGACGGATTCGGCCAGTGCCGGCTCGTCCGCCGGATCCACGGCGCTTCGTTCATCCTGCTGGAAACGATGCCGAACATTAGTAACCGCACCCCGACCGCGCAAGGCGGCGGGGGCGGCAGCCGGGGACCCAGAACCGGCAAAAACGGAATGATCGGTACGTGCCATGTAGATACTGTACATCCATACAGTACTTCTGGCAAGAACCTGCCGCCGTTTTTTTGGCGACGTCCAACTTTACCCCAAGTCCGGCGGCCGCTGGGGCCAATTTCCGGGACTGTGGCTTTGTCGCAAAACCCGCATGAAATAAGGCTTTGCGGGCGATGCCATGGTAAAAGCGCGCTCCGCCCCCGCCCGATTCGCGGGGGTTCAGCGCAGCATGCCGGCCGCCGCCGTCTGATGCGTCGATTCGTCGATCAGGATGAATGCGCCGGTGGCCGCGACATCGTCGTAGCGGTCCGTCGACAGCGGATCGCGCGTGGCGATCAACACCTTGCCGATATCGTTCATCGCAAGCGTGTCGACCTCGCTGTCGATCTCGCGCAGCTCATGGATATCGCGCCGTGTCACGACCCGGATCTTCGCGGTGGTGAGCCGCGTGCCGTGCTTCAGCCAATACCTGCGCGCCGGATTCAGCGGCTGCGTATCCAGCCAGCACACTTCAGCTTCCAAGTCCTTGCCGACTCGCGCCGGCGCCGTGGCGTGCGACAGCACATCGCCGCGCGATACGTCGACATCGCGATCCAGCACCACGATGACCGAATCCCCAGCCTGTGCACGGGACAGGATGCGATCGTGCGCGCGCACTTGCACCACGCGGGCCGCCGTGCCGGACGGCTGCACCAGGACATCGTCGCCCGGCCGCAGCGTGCCGCTGGCGATCCGGCCCGCATAGCCGCGGAAATCGTGGGCGCTGTTGCCGCCGTGGCGCACCACCCACTGCACGGGAAACCGCAGGGGCGCATCGGCGCCGTCGACGGAGGGATCCAGCGCTTCCAGCAGATCCAGCAGCGGCGCGCCGTCGTACCAAGGGGTGTGCGCGGACGGCGCCACGACGTTGTCGCCGTTCAGCGCCGACAAGGGCAGCACCTGGAAGTCCGCGATGCCGATGCGACGGGCCAGGTCGGCGTAGGCATCGCGTATCCGCTCGAACACCGCACGGTCCCAGGCCAGCAGGTCCATCTTGTTGATCGCGACGATGATGTGCCGAATACCGAGCAGGCGGGCGATGGCGCTGTGCCGTTTCGTCTGCGGCAGCAGCGTGCCGTCGGCAGCGCGCGTCGCGTCGATCAGGATCACCGCCACGTCAGCGGTGGAGGCTCCCGTGACCATGTTGCGGGTGTACTGCTCGTGGCCAGGCGCATCGGCGACGATGAACTTGCGGCGCGGCGTGGCGAAGTAGCGGTAGGCCACGTCGATGGTGATGCCCTGTTCCCGTTCGGCCTCCAGGCCGTCCGTCAGGAGCGCGAAATCGATGCCGTCGCCGGCTACCCGCTTGTACTTGGCGCGGGCGATGGCATCCAGTTGATCCGCGTACACGCTTTTGCTGTCGTACAGCAGACGGCCGATCAAGGTGGACTTGCCGTCGTCGACCGAGCCGGCCGTGATCAGGCGGATGACAGTCGTCTCGCCCGAGGGAAGAAAGGATTCGTTGATTGCATTCATGCTGTGTGCTCCCGGCCGGCTTCAGAAATAGCCTTCCTTCTTGCGGCGCTCCATGGAGGCCTCGGAGGTCTGGTCGTCCATGCGCGTGGCGCCGCGTTCGGTAACGTCGCTCAGCGCGGTCTCGGCGATGATGGCCTGGTTGTCGGCGGCATCGGAGGCCACCGGGCAGGTGCACGAGATATCGCCGACGGTGCGGAACCGCACCGACAGGGTTTCCACCTGTTCGTCCGCCTGCGGCGGCGTCGAGGGTGTGACCGGCACCAGCAGGCCGCGGCGCCGCACCACGTCGCGCCGATGCGCGTAGTAGATCGACGGCAGCGCCAGGTCTTCGCGGGCGATGTACTGCCACACGTCCAGTTCGGTCCAGTTGGAGATCGGGAATACCCGCATGTTTTCGCCGCGGTGCACGCGCGTGTTGTACAGGCTCCAGACTTCCGGGCGCTGGCTCTTGGGATCCCACTGGCCAAACTCGTCGCGGAAGGAAAAGATGCGTTCCTTGGCGCGCGCCTTTTCCTCGTCGCGCCGCGCGCCGCCGATGCAGGCGTCGAAGCCGAATTCGGCGATGGCTTCCAGCAGCGTGACCGCCTGGGCGGCATTGCGTGAATCGGTTTCCTTGCGCAGCACCACCGAACCACGCGCCAGCGAGTCCTCCACGCTGCGCACGACCAGCCGTTCGCCCAATTCCGCTGCGCGGGCGTCACGGAACTGGATGACTTCGGGGAAGTTGTGCCCCGTATCGATATGCATCAGGGGAAAGGGAAACCGGGCCGGCCGGAAGGCCTTTTCCGCCAGGCGCAGCAGCACGCAGGAATCCTTGCCGCCGGAGAACAGCAGGACCGGCTTCTCGCATTCAGCCGCGACCTCGCGCATGATGAAAATTGCTTCGGACTCCAGCCAATCCAGATGGCTGCGGGTATGAACGGTAGACATGGGCGGTCTCGCTTGCTTCGGGGAAAAACGGCGCGTCAGGCCTTGGCGGCGGCGGCATCCCGGGCGTGGCCGCCCACTGGGTGGCCGGCACGGTGGCCGTCATCGTTGCCCGCGTGCAATCCGCACTCCTTGCTGTCGGAGGATTCCCACCACCAGCGCCCGGCTCGGACGTCTTCGCCGGGCCGGATGGCCCGCGTGCAGGGCTCGCAGCCGATGGAGGGATAGCCGCGGTCATGCAGCGGGTTGTAGGGAATATCCAGCAAGCGGATCGCGTGCCAGACCTCCGCTTCTTCCCACGCCGCCAGGGGATTGAACTTGTACAGGCCGAAAACCGCATCCTGCTCCGCTTCGGCCAGGCTGCCGCGCGTCGCCGCCTGGGCGCGCCGCTGGCCGGTGATCCAGGCGCCCCGCCCCGCCAGCGCGCGCGTCAGGGGTTCCACCTTGCGGATATGGCAGCAGGCCTGGCGCAGTTCCCGGCTTTCATAGAAGGCGAAGGCGCCATGCGCCGCGACATGCGCCTCGACCGTCTCTTGCCGCGGCCGGTACACCGTCGGCCGCCGGCCATAGCGGCGCTCGATGACGTCCAGCATGGCCAGGGTCTGCGCATGCAGGCGCCCCGTATCCAGCGTGAAGACCTCGATCGGCAGGCCGCTGGTATGAATGGCATGCGTCAGCACCATGTCCTCGGCCGCCAGGGAAGAAGCCAGCGCCGCATCGGGATAGCGCGCGGCGATGTCGGCCAGTTGGCGCAGCAGCTCGGACCAGCGCGTGGCGATGGCGATGTCTGGATGGGAGGCGGACGCGATACGGGTCATGGCGATAAGGACAGACTCGAGCAAGCGCGCGGTTCAGGCGCCTGCGGGAAAGATGCGGCCCCGGCGCGGACGCGCCAGCAGCATCGCGCCTTCGCGCAGATCCAGGCCGTGGTAGTCGTCTTCGGACAACTGCGCCTCCAGCAGGGCGCCGTCCTCGCGCTGCAGCTCCAGGAAGGCGCTGGGACCTGCCAGGTAGGCATGGTTCAGCTTGACCGCGATACCCTCGCCCGTTGGCGCATAAGGCACGATATCGAGTTCATGCGGCCGCACGTAGGCCACGGCACGTTGTTCGTCCAGGCCATCGAAAGCCGGCGCGGGCAGCGCGATGCCATTCGCCCGCCACTGGCCGCCGGCGGCATAGCCCTCGATCTGGTTGACGTCGCCCAGGAAGCCGTAGACGAAAGGCGTGGCCGGGTGCGCCCACACGTCGCGCGGCGTGCCCACCTGTTCGATGTGGCCGGCGTTCATCACGACGACGCGGTCGGCCACTTCCAGGGCCTCTTCCTGGTCGTGTGTGACGAACACGCTGGCCACGTGCAGTTCATCGTGCAGCCGGCGCAGCCAGCGGCGCAACTCCTTGCGCACCTTGGCGTCCAGCGCGCCGAAAGGCTCGTCCAGCAGCAGGACGCGCGGCTCCACCGCCAGCGCGCGGGCCAGCGCGATGCGCTGGCGCTGCCCGCCGGACAGCTGCCCCGGGTAGCGGTCGGCCAGCCAGTCCAGCTGCACCAGGCCCAGCAGCGCATGCACTTTTTCCTTGATGGCGGCCTCGTTGGGGCGCTGGCCGCGCGGCTTGATGCGCAGACCGAACGCGACGTTCTCGAACACCGTCATGTGGCGGAACAGCGCGTAATGCTGGAATACGAAGCCGACCTGCCGCTCGCGCACATGCACGTCCGTGCTGTCCTCGCCGGAGAAATAGATGCTGCCGCTGTCCGGCGTTTCCAGGCCCGCGATGATGCGCAGCAAGGTGGTCTTGCCGCAGCCGGACGGCCCCAGCAGCGCGACCAGTTCGCCTGAGTCGATGTGCAGATTGACATCGCGCAAGGCCTGGAAAGCGCCGAAGTGCTTGTTGACCGATTTGATCTCGATATCCATGAGTATTCCTTGATCCTTATCCGAGCTCAGCCGCGCGACGCGTCAGCGGCACACCCAGGCGCCTGCAGGGCCGCCGGCACCGCGTGGACATCATCCTAGTTCTCCATGACGCCCCGCGCCACCCGCCACGCACGAAACAGGTAGGCCGCGACCGGGGACGGCGCGGAGCCGGCTTTGCCGGTCCGCGACCGTCGCCCCCTTGAGGGGGAAGCGCAAAGCGCTTCGGGGGTGGGCCTGCCGCAACCGCGCCACGGCCCCCGCGTGCCGCCATTGCACCACGGTTTTGACGGCCAGCGTGACGAGGGCCAGCACGGCCAGCAGCGACGCGACCGAGAATCCCGCCTGGATCTGGTATTCGTTGTAGAGAATTTCCACCTGCAGGGGAATGGTGTTGGTCAGGCCGCGGATATGCCCGGATATGACGGAGACAGCGCCGAATTCGCCCATCGCACGCGCATTGCACAGGATCACGCCATACAACAGGCCCCAGCGGATGTTGGGCAGGGTGACGTGCCAGAATGTTTGCCAGCCGCGCGCGCCCAGGACGATGGCGGCTTCTTCCTCCTCGCTGCCCTGGGCCTGCATCAGCGGGACCAGCTCGCGTGCCACCAGTGGCAGCGTCACGAAGGTGGTGACCAGCACGATGCCGGGCACGGCGAAAGCGATCTTCAGGTCGTGCGCCATCAGCCACGGCCCCATCCAGCCCTGCGCCCCGACGATCAGCATGCAGGAAAGGCCGGCCACCACGGGGGAGACGGAAAACGGCAGGTCGATCAGGGTGAGCAGCACGGATTTCCCGCGAAATTTATGCTTGGCGATCGCCCAGGCGACCGCTACGCCGAAGGCCATGTTCATGGGCACGCAGATCGCCGCGGTCTGTAGCGTCAGCAGGATGGCCGACAACGAATCCGGCTGCGCCAGCGCGGCCACGTAGGCATCCGCTCCCTTGCGCAAGGCTTCGATGCACACGGTGCATAGCGGCAGGACAAGGAACAGCGTCAGGAAGGCGGCCGCCGCCACGATCAGCGACACGCGCCCGATGCGCCCGGAGGGCAAAGGTGAACGCGACACCAGGGAAGACGCCCTCACGGCAGCCCTCCGTCCTGGACGCGACGGCGCCATGCCTGCAGGCCGTTGATCCCCAGCAGCATCGCGAAGGACAGGCCCAGCAGCACCGCGCCGATCGCGGCGGCGCCGGCATAGTCGAACTGTTCCAGCTTGACGAGTATCAGCAAGGGCGCGATTTCCGACACCATGGGCATATTGCCCGCGATGAAAACCACCGAACCGTATTCCCCGATCGCGCGGGCGAACGCCATCGCGAAGCCGGTCAGCAGCGCCGGCGTGATGGCGGGCAGCAGCACACGGATGAACACCTGGACGGGCCTCGCGCCCAGGCTGGATGCGGCCTCCTCCAGCGCGGCCTCGACGTCCTCCAGCACCGGCTGCACCGTGCGCACGACGAAGGGAATGCCGATGAAGATAAGCGCGACGACGATGCCCGCGGGCGTGTAGGCGATCTTGATACCCAGCGGCGCGAGCAGGCCGCCTATCCAGCCGTGCGGACCCAGCAGCGCCGCCAGCGCGATACCGGCGACCGCGGTGGGCAGCGCGAACGGCAGGTCGACCAGCGCATCGAGCAGGCGTTTGCCGGGAAACCGGTAGCGCACCAGGACCCATGCCACCAGAAGGCCGAAGACCAGATTGACCAGCGCCGCGATCAAGGATGCGCCGAAGGTGACGCGATACGCCGCCAGCACCCGCGGCGAGGCGACGGCGGCGGCGAAGGCGTCCCACGTCAAGCCGGCGGCCTTGATGACCAAGGCCGATAGCGGCAGCAGCACCAAGACGCCCAGATACAGGAGGGATAGGCCGAGCGTCAGGTTCAGGCCCGGCAGCAGCGAGGGCGTACGTGCGCCGCGGCGACCCGATGGCAGGGGCAGCACGGGGGGCGGCTCGCGCGTGGGCGAGATCATCGTGGCCATCGCCAGGCGGCTACTGCTTGACATAGATCTGGTCGAATATCCCGTTATCGGCGAAATGCAGCTTGTCCACCGCGGGCCAGCCGCCCAGGTCACGAATGGTGAACAGGTCCAGCTTCGCGAACCGCGATGCATACCGAACCTTGGCTTTCTCGCCGGTGGGCCGGTAGTCATTGCGGGCGATGAGGTCTTGCGCTTCGTCGGAATACAGATACTTCAGATAGGCTTCGGCCACGTCGCGCGTACCCTTGCGATCGACATTCTTGTCGACGACTGCCACCGTGGGTTCGCACAGCACGCTCAGGGCCGGCACGACGATATCGAGCTGGCCCGCGCCGAATTCCTTCTGCGCCAGGAAGGCATCGTTTTCCCAGGAAATCAGCACGTCGCCCACGCCGCGTTGCGCGAACGTGATGGTCGACCCGCGTGCGCCGGAATCCAGCAACGGCACATTGCGGTAGAGTTTTTCAATGAAGGCCCTGGCGCCTGCCTCGCCGGAAACGCGGCGCGCGTGCTCCCATGCCGCAAGATAATTCCAGCGTGCGCCGGCCGACGTCTTGGGGTTGGGCGTGATGACCGACACCCCGGGCTGGACCAGGTCGTCCCAGCCCTTGATCCCTTTGGGGTTGCCCTTGCGCACCAGCAGAATGATCGTGGATGTATACGGGGAGGAATTGCCGGGAAGGCGGCCTTGCCATCCCGGCCTGACGAGGCCGCCATGGGCGACCAGCGCCTCGACATCCGGGGCCAGGCCCAGCGTGACCACATCGGCGTCGACGCCGTCGATGACGCTGCGCGCCTGCTTGGAAGAACCGCCATGCGAATTCCGGATGGAGACGTCCTGGCCGGTCCTGTCTTTCCAGTACTTCGCGAACAAGGGGTTGTACTGCGCATACAGCTCCCGTGTGGGATCGTAGGACACGTTCAGAAGTTCGAGCGGACGCCCCTGCCCGCGCGCGGCCGGCCCCAGCGGGCTCAATCCCATGCAGGCGGACGCCAGGCCCAGCGACCGTTTCAGGAAGTCCCGCTTGTGCTTGTCGTGCGTCATGGCGTCCGTTTGGGCGATGTTGCCCCGCGGGGCATTATGGGTCTGCTCGGGCGACGCGCGAGCGCCTCACGATGAAGCGGCATTGTGCGGGCGATGTCCGGCGCATCAAACGAAGATGTGCTTGTTTGCATATTTCTGGAAGCGGAATCGCGGCGTGCTTGACGACCGCGGCCGGGAATATTCCCGCCGCGGCGCCCAAAAAAAAGCCTCCGTCCACCGGAGGCCTTCGACGCAAGCGGACGCTTGCCGCGCTTACTTGTTCGGTTGGGGCGTGATGCGCAGATAGGGCCGCACCGCCTTGTATCCCTTGGGGAATTTCTGCTTGATGACGTCCTCGTCCTTCAGCGACGGCACGATGATGACGTCGTCGCCATCCTGCCAATTCACCGGCGTGGCCACGCTGTGGCTGTCGGTCAATTGCAGCGAATCGATCACGCGCAGGATCTCGTTGAAGTTGCGGCCCGTGCTGGCGGGATAGGTAATGATCAGGCGTACCTTCTTGGCGGGATCGACGATGAATACCGAACGCACCGTGGCCGTGGCGCTGGCGTTCGGGTGAATCATGTCATACAGCTCCGATACCTTGCGGTCTTCGTCCGCCAGGATGGGGAAGTTGACCGTCGTTCCTTGCGTGTCGTTGATGTCGTCGATCCACTTGGTGTGCGAATCCACGGGGTCCACCGACAGCGCCAGCACTTTCACGTTGCGCTTGGCGAACTCGTCCGCCAGCTTGGCGGTATAGCCCAGTTCCGTGGTGCATACCGGCGTGAAGTCGGCCGGATGGGAAAAAAGCACACCCCAGCTATTGCCCAGGTACTCGTGAAAACGGATGGGGCCGACGGAGGATTTTTGCTCGAAATCGGGGGCTTCATCGCCCAAACGTAGTTGTCCCATGATCGATCCTTTCCGGAGAAAATAAAGGCCGGGCGCGAAATGCTGTCCGGCGGACATATGGGCTCGCGCCCATTCCCGACGCAATCCATCCCATGATTCTTGCATCAAACTCCGCTACACAAAAGCAAAAATGTATATAACTTTATGCAATATCGGAGTATCTCGCGCAGGTCTCCACGACAACGCCGGCCTGCACCGCGGACGATAGCGCCGCCGCCCGCGGAAGGATGTGCGCCCCATAGAAAAACGCCGTCGCCACCTTGTTGCGCAGAAATTCCGCGGACCATTCCGTACCCGTCGCATCGCCTTCGCTCAGAAGTCGCTCGCACGCTATCGCCGTCCGGCCCATCTGCCATCCCGCCACGAGTATCCCGGTGAGCATCAGGAAAGGCACGCTGCCCGCGAAAACCGCGCGCACGTTGCCCATCGCCGTGCGCGCCATGAACTCCAGGGCCTGCTGCTGAGCCTGCATGGCCTGCGCCAGATTGGCATGCAGTAGCGCCAGGGCCGGCGCGTTGCGGTCATCGGCCCGCGCCTGTGCCGCCTGCAGCGCATCCAGCGTCGCGCGGATCTCCTGCTGGATGCGGCGCGCGGTGGCGCCGCCGTCGCGCAGCAGCTTGCGCCCGATCAAGTCGTTTGCCTGGATGGCGGTCGTGCCTTCGTAGATCGGCAGGATGCGGGCGTCGCGATAGTGCTGCGCGGCTCCGGTCTCTTCGATATAGCCCATGCCGCCGTGTACCTGCACCCCCAGGGAAGCCACCTCCACCGCGGACTCCGTGCAGAACCCCTTGACCACGGGCACCATGAACTCGTAGAAAGCGCGGTTGCGGTCGCGCGTGCCCGCGTCCGGATGATGGTTCGCCATATCCAGGGCAGCCGCCGTCGCATAGGACAGCGAGCGTCCGCCTTCCGTCAAGGCCCGCATGGTCAACAGCATGCGCTGCACATCCGGATGGTGCGCGATGGTCACTGGCCCGCTCGAACCTTCCACGGCCCGGCCCTGGACGCGTTCGCGCGCATAGGCCACCGCCTGCTGCGTGGCCCGCTCGGCCAGCGCCACGCCCTGCTGTCCAACGGCATAGCGGGCCGCGTTCATCATGATGAACATGTATTCCAGGCCGTGGTTTTCCTCGCCCACCAGATGGCCGACCGCGCCCTCGCCCACGTCGCCCTTGCCCGCGCCATACATCAACACCGCCGTCGGGCTGCCGTGAATGCCCAGCTTGTGCTCCAGCGAGGCACACCACACATCGTTGCGCACGCCCGGGCGGCCGTCGGCGTCGGGCAGGTATTTGGGAACGACGAACAGCGATATGCCTTTCACGCCGCGCGGAGCATCAGGCGTGCGCGCCAGCACCAGATGGACGATGTTCTCGGCCATATCGTGTTCGCCGTAAGTAATGAAGATTTTCTGGCCCGCCAGACGGTAGCTGCCGTCCGGCTGCGGCACCGCGCGCGTGGCGATCTGCGCCAGGTCCGAGCCGGCTTGCGGTTCGGTCAGGTTCATCGTGCCGGTCCATTTGCCCGAGACCAGATTCGGCACATAGGTATTGCGCAGCGCTTCGCTGCCTACCGTCAGCAGGGCCTCGATCACGCCGTCGGTCAACAGCGGGCAAAGCGAAAAAGCAAGGCAGGCGGCATTGATGTTCTCGTTTGCAATCGCCGCCACCACCTTGGGCAGGCCCTGGCCGCCCCACGCGGGCGGATGCAGCAAGCCCTGCCAGCCGCCCTCGGCATAGGTGCGATAGGCCGCGGCATAGCCCGGCGGCGTGGCCACCGCACCGTCGCGCCAGGCGGCAGGCTGCCGATCGCCGGTGCGATTCAGCGGCGCCACGGCCTCTTCCACGAAGCGCGCGTTTTCGCGCAGCACCGCATCCACCAGATCCGCGGAAACCTCTGCGTATCCCGGCAAGGCCAGGATGTCGTCCAGGCTGGCCAGTTCCTTCAGGGTGAAGCGGATATCCGCGATCGGTACGTGGTAGCTCATGTCGTCTCCTTGTCGGACGCAACCGGCGGCCGCCGTGCGGGACGCCGGGTGCGCCCCGGCCCACGCCGAAAGCACAACGGCCGTCCACCAGGACGGCCGTTGCTGTGCGCGCGGCGAACCGCAATGCGCCTTGGTCTGCCTATATTAAAGCTTAAAGCGCGCTGACCAGTTCGGGCACTAGCGTGAACAGATCGCCCACCAGGCCGTAGTCCGCCACGCCGAAAATCGGCGCTTCCGCATCCTTGTTGATGGCCACGATGACCTTGGAATCCTTCATCCCCGCCAAATGCTGGATGGCGCCGGAAATGCCGACCGCCACGTACAGCTGCGGGGCGACGATCTTGCCGGTCTGGCCCACCTGCCAGTCGTTGGGCGCATAGCCGGCATCGACGGCCGCGCGCGAGGCACCCAGCGCCGCGCCCAGCTTGTCGGCCAGCGGATCCAGGATCTTGAAGTTCTCCGCGCTGCCCAGCCCGCGGCCGCCCGATACCACCGCGCGCGCGCCCGCCAGTTCAGGACGATCGCTCTTGGCCACTTCGCGGCCGACGAACGACGACAGGCCGCTGTCGGCCACCGGCGCCACGGTGTCGACCTGGGCCGAACCGCCTTGCGCGGCCGCGGCGTCGAAGGCCGTCGTGCGCACCGTAATGACCTTGACCGCATCGCTGGACTGGACCGTGGCGATCGCATTGCCCGCATAGATGGGCCGCTCGAAGGTATCCGCGGAGTCCACCGCCGAAATGTCGGAAATCTGCGCGACATCCAGCTTGGCGGCCACGCGCGGCGCGACGTTCTTGCCGGAGGCCGTGGCCGGGAACAGGATGTGGCTGTAGGCCTGCGCCACCGCCAGCACCTGAGCGGCGAGGTTTTCCGCCAGGCCGTTGGCCAGGTGCGGCGCATCGGCCAGCAGTACCTTGGACACGCCCGCGATACGGGCGGCTTGCTCCGCGACGGCTTGCGCGCCGCCGCCGGCCACCAGCACGTGTACGTCGCCGCCCAGCTTGGCGGCCGCGGCGACCGTGTTCAGCGTCGCCCCTTTCAGCTGGGCGTTATCGTGTTCGGCAATAACCAGGCTCGTCATCTCAAACCACCTTCGCTTCGTTCTTCAGTTTGTCCACCAGCGTCGCCACGTCGGGCACCTTGATGCCGGCCTTGCGCGCGGGCGGCTCGGTCACCTTCAAGGTCTTCAGGCGCGGCGCCGGATCCACGCCCAGGTCCTGCGGCGTGACGGTGTCCAGCGTCTTCTTCTTGGCCTTCATGATGTTCGGCAGCGTGACGTAGCGCGGCTCGTTCAGGCGCAGGTCGGTGGTGACGATGGCGGGCAGCTTCAGCGCCACGGTTTCCAGGCCGCCGTCGACCTCGCGGGTGACCGTGGCCTTGCCGTCGGCGATCTCCACCTTGTTGGCGAAGGTGGCCTGCGGCCAGTCCAGCAGCGCGGCCAGCATCTGGCCCGTCTGGTTGGCGTCGTCATCGATGGCCTGCTTGCCGAGGATGACCAGCTGCGGCTGCTCCTTGTCCACCAGCGCCTTCAAGAGCTTGGCGACGGCCAGCGGCTGCAACTCGGCATCGGTCTGCACCAGGACGCCGCGGTCCGCCCCGATGGCCATGGCCGTGCGCAGGGTTTCCTGGCACTGCGCGACGCCGCACGACACCGCGATGACTTCGCTTGCCGTGCCGTTTTCCTTGAGCCGGGTGGCCTCTTCCACGGCGATTTCGTCGAACGGGTTCATCGACATTTTGACGTTGGCAATGTCGACGCCCGTTTGATCGGATTTCACGCGCACCTTGACGTTGTAGTCAACCACGCGTTTGACCGGTACCAAGACCTTCATCCAGCAGCCTCCAGATATCGAATAATCGAACGCCGCGCGAAAACCGCGGCGTATAGTGGAATCGCCTGATTCTACAACCTTGGGGGCACGGCCTGCCCTGCCCCCGTTTCACGTCGCGAAAAGCAAGCGGCAACGGCGGCTACAAGCGCGCCAGCTCGCGGATATGGGCGACCGCGCTGCGGCCCAGCGCGGAAAGGTCGTAGCCCCCTTCCAGCATGCTGACCACGCGGCCCTGGGCATGGCGATCGGCAAGTTGCATGAGCTGGTTCGTGATCCAGGCGTAATCGGCCTCGACCAAGCCCAGTTGGCCCAGTTCGTCCTCGCGATGGGCGTCGAAGCCGGCCGATACCAGCACCAGTTGCGGACGGTGGGCCTCCAGCCGCGGCAGCCAGATCCGCGTCACGATGTCGCGCACCTCGGCGCCGGCCGTGTACGCCGCCACGGGCACATTGAGCATATTGTCCGCGGCCGGATCGGCGCCGCTATAGGGATAGAACGGGTGCTGGAAAATCCCGCACATCAGCACGCGCGCATCGCCCGCGAAGATATCCTCGGTGCCATTGCCATGGTGCACGTCGAAGTCCACGATGGCCACGCGCTCCAGGCCGTAGCGCGCCATGGCGTGATGCGCGGCGATCGCGACGTTGTTGAACAGGCAGAAACCCATGGCACGGTCGCGGCAGGCATGATGGCCGGGTGGACGGACCGCGCAGAAGGCCGTGGGCGCCTCGCCTGCCATGATCCAGTCCACCGCCTGCACACCCGCACCCGCGGCATGCAAGGCGGCCTCGTAGCTGTGCGGATTCATGTGGGTATCCGGATCCAGCGCGCGGTAGCCCGCGCTGGGCACCGCCGCGGCCAAGGCATCCACATAGGCCGCGTCATGGGCGCGCAACAGGGCCTCGCGTGGCGCGGGACCGGCTTCGCGCGCATCCAGGTAGGGCATGATGCCGCTGGCCAGCAGCTGATCCGAGATGGCATCGAGTCTCTGCGGACATTCGGGATGCCACTCGCCCATTTCATGCAGCCGGCAGGATGGGTGGGTAAGATACAGGGTCTCCATGGAAGGATTATGTTCACCTGTCGGCAATTACTGCAACTCGGCCTGATAACCACCCTGCTATTGACGGGCTGCTCCACCGCCCGCAACCGGCCGGATGGCATCCCCGGCGCGGCGGGCGCCCAGGCGCCGGCTGTTCCGGACGCGTCGGTGCCGCGCATCCGCATCGGCCCGCCCCCCGGGGTAGGCTCCGCATCCACGATAGGCAGCGAAGGCGGCGCCGTAACGGCCGATGAGCAGCGGTCCGCGGTCGCGGCGCCGGACGGCCAGATGCGAGCGGACGTGCAGGCCTTCATCCAGCAACTGTCCACGGAACGCGGCCTGCCCGCATCCCAGCTGGCCGGGGCGCTGGCCGATGCCCGCTATAGCCCCGCCGTGGCACGGCTGATTGCCCCGCCGCCGGGCCGGAAGATCTCGCGCAGCTGGGCCACGTATCGGGCCCGCGTGGTGGAACCGAAGCGCATCGGCTGGGGCATGACATTCTGGCAGGAGAACGCCGATACGCTGAACCAGGCGGCGCAGCGTTTCGGCGTGCCGCCGGCCATCATCGTGGGCATCATCGGCGTGGAAACCCTGTACGGCCGCAACATGGGGAATTTCCGCGTCCTGGACGCGCTGTCGACCCTGGCCTTCGACTATCCGGACCCGTCCAAGCCCGAACGCGCGCAGATGTTCCAATCGCAACTGGCGGATTTCCTGACATTGGCGCTGCAGGGCAAACTGGACCTGCAGACCCAAGGGTCCTATGCCGGCGCCATCGGCATGCCGCAGTTCATGCCGGGCAGCATCATGCGCTATGCGGTGGATGGGGACGGCAGCGGCCATATCGACCTGGCCAACAACCCCCGCGACGCCATTCTGTCGGTGGGCAATTTCCTGATGGAGCACGGTTGGGAACGGGGCCGCCCGGTGTTCGCGCCGGTTCTTTTACCCGCCGATGCCGGACGGCTGGTGGACGGCGGGCTGGCGCCGACGCGCACATGGCCGCAACTGCAGGCCGCGGGCGCGACCCTGACCGCGAGCGCGACGCCGGTTTCAGATACCGGCTGGCAGCAGGGCATGCTGGGTGTCATTGACTTGCCGGAGGAGTCCGCCGGTACCGCCGAATACCGCACCGGCACGGTGAATTTCTTTGCCCTGACGCAATACAACCACAGCTATTTCTACGCCACGTCCGTGGCGGACCTGGCCACCGCCATCCAGGCGCGCATGGGCGCCATGGCGGCCCAATCGCTTCAGTTGAACACGCCGGTGGACAGATAGCGGTCGCCACGGTCGCACACGATGAACACGATGGTGGCGTTTTCCACGCGGGCGGCCACGCGCAGCGCGGCCAGCAGCGCGCCGGCCGAGGAAATGCCGGCGAAGATGCCCTCTTCCGCCGCCAGGCGGCGGGCCATGGCTTCGGCATCGGCCTGCTTGATGTTTTCGTAGGCATCCACGCGGCTGCGATCGAAAATGGCCGGCAGATAGGCTTCCGGCCATTTGCGTATGCCGGGGATCTGCGAGCCTTCCTCGGGCTGCGCGCCGATCACCTGGATGGCGGAATTACGCGCCTTCAGATAGGTGGACACGCCCATGATGGTGCCGGTGGTCCCCATCGCGCTGACGAAATGGGTGATGCCGCCCTCGGTCTGGCTCCAGAGTTCGGGCCCCGTGCCTTCGATATGCGCGCGGGGATTGTCCGGATTGGCGAACTGGTCCAGGACCTTGCCCTTGCCTTCGCTCTGCATCGCCATCGCCAGATCGCGCGCGTACTCCATGCCGCCCTTGTTCGCCGGCGTCAGGATCAACTGCGCGCCATACGCGGTCATGGCGGCACGTCGTTCCACCGAGAGGTTGTCCGGCATGATCAGGATCATGCGGTAGCCACGCATCGCCGCCACCATGGCCAGCGCAATGCCGGTGTTGCCGCTCGTGGCCTCGATCAACGTGTCGCCGGGCTTGATTTCGCCGCGCGCCTCGGCGTGGCGGATCATGGACAAGGCGGGACGGTCCTTGACCGAACCGGCGGGATTGTTGCCTTCCAGCTTGGCCAGGATGACGTTGCCGCGGGCGGCATTATCCGACCCGGGGATGCGCTGCAGGCGAACCAATGGCGTATTGCCGACGGTCTGTTCGACGGTGGGATAGGTAACGGGTTTCATGCCCCCACTATAACTCGGCCAAAAATGCGCCGACGCCTTGGCCGCGTCGGCGCAAGGGGCACGCAATACGCGGATCAGCGCGCGCCGCGCGGCGCGCTGCGTCCGGCTTGCGCATCCTTGTTGTTCCGGCCGCCTGGGGTGGCCCCCGCGGCGGGGGCGGACGGGGAACGGGCGCCCGGCGCGGCGACGCCCGGCGACACGCGCAGGCCGGCGGCTTCCAGGGCTTGCGCACGGCGCGGTCCGATGCCGCGGACGCGTTCGGACAGATCTTCCATGGATTCGAAGCGGCCGCCGCGTTCGCGTTCCTTGACGATGGTTTCGGCCGTCTTGGGCCCTACACCGCGGATGGCGCGCAACTGGTCGACCGTCGCGCTGTTTACGTCCAGCGCCCGCGCGGGCAGCACTGCCATGGCCAGGCCGGCGGCAAGCGCCAGGCGGCCGAACGCGCGCTGCCAGCGCGTATGCCGCGGCGCCGGCGTGGGCGGCGCGGCGACGCAGGCCGGCGCCGCCGGAACGGTCGCCACGGAATTGTGCAGAAAAGGATACATAAGGGCCTCCGGACAGCGGTGAAAGGCGTTGATGGGCGGCGTCTGAAACGCCGAAGCCATCATCGCCCGCCGCCATCCGGGGCGGAGCGCGAGTGAACGTAAACGTCCACCCGGGAATCTACGCCTGCTTGCGCGCGCGCCAGTAGCGCACGTATTCGGCCACCCCCGTCTGCACGTCCCGCATCGGTTGGTCGAAGCCCGCCGCGCGCAGACGGCTGGTGTCGGCCTGCGTGTAGCTCTGGTAGCGGCCCTTCAGATCGTCCGGGAAGGGGATATAGCGGATCAGCCCCTGGCTGACGAGCTGGTCCAGGGGCAGCGGGGCTTCCCCGCGCTCTTCGCGCAGGCTGTTGACCACGGCCATCGCCACATCGTTGAAGGGCTGGGCGCGGCCGGTGCCGCAGTTGAAGACGCCCGAGGTCCGCGGGTTGTCCAGGAAGTGCAGGTTGACCGCCACCACGTCCTCGACGGAAATGAAGTCGCGGCTTTGGCCGCCGTCCGGGTAGCCGTCCCAGCCGGCGAACAGGCGCACATGCCCCTCCGCCAGGAACTGGTTCATGTTGTGGAAGGCCACGGACGCCATGCGGCCCTTGTGCTGCTCGTGCGGGCCGTAGACATTGAAGTAGCGCAGGCCCACGGCCTGGGCCGTCAGCGACGACAGCCGCGTGCGCAGCACCTGGTCGAAGAGCAGCTTGGAATAACCGTAGACGTTCAGCGGCTGCTCGTTGGCGGGATCTTCCGCATAGACCGACGACCCGCCATAGGTTGCCGCCGAGGATGCATACAGGAAGGGCACGCATTCCGATTGGCAATAGTCGAACAATTCCAGCGTCACGCGGTAATTGTTGTCCATCATGTACTTGCCGTTGCGCTCGGTCGTGTCGGAACACGCGCCCTGGTGAAACACGGCGTCCATCTTCGGCAACGAGCGGGCGTTCACCAGCTGGCGGAAGTAGTCCTTGTCCATGTAGTCCGCGATCCGGCAATCCGCCAGGTTCACGAACTTGTCGCCATCGCTGAGGTCGTCCACCGCGATGATGTCCTGGATGCCGCGCCGGTTCAGACCGCGCACCAGGTTGCTGCCGATGAAGCCTGCCGCTCCGGTCACGACGATCATGATAGGTCTCCCAGTTCCTTGGCGCTGACGGTGGATGTTCCCAGCTTGCCGACCACCACGCCGCCGGCGCGGTTGGCCCAACGCATGGCCTGCGGCCACGGCATGCCGACCGCGCGCGTCACCGCCAGCGTGGCCAGCACGGTATCGCCCGCGCCGGAGACGTCGAATACCTCGTGCGCCTGGGCATCCACGTGTTCCCGGCCGTCATCCGTGAACAGCGTCATGCCCTGTTCCGAGCGGGTCACCAGCAACGCCTCCAGCGCCAGGTCCGCGCGCAGGCGCTGAGCGCGCCCTGCCAGGTCGTCCTCGGAGGTCCATCGGCCCACCGCCTGCTGCATTTCCGAACGGTTGGGCGTGACCAGCGTGGCGCCGCGATAGATATCGTAATGATCGCCCTTGGGATCCACCAGCACCGGGATGCCGGCCTTGCGGGCGCTATGGATGAGCTGCGACACGCGCGCCAGCGCCCCCTTGGCGTAGTCCGACACCACTACCACGTCATGGCCGGCCAGGTGCCGTTCGAATTCCGCGCCCAAGGCATCCAGGGCGGCGACACGCGGGGACTCTTCGAAGTCCACTCGCAGCAGCTGCTGCTGGCGGCCTAGTACGCGCATCTTCAGCGTGGTGGGATGGCCCGCATCGGCGACCAGGGCCGGCGCGATGCCGGCATCGTGCGCCAGCGCGTGGATCCGTTCGCCGGCCTCGTCGGCGCCGACGACGCCGATGAGCGTGGCCCGGCCACCGAGTGCGACCACGTTGCGCGCCACGTTGGCGGCGCCGCCCAGGCGATCCTCACGGCGGGCCACGCGCACGATGGGCACCGGCGCTTCCGGCGATACGCGGTCGACTTCGCCGAACCAGTAGCGGTCCAGCATGACGTCGCCCACGACCAGGATGCGGCGACGCGAAATGTCGTCAACGGGAAATGCACTCATTCAAGTTCTTCCAGACGGCGCGGCGCGTAGGTCTCCCACGCGTTGCAACCAGGACATTGCCAATAATAGCGGCGCGCCTGAAAGCCGCAGGAACGGCAGGCGTAGCGATCGAGGCGCTGGGTGTGCTTGTGGATCAGGCTGCGCAACAGGCTGAGATCGGCGCCCGGCACGGGGCTGGTCTCGCCATCGCCGCCGGGTGCCGCCAATTCGGCTTCCAGCAAGCGGTCCAGGCCCAGCAGCGAGGGATGATGGCGCAGCGCCGAACGGGCGAACGCCCAGGCCGGGGCCGCGCCCTGCAGCGCGCGCAATTCGCGGAAGACCACGTTGAACAGGTCCAGCGAGGGATAGTTGGCGTACTGCTTTTGCAGCAGCTCCAGCGCGGCGGCAGCGCCGTTGTTGGCGCGATAGCTGTTGAGCAGCGATTCCGCCACCAGGCCGGCGAATTCCGGCTCGTCGGTCAGGACGGACTCCAGATGCAGGCGTTCGCGCTTGGCATCGCCCTCCAGGGCGGCAAGCCGGGCACGCAGCATGGAAATCCGCACCAGCGACCCCTTGCTGGGCGAACTGCCTTCGCCCGCGATACTGGCCGCATGGTCGGCCGCGTCCAGGGCGGCCAGGGCGGCATCGACGTCCGGCGGCTGCAAGGACATGGCCTGCTGCGCCTGTTCGCAGTGGTAATGCACCAGTTGGGGCACCGGCTCATCCACCAGGCCGCGCAGCGTCTTGACGGCTTCGATGGCCCGAGGCCAATCATGTTCGGATTCGTAGATGCGGATCAGCGAACGCAGGGCGGGCAGCGAATAACGCGTATCGCGCAGCTGTTTGAAGCCTGCTTCGGCGCGGTCCAGCATGCCGGCCTTCAGGAAGTCCTGGGCCAGCTCGTGCTGGGCGTGTTCGCGTTCCGCGACAGGCAGGTCGGCGCGGTTGAGCAGGCTTTGGTGCACGCGGATGGCGCGTTCCATTTCACCGCGGCGGCGGAACAGGCTGCCCAGCGCGAAGTGCAGTTCGGTGGTTTCCGGATCCAGCTTGGCGACTTCGACGAACGCATCGATCGCGCGATCCGGCTCTTCATTCAACAGGAAGTTCAGGCCACGGAAGTAGGAGTCCGGCAGGACACGGGTTTCCGACAGCATCTGGCGGATATCGAAACGCGCGGCCAGCCAGCCGAGCGCGAACAACAGGGGGACGAATATCAACCACCAGGGTTCAAAATCCACGGCGCTCGCTCTTGAGGGGTTGGGACGCGCGCGGCGGCGCGGCAATGAAAACGGCCACCGGCATTACAGGGGTGACATGGGGGCTATGGCTTCCGGCGGCACATTGGCCGGCTGGCCAGCCTGGTTGTTCAGGGCGGCCTGCATACGGTCCAATTCCTTGCGCAGGCGCACGGCTTCGCGCCGGCGGCGCATGGCTGCGGGTACGGTCAACAGCAACCCGAAAATCGCGCCCACCACGAAGGTGATGAGCATGACGACGATGAGCGGTACATCGTGCATGATGTAGTCGCCGTAGAAATTGACCTGGACAGGGTTGGTGTTCTTGAGCGCGAACATCAGCAC
Source organism: Bordetella sp. H567 (assembly GCF_001704295.1). Taxonomy (NCBI): domain Bacteria; kingdom Pseudomonadati; phylum Pseudomonadota; class Betaproteobacteria; order Burkholderiales; family Alcaligenaceae; genus Bordetella; species Bordetella sp. H567. Next base: position 3,806,939 of record NZ_CP012334.1, read on the forward strand.
CGCGACGAATACGATCAATCGCAGCGCCCAGACGAAATAGCGCATGACGCGAGCTCCACAAGGTTCAGTATCGGGATTGTAAGCGCGCTTTGACCCCGGTAGCCCAATCCTCTTGAATGGGCCGATATATCGGCTTTCCACCCCCCAGGGTCGTTCTGCCTTGGAGCGGCGCCAAGGCAAAAAGGCCGCCGTAGAACGGCGGCCTTTTGCATACTATCGGAGAGACCCGACGGAGAAGATCCATGGGGACGGTGTAGACCCCTGCGACACCCCTGTACCGGCGAAGTGGCAACCGCCACCGCCCGGATCAGAGCATCGCGTGGGCACCTACGCCCGACACCGCGGTTTCCACGCTGTCGCCGGCGGCATTCGACGATGCATCGTCGGTGCTGTCCAGGTCGACACGTTCGCGAAGTTCCTTGCCCGCCTTGAAATGCGGCACCTGCTTGCCAGGCACCAGCACCTGTTCGCCGGATTTGGGATTACGGCCGATGCGCGGCGAACGCCGCGACAGCGAAAAACTGCCGAAACCCCGGATTTCGATGCGCTGGCCCGCGGCAAGCGCCTGGGCCATCGCATCGAGAATCGTCTTCACGGCGAAATCGGTATCGCGGGCGGCCAGCTGTGGATAGCGGGCCGCCAAGGCGGCGATAAGCTCCGACTTGGTCACAACGATTTAACCGTCGTTGCGCTGCTGGTCCAGCTTGGCCTTCAGCAGGGCGCCCAGGTTGGTGGTGCCCGACGAAGCGCTGGCTTCAGACATGCGCTGGATCGTATCCGCGGTTTCGGCGTTGTCACGCGCCTTGATGGACAACTGGATCGAACGCGTCTTGCGATCGACGTTGACGATCATGGCTTCGATGTTGTCGCCGGCGTTCAGCACCGTCGTGGCGTCTTCGACACGGCCCGACGAGATCTCGGAAGCACGCAGATAGCCTTCGACATCCACGGACAGCGTCACCACGGCGCCCTTGGGCTCGACCGATTTGATCGTGCCGGGAACGACCGCACCCTTGTCATGGGTGGCGACGAAGTTGTTGAACGGATCGCCTTCCAGCTGCTTGACGCCCAGCGAGATGCGTTCCTTGTCGGTGTCGATGCCCAGGACCACGGCTTCGATTTCGTCGCCCTTCTTGAAGTTGCGCACGGCTTCTTCGCCGGTTTCCGTCCACGACAGGTCGGACAGGTGCACCAGGCCATCGATACCGCCGGGCAGGCCGACGAACACGCCGAAGTCCGTGATGGACTTGATCGCGCCCTGGACCTTGTCGCCACGCTTGAAGTTCGTGGCGAATTCTTCCCACGGATTCTGTCGGCACTGCTTCATGCCCAGCGAGATGCGGCGACGGTCTTCGTCGATTTCCAGGACCATGACTTCGACTTCTTCGCCCAGGGTAACAACCTTGCGCGGGTCGACGTTCTTGTTGGTCCAGTCCATTTCGGAGACGTGCACCAGGCCTTCGATGCCGGCTTCGACTTCGACGAACGCGCCGTAGTCGGTGAGGTTGGTGACCTTGCCGAACAGACGGGTGCCCTGCGGATAGCGGCGAGCCAGGCCCACCCACGGATCTTCGCCCAGCTGCTTGACGCCCAGCGAGACGCGGCTCTTTTCCTGGTCGAACTTGAGGACCTTGGCTTCCACTTCCTGGCCCACCTGCAGGACCTCGGAGGGGTGACGCACGCGGCGCCATGCCATGTCGGTGATGTGCAGCAGGCCGTCGATACCGCCCAGGTCCACGAACGCGCCGTAGTCGGTGATGTTCTTGACCACGCCCTTGACCACCGCGCCTTCGTGCAGGGTTTCCAGCAGCTTCTGGCGCTCTTCGCCCATGCTGGCTTCCAGCACCTGGCGGCGGGACAGCACGACGTTGTTGCGCTTGCGGTCGAGCTTGATGACCTTGAATTCGAGGGTCTTGCCTTCGTACGGCGTGGTGTCCTTGACCGGACGCAGGTCCACCAGCGAGCCCGGCAGGAACGCGCGGATGCCGTTGGTCATGACAGTCAGGCCGCCCTTCACCTTGCCGGTGATGGTGCCGGTGACCAGTTCGCCGTTTTCCAGTGCCTGCTCGAGCTGCAGCCAGGCCGACAGGCGCTTGGCGCGGTCGCGCGACAGGATGGTGTCGCCATAGCCGTTTTCCAGCGAATCGATGGCCACCGAGACGAAATCGCCCGGGTTGACTTCGACTTCGCCCTGATCATTCAGGAATTCTTCCAGCGGAATCAGCGCTTCGGACTTGAGCCCAGCATTGACGACGACAAAGTTGTGGTCGATACGCACGACTTCGGCGCTGATGACCTCGCCGGACTTCATGTCCTGGTCTTTGAGGCTTTCGGCAAACAGGTCGGCAAAGCTTTCGCTGCCCATGGCGTCGCGGACAGCAGTAGAGGGATTGGAAGACATTGAATTGAAATCCATAGGCCGGAATGGCCTTGTTATATATGCACGCCAGCGCGGGTTGCCCGTACCAGCGGAGTGGAACAAAAACCGTCGGAAACAGCGCTATCTAGGAGCGATATTCCCGGCGGCGCCGGAAAAACCTTTTGCTTTCCCCGCCGCGCCCGCCGTGGCAGGCGCGGACCCGCTGTTACGCAGGCCGTTCCAGAGATCGAGTATGGCTTGCACCGTTTCCTGGGCCGTCATTTTGGACGAATCCAACACCCGGGCGTCTTCAGCAGGCGCCAGGGGCGCCACCGTACGCTGGGTATCGCGGGCGTCGCGCTCGCGCATATCTCGCAAAAGGTCATCTAGATTAGCAGAAATACCCTTTTCCATCAACTGCTTACGCCTTCTTTCGGCACGTGCCTCGACGTCGGCCACTAGGAAAATCTTGAGCGCAGCGTCCGGAAAGACCACCGTCCCCATGTCGCGGCCATCCGCGACCAGCCCAGGCACCCGGCGGAAGGCGCGCTGCCGGTCCAGCAAGGCCTGTCGCACCGACCCGAAAGCCGCCACCCGCGAGGCGAAATTGCCCACCCTTTCCTGGCGGATGTCGTAGCCGACTTCCCGGCCGTCCAGGTAGATATGCTGTCCCTCGAAACGCACCGCCAGCGTGCGGGCGGCCTCGGCCACGCCGGCTTCGTCCTCCGGCGCGATGCCCAGGTCCAGCGCGGCCAGCGCGGTCAGACGGTAGAGCGCCCCGCTGTCGAGCACGGTCCACCCCAGCCGCCGGGCCACGCCATGCGCGACGGTGCCTTTGCCCGAGGCGGTCGGGCCATCGATGGCGATCACCGGCGGCAGCGCCGGCGCGGTCGCCAGGGACGTGTCGTCTGCCTGCGTCATACGGGCTCCTCGCCGCCGACCAGGCCGGCATAGACATCGAAATACGTGGGAAAAGTCTTGCTGACGCATCCCGGGTCCAGGATGCGCACGGCGGCCGGCCCGAAGGCGGCCAGCGACATCGACATGGCCATCCGGTGATCGTCCCAGGTGCCGATTTCCGCATCGCGCCAACCATCCGGCCCGGGCGGCGTGACTTCCAGCCAGTCGGGGCCCGAGGACACGCCGGCCCCGAGTTTGCTCAGTTCCGTCTGCATGGCATGGATGCGATCGGTTTCCTTGACGCGCCAGCTGCCGATATTGCGCAGGCGGCACGGGCCGTCGGCAAACAGCGCCAGCGCCGCCGCCGTCATGGCGGCATCGGGAATCAGGTTGAAATCGGCGTCGAAGGCGCGCAGGGTTTCGCCGCGCGCCACGCATACGCCGCGCGATTCGATCCAATCGCCGCCGAATTCGATGCGCACGCCCATGGTTTCAAGGGTGTGGGCAAAGGCCACGTCGCCCTGGATGCTGTCGCGCCCGACGCCCTGCACCCGCACCGGCCCGCCGCCCACGGCCCCCAGCGCCAGGAAATACGAGGCGGACGAGGCATCGCCTTCGACCGCGATGCGCCCGGGGCTGCGATAGCATGCGCCCACGGGCACGGTAAAGCGCGACCAGCCTTCGCGCTTTACCGCGACGCCGTAGCGCGCCATCAGGTTCAGCGTGATTTCGATATACGGCTTGGAGATCAGGTCGCCCACGATCTCGATGACCAGCGGCTCGCCCACGGTGTCGGTATAGATGGGCGCGGCCAGCAGCATGGCGGTCAGGAACTGGCTGGACACGGCGCCCGGCATGCGCACGGGCCCCTGCGTACCGAGCGTGCCGCTGCCAATGCGCAAGGGGGGATAGCCTTCGCGGCCGGTGTAGTCGATCCTCGCGCCTAGCGCGCGCAAGGCATCGACCAGGTCGCCGATGGGCCGTTCATGCATGCGGGGAACGCCGGAAACGCCATAGTCGCCACCCATCAGCGCCAGCGCCGCGGTCAGCGGCCGCACGGCGGTGCCGGCATTGCCCAGGAAAAGATCCGCGGCCGGCTGAGGAAAGCGCCCCGCGCCGCACACCGTGACGCGCCCTTCCCCGCGTTCGTCCAGCGTGACGCCCAACGCGCGCAGCGCCGCCAGCATCACCCGCGTATCGTCCGAGTCCAGCAGGCCGCTGATTTCGGTCGTACCGTCGGCCAGCGCCGCCAGCAGCAGCACGCGGTTGGAAATACTCTTGGACCCGGGCAGGGATACCGTGCCTCGCGCCTGGGTCGCGCGCGGCAGATCGAGAAAAGAAGGTCCGCTCATGTAAGCCGTGTCCTGTGGTAAACCGTGTTCCGTCGCGCTGCCGCCGGCCGCCACTGCGCGAACCGCCCCGATGAAGACGTGAAGCGGCCGGTGCCGCCTTACCGCCCCGTTTTCCAGTCCCGCCTGAACCGCGCCGCCTCTTCCAGTAAGGCTTCCAGTGCGGCGCCGTCCCCGCGGTCCAGCGCGCGCTCGGCCTCGTCGAGTACCGTGCGCACCTCCGCCAGTTCCGCCTTCATCGCCGCGCGATTCGAAACGAAAATATCGCGCCACATTTCCGCCGATCCGGCGGCGATGCGGGTGAAATCCCGAAACCCCGTTCCCGCGATGGCAAGACGCTGCCTGCTATCCGCGCTGCGGGCGACCTGCGCCACATACACGGCGGCCAGGAAATGCGGCATATGGCTGACCGAAGCGAGGACCTGGTCGTGTTCGACCGTATCCATTTCCAGCACGCGTGCCCCGCAGGCTTCCCAGGCGGCCCGCACGCGCGCGACATCGGCCGCGGCGTTTTCCGGCAGCGGCGTCAGGACCACGTTGCGACCAGTATAAAGACATGGATCGGCAGCGTCAGGCCCGACTTTTTCCGCGCCGGCGATGGGGTGTCCGGGGACGAAGCAGGCGAGGCGCTCGCCCAGCGCCGCGCGTGCGGCCTGGGCAACCGCCACCTTGGTGCTGCCGGCGTCGGTGACGATGGCGCCCGGCTTCAAGCTGGCCCGCATCTCGGCCAGGATGGCGCCGAACGTGCCCACGGGCGAGGCCAGCATGATCAGGTCCGCCCGGGCCGCCGCCTCGGCCGCGCCGACGGCTTCGTCTATGAGGCCCAGTTCGCGCGCGCGCTCCAGCGAGGGGCCGTTGCGGCCGACTCCCAGCACGCGCCCCACCTGGCCCGCGCGCCGCAAGGCCGCCGCGAACGACCCGCCGATCAGGCCGACGCCCACCACGGCCAGGACCGGTATCGGCTCGGCCGCGGTGCGCGCATCCGCCTGCTGCAGCGTCATGATGCCTTCAGGATGCCGGTCAGCGCGTCGATGAAACGCGTGTTTTCCTGCGGCAGGCCGATGCTGACGCGCAGCCATTCGGGCAAGCCGTCGCCCGCCACCGGGCGCACGATCACGCCGCGCTTGAGCAATTCAAGATTGATGCGCGCGGCATCGCCCACCCGCACCAGCACGAAGTTGCCGTAGCTCGGCACATACTTCAGGTTCAAGGCGTCGAAGGCCTGGCACAACTGCGCCTTGCCTTCCTTGTTGAGCGTGTAGGAACGTGCCAGGAAGTCACGGTCCTGCAGGGCCGCCACCGCCGCCGCCTGCGCCAGCGTGTTCACGTTGAAGGGCTGGCGCACCCGGTTCAGCAGGTCGGTCAACGCGGGCTGCGACGTGCCGAAGCCGACACGCAAGCCCGCCAGCCCGTAGGCCTTGGACAGCGTGCGCGACACGATCAGGTTCGGAAATTCCCGCACCCACGCCACGCTGTCGAAGCGGTACTCCGGGTCCAGGTATTCATTGTAGGCCTCGTCGAGCACGACGACGACACGCTGCCCATGACGCTCGCGCACCTGCTCCAGAAAGGCCTGGATGCGGGGCGCCGGCAGGAAGGTCCCGGTGGGATTGTTGGGGTTGGCGATAAAGACCACGCGCGTATCGTCGGCGATGGCCGCCAGCATGGCGTCCAGGTCGTGCCCGTAGTCGCGCGCCGGCACCATGATATGGCGTGCGCCGCGCGCCTGCGTGGCCAGGCGATACACCATGAATGCGTGCTGCGCGTAGACCGCGGAGGTGCCCTTTTCCAACAGCGCCAGCGCGACCAGCTCCAGGATGTCGTTGGAACCATTGCCCAACGTGATCCAGTCCATGGGAACGCCATACAGGCGGGACAGCGTGGACTTCAGCTCGAAGCCATTGGGGTCCGGATAGCGGCCCAGGGATGTTGCGGCGGCCAGCATCGCGGCGCGCGCGGATTCCGGCATGCCCAAGGGATTTTCATTGGATGCCAGCTTGACGATCGTGGCGGGATCCAGGCCGAACTCGCGCGCGAGTTCTTCGATGGGCTTGCCGGCTTGATAGGGCGCGATGACGCTTACATGGGCGGGCGCGGCCAGGGTTTTGTTCGTGTCAGTCATAGCGGATCAGGCTGGTGCCGCCCGCGGTACCCGGCGCTGTGCCGGGCTGCCGCCCGCGGCTTGCCGCCCTTCATTGCGCGGGATAGGAACCCAGGAGTTTGAAAAAAGCCACTTGCGAACGCAGCGTCTCGAACGCGCGCGCGACATGCGCATCCTGCGCGTGGCCAAGCACGTCGACGTAGAAATAGTATTCCCACTGGCCCGTGCGTGCCGGACGCGATTCGAAGCGCGTCATCGACACTTTGTTTTCGGCCAGCGGCGCCAGCATTTCGTATACGGCCCCGGCACGATTCGGCACCGCCATGATCAGGCTGGTCTTGTCGTTGCCGGTGGGCTGGCTGGGAATCGATCCCAGCGCCAGGAAGCGCGTGCGGTTGTGCGGGTCGTCCTGGATACCGGCGCTGATCACGCGCAGGCCCCAGCTTGCGGCGGCAGATTCGCCGGCGATCGCCGCCACCGTGGGATCCTGCGCGGCGACGCGCGCGGCCTCGGCGTTGCTGGAGGCCGCCGAACGCGCCAGTTCCGGGTGATTGCGGCTTAGCCATGCCTGGCACTGCGCCAGTGCCTGCGGATGCGCCATGACCGTCTTCACGCCATCCAGGGCGCCGCTCTGCGACATCAGGCAATGACGGATGACCAGCGAACGCTCGCCCATGACCGTCAGGGAGGTATTCAGCAGCAGGTCCAGGGTGCGGTTGACCGCCCCTTCGGTGGAGTTTTCCACCGGCACCATGCCCACATCGGCCTGCCCCGCCTCCAAGGCGCGAAAGACCTCATCGAAGGACGGGCAAGGCAGCCGGTTCACCGCGTGGCCGAAATGCTCGAGCGCCGCCTGTTCGGAATACGAACCTTCCGGGCCCAGGTAGGCCAGCGTCAGGCCGCGCTCCAGGCCCCGGCAGGCGGACATGATCTCGGTCCAGATGGCCGCCACCGCCTCGCGCGGGATGGGCCCCGCATTCAAGTGCTGCAGCCGGCGGATGACTTCCGCCTCGCGGTCCGGGCGCAGTACCGGGCCGTCGGCGTTTTCGGCATGCTTGACCTCGCCCACCGCGATCGCGGTGCGGGCGCGCTGCGTCAGCAAGTCCAGGATCTGCGCATCGATGGCATCGATGCGTTCGCGCAGCGGGCGCAGCTTTTCGGCAAGGGAATCAGCCATGGCGTCGCTCGAAATCCTGCATGTAAGACACCAGCGCCTGGACCGCTTCCAGCGGCACGGCGTTGTAGATCGACGCGCGCATGCCGCCCACGCTCTTGTGGCCCTTGAGCTGCGTCAATCCGGCCTGGTCCGCCCCTTTCAGGAAGGCGTCGTTGAGCGATTCATCGCTGAGGATGAACGGCACGTTCATGCGCGACCGCACGGGTGCATGCACCGGATTGCGGTAGAAATCCGTGCTGTCCAGATAGCCGTACAGCAATTCGGCCTTGGCGATGCTGGCGCGCTCCATCGCCGCCACGCCGCCCTGCGCCTTGATCCACTTGAACACCAGGCCGGCGACATAGATGGCATAGGTCGGCGGCGTATTGAAGCGCGAATGTTCGGGCGCGACGTTGGCATAGTCGAAGGCCGCCGGGCAGATCGGCAAGGCGTGGCCAATCAGGTCGCGGCGCACCACGACGACGGTCACGCCGGCCGGGCCCGCGTTCTTCTGCGCGCCCGCGTACACCATGCCGGTACGGGCGATATCCATGGGGCGCGACAGGAAGTGGGAGGACGCGTCCACGACCAGGGGAACGTCGTCCACGCCCAGGCGGGCGGCCGTGGGCCAGTCCGTGAACTCCACCCCACCGATGGTCTCGTTGCTGCAGAAATGCAGGTAGGCGGCATTCTTGCGCACCTTCCACGTTTCCACGGGCGGCACCCAGGTCCAGGGCTTCTGCCGCTGGCCATCCAGTTCCGTCTCGGTGCCGCTGCTGGCGGCAATGCCGGCGTCGCCGTACTTGGACGCTTCCTTCTGCGACTTCACCGACCATTGGCCCGTCAGGACGTAGTCGGCCACCGCGGCGCCGCGCCGACCGATCAGGTTCATCGGAACGATGGCGTTTTCCGCCGTGGCGCCGCCCTGCATGAACAACACCGCATAGTCGTCCGACACCGCCAGCAGGTCGCGCAGGTCCTGTTCGGCCTCATCGCAGATCTGCACGAACTGCTTGCCGCGATGGCTCATTTCCATCACCGACATGCCGCTGCCGTGCCAATCGAGCATTTCCTCGGCCGCCTGCCGCAGCACGGGTTCCGGCAAGGCCGAGGGCCCCGCCGAGAAGTTCCAGGGACGCGCCATTATTCCTCCGTCGGCTCAGTCGCTTGGTCGCCGTCGGTCGACTCGGCCGGCGGCTGCGCATCGTCGCTCTCCGCCTCGGCATCGAGGTCGGCATCGCTTTCCACCACGCGGCGCACGCCGGACAAGCGGCTGCCGTCATCCACGCTGATCAGCGTCACGCCCTGCGTGGCCCGGCCCATTTCGCGGATCTCGGACACGCGGGTACGGACCAGCACGCCGCCCGTGGTGATCAGCATGATCTCGTGTTCGGGCTGCACCAACACCGCGCCGACGACCTTGCCGTTGCGCGAGCTGGTCTGGATGGCAATCATGCCTTTGGTGCCGCGGCCGTGGCGCGTGTATTCCGTGATGGAGGTGCGCTTGCCGAAGCCGTTTTCGGTGGCGGTGAGCACGCTCTGCACTTCGTCGCCCGCGACCAGCATCGCGATGACGCTTTGGCCGTCCTCCAGCATCATGCCGCGCACGCCGCGCGCATTGCGGCCCATCGGGCGCACGTCGTTCTCGTCGAAGCGCACGGCCTTGCCGGCATCGGAGAACAGCATGACATCATGCTTGCCGTCGGTCAGGTCGGCCCCGATCAGGTAGTCGCCATCGTCCAGGTCGACCGCGATGATGCCGGCCTTGCGCGGATTGGAGAAGTCGGACAGCGGGGTCTTCTTGACGGTGCCGCGCGAGGTCGCCATGAACACGTAGTGGTCGTCGCTGAATTCCTTGACCGGCAGCACCACGTTGACTTTTTCGCCGTCGATCAGCGGGAACATATTGACGATGGGCTTGCCGCGCGAGGTGCGCGTGCCCTGCGGCACTTCCCACACCTTGAGCCAGTACACGCGGCCACGATTGGAGAAGCACAGCAGGTAATCGTGCGTGTTGGCGATGAACAGCTGGTCGATCCAGTCGTCGTCCTTCATCGCCGTGGCCTGCTTGCCGCGGCCGCCGCGCTTCTGTGCGCGGTATTCGGACAAGGGCTGGCTCTTGATGTAGCCGCCATGCGACAGGGTCACGACCATATCGGTAGGCGTGATCAGGTCTTCGGTATCGAGTTCCGTGGCGTTGAGTTCGACTTCCGAACGGCGCACATCCTTCGCGGCCGTGGAGAACTCTGCCTTGATGGCCTGCAGTTCATCGCTGATGATGGTGGTGATGCGCTCCGGCTTGGCCAGGATGTCCAGCAAGTCGGCGATGGTGGCCATCACTTCCTTGTATTCGCCGACGATCTTGTCCTGCTCCAGCCCGGTCAGGCGCTGCAGGCGCATGTTCAGGATTTCCTGCGCCTGGGTATCGCTCAGGCGGTACATCCCGTCCTGCTGCATGCCGTAGCTGGGCAGCAGATCGTCGGGCCGATAGGCCGCGATGCCGCCCGGGGTATCGCCGTCGGCGCGCGCAAGCATTTCACGCACCAGGGAGGAGTCCCAGGCACGCGCCATCAGCTCCTGCCGCGCCACCGGCGGCGTGGGCGCCGCCTTGATGATGGCGATGAATTCGTCGATGTTGGCCAGCGCCACCGCCAGGCCTTCCAGCACATGGCCGCGTTCGCGCGCCTTGCGCAGCTGGAATACCGTGCGGCGCGTCACCACTTCGCGGCGATGCTGCAGGAAGTATTCCACCATCTGCTTCAGGTTGAGCAGGCGCGGCTGGCCGTCGACCAGCGCCACCAGGTTCATCCCGAAGGTGTCCTGCAACTGCGTATTCTTATAGAGGTTGTTCAGCACGACCTCGGGCACTTCACCGCGCTTGAGCTCGATGACCAGCCGCATGCCGTCCTTGTCCGATTCATCGCGAATATCGGAAATGCCCTCGATCTTCTTTTCGTTGACCAGCTCGGCAATGCGCTCTTGCAGGGTTTTCTTATTGACCTGGAAAGGAATCGCATCGACCACGATGGCCTGGCGATTGCCCTTTTCCATGTCCTCGATGTGGGTCTTGGCCCGCATCACCACACGGCCGCGGCCGGTGCGGTAGCCTTCGCGCACGCCGGACAGGCCGTAGATGATGCCCCCCGTCGGGAAATCCGGCGCCGGAATCAGTTCGATGAGTTCATCGACGGTACATTCCGGATTGCGCAGGCAGTACAGGCAGCCGTCGATGACTTCCTGCAGGTTGTGCGGCGGGATATTGGTGGCCATCCCCACCGCGATGCCGGAGCTGCCGTTGACCAGCAGGTTAGGCAGCCGCGAGGGCAGCAGCAGGGGCTCTTTTTCGCTGCCGTCGTAATTGGGGCCGAAGTCGACGGTTTCCTGGTCGATGTCCGCCAGCAGTTCGTGGGCGATCTTGGCCAGGCGGATTTCGGTATACCGCATGGCCGCCGCGTTATCGCCGTCGATGGAGCCGAAGTTGCCCTGCCCGTCCACCAGCATGTAGCGCAGCGAGAAATCCTGCGCCATGCGCACGATGGAGTCGTATACCGCCTGGTCGCCATGGGGATGGTACTTACCGATCACATCCCCGACGATACGCGCCGATTTTTTATAGGCGCGGTTCCAGTCGTTGTTCAGCTCGTGCATGGCGAACAACACGCGCCGGTGCACCGGCTTGAGGCCGTCCCGGACATCCGGTAGGGCCCGACCCACGATCACGCTCATGGCGTAATCGAGGTAGCTGCGACGCATCTCTTCTTCCAGCGATACCGGAAGCGTCTCCTTGGCGAAGGAATCCATATATATAAGTAAGTGGCGACTCTAGTGAAGCCCTGGCCCGTGGCGACCCGTGGCAACTTAGTGACCGACCCGACCGGCCGGCGGCGGACTGGAACCTTCCGCGGCCGGGAGCGGCATGCAGCGCCGCGCGACATGCCCGTCGGGGAAACAGGAAATTCTATCATTCCGGGCCGTTCAGGACGGGGCTGCGCGATTCAAGCCGGCGGGGGCGTATCGCGCGACCCATGCTCATCCAGGGGCTTTACAGGCCCTGCATGCCCTGTTGCCAAAAACCAACATAGGGCAAGGACTGGGCGGTGAAATGGTCCAGTCGGGCATGAATGCACGGGTCAGGGCACGACAAATGCCTTAAGATTGTTTCCAGCACGCAGGAAACCCAGTCGCAATCCTTTGATCCTATTCTTGGCGTTGCTATACTGGCCCCGTTTTCCTGATAGCGGCGGGGGTTCGCTGCGAGTCACTTATCCAGCTTCAAGCTCAACGAGGAGAAACATGAACAAACCCTCCAAATTCGCTCTGGCGCTCGCGTTTGCCGCCGTTACGGCCTCCGGTGCAGCCTCGGCCCAGACCGTCGACAACTGGCGCAACCCGTTCGGCAACGTGTGGAAAAACGGCACCAACGAATTGTGCTGGCGCGATGCGTTCTGGACCCCCGCCACCGGCATCCCCGGTTGCGACGGCGTGCCGGTCGCGCAGGCCGCTCCGAAGGCTCCGGCCCCCACGCCGATGGCCTCCAAGGTGGTCTTCAACGCCGACACCTTCTTCGACTTCGACAAGTCGACGTTGAAGCCGGAAGGTCAGAAGCTGCTGGATCAGGTGGCCGCTCAAACCCAAACGATCAACCTGGAAACGGTCATCGCCGTCGGCCACACCGACTCGATCGGTACGGAGAAGTACAACCTGGCCCTGTCCAAGCGTCGCGCTGAAGCGGTCAAGAAGTACCTGGTCAGCAAGGGTGTTCCGGCCGACCGTATCTACACCGAAGGCAAGGGCGAATCGCAGCCGGTCGCGACGAACAAGACCGCCGCAGGCCGCGCCCAGAACCGCCGCGTGGAACTGGAAATCGTCGGTACCCGTCGTGCAGGGGAAACCTCCCAGACGGTTCCGGGCGCGAAGTAATCGCACCGGAAGCTACAATGAAAGGCCTCGCGCAAGCGAGGCCTTTTTTTCGCCCATTTTCCGGGCCGGGACGTTGTGCCGGTCCGTATGGAAGGCCTGTCGTTCAGGCCGCGGGCGCCTGCCTCTAATTAATATATACCCGTCGAATCTGCCGCCGTTCCCGCCATGACTCTTACGCCCCCCTCTGCCCCGCCTGCCAACGCCGATCAAGCTGAGCTGGAAAAGTTCAGTGCGCTGGCCGCCCGCTGGTGGGATCCGGACAGCGAGTTCAAGCCGCTGCATGCGATCAATCCGCTGCGCCTGGACTGGATCCGCCAGGCCGTGGGCAGCCTGACGGGCAAGCGCATCCTGGATGTGGGCTGCGGAGGCGGCATTCTCTCGGAAAGCATGGCCGCCGAAGGGGCCGAAGTCACCGGCATCGACCTGGCGGAGAAGTCGCTGAAGGTGGCGCGCCTGCATGGGCTGGAGTCGGGCATCAAGGTAGAGTACCGGGCGGTGCCGGTGGAGCAACTGGCGCAGGAGCAACCCGGCCGGTACGACATCGTCACATGCATGGAGATGCTGGAGCACGTGCCGGATGCGGCTTCGGTGATACGCGCATGCGCCACCTTGGTGCAGCCCGGCGGCTGGGTGTTCTTTTCCACCTTGAACCGGAATCCCAAATCCTTCCTGTTCGCCATCGTGGGCGCGGAATACCTGCTGCGACTGCTGCCGCGCGGCACCCACAGCTACGAGAATTTCATCAAGCCCAGCGAATTGGCCGCGTCCGCCCGCGCGGCGGAATTGCAGCCGGTGAAGATCGCCGGCATGACCTATAACCCGCTGACGCAGGTCTACGCGCTCTCGGCGGACGCGTCGGTGAATTATCTGATGGCAACCCGCAAATGAGCGCGCTCATCCTGTTCGACTTCGACGGCACGCTGGCCGATACGGCGCCGGATCTGGCGGCCGCGGCCAACCGGCAGCGGCTGCGCCGCGGGCTGGCGCCGATGCCTTACGAGCTGCTGCGGCCCGTGGCGTCCCAAGGGGCGCGGGGACTGTTGCGGGTCGCCCTAGGCATGATGCCGGACCACCCCGAATTCGACGAAACCCGCAGCCAGTTCCTGGCCGACTACGCGGAAAGCTCCACCGTGCACACCCGCCTGTTCCCGGGTATCGCGCAGCTGCTCAGCGATATCCGTGCCAAGGGGCACGCCTGGGGAATCGTCACCAATAAAGTAAGCCATCTGACTTTGCCTATTGTGGAATTCCTGGGGTTGATGGACAGCACCGCCACGCTGGTCTGCGGCGACACGGCGCCTCGCTCCAAACCCTATCCTGACCCCCTGCTCCACGCCGCGCGCGATGCCGGTTATGACGCGGCGCGCTGCGTGTATGTCGGCGACGATTTGCGCGACATCCAGGCCGCCCACGCCGCCGGAATGCCGGCCGTGGCCGCCGGCTACGGCTACCTGGGCGGCGACCACGACATTACGCTGTGGGAGGCCGACGCCCGGGCCGACACGCCGGACGCGTTGTGGGACGCCATCGAAAGTGTGCTGCCGGCGCAGGTGGGGACTGGCTCACGCGCCTGACCGCATTGAGTCCACGCCGTCCCGGCCGGATGACGTGGCGCCAGGCGCGGTCCCGGCTCCGATAGCGGATTAACGTGCGTGTTCTGCGCGGCGCTGCACCGCTACGGCGGTCGTTGAAATCGCGCCATCCACCCCGATATTCGTACAAGGTCCCGCCGACGCGCGATAGCGCGTCATCACACAACGGAAGGCGGCGGGGCCGCATTGCGAGTACAATGAAGGACAACTGGGGCCGATCCGGATTCGACGTGGGTCGCGAAACAGTCAGGGCATGCCGAGCACCAGTCAGCTCGTAAATCCACTGGAACACTCACAAACGCCAACGAAGACGTTTTTGCTCAACAGCCCGCTCTGCGTGCTGCCTAAATGAGCTGCTGCACTGATTTGTCTTTGGGTCAGGTGGAGGGAGGCAACTTCCTAGGAGAGGTAACTCTTCGAACCACAGCAGTATCACTTAACAAAGAATCGGCGTATTCCGGGGTCACACGGGGTACGTTTAAACTATGTGACTCGCTTCGGTCCGGCCTGTCGACTGGCTAAGATTCGGGGTTAAATCCAAATAGGTCGACTACGCATGTAGAACTGCCTGCAGAGGGCTTGCGGACGGGGGTTCAATTCCCCCCGGCTCCACCAATTCAACGCCAAGAGATTGATTTCTTGGTGAAACCCATAAAGTGGTCATCTCGCCACTTTATGGGTTTTTTTCTGCTTGGCCACATTATGTGGTTTCTGCAGAACGCCTGCCGGGGCGATAGTTTTTCCGCCAAGGCATGGAATAAGCCATCGGACGGATCAAGCCACCTCCCATAACGCCGCCGTCAGGCCTAGCAGCAGCAGCACGGCCGACGCGATGAACCACCGAACGGTTTGCCGGTATTCGTCCTCGGCCTCGTCCTCCAGGCGCAAGGCGCGGTAAAGCGCGATGATCTGCAGCAGGATGGCCAGGAACAGGGCGATGCCAGGCAGTACCGACAGCGCGCTCCACTCGCCTGGCGCGTCGAAGCCCCAATAGCGCAGGAAGCCCAGGGAAAATCCCAGCAACACCGTAATCGAGGTAATCAATCCCGTCCGGTAGCCCTGCGGCAGATTGCGGGGACTTGAGCCGCGGGCAGGCACTGCTTCGTCGGCAGGGGTTTCCGGTGTCATCGTGACATCTCGCACTGCGTGTCCACGTCCGGCCCGCCGGACACTATGAGGGAGTGCGAAGGCGGAACACCTGCCGTCGCGCGGCAGCGGGCTGGATTCATTATGGTTGATATCACCGCGGAATGGCGCGATCTCAACCATATGGATGTCCTTGGCGCAGCCGCGGACCGATTTGCGGTCCATGACAGGAATGCCTGGTCCAGTTTCCGGGCGCGCCAATGCCAATTTGGACACACGCTGTCCGATGGATGCAGCGCCATGCACCTGATTCTGATTTGGCGAAAGCGCTCATCCAGTATCTTGAGGAGGAAGTACTACGGTGCCCGGTCGATGGGGGCCACGCGGGCGAGGTGCCGCATCAAGGCCGCGTCGAAGGCGGTGGGATTTTCGATATTCGGAAGATGTCCCGCGGCGGGAATCATTTCCAGCACGGCGCCGGGGATGCGGTGCGCCAGCGCCGCCATTTCGGCGGGCAGCACGCCGTCGTTTTCGCCACATATCAGCGTCATGGGCAAATCGACCTCATCCAGTCCCGGGCGAAAATCGAAATCCTGCAAGGCCCGGGCAGTGCCGACGAAGCCTTCGACCGGTGTTTCGCACAGCATGCGATGGATGGCACGGGCTGGATCCGATTCGCGGAATCCGGCGCCGAACCAGCGCGCGACCGTGGGCGATGCCAGCGCCTTCATGCCCTGCTCGCGCGCCAGTTCGATGCGTTCCTCCCAGGGCCGGGCGAAGGATTCGGGGCTGTCGGCCCGCGCGTCGCAGATGACGGCGCTGCAAAGGCGCCGGGGATGCCGGGTGGCCAGGTCGAAGGCAATCATGCCGCCCAGCGAGAGGCCGACGAAATGCGCGCGTGCGATGCCCATGGCATCGAGCAGCCCGATGACATCGTCGGCCAGTTGCGTCAATTGGTACGGCGCGGGGGAAACCACGCTGGCGCCGTGGCCGCGCGCGTCATACGCGATGGCGCGGTAGCCCGCCCGGGACAGGCGCTCCACCTGCCCTTGCCACATGGCGTGGGTGGTCATGATGGAATGGCTGAACACGACGCAGGGCCCGGAAGCCGGCCCCTGGTCCAGGATGGCGAAGCCGGCATCGCCGACCGGTATCGTGCGGGTTGGTGGCATGGTGGTATCAGGCCTTCTCATGGGGTGAAAATTCCGTCGGGACGAGTGCCACGGTAGTCTGTCCAGCCAAAAGGGGGCCGTCCGTCTCGCTGGCCGCCTTGGCGGCCTTCCATTCCGGGTCCGCGCCGAATGCCTGCAGCGCGGCATCGCGCGCCTCTGCCGACGG
The DNA here is from genome assembly GCF_001704295.1 of Bordetella sp. H567. NCBI lineage: Bacteria > Pseudomonadati > Pseudomonadota > Betaproteobacteria > Burkholderiales > Alcaligenaceae > Bordetella > Bordetella sp. H567. Next base: position 3,823,740 of record NZ_CP012334.1, read on the forward strand.
AAAGCGCGTCAGGTAGTAGAAGGCGTCGGGGGCGCCGGGTTCGGTCCAGCAATGCAGGACTTCGATGCCCAGGCGCTCGAATATCGGCATGGTGCGCGCCTGGAAGCGCTGCTTCAAGGCCTCGGCCTTGCCTGGATTGGCGGTGTATTTCTTCAGTTCGTAGATCATGGGGATTTCCTTCCTCCAATAAAGTCGATGGCCGGCCCGGGGCCGGGATCGCGTTTCACGCTCGAAGTACCGTGGCACCGCATGCCGGCGATGAGCTCCCGGCCGGCTACGGCCCTGTCGCGACGGGCAGGCCGGGCGTCGAGCCCCATTCCGTCCACGAGCCGTCATAGATCCGTACCCGGCCGGCGCCCAGGCGCGCCAGCGCGAGCCGCACCACACACGCCGTCACCCCCGAACCGCAGGTGCAGACGATGGGACCGTGTGGGTCGATCCCTGCCTGGCCGAAGACCGCCCGCAATCGCGCGGCGTCCAGCAAGGTACCGTCGGCGGCATCGAACAGGCGTGTATAGGGAAGATTGACACTGCCCGGGATATGTCCGCCGCGCAAGCCTGGCCGCGGCTCGGCTTCGTCGCCGCGATAGCGTCCCGGACTGCGCGCGTCGACGATCTGTACACCGTCCCGGGCAGCGGCCCGCACCTCGTCCAGCGTGCAGGCGTGCGCCCATGGATCGTCGGCAACATAGCGGCGGGGCGGCGGCACGACCTGGCCGCCTTCGACCGCGCCGCCATCGGCGCGCCATTTCGGCAGGCCGCCGTCCAGTACCGCCACGCGCGCATGGCCGTAGGCCTTGAACAGCCACCACGCCCGCGGCGCCGTATGCATGCCGGCCCGGTCATACACCACCACGGCATCGTCCCTGCCGATGCCCATGGCGCCGGCCACCGCCGCGAAGTGCGGCGCGGGCGCAAGCGTGTGGGGCAAGGTCGCCCCGGGATCGGCGGCGGCATCCAGGTCCAGGAACACCGCGCCCGGGATATGGGCTTGCCGATAGGCCTCGCGGGCCGGCGGCGTCGAGGCCGCCATCGACCACGAGGCATCGACGATGCGCAGTCCCGGCGCATTCAGGCGCGCAGCCAGCCAGCCGCTGTCGACGACGTCCGGTATCCGGGGCGGGATCATTGTTCGACCTTGATGCCGGTGCGTTCGACGAAAGAACGCCATTTTTCGGATTCCTTCTCCATGAACGCCTTGAATTCCGCCGGCGTGCCGCCGCCTGGCTCGGCGCCGATATTCATCATCTTTTCCCTTAGCGCGGGGTCCTTCAAGCCGGCAGCCAGGACCTTGTAGATCCTGTCGACGACAACCGGCGGCGTGCCCGCGGGCGCCAGCAGCGCGCTCCAGCCCTGCACGTCGAAGCCCGGCACGCCCGATTCGGCGATCGTCGGTATTTCGGGCGACTGCGGAAAGCGCTGGGTGCTGGTCAATGCGATGGGGCGCAGCTTGCCGGCCTTCATCCACGCCAGCGCATCGGAATAGTTGGCGAAGGTGATCTGCACTTCCCCCGCGGCCGCCGCCGTGACCGCCGGCGCGCCGCCGCGATAGCGAACGTGGGCGATGTTCACGCCCGTCATGTACTTGAAGATCTCGCCGCTGAATTGCGTCAGTCCGCCGGCATCGGAAAAGAAAATCTGCCCGGGCTTCTGCCTGGCCAGCGCGATCAGGTCCTGCACCGTGTGCACCGGCAAGGACGGATTCGCCATCAACACCAGTGGGTTGGTGTTCAGCAGCGTGATCGGGGCGAAGTCCTTTACGCCGTCGTAGGGCACTTTGTAGATGTATTGATTCAGCGTCTGCGGCGCGGCCAGCCCGAGCAGCAGCGTATAACCGTCGGGCTCGGCTCGCGCCACGTATTCGGTGGCCAGGCTGCCGCTGGCGCCCGGCTTGTTCTCGACGATGATGGACTGCCCCAATCCGTCTTGCAGTATCGGACTGAGCATGCGCGCCAGGATATCGGCGATGCCGCCCGGCGCGAAAGGCACGATGATGCGTATGGGCTTGACGGGCCAGTCCGCCGCCTGGGCAGCGGGCAGGCAGGCGATCAGCAGTACACAGGCGGCCATGGCGGCAAGCCGCCTGACGATCTGGTTCATGATAGTCTCCCCCGGACCTCTTCCGATCCGGTATGTCGTTTTATCGCCGGGTAGCCACGCGGCCAGGGCCTGTTGACGCTAGATAGGAAACACCAGCAGTGTGTCTATCCTGCGCGAATCCACCACCGCACGCCTTTCCTGGAAGCGCAGCCCCGCCCCGTCGCGACGAATCACGTCCCGGTATTTGCCGGTGGCGAAGAGTTCGGCGCGGCCGTCGTACATCGTGCGGTACACCACGAAGTTGGAGCGCACGGTCAGCACGCCATCGACATCCTGCAGGATCGTGGGCTGCCCGTTGATGTGGCAGTACACATGGCTTTCGTAGATATTGGCGATCTTCAGCGCCTTGATGCGGTCCAGCAGCATGCCGCGTCCTTCGCAGTAGACGATGCCGACCGGATAATGGGCCGCTTCGTTTTCCCGCGTGGTGACCTGGTAGATACCGTCGTCGTCGAAGAAATCCACCCAGTCGTCGACGCGGCCGTCGTCCAGCGCGTCGGCATAGCGGGTAAGGAAGTGCACCACGTCCGCGTGCGCCGGATGGATGGCCGCGCCGGTTTTCTCCTGTGCCACGATCGTCATCACGCCGCCTCCCCGAAGCCCATGATTTCCCGGTAGCCATGCCAGAATCCGCGCACGGCGGCCTCGGTCGCCCGGGACGATTCGTTTGATTCGGCGACACGCCCGCCCATTTCGATAAAGGCGGCGCGATCCGGACTGCCGTGCGTGCCCCGTTGCACGAAGGAATTGATGCAGCCGTCCTCCAGCGCCACCAGCCCGGCGGCGCCGGTCAGGTTGGCCTGCATGATGCGCATTTTTTCCTGTTCCGGCGTGTCGTCCTCGTGGCCCAGGAAGATCCAGAACAGTTCGGTCTTGTCCACGCCGCGCGGCACGAAGAAGCGCACCGCCAGCGAATTCAGCGTCAGCTGGATCACCAGGGTCGGAAAGACCGTCTGGATGCTGTGGGTGATGTTGTCTTCATAGGCATCCCAGGCTTGCAGCAGCGCCGGACCCGCGAGCTCGGAATCGTATTGTGCGGAGTGCACCGCGGATTCCTGGTATTCCGCCGCAGGCGCGAGCGTGGCGCGCTTGGAATAGCTGATGTGGTGCCATTTCTTGTCCGACAGGATGATGCCGCCATCCATGTCCAGGCGATTCACGCGGAAGGTGGTGTAGAAGGTGTGCAGCAGCGTCGCATGGTAGGAGTCGCGCACGTTTTCGGCGTACAGCTTCCAGTTGTTGTGAATGATCTGGCTGTGCTTGCCCAGGACCTTCAGCGGCTGGTCCATGTTCCGCGCCAGGAAGGCGGAAATCTTTTCGCCCAGGAACTGCCGCAGCGGCTCGGTCTGCTCGGAATGCGTGCCGAAGACGATGCCGCCGAAGCGCTCGATGCGTAGCGGTTCGAGCCGGTGGCAGCCGGGATCGAAGTCTTCCGGCATGCCGCCCTTGCCGCGCACGCCGTTGCGAAACGCCACGCCTTTCAGCTGTCCGTCCAGGCCGTAGTTCCACGCATGGTAGACACAGGTCAGCGAATGCCGGTTGTCGTGGTCCTTCAGGCAAACGAGCGCGCCCTTGTGCGCGCAGCGGTTGATCATCGCGTGCACGCGGCCATTTTCGTCGCGCGTCACGATGATGGGCGTGTCGCCCACCCAGGTGGTACGGATGTCCCCTTTGTTGGGGATTTCCGCCTCCAGGCACAGGTAGTGCCAGACCGGGCCGCGGAAGATCTTCTGCTGCTCCATGGCATAGATCTCCGGATCCGAAAACACCTGGAAGGGGACGCGCGTCACGCCGCCCTCCGGCCAGGCCAGCGATGGGCGCGGCGCGGCCGCGGTTTGAGGGGTATCCATGCCTTGGTCTCCGTTGTTGGAATCGTATGGATGAAGCGTAAAGAGAGGACCAAGATTTCTCAATGACATAACAGTTATATTGAATATCTCGATTGGAGATAACGCCCATGAACCTGGATGTCCACCTGCTGCGGGTATTCCTGGCCATTTACGAGACGCGCAGCGTGGGGCGCTCCGCGCAGCTGCTAGACATGAGCCAACCCGGGCTGAGCACGGCGCTGCGGCGGCTGCGAGGTCTGCTGGGCGATCCGCTGTTCGTGAAGACCTATAACGGCATGGAGCCCACCAGCCGGGCGCGTGAACTCGCCGCGCCGATACGCGGCATCGTGCAGGCGGTCGACAACGAACTGTTCGCCGTGCCGCGCTTCGACCCGGCCACGTCCACGCGGGAATTCCGGCTGGGACTGACCGATATCGGCGAAGGCATCTACCTGCCCTTTGCCGTCCAAGCCCTGGAGCAGGCGGCGCCGTCGATTGCCCTGCGCTCGCTGTACCTGCCGCCACGCGAACTGGAGGAGGCCATGGCCGCCGGCGAAGTGGACCTGGCCTGCGGCTACTTCCCCGACATCACCAGCAACCAGTTCCTGCATCGCCGCATCGGGCTGCACTCTTTCGCATGCATCATGCGCGCGAACCATCCCATCCGGGATCGCGCGCTTACCATGGATCAATACCTGAGCCTGAACCACGTCGAAGTGGAGGCGCCCGGCCGCAGCCTGGAGGTGTTCGAGAACTTCCTGCGCAAGAAAAAACTGCGGCGCAAGGTGGTGCTGCGCACGCCGCATTTCATGAGCATCTCGGTCATCGTGGGCAGTACGGACGTCGTGGCGACGGTGCCCCAGGCCCTGGCGGACTTCTTCGCTTCCATGAAGGAACTGCGCCAAGTGGGACTGCCCTTCCGGCCGCCCACGTTCCAGGTCAACATGTATTGGCACCGCAGCCAGACGAACGACCCGGGCAATCAATGGCTGCGGCAGGTGATCACGGCACAGCTGGACACGCTGAAGGCGCGGGCATATCACCGCAACGGCAGACCGGCCGCCGGCGGGTGACCCGACGGTATCGGGTGGGAGTATCGAGGCCGCAGGAGAGATAGGGCTAAATCGAATGCGTGACGCGGCGGTATTGACGCAGCGGGGGTAGGCGCTCTTATAATTTCCAGAAATATACTTATTCCATACTGGATTAAGGAGTCGCCATGATTCTGCGCCAGTTCTTCGATGCCGCGTCGTCGACCTACACCTACCTGATCGCCTCCGGGACCGGGGGCGAGGCCTTGATCATCGACCCCGTGAAAGAGCATTGCGAGGCCTACGCCACCCTGTTGCGCCAGCTTGACGTGCGTCTGCTGCATGCGATCGACACCCACACCCACGCCGACCACATCACGGCGCTCGGCGATTTGCGCGCCGTCACCGGATGCTTGACGGTGATGGGTCAACACACCAAGGCGGACTGCGTGTCGCGCCGTATCGTCGACGGCGAAGTGCTGCGCGTCGGCGATATCGCGCTGCAGGGCGTTTATACGCCGGGGCATACGGACGAGTCCTTCAGCTTCGTATTGCATCCCAGCCGGCCGCTTGCGGTATTCACCGGCGATGTGCTGCTCATACGCGGCACGGGGCGCACGGACTTCCAGGGCGGCGACCCGCATCGGTCGTGGGACTCCATCGTCAACAAGCTTTTTCGCCTGCCGGACGACACCGTCGTGTATCCGGCGCACGACTACCGTGGCTGCACGGCGACCACCATCGGCGAGGAAAAGCGCTTCAATCCCAGGCTGGCCGGCAAGTCGGAAGCCGAATACGTCGACATCATGAATGGGCTGAACCTGCCGGCGCCCAAAATGATGGATATCGCGGTTCCCGCGAATCTGAGCTGCGGTCGCGGCTAGCAGGACTTGCCTCATGCACGGCCGCCGGCGTAGACGTCCGGCGACGGCCCTGCCGTGTCGATTCTTGGCCGCCCTGCCCGCCCTTACAAGGATTTGATCGTTTTCTTACCCGAGGTATCGGCCCAAGGAAGGATGCAGCACCACGCATCATCCATGTTCATTTCACGCGGCAGCGAGACAATGCCGGGGGCCGTATGCTGGACCAGACATTGAGTCGGCTCGATAACGCGGCCTCATCGACGCCGAGCATTGCCATCGATGGACAATCATGACCACGGAAACAACGATCAAACTTCGCCCGCTGGAGCGGGAACACCTGCATTTTGTACATCAGCTGGACAACAATGCGAGCGTGATGCGGTACTGGTTCGAAGAGCCTTATGAGACCTTCGCCGAACTTTCCTCGCTCTATGAGGAACACATTCACGACCAGCGCGAACGCCGTTTCCTGGTGGAAGCCGAGGGCGTCAATGTGGGATTGGTCGAATTGGTCGAGATCGACCACGTACATCGCCGGGCGGAATTCCAGATCATCGTCGCGCCCGATCACCAAGGGAAAGGCATCGCCTCCACGGCGACGAAGCTGGCCCTGGAGTACGGCTTCAGCGTGCTTAACCTGTACAAGATCTATCTGATCGTGGACAAGGAGAACCACAAGGCGCTGCAGATCTACAAGAAGCAGGGCTTTCAGGTGGAAGGCGAACTCAAGCATGAATTCTTTATCAACGGCCAGTACCGGGATGTGATCCGGATGAGTCTTTTTCAGCACGACTACCTGGCCAGGCACCGGCAGGCGCAGCCCGCGCTGGTAAGCTCCACCGCCAAATAAACAGCAGCGCCGAGCGTGCTGCACAGGCCTATGGCCGCAAGGGCAAATGCCCCGCGATACGCTAATGAGACGACACGTATTCCGAACCCGCATGCGCGGGCGGGATGGCGAAGCTTGCTTTCATGCGCCGTACTTCCGCGGCCGGCGTCAGGCCGAACAGGCGCTTGAATTCGCGATTGAATTGAGACGGGCTCTCGTATCCCACGGCGTGGCACGCGGTGGTGGCGGATACGCCTTCGCGGACTATCAATAGCCTGGCCTGATGCAGGCGGGTGGACTTCACGTACTGCATGGGCGAGGTGTTCGTCACGGCCTTGAAGTGCGTGTGAAAGCTGGGCACGCTCATGCCTGCTTCCGCCGCTAATTGGGCAATATCCAGATGAGTCGCGTAGCACGCGTGAATGCGGCGCAACGCCTTTCCGATTTTGCCGAATTGGCCCTGCATGGTCAGTGCAGCTCGCATGGCGCTGCCCTGTGGCCCGGTGAGCACGCGGAAGTACAGTTCACGCACCAGCGACCGGCCCAGGATGACGGCCTCCAGGGGGCGACTCAATGCCGTGAGCAGCCGCGATACCGAGCTTTGGAAGTCCTGGTCCATGGGGCTGGACATCATGCTTTGCGGAGGCGCCGCGGATAGCGCGGTGCCTGCCAGGTCGATCTGCAGCATCAATTCAGCCGCCATCTGAAAATCCAGATGCATGTAGATTGCCAGCAGCGGGCGGTCCGGCGTGGCGTCGGTTTCCATGGTGAAAGGAACCGGTACGGAGACGGCCAGGTAATGCTGTTCGTCATACAGATAGACCCGATCGCCGAAGTAGCCGCGCTTGTTCCCTTGGCAGACGATGACGATGCCGGGGTCGTACAACACCGGCGTGCTGGCGAGCGGACGGTCGGACCGCAGGACACGCACGTCCGGCAGCGCCGTCAAGTTGTGGCCTTCCTGGGGCGCCAACTTGCGGAATAACGTGCCGAGCCGGCGGCTGGATGGGGCCGACATGCGCGCGGAATCCGCGGATGAAGAAGGGAGACGAAGCATTTGGATCAGATAGGGATAGGCCCGGCCTGTCCCATATTAATAGGCAATAAACATAGAGAAATCCGGCTCACCTCGGCATTTCTTGCAGAATATCATGCACTTCTGATTGAACTTCCGGAGTGCTTTTTATATGTCGTCTGCTAGTCCGCTGGAACCCTCCCATCCCGCGCGTATCCCCAAGGGGGTATCTTCACCCAAGCTGTTGCTGATCACAGGTGTCAGCTGCGGCTTCGGTCGGGCGCTGGCGCTGGAGGCAATCGCAGCCGGCCACCGCGTGGTCGGTACCGTTCGCAGCGCCGAAGCGCGGCGCGCTTTTGAAAGCCTGGCACCGGGCTCGGCCACAGGCCGGCAGTTGGACGTGACAGACTTCGACGCCATCGGTGGCGTGGTCGCAACCATCGAATCCGACGTCGGGCCGGTGGATGTCCTGGTGAACAACGCCGGCTACGGCCACGAAGGCGTGATGGAAGAATCCCCGCTGGCGGAAATGCGCCGTCAGTTCGACGTGAACGTGTTCGGCGCGGTCGCGATGATGAAGGCGGTTCTGCCCTACATGCGCCGGCGGCGCAGCGGCCGTATCCTCAATATCACTTCCATGGGCGGCACGATCACGATGCCGGGCATTGCCTATTACTGCGGCAGCAAATTCGCGCTGGAAGGCATCTCGGAAACCGTCGGCAAGGAGGTGCTGCCTTTCGGAATCCATGTCACCGCGGTGGCACCGGGATCGTTTCGCACGGACTGGGCGGGCCGCTCCATGGTGCGCACGCCACGATCGATCGCCGATTACGACGCATTGTTCGATCCCATACGCCGGGCGCGCGAAGAAAAAAGCGGGAAGCAGCCAGGCGACCCACTAAAGGCCGCCCGCGCCATGTTGTCGCTGATCGACAGCGACGAGCCGCCCGCCCATTTGCTGCTGGGCAGCGACGCATTGGCATTGGTACGTGAAAAGCTCGCCGCGACGGCGCGCGAGATCAATCGTTGGGAAGCACTAAGCCGCTCAACGGACGGCTGAGTTGAAAAGCAATGGCCCGCACAGCGCTCCTCGGCGATCTTCGCGTCGAGATCCGCGCCGTCGCGATGGCAGGCAAGCCGCACCGCCGGCACGCCGTGACGGCGGCGCGGATGTTCGTCATGCCGTGGACGCCGGCGCCGATGGAAACGCGCCGGCATCGCGGCGGCCGCTATCGGGTGCCGCCAGATAGCGATAAACAAGGCCGCCGACGATGCCGCCCAGCAACGGGACGAGCCAGAACATCCATAATTGCCCGATGGCCCAACTGCCTTGGAACAAGGCTACGCCGGTGCTGCGCGCCGGATTTACCGACGTGTTCGTCACGGGAATGCTGATCAGGTGTATCAGCGTCAGGCATAGGCCGATGGCCAGCGGGGCGAAGCCGGCCGGCGCGCGCGTGTCCGTGATGCCGTGGATGACGATCAGGAAAAACGCGGTGAGCACGAATTCCGCGATCATGCAGGCAAGCAGGGAATAACCGCCGGGGGAATGTTCCGCATAGCCATTGGAGGCGAAGCCGGCGGTCGGATCGAAGCCGGTCTTGCCGCTGGCGATGGCGTAGAGCACGGCGCCCGCGGCGATGCCGCCCACGACCTGCGACAAGACATAGGGCAGGATGTCCTTGGCGGAGATGCGGCCGCCGGCCCACAGGCCCACGGTGACCGCCGGATTGAAGTGGCCGCCGGAAATATGGCCGACCGCATAGGCCATGGTAACCACCGTCAGGCCGAAAGCCAGCGCCACGCCGGCGAAGCCGATGCCCAGTTGAGGATAGGCGGCTGCCAGGACGGCTGAACCGCACCCGCCCAGCACCAGCCAGAAGGTACCCAGGAACTCCGCCAAACACCGCTTGCCCATCGTCATCTCCTTTGAGGACCGTGCCGCCGCGCGTCTGCATGAAGGCGTGGTTGCAGCACGCGCGGCATCGTGGAAGATCGCCATCCGCGGGCGCTCGGCGCCAGGGCCCCGTGCCGGCGGAATGAGGCAACATAGCAGCGGGAAAACCGGGCCGGGTGTACATAAACCGTAAGCAAAATTATAGCGTTGCGTGTGGGTCAGAACTCCTTCCCCCGCTCCGTGTGCCGGCCAGGGCGCCCGAGAGTGCAATAATCGCGCTATCGCCTGGAGAAAGCCTTGAACCGCCTGGATGACCCTTTACACGACCGTGAAGTCGGCAGTGCCGATTCCACCCTGGATACCACCCGCATCGACGACGTGCGCATCGGCGCCGTGCGCCCGCTGATTTCTCCCGCGCTGCTGCTGGACGAACTGCCGGTTTCGCCGGCGATACAGGACCTGGTGGAGCGAACCCGTGCGTCGATCGCCGACGTGCTGCACGCGCGCGACGACCGGCTCGTGGTGGTCGTTGGTCCCTGCTCCATCCACGATCACGACCAGGCGATGGATTACGCACGGCTGCTGAAATCGGCCGCCGACGAATTGAACGAAGACCTGCTGATCGTGATGCGGGTGTATTTCGAGAAGCCGCGCACCACGGTAGGCTGGAAAGGCTACATCAACGATCCGCGCCTGGACGGCAGCTACCGCATCAACGAAGGGCTGCGGCGCGCACGCGAGCTGTTGCTGGACATCGCCGGCCTGGGCTTGCCCACGGGCACGGAGTTCCTGGACCTGCTCAGCCCGCAGTTCATCGCCGACCTGATCGCCTGGGGCGCCATAGGCGCGCGCACGACGGAAAGCCAGAGCCACCGCCAGCTCTCGTCCGGCCTGAGCTGTCCCCTGGGTTTCAAGAACGGAACGGACGGTGGCGTGCAGATCGCGGCGGACGCCATCGTCGCGGCGCGCGCCAGCCATGCCTTCATGGGCATGACCAAGATGGGCATGGCGGCGATTTTCGAGACGCGCGGCAATGACGATACCCACGTCATCCTGCGCGGCGGCAAGCAAGGGACCAACTACGACGCCGCCAGTATCGCGGCGTGCTGCGACATCCTGCAGCGTGCCGGCCTGCGCGAACAAGTCATGGTGGATTGCTCGCACGCCAACTCGAACAAGTCGCACAGCCGGCAGATCGACGTGGCCCGGGACGTCGGCGGACAGATCGCCGGTGGCGACCGGCGCATCGTCGGCGTGATGATCGAAAGCCATCTCGAAGAGGGCCGCCAGGACCTGAAGCCGGGCGTGGCGCTGCGGCGGGGCGTGTCCATTACGGACGCCTGCCTGGGGTGGGCCCAGACGGAACCGGTGTTGCGGCAACTGGCAGAGGCCGTGCGGCAGCGTCGCGCGGCGGGCCGCTGAAACGATCGGGTTGCCGGTCCGCGCATCGATCTGCGGCCGGCCGACGGAGACGATAGGCGGTTGACAGTTTGCGTACAGTTTCGCGGCGTATGCTGGCCGGCACCTGAACCCCACTCGGGAAGAACTGCCATGCTGACCCCCGCATCCGCCCGCATGCTCGCCGACTACAAACGCTGGGCAAACCGCGAAACCTTTGCCATCGTGATGGCCTTGCCGTCGGAAGAAATCTACAAGGACCGCGTTTCGCTGTTCAAGAATTTCGCGCGCTCCCTGAACCACACCTATGTGGTGGACCGGATCTGGCAGGCGCACATCGAAGGGCGCGAACACGGCATGGCGGCACTGAATACGGTGACTCATCCGGATATCGCGGACCTGTGGGCGGCGCAGCAGGAAATCGACGCGTGGTACATCGCCTGGGCCGCCGCGCAGACCGAGACCTCGCTGGCGCGCGAGAAGGACTACGCATTGATCGGCGGCAATACGGGGCGCATGTCGCAAGGGGAAATCCTGCTGCACGTGGTCAACCACAACAGCTATCACCGCGGCTTCGTCTCGGACCTGCTGACGCAGATTTCCGCACCCCGGCCCAGCGTGGACCTGCCGGTGTACAAGCGCAAACTGGTTGAAAACGCGACCCGCCCCTGAAGAACCCCGCAAGCGCAGGCGTCCCCCCTTTTTCCTTCACCGTCCCGCTCCGGGACACCCCACGTCCGCCCATCCCACGGCGCGCCGTCCCACGCCCTCCCGTACCGCAGGGGATCGCCCCCGCCGACGTGCCGGCGCCGCCATGCATGCCTTCAGGACGACATCCGGCGAGCCGCCGATGGCGTCCCGTTTTTACTTCACTAAGTCATATATATGATTTGGTTGACATGGATGAAATTCGAAAATAAGATCGTCAACACGATCAACAGCGGGCACGGCGCCGGGACGCAGGCGACCGTGCCGCCACCAGGAGGAAACTCATGATTCATGCCGTATTGCACGATGCCAAGGACACGGTGGCCGTGGCCGTGGTGGAAGGCATCACCGCGGGCACCGATCTCAATGCCTGGATCATGGATGAAGACAAGATCATCCAGGTCAAGGCCAAGCAGGACATTCCCATCGGGCACAAGGTGGCGCTGAAGGACATGAAGACCGGCGATACCGTCTTCAAGTACGGCGTCGATATCGGCAAGGTCGTCGCCGATATCCAGGCAGGCCAGCACGCGCACGTCCACAACATCAAGACCAAGCGCTGGTAAGCCGCCGCGTCCTTCTCCATTCCCGCCCGCCCAAGGAACCACTCATGGCTGTCATCTCCGCATCCACCACCTTCCGCGGCTATCGCCGCGACAACGGCCGCGTCGGCGTACGCAATCACGTGATCGTGCTGCCCGTGGACGATATCTCCAACGCCGCCGCCGAAGCGGTGGCCAACAACATCAAGGGCACGATGGCCCTGCCCCACCCCTATGGCCGGCTGCAGTTCGGCGAAGACCTGGAACTGCACTTCCGCACGCTGATCGGCACGGGGTCCAATCCCAACGTCGCGGCGGTGGTGGTCATCGGCATCGAGGAAGGCTGGACCAAGCGCATCGTCGACGCGATCGCCAAGACCGGCAAGCCGGTGGCGGGGTTCTCCATCGAACTGCACGGCGACCATGACACCATCATGCGCGCCTCCAAGGCCGCCAAGGAATTCGTGCACTACGCCACGTCGCTGCAGCGCACGGAATGCCCGATCAGCGACCTGTGGGTCTCGACCAAGTGCGGTGAATCGGATACGACGTCCGGCTGTGGCGCCAACCCCACCGTGGGCAATGCCTTCGACAAGCTGTACCCGCTGGGCACCACGCTGGTGTTCGGCGAAACCTCCGAACTGACGGGCGGCGAACATATCGTGGCGGAACGCTGCGCCAACGACAAGGTGCGCGAGCGCTTCATGTTCATGTTCGACCGCTACCAGGCCATGATCGACCGCTGGAAGACCAGCGATCTGTCGGAATCGCAGCCCACCAAGGGGAATATCGCCGGCGGCCTGACGACGATCGAGGAAAAAGCCATGGGCAACATCCAGAAGATCGGCAAGAAATGCCGCATCGACGGGGTGCTGGACAAGGCGGAAATCCCGGATCACTCGGGCCTGTGGTTCATGGATTCGTCGTCGGCCGCCGCCGAAATGGTCACGCTGTGCGCGGCCTCCGGGTACGCGGTGCACTTCTTCCCCACCGGCCAGGGCAACGTGATCGGCAACCCCATCCTGCCGGTCATCAAGATCTGCGCCAACCCACGCACGGTGCGCACCATGTCCGAGCACGTCGACGTCGATACCTCGGGCCTGCTGCAGCGCGAAATGGATCTGGACCAGGCGGGCGACAAGTTGCTGGAATGCATGCTCGCCACCGTCAACGGCCGCTGGACCGCCGCCGAGGCCCTGGGCCATCGCGAGTTCGTGCTGACGCGCCTGTTCGAAAGCGCCTGACGTTCGTAGACACGCCTGTCTGAAAACGCCTGAGCGTCGTTCAGACACGCCTGTTCCCAGGCTGAGGTTCAGCCCGCCGGCATGCAGCGGCCGGCATTCCTGGCGTACCGGCCCCCAGATGGCCGGACGCCGCCACGCCCGTCAGGACGCCCGCGCGTCCGGCGACGTTCCCCCTTGTCGGAGGAGACAACCCCATGAAACGCGTCATCACGGATCTGCCGGTTTCGGCTGCCCGTCGTTCCACCCTGGGCGTGCTCGGCGCCGCCGGGCTGACCCTGCTCACACCGTTTTCCAAGGCCTGGGCGCAAGGCGACAAGTGGCCGCCCAAACCCATCAACTACGTGGTCCCCTTCCCACCCGGCGGCCTGACCGACGTGGCGGCGCGGCAGGTCGCCAAGGCCGTGTCGTCTTCCGAAGGCTGGAATGTGGTGGTCGAGAACAAGCCGGGCGGCAGCGCGAATATCGGCGCGGCCTATGTGGCGCGCGCCGAAGCCGACGGATGCACCTGGCTGGCCATGACGATGTCCCACGCCGCCAACGCCACGCTGTTCCAAGGCAAGGCGGGCTATGACCTGATGCAGGACCTGACGCCGCTGGCCGGCCTGGCGTCGTCGTCCATGATGATCGTGGTCAATCCGAAGAGCGACATCAAGACGCTGGCCGACCTGACGAAAGCCGCCCAGGCCAAGCAGGGCGGGCTGTCCGCCGGATCCAGCGGCAACGGCACGCCGCCGCACCTGACGCTGGCGCTGTACCAGCAGCTGACCGGCACCAAGTTGCTGCACGTCCCGTACAAGGGCGGCGCGCCCTCGCTGACGGACCTGATCGGCGGCCAGCTGGACGTGATTTTTTCCAATTACCCGGAATCCCTGGCCTATGTGAAAGGCGGACAGCTGCGCGCGCTGGCGGTGACCACCAAGGAGCGCAGCCCGGACCTGCCCGACGTACCCACCGTGGCGGAAGCCGGCCTGCCGGACCTGGTTGTCGAGAACTTCACCGGCGTCATGGCGCCCGCGCACACCGATCCCAAGCTGATCGCGCGCATCGGCAAGGCCATCGAGACGCAGATACGGCAGCCGGAAATGCAGAAGACGCTGACGCAGCTCGGCTTCATCCCGCGGCCACGCGGGCCCGAGGAATTCAAGCAGTACCTGGCGGGCGAAGTCGCGCGCTGGGCCAAGACGATCAAGCAGGCAAACATCCAGGTGGGATAAAGCACCACGCCCCCATCGACATTACTGCCTGTCCGTTCACTGTTTCTCAACCAGTAGCGCCCATCCTCCCTGCAGCTCCCGCCCCGCATCAACGGTGCCGCCAGATCGGGGACGCCGCGGATCCGGCTCCGCCGGTCCGCCAGCGTCGCCCCCTTGAGGGGGAAGCGCGCAGCGCTTCGGGGGTGGGTTTCTCTTGGATCGCCCTATGCATATCGTCATTTCCGAGTTCATGGACACCGGCGCGGTGGACCTGCTGCGGCGGGACTTCCAGGTCCTGTACGAACCCGACCTGGTGGACCGGCGCGCCGATCTGCTCAAGGCGGTGGCCGAGGCCGACGCCCTGATCGTCCGCAACCGTACCCGCGTCGATGGCGAGGTGCTGGCCGCCGGCCGGCGCCTGCGAGCGGTCGGCCGGCTGGGCGTGGGCCTGGACAACATCGATGTGCCGGCCTGCCGCGAACGCGGCATCCACGTGCTACCGGCCACCGGCGCCAATGCGCGTGCCGTGGCCGAATACGTGGTGACCAGCGTGCTGGTCCTCACGCGCGGCGTCTATCACAACAGCAGCCAGGTGGCGCAAGGCGCCTGGCCGCGCACGGCGATGTCCAACGGCCGCGAAGTCCATGGCCGCACGCTGGGCGTCGTGGGTTTCGGCGGAATCGGCCGGATGACGGCGCGCCTGGCGCAGGGCCTGGATATGCGGGTGGTGGCCTACGACCCCATGCTGCCCGGTACCGACCCGGTGTGGCGGGAAACGCAGGTCGAGCCCGTGAGCCTGGATGCGCTGCTGGCGGGCGCCGATGCGGTGACGCTGCACATTCCGTTGACGGAGGGCACGCGCAAGCTGATCGACGGGCCGCGTATCGCCGCGATGAAGGACGGGGCCGTGCTGGTCAATACCGCGCGCGGCGGCATCGTCGACGAAGCGGCGCTGGCGCAGGCCTTGCGCGACGGCAAGCTGCGCGGCGCGGCAATGGACGTGTTCGGTGAAGAGCCTTTGCCCGCGGGCAGTCCGCTGGCCGGCGCGCCCAATCTGATCCTGACGCCGCACGTGGCGGGGTTGAGCGTGGAGGCCAACACCCGTGTCTCCGACATGGTTGCCCAGCGCGTGGCGGCCGTATTGAAGCAAGGGTGATCGCGGCGGGGTATCGCACGAGCCATCGCGCGTGCCCATCGCACCAGATCGCGCATCGCGTAATCACGACGGCCCAAGGCAAGGGCCAATGGCAACGCCCGCTGGGCCCCGGGGCCGCTGCGGCCGTCGAACGACTTCAGGAAACACGAACATGGCAACCATGCATCTCGATGCTCTGTATGACCTGGCCGCGGCCGCACTGCAAGGCGCCGGCGCGAGCGCGCGTATGGCCGCCGACACGGCACGCGCACTGATCTACGCGGAGGGCCAGGGCATCGCCTCGCACGGCGTCTCGCGCGTGCCGTTCTATGCCACCCATCTGCGCAACGGACGCGCCGACGGCCAGGCCGTGGCCAGCGTCATCCGGGAACGCGGCGGCGCGGTGCTGGTGGATGCGGCCGATGGCCTGGCCTTCCCGGCCTGCGCCCTGGCCATCGAGCAGGCCATCGCACGCGCGCGCGAGCACGGCGTCGCCTTCGCCGGCGTCACCAACAGCCATCACTTCGGCGTCGCGGCCTATCATCTGGACGCGGTGGCGCGGGCCGGCATGGTGGGCCTGGCCATGGGAAATTCACCGTCCGCCATGCCGGCATGGGGCGGCAAGCGCGCGCTGTTCGGCACCAACCCCATCGCCGCCGCCTTCCCGCGCCGCGACGCGCTGCCCCTGGTGATCGACTTGTCGCTGTCCGAAGTGGCGCGCGGCAAACTGATGGTGGCGGCGCGCGAAGGCAAGGAGATCCCCCTGGGCTGGGCGCTGGATGCGCAGGGCAGGCCCACCACGGACCCCAAGGCGGGCCTGGCGGGCAGCATGCTGCCCATGGGGGGCGCCAAGGGCGCCATGCTGGCCTTGACCGTCGAACTGCTGGCCTGCGCATTGACGGGCGCCCATTTCGGTTTCGAAGCGGACTCCTTCTTCACCGAGCAAGGCAACCGCGCGCGCATCGGCCAGGCCTTCCTGGTCATCGATCCGGGTGCGCTGGCCGGGCGCGAGGCCTACCTAGAACGCGTGGAAACGCTGGTATCGGCTATGCTCGCGGACGAAGGCGTACGGCTGCCCGGCCAACGCCGCGCCGCGCTTGAACAGACGGCGCGAGAACAGGGCGTCAACGTGCCCGACGCCTTGCTGGCGGAAATGAACCAGCTGGCGGGACGGGCCTGAACCGGAGACAGTCATGGCGCAAGCCGGCAAGAACCGTATCGGCATTATTGGCGTGGGCCAGATGGGCCACGGGATCGCGTTCAACATCGTCAAGGCCGGCTATCCGCTGGTCTTCCTGGACCACCCGGGCAACCAGCCCGTGGACGATCTGCTGGCGCGTGGCGCTGCGCGCGCGAGCACGCCCGCCGATGTGGCGCGGCAGGCGGACATGGTCATCCTGTGCGTGACCGGTACGCCGGAGGTAGAGGACGTCCTTTTCAAGGAGGACGGCGTGCTGGCCGGCATGCGGCCGGGCACGGTGGTGATCGATTGCTCCACCGCCATCCCCTCGTCCACGCTGCGGGTCGCCCAGGCGGTTGAAAAGGCCGGCGGCCTGTTCCTGGATGCCCCAATGACACGCACGCCCAAGGAGGCCGCCGAGGGGCGGCTGAACCTGATCGTGGGCGGGGACCCCGCCCTGTTCGAGCGCTGCAAGCCGGTGCTGCAAACCTATGCGGAAAACATCGTGCACGCCGGTCCGATCGGCTCGGGTCACCGCCTGAAGCTGCTGCACAATTACGTGTCGCTGGGGTTTTCGGCGGTACTGGCCGAAGCCGCGGCCTGCGCCCGGCTGGCCAACGTGGATTCCGCCGTGCTGCTGGAGATCCTGGCCAAGGGCGGCGGCGATGGCGTGGTGCTGGGGCGCCTGCGCCCCTATATCGAATCCGGCGACACGGCGAACTTCCGCTTTTCCATCGCCAATGCGTTGAAGGACATGGGGTACTACACCACCATGGCCGAGGAAACCGGCGCGCCCCACGGTACCGCGCAAGCCATCCGCGATACCTATGCCGACGCGAGCCGGGCCGGCATCGCGCAGGCGCCGGTCCCGCAAATCATCGACTATCTGGCCGGTCCGCCGGCACGGCACTGAGCCTCTCTGGCCCGCGCGCCGCGTCCAGGGCGGCCAGCTCCGCTTCGTCGAAACCGGCCGCCCGGCGGGCCTCCAGATTGAACGGTCCGCGCTGGCGCGGCGCCGCGTAACGGGCCGCCAGTTCGGCGTGCCAGGCGACGCTATCCTTGCCGTGCGCCGTGCACAGATACCGCCACCAGCGGTTGCCGACGGCGACATGGCCGATTTCGTCGCGCAGGATGATTTCCAGGATGGCCGCGCCCGCCTCGTCGCCCACCGCCCGCAGCTTGTCGCGAATCTGCGGCGAAGCGTCCAGGCCGCGCGCTTCCAGGATGCGAGGCACCAGCGTCAAACGCGCCGCCAGATCGGCGCGCGTCTTTTCCGCCATTTCCCACAGGCCGTTGTGTGCCGGGAAATCGCCATAGGCGTAGCCCAGCGTGCCCAGGTGGGCGTTCAGCAGCTGGAAATGGCTGGACTCCTCCCGGGCCACGCGCAACCAGTCCCGGTAGAAGCCCGCCGGCATGCCGGCAAAGCGCCACAGGATATCCAGCGCGAGATTGACCGCATTGAACTCGATATGCGCCAGGGCATGGATCAGGGCGGCCCGCCCCGCGGTCGTGCCGACCGGGCGCGGCTTGAGCTGGGCCGGGGCAACCAGCTCCGGCCGGGCAGGCCTGCCGGGCAGGCCGGGCGGAGCGGTCAACGTGGCTAGGGTGTCAACCTGCCCGTCCAGGGGCATGGCGTCGACGGCCCGCAGCTTCGCGGGCCAGTCCGCCAGGGCCAAGGCGCGCAGGGCGTCGCGGCGCAGCTCGCCTGCCGGCAGTGGGATGGAGGGAACGGGGTCATCGGGTACGGCGTGGCTCATCCCGGCAGTATAGGAAAAAGGAGCACCCCAGGCCGCGCATCCGGCTTGCTCCCCTGCTGCCCTATACTGCACGGGCATCGAAGCTGACCGCCATGACCGCCGACATACGCCTGCAAGTCCTTGAATCCCTTAGCGATGTGGAGCCGGCCCAATGGGACGCGCTGGCGGGGCGCCAGCCTTTCCTGCGCCATGCCTTCCTGACCGCACTGCACCAGACCGGCTGCGCGGCGTCGGACACCGGATGGGCGCCCTTCTATCTGGCCCTGTGGCGCGACGGCGCCCTGGCGGGCGCCATGCCGCTCTACGTCAAGTCCCATTCCCGGGGCGAATATGTGTTCGACCAGCTCTGGGCCGATGCCTTCGCTCGCCATGGCCTGCGGTACTACCCCAAGCTGCTGTGCGCCGTGCCGTTTACTCCGGTGACCGGACCGCGCCTGCTGGCCGCGGCCCACGAAGACCGCGTGCGGCTGGCCAACGGCGCCATCGAACTGGCGGCGCGGCTGAAGCTTTCTTCGCTGCATGTGCTGTTTCCCGCCGAAGAAGACCTGGCCGCGCTGCGCGAGGCCGGCTACATGGTCCGCCAGGGCGTGCAGTTCCACTGGCGCAACCAGGGCTATGCAGGGTTCGAGGGCTTCCTGGCGTCGCTGAACCACGATAAACGCAAAAAACTGCGCCAGGACCGCAAACGCGTCGCCGCGGCGGGTGTCACCTTCCGCTGGCGGCGCGGAGCGGACATCGACGACGACGCCCTGCGCTTTTTCCATGGCTGCTACGAAGAAACTTACCGCAACCATTGGTCTTCGCCGTATCTGAGCCTGGACTTCTTCCGGCGCGTGCATCACGCGCTGCCAGACGCCTTCGTCCTGATCGAGGCGGTGCGCGACGGCGAGCCCATCGCATCGGCCCTGAACGTTACCGACGGCGCCGTGCTGTATGGACGCCACTGGGGGGCGCGCGCCTTCGTGCCCGGGCTGCATTTCGAGACCTGCTATGTGCAGGGCATCGAATACTGCCTGGCGAACGGCATCGAATGCTTCGAGGGCGGCGCCCAGGGCGAACACAAGATGGCCCGCGGGCTGCTGCCGGTGCCGACATGCTCGGCGCACTGGATCGCCGACGCCCGCTTCGCGGACGCCATCGCCGACTTCCTGGACCAGGAAGGAGCCGCCGTGGGCGAGTACCGGGACGAACTGGCCGCCCATACGCCGTTCAAAAACAACGACGAAGCCTGAATTCCGGCCTGTAACCCGGCTTGGAGCGATCCTTGCTTGAAATGCGGGACAGCGGCATCGTATTGTGTCGGGTCAGTCGTTTTCGACAAAATTCAAAAGTCTCCGCAACAAATCCGAAAAGTCCGTATGAAGAATCAATCTTTGAAACGGCGTCTATACGCGAGCTTCGCCGCCGTGCTGGCCGTGATGCTGTTGATGGTGGTCGTGGACTACCTGCGGCTGCTGGCGATCGATGAAGACGCGCAAGGGCTAAGCAAGGACTCGCTGCCCGGGCTGCGATACAGCATCGATATGCGGGACACCTGGCGCGATGCCTTCGAAATGCTGCGCGAAGGCATCGCGCACCAGGCGGAACAGCCCGGCGCCGACGGCGTGGCGGCCCTGCGCGCCACACTGGCCCGCACGCACGGCCAGCTCGATGCGGTTATGCGGGGCTACGAGGCCACGCCTTTCGTCGACAACGACCGCGCCGTCTACGACGAATTCAGGCGCACGCTGGAGACATACCGCAAGACCGAGGACGGGGTGCTGGCCATCCTGCAGACCGGCGATGCGGCCCGCGCGCGGCTGTTGTCGCGGGAACAGCTGCAGCCGGTTTTCCACACCGGCCTGGCCGTGACGGACAAGATGCTGGTGGACAACCGTACCCGTGCCGATTCCTCCACCACGCAAATCCTGCAAGCCTTGCGGCACACCGAAATGGTCATGCTCGTCGGGCTGATCCTGGCACTGCTGGTGGCCGCGGTGGCGGGCATGCTGCTGATGCGGGCCATCAATGGCCCGATGCAGCGCATCGTCGCCGTCCTGGGCGCCTTGGGCTCGGGCGACCTGGCCAGCCGCCTGGACCTGGGCCGGCGAGACGAGTTCGGCGCCGTCGAGACGGGCTTCAACCGCATGGCCGACGAGTTGGCCGACCTGGTCGGCAAGACGCAGCGGTCCGCCATCCAGGTGGCCACATCGGTCACACAGATCGCGGCCACGTCCAAGGAACAACAGGCGACGGCCTCGGAAGTCGCGGCGACCACCACGGAAATCGGTGCCACCTCGCGCGAGATCGCCGCGACGTCGCGCGACCTGGTGCGCACCATGAACGAAGTCTCGGGGGCCGCCGACCAGACCGCCACGCTGGCCGACGAAGGCCATCACGACCTGGCCCGCATGGAAACCACCATGCGCACGGTCGTCGACGCGGCCGGCTCGGTGAATGCGAAACTGGCCGTGCTCAACGAAAAAGCCGGCAACATCAACCAGGTGGTGACCACCATCAACAAGGTCGCGGACCAGACCAACCTGCTGTCGCTGAACGCGGCCATCGAAGCCGAAAAGGCAGGCGAATACGGCCGCGGCTTCGCGGTCGTGGCGACGGAGATCCGCCGCCTGGCGGACCAGACGGCAGTCGCCACCTACGACATCGAGCAGATCGTGCGGGAAATCCAGTCTTCCGTGGCGGCCGGCGTCATGGGCATGGATAAATTCTCGGAGGAAGTGCGGCGCGGCATGACCGAGATGCAGCAGGTGGGCGAGCAGCTGGCCCAGATCATCCAGCATGTGCAAACGCTGGCACCTCGCGTGCAGATGGTCAATGAAGGCATGCAGGCCCAGGCCACCGGCGCCGAGCAGATCAACCAGGCGCTGAGCCAGCTGGCCGACGCCACGCAACAGACCGTGGAATCGCTGCGCCAATCCAGCGTCGCCATCGAGGACCTGAACGGGGTCGCCGGCGAACTGCGCGGCAGCGTGACGCGGTTCAGGATGTGATGGCTCCCAGCACGCGCGGTTCCGGCCCAGTGGCGCCCGCCGGCCCCGGCGGCCGCAAACGGCTGTTGTACCTGCGCTTCGATATCGCCGGGGACCGCTACGTGCTGCCCGCGTCGTCCATCGTGCGCATGCTGCCGGTCACGCCGCTGAAAAGCCTGCCCGCCGCCCCGCCGTGGGTGGCCGGCGTCCTGCTGTACGGCGACACCCCGGTGCCGGTGATCGACGTTCGCGCGCTCGCCCTCGGCCAGGCCTCGGCGGCGCGTGCCAGCACGCGCATCGCGGTGGTGGACTATCGTCCAGCCGCGGACGCGCCCGCGCATCTTCTGGGGCTGCTGCTGGAACACGCCACGGAGACCGTGCATTACGATCCGGACGACTTCGTCCCGTACGGCCTGGATAATCGCGACGCGCGCTACCTGGGGCCGGTGCGGGCCGACGCGCATGGCATGGTGCAGTGGGTCCATCTGCGGGACCTGCTGCCGGCGGACGTGCGCGAGCGGCTGTTCCAGGATGCCGCGCAGGAGGCCGCCGCGCCATGATCGTGGGCAACATCAGCGCGCTGCTCAAACGCTGGATGGGCCTGGATGCCGAATCCATCGGCATGGCGGCCGTGCGGCGCGCGGTGCGCCAGCGCGCCCAGGCCACGACGGGGGGCAACGAAGCGGCGTATTGGCAGCTGCTGGCAGGCTCGCCGCAGGAGCAGCAGGAACTGATCGAGACCGTGGTGGTGCCGGAGACTTCGTTCTTCCGGCATGCCGAATCCATGGATACGCTGGCAGCGCTGGCGCGCCAGCGCGCCTCGCACGGCGCGGCCCTCCGCATCCTGAGCCTGCCCTGCTCCAGCGGGGAAGAGCCTTACACGATCGCGATGGCCTTGCTGGACGCCGGTGTCGATCCGGAGCGTTTCGCGGTCCTGGGCATGGACATCAGCGATCGCCTGGTGGCGCGCGCCGAGCAAGGCCTCTACGGCCGCAACGCCTTCCGCGGCGAAACGCTGGACTACCGTGCACGGCATTTCACGGAGACGCCCCAGGGGTATTCCGTGAGCCCGCGGGTGCGCGCGCACGTCCGCTTCCAGTCCGGCAACCTGCTGGATCCCGCCCTGCCCTTGCCGGCGGACGCCTACGACTTCGTGTTCTGCCGCAATCTGCTTATTTATTTCGACAATGCGACCCAGGAGGCGGCCGTGGGCGTGCTGCGCCGGCTCTGCCGGCGCGATGGCGTGATCTTCGTCGGACCGGCGGAGGCCAGCCTGCTCACTCGCCTGGGCATGAAGCAGATCGACGCGGCGCGTGCGTTCGCGTTCCGCAATGCGCAAGAGGACACGGCGTCCGTGCACGCGCAGCGTGAGCGCGGCGCGGGACCGCGATCGCGTTCGCCCGCGTGGCCGTCCGAGGGGGACGCACGGAGCCGGACGGAGCCCGCGCCAGGCCGGACGGCAAGGCTGGCCTCGGTATCGGCCGCGGCGCGATCCGGATGGGCCGCCGCGTCGCGCTCCGGCCCGGCGATATCATCGGCACCGAAAGCCGCATCGCCACCACCCATCGAAGAATCGCCATCCGCAGGCCACGGCGGCGATTCCGCCGTCCCATCGTCCCTGGCGGCTATCCAGGCATTGGCCGACGCCGGACGGCTGGACGAGGCACGCGCGGCCGCCGCGGCGCACGTCGAAACGCATGGGGCGTCCGCCGACGCCTACTACTTGATCGGCCTGCTGGACGACGCCGCCAGCCAGCCCGCCGCGGCCGAAGCCGCCTATCGCAAGACCTTGTACCTGGACCCTGGGCACCGACAGGCGCTGCTGCATCTGGCATCGCTGCTGGAAACGCGCGGACAAATCGCGGCCGCCCGCCAGCTGAGAGCGCGCGCCGCGCGCCGCGAGAACCGCCATGCATGACCGCACGCCCGCCGTGGACGATTGCTGGAACCGCATCGGGGTGCGCGGCGACCGTTCCTGTCCGCGCTTGAACGAATACGTGCATTGCCGGCAATGCCCCGTCTACGCGACCGCGGCGAAGAACCTGCTGTACCGCGTCGCGCCCAGCATGCCGGCGGCGGCCGGCACCACGGACAGCCCCGACTTGAACGGAGTGGACCCGCAGGCGGCCGGCATGAAATCGCTGCTGGTCTTCCGGCTGCACGGCGAATGGCTGGCCCTGCCCGTCGCGGCGCTGGCGGAGGTCACGCCGATGCGGCCCGTCCATAGCCTGCCGCGGCGTTCGGGCATCGTGCTCGGCGTATGCAATGTGCGAGGCCGCCTGATCCCGTGCATATCGCTCGCCACCCTGCTGGATCTCGCGCCGCGAGACGAAGCCGGCGCCGGCAAAGCGGCGCCGCGCATGCTGGTCCTGTCCATGCATACCGGAACGGTGGTCGCGCCGGTGGACGACGTCGCGGGCATACAGCCCTTCGCGGCCTCGTCCATAGGCCCGCTGCCGGATACGCTGGCCGGTGCGCGCTACGCCAGCGGCGTGGTGCGCTACCGCGAACGCGCCGTTGGCGTGCTTGACGGCGCGCGGCTCGCGCGGGCCGTCGAAGAGAGGCTGGCATGAGTCCCAACCCCTTGCGCGACGCCTCGCTGCTGGACCTGTACAAGATGGAAGCGGCCGCCCAGGTGCAGGTGCTGGACGCCGGACTGCTTGCGCTGGAGCGCGATCCGCGGGCCGAGGCGCATCTGGCCGCCTGCATGCGCGCGGCCCATTCGCTCAAGGGTGCGGCCCGCATCGTCGGGCTGGACGGCCCGGTCCGCGTGGCCCATGCCATGGAAGACCGGCTCGTCGACGCCCAGAAAGGCCATGCGCCCCTGGACGCCCACGCCATCGACCTGCTGCTGCGCGGAACCGACCTGCTGCGCAACATGCCGACGCAGGACGGACAAACCGACTTCGTGGCCGCGCGCACCTTCGTGGAATCGCTGATGCAGTCGGGCGGCTCGCGGGCGGACACCATGTATTCCGAGGCCGCGACCGAACCCGCGCCGCCGGATGCCGCACACGCCGCCGCCCCCGCACCGGCCCCATCGGAACGCCCCGGCGAACGCGCGCTGCGCGTGACGGCCCGCACGCTCGATGAATTGCTGGGGCTGTCCAGCGAAACACTGGTAGAGGCCAACCGCCTGTCGCCCTTCGCGGCTTCCCTGCTGCCGCTCAAGCGTATGCAGGACGGCTTGGCGAAACTGCTGGAGTCGCTGCATCACCGCACCGCGGGCACGGCCGTGGACGAGGACATCGCCGCCGCGCTGGCGCAGGCGCGCCAACAGGCGGACGCCTGCCAGCGGATGCTGGACGACCGCATGGCGCAAGCGGACCAGTTCGGCTGGCGCATCGGCGATCTGGGCCAGCGGCTGTACGACACGGCGCTTCGATGCCGGATGCGCCCCTTCGGCGACACCCTCGCCAGCTTGCCGCGCATGGTGCGCGACCTGGCGCGCACGCTGGGCAAGCAGGCCCGCCTGGAGATCGTCGGCGCCACCACCCGGGTGGACCGCGACATTCTGGAAGGCCTGGAGGCCCCGCTGACGCATCTGCTGCGCAACGCCGTGGACCACGGCATCGAAACGCCGGCGCGCCGCCGCGCGGCCGGCAAGCCCGAGGAAGGCACCGTCACCCTGCAGGCGCGCCATAGCGCCGGCATGCTCCTGGTGGAAGTCAGCGATGACGGCGCCGGCATCGACGTCGCCGCGCTGCGCGATGAAGTCGTCCGCCGGGGCCTGGCGACGCAACACACCGTCGACGCGCTCAGCGAAAGCGAAGCCCTGGCCTTCCTGTTCCTGCCTGGTTTCACCACGCGCAGCGCGGTCACCGAGATATCGGGGCGCGGTGTGGGCCTGGACGTCGTGCACGACATGGCGCGCCGCCTGCGCGGAACCGCCCGCGTGCACCAGCGGCCCGGCGAAGGCGCCCGCTTCACCCTGGAGCTGCCGCTGTCGCTATCGGTCGTGCGCAGCCTGATCGTGGAAATCGCCGATGAACGCTATGCCTTTCCACTGGCCCACGTATCCCGCACGCTGCGGCTGCCGCGCGATGCCGTCGAACAGCTGGAAGGACGACAGCATTTCACGCACGACGGCCGCCAAATCGGCCTGGTCGGCGCCAGCCAGGTCCTGGAGTACACGCGGCGCCCGCCGCTGGGCGAAGTGGTGTCGGTGGTCCTGCTGACCGATACGCAGGGGCACCATTATGGCGTGGCGGTGGACCGCTTCGTGGCGGAACAGACCCTGGTGGTACAACCGCTGGACCCGCGCCTGGGGAAACTGCAGGACATCCAGGCGGGCGCGGTGATGGAAGACGGCGCGCCCGTGCTTATCCTCGATGTGGAGGACATGCTGCGCACCATCGAGAAACAGGTCGCCAGCGGGACGCTGCAGCGCGTCGATGCGGACGCCGCGCCGCGCATGCCGGAGCGTCGCAAGCGCATCCTGGTGGTGGACGATTCCTTGACCGTACGCGAGCTGGAACGCAAACTGCTGTCGAACCGCGGCTACGACGTCGCCGTGGCGGTCGACGGCATGGACGGCTGGAACATGGCACGGGCGCAGCACTTCGACCTGGTCGTCACCGACGTCGATATGCCACGCATGGACGGCATCGAACTGGTCACGCTGATCCGCAAGGATCCACGCCTGCAGTCCATGCACGTGATGGTCGTGTCGTACAAGGACCGCCCGGAAGACCGCCAGCGCGGACTGGATGCCGGCGCGGACTACTACCTGGGCAAGAGCAGCTTCCACGACGACGCGCTGCTGGACGCCGTCGAGGATCTCATCGGACGGGCGGGCACGTGAAAATAGGCATCGTCAACGACAAACCGGCGGCGGTGGAAGTGATCCGGCAGGCGCTGGCCGGCGACCCCGACCTGCAGGTTGCCTGGGTGGCGTCCGATGGCGCCGAGGCCGTGCAGCGATGCGCGGCGGCGCGGCCCGACATCGTCCTGATGGAGCTGGCGATGCCCGTCATGGACGGCAGCGAAGCGACGCGCCGCATCATGGCCGATACGCCCTGCGCCATCATCATCGTCGCCACCGACGTCGAGCGCCACACGGCCTGCGTCTTCAATGCCATGGGCCATGGCGCCCTGGACGCGATCGAAATCCCGGCCCTGGCCGACCAGGACCCGCGCGCAGCAGCGGCGCCGCTGCTGCGCAAGATCCGCAACGCGGGATGGCTGATCGGCGCCTACGATCGCCAGCGTCCGGCCACGCGCATACCCGCCGAACCGGCGCCCCCAGGGCAGGGGCAGTTGGTGGCCATAGGCGCCAGCGCGGGCGGGCCGCCTTCGCTGGCCGTGCTGCTGAAGGCGCTGCCCGCCGGTTTTCCCGCCGGGATCGTGCTCGTGCAGCACGTGGACGCCACCTTCGCGCAGGACATGGCGCGCTGGCTGGACGAACAGATCGACATGCCGGTGCGCCTGGCGCTGGCGGGCGACAGGCCGCAGCCCCGTACGGTGCTGCTCGCGGGTACCAACGACCATCTGGTGCTGATGCGCGATGGCACCTTGAACTACACCAAGCACCCCGTGGAAGGCCTGTACCGCCCGTCCATCGACGTCTTCTTCAACAGCGTAGCGCGCCACTGGCGCGGCGACGCCGCGGGGGTACTATTGACCGGCATGGGCAGGGACGGCGCGTTGGGCCTGAAGGCCATGCGCGACAGCGGCTTTTTCACCATCGCCCAGGACCGCGCCACCAGCGCCGTCTACGGCATGCCCAAGGCCGCGGCGGAACTCGGGGCCGCCATGGAAATCACGCCATTGCCCCAGATCGCCGACAGCCTCTCGGCCCGTTTCGCGCGCAAGCCGGCCTGACAGCAAAGGACACAACATGGAACCTGTCATCGACTACGTGGCCGGCCTCGACAATAAACCCCAAAACGCGATGGTCCTGCTGGTGGACGACCAGATCATGGTGGGCGAAGCCGTGCGCCGCGCGCTGGCCGGCGAACCGAACATCGATTTCCATTTCTGCCCGGACGCGCAGGAAGCGCTGAACGTCGCCACCCAGACGCGCCCTACCGTCATCCTGCAGGACCTGGTGCTGCCCGGCGTCGACGGCCTGACGCTGGTGCGTGCCTACCGGGCGAATCCCGCGACGCGTGACATCCCCATCATCGTGCTGTCTTCCAAGGAAGACGCGCAGGTCAAGAGCGCGGCCTTCAGCGCGGGCGCCAACGATTACCTGGTCAAGCTGCCGGACACCATCGAACTGGTGGCGCGCATCCGCTACCACTCGCGTTCCTACCTGGCGATGCAGCAGCGCGACGAGGCTTACCAGGCCCTGCGGCAGAGCCAGCAGCAGCTGATGGAAATCAACCTGGAACTGCGCCGCCTGACGAATTCCGACGGCCTGACGGGCCTGTCCAACCGGCGCTATTTCGACAGCTACCTGAGCGCGGAATGGAAACGGGCGATGCGCGAGCAAACCGAGATCAGCATGCTGATGATCGACGTCGACCACTTCAAGAGCTACAACGACGCCTATGGCCACATGGCGGGCGACGAGGTGCTGAAGAAGGTGGCGCACACCATCGCCAGCTGCTGCGACCGCTCCACGGACCTGTCGGCGCGCTTCGGCGGCGAGGAATTCACCGTGGTGCTGCCCGGCACGCCGCTGTCCGGCGCGCGCCAGGTGGCGGAGAAAATCCGCCGCTCCATCGAAGGCCTGCATATCCCGCACCGGGATTCGGTCACGTCGGAATGGCTGACCGTCAGCGTCGGCATCGCCACCCTGGTGCCCGACCGGCCGGACCGCTACACGCAGATCATCGATGCGGCCGACCGCGGCCTGTACAACGCCAAGCGCCAGGGACGCAACCGCGTGATGGCCCGCTCGGACGCGTGAATCAATCGTCCTCGGCACCGAACCAGTCGGGGCTGCGCGCCCGTATGGGTTCGAAGGACATCGTCAATTCCCGCAGGTGGTGGCCCATGGCGGCCTGCGCGGCCTGCGGGTCGCCGTCGCGCAGCGCCTGGAAGATCGCCTGGTGCTGGTCGATCAGCATCTCCAGCGGCGACACTTCGGCCAGGCTCAGGTAGCGCACCCGGTCCATATTGGCCTTGATGTTCTCGATCGTCTGCCATACCGCGGGGCACTCCGCCGCCCCAGCGATCGCCTGGTGAAAGGCATCGTCCAGGTCCAGGAAGGCGGCGGTATCGTTGTCGCGCGCGGCCTGGCGCTGGCGCTCCAGCAATTCCTCCATGGCCCGCAACTGCAAGGCCGTGACGCGCTGCGCGGCGCGCCCGGCCACCGCGACCTCGACGGCTTCGCGAATGAAGCGGCCGTCTTCCACGCGCTTGGGCGAGATCTTCATCACGAAGGTGCCACGCTGCGGCCGCACCTGGACGAGGCCCGCCTCGCCCAGCTTGATGAAGGCTTCGCGCACCGGCTGGCGCGACACCCCGAGGCGCTCGGACAGGTCCTTTTCAGAGAGCGGCGATCCCGGCGGAAAGATGCCCTTGACGATGGCCTCGCGCAGCATGCGGTATATCCGCTGGTTCACCGGCCCATGCGTATCCGGGGGCAGCGGCAGCGCCGCCACCCCGCCGTCCGCTCTCTTGCGCGCCACCGCCATGGGCTTGTCCTCGTTCGTCTTACGGCCAGGCCCGAGTATATCGCCGGGACGTGTCCGCGCCGGCACGGCGCCGGGGCAAGGCTGTCTAGGGCCTGTTAACAGGCTCTAACGATGGCCCCAATCGTTCAGGTCGGTACCGCCGCGCCGTGCCGGCGCGGTCTCGGGCAGCAGGCGCAGCGCCAGCAGCGATGCGATACCCAGCGCCAGCATATAGGCCGCCAGCCCCCCATAATGGCCACCGCTGGCCTGGATGATTTTCACCGCGACCAGCCCCAGTATGCCGCTGCCGATCAGCGCTCCGATCTGCCAGATCAGCGCGATGCCGCTGCAGCGCACGCGGGTGGGGAACATTTCGGGGAACATGGAGGCCTGCGGCGCATAGCACAGCGCATGGCCCACCGACAGGACCAGGATCATGGCCAGGTGCGTCAACAGGCGATCGCCGCTGTTCAGCATCAGGAAGAACGGCACCACCATGACGATCTGCACCAGCGCGCCCGCCATGTAGACGGGACGGCGGCCGAAACGGTCGGACAGCAGGCCGGCGACGGGAATGGTGAACAGCTCCAGCCCCACGGCCAGCAGGATGCCTTGCAGCAGCCAGGCGTCGTTCAGGTGGTTAGCCTTGCCGTAGGCCAGCACGATGGTGCTGTACATCGCGAAGGCGCAGGCTTCCACCAGCTTGGCGAATACGCCCTTGGTGATGATGCCGGGATAGCTGCGCAGTACCTCGGCCACCGGCCGCGATTCCACCGCCTTGGTCTTGCGGATTTCGTCGAAGACCGGCGATTCGTCGATCCGCAGCCGCACGTACAGGCCGATGATCACCAGCACCAGGCTCAACAGGAAGGGAATGCGCCAGCCCCAGTCCAGCAACTGCGATTCGCTGAGCGTGGACGTCAGCAGCGCGAACAGGCCGGCCGGGATCAGGAAGCCCGCGGGGGCGCCCAGTTGCACCCAGCTGGCGTAGAAGCCGCGGCGCGCGCGCGGCGCGTACTCCGCGGTCATGAGCACCGCGCCCGCCTGTTCACCCCCCACCCCGAAGCCCTGCAGGATGCGGATCAATACCAGCGCCAGCGGCGCCCAGAAGCCGATGCGCGCATAGGTCGGCATCAGGCCGATGACGAAAGTGCCCAGGCCCACGATCAGGATGGTCACCACCAGGGCCTTCTTGCGGCCCAGCTTGTCGCCGAAGTGGCCGAACACGATGCCGCCGATGGGCCGTGCCAGGAAGCCGACCGCGTAGGTGGCGAATGCCGCCACGGTGCCGACCATGGGATCGGAGCTGGGAAAGAACAGCTTGCCGAAGAACAGCACGGCCGCGGTGGCATAGACGAAGAAATCGTAGTATTCGGCGGCGGTGCCGATGGTCGAGGCCACGGCGGCCCGCCGCAGCATGCCTTCGGGGCGCTCGCCTTGGCCCACGGCGCGGGCTTCGCTGGTAAGGGTGCTCATGTCTGCTCCACTTCCTTCTGTTTTTCACGTGCGGCCGCGCCGGCGGCCGCATCGGGCTATGCGCCGGCCGCGCCTGACGATCCAGGCGCGCGCCGGTCTACCAATTCCACAAGGTGCCGTCGTCCAGGCGGGCCACCGGCAGATAGGCCGGGTCGTACGGGTACCTGGCGGCAAGCTTCTCGTCGATGTCCACGCCCAATCCGGGGGCGTCGCCGGGATGCATGCCGCCCTTGCTGAATTCCCAGGCATGGGGGAACACATCCAGCGCCTCCGGCGGGTAGCCCATGTACTCCTGCACGCCGAAGTTGGGCACCCACAGGTCGAAATGCAGCGCGGCGCCCATGCAGACCGGAGACAGGTCGGACGGGCCGTGGCAGCCCGTGCGGACCTGGTACAACGCGGCGAAATCGGCGATGCGGCGCAGGTGGGTGATGCCGCCCGCGTGGGTCAGCGTCGCGCGGATGTAATCGATGAGCTGTTCTTCGATCAGCTGCTTGCAGTCCCAGATACTGTTGAACACCTCGCCGACCGCGATGGGCGTGACGGTATGCCGGCGAATCAGGCGGAAGGCCTCCTGGTTCTCGGCCGGCGTGGGGTCTTCCATCCAGAACAGGCGATAGGGTTCCACCGATTTCCCCAGCCGGGCGGCCTCGATCGGCGTCAGGCGGTGGTGCACATCGTGCAGCAGGTGGGTATCGAAGCCGAAACGGTCGCGCACCGCCTCGAACAGCCGGGGAATGAAATCCAGGTATTTTTCGCTGGACCAGGACTGTTCCTCGGGCCAGCCCTTGGTGGCGGGCTCGTAGGCGCCGCCGTGCTTGGTGACCCCGTAGACGGATTTCATGCCCGGCACGCCGCACTGGATCCGTATGGCCTGGTAGCCCTGGTCCACGTGCTCGGCGTACTTGTCCAGCGCTTCTTCCAGATCGCGGCCGGTCGCATGGCCGTACACCATCACGCGCTCGCGCGATGCCCCGCCCAGCAGCTGGTACAGGGGCATGCCGGCCATCTTCGCCTTGATATCCCATAGCGCCATATCGACCGCGGCAATCGCCGACATGGTGACCGGCCCGCGGCGCCAGTAGGCGCCCTTGTACAGGTATTGCCAGGTATCTTCGATATTGCGCGGATCGCGACCGATCAACACAGGGCAGACGTGGTCCTTCAGGTAGGACGCCACGGCAAGCTCGCGGCCGTTCAGCGTGGCGTCGCCCACGCCATGCACGCCCTGGTCCGTGACCAGCTTCAAGGTGACGAAGTTGCGGCCGGGACAGGTGACGATGACCTCGGCATGGGTAATTTTCATGGCGGTTCCGGCTTGATCGACTTGACCTTGGATACTACCATACCAGATATGAAACTCGACATGAACGCCGCCCTTCCCCGTCTGGCACCGGACCGCCTGCCCAGCCTGGGCGCCTACCTGCCTGCCCTGCCCTGGACGCAGCCGCGCGTGGGCATCGTCCACCTGGGCCTGGGCAATTTCCATCGTGCACACCAGGCGATGTACACCGAGGACGCCATGCTGGCCGCCGGCGGCGACTGGGGCATCTGCGGCGTATCCCTGCGCCGGCCCGATACGCGCGACGCGCTGGCGCCGCAGGACTGCCTGTACAGCGTGCTGGTGCGCGACGCGAGCGGCCAGCGGGTGCGCGTCGTGCGCGCGCTGCGGCGTATCCTGGTGGCAACGGAAGACACGGACGCGGTGCTGGCCGCCTTGCGCGATCCCGGCGTGCGTATCGTGACGCTGACGGTGACGGAAAAAGGCTATTGCCTGGATCCCCGGACGGGCGGACTGGACCTGGGCCATCCCCTGATCGTCCATGACCTGGCGGACCCGGCGCATCCGCAAAGCGTGCCGGGCTACCTGGCGGCGGCCCTGCGGGCGCGGCGCGAGCACCCCTTCACGGTACTGTCCTGCGACAACCTGGCGCACAACGGCGCGGCCCTGCGCCGCGTGGTGGTCGACTACGCACGGGTGCTGGACCCGGAGCTGGCGGACTGGATCGCGCGCGCCGTGGCCTTCCCCTCGACCATGGTGGACCGCATCGTGCCCGCCACGACGGATGCCGACCGCCAGGCGGCCGCCGAGGCGCTGGGCTGCGTCGACGCCTGGCCCGTACCGGCGGAAAGCTTCCGGCAATGGGTCATCGAAGACCGCTTCCCCGCCGGACGTCCGGCCTGGGAACAGGCCGGCGCGCTACTGGTGGACGATGTCACGCCCTACGAGACGGCGAAGCTGCGCATGCTGAACGGCATCCATTCCACCTTGGCCTACCTGGCGCTGCTGGCCGACATCGAGACGGTCGACCACGCCGCCGGCCAGCCCGACCTGCGGGCGCTGCTGCATCGGATGATGACGGACGACATCGCGCCGACCCTGACGGTGCCCCCCAGTTTCGACAGGGCCCGCTATCGAGACGAGCTGCTGGCGCGTTTCGCCAACCCGGCGCTGAAGCACCGCTGCATCCAGATCGCCATGGACGGCAGCCAGAAGCTGCCCCCGCGCCTGTTGGGCACGATCTCGGATCGCCTGCGCGACGGCCAGGCGGTGGACCGGCTGGCGCTGGGCATCGCGGCCTGGATGCGCTTCCTGTCGGGCCGGTCGGAAGGCGGCGCGGCGCTGGAGCTCAACGACCCGATGGCGGCGCGCCTGCGCGCGCTGGCCGCGCCCGGCGCGCACGATCCGGTCGCGGGCTTGCTCGGGCTGCACGAGATTTTCCCGCCGACATTGGCCGAGGACGTCCGCTTCGCGGGCGCGGTGCGGCGTGCGTACGATGCGCTGGGGCGCCAGGGCGCGCTGGCCACGGCGCGCCGCTACGCGGCGTTGTAGCGGATGCGGCTATAAAAAGCGGTCCAGCAGCTTGCGGCTGTGCTTGTCCAGCGCGCGCATGTCGCCGACCAGGTAATGGATGCCGTGGCTGTCGGCGATCAACAGCGCCTGGCCACCGAGCCGCCGGATATCTTCCTCGCCACGCAGCACGAAGGACGTCGCGCCACGATCGGTCTGGACATTCCAGGTGCAGGGCGTCGCATAGCCGGACACGGCAACGATGCGCTGGATGCGTGGCATGAATTCGCGCGCGCTCAGCGCTTCCTGCACCAGCGTGCGCATGGACGGCGGCAGGTCGTCCACCCGGTCGATCCAGGCCACCTCGTGGCCGGACGGGTCCACCAGGGAACAGCCGCCGTCCGGCGCCGATATCGGAAAGGCACGCACCGGCACGACGCCGTCGACGCTCGCGCCGTCCGGCCCCAGGTACACCAGCCTGCCGTGGGCGTTGCGCTGCAGGGCGAAATCAGGTTTCGGCGACGAGGTCGTCATCGTCATCCTCCTCGCTGGAACGTGCTTCCGCGTCGGCCTCGGCCTGCCGGGCCTGCGCCTGGTAAAGCGCGTGATACGCGCCGCCCGCCGCCATCAGCTGCTCGTGATTGCCTTGCTCGACGATGCGGCCGCGATCCAGGACCACCAGCCGGTCCGCCTTGCGCAGCGTGCTTAGCCGGTGCGCGATGGCGATGGTCGTGCGGCCGCGCACCAGATTGTCCAGGGCTTTCTGGATTTCCTTTTCGGTGGCGGTATCCACCGA
Source organism: Bordetella sp. H567 (assembly GCF_001704295.1). Taxonomy (NCBI): domain Bacteria; kingdom Pseudomonadati; phylum Pseudomonadota; class Betaproteobacteria; order Burkholderiales; family Alcaligenaceae; genus Bordetella; species Bordetella sp. H567. The sequence continues at coordinate 3,858,058 of NZ_CP012334.1, forward strand.
CGAGGTGGCCTCGTCCAGGATCAGGATGCGCGGGTCGATCAGTAGCGCCCGCGCGATGGAAATGCGCTGGCGCTCGCCGCCGGACAAGGCCTGCCCGCGTTCGCCGACCAGCGAATCGTAGCCGTGCGGCAGCCGCAGGATGAACTCGTGCGCGTGCGCTGCCCGCGCCGCCGCGACGATCTCCTCGCGCGTCGCCTCGGGCTTGCCATAGGCGATGTTCTCGGCGATCGTGCCGAAGAACAGGAAAGGCTCCTGCAGCACCAGGCCGATGTTGCGCCGGTACTGCGCGATGCTCATGGTGCGGATGTCGATGCCGTCCACCAGGATGGCACCCTCGGTCACGTCGTAGAAGCGGCAGATCAGGTTGATCAGCGTGCTCTTGCCCGAACCGCTGTGGCCCACCAGCCCCACCATCGTGCCGGGCTCGATGGACAGGTCCAGCCCGTGCATGACCGACCGGTTGCCATAGCGGAATCCCACGTCGCGCAGTTCGATGCGGCCGCGCAGGCGACCCACCGGCACCGGGTTGCGCGGTTCCGGCACGCTGGACACATGGTCCAGGATATCGAAGATGCGCTTGGCGCCCGCCGCCGCCTTCTGCGTCACCGACACGATGCGGCTCATCGAATCCAGGCGCGTATAGAAGCGGCCGATATAGGCCAGGAAGGCCGCCAGCACGCCCACCGTGATCTCGTGCCGCGACACCTGCCAGATACCGTAGATCCACACCACCAGCAGGCCGATCTCGGTCAGCAGCGTCACGGTCGGCGAAAACAGCGCCCAGATGGTATTGACCCGATCGTTGACGTCCAGGTTGCGCTGGTTGGCCTCGCGGAAGCGGCGCACTTCGCGCTTTTCCTGGGCGAAGGCCTTGACCACGCGTATGCCGGGGATCGTGTCGGCGAGCACGTTGGTGATTTCCGACCACACCCGGTCCACTTTCTCGAAGCCATGGCGCAGGTGGTCGCGCACCGCGTGGATCATCCAGCCGATGAACGGCAGGGGCACCAGCGTCACCAGCGCCAGCCAGGGATTGATGGAAATCAGGATCGCCGCCGTCATCACGATCATCAGCACGTCGGTCGCGAAGTCCAGCAGGTGCAGCGACAGGAAGATGCAGATGCGGTCGGTCTCGCTGCCGATGCGCGCGATCAGGTCTCCCGTGCGCTTGCCGCCGAAATAGGCCAGCGACAGGTGATGCATGTGCTCGTAGGTGGTCGTGCGCAGGTCCGCGCCGATGCGTTCGCTGACCCACGCCAGGATATACGTGCGGCCCCAACCTAGGCCCCAGGCCAGCAGCGCCGAGGCGAACAGGCCCGACAGGTACATCACCACGCGGCCATGGTCGATGGGCGCGCCGTTCTGGAAGGGAATCAGCACCTCGTCCATCAAGGGCATGGTCAGGTACGGCGCGACCAGCGTCGCGGCGGTCGCCAGCAGGGTCAGCACGAAGCCGATGATCAGCGGCAGCTGGTAGGGAACGGCGAAGCGCCACAGGCGCAGCAAGGCCCAGGTGGCGGGCGGTTCGGGCGTCGGCGGATTGCAGGCGGGGCAGACGTCCTGCTCTGCGGTAAGCGGCTCAAGACAGGTGGCGCACTGGCGGTCCGAGGATGCGCCCGGGCTGGACAGGCCGCGCAGGGCGTCGCGCTGGCGCATATAGGCGTCGCGCAGCCGCAGCGCGGCCGGATTCCGCCCCAGCGTGTAGCGCCATACGGCCAATCGCGCCTCGGGCCCATGCAATTCCAGCGCCCCGGCGCCGGCGTGGTCGGAAACCGTTACGCTTTCACTCGCTTCGTAAGGCCAGCGGCGCCATTGGTCGTCGCCCGGCTCGCGGGCGACGATCGCCCGGTCGGTCACGAAAACCAGGCCGTTGCGGAACTTCAGTGCCGCATCGAGGTCTAGCGCCAACCAGGCGAGCAATATCTCGCCCTCACCCAGCTGGGCGACCATGTCGGCGTGCCAGTCACCTGGCAGGGCAGCTGCGTCCGGGACGAAGTCTAAAACGGGTTTCTTCATGGAAAACGTATTCACAGCCGCGGCGGAACCAGCAGGCCGGGACCCCGATTTCGGCGCGAAGCTGAAAACGTGTTCCTTCCTTGCAACACACCGGACGTCATGGATAGAATCCGCGTCGCCGCCTGCTTACCGATATTTCTATAATCGGCGGCATGCACAGAGCATCCTGGCACCGACGAAACGCGCACCGTATACCTACACGGGATAACCACGAACCGCCCAAAGCCCAGGAATTTCTTCCGTTCGCCATCGGAATTTTCGGCAAATTAGAACATGAAAAAGAAAGACATTGAATTTCTCGATGTCGTGGCTTTGCGCGGCCCGAACATCTGGACATACCGCCCCGTGCTGGAAGCCTGGGTGGATATCGGCGAACTGGAGGATTATCCCTCCAACACGATTCCCGGTTTTTACGAGCGCCTGTCGACGTGGTTGCCGACACTGATCGAGCATCGCTGCAGCCCCGGCGTGCGCGGGGGGTTCCTGCAGCGCCTGCGCGAGGGCACCTGGCCGGCCCATATCCTGGAGCACGTCACGCTCGAATTGCAGAATCTGGCCGGCCTGCCGGGCGGCTTCGGCAAGGCCCGTGAAACGGCCACCCGGGGCATCTACAAGGTGATCGTGCGGGCTTGGCACGAAGACGTCACCCGCGCCGCGCTCGGCGAGGCGCGCGACCTGGTCATGGCGGCCATGGAAGACCGCCCCTTCGACGTCGACGCCACCGTCGCGCGGCTGCGCCGCATGGTGGACCGCCATTGCCTGGGCCCCAGCACGGCCTGCATCGTCGATGCCGCGGACGACCGGGACATCCCCTATATCCGCCTGTTCGAAGGCAACCTGGTGCAGATGGGATACGGCGCGCGCCAGCGCCGCATCTGGACGGCCGAAACCGACCGCACCAGCGCCATCGCCGAAGGGATCTCGCGCGACAAGGACCTGACCAAGCGCCTGCTGGCCGAATGCGGCGTGCCGGTGCCCGAAGGCCGCCTGGTCGAGTCGGAGGACGCGGCCTGGGAAGCGGCGCAGGACATTGGCCTGCCGGTGGTCGTCAAGCCCTACGACGGCAATCACGGCCGCGGCGTCTTCACCAACCTGAACAGCCATGAAGAGGTCAAGGCGGCCTATGCCGTGGCCCAGGAAGAAGGCAGCGGCGTCCTGGTCGAACGCTTCGTATCCGGCAACGAACACCGCCTGCTGGTCGTCGGCGATCGCATGGTGGCCGCCGCGCGCGGGGAGCCTGCGTGGATCGTCGGCGATGGCGAGCACACCGTCGAAGACCTGATCGAGCTGCAGATCAACACCGATCCGCGGCGCGGCAGCGGCGAGGACTGCCCGCTGAACAAGGTCAGGCTGGATTCCGCCGCCCGGCTGGAAATCGCCCGCCAGGGCTTGGCCGCCGACAGCGTGCCCCCGGCCGGCCGGGAAGTGATGATCCAGCGCAACGGCAACGTGGCCTTCGACGTCACGGATCTGGTCCATCCCGAGGTCGCCCACGCCGTCACGCTGGCGGCGCGCATCGTCGGCCTGGATGTCGCCGGCGTGGACCTGGTGGCGGAGGACATCTCCCGCCCGCTGGAGGAACAGCGCGGCGCCATCGTGGAAGTCAATGCGGGCCCGGGCTTGCTCATGCACTTGAAGCCGGCCGACGGCAAGCCACGCCCCGTGGGCAAGGCCATCATCGATTACCTGTTCCCCGACGGCGAGGACGGTCGCATTCCGGTCGTCGGCGTCACGGGCACCAACGGCAAGACCGTGGTGGCGCGGTTGACGGCGCGCCTGCTGCAGCTGTGGGGCCGGCATGTCGGCCTGGCGTGCAGCGAAGGCCTGTACTTCAACCAGCGCCAGGTCGAACGAGGCGATCGCGGCGACTGGGCCACGGGCCGGCGCGTCCTGCTGAACCGCTCCGTCGATGCGGCCGTCATCGAAAACAGCAGCACCGTCATCCTGCGCCAGGGCCTGGCCTACGACCGCTGCCAGGTCGGCATCGTGACCAATATCGACGAAGGCGACCATCTGGGCGAACACGACATCCGCGACCTGGACGGCATGTACAACGTCCTGCGCACGCAGGTCGACGTGGTGCTGCCCACCGGTACCGCGGTGCTGAACGCGCGCGACGAGCGCGTGGTCGAGATGGCCGCGCTATGCGACGGCGACGTGGTGTTCTTCGGCATCGACCCGGGCCTGCCCGCCATCGCATCGCACGTGGCATCGGGCAAGCGCGCGGTCTTCGTGCGCGACGGCCACGTCGTGCTGGCCGACGGCAGCCGCGAAACCCGCATCACCGAGCTGGGGGCCATCCCCCTGACCGAAGAGGGACGCGTGCTCTTCCAGATCGAAAACGTGCTGGCGGCGGTCGGCGCGGCCTGGGCCCTGGGCGTCCCGGCGGACATCATCCGTGTCGGCGTCGAGACCTTCGATATCGATCGCGCGGACGCGCCGTGGCAATTCACGGCGGTCGACCGCAAGGACGCGACCGTGGTCGTGGACGGGGCACACAACCTGTCCGCGCTGCGCGCGCTGGTGGCCGCCGCGGAGCGCTTCCCGGCGCGCCGGCGCCGCATCGTCTACGGCGCCGGCAAGGACCGCCGCGACCAGGACCTGCTGGACCAGGGCGCCCTGCTGGGTGCCTCCTTCGACCAGGTGGTGCTGTACGACGACACGACCGTGCCGAGCGCGCGTCCGGTCGGCCAGGCGCGCGGCCTGTTGCGCGCCGGCGCGCAGCAAGGCGGGCGCGCCACGTCCATCGTGGACGAGCCGGACCACGCCACGGCGATGCGCACGGTGCTGGACAGCGTGCGTCCCGGCGATTTCATCATCATGCAGTGCGACGAGGGCAGCGCCGAAGCTTCGCTTCATATGCTGCGACTCTGGATCGAGCAGAACTAAGGACTATGCCGCCGCCGTCCCGGCGATCCGGCCGACAGGAATACCGCATGGAAGTCTCCCGCATACGCGCACTGCGCGGCCCCAACCTGTGGAGCCGCAATACCGCCATCGAAGCCATCGTCGCCTGTGACGACCTCGAATGCTCCATCGATCAGTTGCCCCCCCTGGAACCGCGCCTGCGCGCGCGCTTTCCGCAGCTGGGGCTGCTGCGTCCCGAAGGTGACGAAGGGACGGTGTCGATGGCCCACGTGCTGGAACGCGTGGCGCTGCTGCTGCAGGCCCATGCGGGCTGTCGGGTCACCTTCAGCCGCACCGCGGCCACGATAGAGCCGGGCGTGTTCCAGGTCGTCGTCGAATACACCGAGGAAGCCGTCGGCCGGCTGGCGCTGGAGCTGGCCGAACAACTATGCGTGGCCGCGCGCGAAGACACCGCTTTCGACCTGGCCAACGCCCTGCACCGCCTGCGCGAACTGGACGAGGACATCCGCCTGGGTCCCAGCACCGGCTCCATCGTCCATGCCGCCGTCACGCGCAATATCCCGTATCGCCGCCTGACGCAAGGCAGCATGGTGCAGTTCGGCTGGGGATCGCGGCAACGCCGTATCCAGGCGGCCGAGACCGACCGCACCAATGCCATTTCCGAATCCATCGCGCAGGACAAGGACCTGACGAAGATGCTGCTGGACGCCGCCGGCGTGCCGGTGCCGTTCGGGCGCACGGTATCCAGCGCGGAGGACGCCTGGGCCGCGGCCCAGGAACTGGGCGGCCCCGTCGTGGTCAAGCCCCGCGACGGCAGCCAGGGGCGTGGCGTCGCGGTCAACATCGAAACGCGCGAGCGGGTCACGGCCGCCTATGCCGCCGCCGCCGACATCAGCCGCGACGTCATTGTCGAACGCTATATCCCCGGCCATGATTTCCGCCTGCTGGTCGTGGGCGACACCCTGGTCGCGGCCGCGCGCCGCGACCCGCCCCAGGTGTCCGGCGACGGCGTGCATACCGTGCGCCAGCTGGTCGACCGGGTCAACCAGGATCCGCTGCGCGGCGACGGCCACGCCACCTCGCTGACGAAGATACGCATCGACGACATCGCGATCGCCACGCTGGCCAAGCAAGGCTACACCGTGGACTCCATTCCGTCCGCGGGCGCGCGCGTGGTCCTGCGCAACAATGCCAACCTCAGCACCGGCGGCTCGGCCACGGACGTCACGGACGAAGTGCATCCCGAACTGGCGGCCCGCGCGGTGACCGCGGCGCGCATGATAGGGCTGGACCTGTGCGGGGTGGACGTGGTGGCGGAGACCATGCACCTGCCGCTGGAAGAGCAGCGGGGCGCCATCGTGGAAATCAATGCCGCGCCGGGCCTGCGCATGCACCTGACGCCTTCCTTCGGCAAGGGCCGCGCGGTGGGCGAAGCCATCATCGCCAACATGTTCGCGGACGGCGAAGACGGCCGCATCCCCGTGGTGGCGGTGGCCGGCACGAACGGCAAGACTACGACGGTGCGCCTGACCGCCCACCTGCTCGGCCAGGACGGCACGCGCGTGGGCATGACCAATTCCGATGGCGTGTACATCGGCGCGCGGCGCATCGATACGGGAGACTGCAGCGGCCCGCGCAGCGCGCGCAGCGTGCTGGCGCATCCGGACGTGGACGCCGCCGTGCTGGAAACGGCGCGCGGCGGCATCCTGCGTGAAGGCCTGGCGTTCGACCGCTGCAATGTGGCGGTCGTCACCAACATCGGCATGGGCGACCACCTGGGCCTGGGCTATATCAGCACGGTCGAAGACCTCGCCGTGGTCAAACGCGTCATCGTGCAGTATGTCCAGCCCTCCGGCTACGCCGTGCTGAACGCGGCCGACCCCATCGTCGCGGAGATGGCCGCCAGCTGTCCCGGCGGCATCGTCTTCTTCGCACTGGACGGCCAGCATCCGCGCATGACCACGCATCGCGCGCGAGGAGGCCGGGTGGTCTATCGCGACGGCCAGCACCTGGTCGCCGCGCAAGGCTCGAAAACCGAGCGAATCGCGCTGGCGGATATACCGCTGACGCGCGGCGGCAGCATTGCCTTCCAGGTGGAGAACGCCATGGCCGCCATCGGTGCCGCCTGGGCGCTGGAGACCCCGTGGGCACACGTCCGCCAGGGCCTGAAGACCTTCGTCAACGATGCCGCGACCGCACCGGGCCGCTTCAATGTCTTCGACTACCGGGGCGCCACCATCATCGCCGACTACGGCCACAATCCCGACGCCATCGCCGCGCTGGTACAGGCCGTGGAAGCCATGCCGGCCGCGCGCCGGTCCGTGGTGATCAGCGGCGCCGGCGACCGCCGCGACGAGGACATCCGCCGTCAGACCGAGATCCTGGGCGAAGCCTTCGACGACGTACTGCTGTACGAGGACCAGTGCCAACGCGGCCGCGCCGACGGCGAAGTCATCGCCCTGCTGCGCGAAGGCCTGCGCCATGCCAGCCGCACCGCCTATTCGACCGAAATCAACGGCGAATTCGTCGCCATCGATACCGCGCTGGCGCGCCTGCAGGCGGGCGATCTATGCCTGATCCTGGTCGACCAGGTGGAAGAAGCGCTGGCGCATATCGCCATGCGGGTGGCGGAAGCCGGGGCGTAGGCTGACCGTAGGCCCAGGGCAAGCTCCCGGGGGCGGCCGCGCGACCGCACGCACAGGGCGGCTCGCGTCGGCCGCGCGACTGTTACCCGTATCCGTCAAAACCCGGACAAGGGTTGCGCAGTTGTAACAGCGGTGCCCTCATGCGGCTAAGACCGTCCTCAACGCTACGCCGTTTACATTTGCCCACATCCGCGTTTGATCCTGATGGGGCCGGGCACGTAGCGTGTTGCTAACCCGTACGCCCAGCCACACCGGCCGGGCATCGAGGCCACGCCAGGTCGCATCGCGAGCCCGGCGCTTTTCCGAATCGGGAGGCAAACCATGCTGTACTACGCCGCTGTTTTCTTCGTCATCGCCATCATCGCCGCCGTGCTGGGCTTCGGCGGCATCGCCGCGGGCGCTGCGGGCATCGCGAAGATCCTTTTCATCGTTTTCCTCGTCCTGGCGCTGCTGTCCGTCCTGGGTGGCATATTCCGACGATAGTGCCGGAATTCGGTCCCCTTAAAACTGCACAAGGAGAAACGCCTATGCGTACCCGCCAACTCTTCATCAGCGCCGTCCTGGCCCTGGGTGCCGGCGCCCTGCCGGCCGCCCACGCCGCGGACACGACCAACGCCAACGGCAAACCCAAGGAATCGGTCGGTGAATACGCGTCCGACACGGTCATCACCACCAAGGTGAAGGCCGCGATCGTCGCCGACAAGTCGCTGAGCGCCCTGGACGTCGCCGTGGAAACCAATAATGGCGTCGTCACGCTGACCGGCACGGTGGCATCCGCCGCGCAAAGCGATGCGGCCACGCATGCCGCGCGTGGCGTCGAAGGCGTCAAGCAGGTCAAGAACAACCTGAAGGTCGATGCGACGAAGAGCCGGAAGTAAAGGCCCCATACCCGAAGATAGACGGCCGTCGCGGGGCGGCCGTTTGTTTACCTGGGAGCGGGTCAAGAAGCGGCGTCAGATCAGGGAAACGCGGTATACGCCCACGTTCAAAGCACTTCCGTCCTTGGGAACCGTTCCCAAGCCGGATAGGTAGTAAAGATTATTCACGCTGTCAGCCCACGCCGACGGCAACGTAATAATGTCCATTTCCGGAGGCGGGGTGCCCGTCACGAGGAGTGGCTTATCGGTGGCGACATCGATAGCCCGAAGATGAGGCGGCGGAGCGCTCGCTACGAGCGTCGGGCCGACCAGATCCGCCGCATCATCATGTTGTTCGACGCCTCGAGTCCTTTCGTCTTATAGAAGAAGCCCTGGGCGGGCGAGCCACCATAGTAGTAAACAGCCGGTGTCGCGCCGTCTTTTACCTCGACAGAAAAGAATGCATTGTTCGCGCCCCACACATCCTTTGTAAACCCGTAGATCACGCCATCCCGTTCCAGCATCTGCTGGACCTTCCCGACGTTGTCGTCGAATACGATGGTGCAGTCCAGGTCCCAGCCCCATTTCGCCGAGGCCGGGCTGTTATGCACCTGCAAGACGACGACGTTGCTGTCCCGAACGGCGAAGGCTACCCTGCCGTCGCTTACGCCGCATGCGGCATCCATCCTTGAGCCGGACGGCCATGTCGACAAGGTCGCCGGCGATACGGGCGGCGCCTGGAGGATCGCGAAGTTCGGGATCCCGTCGAGGAGTTCGAGGCCAACTATCCCGAGCCCATCGCCGGACACCTGGCCGACGAGTGCGGCCGAGACGTAGCTGGAATCCGGAGAAGGCTTGATGCCGTCCAGGAAGCAGGCGGGAAGTCCTTCCTCGTCCGTAAGTCCTACGGGTATGGGAATTTGTGCGAGTTTCTCGAACTGGACGCGTTTTCCGGTGTCGGATTGCATGGTGCCCTTCTCCCGTTGACCACCCCTCGCAATACGCCCAGCCCACTAGAGAGCCCATGTCGGCGCAACGCAAGACGATGATGGCGAAAATAACAGGGGCGCCAAATACCGGTCTTTGCAAACCGTGCTTTTTATTTTGATTTCGCGTAAAGATGCGGCCCGACACCGCTGTCATCGACGCATATCAAGGATGCGTACGTCCAGCCCGGGCTGGCGTCAGGGCAGCTTGATGCTTCCGCTGCCCAATTCCAGCACTTGCCCCGACACGCTGATTCGGCCGTCGGCCGTGACCCGCAACCCCATGACGCATGGCCGGCCGGCTTGTTCGCCCTGCGCCACACGGATATGCAACGGCAGGGATCGGCCGGTGGCGACGCACCAACCGCCCAGGTTGGCGCAGGCCGAACCGGTACCCGGGTCTTCCACCACGCCGCCGCCCGGCTTCACGAAGAAATAGCGCGCCAGCACGTGGTTCACGCCATTACCGCCATGGGGCGGGCTTCCATCGCCGCCCTCCCCCGGGTCCGCGTTGCCGCCATGCGGGCGGCGCCCATCGCCGGAGCGATGCGCGTGCCCGGCGGGATCGTCCAGCCGGAGGTCGAAGGCGAATACATAGGCCACCCGGCGGCTCGCCTTGCTGGCTTCCCATTCATCCAGGCGCGCTGCGTCGGGCCTGGCCCGGCGCACTGCTTCCACCGACTTCAGCGGTACCAGCAATTGATGCGCGCCCGTATCGAGCCACAGCGGCTCGGACAGCAGGTCGTCCGTGGACACGCCCAATTGAGCGGCAATGGTGGCGGCAGGCAACACCGGCCGGCGCACTTCCGGCGCGCCCCCGCCAGGCGCCACCAGCGTCCAGGTATCGCCCTGTGCCTGCACCGGCACCACGCCGGCCCGCATCTCCAGCGTCAGGCTATCGCCCACGCCGGTCAGCGCGCGCACCACGTGCGACGTACCCAGGGTAGGATGGCCGGCGAAGGGCATTTCGTAGCCGGGCGTGAAAATCCGCACCCGCGCCGTCGCCGAGCGCGAAGGCAGGATGAACGTCGTTTCGGATAGATTGAATTGCAGCGCGAGCGCCTGCATTTCGGCATCGCTCAGGCCGCTGCCGTCTTCGAACACGCACAAGGGATTGCCGCCGAAGGTGGTTTCGGCGAAGACGTTCAGGATGCGGTAGCGGTAGGTTCTCACCACGTCACGAAGAACAAGACCCAGGCCAGGCAGAACGGCACCATCCCGGCGGCAAACACCAGCCATGCCGCGAGCCTGCGGCCGATCGATGGCGTGCGCTGCCCCATGACGCGCCAGGCCAGCCGCAGGGACCACCCCACGGCGAGCGTCAGCAGCGTAAAGCGCACGGGATTGGCCCAGAGCGCGTGCACGCCTTCATGCTTGAGCAGGGTAATGGTGGTGGCGGACAGGCCCAGGAAGACGCCGATGCCGGCGGCCGGGATCAAGGGCTGCGCCAGCTTGTGCAGGCCGGCCCCGCCCCAGCGCGACCGCCCTTGCACCGCCGGCAGCAGGCGGTCGGCCAGCCACAGCGCCGCATAGAGTGCACCACCGACCACCGCGGTGGTGGCGGCGATGAAGAACAGGATGGTGGCGCCATCCAGCCAGGAAAAGGCGTCGTTGACTTCCGGGTAATGGGTCAGGATGAACCACGGGGCGTTGTCCGCCAGCGGCCACATGATGTCCTTGTCGATCAACCAGGTGGCGGCGGCCTGCTTGATGGTCACGAACCAGGGGCTGGCACTCCACAGGAACGCACCCATGGCGATGCCCATCATGCCGAACACCACCAGCGCGGTCTGCCAGGCATCGCCCTGTGCCACGTCGACGATCTCTGCTTCGGGCGAACGCGGGGTCAGCGCGATGGCGCCGCGGTAGCCGCTGCAACGTCCGCACATATGGCAATCGCCGGCGCCCTTCATATGGCGCAGCGGCACCAGGGGCGCGCAGTTCACCGCCTGGATGCGGATGACTGGATGCCGCCACGCTTCCTCGTTCACCTTGAAATGCCACGGCGACAGCTTGGCCAGCAAGTTGAATACGCCGTTGACCGGGCACAGGTATTTGCACCAGACGCGCTTGCTGCGGCCGTAGCGCCATCCCACCACCATGGCCGCCGCCGTGGACCCGCCCAGGACCGCCAGGACAGCCAGCGGGTACTGATACACGCTGACCAGCTGGCCGTAGATCGTGGTCAGGGCGAAGGCGACGAAAGGCCAGCCGCCCCAGCGCATCCAGCGCGGAATGGCCAGGCCCTTGCCGTGCTCGCTGGCCCATTCGGTCAGCATGCCTTCGGGGCAGAAAAGGCCGCACCAGGCCCGCCCCAGGATAGGCATGGAAACCAGCACGAAAGGCCACCATATGCCCCAGAAGGCGAACTGCGCGACCACCGTGAGGTTGTTGAACACCGACGCGGTATTGCCCGGCAGCGGCATGGCCGCCGGCACGATCAGCAGGAAGGCATATAACGCGACAATGCCCCATTGCAGCTTGCGCAGCAAAGGGGCATGGTCACGCAGGAAATCGGCCACGCGGACAGTTGCCCGCGCTACTGCTACAGCCATGGTCCCACCTTTACAGATATTCGGCTTATCGCGGCCGCCATTATCGCGCGCTGGCCGACGCCGCCGCCCCGGCGGGACGAGGCGCCGCCGGACCGGCGCGCCGCAGCAGCGCCCACACCACGATCCAGTAGGCCGCCCACACCAGCACGGTGGTCAGCGCCGGATACGCACGATAGCCCGCGAAATCGGCCAGGATCTTGCCCACGCCAGTGCTGTCATTCAGCAGCCGGCTGCTGTCCCAGATCGGATCCACCAGCGGCGGCACCACGCCCAGCGAAATCAGGTGGTCCAGGCCGCCCACCAGCAGGGAACCGGCCAGCAGCAGCAACAGGATTTCCGTCACCCGGAAGAAGCGCCGCCACGTAATCAGCTTGCCGCCCAGCTGCAGCAGCCAGAAGGTCAGCAAGGCGACGGCAAAGCCCGCCAGGCCCGCCAGCCCCAGCATCCACGCGCTGCTGCCTTCCGCCCCGGCCGATACCGTGCCGTACAGGAACACCACCGTTTCACTGCCCTCGCGCGCCACCGCGATCACGACCAGAATCAGCAGACCCCACCAGTTGTCGTCGCGCACGGATTCGCGCGCGCCGCTTTCCAGTTCGCCCTTCAGCGTGCGGCCATGCTTCTTCATCCAGAAGACCATTTGCACGACCAGGGCGCAGGCCACCAGCGCCATGCCCGCCTGGAACCATTCCTGTCCGGTATCGGACAGCCAGGACGAAACGCCCAGCAGGACCAGGGCCAGCGCGACAGCCAGCCCCAGGCCCCCCGCCACGCCGCCCCAAAGATAAGGCAGCCCGCGCCGGCCCTCGGGGGTGGCGCGCAGCCAGGAATACAGGATGCCCACGACCAGCAGGGCTTCGACGGATTCGCGCCAAACGATAAAAGAGACCTGTTCCATGACATCGAGGGGGCGCGGGTACGCCCGTTTCAATCCTTGGGTTGAACGACCAGCGTGCCCTTGACGTCCTGGTGGAAATCGTCGAAGAACGGATATTCACCGGGCCGAGAAATGGTGATCACGACGAAGGACTTCACGCCGGGTCCCAGCACTTTTTCCTTGCGCAGCGGAATGCTTTCGAATTCCACCGGCTCCTTGCTTTCATTGCTCAATTCGATCTTGAAGCGGCCCGCCGGAACGACCAGCCGCGCGGGTTCGAAGGTGCCGTCCGCCTTGAAGGTGAGCTGGAACGTCGGCATGTCGTCGGCGCGGGCCGGGCCCGCCGCGCACAGCAGGGCCAGCGCGAACGCCGGCAGCCATGCATGGGCCGCGCGCTTCATCAGTAGCCACCCTTCTTGCCGGTACCGGCGTAGACGAATTCATAGTCCTGTTCGAATGGCGCGAACCACGGGCCCACGCCGGTTTCCTTGTCCACATGGCGGCCGAAGTGATTGTGGCCATCGGCGGTGGGCGGGGAAATGAAGAACTTGAGCTTGTACTTGCCCGGGCCATCGAGCTTGACGTTTTCGCCATAGTGCGGGCCGTCGTTGGCGACCATGGGCATCAGCATGCCTTGTTGCACCTTGTCGCTGCCTACCTTCTGGAGTTCGTACTTGACCACCAGGTAAGGCATCCACTCGCCTTCCGGGAAGCCGGTGGGATTGTTGGCCGTGGCATGGATGTCGGCTTCCAGGTGGATGTCCGAGTCCCGGGCCGCCCGCATGACCCCGGGGGGATCCATTTCGATGGGTTGCAAATACACCGCACCGACTTCCATGCCGCCCTTCTCCACGGGCTTGCCGATGGGGTATTCGGCTGCGTGGGCCGCGCCGCAGAGGGCGAGGCCGGCAGCCAGAGCGAGGGCCTGTCTGATCATCGAATTTCCTTCCGGCGGAGTTCCGCCGTCATGCGACCGTAAAGTTGAAAGCATAGGGAAAAGCAAGGATGAATGCAAACAAGAACTGTTTTCATGCCGATGGCGGGCTATCTCATCCTTGGCGAACTCCCTGCCGGGGCCCCCACCCTTTGCCAGGACGGCGGTCTACGGGGCGCCAGGGGAGCGGTAGGACCGGGATTGCTTGCGGTGGTTCCCCTGCCGCGCCTGCCCGCGTACGCGGCGGCCCGGCAGTATTCGTTTAAGGGAGGTTGAACCGGCGGGCCGGAAGGTGGAAGGCTGCCCGCCCCTATTGGCGGGCGGGCAGCCGCCTTTCGATTTTTGCCGGCTCCCGCCCTACTTGCCCCGGTTGCCCTGGGCCGCGCCAGGGAATGGGAAGGTCGAGAACATCGAGCGGGTCTGGTCCTGCATCTTGTCCTGCATCTGCACGAACAGGTTCTTGCTCTGCTCGATGTAGCTGTTCATCATGTTCTGCATCATGGGGGCCTGGCCATTCATGAACTGGGTCCAGGCCTCGGGGCCGAACTGGTTGCCGTACAGTCCCTTGGACTGCTCGGCCATGCGCTCCTGGATCTCCATGAAAGCCTGGATGTTCTTCTCCAGGTAGGAACCCATGATGCCCTGCATGGCATGCCCATAGAAGCGGATGATCTGCGCCAGCATGTTCGACGAGAACATCGGCACGCCGCCGCCTTCTTCTTCCAGGATGATCTGCAGCAGGATGCTGCGGGTCAGGTCGTCGCCGCTTTTCGCATCGACGACCTGGAAGGATTCGTTGGCGAGGACCAGCTGCTTGACATCCGCCAGCGTGATGTACGTGCTGGTCTGCGTGTCGTACAAGCGACGGTTCGGGTACTTCTTGATCAGGCGTGTACTGGCGCCTGCTTGGGCTTGCGTCATGGTTGTCCCCTGCTCGGGTCGATCGTGTTGTACTTATGGATGTGACATCGGTCGATACGGCCGCCCGCGGGGCCTGTGCGACGGCCTATATCTTAGTCCTGCTTGCCGCGATCATGGCACCGGACCCCTGCGGCCCGGCGCGCTCGCCGGTTCAATGCATATGCAGACCGCCGTTCAAGGAAAAGTCAGCGCCTGTGGCGAAGCCCGATTGATCCGAGGCCAGCCACGAGACCATGGACGCGATTTCCTCCGGCGTGCCCAGGCGCCGCACCGGGATGGTGGCGACGATTTTTTCCAGGACGTCGGGACGGATGGCGCGCACCATGTCCGTGCCGATATAGCCCGGCGATACCGTGTTCACGGTAACGCCCTTGTTGGCGACTTCCTGGGCCAGCGCCATGGTGAAACCGTGGATGCCGGCCTTGGCGGTGGAATAGTTGGTCTGCCCGAACTGGCCTTTCTGCCCGTTGACCGAACTGATGTTGATGATCCGGCCCCATTGGCGGTCGACCATGTGCTCCAACACCTGCTTGGTCACATTGAACACGCCATTCAGGTTGGTGTCGATTACGGCGCGCCAGTCATCAAGCGACATTTTGCGAAACAGGCCATCGCGGGTAATGCCGGCGTTGTTCACCAGCACATCCACCTGGCCATAGTCGGCGCGGACTTTTTCAAAAGCCTGGACGGTTGAATCCCAGTCCGCGACGTTGCCGACGGAGGCATAGAACGTATAGCCCTGTGCCGCCTGTTCATCCAGCCACTGCTCGTAATTGCGGCTAGGCCCGCATCCCGCGACCACGCGGAAGCCGTCCTTCGCCAGGCGCTGGCAGATGCAAGTTCCTATACCGCCCATGCCACCGGTCACGTATGCCAGTTTTCCGCTCATCGATGTTCTCCTGTGTGCTGCCGCACTTCGAATGTGCTGCCCGTGGGTCCTGCCTGTATGTCTTTGTCTTGCCGGTGGGTGCTGCCTGCACGCCCAGCCGCATTACATGGCTCTTACCTTCACATAGCGCCCCGGCGCGGGCTCGATGGGCGGATGTTCCGCGCTGCCCATACGGCTCGGCGCCTTCCCCTGCCGGCCCGAATGGCCGGCCAGCCAGGCTGTCCAGTCGGGCCACCAGCTGCCGGGATGTTCTTCCGCGCGCGCCAGCCAGGCGGAAGGATCGCCGGGCAGCATGGCATTTCCGTTGCCGTCGCCGTTGCCGTTTCCGTTTCCCGCGGCGGTGGTCCAGTAGCTGCGCCGTTTCTTCGCCGGCGGATTGATGACGCCCGCGATGTGTCCGGATGCGCCCAGGACGAAACGCTGGGTGCCGCGCAGCAATTGCGTGGAAGCATAGGCCGATGTCCACGGCACGATGTGATCCTCGCGCGAACCGAAGATGTAGGCCGGCATGTCGAGGCTGGTCAGGTCCAGCGGCACGTCCGCCACGACGCAGCGGCCCGGCACCTTCAGGTTGTTTTCCAGATAGGTATTACGGAAATACCAGGCGAAGAACGGTCCTGGCAGATTGGTGCTGTCCGCGTTCCAGAACAACAGGTCGAAGGCCGGCGGCTTGCGGCCCTTGAGATAGTTGTCCACCACGTAATTCCACACCAGTTCGTTCGGGCGCAGGAAGGAAAAGGTGGTGGCCAGTTCGCGACCGGGCATCAAGCCGCCGCCGCCCAGCAGGCGATCGCGCAGCAGGGCATGGGTTTCGTCCACGAACACGCTCAGCACGCCGGTGTCGCGGAAATCCAGCAAGGCGGTCAGCAGCGTCAAGGCCGCCACCGGCCTTTCGCCGCGGGCATGCGCCAGCGCCAGGGCCGACGCCAGCAGCGTGCCGCCAACGCAGAAGCCCAGGGCGTTCACCTGGGGCTGGCCGGTGATCTCCCCGGCCATGCGCAGCGCGGGAAGAACGGCGTTTTCCAAGTAGTCGTCCCACTGCGCACGGTCCACGCCGTCTTCGTCGGCGGGTACCGGATTGCGCCACGACATCATGAACACCGTAAAGCCCGCCTCCACCGCGTGGCGGACGAAGGAATTCGCGGGCTGCAGGTCCAGGACATAGAACTTGTTGATATTCGGCGGCACGATCACCAGGGGCCGCTGGTACACGGTTGGCGTCGAGGGCGTGTACTGGATCAGCTGGAACAGCGGGTTTTCGAACACCACCTGCCCGGGCGTGACCGCGACGTTGACGCCGATTTCGAACTGGCTTTCGTCGGTCTGCGTGATGCGGCCCTTGCCCAGATCGTTCAGCAGGTTGGCCAGGCCTTCGTTCAGCGCCTTGCCGGCCGAGGCCAGGACGGATTCCTGGGCATCGGGATTGAAGGCCAAGAAATTGGACGGCGCAATCGCGTCCAGCCACTGCATGATGGAAAACCGCAGCCGGTCGCGCAGTGCCTCGCTGACGCTGGCGGCGTCCACCATGCGATGCAGGGCGCGCGCGGACAGCAGGTAGGCATGGGCCATGACGAGGTGATGGGGGCTGCGGCGCCAGGCCTCGCCCGCGAACCGTTTGTCGGAGGGAGGTTCCAGGCGGCCGGCGCGGGCATCGTCGGCGAGGCGCTGCCAGTCGCGGGAGAAGTCCGCCTGTATCTGCGCCAGGATGTCCGGTGCGACACCGACCGGGACGGGCCATGCTGCGGATGGATGGGCAGTCACCTCGACACCTTGTTATGGTCGCTTTTCAAAAGGATGGTGCATTGCGGTGCAAGTAGTGTCAATGCGGGTAATCGCAGGGGGCGCGTTGCCCGTTTTCGCGGCTGCGCGGCGTCGGCGGGACGCCCTCATGGGTGGCACAACCAGGCCAGCATCGCCATTCGGCCCGTCTGTCCGTCACGCCGATAGGAAAAGAAACGGCCGGGATCCGAGACCGTGCAGAGCCCGCTGCGGTGCACCGCCGCCACGCCGGCGCGGGCCAGCCGCAGGGCAGCCAGCGCCGGCAGGTCGGCCAGCCATTTGCCGGCCACGCCCGGGCGGGGCGCAAACAGCGCGGCGGCCTGCGGCCCGTCCGCGCCGAACGCCTCCAGCACATCGGGCCCGACCTCGAAGGCCGCCGGGCCTATCCCCGGCCCGATCCAGGCTTGCCAGCCCGCGGCATCCGGACATTTCCGGCGCAAGGCCTCCAGGGTGTGTTCCAGGACGCCGCCGGCCAGCCCGCGCCAGC
Source organism: Bordetella sp. H567 (assembly GCF_001704295.1). NCBI lineage: Bacteria > Pseudomonadati > Pseudomonadota > Betaproteobacteria > Burkholderiales > Alcaligenaceae > Bordetella > Bordetella sp. H567. The sequence goes on from NZ_CP012334.1 coordinate 3,875,872, forward strand.
CGGCGTGGGCGGCCCCCAGGACACGCCCGCCGGTATCGGCGATGAGCACCGGCAGGCAATCAGCCACCATGATGGCCAGGGGACGTTCCGGGACGGCCGTCACGGCGGCATCCGCGGCGGGTTCGTCTTGCGCCGGCCCATCGGCGTCAACAACCCGCGCGCCGTGCACCTGCCGCAGCCATAGCGGGTCGGCCGGCAGCATGGCGCGGACGCGCCGCCGGTTTTCCGCGACGGCTTGCGGCTGGTCGCCGGCGCGCAGGCCCAGGTTCAAGGTGTCGTGCGGCGCCGTCCCGACGCCGCCGGCCCGGGTGGTGCAGAAGTAGCGCACACCGGCCCACTGCGGGCCGGTGACCACCGGCAAGGCGGCCTGTCCGGCCTGGGGGGATGCTGATGCGGTGAAGCTCACGGATGACCTCTCAGGCGTTCCAGGCGATCGCCTGGCAAACGGCCGCCATGTCGGAAGGGGGCGGCGCCTCGAAGGACAACGGCCCGGTGCCGGCCGGGTCGTCGAAGCGCAGGGCGCGCGCGTGCAGCATCTGGCGTGTTGCCCCCGCCACCGCCTTGCCGCCATACAAGGTATCGCCCAGCAAGGGGTGCCCCAGGCTGGCCAGGTGGACGCGTATCTGGTGCGTGCGGCCGGTTTCCAGGCGGCATGCGATGCGCGATGCGCGCGTCTCGCCGGCCAGGCCGGCGGCTTCGGGCGCGTAATGCGTGACGGCATGCTTGGGCGCGATGGGGCGCTCCACGCTCATGCGCACCGGCACGCGGGCATCGCGGCCCACCGGCCGGTCCACCGTGCCGGGACCGGCCAGCCAGCCGTGGACCAGCGCGACGTATTCGCGGCCCATGGTGCGCGCCTGCAGCTGGCGTACCAGGTGAGTCTGCGCCTGTTCGGTGCGCGCCACGACGAGCAAGCCGGAGGTGTCCTTGTCCAGGCGATGGACGATGCCGGCCCGTGCCACCCCGCGCAATTCGGGATAGCGGAACAGCAAACCGTTGAGCAGCGTGCCGCGCCAGTTGCCGGCGCCGGGATGCGTCACCAACCCGGCGGGCTTGTCGACGACGATCCAGGCCGGGCTGTCCGCCACGACGCGGAAATCCACGGGTTCGGGCTCGAAAGCCTGGGCATCGGGCGCGGGCTGCTCCCACACGGCGATGAGGTCGCCGGGGCCGACGGGCTGGCGTACCTTGGCGGGCGCGCCGTTCACCTGCACGTAACCGGCCTCGATCCAGCCCTGCAGGCGGCTGCGGGAGTGCTCTGCCAAGAGACCGGAAAGCACCTTGTCCAGCCGGTCGGCCTGGACGGTTTCCGGGACGCGCAGAATTTGCGGTTCGTCATCGGAAGGAAGATCCGCGCTGGCGGCTAACTCGGACATGGAGACAAATCATATAATCGACGCAGCCAGCCATGCTAACACCAAGGAAATGACCGTCGTGACTCCCCGCGTTCCCGCCCCTCCGTTTTCCGCCTCCCGCCTCGGGTCGGTCGCGCGCCTGTGCCTGGCGCTTGCCCTTACCGCCCTGCTGGCTGCCTGCGGCACCAGCGGCGCCAAGTACGACAAGACCGCCAACTGGAGCGCGGAACAGCTCTACAACGACGCCAAGCAGGAAATGGACGCCGGCAACTGGAAAGACGCCCGCGAACGCCTGACGGCCGTCGAAAGCCGCTATCCGTTCGGCGTGTACGCGCAACAGGCTTTGATCAACCTGGCCTACGTCAATTGGAAGGACGGTGAAAACGACCAGGCGCTGGCGGCCATCGACCGGTTCCAGCAGTTGTATCCCAACCATCCCGGCACCGACTACGTGCTGTACCTGAAGGGACTGATCAATTTCACGCCGGCCAGCGCGTTCATGACGAACATCACCGGCCAGGATCCCAGCGAACGCGATCCCAAGGGGCTGCGCGCCTCGTATGACGCATTCAACGAACTGATCAAGCGCTACCCGGACAGCAAGTACGCCGCCGACGCCCGCCTGCGCGTGGTGTGGCTGGTGAATGCCATTGCCATGAACGAAGTGCACGTGGCGCGCTACTACTACGAACGCGGCGCCTATATCGCGGCCGCCAACCGCGCGCAGACCGTGATCACGGACTTCCAGGGCGCGCCGGCTTCGGAAGAAGCGCTGTACATCCTGTACAAGTCCTACGAAAAGCTGAAGATGCCGCAGCTGGAAGCCGATGCCCGCCGGGTGTTGAACACCAACTTCCCCAACAGCAAATACCCCACGCAAGGCTTCAAGCAGGACAAGAACTGGTGGGATCCCTGGAGCTGGATGTAAGCCGGCAAACGCCCGCCTCTCCTGCCACCAACAGACGCGCCCCTACGCCGGGGCGCGTTTTTTTTGGGTGCGGCCCAAGCGCTGCGCGTCACCCACGTCGCATGAAACGGGCGTCGCCCCCTTGAGGGGGAAGCGCGCAGCGCTTCGGGGGTGGGTTCAACCAGCGGCTTCCACACACCACTCGTCGCATGAAACGGGTGTCGCCCGACCGGGGACGCCGCAGATCCGGCTCCGCCGGTCCGCCGGCGTCGCCCCCTTGAGGGGGAAGCGCGCAGCGCTTCGGGGGTGGGTTTTTATCCAGCCGTGTTTTCCTGGGTCTTGCGGTCCAGGAAGGCCAGGGCCTCGTTCAATTCGCGAGTACGCGCAAAAGGTGGCAAGCCGCGCCACAGGCGCTTGCCGTAGCTTTTTTCCACCAGGCGGACGTCCCCCACCATCAGCACCCCCCAGTCGCCCATGGTACGGATCAGGCGGCCTGCGCCTTGCTTCAGGGCAATGGCGGCTTCCGGCAGTTGGTATTCGGCGAAGGGGTTGCCGCCGCGCGCCCGGCATTCGCGCAAGCGCGCCTCGATGACGGGATCGTCCGGCGGGGCGAACGGAAGCTTGTCGATCGCCACCAGCGTCAGCACATCGCCCGGCAGGTCTATGCCTTCCCAGAAGCTGGCGCTGCCGACCAGCACCGGGTGGGTCAGCGTACGGAACCGTTCCAGCAGATCGCGCCGCGTCCCTTCGCCTTGCCGAAGCAAGGGCCATTCGACGCCATCGGCGTCGAAGGCATCGGCCAGCAGGCCGGCGAAGCGATCCACGGCGCGCAGCGTCGTGCACAGCACGAGCGCGCCCCCGGGACTGGCATGCAGCAGCGGCATCAAGGTTTCGACGAAACGTTCGGCGAAACGCGGCGCCTGTGGCTCCGGCAGGTCCTTCGGGACGAAAAGCAGGCCCTGTGACCCGTAATCGAACGGCGATTCCCAATGGCCCGTCACGGCATCGTCCAGCCCCAGCTGGCGCGTGAAGTGGCCGAAGTCGCCATGCACCGACAGCGTGGCGGAGGTCAGCACCCAGGCCTGGCCCGGTTTGCGGTATCTGGAGAATGCCTGCGCCACGGACAAGGGCGCGGCATGCAGGCGCACATGATGGGTGCCGTGTTCGACCCAGCGCACGGAAGGGCCCGTCCAGTCGGCAAGCGGTGGCGGCGTGACCACCGCAGCCGCGGGCGATGGGATGGATACCGCCGGCGATACCGATGCGGCCGCCGCCGCGGGCGTCTGTAGCGCCGCCGCCGGCGCCCCCCGCGTGGGGTCAGGCAACGATGCCGGCGACGCGTCGGCGGGCCGCGCATCGGCGTGGGCGGGGGAAACGCCCGCCATCATCGCGGCCGACCAGGCGGCGACAACGGCCTCGTCGCTTTCCTCCGGCGTAACGGCCGGCGCCGCATCCGCCTGCGCCGGCGGCGCCCAGCGCTTCAGGCGCAGGAGGATTTCCGCGCCCTGCCGTGCCGCCGCGGCCAGGTCGGGATGTTTTTCCGCCACCTGGGTCAGGCCACGGGTTACCCCATGCACCGCGTCGTTCAGGTTCCTGAGCGCCTCATGGAAGCCGTCGGCATCCGGCACGGTGTCGAAGTTGGCCTTGCGGCCCGGCATGTGCTCGATGGCGCCGCAGGACAGGCGCAGCTCACGCGCGGCGTGCTCCAGCTTGCGCGAGGCTTCGCCCCAGTTCATTGCCTCGCGCGCATAAGCCAGGCCGGCGGCTTCGGCGGCGCGGCCGAAGTCCAGCAGCTGGTGCGTGGACAGGCTGGTGCCCAGGAAGCGCGTGGCCGTGTCCGGCAATTGATGCGCTTCGTCGAAGATGACGGTGTCGGCTTCCGGCAGCAGATCGGTGATGCCTTCTTCGCGCAGTACCAAGTCGGCCATGAAGAGCGCGTGGTTGATGACCACGACGTCGGCTTCCTGGGCTTCGCGACGCGCCTTCACGACGAAGCAATCGCGAATGCGGGGACATTCCTGACCCAGGCAGTTTTCGCGGGTGGAGGTGGCTCGCTGCCAGATGTCCGCGTCTTCGGGCACCTGGGCCAGGTCCGCGCGATCGCCCGTCTTGGTGTGCGCGGCAAAGCGCTGGATATGGCGCAGCTGGCTGATTTCGGCCCGCGACTTCAACGCACGGTCGTCGCCGGAAAGGCGATCCAGGTGATAGTGGCAAAGATAGTTGCCGCGCCCCTTCAGCAGCGCCGCCGTCACGGGCACCGCCAAGGCGGCGCGCACGCGTGGCAAGTCGCGATTGAACAGCTGGTCCTGCAACGTTCGTGTCCCGGTGGAGATCAGCACCTTGCCGCCCCCCAGGAAGGCCGGAACGAGGTATGCCCAGGTCTTGCCGATGCCGGTGCCGGCTTCGGCGACCAAGGTGGCGCGATGCGAAATCGCCTGTTCGATGGCCTGTGCCAGCTCTATCTGGGACGCGCGCACGCGATAGCCGGGCGACGCTTTCGCAAGCGGGCCGTCTTCGGCGAAATACTCGGCAAGCTCCGGATGCAACATGGAAAGACAGGATGGCGGTACAGGCTGGAATCATACCGTCCGCGGCCCGGCCCGACCCTAAACAGGGACAAAATCATCCGGGGCGCATTTTTTCGCAACCGGCCCTTGTGGCAAAATCCGGCGCTTGTTTTTCCTAGTTTTTCCTTCTTTGTCGCCCAAGAGATGCCTGAGACCTCCGCTACCACGTCCGCCGCGGCGCCCGCCGTCGACCAAGCCCGCATCCTCGCCCAGCTCGCCACCGAGCTAGGTGCAAGGCCCAACCAGGTCGCCGCCGCGGTCGAACTGCTGGACGACGGCGCCACGGTGCCGTTCATCGCGCGCTACCGCAAGGAGGCCACCGGCGGGCTGGACGATACCGTCCTGCGCAACCTGGAAGTCCGCCTGGGCTACCTGCGCGAACTGGAAGAACGGCGCGCGGCGATCCTGGACTCCGTCGGCCAGCAGGACAAGCTGACGCCCGAGCTGCGCAAGGAAATCGAAGCGGCCGACACCAAGCAGCGGCTGGAAGATCTCTACGCCCCGTACAAGCCCAAGCGCCGTACGCGTGCCCAGATCGCGCGCGAAGCCGGCCTGGAGCCCCTGGCCGATGCCCTTCTCGCCGACGCCGCCTGCGATCCCGCGGTGCTCGCGCAGCAATACCTGAATCCCGAGGCCTCCGTCAACGACGCCAAGGCGGCGCTGGACGGCGCGCGCGACATCCTGGCGGAACGGTATGCGGAAAACGCCGACCTGCTGGCCGACATGCGCGAGTACCTGTGGTCGACGGGCCTGCTGTATTCCAAGATGGCGGAAGGCAAGGAAACCGAAGGCGCCAATTTCCGCGACTGGTTCGACTTCAGCGAACCCCTGCGCACCCTGCCCTCGCATCGTGTGCTCGCGCTGCTGCGCGGCCGCCAGCAAGGCGTGCTCGAAGTGCGCCTGGGCCTGGAAGCGGAACAGGAAGCGCTGACGCCGCATCCCTGCGTGGCGCGCATCGCCAAGCTGCTCAAGCTGGGCACCGGGCTGTTCGATATCGACGCCTCGCCGCGCGACCGCTGGCTGGGCGAGGTCTGCCGCTGGACGTGGCGCGTGAAGCTGCTGTCGGCCTTCGAAAGCGAACTCGTGGGCCGCCTGCGCGAAAGCGCGGAAGCCGAAGCCATCCGGGTATTTTCCGCGAATCTGAAGGACCTGCTGCTGGCTGCGCCGGCCGGCCCGCGCGCCGTGCTGGGCCTGGACCCCGGCATCCGCACGGGCGTGAAGGTCGCCGCCATCGACCAGACCGGCAAGGTGGTGCAGACGGCCACGGTCTATCCCTTCGAACCCCGGCGCGACCGCGAAGGCTCCATCGCCACGCTGGCCGCCATCGCCGCCAAACACAAGATCGAACTGGTTGCCATCGGCAACGGCACGGCGTCGCGCGAAACCGAGAAACTCGTCGGCGACCTGATGTCGCGCTTTCCTGAGCTGGGCCTGACCCGCGTCGTGGTCTCGGAGGCCGGCGCGTCGGTCTACTCCGCGTCCGAACTGGCGGCGCACGAGTTCCCCGATCTGGACGTCAGCCTGCGCGGTGCCGTCTCCATCGCCCGCCGCCTGCAGGATCCGCTGGCCGAACTGGTCAAGATCGAACCCAAGGCCATCGGCGTCGGGCAGTATCAGCACGACGTCAACCAGCGCGAGCTGGCCCGTTCGCTGGACGCCGTCATCGAGGACTGCGTGAACGCCGTCGGCGTCGATGTGAATACCGCGTCGGCCCCCCTGCTTGCGCGCGTGTCGGGCCTGAATTCCCTGCTGGCGAAGAATATCGTCGCGTGGCGCGATGAAAATGGCGCCTTCCCCTCGCGCGACACGCTGCGCAAAGTGCCCCGTTTCGGCGACAAGGCCTTCGAACAGGCCGCTGGCTTCCTGCGCATCCGCGAAGGCGAAAACCCCTTGGACGCGTCTTCCGTGCACCCGGAAGCCTACCCCGTCGTCGAACGCATCCTCGCCAGGATCCAGGCGGACGTACGCGCGATCATGGGCCAGCGCGAAGCGTTGAAGGGCATTTCGCCCGCCGAATTCACCGACGAACGTTTCGGCCTTCCCACGGTGCGCGACATCTTCGCGGAGCTGGAAAAACCCGGCCGCGACCCGCGCCCGGAATTCAAGACCGCGCAGTTTAAGGAAGGCGTCGAAACCCTGAACGACCTGCACGAAGGCATGATCCTGGAAGGGGTGGTCACCAACGTCGCCAACTTCGGCGCCTTCGTCGACATCGGCGTGCACCAGGACGGGCTGGTGCATATCTCCGCCCTCTCCGAGAAATTCGTCAAGGACCCGCGCGATGTCGTTCGCGTCGGCCAGACGGTACAGGTCAAGGTGCTGGAAGTCGACGTCGCGCGCAAGCGCGTGGCGCTGACCATGCGCTTGAACGATACCGCCGCGCCGGCACGGCGCGCGGGCGGCGGCGATAGCCGCGGCGCCGGCGCGCCGCGGCAAGGCAACGACCGGGCACGACGCGGCGGCCAGGAGGCCCGCGCCGCCGCCCCCGCCGCGGGCGGCGCCATGGCCGACGCCATGGCACAGGCCCTGGCCAAGCTGAAGCGCTAGCGGCTAGCGGCTAGCGGCTAGCGGCTAGCGGATCGCTCACAGGCCGCGACGCCGCGCAGCAATCCGCGGATGGAATAGGCGGCGTTCCTATACGGGAACGTTTTCCATCCCGGCCGCCTCGGACTGCAGCGCGGCAGCCTCTAAACGGCTATGCGTCAGCGGCGCCAGCGCGCGATACCGGATCCGCCGCATGACGGTGCGGCCCAGTTGCGCGCGCGCATCGCTGTCCTGCGGGTCCAGTTGATTGCGCGCCAGTTCTTCCCGCAATTCCTGTTCGAACCCCGCTTCCAGCAAGCGATGCGCCTCCTGCTCCGCCTGCGTATATGCCCCGGGGTCCTTGCGCTGTAGCAGCGTTTGCCAGGGCTCGTAGTCCAGGACAAGGAAAGCGTCGAATTCCTCGCGAACCCAGCGCAAGTTTCAGTGCCTCGGACAATGCCGGGTCGCGGTGCGCGACGGGCTCGGCGCCGCCGGACGGACGCACCTGGGACAGGGCCTTGGCCATGCCGGCTCCGCTATCCACGCCGGCGTCTTCATCGCGGCCGCGCGGCACATGGGATAGCGGCGCAGCGGACTGGGCGATAAGCCCGGTGCTTGCGACTTGGGTACTCAATCAAAAACCTCCACGTATAGCGTGCGTGTCGCCGATCGCGCAGCCGGGTAAAACAGATGCATGGGCATCCAGGCGTAGATCCGTATGCGGGAAAGCCTGGGCGTCGCCAGGATCAGCGGCATTCAGCTCGCCGGTTGTCCCGGGAGCTCGATGTGCTCGGCGTTCAGGAGATCACGCGTCAGCGGTTCCAGGCCTACCGCCGAAAGCGCGAGGCGGCAGCGTACGGCCTGCCAGGCCGGTCTAGTCCGCAACCGGCGCGGGATCGGACCGGTTCAGGTGCCTGTCCGTCAACGGCTTGAACGCCTGATAGCGGAGCTCGCGCATGACACCCGGCCCCAGGTCCTTGCGGGCATCCGCCAGCAAGGCCTCGTCGGCCGGATCCAGGCCCAGCTTGACCGTTTCTTCGCGCAAGCGCTGCTCGAAAGTCGTCTCCAGCAGGCGCTGCGCTTCCTGTTCGGCATCCGCGTAGGCCTGGGCATCCTTGCGTTTGAGCAAGGTCTGCCACGGTTCGTAGTCCAGCACCAGGTACTTGTCGAACTCCTCGCGCTCACGTGCCAGCACGGTTTCACGCGCCTGGACCAGGTCATGGCCGGTCACGAACGAAAGATCATAGAACCGCATCGTGGGCGCCACCGTCGTCAGGCGCAGCGGATCGCGCAGCCGCACCAGGTAGGCCAGGTACAGTTCGACCGGATCGACCACGGGCCGGCCACGCTCATGATGCCGCGCAATCGCGGTCAATACGTCGATCCGGAACATCTGCCTGGCGGTATCCACGACGTCCCCGATGCGAGCGTCGTACAACCCCAGCCGAACGTCGTCGTTGCGGCGCAGATTCTGCAGGTCGTTCCAGGTTGCCACGAGGCGGTCTTCGCAGCTTTGCGTCGCGCCATGGCATACGGCCAGCGTCTCGTCGAGCAGCGTGCCGCGTTCCGGCTTCGACAGCTCGGTCAGCCAATCCTGTATCTGCGCCCGGAAACCGGCATCGTGATAGCTCGCTGTCGTACGCAGCCGGTCCAGGAACAGCGCGAACTCCATGGTTTCCGCGCGAGTACCGGCCACCCTGTCGATGGCATCCCACCGGGCCTGCGCCTGCGCCGACGGCTCGGTCCACCAGCGGCGCACGACCTGCGCCACGCCGCGCGCGGGCGCCGCGGTGTTGCTGCCCGGTGCGGTAAAGAAGATACGCGGTCCGCGACCGCCGACCGCGATGATGGGAATCGCGCCGACAGCCAGCGGATTGCCGTCGAGCTGGATCGTGCATGCATGCAATCCGGCGATGCCGGCAGGGAGATCCTCGATGGCGTTGTGCTGCAATGCCAGCAGCGTCAGGCTGGACGGCAGGTCGTCGGGCAGACGTCGCAGACGGTTGCGGGAGACCGTCAGCACTTCGAGTTCGCGCGGCAAATTGGCCGGCACTTCGTGCAGGGCATTGGAAGCCGCTTCCAGAATCAGCAGCGTGGGCGGCAACGACGGCAAGGCTTGCAGCCGGTTCCAGGACACATGCAGCTCTTCCAGCGCGCCGGGCAAGTCGGGCAGGCTCGCCAGGCGGTTGTGCTCCGCCCGCAGGACCTCCAGACGCGGCGGCAGATCGTCCGGCAACCCGGTCAACGCATTGTTCGACACATCCAGCAGCTCCAGTCCGCGAGGCAGGCGTGCCGGCAAGGTCTCCAGGCTGTTCTCGTAAAGCACAAGCTCTTTCAAGCCGTCGGGAAGATCCGGGACGGCGGTCAGGCCGTTGCGTCCCAGCCCCAGCCGCTCCAGGCCGGCCGGCAGCACCATGGATGAACCGGCCAGACGATTGTTGGATACATGCAGCTCCTTCAGCCCGACGGGCAAGTTGGGCGGCAGCGCCGACATGCCGGTCCCTTCCGCGTAAAGAAAGCCCAGGCCGGCGGGGAGATTGCTCCAGTCGCGAATCGGGTTGTTGGATACGTTCAATGCCTTCGTATCGCCAGGCAAAGGCGGAATGCTGTCCAGGCCGCGATGGGAAAAGTTGAGCCGCACATGCGCGCGACCGTACTGGTTTCTCAGCAAGGCCTTCAAGGCGGTCCTGTCCAACCCGCCATAACAACGCATTTCGCGCAACTGCTGCCGCAGATACGCCACCACGGATTCGCGCGGCGACATGAAGTCGGACGGCCTGCCCGCCACCGCCGCCGTGCGCGAGGGTTCGTGCGGATCCTGCGCAAGCCACCCGGTCCAGGCGGATTCCAGCCGTTCATCCAGGGGCGGGCCGCCCTGGGCCAGCAAGGCCTGGAAAGGGTCTTCGTTCTGCAGCACGCCCGTCATGTTGTTGTAGACCGCGCCCAATTCCTGCACGGCCGCCTCGGTGGTACCGTACCTCAGCGCCTCCAGGTCCAGGTGCCATGTCTTGCCGGGAGCCGGTTGATCCAGCGTCGGCCGGGCCGCAGCCGCGCTCGCGCCGGCACGCAGGACGATGTCGGGCGCCTGGTCCAGCAATTCGTAGTGGGCGCTCATCGCATTCAGGATCACCCTGCCGCGGCGATCCGCGGCGACACGATCGAGCAAGGCCTCCAGCGCGTGGGTCTGTTCAGGCGTTCCACCGCGCACGCCCCCGATCATTGCCGCGCGAAGGCGCGCCAGCTGCGCTGCGTCCGGGCTCACCCGTACATCCGCGGCCGTTCCCGCGCCGCCACGCAGGCGCAGCCTTGTCGATCCCCCTCCCCCGGCCAGGCGCGGAACCGCGGCATGGCGCCATAAGCCCTCCGTGCCATCGTGGGCCAGGCGGTACGCGATAACGTCCGGCACGACGCCCTGGGGTGCCACCACGCGCCAGATCGGCTGCGCGCCCGTGGAAACCGCGGGATCCAGGACGACCTGCACGTAGTCGGCGCCCAGACGCGCATAATGGCTGCCATCCAGCGCGACCGTGCCGTCCCGCGCCATCCGCATACCGTCCAGCGTTCGTATGAGCTCCGGCGATCCGACACGGTAGCGTTCCAGGCTGGCCAGCGGCAGGGTCTGATGCAGCCACCCGCCGCTGTCGGCCACCAGCAGCGCGCCCATGCGCTGACCCGCCTCATCTATCTGCGTATACGTTCCGGCGCGATTGCCGTAGGGCAGCAGCGACAGCTTGTCGCCTTGCAGATTGCGCGCGGTAAGCCGCGGCATGGCGCTGATCGCGTCGACGGATTCCGCCCGCGCAACGGCACCTTCGCTCACGCGCCACACGCCGTCCGGGATCGTGGCCCCGCGCGCGCGTGCCGCCAGGCCATCCAGGATATCCGCCAGCCTGGGCGCCGTCGGCCGCAGCGCCTGCGCCACGCGCCGCACGTCCAGGGGCCGCAGGCGCCCCCAGCCTCCGACGACCGACCGGGCCACGCTGCCCTTGATGCGGTCGTACAGCAGCGGAATGCGGCCGGCCACGTGCCGCAGGCTGTTCAAGCCTTGCCTGCCCGCTACCGAACCAAACCGCGCGCTCATGGCCAGCCAGGGCGCCGCGGAGCGGGCTGCCGCGCCTGTCAAGCGCACGCCGGCGCCCACCAGGGGCAGCAGGGAAAACACGTCCAGGCCGCCCTGCACGATGGCGGTGGGCAGGTCGCCCTTGCGTAACGCGACCACCATGGCGCGAAAGGGAATCAGGTTCAGCAGGTCATCCACGATTTCCTCGGACGGCGTGTGCCCCCGCGCGGCTTCGCGTCCTTTTTCGACCTCGCCGCGGAATATGTCGGCTGACCATTGCCGCATGGCGGCGTGCGCGCCGGACCCCATTTCCTCCACGGCAACCCGTGGCGACCAGCGCGCGGGACCGCCCGCCAATGCCGCTCGCGCCTCGGCGTCTTCGAACACCCGTTCATGCTCGGCGCGTAGCCACGATTCGACGGATACGCCCGCCGGCAGCACGTGCACCGCGCCGGTTCGCGTCGAAATGAAGCATCGATGCAGGCCGCCGTTCAGGCCCTGGACGGAAACCAGGAATCCCTGTGACGGGACGGTACCGTACGAATCGGAATACTTGACCGAATCGCCCATGCGCATACCCATCGCCCGCGCGAAGAATCGCATCGTCGCCCGCGATATCGTCACCGTCGCGCCGGTCAGGTCGATGGCATGCTCGCGGGCATGCAGGGACAAGCGGGCGGACAGCCACTGGGCGAGCAGCGTGGACATGCGCTCCTTGTGGCCGTCGAAGCGCCGGCCGAACTCCGCGTCCAGCGACGCCGGCAATGCGTCCGCGATACGGGCGGCCTGTGCATCGGTCGGCAGGTCCCCACCGCGCATTTTCATTTTTCCGATGTCGCGCGCGTTCAGCGTATCCCGGTCGAAGTAGAACTGGCCCGCTTTCCAGGTTCGGATCAATGGCGGCGAAGATGCCGACACGCCATGGCGGATGGAGTGGTAGATGTTGTACATCAACACGTCGGGCTCGACGCCCTGCGCGTGCAGCAAGGCGTTGGCGAGTTGCTGGCGGCCCAGCAGGGGCGGCTCCGCCGCCATGGCATCCAGGGCCTGGTAAAGATCGATTTCGTCGGCGAATTCCGCCTGCACGAAGGCGCCGACCTGCTCGGCGATCTTGTCCTGGTCGCGCGCCGCCCATGCCGCCTCGTCCACCTTGCCTTCCACGCGGGCCACGGCAAGCAGGATGCTGTCCGTCGTGCCTGCCAGGATATGGTCGGCCACGGTCTGGCGGCCCAGGGCCGTCAGTTCTTCCGCGTCCAGCGCACGGTCGTCCAGGCCCAGTTCGCGCGCGGCGTGCACCCCCACCTTGAAGGCCATCCGTTGACGGCTGTCCCGGGCGATCGATTCCGGTACGACGATCCCGGCGGCCTGGGCCGGCGGCGGTGGCGGTACGCGCGGCAGCCACAAGGACAGCAGTTTCAGCGCGTCCGCGGGTTCAAGTTCGGCCGCGCCCGGCCGCGGCGTCGGCTCGGCCGCACTGCGCGGCGCGCGGACCGTGGCGAAGGCTGCGGCCATTCCCGCCAGCGGCGACCCGGTTTCGCCCTGTGCGGACTGCCCGGCATGCTCCCTGGATGCCTCACTGGGGGGCATGCCTGGGCGGATCGCGACCGCCCGATGTATGACTGCTTCACTCAACGCAACAACTCCCGACGAATAAGCCACCGGCGCCATGAGGCGCCGGCGGCTGGCATGGGCGGCGTGCCCATGCCGAGGTGGGTCGGTACGGAGATGCGCCGGTTCCTTGCGGCCCCGGTTAGTGGAAGGTCAGGCGGCCGGATCCCGCGCCGCATCCAGCAGCATATTCAGCGCGTCCCGCGTACGGGCCATCGCGGCCTGCTGGGCATCGGGTCCGGCATTGGGGGGGCCGTATGCCACCTGTGCACCATCCACGACGGCGACATAGGCGGCGCCCTTTGCATCCGACAGGGCCTCCAGGGCCACCGGCTCGGACTGCAGCCGCCGCATGACGGCGCCGGCATCCTTGGGATCGGCATAGGCCACCGAACACAGCAGTTCGTCGCCGTCCGTGGCCAGCAGGCGGAAACGGAAACTGCCGGTTTCGTCGCGGAAGCTGACGAAACGCGGCCCGCGCGCCAGGGCTTTTTTCGCGCCCTTGGCGGCGGCCGCCGGCTTGGACGCTTCCAGGCGGCGCAGGCCGACCGCATGGCGCAGCCGCGCGACGAACGGCGCGGCCAGCTTGCGCGCCTTGTCCGCGCCCGCCATGAGGATGTCCTCGATGCGTTCCGGCCTGCTCATCAGTTCGACGTAGCGCTCGCGCATATCGGCAACGCTGCCTTCCAGGAGTTCGCACAAGGCTTGCTTGGCGTCGCCCCAGCCCATGCCTTGCTCCAGCGCCTTGCGAAAGTCCGCGGACTGGCCGGCGGACGCGAAGGCGCGGTACAGCGTATACAGGTGCGAGTTCTCGGCATCCTTGGGTTCGCCGGGCTGGCGCGAGTCCGTCACGATGCGCATCACGGCGGCGCGCAGGGCCGCCGTGCCGCCTTCGAACAAGGGAATGGTGTTGTTATAGCTCTTGGACATCTTGCGTCCGTCCAGCCCGGGCAGGGTCGCGACTTCCTCGGCGATCACCACTTCGGGCAGGACGAAATAGTCGTCGCCGTAGATATGGTTGAAGCGCTGCGCGATATCGCGCGCCATCTCCAGGTGCTGGATCTGGTCACGGCCGACGGGCACCTTGTGGGCGTTGAACAGCAGGATGTCGGCGGCCATCAGCACAGGATAGGAAAACAGCCCCATGCTGATGCCGTCGTCCGGGTCCACGCCCTTGGCGGTATTCTGGTCGACCGACGCCTTGTAGGCATGGGCGCGGTTCATCAGGCCCTTGGGGGTCACGCAGGTCAGCAACCAGCACAGTTCCGGGATTTCAGGGATGTCCGATTGCCGATAGAACGTGACCCGCTCCGGGTCCAGCCCCGCCGCCAGCCAGGTTGCGGCGATCTCCAGCCGGGACCGCGCCACGCGCGCCGGATCCTCGGTGGTCTTGATCAGCGCGTGGTAGTCCGCCAGGAAGAAAAACGCATCCACGCCGGGCTGTTGGCTGGCCTGGATGGCGGGACGGATGGCGCCGGCGTAGTTGCCCAGATGAGGGGTGCCGGAAGTCGTAATGCCGGTAAGGACGCGGGTAGTCATGGCGGTGGGACGAGAAAAACAAAGGGCAAGTTTACAGCGCCACCGTATCGCGCCGCGTTGATTCCAGGTATTCCCGGGACTGCATCTCCAGGATCCGCGATACGGTGCGGTGGAACTCATTGGCCAGCGAGCCCTCCGTGTAAAGCAGTTCGGGCTCCACCGCGGCGGACATGATCAGCTTGACGCGGTGGTCATAGAACACGTCCACCAGCCACGTGAAGCGGCGCGCCTCGGAGGCATTGCGGGGCGCCATCCTGGGCACGTCGGACAGGATCACCGCCTGGAAGCGGCTGGCGAGCTCCAGATAATCGTTCTGCGAACGCGGCCCGCCGCACAGCGTGGCGAAGTCGAACCACACCACGCTGCCGGCCAGCGCCTTGGCGTTGAGCTCGCGGTGCTCGATATGCAGCACGGGTTTTTCCGGCGGATGGTCCGCCAGCTTGTCGAAAGCCTGCCGCAAGGCGGCGTCGGCCTCCGCGCCCAGCGGCGTATGGTACGCCTTGACCTGCTCCAGCGTGCGCCGGCGGTAGTCCACGCCTGCATCGACGTTCAACACGTCCATGCGCGTCTTGATGAGCTCGATCGCCGGCAGTATGCGTTCGCGGTACAGCGCTTCGGGGTACAGCTTGTCCGGCTCGTAGTTCGACGTCATCACGAATGACGTGCCGTTCTCGAACAGCTTGAGCAGCAGCCGGTGCAGGATCATCGCGTCCGCCACGTCCGACACGTGGAACTCATCGAAGCAGATCAGCCGGTAGCGCTTGGCGACCCGCCGCGCGACTTCGTCCAGCGGATCCTGCATGCCTTTGACTTCCTGCAGTTCGCGATGGATGCTGCGCATGAACTCATGGAAGTGGACGCGGGTCTTGCGCACCACCGGCACGGTGACATAGAAGGCATCCATCAGGAAGCTTTTGCCTCGCCCCACGCCGCCCCACAGGTACACGCCGCGCGGCACGTCGGGACGGTTCAGCAGCTTCTTCAGGGCGTTGGAACGCAAGGCCTTGAAGCCGACCCAATCGTCGTAGTACTTCTGCAGGCGGTCCACGGCGCGCTCCTGCGCCGCATCGGACTGATAACCGCGCTCGGCCAGCGCATGCTCGTAATACTCGCGGACATTCATGGGGATGTTCCCGGATATAAAAAAGGCGCCCCGTCATGGGGGCGCCCGGCCTTGCTTCAGCCCCTCCGGACGACGCGCCGCCGTTTCGCACGGGGTATCGGGTGCGCCGGAGAGGCAAGGCCTTAGAAGTTCAGCGTACGCTTGTCCACCGCCAGGGCGGCTTCCTTCACGGCTTCCGACAGGGTCGGGTGCGCGTGGCAGATGCGCGCGATGTCTTCGGCCGCGCCGCGGAATTCCATGATGGTCACGGCTTCGGAAATCAGTTCCGACGCCATGGGACCCACGATGTGCACGCCCAGGACCTCGTCGGTCTTGGCATCGGCGATCACCTTGGCGAAGCCGGTGGTATCGCCCAGCGCCCGCGCGCGTCCATTGGCCAGGAAGGGGAAACTGCCGGCCTTGTATTCGCGGCCCTCGGCCTTGAGCTGCTGTTCGTTCTTGCCGACCCAGGCGATCTCCGGCGAGGTATAGATGACCCACGGCACCGTGTCGAGATTGACGTGCCCGTGCTGGCCAGCGATGCGCTCGGCCACCGCCACGCCTTCTTCTTCCGCCTTGTGCGCCAGCATCGGGCCGCGCACCACGTCGCCGATGGCCCATACATTGGGCAGATTGGTCTTGCATTCCGCGTCGACCGCGACAAAGCCGCGCTCGTCCAGCTTCAGGCCGACGGTGTCGGCCTTCAGGCCATCGGTATAGGGAAGGCGCCCGATCGACACGATCAGCTTGTCCACCGTCAGCGCCTGCTGCTCGCCCTTGGCGTCGGTATACGGTACGGTCACCGACTTGCCGTTGGCCTTCACTTCGCCGATCTTCACACCCATCTGGATATTCAGGCCCTGCTTGGTGAAGGCCTTCAGGGCTTCCTTGGCCACCTGCTGGTCGGCGGCGGCCAGGAATTCCGGCATGGCTTCCAGGATGGTGACTTCCGCGCCCAGGCGGCGCCACACGCTGCCCATTTCCAGCCCGATCACGCCGGCGCCGATAACGCCCAGCTTCTTCGGCACGGCGCCGATGGCCAGCGCGCCATCGTTGGACAGGACGTTCTTTTCGTCGAAGGGCAGGCCCGGCAGCGCACGCGCCGCGGAACCCGTGGCCACGATGATGTGCTTGCCCACCAGGTCTTCCTGCGTGGGACCGGTCACCTTGATACCCCAGCCGCCCTCTACCTGGCCGGCGAATTCGCCCTTGCCATGGAAGAAAGCGACCTTGTTCTTCTTGAACAGGTAAAGGATGCCGTCATTGTTCTGCTTGACCACCGAATTCTTGCGGCCCAGCATGGTATCGACCTTGACGCTGGCGCCCTTGACTTCGATGCCGTGCTCGCCGAAGTGGTGGTTCAACTGCTCGTAGTGCTCGGACGACTGCAGCAGCGCCTTGGAGGGGATGCAGCCGACGTTGGTGCAGGTGCCGCCCGGGGCGGGGCCGCCCTGTGCGTTCTGCCAGGCGTCGATGCAGGCGACCGACATGCCGAGCTGGGCGGCGCGTATGGCCGCGATATAGCCGCCGGGGCCGGCGCCGATGACGATGACGTCAAATTGTTTGGACATGAATCTCTCGCGGTTGGTGCGGTGGGGACCGGTGTGGCGCCGGCCGACCGACGGGGTGAAGCGCAAGGCGGTAATGCTGGCCGCCGCGCCGGACGCCGCATGGCGTGCGTCCGCGGGCGGAGCGGGCGGCCCCGGGATGAAACCACGGGGACCGCGGCGCGGCTTACAGCTCCAGCAGCAGACGCTGCGGGTCTTCCAGGGCTTCCTTCATGGCCACCAGGCCCAGCACGGCTTCGCGGCCGTCGATGATGCGGTGGTCGTAGGACATGGCCAGGTAGTTGATCGGCCGGATCACAATCTGGCCGTTTTCGACCACGGGGCGTTCCTTGGTGGCATGGATGCCCAGGATGGCGGACTGAGGCGGGTTGATGATGGGCGTGGACAGCATGGACCCGAAGACGCCGCCATTGGAAATGGAGAACGTGCCGCCGGTCATTTCGTCGATGCCCAGCTTGCCTTCGCCGGCGCGCTTGCCGAAGTCGGCGATGGTCTTCTCGATCTCGGCGATGCTGAGCTGGTCGGCATTGCGCAGGATGGGCACCACCAGGCCGCGCGGGCTGCCCACGGCGATACCGATGTCGAAGTAGCCGTGATAGATGATGTCCTTGCCGTCGACCGAGGCGTTGATCACCGGGTACTTCTTCAGCGCGGCGACGGCGGCCTTCACGAAGAACGACATGAAGCCCAGCTTGACGCCGTGCTCTTTCTCGAACTTTTCCTTGTACTTGTTGCGCAGGTCGATCACCGCCTGCATGTTGACCTCGTTGAACGTGGTCAGGATCGCGTTTTCCTGCTGCGACTGCAGCAGGCGTTCGGCCACGCGCGCGCGCAGGCGGCTCATGGGCACGCGCTGTTCCGGGCGGCCATCCAGCGACAGCTGGGTCGGGGCGGGCGCGGGGGCGGCCGCAGGCTTGGCGCCGGCTTCCAGGGCATCGCCCTTGGTGATGCGGCCGCCACGGCCCGTACCGGACACGCTGTCGGGCGACACGCCCTTGTCGGCCAGGATCTTGGCGGCGGCGGGCGAAGCCACGGTACTGGTGGCGGCCGGCGCGGGCGCGGCGGCGGGTGCCGCGGCAGCGGCGGCTTGGGCGGCCTTGGGTGCCTCGGCGGCGGGCGCGGTCGGCGCGGCGGCCGCGGCCTTGGCGGCGGTGTCGATCCGGGCGATGACCTCGCCGGAAGTTACCGTGCTGCCGTCGGGCTTGACGATTTCGGCCAGCACGCCGGAAGCCGGCGCGGGCACCTCGAGCACGACTTTGTCGGTCTCGACTTCGATCAAGATTTCATCCGCCTGGACCGCGGCGCCCGGCTGCTTCTTCCAGGTCAGCAGCGAAGCCTCCGAGACGGACTCGGACAGCTGGGGAACTACGACATCGGTATTGGCCATTATTTTTTCCGTAAAAAAGATATTCGTGTGATCCACGCGCGCACGGCCGGGCCCGAACCCGGACACGCGGCCATGCGCCGTTGCGCGCTTACTTGGTCAGCATGAAGCCCTTGTACTTGGGCGCCAGGGCCTGCTCCACCAGGGCCTTCTGCTGCTCCTGGTGCTTGGCCAGGTACCCGACGGCCGGCGAGGCCGAGGCGGGACGGCCGGCATAGGCCAGCTTCTGGCCCTCGGCCATGTTTTCGTACAAGTGGTGCTGCACGTAGAACCACGGGCCCTGGTTCTGCGGTTCGTCCTGAACCCAGATGACCTCGGTGGCCTTGGGATACTTGCGCAGTTCCGCTTCGAACGCCTTGTGGGCGAAGGGATAGAGCTGTTCGACGCGGATGATGGCGACGTTGTCCAGCTCACGCTCCTTGCGCGCGTTGACCAGGTCGTAATAGACCTTGCCCGAGCACGCCAGCACGCGCTTGACGGAAGCACCCTTGATGCTTTCGGTCACTTCACCGATGACGGGGCGGAAGCCGCCGCCCGCCAGGTCGGCCAGCGGCGAACCGGCATCCTTGTTGCGCAGCAGGGACTTGGGCGTCAGGATGACCAGCGGCTTGCGGAAGGGCCGGATCATCTGGCGGCGCAACACATGGAAGATCTGCGCGGCCGTCGTGGGCTGCACGACCTGCATATTGTTGTCCGCGCACAGCTGCAGGAAGCGCTCGATGCGGGCGGACGAGTGTTCCGGGCCCTGGCCTTCGTAGCCGTGCGGCAGCATCATGGTCAGGCCGGACTGGCGGCCCCACTTGGCTTCGCCGGCGCTGATGAACTGGTCGATCACGACCTGGGCGCCGTTGACGAAGTCGCCGAACTGCGCTTCCCAGATGGTCAGGGTGTTGGGCTCGGCGCTGGAATAGCCGTATTCGAAGCCCAGCACCGCCTCTTCGGACAGCACCGAGTCGATCACGACGAACGGCGCCTGGCCTTCCGACACGTTCTGCAGCGGAATGTAGGTGCCATCGTTCCAGCGTTCGCGGTTCTGGTCATGCAGCACGGCATGGCGGTGCGTGAACGTCCCGCGGCCCGAATCCTGGCCGGTGATGCGTATGGCATAGCCCGACGACACCAGCGTGGCAAAGGCCAGGTGTTCGCCCATGCCCCAGTCCAGGTTCAGATCGCCGCGCGCCATGGCGCGGCGGTCGTTCAGCAGGCGGGCCACCAGCGGGTGCACCGTGAAGCCTTCCGGCACGGTGGTGATGCGTTCGCCGATACGCTTGAGTTCGGCCAGCGGCACGCCGGTATCGGCCTGGTCCGTCCACTTGGCGCCCAGGTAGGCCGACCAGTCGATCGCGTACTTGCTCTTGTAGTCGGTCAGCACCGGCTCGATGGTGCGATGGCCGTCTTCCATCAGCTGGCGGTAGTCCTTCACCAGTTGGTCGGCGTCGGCGTCAGCCATGACGCCCTGCGCCACCAGCTTGTCGGCGTAGGCCTTGCGGGTACCGGGATGGTGGCTGATCCGCTTGTACATCAGCGGCTGCGTCAGCGAGGGCGTGTCCTGCTCGTTATGGCCCAGCTTGCGGAAGCAGACAATGTCGACCACGACGTCGTGGTGGAACTGGGCACGGTAGTCCAGCGCCAGGCGCGTAACGAAAACGACCGCCTCTGGATCGTCGCCGTTCACGTGGAACACGGGGGCTTCGATCATCTTGACCACGTCGGTGCAATACAGCGTGGAACGCGAATCGCGCGGATCGGACGTGGTGAAGCCGATCTGGTTGTTGATGACGATGTGCAGCGTACCGCCCGTGCCGTAGCCGCGGGTCTGCGCCAGGTTCAGCGTTTCCATGACGACGCCCTGGCCGGCGAAGGCCGCATCGCCGTGCACCAGCACGGGCAGCACCTGCTTGCCTTCCTGGTCGCCGCGGCGTTCCTGGCGCGCGCGCACGCTGCCTTCGACCACCGGGTTGACGATTTCCAGGTGCGAGGGGTTGAAGGCCAGGGACAGGTGCACCGGGCCGCCACGCGTGGAGAGGTCGCTGGAGAAGCCGTTGTGGTACTTCACGTCGCCGTCGGTCAGGCCTTCGGCGTGCTTGCCTTCGAACTCGGCGAACAAGTCACCGGGCATCTTGCCCATGATGTTCACCAGCATGTTCAGGCGGCCGCGGTGGGCCATGCCCACGACGATTTCCTGCACGCCGTTTTCGCCGGCGTGGTTGACCACCTCGTCCATGGAGGCGATGAAGCTTTCACCGCCCTCCAGTGAAAAGCGCTTCTGGCCCACGTATTTGGTGTGCAAGAAGCGCTCGAGACCTTCGGCTTCGGTCAGTTGCTGCAGGATATGGCGTTTATGTTCCGCGGAGACCGGGGGGGCGCTAAGGGTCGATTCCAGCCGTTCCTCGATCCATCGCTTGACGGCCGGATCGGAGCAATGCATGAACTCCGCGCCGATGCTGCGACAGTAGGTGTCGCGCAGGTTCTTCAGGATGTCGCGCAGCGTCATCGTGCTGGCGGTCGTGAAGTAGGTGTTGGTCGCCGAATAGACCTGGTCCAGGTCGGCTTCCGTCAGGCCGTAGAAAGCGGGGTCCAGCTCGGGGATGGCCGGGCGTTCCTGGCGCTTGAGCGGATCCAGGTCGGCGTAGCGCGAACCCAGGGTGCGATAGGCACCGATCAGTTGCTGTACCGAGATCTGCTTGGAGGCGACGGAAAGATCCGGCTCCTGGGCGCGATGCACGAATCCATTGCTGCGCGCGCGCTGGGCGAACGAGGCAATGATGGGCGCATGGGCTTGATCGCGGGTGCTTTCCTGGCCGTCAGTGGCGGGCAGGTGCTGCAGCGAATCGAAATAGTTGCGCCAGTTGTCGCCAACGGCCGCCGGATTGTCGAGATAGGCTTCGTAGAGCTCTTCGACGTAGGGAGCGTTGCTCCCGAACAGATATGAGGTGGACTTGGATTCGATCTCTGTGGACATATAACGCTTCACCTTACCGGGTGCTTCACCCGTTGCGATGCAGGGAAAACCTTCCGCGACACGGCTCAACCGGTTGGCGGATAGCGGGGCAGAAGGCACGTACAAGCCTTGATAGCCGTATCGAAGCAGTATAGCGCTTTGTATAACGGCCCGTGTGAGGCGCCCTCCGGGAAACGGGTTGGGGCGATCCGGCCGCGACATTTTGCACCTATTTCGTGGCGGGACGGCGACAAATCCGCCGGTTCAGGATATGGTCAGCAGATCGGCGTTGAAGCGACCTTTACGCCGCGCTGCAACAAGCTTCCACCGGCGCTTTCTGCTGAAATACACGGCCGGCCCGCTTCCGCCGCCGCGCCAGCGTCCCCAACCGGGACGCGCCCGCCCCGATCCCGGGCGCCGCGCGGCAGCCATGCGCCGGCCGCCCGACCGCCCGCGCGGTTTCCGCGCCGCGCCACGAAAGGCGTGCCCGCGCCGCCACCGATTTCCTTCTTTATTGATAAAGGCTGCACCGCAATGGACGAAACCCTAACCAAATTGGCCCTGGATTATCACGCCTATCCCACGCCGGGCAAGATATCCGTCACGCCGACCAAGACGCTGGCGAACCAGGACGACCTCTCGCTGGCCTATTCGCCGGGCGTGGCCGCGGCGTGCATGGCCATCCATGCCGGCGGCGACGAGGCCGCCTCCAAGTACACGTCGCGCGGCAACCTCGTGGGCGTGATCACCAACGGCACCGCCGTCCTGGGCCTGGGCAACATCGGCCCGCTGGCCGCCAAGCCCGTCATGGAGGGCAAGGGCTGCCTGTTCAAGAAATTCGCCGGCATCGACGTCTTCGACATCGAACTGGCCGAAACCGATCCGGACAAGCTGGTCGACATCATCGCGGCGCTGGAGCCCACCCTGGGCGGCGTCAACCTGGAAGACATCAAGGCCCCCGAGTGCTTCTATATCGAAAAGAAGCTGCGCGAACGCATGAAGATCCCCGTCTTCCATGATGACCAGCACGGCACGGCCATCATCTCGTCGGCGGCCATCCTGAACGGGCTGAAAGTGGTGGGCAAGCGCATGGACCAGGTCAAGCTGGTGTGCTCCGGCGCCGGTGCAGCGGCCATTGCCTGCCTGGACATGCTGGCGCAGCTGGGCATCCGCCAGGAAAACATCTATGTGACGGATTCGCGCGGTGTCATCTGGGAAGGCCGCGATGCCAACATGGAGCCGAACAAGAAGCGCTACGCGCAAAAGACCGATGCGCGCACGCTGGCCGATATCGTCAAGGGCGCGGACGTGTTCCTGGGCTGCTCGACCGCGGGCGTACTGACCGCCGACATGGTCAAGACCATGGCGGACCAGCCCCTGATCCTGGCGCTGGCCAACCCGGATCCCGAAATCCGCCCCGAAATCGCCAAGGCGGCGCGCCCGGACTGCATCATCGCCACCGGTCGCTCGGACTACCCCAACCAGGTCAACAACGTCCTGTGCTTCCCCTTCATCTTCCGCGGCGCCATGGACGCCGGCGCCACCCGCATCACGGAGGAAATGAAACTGGCCGCGGTGAAAGCCATCGCCGAACTGGCCGAAGCCGAGCAGAACGATGAAGTGGCGCGCGCCTATGCCGGACAGGAGCTCAGCTTCGGACCGGACTACATCATTCCCAAGCCCTTCGATCCGCGCCTGATCGTCAAGATCGCGCCCGCCGTTGCGCAGGCCGCGGCGGATTCCGGCGTGGCGCTGCGGCCCATCCAGGACATGGAAGCCTATCGCCAGAAACTGATGGGCTTCGTGTATCACTCCGGGCAGTTGATGCGCCCCCTCTTCCACCAGGCCAAGCAGGCGCCCAAGCGCGTCATCTACGCCGACGGCGAAGACGAGCGCGTGCTGCGTGCGGTACAGACGGTGGTCGACGAACAGCTGGCCCGGCCTATCCTGGTCGGACGCCCCTCCGTCATCGACATGCGCATACGCAAGTTCGGCCTGCGCCTGGTCGCCGGCGACAACATCGAGATCGTCGATCCCGAGGACGATGCGCGCTTTAACGAGACCTGGAGCGGCTACTACCACATGCGCGGCCGCCAGGGCGTGACGCCGGCCATCGCGAAGGCGATGGTACGCAAGCACAACACGCTGATCGGCGCCATGCTGCTGCAACGCGGCGACGCCGATGCGCTGCTTTGCGGCGTCGGCAGCCGCTATGACAACCAGTTGAAGTACGTCGACGACGTCATCGGCCGCAAGCCGGGCACCCAGGCCTATGCCGCCCTGAATGTGCTGATGCTGCCCGACCAGACGCTGTTCATCGCCGACACGCATGTCAACGAGGATCCCACCGCCGAGGAACTGGCCGACATCACCATCCAGGCCGCCGAGGAAATGCTGCGCTTCGGCGTGGTGCCCAAGATCGCGCTGCTGTCGCATTCGAACTTCGGCAGCCGCAGCACGGCGTCCTCCAGCAAGATGGCCCGCGCACGCCAGCTCGTTTCCGAACGCGCGCCCAACCTGGAGGTGGACGGCGAAATGCATGCCGACGCGGCGCTTTCCGAATCGATCCGCATGACGTCCTACCCGGACAGTACGCTGAAGGGACCGGCCAACCTGCTGATCATGCCCAACCTGGATACCGGCAACATCACCTACAACATGCTGAAGATGACGGGCAGCCGCGGCATCGCAATGGGCCCCATCCTGCTGGGCGCCGCCCGCCCCGTGCACATCCTGACCAACAGCGCCACGGTACGCCGCATCGTCAACATGACGGCCCTGGCCGTGGTTGACGCGCAGCAGGAAGCGGCGGAAGCAGCGAAGCGTCGCTGATGCCCCCGCACCGGCAGGACCACTCTTATGGGCGTGGCTTGCCGGTGCCACCTCCGCCGTAAGCTGGCGTCACCGCGCGAGCACCGCCGAAACGGGTGCATCGCATGCGGCCATGCGCGGAGGAACATGTGCGCCGGTTTCCGTACTCATTGGGCTGGCCGCCGTATCGCGCGGCGCGGTAGTCCCGAATGAACGTTCCGTCGGATCGCCATGTTTACTTCTCCCGTTTCTCCGCCCTCTTCCACTTCCCACGTCCGGACGGGCTGCGAGCCCGTTGAACCGGACCTCGCGCTATCAGGCAAAGCCGCCGAGGAACTGAAAGCGCTAGCCGAGGCACACCACCTCAGCGCCCGGGGAATGCAGGCCTTGACGCAATGGACTTGCTGGCTGTCCTATGCCACCGCACAGTCCAAGATCCCCCATATCACGGACGATCCCGGCTGGAAGCTTGTCTTGCCCATCGATGCGAAACACGCGCAGGAACATCTTTACCGCCTGCTCTTGCGCGCCGGAGAGCCGCCGGATACCGCGCTGGAAACGGCGATGGCATGCTATCCCTTCATGTATGTACCCATGCTGGAGTCGCGTTTGCTTCCCAGGCCGCTGAAATGCGTGCAGCGGCCCCAGGATGGCATCGCCGATTTTGCGGCAAAAGACCTTCCCGCACACGCGGTGCCGTTTGCAAGCCTGCCCACCTGGGCCAGGGAAGTCGCCCTCTTTGCAACGGACCTGACGGAGAAATCGCTTTCCGGCATGGAGGGGCTCAACGGTCTCGATTTGCGCTATTTAAGCGCCTATGGCGTCGACATCGGCGATCGCAATCTGGAGGATTCCGGTCTTTCCAATGCGGATATGCGCCGCGCGAACATGTCCCGCACCAACGTTGACGACAGGCACATGCAGGGCGCGACAAGCAGCCCGGTCGAGGGCACGCTGAAGCGCTCCTACCCCGGCTCCAGCCTGTTCGATCCCGCCGGTGCCGTGATGGATCCTCGTAAGGTGCAGAAAGAAGATTTTCTCCACGACAGAGAGATCCTCCGGGTTATTCCTGGCACGCAAACCCGTCAGGTCGGGGGGCTGGACATCCGCTATACCGAAGATGGCAAATCCATCATCCAGCAACAGACCCTCTGGGGTAGCTCGGCCGCGGTCTCCGCCATGTTGATTGCCGACCGCGGCGGCGAGATAAACGTAGAGCAGCTCTTGTCGCGCGGCGACGCCAACGACAAACAGGTGCTGATGGATATCAAGGCCGCCGGCATGCATCCCGTCACTGTGCAAATCGACAGCCTCAGAATGCTCGCGGATCGGCTTGCCGCGGCAGGCCCCGCCATCGTCAGCCTGGACGACGAGATCAAGGGGCACTACATCATCGTCGATACGGTCGACCTCGAGCGCCACGTGGCGCAGCTACGAGATCCCTTTCATGGCTGGGCGGTCATCATTCCGCTGGTCGCATTCACCAGCCGATGGAAGAACCCCAATCCCACCATCATCCAGATCGCCCCAGCCGGCACCGATACTTTTCCGCACCACTCCGCGCATCGCACACTATGGATATAGCGTCCGTAGACTGTCGACGCGCACACCTGCACACACGGTCTTCCAGGCGACCGCCTCTTTGCGGTACAAACTAGGGCGAACCGCGGCGTCATGCCGCGCGTCATGGAGCACGTATGCTGACCGACGCCCTGCTCGCCTGGCTACATTTTTTGGCGATCTTCACCCTGATCGTTCCCCTCGCCGCCGAAACCGTATTGCTGCGGCCCGACATGCCGGCATCCGTCGTACGGCGCCTTGCCAACTACGATCGCCTTTACCTGGCTTGCGCACTGGCGGTCATCGCGACGGGCCTGCTGCGGCTTTTTTATGGTGCCAAGGGCGTATCCTTCTATCTGCCCAATCCCTGGTTCCACGCCAAGATGGGGCTGTTCGTCCTCATCGCGCTGCTATCGCTGCGCCCGACCGTCGCCTTTTTGAAATGGCGGCGCCAGGCACGCATGCTGCCCGGCTTCGTGCCGACCAATACCGAGATCAAGCGCATCCGCCGCTGGGTCATGATCCAGGTTCACCTGTTCGGCTTCCTGCCCCTGTTCGCGGTCCTCATGGCACGCGGCATCGGCCGTTGACCCGCGCAAGGCCGCGGAACCGCGCCGGCATCGCCACCACCAAGCTTGCCACGTGTTTCAACCTGGATAGCGAGCAGCGCTCGCTTGCCCGCCACGCGAGGCAAGCTTCCCATGCCCGGTTCCATCCAACCCGCCAACATCGGCATCGGCCCCGCCGATCCGCCGCCCGCACCTCACTCCGCGACCGGCGCCCCACCCGGTCACGTCGCCCAAGCCGTGGAATTCCTATTCCAGGCTACGGAACTGGGTGAAACGGGGCGACAGGCCCTGAAGCAATGGACCACCTGGACGGCCTATGTCGCAACGCTCACGGATGCCGACCCGCACCTGGCGCAGTTGCCGGGTTGGAATGTCGTCCTACCCATTGACCAAGCGGCCACCGCAGACAATCTGCGCCGCCTGCTGCTGCGCGCGGGGGAACCGCCGGGAGTCGCGCGGGAGGCCGCCCAGGCCTTCTGCGCCCGCCCTCCCTTCCCGCGTGCGACGGACGCTGCAGCTTACCGGCAAGCCTGCCTCGAATGGCTGGGCGGGCAGTTGCCAGCGCATGCGCTTGCATTCGAGGCACTGCCGGACTGGACCCGGACAGTCGCCTTGTACGCGGCCAACCTGGTCGGCAGGGACTGCCGCGGCATGCCGGGCTTGCGCGGACTGGACTTGCGCTACCTGTGCGCCACCCACGCCAACTTCGGCGGCTGCGATCTTGGCGGCTGCGATTTTTCCAAGGCGGATGTACGGGGCACAGACTTCAGCCGGGCAGATATCACCGACGCGCGGTTCGACGATGATGCCACCCTACTGCAGGTCGCGCGCGAGAACCGCTCCGTGCCGCCCATCGCGCTGGGCGACACTCGCCACGTGTATCGGAACGGCAGAACATGCAGCGATCACGGATCCACCCAGGTTTTCGACGATGATGAAATCCTGTTCGTCGAACCGCTCGCCTGGCGGGGGGAGGTGGACGACATCGCGATCGGCCGCACGCACGACGGCAGGAACGTCGTCCAGCAGCAATCGACGCGCGGCTGCACGGCGGCGTCGACCGCCATGCTGATCCTGGACCAGGGTTTCGATTTCGATCCCGATCAGTTGAGGTACAGAAACATGGCCATCGACGAACGCCTGCACGGCGATATCCGTCGCGCGGGCTTGCAGGTTCTCCAGACACAGGTCGACTCCATGCAAGCCCTGGCCGCGCAGGTGAAAGCGGCCGGCCCGGCGGAAATCGGCGTATTCGACCTGGAGATCGGCAGCCACAGCATCATCCTCGACGCCGTGGACCTGGACGGCGGCAAAGCGCAAGTGCGCGACCCGTATCACGGCTGGGCGATCACCATTGCGTTGAACGCACTGACCAAACGCTTCTCCTTTCCTGATCGCACCATCCAGGCGATACAGCCGCAAACGGAACAGCCTTGACCGCCCGCGCCACGAAGCTCGCTCTCCCATACAGGGAAAGCGGCTCATCCGGGCCCGCCTTCTCTCCAACGCAGGCACGGTCACCATGCAGCTTTCTTTCGCCACCTTCATCCCATGCGTCGACTGCCGGTCCGGCGATGCGGACTTCGCCGACGACACGGCTCGTAGAATCGAGAATACCGTCCGGTCCGTGGCGAAAACCGCCAAGCTGGGCCGCGATGGCCAACAAGCGCTGCTGCAATGGTCCATCTGGGCCGCCTATGCCACCGCGCTGACTGTCTACGACCCTCATGTGGCGCAGCAACCGGGCTGGAATATCGTTCTGCCTATCGACCGCGCGCACCGCAACGCGAACCTGCATCGACTGCTGCTGCGCGCGGGCGAATCGGCGCAGAGGGCACAGGATGCCGTCGACGCGTTCTACAGGAACGACCCGATTCCCTCGTTGCAGGACGCCATCGACGCATTCGACGGCAACGCGTCTTCTTCGCCCGCAGGGGGCGCCTCACTGCGCGAAGCGGCATGGCGCGAGTGGCTGAGCAGCTTGCCCCCTAACGATCTGCCGGAAAAAATCGTCCCCTTCGAGATGCTGCCGGCCCCGTTCAGGGAAGTCGCCTTGTATATGGCCAACCTGGCAGGCAGGGACTGCCGCAACACACCCGGGCTGAACCGACTGGATCTGCGCTATCTGCACGCGCCGGATGCGGATTTCCAAGGCTGCGATCTAAGCGGCTCCAATTTTTTCGGAGGGAATCTCAGCCGCAGCAAGCTCACGAACACCAGGATCGGCGGCGCCATCCTTCCCGCGACGGCCCGGACGGGCGCGGCTTCGGTCCCTGCCCAGCCGCCCGCGCCTTCGACCTCGCCGTGGTATCAGAAGGCCGCGCAAGATGGCCGCCCTTACACGGATCCCATGCCCGTATGGCATGAAGGGATGCTCATCTAGGAACACAGCCCCGGCCGCACCCCGCCGGCCGCCGCGCCGCAACCATGGCAAACGTCATGGCTTGCGCCGCGCACAGGCATCCATCCGCACATCACACAAGACGATATCTGCCCAAGGCCGGCCCCCTCACCATGCTTACCTTCCTGTCATCCATCATTCCCTGCATTTCGGCACGCCATGAGCCCGACCAACCGCGCCTGGCCGCGTCAAGTACAGCCGCCGAGAAACTGCACGCGCTTGGCAGCGCGTGCGGGCTGGGCCAGAAGGGAACCCAGGCCTTGGTGAACTGGACTTGCTGGGTCGCCTATGCCAATACTCAGGCCCGGGACCCGCATATCCTGGATGTCCCCGGCTGGGGGACCCTTCTTCCCCTCGATATCGCGCACGCGCAGGAACACCTTTATCGCGTGCTCCTGCGCGCCGGCGAATCCAGGGAAACCGCCCTGAAGACGGCGATGAAGTGCTATCCCGACAGGGGGGGACTTTACGCGGAGCCACCTTTGCCGAAGCCTTTGCGAAGCGTGCCGGACGGCATGGCCGCCTTCAAGGCCGAGGACCTGCCCTCCAACGCCGTCCCGTATGAAAGCCTGCCCAGCTGGGCCAGGGAAATCGCGCTCTATGCCACCGACCTGACGGGGAAATCGCTGGCCGATTTGACCAGCATTGCCGGCCTCGATCTGCGCTTTTTGAACCTCTACTGCGCCGACCTCAGCGACCTCGATATGCAGAACTGCGATTGCATGAATGCGGATATGCGGGGCGCGCACATACGCAACGCAAACATCGACCGCGCCCGCATGGACCCTTCAATAGGCAGCCGGGTCAATGGCAAGCTGATCCGGTCCTATGCCCCACCCTCGCACGTGGACACCCGGCGCGGCAACGCCCCCCTTCGAGACGGCAAGGTGGATTTTTTCCACGATAGGGAAATCCTGGACATTTTCCCCGTTCAACGCACCGAGCGTGTGGGCGGCGTGGACATCGGCTATTTGGAAGATGGCAGGTGGGTCATCCAGCAACAAGCCCAGCGCGCCTGCTCGGCCGGTGTCTCCGCCATGTTGAGCGCGGACCACGGTGGCAAGATAAACGTACACAGGCTATGGAGCCGCAGCTTGGCGGACGAGGCTCAAGTACTGATTGACCTCAAGGGTGCCACGGACTATACCCCCATCACCGCGCGCCCCCAAACCGTCGAAGCGCTAGCGGAGCAACTGAACAAGCACGGCTCCGCTATCGTTTCCGTCAACGGCGAGATCGGCAGCCATTTCATCATCGTGGATGGGATCGACCTGACAGCGCATACCGTAGCGCTGCGGGATCCTTATCACGGCTGGGCGATCCAGGTGCCCCTCGTCGCCTTCACCAGCCGATGGGCGCCCGGCAGCCAGGACAGAATCGTCCAGCTCTCCTTGCCCCATGCCCAGGCATCCCCGCCCCCCGCACTGTGGGCATGATCCATGCCGCCCTCCAGCGTTGCCGCAAGGAACTTGGCTGGCATCAAGTCATCATCGATGACGTGGATATGACAACGTCCCGCGCCCGATTACGCGATCCTTTCCACGGTTGGGCCGTTATCATTCCGCTGCAAGCCTTGACCAGCCGCCTGCATTTCCCTACCGCCATGATTCAAGCGGCGGTCTGGACACACCCCCGCCGCCGTCCAGGCGCTTGCGAAATCAAGATCTGGGAGCCAGATGGGTTATTCCCAGCGGCGCCCGCAAGAGACCGAGGCGACGAACGTGACACGATGCCGCGCTATCGTTAGACAACACTTGCCATCCATGGCGGCTCTCCTGGCCGCCATGATTTTGATATCGACGAACTGCCTTGCCGATCCCCTTGTGGTGGAAGAGCACGTCACCCTGCCGGTCACGATCGACGGCCGCGCGGAACATCTCGAAGCCCTGATCGTCCGACCGGCGACAGGCGGCCGTTTTCCGATCGCGCTCATCGTCAACGGTGCATCCAGGCATCCACGAAGCATGCATGCCGACGACCTGGCCAATCTCGCGCACGACTTTGCCCATCGCGGCTGGCTGGCGGCTTCCATCGTCTGGCGGGGATATGGTCACTCCAGTGGCGTTGTCCAGGACGAAGCCGGCACCTGCACCCGGCCGGATGTCGCGCGCTACCTTGACGCACGTGCCGACGATCTGGCCGCGGCCCTGGCATCGCTTCGGACCCGGCCCGACGTCGACAACACCACGGTCCTGGGCGTGGGCACATCCGTTGGCGGCGTATCGATGCTGGACCTGGCGGCGCGACCGGATCGTCCGCTCACGGCGGTCATCAACCTATCGGGCGGCCTCTACCACGACGCCAGGCCCTTCGCGCCGAATCCGGCATGCGGTCCCTTCGAAACAGCGCTGGTTCGCCAGGTCTCGGCCTTCGGTGCGGCCGCCGTGCCCACGCTGTGGATTTACGCCAGGAACGATCCGTGGTTCCGGCCCGAACTGGTCGAACGCATGCTGCAGGGATACCGCGCAGGGGGCGGGAAAGCCGACTTCGCGATGCTCCCGCCGTTCCGCAAGGACGGACACACCTTGTACCGATGGGAAGCCAGCGACCTGACACAGCCCAGGATCGACGGCTTCCTGGCGGCCAATCATCTTCCCGCCATGGAGGACAGCGCCGTTTTCACTCCCTTGCTGGCCGTGCTGAACGCCCGTGGCCGGGAAGATGTCCAACGCTATCTGCGGGCGTCCACGGAGAAGGCGCTGGCCATTTCGGCGAACGATCATGGCGTCTACTGGGCGGTCAACACCCGCTCGCTCGCGAAGGCGCGAGAAAAGGCGCTCGCCCACTGCCGGACATCGAGCGGCCGGCAATGCCACGTGATAGCGGAGAACCGCAACCTTCTGGCCACATGGCGCGACGCGTACCAACAACAAGGGCCGCGCTAACGCGGCCCTGCATACGCCTATGAGGCCCGGCACCGGCCCTGCGGCCGGCGCCCACCCCGTTGCTTACTTGCCGCGCTTGATATCGCGCGCGGGCGAACCCGTGAACAGCTGGCGCGGACGGCCGATCTTGTAATCGGGGTCGGTCAGCATTTCGTTCCACTGGGCGATCCAGCCCACCGTGCGGGCCAGGGCGAAGTTCGCCGTGAACAGCGCGGTCGGCACGCCGATGGCGCGCTGCACGATACCCGAGTAGAAGTCCACGTTCGGGTACAGCTTGCGGTCCACGAAGTAGGAGTCTTCCAGCGCAATGCGCTCCAGCTCCATGGCCAGCTTGAACAGGGGATCGTTTTCCAGGTTCAGCGCGGCCAGCACTTCCTTGCACGTCTGCTGCATCAGCTTGGCGCGCGGATCGTAGTTCTTGTACACGCGATGGCCGAAGCCCATCAGGCGCACGCCCGAGTTCTTGTCCTTGACCTTTTCCATGAACTCGCCGACCTTGGCGACGCCGCCGTTGGCCTGCAGTTCTTCCAGCATCTGCAGGCAGGCTTCGTTCGCGCCGCCGTGGGCAGGACCCCACAGGCAGGCCACGCCGGCGGCGATGGCGGCGAACGGGTTGGTGCCCGACGAACCGCACAGGCGCACGGTGGACGTCGACGCGTTCTGCTCATGGTCGGCGTGCAGGATGAAGATGCGGTCGAGCGCGCGTTCGACGACTTCGTTCACCTGATAGTCTTCGCAGGGCGTCGCGAACATCATGCGCAGGAAATTGCCGGTGTACGACAGATTGTTCTGCGGATAGATGAAGGGCTGTCCTTGCGAATACTTGTATGCCATCGCAACCAGCGTCGGCATCTTGGCGATCAGGCGGATCGCGGAAATATGGCGATGCTGCGGGTTCGTGATATCCAGCGAGTCGTGATAGAACGCCGACAGCGCGCCGACCAGTCCGGTCAGCACCGCCATCGGGTGCGCGTCGCGGCGGAAACCGCGCAGGAAGAAGTGCAGCTGCTCGTTCACCATGGTGTGATGCGTCACCTGGGAATCGAAGTCCTTTTTCTGTTCCGGCGTGGGCAGTTCGCCATTCAGGATCAGGTAGCAGACATCCATGAAGTCGCAGTTCACCGCGAGCTGCTCGATGGGATAGCCGCGATACAGCAGTTCGCCCTTGTCGCCGTCGATGTAGGTGATCGCGGAAGAGCACGCCGCCGTCGACATGAAACCGGGGTCGTACGTGAACATCCCCGACTGGCCGTAGAGCTTGCGAATGTCGATAACGTCCGGACCTACCGTACCCTGGTAAATCGGGAATTCAATCGGAGCACTGCCGTCCGAAAACGTTAGGGTGGCCTTTTTGTCTGACTGTTTCATCGTACATTCCTCTCAAAGTTACAGCTCGCGCATCTTGGCGATGATTCCGCGTAGCCTCGGCGTATCCAGTTCACCTTCTGGTTCACTGCGCGCCAGCAACAGGTCGAGCAGGTCGTTATCGCCCAGTTCGAATAGCTGCGTCAGCGCTGCTACATCCGCGTCGGTCAGTTGCGACTCGTACGCATCCAGGTATTTCGTAATGATGAGGTCGTTTTCGAGCAGGCCTCGACGCGCCCGCCAACGCAACCGCGCACGCTCCAATTCGGTAAGTGCGACCACGTTACTCCCCCCGCCGCCGCGTGGCGACATCCCGCGTGGCGGCGTGCTTCAAGGCGGAGGGCGAGCGGGTACTCATGCTAGACCGTCCGCCGGACCATCAGTTCCCGGATCTTGCCGATCGCCTTGGTCGGATTCAGGCCCTTGGGACAGACGTCCACGCAATTCATGATGGTGTGGCAACGGAAGAGCCGATACGGATCCTCCAGGTTGTCCAGGCGATCGCCGGTTGCTTCGTCGCGGCTGTCCGCGATGAAGCGGTAGGCCTGCAACAGGCCGGCCGGGCCGACGAACTTGTCCGGGTTCCACCAGAACGACGGGCAGGAGGTCGAGCAGCAGGCGCACAGGATGCACTCGTACAGCCCGTCCAGCTCTTCCCGGGCCTCCGGCGACTGCAGGCGCTCACGCTCGGGCGGCGGCGTGTCGTTGATCAGGTAAGGCTTGATCGAGTGGTACTGGTTGAAGAAGTGCGTCATGTCCACGATCAGGTCGCGGATTACGGGCAGTCCGGGCAGCGGCTTCAGGACGATGGGTTCCTTGAGCTCGCGCAGGTTGGTGACACAGGCAAGCCCGTTCTTCCCGTTGATGTTCATCGCATCCGAGCCGCACACGCCTTCGCGGCAGGAACGGCGCAGCGCGAGGCTGTCATCGACGTCGTTCTTGATGCGGACCAGCGCGTCCAGCAGCATCTTGTCCGTCGGCTGGAGTTCGACTTCCAGCTTCTGCATATAGGGACGCTCGTCCTTGTCCGGATCGTAGCGGTAGATCTCGAATTTCACGATTCGCTTGGTGCTCATGCCGGCATCCTGCTTAGAAAGTACGCGCTTTGGGCGGGAACGACTCGACCGTCAGCGGCTGCATCTGTACGGGCTTGTAGTCCAGGCGGCTGCCCTCGGAATACCAGAGGGTATGTTTCAGCCAGTTCTCGTCGTCGCGGGTGGGGTGGTCGTTCAGGGCGTGGGCGCCGCGGCTCTCGGTGCGGTTGGCGGCCGACTTGATGGTGGCGCGCGCCACTTCCGTCATGTTGGCCAGTTCCAGCGCTTCCACGCGGGCCGTGTTGAACACCTTGGACTTGTCCTTGAAGGCGATGTGGTCCGCCTGCTGGGCCAATTCCTCGATCTGCCCCACGCCTTCGTTCAGCAGTTCCAGGGTGCGGAACACGCCGCAGTGGCGCTGCATGGACATGCGGATGGCGTTAGCCACGTCCTGGGTCTTTTCGCCCGAGGTGCGCGATTCCAGCTTGTTGACGCGGTCCAGCGAATAATCCACCGAGGATTGCGACACCGTCTGGAACGTATGCTGGCGTTCCAGGTGTTCCCCAACGATATGGTTGCCCGTGGCGCGGCCGAACACGATCAGGTCCAGCAGCGAGTTGGTGCCCAGGCGGTTGGCGCCGTGCACCGATACCGCGGCGCACTCGCCGATGGCGTACAGGCCGTTGACGATCTTGCTTTCGCCGTTCTGCCACGACACGACCTGGCCGTGATAGTTGGCGGGGATGCCGCCCATCTGGTAGTGGATGGTCGGAACGACGGGAATGGGTTCCTTGATGGGATCGACGTTGCCGAACTTGATCGCGATTTCACGGATCGACGGCAGGCGCTTGTTGATCGTTTCGGCGCCCAGGTGGTCGAGCTTGAGCACGACGTAGCTGCCGTCCGGACCGCAGCCGCGTCCTTCCTTGATTTCCTGGTCCATCGAACGCGACACGAAGTCGCGCGGCGCCAGATCCTTCAGCGTGGGCGCGTAGCGTTCCATGAAACGCTCGCCGTCCTTGTTCAGCAGGATGCCGCCTTCGCCGCGCACGCCTTCGGTGATCAGCACGCCCGCGCCGGCCACGCCGGTCGGGTGGAATTGCCAGAACTCCATGTCCTGCAGCGCGATGCCGGCACGCGCGGCCATGCCCAGGCCGTCGCCGGTATTGATGAAGGCGTTGGTGGACGCTGCCCAGATACGGCCCGCGCCGCCGGTGGCCAGCACGGTCGCCTTGGCTTCCAGGATGTAGATTTCGCCGGTTTCCATTTCCAGCGCGGTGACGCCCACGACGTCGCCGTTTTCATTGCGCAGCAGGTCCAGCGCCATCCATTCGACGAAGAACTGCGTGCGCGCGGCGACGTTGCGCTGGTACAGCGTATGCAGCAGCGCGTGGCCGGTGCGGTCGGCGGCGGCACAGGCGCGCTGCACCGGCTTTTCACCGAAGTTGGCGGTGTGGCCGCCGAAGGGACGCTGGTAGATGGTGCCGTCCGGGTTGCGGTCGAACGGCATGCCGAAGTGTTCCATTTCGTACACCGCGCTCGGCGCCTCGCGGCACATGAACTCGATGGCGTCCTGGTCACCCAGCCAATCCGAACCCTTCACGGTGTCGTACATGTGCCAGTACCAATTGTCCTCGCTCATGTTGCCCAGCGACGCACTGACGCCGCCCTGGGCGGCCACGGTATGCGACCGGGTGGGGAACACTTTGGACAGCACCGCCACCGACAGGCCCGCCTGGGCCAATTGCAGGGAACAGCGCATGCCGGCACCGCCGGCGCCGACCACCACCACATCGAATTGGCGGCGCGGCAAGGAATTCATGACAGCGACCACGGCTTAGAGCCTCCAGATGATTTGCGCGAAGTAAGCGAGGGAGCCCACCAGCCACAGGATGGTCAGCACCTGCAACAGCAGGCGCACGCCCACCGGCCTGACGTAGTCCATCCAGATATCCCGCACGCCGATCCACGCATGCCAGATCAGCGACACGAAGGCCAGCGTGGCCAGCACCTGGCCCAGCGGCAAGGCGAACACGTGGAAGGAAAACAGCGCCTTCCAGCTCTCGTAGGTAAAGCCCGGCATCACCAGGATGCCCACCAGCAGCACGATGGTGTACAGGGCCAGGATGACGGCGGTGATGCGCTGGGCGATGAAATCCATCGTGCCGTAGTGCGCGCCTACGACCAGGCGCTTGGCGCCATAGTTCTTGGTGACAGCCATGCTTACCAGGCTCCGAACAGTTTGAGACCGAACACCACGGTCAGCGCCAGGCTGACCCCCAGGACCACACCGGCGCTTCGCTGCGCGGGCGCCTTATCGATGCCTTTGTGCAGGTCCAGGATCAGGTATCGGATGCCCGCACAGAAGTGATGCAGATAGCCCCAGATCAGCGCCAGCAGGATCAGCTTGACGATGGGGTTGCCGGTGATCGCGGCGATATTCGCAAAGCTTTCCGGCGAAGCCAGGCTGGCCGCGAGCAGCGGCAACAGGACCAAGGGAAGACAGAGGAACAGCAGTGCACCGCTGACGCGGTGCAGAATCGACACCTTGCCGGGAAGCGGCAGGCGGTAGCTAAGGATCTGCGGAACGCTGATATTGCGAAACTGCGGACGCGGCTTGGCAGCTGAGTCGGACATGACGGCCTCGGGGTTTCGGAACTAGGAAATCGTAACGGCGGGAGTGCCTGGCCCTTGCGGGAAAAACGGACTATTTTCGCCCATGTAACGGGTTGCTATCAAATCGGGTGAAAAAGCCCATCAATTCAAACTATTACGGTAATGGTACCGATCAGTCAGGTATAAGCCCCGCCGGATTTCCATCGGGCGATCGCCATACGTGTAGGAAGTGCGGTCCACCTGCAGCAGCGGCGCGCCGGGCGCCACGTGCAGCTCGGCCGCGGCCTCCGGCGTCGCCGCCACCGCGCGCAGCTTTTCGTCCGCGCGGATCATGCTGACGCCGAACTCGGATTCCAGGAAACCATACAGGGGTGCCTTGTTCGCGGCCAGCAGCTCCAGCGTCAGGCGGCGGAAGATCGAACCGGGCAAGTAGATATCGTCCAGCACCGTCGGCACGCCGCCGAAGGTCAGCAGGCGGCGGATCGCAACGACGGTTTCGCCGGCCCGCAGCTCCAGCGCACGCGCGACCTCCGCGGAGGCACGCACGCGGCGGCACTCCTTGACATGGCTTTCGGCGATTTCCCCTTCCACGCCTTCGTCGCTGGCCAGCCGCAGGAAGCGGAAGCGCACGCGAGCTTCGTGGTGGGTTGCGACGAAGGTGCCCTTGCCCTGCCGGCGCAGCAGTACGTGTTCCGCGGCAAGCTCGTCGATGGCCTTGCGAACAGTGCCCTGGCTGACCTGGAAGCGCGCCGCCAAGTCGATTTCGCTGGGGATCGGTTCACCCGGCTTCCACTCGGCCCGGTCCAGGCTTTGCACCAGCAATTGCTTGATCTGCCGATACAGCGGACTGAAAGCGGCGCTCGGGCCGCCAGGACCGGCGGCACCTTTGTTGCGCGAAGAGGGTTCGGGCCGGGGGTCTGCCATGGGGTACGGATAAAGCCACGTCGTGAGCGGCGCAAGCCGACGTGGCTGGAAGTCGAACGGCGCGGAAACTTAGCGCAAAATTATCGCACGGCGGGCCTGCACTGTCCAATATCTTATATAAGACCCAGCAGGCCGGTAACGCGTCGTCCCAGGGCCACCCGTCCGCCGTTCGCGCGCTTTCGACACCTCGCCTGCCCTATCAGGCGAGCCATGACGCGAATGGATGAACGGCGCCGCTGGGGCGCCGTTCCGGTTGGGCGAATCGCCAAGAAACCAGGAGCACGTAATTCAGCTGCGCAAACGAATCAAAACATAATGTCCACGAGTACCACATTGGGCTGCCATTGATTCAGGCAGTTATACGAGTTTTCATTACCCGACTGCATGCATGTGGCAGACTGCACATGGTCCCCGTAAATGATGGTTTCCCAGGTACCGGCCTGTGTCTGGTGCAAGAACTGAACCGTCCCACCGAGGCTTGAGTTCCAGATCACGTTCTTCCACGATCCATTACAACTACCGCCGTTATCATCATCGAGAATCTCATTCTTCGGCCGGCCTGGTTGCACCGTGAAACTGGCATCGCCCGGGTTGTACATGCACTGCGAAGACGCGAGCGTCAACGTAATATTGGAAGACGTCGTATTGATGAACGTCACGGTATAAGGCGTTTCCTTTTCCGCTCCCACCCTGGGCTTTCCTGTCTTTTCTTTCTGGGCCATCGCCGGCCCCGCGCCGATCAGCAAGCCCGCCAGCACGCAAGTCATAGCCGCGCCCAATCCTGATCTTGTGTTCGCCATAATGAATCTCCCACTCGAGAGTGTGTGTCAATGACGCCCCGCTGAAGCCAACGGCTTGGCGGGCGTTACCGTCGCACTACCGGCAAGCGGAAGATAGTCCCATGCCGCACCGCATGCAGAGCAACTTCGCGTAAAAGGCTGTGAGTGAGGGAATAATTGCGTCCCCCCGCGCCCGGGGATCGGTTCGATTCGACGAACGTAATTTCGATTCTGCGCGCCGTCCGCTCGACCATGGACCTGCTACAAAACACATACCGTGGCGTGGCTGCGGCCTGGTAACAATCGAGCGCGCCGTTGGGAGCGTAAATGCTCAATGGCGGCATCACCTATCGCACCAATAAGGAAACGGAATGCGTACGCTAGAAAACCTGTTATGGACAGCCATACTCGCCACTCTTCTTCTCCCCAGCCTCTCGCACTCGGAGACAACAAAGCAAAAGGCCACGCTGGAAAGTGGCGATGTACCTGTATTCGCCCGGAAACTCGTGAAAAATGCTCCGCCGCCTCTCCGTAACGGGGCCCGGGCCCGCTGCTTCATGAGCGACCACCGTCTCACGGAAAGCGAGTTCTGTCCTGTCATCATCTATCGGGGCTTGACATATTGGCCGATGTCCTTCGACGATAATCGCGTGGCGATTCTGGCGGCAGGATACGACGACAATAAAAAACTCGTGCGCGAGGTATATATGTGCGGTACACGGTACGTTTTTTACGCCACCATCGACACGAAAGTACAGAACGTCGTTTTCTGGGGCCAGGCGGGCGATAACGGCGACGCGACTTCCGCCAAAGTCTCCTGGCGGCTGTTGCGAGAGGGAGGAGCCACATGCCCTGTCCCCTCCGCCACAGGCCTCAAACCGGCGCCTTGACACCTTGACATCATGCGTCCGCGCATCGCCTTGAACTGATCCCGCGATTGCGCCGCTTCTGCGCGGGACACGTCCGGGAGGAAGCTGGTCGGGAAGTTTCGAGTCGGGCTTGGCTCTCCGTTGCCATGCCTTGCCGCCAATGAACGCGGTCAAGGGCATTACGATTACACTATCCGGCGAGATTTTTCTCGACGACCATTACGGAGAATGTTCATGTCCAAGCCCGCTTTGCGCGTCGCCGTGACCGGCGCCGCCGGTCAAATCGGCTACGCCCTGCTCTTTCGCATCGCTTCCGGCGAAATGCTCGGCAAAGACCAGCCCGTCATCCTGCAACTGCTTGAAATCCCTGATGAAAAGGCCCAGAAGGCGCTGAAGGGCGTCATGATGGAACTGGACGACTGCGCCTTCCCGCTGCTGCAGGGGATGACCGCGCACAGCGATCCGCGCACCGCCTTCAAGGACGCCGACGTCGCCCTGCTGGTGGGCGCCCGTCCCCGCGGACCGGGCATGGAACGCAAGGACCTGCTCACGGTCAACGCCCAGATCTTCACCGCTCAGGGCCGCGCCCTGAACGAAGTCGCCAAGCGCGACGTCAAGGTCCTGGTGGTCGGCAACCCCGCCAACACCAACGCCTACATCGCCATGAAGTCCGCGCCGGACCTGGCGGCCGAAAACTTCACCGCGATGCTGCGCCTGGACCACAACCGTGCCCTGTCGCAACTGGCGGCCAAGTCGGGCAAGGCCGTGGCCGACATCGAGAAACTCATCGTCTGGGGCAACCACTCGCCCACGATGTATCCCGATATCCGCTTCGCCACGGTCGGCGGCCAGAGCCTGGCCAAGCTGATCAACGACGACGCATGGAACCGCGACGTCTTCATCCCCACCGTCGGCAAGCGCGGCGCCGCCATCATCGATGCACGCGGTCTCTCTTCCGCGGCCTCGGCCGCCAACGCCGCCATCGACCACGTGCGTGACTGGGTCCTGGGCAGCAACGGCAAGTGGGTCACGATGGGTATCCCGTCCGACGGCTCCTACGGCATTCCGGAAGGCATCATCTACGGCGTGCCCGTCACCACCGCCAACGGCAAGTACACCCGCGTCACCGGGCTGGAGATCGACGCCTTCTCGCGCGAGCGCATGGACCTGACGCTGAAGGAACTGCTCGAAGAGCGCGACGGCGTGAAAGACCTGCTGAAGTAATCAAGCAGCAAGCAAAAAGGCCCGCCATGTACGGGCCTTTTTTTGTCGAAAAACCGGCGGCGCCCACAAGGCGAAGCGATAGCAAGTACCCCTCGGGAAAGGAGCAGACATGAGCACGTCCGACCAGGACCAGCAGCAACCGGGATTCAAGCCCAAGAAATCAGTCGCACTGTCAGGCGTCGTCGCTGGCAATACGGCCTTGTGCACGGTGGGCCGCAGCGGCAACGACCTGCACTATCGCGGCTACGACATCCTGGATATCGCGGATACCAGCGAATTCGAGGAAATCGCCCATCTGCTGGTCCATGGCAAGCTGCCCAACAAAGCGGAGCTGCAGGCGTACAAGCGCAAATTGCGCGCGCTGCGCGGCCTGCCGGCACAGCTGCAGGTTGCCCTGGAAGCCCTGCCGGCGTCCAGCCATCCCATGGACGTGATGCGTACCGCCGTGTCGGTGCTCGGTTGCATCCTGCCCGAAAAGGACGACCACAACCTTCCTGGGGCGCGCGATATCGCCGACCGCCTGATGGCCAGCCTGGGATCGGCACTGCTCTATTGGTATCACTACAGCCACAACGGCCGGCCCATCGACGTCGAAACCGACGACGACAGCATCGGCGGGCACTTCCTGCACCTGCTGCATGGTGAAAAACCCAGCGACGATTGGGTCAAGGCGATGCACAGCTCGCTGATCCTGTACGCGGAACACGAGTTCAATGCTTCCACCTTCACCTGCCGCGTCGTCGCCGGTACGGGCTCGGACATGTACTCGGCCATTACCGCCGGCATCGGGGCGCTGCGCGGCCCCAAGCACGGTGGCGCCAACGAGGTCGCCTTCGAAGTGCAGAGCCGCTACGAAACGCCGGACGAGGCCGAAGCGGACATCCGCCGCCGCGTGGAAAACAAGGAAGTCGTCATCGGCTTCGGGCATCCCGTCTATACGGTCGCGGACCCGCGCAACAAGGTCATCAAGGCGATCTCGCAGAAGCTGTCCAAGCAGAGCGGCAGCATGCAGCTGTACAGCATCGCGGAACGCATCGAAAGCGTCATGTGGGACGCCAAGAAAATGTTCGCCAACCTGGATTGGTACTCCGCGGTCAGCTACAACAAGATGGGCGTGCCCACCGCCATGTTCACGCCGCTGTTCGTCATCGCGCGCACGGCCGGCTGGGCGGCCCACATCATCGAACAACGCGTGGACAACAAGATCATCCGGCCAACCGCCAATTACGTGGGACCGGAAGACCGCAAGTTCGTCCCTATCGAAAAGCGCAAGTAATCCGCCGCACGCAACCAGAAGGCAAACATCATGTCCTCACACATCTCCAACGTCCGGCCGGAGCCGGACCAGGTATTGGTCGACATCGCCGACTACGTTCTCAACTACGAAATCAAGAGCGAGTTGGCGTACGAGACCGCGCGCAACTGCCTGATCGATACGCTGGGCTGCGGTCTGGAAGCACTCGAGTATCCCGCCTGCCGCAAGCTGATGGGCCCCATCGTCCCGGGCACCGTGGTGCCCAACGGCGCGAAGGTGCCCGGCACGCAATTCCAGCTGGATCCGGTGCAGGCGGCATTCAATATCGGCGCCATGATCCGCTGGCTGGATTTCAACGACACCTGGCTTGCCGCCGAATGGGGCCATCCCTCGGACAACCTGGGCGGCATCCTGGCCACGGCCGACTGGCTGTCGCGCAATGCCGTGGCCGCCGGCAAGCAAGCGCTGACCATGCGCAAGGTATTGACCGGCATGATCAAGGCCCATGAAATCCAGGGCTGCATCGCGCTGGAAAACTCCTTCAACAAGGTGGGCCTGGACCACGTCGTCCTGGTGAAGGTCGCGTCCACCGCCGTGGTCGCCGAAATGCTGGGCCTGAGCCGCGAAGAGATCATCAATGCGGTATCGCTGGCCTGGGTCGACGGCCAAAGCCTGCGCACCTACCGGCACGCGCCCAATGCGGGCAGCCGCAAGAGCTGGGCAGCGGGCGACGCCACCAGCCGCGCCGTACGGCTGGCCCTGATCGCCCGCACCGGTGAAATGGGCTATCCATCCGTGCTGACCGCCAAGACCTGGGGGTTCTACGACGTCTCGTTCAAGGGGCAGCCGTTCAAGTTCCAGCGTCCCTACGGCAGCTATGTGATGGAAAACG
The DNA here is from genome assembly GCF_001704295.1 of Bordetella sp. H567. NCBI lineage: Bacteria > Pseudomonadati > Pseudomonadota > Betaproteobacteria > Burkholderiales > Alcaligenaceae > Bordetella > Bordetella sp. H567. The sequence continues at coordinate 3,918,610 of NZ_CP012334.1, forward strand.
TGCTGTTCAAGATTTCCTATCCCGCCGAATTCCACTCGCAGACCGCGGTGGAATGCGCCATGCAGCTGCACCAGCAGATGGCCGCGCAAGGCAAGCGGGCGCAGGACATCAGCAAGATCACGATCCGCACGCACGAAGCCTGCATCCGCATCATCGACAAGAAGGGTCCACTGAACAACCCGGCCGACCGCGACCATTGCATCCAGTACATGGTGGCGGTGCCGCTGATTTTCGGCCACCTGACGGCGGCAGACTACGAAGACGACTTCGCCCGCGATCCGCGCATCGACGCGCTGCGCGACAAGATCGAATGCGTCGAGGACCCGGCGTTCACGCGCGACTATCACGATCCCGACAAGCGCTCGATCGCCAATGCCTTGACCATCGAGTTCAACGACGGCAGCAAGCTGGGCGAAGTGGTGTGCGAATACCCGATCGGCCACCGGCGCCGCCGCCAGGATGGCATCCCGCTGCTGGAAGCCAAGTTCCGCACCAACCTGGCGCGGCAATTCCCGGCGCGCCAGCAGAACCGCATCCTGGATGTATCGCTCGACCAGCAGAAGCTGGAAGCCATGCCGGTCCACGAGTACGTGGACTTGTATGTGATCTAGCGCGGCCTCCCCCCGCCCACACCACGCCTAGTGCGACGCACGCGGCCAGCCCATGGCAAGCCGCGTGCGGGCATATGCGGCGCTAGACCCTGATGAGCGGCTCCAGCATCGTCTTGGGCAGGTTACGCCACTCCGATAGGGGCGTGTACGGAAGGGCCTGTGCCTTGAGGATGACCGGCAGGGTTTTTCCCAGCATATGTTCCACAGGTGCGGAAGGAAGCGCGATGACCTTGCCCACTGCCTGGAAAATCGAGGGGAGCATCGTCAGCGGCGGCATAACGGCGACGGCCGCCCCGGGCGTGCGGGAGAAATGGTCGAAGGCCTCTTTGCCGACTTCGGTCGTGCTTTGTCCGATGCCGTCCACCCTGGCGATCAGGTCGGCCATCGCGCCGCCGAACAACTGCTCCGCCAAGCCTGGACCAGACGGCGTGGCGGGTGCGGTGGCCGCCGCAGCCGCGGCCATGCAGCCTGCATCAGGGCCGGCTACGCTAAAGTTGGAAGTACCCATTCCAGTATCCTCAAAAAAACGCGGCCTCGAATCGGCCGCGACGCTCAGTAACCCGTATTTTTTCCCTGTTCTGCCATGCCCTGGCGAACGCCCCCGGATTCGTCCTGAACGATGTACCGCTGCTCGCGGCCCTAGCGCCATGCGGCATGTGCCGCCGGCGCGCCGATACGGCCGGCCTGTGCAAGAGCGCCCGACCGCCGCATCGGCGTTATGCTTACGATGATGAACACGCCCATTTACGCCGTCGTGCTGACGACCGCCTTCAATGTTTTCGTCGCCTGCTTCTTCGTATCAGCGGTGTCGCTGGCCACGATCTGGTTTTTCAAGCTGGACCGCATCAACGACACGCTGCGGCATCCCTTGCTGCAACATCGCCCTTTCCGCGAGTTTCCGCGGGCCATCCAGGCCGGTATTTTCCTGGACTATTTCCTGCGGCTGCTGTTTCCGCGGGCCCGCAAGGGCTTGTTCGGCCAGGCCAACCGAAATCTTGCCCACGTGGATCCGGTCCACGTGCCCATGGACGTCAAGTGGCCCATCATGGGCTTGTGGGCGGGCTGCTGGATTGGCTTGCTTGCCATGATCGTCGTGTGGGCGCTGCTGCTGGTGCGCCATTGAAGGCGCGCGTTTTCGCGCTCGATTACCGCGTTGCATGAAAGGCAAACCATACGGCCGCCAGGCCTTGACGACAAACCATACCGAGGACAGGACATCGCCATGATCAGGATTTGGGGTCGCGTGAATTCCGTGAACGTACAGAAGGTGCTGTGGTGCTGCGACGAACTGTCGCTCCCCTACGACCGCGTGGATGCCGGCCTGCACTTCGGCCGCAACACCGAGGCGGATTATCTGGCCATGAACCCCAATGGCAAGGTGCCGACGCTGGAAGACGGCGATTTCGTGCTGTGGGAGTCCAACGCCATCATCCGCTACCTGGCCATGCAATATGGGCCGCAAAGCGGCCTGTATCCCGAAGCGCCCCGCTTGCGCGCATCGGTCGACCGCTGGATGGACTGGGTGCTGTCGACCCTGCAGCCTGTCGAGCGCGGCGTGTTCTGGGGCATGGTGCGCACGCCCCCCGAAAAGCGCGATATGGCGGCTATCCAGAAATCCGCGGATGACGCCGGCAAGCTATGGTTGATGGTGGACGCGCACCTGCAAGGACGCGAATTCCTGGAAGGCGAAGGCTTCACCCTGGCCGACATCGTGCTGGGCGCATATTGCCGGCGCTTCATCGAGCTGGACGGCATCCGGCGACCTGAAACCCCTCGTGTGCAAGCCTGGTACGACGGCTTGAAGAAGCGCCCCGCGTTCCAGCGCCACATCGCGCCGGCATTGACCTGATCCAGCCTGTCGTTGCCCCTTGATAACCCGCCCCGATCGTCCCGCGGGGCCTGTCTCTCCGCATCCTTTTGCCTACTCCGCCATCATGACCATAGACCTGCATACCTGGAACACGCCGAACGGCCGCAAGATCAGCGTCGCCCTGGAAGAAATGGGCTTGCCCTATACCGTCCACCCTGTCGACATCCGCAACGGGGAGCAGCACAAGCCCGAGTTCCTGCGCATCAGCCCCAATAACCGGATACCGGCCATCGTCGACCCGCAAGGTCCCGACGGCAAGCCGATCAGCGTTTTCGAATCGGGCGCCATCCTGCTGTACCTGGGCGAAAAAACGGGTAAGTTCCTGCCCGCCAGGCTGGCCGAGCGTGTGCCGGTGCTGGAATGGTTGATGTGGCAAATGGGCGGTTTCGGCCCGATGCCGGGACAGGCGCATCATTTCCTGAGCCTGCAGAACGAAGACGATAAACGCTACGGTGCCAAGCGCTACGTGGACGAAACCCGCCGCCTGTACGGGGTACTGGATCGGCGCCTGGACAAGGTGGAATTCGTGGCGGGCGCGCTCTCGGTCGCCGACTTCGCCATCGTCGGTTGGGCCTGGCGCCACGAGCGGCACCTGGTGGACCTGGCCGACTTCCCCAATGTGAAGCGCTGGTACGAAACGATGATGGCCCGGCCGGCCACGCGCCGCGGCTTCGAAGTCAAGCTGGACAATTTGTAAACAATGTGTGGAGGGTGTTGCGTGCTTTGTGAGCCCGGAACCTTATGTCGTTGAGATCTCAGGCTATTTTGATTTTCTCCGTGACATTTCCAAATGGTTGTCCACAGTAAATGTGGACAGATCGGACGGTGTCTCGCCGCGTGCACGGGGGTGTGGATAATCTCGCCAAGGCTGCACGCGCCGCTAGGCTTTTTTCGGCCTAGCCGCGACGGGCTTTTCCTCGCCGTGCTCGAACACATCGACAATCGCGTCGGCCACCGCGCGTACGCGGGCGGTGCGATGCAGATCCCCATGCATCACCAGCCATAGGTCATAGAACTCGGCGCAGTCCGGCCAGATCCGCACCAGGCTGGACGAGTCCTGGGCCAGATAGGTGGAAAGCTCGGCGACGCCCAGTCCGCGGCTGGCCGCCTCCAGCATCATCAGGCCTGAATTGACTTCCAACGCCACGCGCGCGTTGCCGAACGGTTCGCCGCAAAGGGTGTCGGCCCGCGCGCCAAACACAGCACGCTGGTAGACGACGACCGTATGGCCTTCGAAGGCAGTGCCGCGCCGCGGCTCGCCGTGCTGCTTCAGGTAGTGTTTGCTGGCGTATACGCCCAGCTCGCGGCGTCCCAGCCGCCGGGATATCAGGTCAGGATTGTCGGGTCGCACGTTGCGCACGGCGATGTCGGCTTCACGCCGCGTCAGGTTGCTCAAATGCGTGGATGCAGTGAGCACCAGCCGAAGGTCGGGGTGGGCTTCACGCAGGCGCTGGATCGCCGGCATCACGAACGCGCGTGCGATCGTGTCCGAGGTCGTCACGCGCACCGTTCCGGACACGCGTTCATCCGTACCCTGCGTCAAGCGCTCCAATTGGTCGGCCGCCTTTTCCATGGCTTCGGCCGCCGGCAGGGCAAGTTCGCCAGCGCGGGTGGGCACATAGCCGCGCGGCGTATGCAGGAAAAGGCGCGCGTGCAGGGCCTCTTCCAGCGCCCGCAGGCGCCTGCCCACCGTGGCCTGGTCCACGTGCAGCAGGGCCGCGGCGGCCCGCAATGTCCCACCGCGATAGATCGCCAGGAGAATCCGCGCGTCGTCCCAGTCCATGTTGATGCAGATTTGCATTGCTCCGACGAAATTCTACGTATTTTTGCATCACGCGGCAGGGGATATCATTCGCGCCGAAGGAGAATCCGCGCGTCCGAGCCGTTCCAAGAAAGGGCCTTCGCGCCGACCGCCGTATACCTGCCATGTCGGAACTCACCTCTTCATCGCGCCTGTCCATCGCGCCGGGCGCACCGGTCCGCTATCTGCCGCTGATCACGCTGGCCATGGGCTTTGTCATGGCCACCCTCGATGTCACGGTGGTCAACGTCGGGCTCTCCAATATCGCCGGCCAGTTGCAGGTCCCACTCTCGGGACTGGTGTGGGTCGTGGACGGCTACACGCTGACCTTCGCCGCCATGTTGCTGGTGGGTGGCGGCCTGGCCGACCGTTTTGGCGCGAAGAACGTCTACCAGACCGGCCTGGCGGTCTTCGTCCTGGCGTCGCTGCTGTGCGGGGCGGCACCCAACGGCACCACGCTGGTGGCCGCGCGCTTCCTGCAGGGCGTAGGGGCGGCGCTGTTCATGCCCAGTTCCCTGAGCCTGCTGGCGCGGGCCTATCCGCAAGATCGCGTACGCGCGCGCATGCTGGGGCTTTGGTCGGCGATCGTATCCATCGCCGGCGCCTCGGGGCCACTGGTCGGCGGCATCCTGATCGACCGCTTCGGCTGGCGCAGCATTTTTCTGGTCAACCTTCCCATCGGGCTGATCGGGTTGGCAATGGCGCAGAACGTGATCCCCGCGTCCGTGCGTCATCCACGCGCATTGAACGCCGTCAGCCATCTGCTGGGCGTCACGGCCCTGGCCGGACTGAGCTTCACCTTGATCGAAGGCCCGGTACATGGATGGACGTCCTTTCCTATCCAGTGCGCCGCAGTGGTCACGCTGGCGGCGGCAATTGCCTTCGTTCAGCGCGAGCGCCGCGTCGCCAGCCCGCTGCTGCCGCGCGATCTGTTCAGGACGGCGCGCTTTGGGGCTGCCAACATGCTGGGTTTCCTGATCAATTTCGGCGGCTACGGGCAATTGTTCCTGCTTAGCCTCTTCTTGCAGGAAGCGCGCGGCGCCACGCCGCTGCAGGCCGGCACGCAATTGCTGCCGACGATGATCATGTTCACGCTGGGCAATCTGTCCGCCCCGCGTGTCGTGTCCCGCATCGGCCCGCGCGCCGCGCTGATGGCCAGCATGGCCCTGTGCGGCGCGTCCAGCGCAGCGACGGCCTGGGTACTCAGGCCGGAAACCGATTACTGGCTGTTCGCCGCCGTCGTCTCGCTGATCAACCTGGGCGTGGGCGTGGCGGTTCCGGCAATGACGGCGGTCGTCATGCAGATCGCGGGGCAGTCACACGCCAATATCGCCGCGGCGTGCCTGAACGCCAACCGGCAGATCGGCGTGCTGGTGGGCGTGGCCATCATGGGAACCATCCTGCACGCCTATGCGGATTGGCATATCGCGCTACCGCTGGCCTTCGCCACCATGGGTACCCTATATGGACTCGGTACCGCCCTGGTGTGGCGGTATCTGAGAGCCGACTCCACATCGCGTTAAAGTGTGGGTGCGCTCCGCTTGATGAGCGCCGGACCCCGGAGATTCCAGAATGGACATTACGATTACCCATGATGCGGGTGCGCATCGTTTCAAAGCCATCGTGGAGCATCATGAAAGCCACGTCGAATATGCGCTCCGCGACAACGTCATGGTGATTCTCCATACCATCGTGCCCCGGGAAGTGGAAGGCCGCGGTATTGCAGGGCGGTTGACGGTCGCTGCCCTGGACTATGCGCGGTCGCACGGCTTGAAGGTGCAGCCTGTCTGCGCCTACGCCGCCGGATATTTGCAGCGCCATCCGGAATACGCAGACCTGGTGGCGTAACCTTGACCGGCACTCTCTCCACATGCCCCTGCGGCACGGGCCGACCCTACGTCGATTGCTGCGGTGTCTGGCACGCGGGGCCGCGGTATCTACAGGCGCCGACAGCCGAAGCCCTGATGCGTTCGCGATACAGCGCGTATGTACTGGGCCTACTGGATTATCTGCGAGACACCTGGCATCCGTCGACGCGTCCAGCCGCGCTGGAACCCAATCCACCAGATCTGAAATGGCTAGGCCTGGACGTGAAGCGCCATATCGTCCAGGACGAGCAACACGCCCAGGTTGAATTCGTCGCGCGCAGCCGCCTGCGGGGCAAAGGACAGCGCATGCACGAAACCAGCCGCTTCGTGCGCGAGGACGGCCGCTGGCTATACGTCGACGGCGACATACGCAACTAGCGCTGCTGGCCCCAGGCGCTTCTACCCCTGTAAAGCGAAGAGATCGCTATCAAGCGAAGGGGGCGCTGTGACGTCTTCCGAAGGGCGGCACATAAAGCAAAACCCCGCTGGGGTGACCCAGCGGGGTTTTGGGGATAAGAGCCTGACGATGACCTACTTTCACAGACGTCCGTCCACTATCATCGGCGCGAAGGCGTTTCACTGTCCTGTTCGGGATGGGAAGGAGTGGGGCCACCTTGCTATGGTCGTCAGGCGTAAAGGGTTGCGCGGCGTGCCGGCCCGGTTGGGGGGCTGGCGCGTCACGCCAATCTGGTTAAAGCACACGCAAGCGCGCTTGCGGCGAGGGTATTGGGGTTGCCGGCAGCGGCGCCGCTGTTGAGGCGCGGCCGGTGAGCGGCATAGGATTCGGGTTGGGACTGCGTGGCGGATCGCATGGATCCGCGTGGCACGTCTACGCCAAGCATCATGGCAAGCGGGCGGCCTGGGCAGGTGGCTCAGGCGACCGGCTCGCAGTCAGTTGCGAGGGTTGCAATTGTTGGGGTCTAACCATCAGGGTTATAGGATCAAGCCGCACGGGCAATTAGTATCGGTTAGCTTAACGCATTACTGCGCTTCCACACCCGACCTATCAACGTCCTGGTCTTGAACGACCCTTTAGGGGGCTCGAGGCCCCGGGATACCTAATCTTCAGACGAGTTTCCCGCTTAGATGCCTTCAGCGGTTATCTCTTCCGTACATAGCTACCCGGCAATGCCATTGGCATGACAACCGGTACACCAGAGGTACGTCCACTCCGGTCCTCTCGTACTAGGAGCAGGCTCCGTCAAGTATCCAACGCCCACGGCAGATAGGGACCAAACTGTCTCACGACGTTTTAAACCCAGCTCACGTACCTCTTTAAATGGCGAACAGCCATACCCTTGGGACCGGCTACAGCCCCAGGATGAGATGAGCCGACATCGAGGTGCCAAACACCGCCGTCGATATGAACTCTTGGGCGGTATCAGCCTGTTATCCCCAGAGTACCTTTTATCCGTTGAGCGATGGCCCTTCCATTCAGAACCACCGGATCACTATGTCCTGCTTTCGCACCTGTTCGACTTGTCAGTCTCACAGTCAAGCACGCTTATGCCATTGCACTATCAGCACGATTTCCGACCGTACCTAGCGTACCTTCGAACTCCTCCGTTACGCTTTGGGAGGAGACCGCCCCAGTCAAACTGCCCACCATGCACTGTCCCCAACCCGGATAACGGGCCAAGGTTAGAACCGCAAACAGACCAGGGTGGTATTTCAAGGTTGGCTCCACCGAATCTGGCGACTCGGTTTCCGCGCCTCCCACCTATCCTACACAGGCCGGTTCACAGTCCAATGCAAAGCTACAGTAAAGGTTCATGGGGTCTTTCCGTCTAGCCGCGGGTAGATTGCATCATCACAAACACTTCAACTTCGCTGAGTCTCGGGAGGAGACAGTGTGGCCATCGTTACGCCATTCGTGCAGGTCGGAACTTACCCGACAAGGAATTTCGCTACCTTAGGACCGTTATAGTTACGGCCGCCGTTTACCGGGGCTTCGATCAAGAGCTTGCACCCCATCACTTAACCTTCCGGCACCGGGCAGGCGTCACACCCTATACGTCGACTTTCGTCTTTGCAGAGTGCTGTGTTTTTAATAAACAGTCGCAGCCACCGATTCTCTGCGACCCCATCATGCTCAGCGCGCAGGCGCCTCACACTACCGGGGCATACCTTCTCCCGAAGTTACGGTATCAATTTGCCGAGTTCCTTCTCCCGAGTTCTCTCAAGCGCCTTGGAATATTCATCCCGTCCACCTGTGTCGGTTTGCGGTACGGTCTCGTACAGCTGAAGCTTAGAGGCTTTTCTTGGAACCACTTCCAATCACTTCGCGAGACATGCTCGCTCGTGCCACACCCTTGAGTCACGCGCCCGGATTTGCCTAAGCGCCCTCTCTAATGCAGCAACAGGGACATCCAACACCCTGATGATCTTCCGCGATCCGTCCCCCCATCGCACTGTACGACGGTGCTGGAATATTAACCAGCTTCCCATCAGCTACGCATCTCTGCCTCGCCTTAGGGGCCGACTCACCCTGCGCCGATGAACGTTGCGCAGGAAACCTTGGACTTACGGCGAGGGGGCTTTTCACCCCCTTTATCGCTACTCATGTCAGCATTCGCACTTCTGATACCTCCAGCAACCCTTACGAGTCACCTTCACAGGCTTACAGAACGCTCTCCTACCGCGTGCAGTTTGACCTGCACACCCGCAGCTTCGGTTTATCGCTTAGCCCCGTTACATCTTCCGCGCAGGACGACTCGATCAGTGAGCTATTACGCTTTCTTTAAAGGATGGCTGCTTCTAAGCCAACCTCCTGACTGTCTAAGCCTTCCCACTTCGTTTCCCACTTAGCGATAATTCGGGACCTTAGCTGGCGGTCTGGGTTGTTTCCCTCTTGAGTCCGGACGTTAGCACCCGGTGCTCTGTCTCCCAAGCTGGACTTGCGGGTATTCGGAGTTTGCCATGGTTTGGTAAGTCGCCATGACCCCCTAGCCATAACAGTGCTCTACCCCCCGCAGTCATACTTGAGGCACTACCTAAATAGTTTTCGGAGAGAACCAGCTATTTCCAGATTTGTTTAGCCTTTCACCCCTATCCACAGCTCATCCCCTAGTTTTTCAACACTAGTGGGTTCGGTCCTCCAGCACGTGTTACCGTGCCTTCAACCTGGCCATGGATAGATCATCTGGTTTCGGGTCTACACCCAGCGACTGAATCGCCCTATTCGGACTCGCTTTCGCTACGCCTTCCCTATCCGGTTAAGCTTGCCACTGAATGTAAGTCGCTGACCCATTATACAAAAGGTACGCCGTCACCCCACAAGGAGGCTCCGACTGTTTGTATGCATACGGTTTCAGGATCTATTTCACTCCCCTTCCGGGGTTCTTTTCGCCTTTCCCTCACGGTACTGGTTCACTATCGGTCGATCACGAGTATTTAGCCTTGGAGGATGGTCCCCCCATCTTCAAACAGGATTTCACGTGTCCCGCCCTACTTCTCTTACGCTTAGTTCCACGCATTGCATTTCGCCTACAGGGCTATCACCTGCTACGGCCGGACTTTCCATTCCGTTCGACTATACAACGCGCTAAAACGTAAAGGCTCTTCCGATTTCGCTCGCCACTACTTTCGGAATCTCGGTTGATTTCTTTTCCTCGAGTTACTGAGATGTTTCAGTTCACCCGGTTCGCTTCCTGGAACCTATGTATTCAGCCCAGGATACCGTCTCGCGACGGTGGGTTTCCCCATTCGGATATCTGCGGATCAATGCTTGTTTGCCAGCTCCCCGCAGCTTTTCGCAGGCTACAACGTCCTTCATCGCCTGTGATCGCCAAGGCATCCACCATATGCACTTAGTCGCTTGATCCTATAACGCTAATGGCTATAAAACCGAACAAGCAACCGTCTTGCTTCTGACATGATTACTTCGCGTTTGTGCCGTTCAAATCAATTCACTTGAGTTTGAACTATCATGCAATCACAACCCGTATCCAACGGCGCATTCAACTTCAATGCACCGCCAATACTTCTCGTTGTGCTTCTTCCAGATTGTTAAAGAACGAATAAAACTGTCGAGTCAAAAACCCAACGCTCAAGACTCGACCCGCCAGAACCCGGCAGGTCAAACACTGAGCGTTGAACTCTTTCTTCGCGGACCCGGCACTCGCACTCACCAATGGCCGCCAATTGACCAGCAATTGACAGTAAATGGTGGAGGTGAACGGGATCGAACCGATGACATCCTGCTTGCAAAGCAGGCGCTCTCCCAGCTGAGCTACACCCCCAATTAAAGCGTCGCCGCCCTAATCTCGTGGTGGGTCTGGTTGGATTCGAACCAACGACCCCCGCCTTATCAAGACGGTGCTCTAACCGACTGAGCTACAGACCCAATGCGTATCGGATCCGCTATCGATCCAGTCTTTTCAACAACCGATAAGTGTGGCCGCTTAACAAACCCTGACGCGCGCTCTGAAAGGAGGTGATCCAGCCGCACCTTCCGATACGGCTACCTTGTTACGACTTCACCCCAGTCATGAATCCTACCGTGGTAATCGCCCTCCTTGCGGTTAGGCTAACTACTTCTGGTAAAACCCACTCCCATGGTGTGACGGGCGGTGTGTACAAGACCCGGGAACGTATTCACCGCGACATGCTGATCCGCGATTACTAGCGATTCCGACTTCACGCAGTCGAGTTGCAGACTGCGATCCGGACTACGATCGGGTTTCTGGGATTGGCTCCCCCTCGCGGGTTGGCGACCCTCTGTCCCGACCATTGTATGACGTGTGAAGCCCTACCCATAAGGGCCATGAGGACTTGACGTCATCCCCACCTTCCTCCGGTTTGTCACCGGCAGTCTCATTAGAGTGCCCTTTCGTAGCAACTAATGACAAGGGTTGCGCTCGTTGCGGGACTTAACCCAACATCTCACGACACGAGCTGACGACAGCCATGCAGCACCTGTGTTCCGGTTCTCTTGCGAGCACTCCCAAATCTCTTCGGGATTCCAGACATGTCAAGGGTAGGTAAGGTTTTTCGCGTTGCATCGAATTAATCCACATCATCCACCGCTTGTGCGGGTCCCCGTCAATTCCTTTGAGTTTTAATCTTGCGACCGTACTCCCCAGGCGGTCAACTTCACGCGTTAGCTGCGCTACCAAGGCCCGAAGGCCCCAACAGCTAGTTGACATCGTTTAGGGCGTGGACTACCAGGGTATCTAATCCTGTTTGCTCCCCACGCTTTCGTGCATGAGCGTCAGTGTTATCCCAGGGGGCTGCCTTCGCCATCGGTGTTCCTCCACATATCTACGCATTTCACTGCTACACGTGGAATTCCACCCCCCTCTGACACACTCTAGCCCGGTAGTTAAAAATGCAGTTCCAAGGTTAAGCCCTGGGATTTCACATCTTTCTTTCCGAACCGCCTGCGCACGCTTTACGCCCAGTAATTCCGATTAACGCTTGCACCCTACGTATTACCGCGGCTGCTGGCACGTAGTTAGCCGGTGCTTATTCTGCAGGTACCGTCAGTTACGCCAGGTATTAGCCGGCGCCGTTTCTTTCCTGCCAAAAGTGCTTTACAACCCGAAGGCCTTCATCGCACACGCGGGATGGCTGGATCAGGGTTGCCCCCATTGTCCAAAATTCCCCACTGCTGCCTCCCGTAGGAGTCTGGGCCGTGTCTCAGTCCCAGTGTGGCTGGTCGTCCTCTCAAACCAGCTACGGATCGTCGCCTTGGTGAGCCGTTACCCCACCAACTAGCTAATCCGATATCGGCCGCTCCAATAGTGCGAGGTCCTAAGATCCCCCGCTTTCCCCCGTAGGGCGTATGCGGTATTAGCTACGCTTTCGCGTAGTTATCCCCCGCTACTGGGCACGTTCCGATACATTACTCACCCGTTCGCCACTCGCCGCCAGACCGAAGTCCGCGCTGCCGTTCGACTTGCATGTGTAAGGCATCCCGCCAGCGTTCAATCTGAGCCAGGATCAAACTCTTCAGTTCAATCTCTGTTTCGTACAACCCACGTATCCGGAGACACGGGGCTGTCTTTCGCTAGCGCTCTCAAAGGAAGTGAGGACCCAGACGAACTAAATCGCCTGATTCCTGACACTTACTTTTGTGAGCACTTGATTTCTTCGGCCCCATCCCACCCGGCATTTGCATGCCACGCGAGACAGGTGCGCCTTGATTCATCAAGCGCCCACACTTATCGGTTGTTTCGTTTTTAAAGAACAAGTCGGGCTCGCCACCCCGGGAACCTTGCGGTCCCCGCTGACCTCGCATCGGCATTTCAGCCTTGCCATCCAAGCCGCCTAAGTCACCGTTACCGGCTGCTTCGCGTCGCTTGCTGTGTCAGCAGCAGAGAAACGAGATTATGAAGACATTTTTTTGGGCTGTCAAATCAAGCTTGGCTTCGATCTCACTGCCCGGGTACTTCACCATCCCGTCTTCACTATTTGCCGAAGGCGCTACATAGGGCGCTGGGATCACGCGAGCACTGCCCTATTTTTCAAGAGCCGCACCACGCTTACCCGAGTCAGCGGACGATGCATCCGTTCCGCGAACAGCGAAGGGGCGCGACTATAGCACAGGGGCGAAAAGCGCGCCGCGCGCATCGCTGCACACCGTAGAACCGCAGGCTCTACTGGATCCGAGGATGCGGGGATGCGGGGATGCGGGAGATACCCGAGATACGGAGATACCGAGACCCCGGAGATACGGAGATACGCAAATACAAGGGATGCGGCAGACACAGGAGATACACGAATAGCGGGATAGGCGGAGGAGGATGGGCGTGGCGGAGCAGGAACACGACCCCCATGGAGAATGCATACGGCAAGACGATCTACGGCATACGCGTGGAAAGAAGGTGTAGAGGGAAGCAGCACGCGGACACGGTGAGATTTCAAAATGGCGTCGTTTCAGATCGATGTAGGCGCGCAGCCCCCACAATATTGATCCGATAGACCTGCTGTTCCTAGGCGCCGCGGTACACCACACGTGACCGCCTGGCGCGGTATCGGGAAACAGACCTGGAGATTTGCATGAGCACCCCCCGTTTGCCCCGCGTTCCCTTGCTGGAACCCGCGCAGATGAGCCCCGAGCAGAAGCGCATCCATGACGTGATCACTTCCGGGCCTCGCGGGCAGGTGCGCGGGCCCTTGGGCGTGTGGCTGCACCGTCCGGCCATGGCCGAACATGCCCAGGCGTTGGGTCAATATTGCCGCTATGAAACCAGCCTGCCCACACGGCTGTCGGAATGGGCGATCCTGATCATGGCGCGGCACTGGCGTTCGGAATATGAGTGGTGGGCACACAAGCCCCGCGCAATAAAGGCGGGCGTTGGTGAAAAGATGATCGCGGCCCTACGCGAAGGTACGCCCATCCCCTACGCCCAGGCCGACGAGGCGCTGGTCCATGAATTCCTGACGGTATTGCACGAAACCCGTCGCACGCCGCAGGCGCTGTATGAGCGCATCGTGCATGTGCTGGGGGAGTCCGGCGTGATCGACCTGGTCAGCATCGCCGGCTATTACACCTTGATCGCCATGACGCTGGGTGCGTTCGATATCCAGCCACCGGAAGGCACGCCCGCGGAGTTGGGCGAATAACCGCCGCCCGGGAGGCGATAACGGGCCCAGCCTGTACGAACGGAGCGGATAAAGAGCCGCCGGCGCGAAAGGCCGGCGGGCGAGACAACATGCACAAGGCGCGGATCGGTGGCAGGCGCGCACAATCGCGCAAGCCTGACTTGGGTTACCAGTAATAGAGGCTCATCGCATAGGCGCGGCTGTACTCGAATTCTTGCAGCGCCTGAGCCTCCGCGCGCATCTCCGGCGATACCCCCATATCGGCGAGCTCGCCGTCGCTGTATTCGCGCACGTCGAAGAAGGTGTCCGGCGTGGACCAGCTCTTCCACAACGCGACGAACGGCGCGGCCAACAGGCCGCACAAAGCGCGCCCCATGCCAGCGCGTTCCAGGGTGAGGGGCGAAGCGGCCGCCACCGCGGTAGAGGTATTGGACATCAATGGTCTCCTGATAAAGGCGAATGGTTGTGCTTGCTCCGCCCCAACGCGTTGTTTCGCCGTGCGCACTCGCCACGGGGAAGTACGTGATTTCGCGAGGTGGGGCTCGATGAGGCCGCAAGCGCCTGGGAGTAACCCAGCTCCACCGGCGGGTTCCGGCTGAAAGGGGGGTGCTCACGCACAATCAGACCGGATGAAAGGCGCTGGCCCGCCCATCCGGTCACACTCGTCGCGTGTTCGATGCCCACGATGCGGGCTGCTTCCCGTGGGGAAAGCACGCCCTCCCTTGAAGCGCATATCCCGGCCGCACAGACGGGATATGCGATGCGGCCTCCGGCCCTCGCGGAGGCCCCGCTTCCGGGTGGCGGGTGGCCCGTGCCAGTGCCCGGGCCCGCGCCCATGCCTCAGGGGCGACCGCGCCCGGCACCTTTCGGCCTAGGCGCGGCCGGATCCAGCCTTCTGACCTCGGACCGCATGGGCGCCTGTGGCCCTTGGACCGGGTCGAGCGCTCGTGCCCTTAGGCCGCGTCCAGCGCCGGATAGTGGCGGAATATCCCATCGCCGTACGGTAGGCGGCGTTCGCTGGACAGATACTCCTGCAGTTCCGGCAGGGCGGCCACGCGCTCGTACAAGCGCCTGACCTTGGGATACTGTCCCGCGAGAGTGGCCATGCGCTTGGGGAAGGCAAAGCGCAATCCATCGATGAGCTGGAACAGCGAGAGATCGGCATAGGTCCATTTTTCGCCACCCGCCAACCACAAGCCTTCGTGCACCAGGATGCGTTCGAACCAGGCCAGGAACTTGGGAATGCGTTCTTCGCGGAAATGCTTGGCGCGTCGCGCCGCCTCTTTCTTCTGATCCTCGTAATAGAGACTATTGGCGATGGGATGGTGCACATCGTGCGCCTCGGCGACGAGGTCGGCGATGGTGAGCTGTATCTGGTGCACCCAAAGCCGGCCGGCGAGGTCCTGCGGCGCCAGGCCATGTTTCTCGCCCAGGAAAAGCAGGATGTTGGCGGTCTGGCCGACCGATATGCCCTCCCCCACGAGGTAGGGCGGTGCGAACGGCGGATGGTGGTCGCGGGTCTTCATGTCGCGGACGATCGCCGCGTCGCCGCCCGGCTCGCGCGCCCGATCCCGATAGGGAATGCCGCCAGCCTCAAGTGCCAGGCGCACGAACTCGCCACGCCCCGGAATGCCGTCCCAATACCAGAGGTCGTAAGGTGCCATCGATGCATCTCCAACGAGAAAGGCGCCGTCCAGCAAACCGTGTACCCATTGCGCGAAGCCAGGCCGTCGGGACGGCGGCGGCGCCGCACGTTCCCCCTGTTGCACGACACCGTATCCGCCGCACGAAACGGCGCTGTACCGTAAGGTATCACCCCAGCGGGATGTGGCAATGCGGCAATCACTCCTGCGCGATGCGCGCCCTTGCACGACACGGCGCGCCTACCGCTGAACGCGCCCCGCCGCTACCGTTGCACGATACGCCGCGCCCCGACGATGCGTTCGGCGAGCACGAGGATCAGGATGATCATGATGACCTGTAGCGCCGAGGCGGCGGCCACGACCAGTTGGCTGCCCTGGAACTGAAGATAACTGAAGATCTCGATCGGCAGCGTGACGATGCCGGGTCCGGTAAGAAACAGCGCGGCGTTCAATTCGCCGAAAGAGACGATGAAGGCGAAAAGCCAGGCCGACAGCAGCGCCGGCCAGATGATCGGCATGGTGATCAACATGAAGGACTTGATCGGACCCGCGCCCAGGCTCAGCCCGGCTTCCTCCAATGCGGTATCGAAGGCCTGCAGGGCAGCGACGATGGCTCGAAACGCATACGGCAGGCACACCACCACGTGGGCGATCAACAAGCCCGGCAGGATGGCAACCCCCAGGGTGCGATACAAAAGCAGCAGGGCCAGGCCCAGGATGATGGTGGGAAAAACCAGCGGCGCCATGAACAGCATTTGCAGCAGGTTGGATAGCCAGCCGCGTCGCCGCGACGCATAGATGGCGGCCAGCAATCCGAGCAGGCCCGCCAGCGTCGCGGAAACAAACGCCAGCCACAGGCTCAGTCCGAAAGCCTGTCGCATCTCCGGAATGGTGAAGAAGGCCTGGAACCAGCGCAGGGAAAAGCCGGGCGGCGGAAAGACCAGCGTATCGGCCGAGCTGAAAGCAAACAGGAAGATGACCAGGATAGGCCCCAGGATCAGGACCAGCGCGATGCCGGTAATGAGGCGCAAAAGAAAGCGGCCGGCGCTCATGTGCCCTTCCCCTGCACCCTTTGCGGGCGCATCACGATCTGGATGGCGGCCGCGATGACCAGGGCGATGGCCAGCAGCACGAAGGACAACGCGGCCGCGCGAGGCCAGCGGAAGGTCGCGGCGCTGTCGAACACCAAGCTGACCAGCAGCTTGAACCGCGGACCGCCCAGCAGCGCGATGGTGACATAGGCGCTCAGCATGAGGAAGGTGACGAGCATCAGGCCGGAGGTCACGCCGGGACTGGACAGCGGCAGCGTGACGCGGAAGAAAGTCTGCCACGGGCCGGCACCCAGCGATTGCGCCGCCTCGGTATAGCGCTGGTCGATGGCCGTGAGGGAATTCGTAATGGACACGACCATGAAGGGAAGCAGGATGGTCAGCAGGCCGACCACCACCGCATCGAAGGAATACAGGAACTGGATGGGCCGATCCGTCAGGCCAGCTTCGCGCAGGGTGACACTGAGAATGCCGGTACGGCCCAGGATGCTGACCCAGCCATAGGCGCGCACGACGTTGCTGACCATCAAGGGGAACATCATGAGCAGCAGCATGATCATGCGTCCGCGCGGCGGCAGGCGCGAGGCGTAGAGGGCCACGGGGTAGCCGAGCAGGAGACAGGCGATCAGTACCACGCCGGTAGCCAGCAAGGTGCGCTGGATGATCAACAGGTAGAAGGGGTCGGTGGCGACCTCGACGTAGTTGCGCAGGGTCGGCGCCAGGTCGTACAGCGCCGTCTGGGAGTTCGTCATGAAGCTGACGAAGAACAGGTAGGCCAGCGGCAGGACGAAGAACACGAGCAGCAGCAGGACGGGCGGCGTGGCCACCGCCCACAGCAGTCCCGTACGCGACAGCAGCGCGCGGTTCCGGGGTGTGTCGTCCTGTCGCTGCGCGACTTCCTCCCCAAGGGAGGGAGCGCGCCCTTCGCGCGGCCGCGCGGGCGCGCCGGACGATGTGCCCTCCTGTCGCTGCGCGACTGCCTCCCCAAGGGAGGGAGCGCGCCCTTCGGGCGGCCGCGCGGGCGCGCCGGACGATGTGCCCTCCTGTCGCTGCGCGACTGCCTCCCCAAGGGAGGGAGCGCGCCCTTCGGGCGGCCGCGCGGGCCCGCTCATGGACGTGCCCTCCCGTCCCCGCGCGAGCCGGCGGTAGGGGTTTGGGTACCGGGGGCAGCCGGCGTGGGCGCGAGTGCCACCACGGCGGCGTCGTCCCAGGCCAGGCGGACCACCGCGCCGGGGGCGAGGTGCATGGCGCGCACGCCGTCATTCGGCAGATGGGCCGCCAGCGCGCCGCCTTCGCTTTCCATGAACAGATGCGTCTGCGCGCCGCGGTACACCACCTCTTTTAGCGTGGCGGCCAGGCGGCCTTGTGGGTCCAGGCGGACCTTTTCCGGGCGCAGCGCGAGCTTGATGGCGTCGCCGACCGCGTGGGATCCGCTTGCGGTGCCCGTGCCGGCGGGGGCGTCCACGGTCAGGCAGGTACCGCCCAGGCCGACCACCAGCTTGTCGCCCTCGCGGCCGCGGATTTCGCCGTGCAGGATGTTGCTGGCGCCTAGGAAGGTGGCGACGAACTCCGTGCCTGGACGTTCGTAGATGTCGCGCGGCGCGCCGGCCTGCTGGATGCGGCCGTCCTTCATGACGGCCACGCGATCGGACATGGTCAGGGCCTCTTCCTGGTCGTGCGTGACGAACACCGTCGTGGTGCCCAGGCGGCGTTGCAGCTGCCTCAGTTCGACCTGCATCTGCTCGCGCAGCAATTTATCCAATGCCGACAGCGGCTCGTCCAGCAGCAGCACGTCCGGCTCGAACACGATGGCGCGCGCCAACGCGACGCGCTGCTGCTGTCCGCCGGATAACTGGCGCGGATAGCGCTGCCCGAACCCGCCGAGCGCCACCATGTCCAGCGCACCGGCCACGCGGCGCGCGATGCTGGCCGTGTCGACGCGGCGCATCTTCAGCCCGAACGCGACGTTCTCGGCCACCGTCAGGTGCGGAAACAAGGCGAAGCTCTGGAAGACCATGCCGAAGTTGCGCTTGTGGGCCGGCACGCCGGTGACGCGCTTGCCGCGGATGTGGATATCGCCGCGGCTCGGCTGTTCGAAGCCGGCGATAAGGCGCAGCGTGGTGGTCTTGCCGCAGCCACTGGGCCCGAGCAGGGAGAAGAAAGTCCCGCGCTCGATATCGAGATCCAGCCGATGCAAGGCGACGGTCGGTCCGAAACGCTTTTCCACGCCATCGAAGCGTACATCCAGGGCAGCGGCATCCGCTGTCCGTGCGGGGCCGTCCACCACCGCGCTCGCCACCACGCTCACATCGACTCCTTGATGACGCGGTCGAACCGCGCAATACGTACCGCCGCCGCCAGCAGGCGCACGGGAAGCTCCAACAGAACCAGCATCTCCACGGCACGGCGCGGCGCGCCCTGCAGGGCGAGGATGGCATCGTCCATCACCAGGCACAGCTCGGCCGACAACGCCTCGTCGTCCCCGTCGCGCAGTTCGGGCGCCAGCAGCAGTTCTTTCCATTCGTCGGCCAGGGTGTGCAACATCCCACCCATGAGTTCGGACAGCGCGGGTTCTTCGTTATCGAGCCGGCCGGCCAGGGCGTTGGCCGCCACGTGCCAGGACTGCTCCGCGCGCCGCAGGTTTTCATCCGGCGAACACGCCGGCGCGGGCGCCGCCGTGCCACCGGAGCGCAGGGCCGCGCTTTCCTGGTGCTGCCGTCCAAGGTCCACGGCGCCGCGGTCCCCCCGGACATCGAAGGCGCCCAGCATCAGCGCCGCGTTCAGCACCAGCCGGAAGCTCAGGCAATCCTCGCGGGCGTAAAAACGCAGGGTTTCTTCCATGGTCTTGCGTCCGCGAATGGGCAGGTATTTGCGCACATAGCCGTCCAGCGCCATGGCCTTGCGCAAGAACTCGCCCATTTCCGGATGCGGCGAAAAGCCGACCACGCGCCCTTCATGCGCGTTGCTGGACAGGATGGCGACACGATCGCGCATGACGCGGTCGAAGCGCTCGCCCTCCAGCGGATTATCGATGAACAGCCGGGTCGACATGATGTGGCTTTCAAACGTCCCGCCGGTGCGGGCGCGGCGATGCCCGGGCTCGTACACGGGGCCGTGGTAGTACGCCAGCTCCATCGTTTCCGGCAGATCGCGGCGCAGCGCGGCATCGGCCAGCCGCACATTGAGCAGGCCCGCGCCGGTACACAGGTATTCGTGGGTATAACGCGGCTTGGCATCGAGCAGGCCCAGCCAATGCGGCCGCCCCTGCGAAAAATAATAAGCGCCGCCGCAGGACCCGATGCCGGCGCCGCCGCGCGCGAGAAAGGCCCGGATCGCGTCATCGACGCCGGTCTGGCCTTCGATGCGGTCCAGGCCCCAGGTGGCGAAGCCACCCGGCAGGATCAGGACGTCGGCATGGTCCAGGATGCCGCCGGCGATATCCGCCGCGGTGGCGCGCCGGTACGGCAGGCCCAGGCTCCACAGGCAGTGCGAGTAGTACGCGTAGTAGGGATAGCCGATGGCGGCGCCGCAATACAGCACGATGCGCGGTAGCGCGATCGGTCGCTCGTCTTGGGCAGCGGGCGCGCCGGGGCCGGACACCGCGGCAGCGGGCAGTCCCGCGTGCCGCGCCGCCCGTGCCAGGGTGTCGGGACCGGCGTAGCCGTCCGGCGTGAGCCGGAGGGCGTGGCCGCGCGCCATGGCGCGATGCGCCAGCACGGCGATGCCCAGGGCATCGCCGTGCGGCGACCAGGAAAGCCGGGACGCCATGCAAGGCTCCTTACAGGTTCAAAACGGGGCCTAGGCGCCGCTGATGACGCGGTTCCATTGATCGGTCCAATCGCCGCGCCGCGCCGAAATAAAGGCCTGGTCCAGATCGATGATGCGGGAGACTTCCGCATCGGAGAACTGCACGCGCTGCTGCAGCTCGGGCGACAGCAGCTTGATCATGGCGGGATTGGAGCCGGCGTAATTGAATACCTTCGCCACCCAGGTCTGATATTCCGGGTTCAGCGTCATATTGATGTATTGCTCGGCCAGGGCCTTGTGCTTTGTGCCCTTGGCGATACCGGTGCCCGCCACATAGGAAATCGCGCCTTCGGCGGGAAACACCCATTCCGCCTGGCCGCCCTTTTCGCGCACGGTATAGGTCTGCGATTTGTAAAGCAGCCCGACGACGGCCTCGCCGGTCTGCAGCGAGCTCATGATGGTGTCCGTATCCTTGGCCCAGATCGGCTCCAGCTTGACCATCTTGCGCAGCATGTCGAAGCCCGCTTTTTCGTCCTTCGGGTCCTTGCCGGCCGCCATCGCGCCGATGGGGATGATGTAGGGGCCGATGGAGTGGGTGATCTCGGGCAGCACGATGCGCCCCTGGAATTCGGGACGCCAGAGGTCCGCGTATCCGCGTGGGGGATTCTTGACTTCCTTGGGGTTGTAGACGATACCCAGCGCCGAATAGATCATCGCGACCCACCCGGGCCGCTTGAAGCGATCCGGAATCTGCTTCAGGAAGCTCAGATTCGGCGAGGCGGGATCCAGGGGTTCCAGCACGCCCTGCGACTCGGCCAGCGGAACGACGCCGTCGTGCAGCTGTACGAGGTCGTAGGGCTGGTTGCCCAGGTTGATCTTCAGCTTGGTCACCCGTTCGACCGGCGTGGGCCCGCGGTCCTGGGTGATGGTGTAGCCGGTACTCTTGGCGAACGGGGCGTCCACGTACTGGGCCATGCCGTTGCCCCACAGGCCGCCCCACGTCATCATCGCCAGCGTACCGGACGATTGCGCCGCGGCGAGCGACAGACGGCCGGCGGCCGACATGCCCATGGCCGTGACGGCCGACTTCTTCAGAAATTCGCGGCGCTGCATGGCTGGTTCCTCTTGGGTATGCATCGCGTGGCACCGGCGGCGCCCGCTGTATTGCGTCAGATACAAACGTCTAAGATATCCTAAATATATTTGGTGGAAGAAGCGGGACAAACCCTGACATATCCGCCACGGGCGCCGGCGCACGCGAAATCACGCGCCCGTGCGGCCGCCCTGTCGGGCCAGGCATAACTTTGTTGCAGCGATGCGGCTGTCCGCGCGGTATGCTCCGGCGTCCCCGACTTGCATGGCGCCAATGCGTTTTCCCGCTTTCTTTCCCTCCGCCGCGCTTCGCCGACCGGCGATCGCCTCCCGCCCTCAACACTATCCGGCACGCCCGTCCGCCCCATCCGCATTCCGGACACTGGCAACACGCTTGCTGTTATCGCTGTTCCTGGCGCTGGCCGTGGCACCGATGTGGAGCCACGCCCAGACCTCGACCCCGCAACAGGAAATCGACAAGTCGCTGGATGCCGCCCGCAAGGAGATGGAAGCCCTGCGCAAGAACCTGGCGGAACAGACGGATGACGCGGAGTTGCTGCGTCGGCGTGCGGCGGCAATGGACATCCAGTCCAAGGCCGACGCGATCGCGGAAAAGCTGACGCCCATACTCGCCTCGGTGCAGGCGCGCCTGACCGAACTGGGGCCTGCTTCCGATACGGGCAAGGAGGCACGCGACATCGCGGCCCAGCGCGCCGATCTGGAGAAGTCCCGCTCCACGCTGGATGCGCAGATCAAGCTGGCCCGGCTGCTGTCCGTGGAAGGCGTGCAGACCGCCGAGCTGGTGTCGACCATGCGGCGTTCGCAGTTCCAGGCGCGGCTGGGTGAACGGCGGCCCTCGATGCTGGGCACGCAGTTCCGCGACGACTTCGAGGAGGATCTGCCGCGCGACCTGAGCCGGTTCGACAGCCTGCGCGACGAACTGGCCGCTGCCTTGCGCGGCACGCCCGGATGGGTGTGGGCCGTTCTGCTGGCGTTGGCGGCCGCGGTCATCGGCATGTCGGCGGCGGTGGCGCGCGTGGTGCGCCGCTTCACCGCATCGCGGGTACCGGCGGGCCGGCTGCGCCGTTCTTTCCATGCGCTGATCGTGGTGCTGGTGGCCACGCTGGCACCCGGCCTGATCGGGCAGCTCCTGTACATCGGCCTGGACTGGCAAGGGCAGTTGCCGGACGCCACGCAGGCGCTGATATCCGGTTTTGCCGGCATGCTTTGCATGGGAGGCTACGTCACCGGGCTGGGCCTGGCCTTGATATCGCCTTCCCGGCCCTCGTGGCGGCTGCCGGACATCCCGGATGCGATCGCCGAGAAAATGCGGTGGTTTCCGCATACGCTGGGCCCCCTGATCGTCGTGGTGTGGCTGCTCGACCGCCTGCCGGTTTCGCTGAATGCCAGCCTGAGCACGGCGATCTCCGTCAATTGCCTGGTGACCTTCCTGCTGGTCGCCCTCATGGCGACGGCCTTGGTGCGGCTGGAACGCACGCGGCGCAAGGTCCTGCGCGATCCGGAGACCGGCCATGCGCCGCCCCGCCCGCTATGGATGCTGATCACCGTCAGCACGGCATGGGTCGTCATGGCGGTTGGGCTGATCGCGGTGCTGACCGGCTATGTGGCCTTCGGCAACTTCGCGGCCAAGCAGCTGGTATGGACCCTCATCGTGCTCAGCTCCGCCTACCTGCTGACGGTGCTGACCGACGATTTCTTCATGTCGGTGCTGGGCTCCTCCAGGCGTGACGCCGACGGCCATGAGCACGGCCCCGAACCGCGCATCCGCGACCAGGCCGCGGTGGTGCTGTCCGGCGTGACCCGCGTGCTGATCGGGCTGGTGGCCTTCGTGATGGTGCTGGGCCAGTTCGCCGAGGGGCCGGTGGAGCTCCTGCAGCGCGCGGAGCAACTGCTCAACGGCCTGGCGATCGGCCATGTCGAACTGCGCCCCGCCGCGCTGGTCCAGGGTTTCCTCGTCCTGGCCGCCAGCCTGCTGGGCGTGCGCCTGCTCAAGCGCTGGCTGATCAACCGCTACCTGCCCACCACGACGCTGGATCCGGGCATGCAGACGTCGGCCACCACGCTGTTCGGCTACATAGGCGTGGCCGTCGCGGTGGGCCTGTCGCTGTCGGCGGTGGGCATCGGGCTGGAACGGGTGGCCTGGGTTGCCAGCGCCTTGTCGGTGGGTATCGGCTTCGGCCTGCAGGCGGTGGTGCAGAACTTCGTCTCCGGCCTGATCCTGCTGGCCGAACGCCCGGTCAAGGTGGGCGACTGGGTGTCGCTGGGGGGTGTCGAAGGCGATATCCGCCGCATCAATGTACGGGCCACGGAAATCCAGATGAGCGACCGCTCCACGGTGATCGTGCCCAATTCGGAGTTCATCACCAAGACGGTCCGCAACGTCACCCATGCCAACCCGCTGGGCCTGGTACAGATCAAGCTGCCCATGCCGCTGGCCACGGATGCGACCAAGACGCGCGAAATCATTCTTTCGGCATTCCGCGAGCACGAGGACATCCTGGATACGCCGGCGCCCAATGTGTTCCTGGACGGCATCGATGCCGGCAACCTGATGTTCAACGCGACTGGCTACGTCGGCTCGCCGCGCCAGGCCTACGGCACCCGCAGCGCACTGCTGTTCGAGGTCCTGCAGCGCCTGGCCGAGGCCAACATCGGCCTGGGCAAGCCGCCCACCATGCTGGTCGCCGCCCCCGCGCCGCTGCTGCCGGGGATAGCCGCCAGCGCGGAGCCCCTCGCGCCGGCGCCGCCCGACCCTTCCCGCACGGCCGACACGGAATAGCGTGCCGGCGCGGCGAACGCCGGCGAGGATACCGGCCGGCCCTGCGCAAGCCCGGGGCGCGCGATACGGCTACTGCGGCGGAATGCCGGCCTCGGCGACGACCTGGCGCCACTTCGTCATCTGTTGCCCGATGAACCGGGAGAAGTCCGCGCGGCTGCCCCCGGCCGGCACCACGCCTTGCGCCTTGAAGGTTTCGCGCACGTCGTCCATGCGCAGGATCGCGTTGATCTGCGTATTCAGCTTGTCCAGGATCTCCGGCGGCGTGCCGGCGGGCGCGACGAAGCCGTGCCAGGACGAGACGTCATAGCCGGGCACCCCCGCTTCCGACACCGTCGGCAAATCCGGCAGCAGCGGCGTGCGGCGCGTATCGGCCACCGCGATGGGACGCACCTTGCCGGACTGGACGAAGGCCCAACAGTTGGCGATCGCGTCGAATGCGGCCTCGACCTGGCCGCCGGCCAGGTCGGTCATCATGGGCGAACTGCCTTTGTAGGGAATCTGCACCATGTGGATGCCGGCCATGCGTTCGAACAGCGCCATGGCCAGATGATTGGACGACCCGGTGCCGGATGAACCGTAGTTGATGGCCGCCGGCGATTTCTTCGCCGCCTGGACCAGGTCGCGGACCGTCTTGATCGAGGAGTCCTTGCGCACCGTCAGCAGCATGGGCGACTGGCCCGCCAGCACGATGGGCGCGAAGTCCTTGCCCGTGTCGTAGGGCAAGGACCGGTATACCGACGGATTGGACGCGAAGGGAAACTGCGCCACCAGCAAGGTATAGCCGTCGGCCGGCGCCTTGGCCACCGTGGACGTCCCCACGATGGTGCCCGCGCCGGGCCGGTTCTCGACGATTACCGGCTGGCCCCAGGCCGCGCTCAGCTTGGCCCCCACCAGCCGCCCCAGTGTGTCGTTGAATCCTCCCGGCGGGTAAGGCACGACGATGTGGATGGGTTTGTCGGGATACTGCCCCGCCCACGCGCCGCCTGGCGCGCACAGGACCACGGTCAACGCCAGCAGGCGCGCAAGTCGCTTGATCAATGCTGTCTCCTTGGTCCTTGCCGGACACGCTGTTATCGGGCCGCCAAGGGAGGCGGTCTTATCCGAGGGCAGTCTAGGAAGGCAGGCTATATCAGGTCAATTAATCTTTAATTATCAAGTTCATCATTGTTAATGATATACATCCCCTGTGAGCGAGATGGACTGAGAGAGCCCTCCTTCGCATTCACGCGTATCCCTTAATATGCGGTCCATTAGCAATAGTGATGTCGCGACCGCGCAGCCACCCGGCCGCGACACCGCGGCGACACGAGGCCGACATGGAATTCCGCCAGATCCAATACTTCATCTGCCTGTTCGAGGAAGGCACCGTCACGCGCGCCGCCCGCCGCCTGAATATCGTGCAGCCCGCACTGAGCATGCAGATCGCCCGGCTGGAGGAAGAGCTGGGCCGCAAGTTGTTCGAACGCAGCCAGCAGGGCATGCAGCCGACAGCCGCGGCGCGGCAGATGTACCGGCTGTTCCTGCCCATCCTGCGGGATTACACGCATGCGCGCGAGCAGGTGCTGCGCACGGACGGCGAGCTGAACGGCCACGTCAACGTGGGCATGATCGCCTCGGTCGCCCAAGGCGTGCTGTCCGACGCCCTGGCGGCATTCAATGCCCGTCACCCGAAGGTGACGGTGACCGTGACGGACGGATATAGCGCGACCCTGGCGGACCTGGTCGCGGGCGGCCAGCTGGACGCGGCGTTCATCAACAAGCCACGCCGGCCGCTGTCGCTCAGCGTGGAACACATCGCGGACGAAGACGTCGTGCTGGTCACGGGCACCGGGCACGCCCATGGCCTGGGGCCCACGCTGTCGTTCCGCGAAGCCGCCGCGCTGGACCTGGCCCTGCCCACCCGGCAGCACGGCCTGCGCGGCATCCTGGAAAGCTTTGCCCGCACCGAGGACGTCGACCTGTCGCCGCAGTTCGAAATGGACTCCATCGTCTCCATCATCAAGCTGGTGGAACGCACGCGCTACGCCACCCTCCTGCCGCGCGTGGCCATACGCAATCGCGTCCGCCGCGGACGCCTGAACTGCCACGAAGTGGTATCGCCGCGCCTGATCCGGCAGATCGCCTGTGTCACGCACCCTCGCCGCGCGTTGAGCGCGGAGGCCACCGCCTTCGTCGGCGTGCTCGCCGACCACGTGCGCGGCCTGGCGGAAGACGCCGACACGCCGGCCGCCAGTCGGAACGATGCGACGGCCGAGGCATCGCCCCCGCGGGGCTAGCGCCCGGGCGCGCTAGAACGGCCAGAAACCGGAATCCAGTTCATCCTTGCAGCCGGCGTACTGCTGACGGAAGCGATCGGCACGCGCCTGCACCTTGCGCGCGACGCCGATCAGCCACGGCTTGCGGTTGTAGCTCCTGGCACGGTAGCCGCCCCACCCTTCGTGGTAATTCAGGTATTGGCCATAGGCGTCCAACTTCGACACGCCGTTCAGCTTCTGCGTCTTGTCGATGTACCAGCCCATGAAATCCATGGCGTCGTCGAAGTCGTCCCGGCTCGCGAACCAGCGGTGGTTCTGGCTGACATAGTCGTCCCAGGTTTCATCCTTGGCCTGGGCATAGCCGTAGGCCGAGCTCACGCGCCCCCAGGGGATGAAGCCCAGCAGATAATCGCGCGGCGGCTTGGCGTCGTAGCGAAAGCCCGATTCCTGGAACAGGATGGCGAACGGCACCTGCACCGGCACGCCCCATTTTTTCTGGATATCCAACGCGGCCTCGTACCAGTCGTCCTTTTCACGGAAGATGGCGCAGATATCCTCCGGATTGCGCGGCGGCGCGGTCGCGCAGCCGGACAGCCACACCAGCGGAAAGACCAGCGCCGCGAGCGCGGCCGGGCGCACCCGCGCGGCGGCAAGGGCGCACATTCTGGCGTAGCTGACAGCGGGGTGGCGAAACACGTGCGAGCGACCTCGGAAACGGCGGCGCGCCGCGCAGCCCGGGCGCGCCGAAGAACGCCGGCCGGAAAACCGGGCCGGAACGCCGTATTAAACACCGGCCGCGCACGGATCCGTTGCGCGGCCGCATCGGCACTCTTATATAAGATATAAGACCCCTTGCCCCGAGGCGGGGAGGCTACTACAATCGCGGCCGATATTCCCCAACCACGACCAGGGCAATCCATGCTAGCTACCTATCGCCAACACGTCGCCGAACGCGCGGCACTGGGCGTTCCCCCGCTCCCCCTGTCGGCCCAGCAGACCGCCGACCTGATCGAACTGCTGAAGGCGCCGCCCAAGGGCGAGGAAGCCTTCCTGCTGGAATTGATCACGCATCGCGTCCCCGCGGGCGTGGACGACGCCGCCAAGGTCAAGGCCTCGTACCTCGCCGCCGTGGCCCTGGGCAAGGAATCGTGTCCGCTGATCGATCGCGCCAAGGCGACGGAGCTGCTGGGCACCATGCTGGGCGGCTACAACATCGGCGCGCTGGTCGAACTGCTGGACGACGCGCAAGTCGGCCCCATCGCCGCCAACGGCCTGAAGACCACCCTGCTGATGTTCGACGCCTTCCATGACGTGAAGGAAAAGGCGGACAAGGGCAACGCCAACGCCAAGGCCGTGCTGCAGAGCTGGGCTGACGCCGAATGGTTCACCTCGCGCCCCGAAGTGCCGAAAAGCCTGACCGTCACGGTCTTCAAGGTCACCGGCGAAACGAATACCGACGATCTGTCTCCCGCGCCGGACGCCTGGAGCCGCCCCGACATCCCGCTGCACGCGCAGGCCATGCTGAAGAACGCGCGGCCCGGCATCGAGCCGGACGAGCCCGGCAAGGTCGGCCCGGTGAAGTTCCTGAACCAGCTCAAGGAAAAAGGCAACCTGGTCGCCTACGTCGGCGACGTGGTCGGCACCGGCTCGTCGCGCAAGTCGGCGACCAATTCCGTGCTGTGGTTCACGGGTGAAGACATCCCCTACGTGCCCAACAAGCGCTTCGGCGGCGTGTGCCTGGGCAGCAAGATCGCCCCGATCTTCTACAACACCATGGAAGACGCCGGCGCGCTGCCCATCGAACTGGACGTGTCGCAGATGAACATGGGCGACGTGGTGGAACTGCGTCCCTATGAGGGCAAGGCCCTGAAGGATGGCAAGGTCATCGCCGAGTTCCAGGTGAAGTCCGACGTGCTGTTCGACGAAGTGCGCGCCGGCGGCCGCATTCCGCTGATCATCGGCCGCGGCCTGACCACCAAGGCGCGCGAAGCGCTGGGCCTGGCGCCGTCCACCCTGTTCCGCCTGCCCGTCAGCCCGGCCGATACCGGCAAGGGCTACACCCTGGCGCAGAAGATGGTCGGCCGCGCCTGCGGCCTGGCCGAAGGCACGGGCGTGCGTCCCGGCACCTACTGCGAGCCGCGCATGTCGGCTGTCGGCAGCCAGGACACCACCGGCACCATGACGCGCGACGAGCTGAAGGACTTGGCCTGCCTGGGCTTTTCGGCCGATCTGGTGATGCAGTCCTTCTGCCACACCGCCGCGTATCCCAAGCCCGTGGACGTGAAGACGCACCACACGCTGCCGCAGTTCATGAGCACCCGCGGCGGCATCTCGCTGAAGCCGGGTGACGGCGTCATCCACTCCTGGCTGAACCGCATGCTGCTGCCCGATACCGTGGGCACCGGCGGCGATTCGCACACCCGCTTCCCCATCGGCATTTCCTTCCCCGCGGGCTCGGGCCTGGTGGCCTTTGCCGCCGCCACGGGCGTGATGCCGCTGGATATGCCGGAATCGGTGCTGGTGCGCTTCAAGGGCAAGATGCAGCCCGGCGTGACGCTGCGCGACCTGGTCAACGCGATCCCGCTGTACGCCATCAAGCAGGGCCTGCTGACGGTCGAAAAGCAGAACAAGAAGAACGTGTTCTCCGGCCGCATCCTGGAAATCGAAGGGCTGCCCGACTTGAAGTGCGAGCAGGCTTTCGAACTGTCCGACGCCTCGGCCGAACGTTCGGCCGCCGCCTGCACGGTGCGCCTGAACAAAGAACCGATCATCGAGTACATCAACAGCAACATCGTCATGCTGAAATGGCTGATCGCCAACGGCTATGAGGATGAGCGTTCGATCCGCCGCCGGATCCAGGCCATGGAAGCGTGGCTGGCCAATCCCCAGCTGCTGCAACCGGATGCCGACGCCGAGTACGCCGCGGTGATCGACATCGACCTGGCCGAGATCAAGGAACCCATCGTCGCCTGCCCCAACGACCCCGACGACGTGAAGACGCTGTCGGACGTGGCCGGCGCCAAGATCGACGAAGTGTTCATCGGCAGCTGCATGACCAATATCGGCCACTTCCGCGCGGCGTCCAAGCTGCTGGAAGGCAAGCGCGATATCCCGGTCAAGCTGTGGGTGGCCCCGCCGACCAAGATGGACGCCCGCCAGCTGACCGAGGAAGGCCATTACGGCACCTTCGGCGCCGCCGGCGCGCGCACCGAAATGCCGGGCTGCTCGCTGTGCATGGGCAACCAGGCGCAGGTGCGCGAAGGCGCCACGGTCATGTCGACCAGTACCCGCAACTTCCCCAACCGCCTGGGCAAGAACACGAACGTGTACCTGGGCTCCGCGGAACTGGCCGCCATCTGCTCCAAGCTGGGCCGCATCCCGACCCGCGAGGAATACATGACGGACATCGGCGTCGTCAACGAGAACGGCGACAAGATCTACCAGTACCTGAACTTCGACAAGATCGACGACTACAAGGACGTCGCCGACGTCGTGGAAGTCTGATAGAAGCCTGATAGAAGGCTCACCCCCGAAGCGCTCCGCGCTTCCCCCTCAAGGGGGCGACGCACGTGGACCGGAGGGAAGGCTCACCCCGAAGCGCTCCCGCGCTTCCCCCTCAAGGGGCGACGCCTGCGGACCGGCAAAGCCGGCTCCGCAGCGTCCCCGATCGGGCGACACCCGTTTCTTGCGCTGCTGACGCACGGCGCAAACGGATAAAACGACACGCCGGCGGCGCCGACGAGCCACCGCTGCGGCCATACCCCCTCCCGCCAGACATAGAACGTTGCACCCAAAGCGCGAATTATTGATAATGCGAATGCTTCGCATTATTGAAAACGCTTCGTTTCTTTTAAGAAAGCGCGTGTCGCATGCGCTTCCGGCGCATGTATCCCCATTAAAAGCGGCCACCGTACCTTCGGGTGTGGGGCCATGATCGCGTCCAAGGGAATCCTTACATGTTCCAGCTGTTCCTCTCCCGGTCCGGTTCATACGCCGGCCTGAGCCTTTCGCCGCCCCGATCCGCGGGACGCCCGGGGCCGTCGGCCCTGGCCCTGGCCATCCGCCTGGCCTTCGCGGGGGTTGCGGCGGGAAGCACCACGCTTCCGGCGGGTGCGTGGGCGCAGACGGCCGCGCCCGTCACGACCCTGGCGCCGGTTTCCGTGACCGCCACGGCCGTCACCGAGAGCGACACGCTGCCTCCCGTCTACGCCGGGGGCCAGGTCGCCAAGGGCGCGCGGTTGGGCGTGCTGGGCGAACAGGATGCGGCCAACGTGCCTTTCAGCGTGACCAGCTTCACCTCGCAGCTGGTCGAGGACCAACAGGCCCGCACCCTGGGCGATGTGCTGCGCAACGACCCGTCGGTGCAGGTCACGCGCGGTTTCGGCAACGACGCGCAGCTGTTCGTGATCCGCGGCTTCCAGCTCAATGGCGACGACATCTCCTACGGCGGCCTGTTCGGGGTGATGCCGCGCCAGATCATTTCCCCCCAGGGCGCCGAACGGATCGAGATATTCAAGGGTCCCAGCGCCTTCCTGAACGGCGTGCCCCCGGGCGGATCGGGCGTGGGCGGCATGGTGAACATCGAACCCAAGCGGGCCGGCGACGACCCGCTGACACGCTTGTCGGTGGATTACGGAACGGCGTCGCAGCGCGGCGCGGCCGCCGACATCGGCCGCCGCTGGGGCGCCAGCAACCAGTTCGGCATCCGCGTGAACGCCTTGCAGCGCGAAGGCGATACAGGCATCCACGACGACAGCACGCGCATGACCTTCGGCTCGGTGGGGATGGACTACCGAGGGGAGCGCTTGCGCGCATCGCTGGACCTGGGCTACCAGAAGCAGCGCACCCGCCAGGGACGCCCCATGGTGCAGGTGATCGGCGACGATATCCCGGACGCGCCTTCGGCCGGGCACAACTACGCGCAGCCCTGGACGTACTCCATGACCGAGAACACCTTCGGCATGCTGCGCGCGGAATACGACCTGGCCGAACGCTGGACCGCCTATGCGGCCATCGGCGGCAACCACGCGCGCGAAAAAGGTTCGTACTCTTCCCTGACGGTGAACGGCGATGGCGTGGGCACCGCCAGCCGCCTGGACGTGCCTTATGAATCCGACACCTACGGCATGATGGGCGGGGTGCGCGGCAAGTTCGAGACCGGGCCGCTGACCCACGCCGTGAACGCGGCGTTTTCCAGCGTCTATCTGAAGAAGCGTTCCGCATTCACGTTCGGTTCGTCCTTCGCCACCCGCCTGGACGATACGCCCGAAGTCGCCTCCCCGCCCACCATCCTGACCGGCGGCAACATGGACGACCCGGGCGTGACGGGCCGCAACCGCATGACGGGCATCTCCATTTCCGACACGCTTTCCTTCCTGGACGACCGCGTCTTCGTGACCGTGGGCGCGCGCCACCAGAAACTGCGCGTCACCAACTACGCCTACACCGGCGAAGTCGACAGCAAATACGATGATTCCGCCACGTCGCCTGTCTTCGGGCTGGTGGTCAAACCCTGGCAGCATCTCTCGCTGTACGCCAACCATATCGAAGGCCTGCAGCAAGGGCCCACGGCGCCGCTGACCGCGATCAATGCCAACACCACCTTCGCGCCGTCGAAGTCCAAGCAGAACGAGGTGGGCGCGAAGCTGGACATGGGCAGCTATGGCGCCAGCCTGGCGTTTTTCGAGATCCAGCAACCCACCGGCGTCACCGACCCGGCCACGCAGATATTTTCCGTGGCGGGCGAACAGCGCAACCGCGGCGTCGAACTGAACGTCTACGGCGAACCGCTGCGGGGCGTGCGCGTCATCGGCGGCGTGTCGGTCATCGATGCCACGCTGCGCGACACCAAAAATCCGGCCACGGAGGGCAACGATGGCGTCGGCGTGCCCGATTACACGGCGGTGCTGAATACGGAATGGGACCTCCCGTGGGTGCCGGGCCTGACACTGCAGGGCCGCGTCACCCATGCCGGCTCGCAGTACCTGGATACGGCGAACACCCAGAAGGTGAAGCCATGGACCACGCTGGACCTGGGCGCGCGCTACGCCATGAAGGTTGACCGGCATGATGTCGTATGGCGGCTGGGCGTGGAGAACGTCACCAACAAGCGGTATTGGTCGTCCGCCAACGGCGGCTACCTGATTCAGGGCGACCCGCGCACGGTCAAGCTGTCGGTGGCGGTGGACTTCTAGGGCGCGGCGAGGCGGCATGCCGGTCCTGGCCGGCGGTCCGCGCGGGTACACTCAGGCCCATGGAGACTCGGGCCGGGCGCCAGCCGCCGGCCATCACGGCAATGAAGATAGACCTATCCGCGCTGCAGATGCTGGTGGCCGCCATCGAGGAACGCAGCCTGGCCAAGGCCGGCGAACGCGAACACCTGGTCACCTCGGCCGCCAGCAAGCGCATCGCGGAACTGGAGCGCCAGATCGGCACCGCGCTGCTGGTGCGGCACAACCGCGGCGTGGAGCCGACGCCGGCAGGCGCCGCGCTGTATCACAAGGCCAAGGCCATCCTGACCAGCGTGCGCACGCTGGAAGGCCTTTGCGAGGAATTCTCGCCGGACGGCATCCCGAAGATCCGGCTCGCCGCGAACCGTTCTGCCATCGTCGAATTCCTGCCCACCGACATCCGTGCCTTCCAGGCCATCAGCCCCAAGTCGCGGCTGGACTTGGTGGAGGCGTATAGCGGCGACATTCCGCGCATGGTGTCCGACCAGGAAGTGGACATCGGCATTTATCACGCCGTCGGCGCCGCGCCCGGCGTGGTGTCCTTTCCCTACCGCAGCGATCACGTGGTGCTGGTGGTGCCGCGCGGCCATCCGCTGGCCGACGCGCCCGCCCTGCACCTGGACCAGGCGCGCGACTACGACTTCCTGGGCTACTTCCCGCGGCATTCCTTCGAAGCCTTCATGGAACTGGTCGGCCCCACGCTGACCGGCCCCTTGAACGTCAAGATCCAGGTGGCCAACTACGAGGCCCGCTGCCGCATGGTGCGCGAGGGCCTGGGCATCGCCGTCATGCCGGAGCCGATCGCCGACACCTATCTGAGCCTGCTGGGGCTGGTGAAGATTCGCCTGCTGGACGACTGGGCGAAGCGGCAATTCTATGTCTGCGCGCGGGATCGCTCGCACATGCGCATGGCGGCAGGGGATCTCTTCGATTTCCTGGTGAAGGCGGGCGCTTAGCTTGGACGCGGCGGACAAGGAACCGGTCATGGCCAGCGTCCCTGCCCGCGCCGCGGACATCCCCTCGCTTGACCGGCTGCTGAACGCCGCCCCTATGCGGCCCGCGCTGCAGCAGTATGGGCACACGCAGGTGGTTGGTGCCTTGCGAGCGCATCTGGATACCCTGCGCCAGGCGGCCCTGACGGGAGAGCTGGCGGCTGGATCCATCGCCGCGGAGGCCATCACGCGCCAGGTACGGAAGGCATTGGACGCCGCCGCGCGGCCCCGCCTGCGCGCCGTCTTCAACCTGACCGGCACGGTGCTGCACACCAATCTGGGCCGCGCCCTG
Organism: Bordetella sp. H567; assembly: GCF_001704295.1. Taxonomy (NCBI): domain Bacteria; kingdom Pseudomonadati; phylum Pseudomonadota; class Betaproteobacteria; order Burkholderiales; family Alcaligenaceae; genus Bordetella; species Bordetella sp. H567. The sequence continues at coordinate 3,952,408 of NZ_CP012334.1, forward strand.
CTGCCCGACGATGCCGTGGCGGCGGTCGTGCAGGCACTGACCACGCCGGCCAATCTGGAATTCGACCTGGACAACGGCGGCCGCGGCGACCGCGACGACCTGGTGGAAGACCTGCTTCGGGAACTGACCGGCGCGCAAGCCGCGACCGTGGTGAACAACAATGCCGCGGCAGTGCTGCTGATGCTGAGTTCGCTGGCGGACCGCCGGGAAGTCGTGGTGTCGCGCGGCGAACTGGTGGAAATCGGTGGCGCCTTCCGCATTCCGGACGTCATGAAGCGCGCCGGCGCCAGGCTGGTGGAAGTCGGCACCACCAATCGCACGCATCCCGCCGATTACGAATCCGCCATCGGTCCGCGCACCGCCATGCTGATGAAGGTGCATTGCAGCAACTATGCCGTCACCGGGTTCACCAGCAGCGTGGACGTGGCGCACGTGGCGGACATCGCGCACCGCGCGGGCCTGCCGATGACGGTGGACCTGGGCAGCGGCACGCTGCTGGACCTCTCGCGCTGGGGGCTGCCACGTGAAGATACCGTGCGCGCAACGCTATCCGCGGGCGCGGATCTGGTGACCTTCAGCGGCGACAAGCTGCTGGGCGGCCCACAGGCCGGCCTGATCGTGGGGCGCGCGGACCTGATACGCCGCATCAAGAAGAACCCCTTGAAGCGCGCCTTGCGGGTGGGCAAGCTGACCCTGGCCGCGCTGGAGCCCGTGCTAGCGCTGTACCGCGCGCCGGAATTGCTGGCCGAAAGACTGACCACCCTGCGCCTGCTGACGCGTCCGGCCGCGCAGATGCGTGAGCAGGCCGAGCGCATGCTGCCTGCGCTGCAACAGGCGCTGGGCGCCGGCTACAAGGCCGTGGCCGCGCCAATGTTCAGCCAGATCGGCAGCGGCGCGCTGCCGGTGGATCAACTGCCCAGCTACGGGTACGCCATCCGCCACGCGGGTCCGGGACGCCCCGGACGCGCGCTGGAAAAACTGGAAGCCGCCCTGCGCGCGCTGCCGCGGCCGGTGATCGGGCGCATCGGCGACAAGGCCTTATGGCTGGACCTGCGCTGCCTTGAAGCCCGCGACGAATCGGCATTCCTCGCGCAGCTCCAGGCGCCGCTGGCATGATTGCCGGCACCGCGGCCATATCCGGCTGCCGATGCCGCCGGCGATCCTAGTTCGCCGAGACCAGTTTGAGCCCGATGACACCGGTCAGGATGAGACCGATGCAAAGCATCCTGGCTGGTGCGGCGGAATCGCCCAGGAAGGCGATTCCGATGATCGCCGTGCCGGCGGCGCCTATGCCGGTCCAGACCGCGTAGCCGGTTCCGACGGGCAGGGTGCGCAGCGATATCGACAGGAGAATGACGCTGGCCAGGCCGGTGACGACGGTCAGTATGGCAGGCGTCAGGCGCGTAAAGCCGAACGACATTTTCATGAAGGAAGCGAAGGCGATTTCCAGAATGCCCGCTGCGCCAAGTAGTATCCAGGGCATTTTTATCATTCCATCCGTGTTTGAGTGCAAAGGGCGCGAGCACTGCGCTACGGGTTTGCTTGCGCAGGCTCAGGCTCGTCGGTTGAGGTTGCCGATCGGGGCCTTGGGCCTCGGGCGGCGTGTTAAGCGTTGACGGCGGCGGCCGGCGCCTTGCGGAATGAAATGCCAAGGCGGTTGAACGCGTTCATCAAGCCGATCGCATAGGTGAGATCGGCCAGCTCTCTATCGCCGAATTCGGCGGCGGCGGCGTCATAGTCGGCGTCGGGAACGCCGGTTTCGGCCACGCGGGTGACGGTTTCCGCCCACGCGAGTGCAGCCCGTTCGCGGGCACTGAATACGTTGCCGGATTCGTGCCATACGGGTACGAGCACGAGCTTTTCCACTGCGAGGCCGGCCTTCAGCAGATCTCGGCTGTGCATGTCGATGCAGAACGCGCAGCCGTTGATTTGCGAAACGCGCAGGTACACCAGGTCGACCAATTCTTTCGGCAAGGTGCTTTTCAGCAGGGTGGCGTATACGTTGCCCAAGGCCTTGTAGCCTTCGGGGGAAGCTTCGATGTAGTCGATGCGGTGCGTCATGACGGGTCCTTGGTGTTGATGATCAGAGACGCCATCATGGTGGATCTTGGCCTAGCCAGGAAGATCCAAGGATCGCAATTTGTATTGAGCCATGATCGGGAGGCCACCAAGCCGGCGCCGCGCTCACATCAATTGCAGGATCCGCTTTCCGAGCGTTTCCGCGGTGCTCTGCGTGTCCACGTTCGTGAAATTCAGTAGCAGGGCCGGTGTTCCGGCCCGATCCACCGTCCACTCCGTGAGCGCCTCCGCATACAAACTGGCTTGCCGCATCCGCGCGACAAGCTGGCGGTCTGAGCGTCTTCCCTGCAGCTTCAGGATCAAGTGCATGCCGCCTGGCTGTGTATCGATACGCACGTATTTGCCCAGGGTCTTTTCCAGGCCCGCCGCGGTGGCCTGCCGGCGTTCGGCGTACAGCTTGCGCATCCTTTGAATGTGGCGGGCGAAGTGGCCTTCCTTGAAGAAAGCGGTGACCACGGCCTGCGTAAGTTCCGGACTGCCGGCGGTAAAGATTTGGCTGATCTGTTCAAACCGTTCGACCTGGGCTTGCGGCACGACCAGGTAGGCGAGCCGCAGGCTGGGAAGAAGTACCTTGCTGAACGTGCCGCAATACAGCACGCGGCCTTCACGGTCCAGGCTTTTCAGCGCGGGAAGCGGACGGCTGACATAGCGGTATTCGCCATCGTAGTCGTCCTCGATGACCCAGGCCTTGTTTCGCGCCGCCCAGTCCAGCAGCGCCAGGCGCCGCGGCAGGGACAAGGACACGCAAAGCGGACTTTGATGCGCGGGCGTGACAACCGCGGCACGCGCCCGTGGTGCTCGCTTGATTCCCTCGGAAACGACCATGCCATCCTGATCGACGGATACCGGGACGGCGCCGATATTCATATGTCGCAACAATTCCCGTGTAGGCGGATATCCTGGATTCTCCACCCAGACGCGATCGCCCACCCTTAACAAGGCCTGCGCTATCAATGCGATGGTGTGGCGATATCCCGATGTGACGAATACCTGGGATGGCGAACAATCGATCCCGCGCGAAACCTGCAGATAGGCGGCAATGTGGGTGCGCAGTTCGGGCAGCCCGTACACGGCGGGATGGACCATGCCCGGCGGCTGCATCGCGCGCGCGCATCGTGCCCCCAGGCGTGCCCAGATTTTGCGAGGAAACTCGTCAAGGGCGGGCAAGCCCATCTGGAATGGCAGGACGGAATCCGGACGAAAGCTGGGTGCGGCCGCCGTGTTCTCGGGTTTGGGCACCGGGGCCGTGGCAGGTGCCCTCGGTTTGAGGTCCGGAGTCACGATGGTTCCCGCCTGCCCGCGTGGCTGGATATAGCCTTCGGCGGCAAGCAGGGAATAGGCGGCATCGATGGTGCCCCGGGCCAGACCCAGCTCTTTCGTCAGTGCCCGGGCGGACGGTATGCGGTCGCCGGGCTTCAACACGCCGCCGGCGATGGCGTCGCGGAACCGGTCGTAGATCTGGCGATAAAAGGGGGCAGCCGCCGCAGGATCCAAGGGCGGAAGATGGCTTGGTTTCGCGATGGGCATGGCCTGATTGATTCTGACTATTCATCAAAACCGACTGTACCATCCGAGTAGCCATCCCCGGCCGCCCCCCGCGATGGCGGACACCACCGCGATACTGAAAGCGGCACAGGGGCCGACCTGGCGTCGCCCCTGCAATGATGAAGCCTTCAAGGCTCGCGGCGGCATTGCGGCGAGCCTTGATCCTATCCCCTACAATGCATCTCGTTTGGAAGGCATCCGTGTCCGGTGGCACGGCCGGGCTTCAAACCCGGTTGGGGACGTCAGACGTTCCCACGTAGGTTCGACTCCTGCTGCCTTCCGCCATCAATCCCGTTCAGGCAGCCGCAAAGCCGTACAGGCGCGCGGGGTTGTCCACCAGCACCCGCTTGCGCGTGGCTTCATCCGGCATCCAGTCCGCCAGCAGGTTCAGCAGGATGCCGTCGTCCGGGACCTGCGCCGCGTTGAAGTAATTGATGTGGGGCCAATCCGTACCCCAGACGACGCGTTCGCTGTTGGCTTTCAGCAGCGAGGTCGCGAAGGGCGCGATATCGGGGAAAGGCGATCCCGCCGCCGTATTGCGGTCCGCGCCGGATATCTTGGTCCAGGCCTTGCCTTCGGCCAGCAGCTTGCACAGGAACTGGAAGCCGGGATCGTTCACGCCGCGCGATACGTTCATGCGCCCTTGGTGATCGACCACCAGGTCCACACCCGAGGCCAGCAGCGTGGGGGCCAGTTCCGGCAGGTCCGGCGCATGGATCCAGATCTGCGCATGCATGCCGCGCGCTTTCAGGCGCGGCGCCAGCGCGACGAAATCGTCGATGCCGACGCCATTGCGGTAAACCGCCTTGCCGTCATGCTTGTACAGATTGAAGCGCGCGCCGCGCACGCCCTGCCCGGCCAAGTCGTCCAAGTCCTTGTCCGAAATACCCGCCCGCACGACGCCCACGGCCCGCAGGCGGTCCGGGTGGGCGGCCAGCGCCTGCAGCACGTTGCGGTTGTCGTCGCCCTGCGCGCTGGCCGTGACCAGCACGCCGCGGGCCAATCCCAGCCTGTCCAGGTGCGCGATGAAACGGTCGGCGCCGTTTTCCGGCGGCGTGTAGCTGCGGTCCTCACTCAGGGGAAAATGGGCGTATGGACCGAACACGTGCGCATGCGAATCGCAGGCGCCGGCCGGCACGGCGAAGCGCAAGGGCGTGAAAGCGGAATGGGGCGGCAAACAGGGCTTGGTCATGTCTCGTTCGGCTGTGATCGGGGTCGTCGTGCGGGAGACGCTGCTCAGCGCGCGTTGTCGGGTTTCAACACGCCGGAAGTCAGCAACGGCTGCAGCTTGGCTTCTTCCTTGGCGAAGATCTGCGCGGTCTGGTCGATGGTGGACGGCACGACTTGCGAGCCGATATTCGCCAGCTGGCGCTGCACCTCCGGATCTGCCACCGCCTTGGCCAACGCGTCGTTCAGCACCTGGCGCACCGCCTGCGGCGTGCCCTTGGGCGTCATCAACGCCGAGTAAGTCACCATCTCGAAATCCGGCTTGCCCAGTTCGGCCACCGTCGGCACGTTCGCCAGCTGCGGCACGCGCTTGGCCGAAGTCACGGCCAGCGCGGTCAGGGCGCCGTTCTGGATCTGCGGCTGCGAACTGGTCAGCTGGTCCACCATGCCGTCGACCTGGTTGCCCAGCATATCCGCCAAGGCGGGCGCCGAACCCTTGTACGGGATGGGATTCATCTTGATGCCGAAGTCCTGCTCCAGCAGCAACTCGGCGATGTGGTTGGTGGTGCCCGTACCGGAATGGGCCACGGCCACTTCGCCCGGATGGGCCTTGGCGTAGGCGATGAAGCCCTTGAAGTCGGTGATGCCCTGCCTGTTCTTGGCGTTCACCTCCAGCACGGAAGGCACCACGGCCAGCATCCCCACCGGATCGAAGTCGCCCAGTTTGACGCGGGTGCCCGGTACCAGCGTCGGGTTGACGACCAGCGGCACGATGGTGGTGGACAGCACCGTATAGCCGTCCGCCGCGGCGCGCGCGACGTTGCCCGCGCCGATCGAGCCACCGGCGCCGCCCAGGTTTTCCACCACGATGGACTGCTTCAGGTAGCGCGCCATGGCGGTGGTGATGGCGCGCGTGGTGATGTCCAGGTTGCCGCCGGGCGGATAGGGAACCACCAGCCGGATGGGCTTGTCGGGATAGCCCTCGGCCGCGGCCATACCCGCATGCGCGCCCAGGGCAAGGGCAACAACCATCCCAAGCGCTTTGACGGCGCCTTTGAACTGCTTCATTGAAATCTCCGAACTTCTCTGCGAAAAAATTACGTGCGGTACGACGGATCCAGGCGATCCGCCAGGCGCAGCAGCGCGGGCCATTCCATCTGGCCGTAGGGCCGGCGCGTGCCGGGCTGATATTGGTTCCAGGTCGCCTCGATCACATCCTTGGATACGGGGTTCAGCGGCGCGTTGCAAGCCATCGCGGCCAGCTGGGCGCGGCAGGACACTTCCAGGCGATGCATCCAGTTGAAGGCCTCGCCGATGCTGCGGCCCACGGTCAGCAGGCCGTGGTTGCGCAGGATCAGGGCTTCGTTCTGGCCCAGGTCGCGGCACAGCGATTCCTGTTCGCTCAAGTCCAGCACCACGCCTTCGTAGTCGTGGTAGCCGATCTTGGCGAAGCGCATGGAAGTCTGGTTCAGCGGCAGCAGGCCGCAGGCCAGCGACGAAACCGCCATGCCGGCCCAGGTGTGCGTGTGGATGACGCAGTCGACTTCGGGGCGCTTTTCGTGGATGGCGCTATGAATCACGAAGCCGGCCTTGTTCACGCCATAGGAAAGATGGGGACCGAAATCCGGCTTGCTGAGAATGTTGCCGTGGTGGTCGATCTTCAGCAGGCTGGACGCCGTGATTTCTTCATAGAGCAAGCCGTAGGCATTGATCAGGAAGGCGCCCGGCTCGCCCGGTACGCGCAGCGAGACGTGGTTGGCGATCATGTCGGACATGCCGTAATGCGCGATCAGGCGGTAACAGGCGGCCAGGTCCACGCGCGCCTCCCACTCCGCTTCGGTGCATTGCTCTTTCATGGAAGAAATCTTCAGTTCGTGCTTCATCATGGCGATCTCCTGGCAGGCCAATACGGCGGGGCGCACATAAGGCCCGCGGCTTGCGACCGCGGGCGTACCCGCCCCACCGTGGGCGGGCGTGCGCCAGAAAGATGATGTTACGAGACCTGGGCCGCGCCGGCTTGCCGATTTGAGAATGCGGCGTTTCCCTCCCTTCGATGGTGCACTGCAGCGTGCCAGGGAAACCGGAAGACCCCTGCGGCACGGAAGCGAGGCTAGAATCGATGGATTCCATCCTTTGATACCTGGTTCCATATTTCGGAACTCACCATGAGTGTTCTCGACAATGCGACCCGCGTCCTGCGCGTCCTGGCGCAGCACGGTGGCCAAGTGAGCGTCACGGAGGTCGTAGCCCAGCTTGGGCTACCCAAGAGCTCCTCGTCACGGCTGTTGAAGCAGATGCTGGAAAGCGGCCTGCTGGAACGCGACCCCGCCACCCTCAGGTACCGCCCCGCCCTGCTGCTGCTCGAAGTCGCGCATCAATCGCGCGCCAGCACGCCGCTGATCCGCCGCATGGAACAGGCGCTGGAATCGCTGGTGGCCGATACCGGCCACACCGGCTATATCTCGGTGCTGGATGACAATCGGCGCGATGTCGTGGTGGTGCGGGCCTTTCCTGGATCGCATCTCTTGCGCGTCGTGACGCAGCCCGGCTACCGCCTGCCTGCCTACGCGAGCTCCACGGGACGCGCGCTGCTGGCGCGCCTGGACGATGCCGCCGCGCGCCAGGCGCATCCCGCCGCCGCGGATCCGCGCGCCGCCGTGCTGCCGCATGCGCCGCGCACCTTGGCAGCACTGCGCGCGCAGCTGGAGCAAGTGCGCGCCCGCGGCTGGGCCTGGGCGCTGGACGAGAGCGTGACCGGCGTGGGCTCGGTCAGTGCCACCGTCGGCGATGCGCAAAGCGGCGAGACGCTGGCCTTCTGCCTGAGTTTTCCCGCGTCGCTGAACCGGCCCGGTTTTGTCGACGTGCTGGCCCATCGCCTGGTCGGATACGCCGCCGCCATCGGCCGTGCCGCGGGCGATAGCTTCTGGCGGACCACGGCGCCGGCCAGCGCCGTGCACGACTGAAAAAATACAAGGGGAATACACATGCCGCATCCAGCCTTGCATCCACGCGCGTTCAGCGGCGGGACCTTCCTTCTGCTGGTGCTGCTCAGCGTCTTCGGCGCCATCATCGGCATCCAGCTGCTGGTGTCGCTGGGCGTCACCCCCAATACCTCCATCATCGGCGCGCTGGTCGCCATGATCCTGGCGCGCATCCCGCTGGCGCTGTTTGCGCGCTTCCGCTCGATACACGAACAGAACCTGGCGCAAAGCGCCATTTCGTCCGCAACCTTCGGCGCGGCCAACAGCCTGCTGCTGCCGATCGCCATTCCGTTCCTGTTCGGCCGCACGGACCTGGTGCTGCCCATGTTCGTCGGCGTGTCGGCGGCCATGCTGCTGGACGGCTACATGCTGTACCGGCTGTTCGACAGCCGCGTCTTCCCCGCCGCGGGCGCATGGCCGCCCGGCGTGGCGGCCGCCGAGGCCATCAAGGCCGGCGACACCGGCGGACGCCAGGCGCGGCTGCTGGGCGTGGGCATAGGCGTGGGACTGGTCGGCGCCTGGCTGCACATTCCCATGTCGGCCTTCGGCACGGCTTTCCTTGGCAATATCTGGGCGCTGACGATGTTCGGCATCGGCCTGCTGATACGCGGCTACGCCAAGCCGCTGATGGGTTGGGACATCAACGCGCTCTATATTCCGCACGGACTGATGATAGGGGCGGGCCTGGTTGCCCTGATCCAGGTGATCGCGCAGATCCGTTCGCGCGGCGGCGACGAGACAACGCCGGGCCGCCGCCACGCCGGCGCGCCGGCCGCGCCCCTCGGCACGCGCGACGGCAACGGCAATGGCAATGGCGACACGGTGCCGGCGGCGGCGACGGCCGAAGCAGAACCGGCGGCGCGCCCCACCCGCACGGTGCAGGACATGCGCCGCACCCTGCGCATGGGCGCCATCGCCTACCTCGTGCTGGCCGCGCTGCTGGCGCTGGGCAGCGGCCTGTACACGGGCATGTCCACACCCATGCTGATCGGCTTCGTGGTGTACGCAGCCTTCGCCGCCTTCGTGCATGAATTGCTGGTGGGCATCGCCGCGATGCACTCAGGCTGGTTTCCCGCCTTCGCGGTGGCCCTGATCACCTTGCTGATCGGCATGCTGATCGGCTTTCCGCCGGTGGCGCTGGTGATCCTGTGCGGCTTCGCCGCGGCGACGGGCCCCGCCTTCGCCGACATGGGCTACGACCTGAAGGCGGGCTATCTGTTGCGCGGCAACGGCACCCATCCCGCCTTCGAGCTGGACGGGCGGCGCCAGCAGCTGGCCGCCGGCATGCTCGCCTTCGTCATCAGCATGCCGATGGTGTACTTCACCTACCACAGCTATTTCGACCAGGGGCTGACACCGCCCGTGGCCGCCGTCTACGTCGCCACCATCAAGGCGGGCGTGGCCCCCGGCGTGGCGATGCAGCTGCTGATCTGGGCCATTCCGGGCGCACTGATCCAATGGATCGGCGGCCCGCGCCGCCAATTGGGCGTGTTGCTCTCCACCGGTCTGCTGATCCCCAATCCGCTGGCGGGCTGGGCCGTGCTGGCCGGCATCGTGCTGCGCGTCCTGGCACTGCGCCTGTGGGGCGACAAGGTGCGCAACAGCCTGGAGGTATTCGCCGCCGGCACCATCGCGGGCGATGCGCTGTACAGCTTCTTCAATTCCCTGATCCGGTATCAGGCCAAGGAAAGATAAAGCCCACCCCGGAAGTCAAGCCCACCCCCGAAGCGCTGCGCGCTTCCCCCTCGAGGGGGCGACGCTGGCGGACCGGCGGAGCCGGATCCGCGGTGTCCTCGGTCTGGATACATCCGTTTCTGGGTACATCCGTTTTTGCGATGGAGATGCGCGCCATCAATCACTTATATGGAAGATACGATATGAGCCTTACGCATACTCTCAAAGTCTTCGACGCCTTCGATAGCGCCTACGCCAGCGGCCAAACCGTGGCCGACTTGCTGCAGCCCTATGCCGCCCACGCCACGGTCGCGGTCAAGACGATTACCGGCCCGAAAGGCAAGACGGATTTCGTCCGCATCGAAATCCGCGGCACCGACGGCAAGCAGGCCGGCGGCCAGGCGCCCACGCTGGGCATCGTTGGCCGCCTGGGCGGCATCGGCGCGCGCCCCAGCCGCATCGGCCTGGTATCCGACGGCGACGGCGCCATCGCCGCGGTGGCGGCGGCGCTGAAGCTGGCGCACATGTCCACGCAGGGCGACCGGCTGCCGGGCGACGTCGTCATCAGCACGCACGTTTGCCCCGACGCGCCGACGCGCCCGCACGAGCCCGTGGACTTCATGGACTCGCCCATGGACACCGAAACCCTGAACGAGAACGAAGTCTCGGACGAGATGGACGCGGTGCTGTCCATCGACACGACCAAGGGCAATCGCATCCTGAACCACAAGGGCTATGCGATTTCTCCCACCGTCAAGCAGGGCTATATCCTGCGTGTATCGGACGATCTGGTCCGCATCATGGAAATGACCAGCGGCCGCCCGGCGGTAACCTTCCCCATCACCACGCAGGACATCACGCCGTATGGCAACGGCGTCTACCATCTGAACAGCATCCTGCAGCCGTCGGTGGCCACGCGCGCGCCCACCGTGGGCGTGGCGATTTCGGCCATCAGCGTGGTGCCGGGCTGCGGCACGGGAGCCAGCGACGAAGCCGATATCGCGGCGGCGGTGCGCTTCACGGTGGAGGTCGCCAAGGAGTTCACCCGCGGTACCTGTGCCTTCCACGACGCGCAGGAATACGACCGCCTGGTTTCCATGTATGGATCGCTGGAACACCTGCAGAAGCGCCAGTAGCCGTATGGCGCGGAGAACATCATGACCGACAAGCACGCTTTGCTGGGCACGATCACGATAGGCCAGGCGCCGCGCGCCGACATCACGCCCATCCTGCTGGCGGCATTGCCGGCCGGCGTACGGACGCTGCACGTGGGCGTGCTGGACGGCCTGTCCCCCGACGATATCGCCGCGCGCTACGCGCCCCGGCCGGGCCAGGCGCTGCTGGTCTCGCGGCTGCTGGACGGCCATTCCGTCATCCTCGACAAGGCCGCCGTGCAGGGCGCGCTGGCCGGCAAGGTAGCGGAACTGGAGGCCAGCGGCTGCACCGTCATCCTGGTGCTGTGCACGGGCGAATTCCACGGCCTGGGTGCGCAGCGGGCGTGGCTGGTCGAACCGGACCGCATCGTGCCGCCGGCCGCGGCGGCCTTGGCGGGCGACCGCCAGGTCGGTATCATCGTGCCCCTGGCGGAACAGGCCACGAGCGAGGCCGGCAAGTTCTCCATGCTGTCCCGCGCGCCGCTGTGCGAAGCGGCGTCGCCGTACGACGACGGGCTGCAAGCCGTCGAGACGGCGGCACGGACGCTGCGCGAACGCGGTGCCCAGATGCTGTTGATGGACTGCATGGGCTTCGTGGAGGACCACCGCGCCGCCGCGCGGCGCGCCAGCGGCCTGCCCACGGTCCTGTCCAATGCCCTGATCGCAAAACTCGTCGCGGAGCTCGTACGCTAATGCCCATGCAACTGCTTCTTTTCAGCAACTCCCGGTCTCCCGACGGCAGTTACCTGACCCATGCCCTGGAGCCCCTGCGCGCGCTGGCCGGCGAACGCCGCAAAACGCTCTTCGTGCCCTTCGCCGGGGTGACGGCCAGCTGGGACGACTACACCGCCAACGTCGGCAAAAGCCTGGCCCCGCTAGGCCTGGCGCTGACGGGCGCGCATACCGTGGACGCCGGCGCCGCGGACGGCTTCGACCTGATCCTGGTGGGCGGCGGCAACACCTTCCAGCTGGTGGCGGAATGCCGCCGCCGCGGCTGGCTGGCCACCATCGCGGAACGCGTGAAGGCCGGCACGCCCTATTCCGGCTGGAGCGCGGGGGCAAACCTGGCGTGCCCCACGCTGTGCACCACCAACGATATGCCCATCGTCGATCCGGGCGGTTTCAATGCCTTGGGCCTGATCGGTTTCCAGATCAACCCGCACTACACGAATGCCTTGCCCGCGGGACACCAAGGCGAAACGCGCAATGACCGCATCGCGGAATTCCTGGTGGCCAATCCGGCGGTGACGGTGGTCGGCTTGCCGGAAGGCGACTGGCTGGCGGGCGATGGCGCACACATGACCCTGCACGGGCCGCACACGGGGTATGTCTTCCGCAAGGGGCAGGCGCCGGCTGAACTGCGCCCGGGCGTGGCGGTGGACGCGGCCTGATTCCGGCCATTCGACGCGCGGTGGCCGCGGTGGCCGCCAGCGCCTGTTAACGCTAGAGGGCGGACGATGTCAGCCCGCCTTGCCCAGCCCCAGATAGCTTTCCACCACGCGCGGATTGTGCGCCAGTTCCGCGGCGGGCCCGGACAGCACGACCTCTCCGGTCTCCAGTACATAGCCCTGGTCGGCCACCTGCAAGGCCGCACGGGCGTTCTGTTCCACCAGCAGGATGGACACGCCCGCTTCGCGCAGGCGGGCAATGATGTGAAAAATCTCGCGCACGATGCGCGGCGCCAGGCCCAGGCTGGGTTCGTCCAGCATCAGCAGGCGCGGCTTGGCCATCAGCGCGCGCCCCACCGCCAGCATCTGTCTCTCGCCGCCCGACAGCGTGCCCGCTTCCTGCGCGCGCCGTTCCTTCAGCCGTGGAAAAAGTTCATAGATGTCCTGCATGCTGTCGCGCCAGCCGGCCTCGCGCATGCGATAGCGCCGGAAGCCGCCCAGCAGCAGGTTGTCTTCCACGGACATGCTGGCGAAGAGTTCGCGCCGCTCCGGCACCAGCGACATGCCGGCGGCCACGCGCCGCTCCACGGGCCAGCCGGACACGTCCCGCCCATCGAGCCATACCGCGCCCGCGGCCTGTCCCGACAGCGGCAAGGCACCCATGATGGCGTTCAGCATCGTCGACTTGCCGGCGCCGTTGGCGCCGATCACCGTCACGATGCTGCCGGCCGGAACGCAGAGCGACACCGGCGACAGCGCCGCCACCTTGCCGTAGCGCGCGCCCAGGCTCTCCACCCTCAGCAGCGGCGCGCCCGTGCCGGCGGGCGCGCTCATCGCGACTCTCCCGCGGCCGCGTCCTGCGCATCCGGCAAGACGGCCGTGTCGTCGTCATCCAGTCCGCCCAGGTAGGCTTCCAGCACCGCGGGATCGCGCTGGATATCCGCCGGCACGCCTTCGGCCAGCTTGGTGCCGAAGTCCATGACGACGAGGTGATTGGTCAAGCGCATGACGAAATCCATATCGTGTTCCACCAGCAGAATGCTCATGCCCTCGTCGCGCAGCTGCTCCAGCACCCGGGCCAAGTCTTGCTTTTCCTTGTAGCGCAAGCCGGCGGCGGGCTCGTCCAGCAGCAGCAGGATGGGATCGCTGGCCAGCGCCCGCGCGATTTCCAGGATGCGCTGCTGCCCCAAAGCCAGATTGCCGGCCTGTTCGTGCATGCAGTCGCCCAGACCCACGCGCTCGAGTTGGCGCGCCGCTTCGTGAAGCAGACGCACCTCGGCCGCGCGGTCCAGGCGCAGCGCCCCCGCCAGCACGCCCACGTTGGCGCGCAGGTGCGCGCCCAGCGCGACGTTTTCCAGCACCGTCATGCCCGGCAGCAGCTGGACGTGCTGGAACGTGCGGCTGACGCCGCGCCGCGCGATGTCCCGGGCCGACAGGCGCTCGATGCGTTCGCCCATGAAGCTGACCCCGCCGCGCGTGCACGGCAGCACGCCCGTGATCAGATTGAAGGTGGTGCTCTTGCCGGCGCCGTTGGGGCCGATCAGGCCCATGATTTCGCCGGCGCGCACCTTGAAGGAAATATCGTTGACGGCCACCAAGCCGCCGAAGGTCTTGCGGATGGCGTCCACGTCCAGCACCACCTGCCCCAAGGCTGGGCGGGCACGCCGGGCCAGGGCCGGCGCGGGGCTCGGGGGCGGCGCGCCGCGGTCTCGCGCGGCATCGCCGCCCGCCACCCGGCGCCAGCCCGCGGCCAGCATGGGCCACACACCGTCGCGCGCATACTGCAGCATCAGGATCAGCAGGATGCCGAAGACGATCAGTTCGAAGTTGGCGGTGGTGTCCAGCAATCGAGGCACGACGTTCTGGATCTGGTCCTTCAGCACCAGGATGATGGCCGAGCCCAGCAAGGCGCCCCAGACGTGCGCCGCGCCGCCCACCACCGCCATGAACAGGTACTCGATGCCGTAGTTCAGGCCGAACGGGCTGGGACTGACCGCGCGCTGCATGTGCGCGTACAGCCACCCCGACACGCTGGCCAGCAATGCCGCATAGACGAACACGATGACCTTGTAGCGCCGCGTATGCACGCCCATGGATTCGGCCATGCCGGCGCCGTTGCGCAGCGCGCGGATGGCGCGGCCCGGCCGCGAATCCAGCAGATTGCCGGTCGCCCAGACGGCCGCCAGCACCAGCACCCAGATCAGATAGTAGATATGCCGCCCGCTGGCCAGCGAGACGCCGAACAGCGTCAGCGGGGCGATGCCGGCAATCCCGTCGTGGCGTCCCAGGGCTTCCACGGTGCCGTACAAATAGAACAGCGCCAGGCACCAGGCGATGGTACCCAGAGGCAGGTAATGACCCGACAGTCGCAGGGTGACGGTGCCCAGCAGCCAGGCGATCGCGCCCGTCAGCAGCAGTCCCGCCAGCAGGCCGAGCCAGGGCGACCAGCCCTGGGCGGTGGTCAGCCAGGCTGTGGCATAGGCGCCGATGCCCACGAACGCCGCCTGCCCGAACGACGTCAGCCCGCTGACGCCCGTGAGCACCACCAGGCCCAGCACCACCAGGCTGGCCAGGCCGATGTAATTGAGCTGCGTGATCCAGAATTCCGGCGTGGCGGCGAACGCCGGCAACAGTGCCAGCAGCACCACGAACACCAGCAGGGGCAGCCGCCGCGCGAAGCTCGTCTTCATGTGCGCCCCTAGTCCTCGGTCTCGGCGTGGGTGCCGCCGCGCAGCGACAGCCACAGCAGCACCGGGATGATGAGCGTGAACACGATCACTTCCTTGTACGCACTGGCCCAGAAGGAAGAGAAGGATTCCAGCAGGCCCACCAGCAGCGCGCCGGCGGCGGCCACCGGATAGCTGGCCAGCGCGCCGATGATCGCGCCGACGAAGCCCTTCAGGCCGATGAGGAAACCCGTGTCGTAATAGATCGTGGTGACGGGCGCGATCAGTATCCCCGAAATGGCGCCCATCAGCGCCGCCAGCGTGAACGTAATGGTGCCGGAGATCGAGCTGCTGATACCGACCAATCGCGCGCCGCGGCGATTGACCGCCGTGGCGCGCAAGGCGCGGCCATAGAGCGTCTTGCCGAAGAACAGCCAAAGCGCCAGGATCAGGACCAGCGATGTCCCGACCACGAACAGGCTTTGCGCCGACCACGCGGCGATGCCGAAATCCACCTGGCCGTCGACGAAGGCCGGCGTGCGCCATCCTTCGGCGCCGAAGAACACCAGCCCCATGCCGACCAGGACGAAATGCACCGCGACCGAGGTAATCAGCAGCACCAGCACGCTGGCCTCCGCCAGCGGCTGATAGACGATGCGGTACACCATCGGCCCCATGGGCACGATCAACAGCAGCGTCAGCAGCATATTGCGCCACAACGGCGTATCGGGACCCGTCAGGCGGCTGGTCACCCAGTACAGCAGCGCCGGCAGCACCACATTGGCCAGGATGGCCTTGGGCAGCGCGGCGGCACTGCCCAGGCGCAGCGCGCGCCCAAGCTCCAGCAGGAAGACGACACCGCCCAGCAGGGGCAGCAGGTATACCGTCCCGGGCAGCTTGCCATCCACCAGCATGGCCAGCGTCAAAGCGCCGAAGGCGACGAATTCACCCTGCGGGATGAAGATCACCCGCGTCACCGCGAATACCAGCACCAGCGCCATGCCCAGCAAGGCGTAGATCGCCCCGCTGACGACGCCGTCCTGCAGCAGGATGAACGCTATGGAAGAATCCATCGACCGTTTACCGTGAAAGGCATCGGCGCGCGCGAACCCGGGGCCGCGCGCGCCGATGCATGCTTCATGTGCGCCGCGTCACAGTCCCGGCTGGTAGACCCACTTGCCGTTCTGCACCTTCACCATGACCCGCGCGCGCTCGTCGAAACCGGCGTGGTCGGTGGGGCTCATATTGAACACGCCCTGCGAGGCCGGCAGGTCCTTGATGTTTTCCAGGGCATCGCGCATCGCCGCGCGGAATTCCGGCGTGCCGGGCTGGGCCTGCTTCAGCGCGTTGGGCACGGCCGCCAGCACCAGTTGGCCGGCGTCCCACAGATGGCCGCCGAAGGTACTGACGGAACCGGCGCCGTGCGCCTTTTCATAGGCGGCCACATAGGCAAGCGCCGACTTCTTCACCGGATTGCTGTCCGGCAGTTGCTCGGCGACCAGCAACGGGCCGGCGGGCAACAGCATGCCTTCGCAATCCTTGCCGCAAACGCGCAGGAAATCGCCGTTGGCCACGCCATGCGTCTGGTAGATCAGGCCGCCGTAGTTGCGGGCGCGCAGTTCCTTCTGCGGCAGCGCCGCCGGCGTGCCGGAAGCGGCGATCAGCACCGCGTCGGGACGGGCGCCGACCAATTTCAGCACCTGGCCGGTCACGCTGGTATCGGTGCGGCCGTATTTTTCGACGGCGACGACCTTGATGCCTTTCTTCTCGGTGGCGTTCTTGATTTCCTGCAGCCAGCTATCGCCATAGGCATCGGCAAAGCCGATGAAGCCCAGGGTCTTGACCTTGCCCTTGGCCATCGCGTCGGCCAGCGCGCCCGCCATCAGCGCATCGTTCTGCGGGGTCTTGAAGGCCCATTTGCGCGGCCCGTCGACCGGGTCGACGATCTTCACGCTGGCCGCCACGCTGATCATCGGCGTCCGGGTTTCGCCCGCGACGTCGACCATCGCCAGGGACGCCGGCGTCACCGACGTGCCGATCACGACGTCCACCTTGTCCTCGCTGACGAACTTGCGCATGTTCTTGACGGCCTGGGTGGTATCGGTCGCATCGTCCAACACGATCCAGTCGATCTTCTGGCCCGCCACTTCCTTCGGCAGCAGGGCCACCGTGTTGCGCTCCGGAATACCCAGCGACGCCGCCGGCCCGGTGCTGGAGAGAGTGACGCCGACCTTGATCTGCGCGTGTGCCATCAAGGGCAAGGCCAGCGCCAGCGCCGCGGCCGCCATGCGCGTCTTATGCTTGGGATGCATCATTGAAGTCTCCAGAGAGGGAGCCGGCGCCTGGCGCACGGCGGCAACAACATATGGGATCGTTCTGCAAGCTATACAGAAAAACGGATTATAGGTTTAAAACCGTATCAAATTAGCGCGACGCGGGGGGCAGTAGTCACCCCCATCCACCGTGGTGCGCGCTCAGCGCTCACCGCCGAACGCCCATACGCGGCGCACCCTTTGCGTCACGACGGCGGCCACGATCGCCTTGGCGATGTCGCCGGGCAGGAACACCACCATGGCCAGCGCCGCCTTGCTCAATGTCATGCCCGCGATGGCCGCCAGCCAGGGAATACCCACGGCATAGACCACGACCAGCCCGCCGGCCAGAGCGGCCCCGAAGTAACCCAGCAGCGCCGGCAGCGTATCGGCGCCCGACCGCGCCACGCGCTGCGCCATCGCACCGCACAGCGCCGCGCCGACCAGCATGCCGACCAGGAACCCGCCGGTCGGGCCGGCATACACGCCCAGCCCGCCGCGGCCCCCGGGCAGCACCGGCAGCCCGATCGCCGCCAGGACCAGATAGAGCGCCACGGCCGCCGCGCCGCGGGCCGGCCCCAGCATGCAGCCGGCGAGCATGACGCCCAGCGCCTGCAAGGTGATGGGCACCGGCAGGGCCGGCACCGGTATGGGCGGCGCCAGGCTCAACACGACGATAAAGGCCGCGAACATCGCGACCGTCACGGTATCCTTCGTGCGCATGCAGACTCTCCTCTTGCGGTGAAACCCGCGATCCTTGTGTATGGCTTCCGGGCCACTCTCGGCGAGATCCGGCTCCGTTCTCCAAGACATTCCCCACCACCCGCGTCGCATGAAACCGGCCTCCCCCGATCGGGGACGCCGCGGATCCGGCTCCGCCGGTCCGCCAGCGTCGCCCCCCTTGAGGGGGGAAGGGCGCAGCGCTTCGGGGGGTGGGATTCATCCACTACGCGCGTCGATGGCATCGGCGACTTCCTCGGCGCGCTTGAGCGTGCGCACCAGCAGGGGCACCGTCAGCGCCAGCGCGTTGCGCGACAGACCGCGCGCGGCCTGGGCCTCGCGGATATCCTGGTAATTGCGCCAGATCTCGGGGATGAAGCGCAGCGTCAGCGCCAGGGCCAGCGCGACACGGCCGGCATCGACCCATCCCAGCCTGTCCAGCGGATACAGCGCCCGTTCACATACCTGGATCAGGTCGCTGGTGCGCGTCGTCAGGGTCACGGCCAGGGCCAGGGCCACCAAGGCCCCCACGCGCAGCAGGACTTCCGCCGCGCGCGCCGCGCCATCGAAATAGCCCGTGAAGGCGCCCACCACGGCCAGGATAGGCAACAGCCCCCGCACGTGGCGCCAGATCGCGCCGGCCTGCGCGCCCGACATGGCCACCAGCAGCCCGCCGCATGCGAAGGCGACGGCCAGTCCATCCAGCCGGTGCACGGCGAACAACCCTGCGCCCGCGGCCAGCAGCGCGATCAGCTTGTACGGCGCCGGGATGCGGTGGAGCACGCCATCGCCTTCGACATAGAGCGGTTCCATCATGCGCAATGCTCCCGGTACCAGCGCAGCGCCGCGGCAGGGGTGTCGTCGGCGGCGACGCGACCGTCGGCGATCACCAATACGCGATCGAAGTCCTCCAGCAAGTCCAGGTCGTGGCTGACGACCACGGCCTCGCAGTCCAGGCCGGCAATGGCGGCACGCACCCGGTTGCGGTTGCGCAGATCCAGCTGCGTCGTCGGTTCGTCGAACACGATCACCCTGGGCCGCATGACCAGCACGGCGGCAAGCGCCACCAGCTGGCGCTCGCCGCCGGACAGCGTATGACTGGCGCGGTCTGCCAGATGGCCCACCCCGAGCGCGGCCAGTTGTTCGACGGCGCGCGCCTGGCGGGACGCCTTGTCCGGCACCTGCGCCTTCAGGCCGAATTCCATGTCTTCCCGCACGATGGGAAAAACGATCTGGTTCTCCGGGTTCTGGAATACGAAGCCCACTTCCCGCCTGACGGCGCGCGTGGCCTGGCGGGTATCATGGCCATTGACGCGCACCGCGCCGGACGACGGCAATACCAGCCCGTTGATGAGCCGCGCCAGGGTGCTTTTGCCCGCGCCGTTGGGCCCGACGATACCGATGCGGCGTTCGGTCAGCACGGCGCTCACCCCATGCAGAATCTGCGCGCGGGGCGTCTTCACGACGGCATGATCAAACTCGATTAACATGGGGCGCGATTATGCCCGAACCTGTTGCTTGCCCGGAAACCCCAGCGCGGACATGGAAAAAGTACGCAAGACCGACGCCGAATGGCGCGCCCTGCTCTCGCCGGATGAGTTCTACGTTACTCGCGAAAAGGGGACGGAAAGGGCCTTCACCGGCCGCTACTGGGACACCGCGACGCCGGGCATTTACCGCTGCGTCGCCTGCGGCACGGCGCTGTTCGCGTCCGATACCAAATTCGACGCGGGCTGCGGCTGGCCCAGCTATTACGAGCCCCTGGGTCCCGACCTGGTGCGCGAACAACGCGATACCAGCCACGACATGATACGTACCGAGGTATTGTGCAACGTATGCGATTCCCATCTGGGACATGTTTTCCCGGACGGTCCGCCCCCCACCGGCCGGCGCTACTGCATTAATTCCCTGGCATTGAAATTCGAACCTGCCGAAGAATGAAGAAGTTTCTATTCGATCTGTTTCCGCTGCTGCTGTTTTTCATCGCATACCGCTATGCCGGAATCTATACGGCCACCGCGGTGGCCATCACCGCGTCCGTCCTGCAGATTCTGTGGCTCAAATTCACCGGCCGCCCCATCGAAGGTATGCATTGGATCAATCTGACGGTAATCGTCGTCTTTGGCGGCGCCACGCTATGGCTGCACAGCGACGTCTTCATCAAATGGAAACCGACGGTGCTGTATTGGCTGTTCGGCGCCGCGCTGCTGGCGGGCCGCTGGATATTCAAGCGTAACCTGGTGCGCCGGCTGCTGGACAAGCAGATCGCCCTGCCGGATGCGGTCTGGGACAAACTGAATGCCACCTGGGCGGTATTCTTTTTGATCGCCGGGGCCGCCAATCTGTATGTCGCCTTTTCGGGCCGTTTCTCGGAATCCGAATGGGTCACGTTCAAGGCCTTCGGCCTGATGGGCCTGATGATTGTTTTCGTCCTGGCGCAGTCGATCTGGCTGGGGCGGCACCTGCAGGTACCCGGTGCCGCCGGCGAAGCCACCGACGAAACCGGCCGTGAAACCGGCAAACGCTGAATTGATTTCTGAATTGATTTGAATAACTTTCCATGACTCAGATTACCGACGTCGCTGCTACCATTCGCGAACGCCTGCAAGTGCTCGCGCCCGTGGCGCTGGAGATCCAGGACGATTCCCATCTGCACGCGGGACATGCTGGCGCGCATGGCGGCGCCTCGCACTTCACAGTGAGGATAACGTCCGCCAAATTCGAAGGGCTGACACCGGTGGCGCGTCATCGCCTGGTGTATGATCATTTGAATGATTTAATGCCCTACCCCATCCACGCGCTTGCGCTGGAAACCCGTACCCCCTGAAAGGATCTACATGAAACGCTTCATCCTGCTGGTGGCGGCTTGCGTGATTGCTGCCCCCGCTTTTGCCCAGAACGTGGCGACGGTCAATGGCAAACCCATTACCCAGAAAAGCCTGGACCAGTTCGTAAAGCTGCTCGTCAGCCAGGGCGCCACCGATTCGCCTCAGCTGCGCGATCAGGTCAAGCAGGAAATGATCAACCGCCAGGTTTTCGTGCAGGCCGCCGAAAAGGCCGGCGTCGCGAAACAGGCCGACGTGCAGACTGAAGTCGAACTGGCTCGCCAGGGCATCCTGGTCCGCGCCTTGATGGCCGATTATCTGCAAAAGCATCCGGTCACGGACAAACAAGTCCAGGACGAATACAACGAGGTCAAGCAGCAGCAGGCCGGCAAGCTGGAATACAAAGTCCGCCATATCCTGGTCCCGGACGAAAAAACCGCCAACGACCTGCTGGCGCAGATCAAGAGCGGCAAGCTGAAATTCGATGACGCCGCCAAGAAGGAATCCAAGGATCCCGGCAGTGCGCAAAATGGCGGCGACCTGGGCTGGGCGCCGGCCACGAATTATGTCCCGCCTTTCGCGCAGGCCGTGACCTCGCTCAAGAAGGGCGAATTGGCCGAAAAGCCGGTGCAAACCCAGTACGGCTGGCACATCATCGAGGTGGAAGACACCCGTCCGGTCGAATTCCCGCCGTTGGACCAGGTCCGTCCGCAACTGGAAGAAATGCTGCGCCAGCAACTCCTGGCCGACTACCAGAAATCGCTGCGCGAGCAAGCCAAGGTCCAATAAGCGCAGGCCTTGCGCGCGGCGCCGGCAATCGCAGGCGCCCGCAAAAAAAGAACCCCGCCGTTTCACCGCGGGGTTCTTTTTTTTTGCCTGGTCTCTTTATGAGCCGTTAATCGCCGTCCTGACCGCAGGGCGCCCGGGATGCCCCTATTCGCGCAACCCCAGCAACTGCTTCAGGCCCTCTTCATCCAGTATGGGCACGCCCAGTTTCTCGGCATTGGCCAGCTTGCTGCCGGCGTCGGCGCCCGCCACCACATACGCGGTTTTCCTGGATACCGAGCCGCTGACCTTACCGCCCGCGGCCAGGATATGGCTGGTTGCCTCTTCGCGCGTCATGGTCGGCAGCGTACCGGTCAGGACGAAAGTCTTGCCCGACAGGCCACCGCTGCGCGCGGCGGCCTCCGCTACCGGATGTACACCCTGCCGCTTCAGCGCTTCCACGATATCGCGGTTATGCGGCTCGGCAAAAAAGCGGTGTATCGAGGCCGCGACCGCCGGCCCCACATCGGAAACCTCCAGCAGCTGCGCTTCCCCGGCGTCCATGATGGCGTCCATGCCGCCGAAGTGCCGGGCCACGTCGCGCGCCGTGGTTTCGCCGACGTGACGGATGCCCAGCGCGAACAGCAGCCGGCCCAGCGTGGGCGTGCGCGCCTTGTCGATGGCGCGCACCAGGTTCTCGGCCGATTTCGTTCCCATACGCTCATAGCCGGCCAGTTCCTCGGCGGTCAGGCCGTAGATATCCGCCAAGGACTTGATGCGATCGCGGTCCACCAGTTGATCGACCAGCTTCTCACCCAGCCCCTCGATATCCAGCGCCTTGCGGCCCGCCGCGTGCAGCAGCGTCTGCTTGCGCTGTGCGGCGCAGAACAGCCCACCGGTGCAGCGGGCGATGGCCTCGCCCTCCGGCCGCTCGATCGCGGAGCCGCACACCGGGCACACGGGGTACTTCTGCTTCATGTCGAACGACGCCGCCGCCGCGGGCCGCTTTTCCAGCACCGGGCCGACGACTTCGGGAATCACGTCGCCGGCGCGCCGCACGATGACGGTATCGCCGATCCGCACATCCTTGCGGCGGATCTCGTCTTCGTTATGCAGTGTGGCGTTGGTGACGGTCACCCCGCCGACAAAAATGGGCTGCAGGCGCGCCACCGGCGTAATGGCGCCGGTGCGGCCGACCTGGACTTCGATGTCCAGCAGCGTGGTGGTGGCTTCCTCGGCGGGATATTTGTGTGCCAGCGCGAAGCGCGGCGCGCGCGCGACAAAGCCCAGTACTTTCTGCGCCGGCAGGGAATCGACCTTGTAGACCACGCCATCGATGTCGTAGGGCAGCGTCGGCCGCAGCTTTGCGACATGCGCATAGAAAGCGAGCAGCCCGTCAGCGCCCTTGGCCTTCTGGTTGTGCGCGGTGTTGATCGGCAGGCCCAGTTCGGCCAGCCAGTCCAGCATGGCGCTGTGCGACTCGCGCGGCAGCGTGGCGGCCTGGCGCACGCCGGGCGCGGGCTCGTCGAAGAGCTCCGGCTGGCGACCGGCAAGCCCATGGACTTCGCCCCATCCATAGGCGAAGAAACGCAGCGGGCGCTGCGCCGTGATGCGCGGGTCCAGTTGCCGCAGGCTGCCGGCGGCGGCATTGCGCGGATTGACGAAGACTTTTTCGCCCCGCTCGGCTTGCGATGCATTCAAGCGCTCGAATTCGCGGCGATTCATCAGCACTTCGCCGCGCACTTCCAGCACGCGGGGGGCGCCGGCCTTCAGCTGCAGCGGAATCGAGCGTATGGTACGGATATTGGCCGTCACGTCCTCGCCGGTCTGCCCGTCGCCGCGTGTCGCGGCCTGCGTCAGCTTGCCGTTTTCATAGCGCAGGCTGATGGCCAGGCCGTCCAGCTTCAGTTCGCAGAAATAATCCGGTTGGCTGGCCGGACCCAGTTGGCCGGACGCACGCAGCGTGTCCGTGACACGCTTATCGAAGGCCCGGACTTCGTCTTCGTCGAAAGCATTGCCCAACGACAGCATGGGCACCGCATGGGTGACGGCGCCAAAGGCCGCCAGCGGGGCGGCACCCACGCGCTGGGTGGGCGACTCCGGCGTCACGAGCTCGGGATGGGCTTCCTCGAGCGCCACGAGTCTGCGCATCAAGGCATCGTATTCGGCGTCGGAAATGCTGGGCGCGTCTTCGACGTAGTACCGGTAGTTGTGCTGCTCGATTTCGACGCGCAGGTGGGCGATTTCTTCCTGCGCGTCGGTGGCCTTGTTGCCAGCCTTCACGAAAACACCCGCAACGCGCGCGCGCTGCCGGCACGCAGGCCGGCCTGCTCCAATTGCCCGAACAGGACCTGCAGGCGTTCGTCGATGACGGCGACGGAGGCATCGGCCAGCGGCTTGCCCTGGTCGTCGACGAGTTCGGCGCGCAGGCGCTGCGCCAACTGGCGCCCGACCTCCACCATGCGCCCGAAGGCGCGTTCATCGGGCGGGCTGCACGGCACATCCAGCAGCAGGTTCAAGCGCTCGACTCCGCCCATGCCGGCATCGAAGGCGGCGCCGTCGCCGCGCATCAGCGTAAAGCGTGGCAACCCGACGTCCGACATCCAAACCAGGCGCGGACCGTCATGGATGAAGCCCAGGTCGCGGGCGACGGCCAGGACTTCCGCCGCCGGCTGCGCGCCGCCCAGAAGCAGCGTCAGACCCACCTGCGTATCGAGCGCGGCGCAGGTATCGTCCAGGCGCGCGGCCTGCTCCAGCACGGCCTGCTGGTCGGGTCCTTCGATGGCGGCATCGAAACGCTCGCCCAGGTCCTGGGCCCGCGCCCAGGCCTGCGACCATTCGATGGCCGTCAGCGGACCGGTGCGATTGGCCAGCAGCACGGCGATCTGCAGCGCGCCGTAGCGCTCGTCGCCGCGCAGCCGCGCACGGTGGCGCTGGTCGTCCGTCTGGCCGAATACCCGCATGGGCTTGCGGCCGGCCGAGCGCATGCTTTGGGTGACCGGCAGCAGATCGGCGCCACGCACCGGTTCGGCGAACGTCACTTCGATCACCACTTCGCAGGCGGGATCGGCTTCCTCGCTGTCATCGGAGTCGACAGGGGCGGCGCTCGGCGATCCGGCGGCCGTGTCCGCATGCATGCCGGAGGTACGCACCGTCCCGGCGGCCGCCGTCCCGGCGAATCCGGGCTCGCGGCGCTGCGGGGCATGCGCCCCCTGGCCCGCGGCCGCATGCGGCGCGCCCACTTCATGGCCCCCGCCACCCAGCAGGGGATCGTGCTCGTTGCTGGGAAAATGCGCCTGCATCCTGCGGCGCACCCGGCGATCCTGCCACCAGTTGAAGCCGAGCACCATCAGGATGAGCAGGACACCCAGGACGATCAGCCCGATCTGCAAATCACTCATGTATCAATTCCGCGCCCTTCGGGCCGCGCCTCTGTCAATCTAGGTTATGCGGCCTCGGCCGCGAGCTGAACCGCCGAATCGATATCCACCGCGACAATGCGGGACACCCCTTGTTCCTGCATCGTAACGCCGACCAGTTGTTTCGCCATCTGCATGGCGATCTTGTTGTGCGAAATGAATAGGAACTGGGTCTGCTCGCTCATCGTGCTGACCAGGTTGGCATAGCGTTCGGTATTCGCATCATCCAGCGGCGCGTCCACTTCGTCCAGCAGGCAGAACGGCGCGGGATTCAGCTTGAACAGCGCGAAGACCAGCGCCGTCGCCGTCAAGGCTTTCTCACCGCCCGACAACAGGTGGATGGTGCTGTTGCGCTTGCCTGGAGGTTGCGCCATCACCTGCACGCCCGCATCCAGGATTTCGTCGCCGGTCATCATCAGCTTGGCCTCGCCGCCACCGAACAGCTTGGGGAAAAGCTCGCCGAAATGGCCGTTGACGGTATTGAAGGTTTCCTGCAGCAGCTCGCGCGTTTCGCGGTCTATCTTGCGGATGGCGTCCTCCAGCGTTTCGATGGCCGTCAGCAAATCCTGCTGCTGGGCGTCCAGGAACTCCTTGCGTTCCCGCGACGTGGTCAGTTCATCCAGCGCGGCCAGATTGACCGAACCCAGGCTATCGATCTGCCGGGAAATACGGGTGACTTCCGACTGCAGCCAATTGGCGCGGCGCCATTCCTCCGGCATCGATTCGAGCGATTGCGCCAGCGCGTCGCGGTCGACTTCCTGGGCGTTCAGCTGTTCGCTGAACTGCTCCTCGGCCAGGCGCGCCGCCTGCTCCTGCAGCTGCAGCTCCATGATGCGGGCGCGCCGCGGTTCCAGCGACTGCTCCAGACGGACGCGGTCCTCGTCGGCGCCGCGCAGCTGGGCCGCCAGGTTGTCCATCTCGATGCGCGCGCGCGCCAAGGCCTCCTCCCGTTCGGCGCGCAGTTCCAGGGCATCCTGCAACCCGGCTTGCGACGCCGACGCGTCCAGTTCGAACAATTCGCCCTGCAATTGCTCCAGTTCGGCGCGGGCACGCTGGCTCTGGTCCGCCGCCAACTGCTGATTGCGTTGCAGGTCCTGGATGCGCGCCTCGATGCCGCGCTGGGCGAACTCGGATTCGTGCACCGCGCGTTCCAGTTCGCGCAACCGGGCCCGCGCGGCCTCGGCCTGTTCGGCCAGGGTTTCCCCCTCGATCTCCGCATCGGCAAAACGAGTTTGGTGTTCCGCCAGTTCCTGGTCCAGCGTTTCGAAGCGCACCTCGGCGTCTTCGCGCGCCGCCCGCAACTCTTCCTCGTGCGCGTTGATTTCGGCCAGGTCCTCGCGCAATCGCGCACCACGTTCGCCCGATTGTTGCGCCTGCTGCTGCAGCCGGGAATACTCCAATTGGATGTCGTGCACGCGGCGGGTGACTTCGGCCACGCGCTGGCGCGCCGGAACCAGCGCCTGCGATACCTGCTGCCACGCGGCTTCGCCGCGCGCCACGGCGGCGCGCGACTGGTCCGCGATCAGCTGCTGGGCCTTCAATTCGCGCTGCAGGTTTTCGATTTCCTGCTGCCGCGCCAACAGCCCGGCCTGTTCCGAATCCGCCGCGTAGAAGCGGACGCTGTGGGCATCGACCAGATGGCCGTCCTTCACCACATACGCCCCGCCTGCCGGCAGGGAGGCGCGGGCAGCCAGCGCCTGCGCCAGGCTGTCACCGACGTAGACGTCGCGCAGCCAGTCGTTCATCAGCGTGCGCAAGTCGCCGTCGGCGATGCGCAGCAGGGCGGTCAGCGGCTGCAGCCCCGGCGCGGCGGCGGGCGCCGGCGCCGCGACCGGTAACTGGTAGAAGGCCAGCCGCGCCGGAGGCGCATCGTCCGCGAAGGCCTTGGCCCAATCCAGGCTGCGCACTTCCAGCGCCGCCATGCGTTCGCGCAAGGCC
Organism: Bordetella sp. H567; assembly: GCF_001704295.1. Taxonomy (NCBI): domain Bacteria; kingdom Pseudomonadati; phylum Pseudomonadota; class Betaproteobacteria; order Burkholderiales; family Alcaligenaceae; genus Bordetella; species Bordetella sp. H567. Next base: position 3,979,041 of record NZ_CP012334.1, read on the forward strand.
GCTTCCAGGGCCGTTTCCCATCCCGGCTCGATATGCAGCTTCTGCCACAAGCGCCCCAGGCCCGCCAATTCGTGCTTGGCCAGCCACGGCTCCAGCGCGCCCTGCTTCTGGACGTCTTCCTGCAGCTTGGTCAGGGCCGCCAGCCGGGCTTCCAGCCGCGCCAGCGTCTGGGCTTCCTGCTGCGCGGCGGCCTGCGCACGGGCGCGCTCCGCGTCGGCTTCGGGCAGGCGCGTTTCCAGCGCCGCCAATTCTTCCTGCGCGGCCTCCAATTGTTCCTGGCCGGAGGCCAAGGCACCGGCCAGTTCCTCCAGCCGCGCAGGATCCGGGGTCTGCAATTCCCGCATTTCCTGCTGCACGCGCTCGCGGCGCTGCTCCAGCGCCTGCAACTGGCGGTCGGCATCGCGCTGGCTCTGGGCCACCAGCGCCAGGTCCTGCTCCACCCGCGCCAACGCGCTGCGCATGGCATCGCGGCCCTGGGCGGCATCGCGCACGCGGGCCTCGACGGCCGGCAGGGCCGCCTGGGCGTCCTCGGCCATCGCGCGCGCTTCCTGCGCGCGTTCGGTGCCCGCCGCAAGGTCTTCCTCGGCCTGGGCGATCTGTTCGGTGCAGTGCGTCTGCTGCGCTTCCCATTCCTCGATCTGGCGCGTCAATTGTTCGCGACGCGCCTGTACCCGGTTGCGGGATTCCACCACGTGGCGGATTTCTGCTTCCAGGCGGCTGACCTGGGCATTGGCCTCGTACAGCTGGCCCTGGGCCGCATGCACCTGGTCGCTGGCCGCGTAGTGGGCCTGGCGGCGCGATTCCAGCGCGGCTTCGCCCGCCCGCAGTTCCGCGACGGCGGCTTCCAGTTCGTTCTGGGCCCGGTCGATTTCCTGGGTTTTCTTCTGCCGCTCCAGGCGCGCGCCGGATTCCTTCAGGAACCACAAGGCATGCTGCTTGCGCTCGCCGTCGGCCTGTAATTCGCGGTATTCGCGTGCCACTTCGGCTTGCGCTTCCAGCTTTTCCAGCTGGCTGTTCAGTTCGCGCAGGATGTCTTCGACGCGGGTCAGGTTCTCGCGCGTATCGGACAGGCGGTTTTCGGTTTCGCGGCGGCGCTCCTTGTAGCGCGACACACCGGCCGCTTCTTCCAGGAATACCCGCAGTTCCTCGGGCCGCGCCTCGATCAGGCGATTGATCATGCCCTGGCCGATGATGGCGTACCCGCGCGCGCCCAGGCCGGTGCCCAGGAAGATGTCGTGGATGTCGCGGCGGCGCACCTGCTGGTTATTGACGAAATAGCTGCTGGTGCCGTCGCGCGTCAGGACCCGCCGCACCGCGATTTCGGCGTAGGTGCTCCATTGCCCGGCGGCGCGTCCTTCGCTGTTGTCGAACACCATTTCCACGGACGCGCGGGCGGCCGGCTTGCGGTTGCCCGATCCATTGAAGATGACGTCCTGCATGGATTCGCCGCGCAGTTCCGATGCCTTGGCCTCGCCCAGCACCCATCGTACGGCGTCGATGATGTTCGATTTGCCGCAGCCATTGGGTCCCACCACGCCGACCAGCTGGCTGGGGACCGGAATGACCGTGGGATCGACAAACGATTTGAAGCCGGCGAGTTTTAGCTGGGTAAGGCGCACAGTATCTGATTGACTGACCGGAGGGTTGATGGACGCGTGTGAACGGACCTGCCGCGCATTGCAAATCGGCCCCGCGGGGCCGATGCTGACGAACCGGCTCGATGGACCGGCTTTTTTCGGGCCTTATGATACCCCACCGGATACCCCGCCGGCCGCCCCGGCCGCACGGGGCGCAGCCCATCCGCCGCTTCCCTGGGCCGCTCCGCGGGCCCCGCGCACCCCGATGCGGCGCCGCGTCATGGGGCCTGGGCCGGGGCCGCGATCAACGCCGCGCCCCAGGGCGGACGCTATACTCCCTGACACTTTTATTTGGCGCGGGCCTATTCATACCGCGGCCGCTGCCGGATACTGACCGGCAACGTGAATGGGGACATCTCTTTGAAACGCGGTTTCTTTCTGGTCATGGCGGCGCAGGCCCTGTCCTCGCTGGCGGACAATGCGCTGTTCATCGCGGCGATCGCCCTCATCCAGGAATTGCGCGGTCCGGACTGGATGGCGCCGGTCATGAAATGGTCCTTTGCGCTGGCCTACGTGCTGCTGGCCGCTTTTGTCGGCGCCATCGCGGATTCCTACCCCAAGGGCCGCGTGATGTTCGCCACCAACGCCTTGAAGGTCGGCGGCTGCCTGCTGATGTTTTCCTATGCAAGCCTGGGCGTCGCGCACGCGCATCAAACCTATCTGGTCTGCCTGGCCTACGCGCTGGTGGGCGTCGGCGCGGCCGCCTATTCGCCCGCCAAGTACGGCATCGTGACCGAAATGCTGCCGCCCGAGCTCCTGGTCAAGGGCAATAGCTGGATCGAAGGCCTGACGGTCATCTCCATCATCCTCGGCACGGTGCTGGGCGGCGCGCTGATTTCGCCCGATGTGTCCGACCTCATCCTGCACCACCCCTGGAGCGCCAAGCTGGTACACACGCCGGCCGAGGCCGCCATCCTGGTCATCGCCGGCGTCTACCTGCTGGCGTCGGCCGGCAATCTCATCATCCCCAAGACGCACGTACGCTATCCGCCGCAGCAGAAGAACCCCATCCGGCTCATCTCCACCTTCGGCGGCTACGTGCGCGTGTTGTGGCACGACAAGCTGGGCCAGATCTCGCTGGCCGTCACCACCCTGTTCTGGGGCGCGGGGGCCACCCTGCAACTGATCGTCATCGAATGGGGCCGCAGCCAGCTGGGCTACCGGCTGGACCAGGCGTCCATCCTGATGGGGATCGCTGCGGTGGGTACGGTCATCGGGTCCATCCTGGCCGGGCGCATCCCGTTGCGCAAGGCGCTGAGCGTGCTGCCCGTCGGTGCCGCCATGGGGCTGGTCGTACTGCTGATGCCTTTGGTGCATACGACCTGGCAGGTGTATGTGCTGCTGCTGGTGGTGGGGGGCTCGGCGGGTTTCTTCGTCGTGCCGATGAACGCGCTGCTGCAGCATCGGGGCCATGTCCTGCTGTCGGCGGGGCACTCCATCGCGGTGCAGAACTTCAACGAGCAGCTCAATATCCTGCTCATGGTGGCGATGTACACGCTGTTGCTGTGGCTGGACCTGCCTATCGGCATCATCATCGTGATCTTCGGCTCCATCGTGGCCATCCTGATGCTGATCTTCATGCGCTGGAGCCGCCGCAACATGCAGGAGCGCCCGGAACTGATCGGCCAGATCGGCCAGGAAGGCCACGGCAAGGCCCTGGAGGGCCGCGCCCACTAAAGGTCGCGGCCGCGACGCCTGCCGCGCGGCGCCGGACTCGGCCGCCGCGAGGCGCCTTCCAGCGTTGACAGGCCCTAGGACTGCAGCAGGCTCACCGCCAGCCGCAAGTCCTGCCAGGCGCGCGCCTTTTCAACCGGACTGCGCAGAAGATACGCCGGGTGGTAGCTGACCACCATGGGTATCTCGCCATCCGCCGTCTTCAAGGTGTGCACGCGCCCGCGCAGGCTGCCGATGGCGGCATCGGTCTCCAGCAGCGTCTGGGCGGCGAAGCGGCCCAGCACCAGGATGCGTTCCGGCTTGAGTAGCGCGATCTGGCGCATCAGGTATGGCCGGCACGCGGCGATTTCTTCAGGCTTGGGATTGCGATTGCCGGGCGGCCGGCACTTGATGACGTTGGCGATATAGACGTCGCGCTCGCGGCTCATGCCGACGGCCGCCAGCATGGCGTCCAGCAACTGGCCGGAGCGGCCCACGAAAGGCAGGCCCTGCCGGTCTTCCTGTTCGCCCGGCGCCTCGCCGACCACCAGCCAGCGGGCCTGTTCCGCTCCCATGCCGAACACCGCCTGCCGGCGTCCCCGGCACAAGCCGCAGGCCGTGCATTCGATCACGCGGTCGCGCAAGGTAGCCATGTCCAGCATCGCCAGCGATTCCGCGGTTGGCGCCGGCTGCGGCGGCGGCGCATCCTTGGCCGGACGCGCGCCGAGCGCAGGCGGCCTGGCCGGACGCGGCACCACGACCGGTATCCGTGCCGGCGCATCCGGCGCGGCCGCGGACGCGACGCCGGCGGCCTGGTTCGCCGCGGGCCCCGGCGCGATGCCCGGTGCCTGGTTCGTCGCGGATGCCGGCGCCTGGGGCGGCAGGCCCGCCGCCCCGGCGGGGGCGCCCGCCTCGGATCGACCTTCCGACCCGGCTGGCGTGCCAGCCTCGCCATGCGGCCCGGCGCTGGCGTGTGGGCCCGCATCGACATGCGGCCCGGCGGCCACGCGCAACCCGGCCACCCCCCCGGCGCCCGTGCCGGCCGCGGCTACACCCGCGGCCGCCGTGCGGGCGTCGGCCTGTACGCCGGGTGCGCGGGGTTCAGGCTCACCCTGCCGCAGCCACACCTTTTCCATTCCGATCTCGCGCAGCCACGCCCGCTGCAGCGGATTCAGCAGCGGCGCCTTCGCGGATACGGGCGTCCCGTCAGTCATGGGCGGTGGCCTCCTGGGGCACCGGCTTCTGCATCACCAGCGCGTCTTCGCGCCGGCCCCGGCCGGCCGGATAGTAGCCGCGGCGCAGGCCCACGCGCAGGAACCCATGATGTTCATAGAAGGCCACCGCCCCCGTGTTCGACGGACGCACTTCCAGCAGCAGGCCGCCGATGCCTCGCTCGCGCGCCCGCTGGACGCACCACGCGATCAGCCGGGAACCCAGCCCCTGGCGATGCATGGCCTTGTCGACGGCCACCACCAGCAGATGCGACACATCGGGGGCATGCATCAGGATGCAGAAACCGAGCATGCGGCCGGCCCGGCGCAGTACGCAGGTGTCATAGCCGGCCGCCAGCGCGTCCGCGAAATTGCGGCGCGTCCAGGGAAAGGCCTGCACCGAGGCTTCGATGCGCTCCATATCGTCCAGGTCCAGCACCGTCATGGGCGACATGTCGACCGGCAGGCCGTCGGACTGGGGCCCGATCGCCGGGGCGGCCTGCGCCGTGTCCGATGCGGCGGCGGCCATCCCGGACACCATCGCCGCGCCGGCGGCTGTTCCGGGCGCGGGGCCCGGCGCCAGCACGGAGGCGGCCTTCGGGTTGCCGCCCTGGCCTGCCATCCGTTCCGCCGTGGTATAGGCCACGCGGTCGCGGACGTACAAAGGCATGGCCTGTTCCGGCGGCACGGTTTCACCGCGGCGCCACGCCAGCAGCGCCAGCCGGGCGATATCCCGCGCGTGCGGGCGCTTGGCGTCGAAACGCGTCCAATCCGCGTGCGGCGCCATTTGCCGTGCATAAACGTCCCAGGCGTCGCCAGCCAGGACCGGCGCGAGCGCCAGCCCCGTGCGCATGCGCCAATCTTCCAGATGGCCCTCCACCCAGGGCACGACGTGCGCCGCGGCGATCAGCAGAGGGGCTTGCAGGACATCCCAGGCGGTATCGTCGTCGGCGCCCTGCACACGCCGGTACACGGCCAGATAGACCTCGTCCATGCGGGCATCCAGGGCCACCACCACCGCCTGGTCGGGCCGGGCGGGCACTTGCGCCGCGACAGCCAGATGCGAAACCACCGGGACGACCGGCAAGTCGTGCGCCAGCGCGATGCCTTGCGCCACCCCGCAGGCCACCCGCAGGCCGGTGAAGCCCCCCGGCCCCTGGCCGAATGCCACGGCATGGATGCCGCTGGCCTCGATGCCGGCGTCGCGCAGCAGGTCGCGCGCCATGGGCAACAGGCGCTCGGCATGTTCCTGTGCACCGTCATGCTCGAGCGTGGCGATGGCCATGCCGTCCGTGCCATCACGCAGCAGCGCGACGCTGCATCGGGACGACGATGTCTCAAGGGCCAGTAAAGTGGGTCTCATGGTCCGGAATTGTACGTAATACCAAAGACTTGCCCTCGGTTGTAAGGATGAGTTCAACCATCCTGTCCAATGTGTAATATCTTGTGAACGACCACTAGCCGCTCATTCCGGGCGCTGTTACATTTCCGGCCATGAATACGCAAAACACCACTCCGACGCGCAAAGTCCTGGTTGTCGACGACGATCCCCGCCTGCGGGACCTGCTCAGGCGGTATCTGTCGGAACAGGGCTTCAACGTCTTCGTTGCCGAAGACGCCAAGGAAATGGGCAAGCTGTGGCAGCGCGAGCACTTCGACCTGCTGGTGCTGGACCTGATGCTGCCGGGCGAAGACGGCCTGTCCATCTGCCGCCGCCTTCGAGGTGGGCACGACAATACCCCTATTATCATGCTGACCGCCAAGGCCGAGGAAATCGACCGCATCGTCGGCCTGGAAATGGGCGCGGACGACTACCTGTCCAAGCCGTTCAACCCTCGCGAACTGCTGGCCCGCATCAACGCCATCCTGCGCCGCCGCGGCACGGAAGAGCACCCCGGCGCGCCCAGTCAGGAAAACGAATCCATTGCCTTCGGCCCTTATGTGCTGAACCTCTCAACGCGCACCTTGACGCGCAACAACGAGCAGGTGCCCATCACCACCGGGGAATTCTCGGTGCTGAAGGTGTTTGCCCGCCATCCCAAGATTCCCCTGTCGCGCGACAAGCTGATGGAGCTGGCCCGCGGCCGCGAATACGAAGCGTTCGATCGCAGCCTGGACGTACAGATTTCCCGCCTGCGCAAACTGATCGAACCGAACCCTTCCAAGCCCGTATTCATCCAGACGGTATGGGGGCTGGGTTACGTCTTCGTGCCGGACGGTGGCAGCTGAAACCTGATCGTTCCCGGGGCAGGAACGCCGCAACATGCTCCGTTTTCGCAGCGCCCTCAAAGCCATGACGTCACGCGTGCGTCTTGGGCTGTTCGGCCGTACCTTTCTCTTGCTTGCCGCCCTCATGCTGGTCAGCCTGGGGGCCTGGTTGCAGGTGTTCTTCAGCATGGAGCTGGGGCCACGTGCCAACCAGATGGCGCAGCGGGTCATCACCGCCGTCAATATCACGCGCACCGCCCTGGTCTATTCCGAGGCGGACGAACGCAGCAAGCTGCTGCTGGACCTGGCGACCAACGAAGGGATCCAGGTCTACCCCCGGGAACTGACCGATTTCGCCGAGCCCCTGCCCAACGACGACTACTGGCAGCGCGTGGCGGACCACATCCGTAGCCGTTTCGGCCCCGAAACCCAGATCGCCTGGGGCGTCAACCAGGTACCGGGCTTCTGGGTCAGCTTTCAGATCGATCATGACCTGTACTGGCTGGTCTTCGAACGCGAGCAGATCGGCCTGACGGGCGGCATCGAATGGCTGGGCTGGGGCGCCACCGCGCTACTGCTGTCGCTGGTGGGCGCGGCGGTGAGCGTCGGGTTCGTGAACCGTCCGCTGTCCCGGCTGGCGCGCGCGGCACAGGTGCTGTCCCGGGGCGAAACGCCCGCTCCCCTGCCGGAAAACGGGCCGCTGGAGATCCGCGACCTGAACGCCTCGTTCAACCGCATGGCCAAGGACATCCGGCAGACGGAGGCAGACCGCGAATTGATGCTGGCCGGCATCTCGCACGATCTGCGCACTCCGCTGGCGCGCATGCGCCTGGAGATCGAAATGAGCGGCGTGTCGGAGGACGCGCGCCAGGCAATCGACGACGATCTCGCCCAGATCGACCACAGTATCGGGCAGTTGATGGAATATGCGCGCCCGGCCGGCACACTCCCGCAGATGGCCACGGACGTCTCCAGCGTACTGGGCGAGCTGCTGGACCGCGAGCGCAGCCACACCGCGTCCACCGGGGGCGAAATCGAAGCCTTCATCACGCCGGGTCTGCGGGCGCGCATCACCGCGCTGGATCTGAAGCGCATCGTCAGCAACCTGCTCGAAAACGCCCGCCGCTACGGGCGCTCGGGCGACGGGCAAGCCCATCTGTACATGGGCGTGCAATCCGAAGGCAATATCATCGCCATCGAAGTGTCCGACCGCGGCCCGGGCATCGCCGCCGACGACGTGGACCGCCTGCTGCGGCCCTTCTCGCGCGGCGAGGCCGCGCGCACGGGCGTCAGCGGCGCGGGATTGGGCTTGGCTATCGTCGAACGCCTGCTCAAGCACGTGGGCGGCACGCTGAAAATGCTGCCGCGACCGGGCGGCGGGCTGACGGCCAGGATAGAATTGCCCAAAGCGCGGATTAGGAATTTTCAATTAGACAGCGAAACCTAATAGCGTAAAATTTCCTGTCTGAATTTCATCACCCAAAAACCAAGGAGTCCACATGAAAACTGTTGGCGACAAACTCGATCCTTTCAAGGTTGCCGGCGTCAAGCCCGGTTTCAACCATCACGAAGAAAACGGCGTGTCCGCCTTCGAGGACATCACCGAGAGCTCGTTCCCTGGCAAGTGGAAGGTGATCTACTTCTATCCGAAGGACTTCACCTTCGTGTGCCCGACCGAAATCGTCGGCTTCAACGCCCTGGCGAAGGAATTCGAAGACCGTGACGCCGTCCTGCTGGGCGGTTCGACCGACAACGAATTCGTCAAGCTGGCCTGGCGCCGCGAACACCCGGACCTGAACAAGCTGGGTCACTATCAGTTCGGCGACACCACGGGTGCCCTGGTCGACCAACTGGGCGTGCGGGAAAAGTCCGCTGGCGTGGCGCTGCGCGCGACCTTCATCGTCGATCCGGACAATGTCATTCAACACGTTTCGGTGAACAACCTGAACGTGGGCCGCAACCCGGAAGAAGTCCTGCGTTTGCTCGACGGCCTGCAAACCGATGAGCTCTGCCCCTGCAACCGTAAGGTTGGCGGCGAGACGCTGTAAGACTCCCAGCCCGGTTCGCCGGGCTTTCGCTGCTTCACGCTATAGGTAAAAACTATGGAATTTATCCAAACCATTAAGGACGCAGTGCCGGATTGGGCCAAGGATATCCGGCTGAACCTGGACGGCGTGATTGCGCGGTCCACGTTGCCGGCGGCCGACGCCGTCGGGGCGGCCCTGGCGGCGGCTTTCGCCTCGCGCAGCCCCACCCTGATCGACGCGTTCAAGCAAGGCCTGTCGGAAACCGACGCAACCGCCGCATTGACGGCTGCCGCGCTGATGGGGATGAACAACGTCTGGTATCCGTATGTCGAGATGGCGGAAGATGCCCAGTTGAAGAGCCTGCCCGCGCAGTTGCGGATGAATGCGTACTCGACCAGCGGCGGCGTGGAGAAGAAGCGGTTCGAATTGTTCGCCTTGGCGGCTTCCATCGTCGGCAAATGCCACTTCTGCGTGCAATCGCACTACGCACTGCTGAAAAAGGAAGGCTACACGGTGGAACAGCTGCGCGACGTCGGCCGCATCGCGGCCGTGGTCAATGCCGCGGCGCTGGTGTTGACGGCCCAGGGCAAGTAAAGCGCCGGGCGCGCGTACGCCACGGCGTGGGCGTGACGTATCAAGCGCCCGTCTCGTCGCGCGCCAGCAAGGCAACGACCGTCGCCGCGATGCCTTCCTTGCGGCCCAGGTAGCCCAGGCCTTCGTTGGTCTTGGCCTTGATGTTGACCGCGCCGGGATCCACGCCCAGATCGGCCGCGACGTTGCGCACCATCGCGGCGGCGTGGGGCCCGATCTTGGGCGCCTGCGCGTGCACCGTGGCATCGATGTTGACGACCATCCAGCCGGCGGCCTTGACCTTGGCCATTGCCGCCCGCAGCAGCACGCGGCTGTCGGCGCCGTGATAGGCCGCGTCCGTATCCGGGAAATGCCGGCCGATGTCGCCCAGGGCCGCGCCGCCCAGCACCGCGTCGGTGATGGCGTGCAGCAGGACATCGGCATCGGAATGCCCTTGCAGCCCGTGCGTATGCGGAATGGTCACGCCGCCGATGATCAGCGGCCGGCCTGTCACCAGGGCGTGGACGTCGAACCCCTGCCCGACGCGGAAGGGAATGCTCATAGCCATTTCTCCATCAGGGCGAAATCCTCCGGCCAGGTCACCTTGAAGTTGCGCATGACGCCCGGCACCAGCAGCGGTGCGTGTCCGGCGGCCTCGACGGCCGAGGCTTCGTCGGTGACCTCCACGCCGCGACCGGCGGCATCGGCCAGGGCCTGCCGGAGCAGGCCGGCGCGGAACATCTGCGGGGTCTGGGCCAGCCATAGCTCCTGGCGATCCACGGTGCGGGCGACGCGTCCGGGTCCCGCCTTGACCGTATCGCGCACCGGCAAGGCCAGCAAGCCGCCCACGGGATCGTCCATGCAGGCATCGATCAGCCGCGCCAGCGCATCGGCCGACAGTCCCGGCCGCGCGGCATCGTGGACCAATATCCAGTCATCGTCCGCGGCCCCGCTGTCGGCCAGCGCATTGGCGACCGTACGGGCACGCGTCGGCCCGCCACAAGGACGCCATACCGTGCGCGGCAGTCCCGCCAGGGCGGCCTGCACCCAGGCGTCGCCCGCCGACACGGCAACGCGCACCTGGCGTATACGGGTATCGGACAGGAGGGCCAGCACCGAATGCCGCAGCATGGGCTGGCCGGCCAGGGGCTGGTATTGCTTGGGAAGGCCGCCGCTGTCCCCGGTCAGGGCGCGGGCGCCGATGCCGGCGGCGGGAACGAGCGCGATAAGAGAGGCAGACATAAGCAGGTGATTTTATAATCTTCCGTCTCATGCCTGCAGATTTCCCCCCCTCTCCCGCGCCGCCGCTGGTCCCGTCGACGGACTCCATCCTGGCGGCCCTGAAGCCCGGCACCCGATATGCACAGCCCCGCCCCCCAGGGTCGGGCGATGCCTGGCTGCTTGCCGACCTCGCTCGCCACGCCGCGCGCCCACTTCTGGTGCTGACCGCCGATCCGCTGGAAGCCCAGCGGCTGACCGACGAAATCCACCTGTTCGCGCCCGACCTGCGCGTGCGCCAGCTGCCCGACTGGGAAACGCTGCCCTACGATGCGTTCTCGCCTCACCACGACCTGATTTCCGAGCGGCTGAAGACGCTGGACGCGCTGATGCACCATACGGTCGACGTGCTGACCGTGCCGGTGACCACCGCGCTGTATCGCCTGGCGCCGCCAGCGTTCATGGCGGCCTATACCTTTTCGTTCAAGCAGCGCGACAAGCTGGACGAAGCGGCCTTGCGCGCGCAGCTGACGCTGGCCAACTACACGCACGTCACCCAGGTCACGGCGCCCGGGGAATTCTGCCTGCGCGGCGGGCTGATCGACCTGTTCCCCATGGGTTCGGCCGTGCCCTATCGCCTGGACCTGTTCGACGACGAAATCGAATCGATACGCGCCTTCGACGTCGACACCCAGCGCAGCCTCTATCCGGTCAATCAGGTCCAGCTGCTGCCTGGCCGCGAATTCCCGATGGACGAGGAAGCGCGCAACCGCTTCCGCGCGCGGTTTCGCGAGCTTTTCGAAGGCGATCCCTCGCGCGCCTTGCCTTATCGCGACATCGGCAACGGCATTGCCTTCGCGGGGGTCGAATACTACCTGCCGCTGTTCTTCGACCAGACCGCCACGCTGTTCGACTACCTGGCGCCGTCGACCATCACCGTCACGATCGGCGACATCGACGACGCCATCCGCCGCTTCGCCCAGGACACCTCCAGCCGCTACGGATTCCTGAAGAGCGACCGCGAACGCCCGGTGCTGCCGCCCTCCGCGCTGTTCCTGGATACGCAGGCGCTGTTCGAACAATTGAAGGATTTCGAACGCCTGGCGCTGACCGCGGAACCCCAGCATCCGGACATCGGGCCGGCGCCCGACGTGGCCGTCATGCGGCGGGCCGACGATCCCGTGGCGCGGCTGCGTGCCGTCGTCGATGCCGGCAAGTGGCGCATCCTGCTGTGCGCGGATTCCGCCGGACGGCGCGAGACCCTGGCCCAGATGCTGGCCGAATTCGACCTGGCGCCGGACTTCGAAGCCGCCTCGATCGAGGATTTCCGGCTGTCGCCGGCGCGCCTGGCCCTGCTGGCCGCCCCGCTGACCTCGGGTTTCAGCCTTCCCGCCGAAGGCATCGCCTTCATTACCGAAAACGACCTGTATCCGGGCCAGGCCGCGGTAGGCCGGCGCGGCCGCCGCGAACAGGAACGCGCCAGCAACGTCGAAGCCATGGTGCGCGACCTGTCGGAACTGCGCGAAGGCGACCCGGTGGTCCACGCGCAGCACGGCATCGGTCGCTACCATGGCCTGATCAATATGGACATGGGCGAAGGCGAGATGGAATTCCTGCATCTCGAATACGCCAATGGCAGCACGCTTTATGTTCCGGTCTCGCAGCTGCACGTCATCGCGCGCTACAGCGGCGCCGATCCGGAAGCCGCGCCGCTGCACCAGCTGGGTTCCGGGCAGTGGGACAAGGCGCGGCGCAAGGCCGCCAAGCAGGTGCGCGATACCGCGGCGGAACTGCTGGACCTGTACGCCAAGCGGGCCGCGCGCGAAGGCTACGCCTTCAAGCTGCAACTGAACGACTACGAAGCCTTCGCCGAAGGCTTCGGCTTCGAGGAAACGGCCGACCAGGCCGCCGCCATCCAGGCCGTGATCCTGGACATGACCTCCGGCAAGCCCATGGACCGGCTGGTCTGCGGCGACGTCGGCTTCGGCAAGACGGAAGTCGCCCTGCGGGCCGCCTTTCTGGCGGTTGCCAATGGCAAGCAGGTGGCGCTGCTCTGTCCCACCACCCTGCTGGCGGAACAGCACGCGCAGACCTTCGCTGACCGCTTCGCCGACTGGCCCGTGCGCGTCGTGGAGCTGTCGCGCTTCCGTTCCGCCAAGGAAGTCGCCGCGGCCATCCAGGGCATCAACAACGGCAGCGTCGATATCGTCATCGGCACGCACAAGATCCTATCCAAGGATGTCCGATTCAAGCAGCTCGGCCTGGTGATCATCGACGAGGAACACCGCTTCGGCGTGCGCCAGAAAGAGGCCTTGAAATCCCTGCGCGCCGAAGTGGACGTGCTCACGCTGACCGCTACGCCGATTCCGCGCACGCTGGGCATGTCGCTGGAAGGCATACGCGATTTTTCCGTCATCGCCACCGCGCCGCAAAAGCGCCTGGCCATCAAGACCTTCGTGCGGCGCGAAGACGGCAGCACCGTCCGCGAAGCCTTGCTGCGCGAGCTCAAGCGCGGCGGCCAGGCCTACTTCCTGCACAACGAAGTCGAAACCATCCACAACCGGCGCGCCCGCCTGGAAGAACTGGTGCCTGAAGCGCGCATCGCCGTGGCCCATGGCCAGATGGGGGAGCGCGATCTTGAACAGGTCATGAAGGGGTTCTACCAGCAGCGTTTCAACGTGCTGCTCTGTACCACCATCATCGAGACCGGCATCGACGTCCCGACGGCCAATACCATCGTGATCCATCGCGCGGACCGCTTCGGCCTGGCGCAGCTGCACCAGCTGCGCGGCCGCGTCGGCCGGTCCCACCACCAGGCCTATGCCTACCTGCTCACTCCGGGCGAAGACGCGATCACGTCCAATGCCAAGAAGCGCCTGGAGGCGATCCAGGCCATGGAAGAACTGGGCTCGGGCTTCTACCTGGCCATGCACGATCTGGAAATCCGCGGCACCGGCGAAGTGCTGGGCGAATCGCAGTCCGGCAATATCCAGGAAGTCGGCTTCTCCATGTACACCGATATGCTGAACGAAGCCGTGCGCGCCCTGAAAGCGGGAGAAGAACCCGACCTGGAAGCGCCCTTCGGCAAGGCCTGCGAAGTCAATCTGCATGCGCCGGCCCTGCTGCCGGCCGACTATTGCGCCGACGTGCATGCCCGCCTGGCCGTGTACAAGCGCCTGTCGCACGCGGCCGGCGAAGACGACCTGATCCGCATCCAGGAAGAACTGATAGACCGCTTCGGCAAGCTGCCGGAATCGGCACAGACGCTGCTGGCCTCGCACCGCCTGCGACTGGCGGCGCAAGCCCTGGGCATCATCAAGATCGATGCCAGCGAAACCCAGGCGCTGGTGCAGTTCGGCCCCAACCCGCCAGTGGACTCGCTGCGCATCATCGAACTCGTGCAGAAACAGCGCCATATCAAGCTGGCCGGCCAGGACAAGCTGCGCGTGGAAATCAAGGGGCAGCAGATCCCCGCCCGCGTCGACGCGGTGCGCACGGTGCTGCGCGCCCTGGCATGAACAACACGGACAATTCCTTCGACATGAACCCCCACCATCTGGTCATTCAATCCCCTGCCCTGGCCGCCGAACATTGCGAGCAGGTCGCCGCCCTGGCGCAGGCGCAGGGCCTGCACCGCCTGAGCGCGACGGCCGCACGGTTGCTGGACGTGCAGCACGACGAAGCGACCCGGCGCGAAGTGCGGCAATGGTGCGACGCGGCCGGGGTGGACTACGCCTTCGTGCCGCGCGGCAGCACCTTGTCGCAATGCAAGGTACTGGCCATGGACATGGACTCCACCCTCATCAATATCGAGTGCATCGACGAGATTGCCGGCGTCGCGGGCGTCAAGGACAAGGTGGCCGCCATCACGGAAGCCGCGATGCGCGGAGAGATCACGGATTTCTCCGAAAGCCTGCGGCGCCGCGTCGCCTTGCTGGCCGGCCAGCCGGCACAGGCGCTGGAACAGGTGTACCGCGAGAAACTTCGCCTGAATCCCGGTGCGGAAACCCTGATCGCATCGGCGCGCAGCGCGGGTATCAGGATCCTGCTGGTATCGGGCGGCTTTACCTTCTTCACCGAACGCCTGCGCGAACGCCTGGGGCTGGACGAAGCGCACTCCAATACCCTGGAGATCGAAGACGGCAAACTGACTGGCCGCGTACTGGGCGATATCGTCGACGCGGCGGGCAAGGCCGAACGGCTGCGTGCCTTCGCCGAACGCCATGGCGCGGCGCCGCAGCAGATCATCGCCATGGGCGACGGCGCCAATGACCTGAAGATGCTGGGCCTGGCCGGCTATTCGGTGGCCTACCACGCCAAGCCCATCGTGCGGGAACAGACACGTTTCGCGCTGAACGTGTCCGGCCTGGATGGCGTGCTGAACTGGTTCGAACATTGAGCGCATGACGCGCCTGCAATTTCGAATGTTTGCGGGCATCAGAGATTTCTAGGCGACTTGCTCACTCGATGGAGCAAGAATGGGTTCAGGGGGCGGCGCGGTTCAGCGTCTTCGCCCTTAACCCATACGTCAGGAGATTTCGATGCTGAATCCGAATCCATATCGTACGCAGACGATGCGGAACGCGATAACCGCGATGGCGAACGCGCCCAAAAGGAATGCGGCCTACATGGCCGAACAAGCCCAGATGCACGACGCGGTCCTGGCGATGATGGAAGCCGCGCTGGGAGGCTTGGAAATCGCCAGAAGGGAATGCCACGCGGCGGGTGGCTTTACCCTCCACGAAGCAAGCGCATGGCTCGATCTCTTCGAGCAAATCGCGCCGATAATCGCCCAGATCCCTTTTGGCTACGGACCGGTCAAGGCGCTGCCCGTCCTTGGAACGAAAGTGGCGGCGGCCGCCGGGATCAGCATGCCCATGGTCGACAAGATCGTCAACAACGCCGTGGATATCTCCGGCAGCGCGTCCGTGGTCATGACGCCGCTGGGTTGGGTGGAGAAGATCGCGCAGGCCTTCTCCGTGACGGGCTACGCGCATGGCGCCGCGACCTACGGTTCGCACTTCGCCACCCCGCTTGGCGTCAAGACGGCACTTTCACCGACATTGGCCAACCTGTTGAGCCAGATCGCCTCCTGGACCGGAAGCAGTACCAGCGCCTTCGCGCATTTCGCCAGCAACTTCGCCGCCGTCGGATCGGCATTCGCCCACTTGATGACCGCGTTGAAGGTCTATCTTTCGTACAGCAAGCTCGATGGGGTCCAGTCGGTCCTGGATCACTACCCCGATCACGGCTGCAGCTGCTGCGAATACACGCGGGAAATCGTCGCCATGTGCCAGGATGCAAGCATGGACGCCGCCCTCGCCCTGAATCCGGTCACGGCGGTGATACCCGTATGGCACATGGCGCAGAAGAAAGGCCATGCCATCGCCAACAAATTCCGCGATGATCAAGACAGGACACATCGCCGTCCCCATGCCATTGCCATGAGCCTGCTGGACGGCGCGCAAATGCCCTCCAGGCATGAGATCGACCCGACATCCCCGCCGCGGAATGCATCGTCGCGATGCCCCGTGGCCATGCTGACCATCGCGACCCTTTTCGGCAACGGCAATCCGGCCAAGGGATACAAGGCCGCGGTGGCCGCCATACAGGCAATCCCCGGCACGGGCGCCGACAAGCTCAAGGGCAAAATCGGCTGATCCGCCGCCGCATGGGGGGACGCGCGCGCGCCCCGACGTGCGTCAGTACCGGATGGACGTGGTCAGGATGGCCTGGCGGCCGGGACCGTAATCGGCATGGTGTACGCCGTTGGTCCGCGCGAAGTACGCCTTGTCGGTCAGGTTGAGCACGTTCAACTGGAAGCTCAGGTTAGGCGACACCTGATAGGCCGCCATGGCATCGAAGCGCCAATAGGCAGGCATATACACGCTGTTGGCCCCCCCGCCCGCGCCGCCCTGGTTGCCGCCGTAGGTCTTGCCCACGTAGTAGATGCCGCCACCGACCGTGAACTTGGGCAGCAGCTTGTAGGTGTTCCACAGGCTGAAGCTGTTGCGCGGCGTATTGGCCAGCGGATCGCCTTCGTTCACGCCGTTGTAGGCGCCCTTGACCAGTTCGCTATCCATGTAGCTATAACCGCCGAAGACGTTCCACTTCGGGGTAACGGCGCCGGCGAACCCCAGCTCCAGACCGCGTACGCGGGTCTTGCCCGCCTGCGCGAAGACACCTGGGTCCACCTCGATCTGCGCATCCTCGCGATCGGTCTGGTACAAGGCGGCGGTCAGGGTCAGCTTCTCGTCCAGGACATCCCACTTGGTCCCCAGTTCGATCGTGCGGCTCTTTTCAGGGTCCAGGCTGCCGACGTCCGCCGACAGGCCCTCCTGATCGCCGCCGCTGATCGTCGGCGGCGTGGACGCCGTCGCGTACGACAGGTAAATGCTGCCGTTGGACGCCGGCTTGTAGACGATGCCGGCCTGGTAGCTGAAGATGTTCCAGCTGCCGTCGCTGCTTTGCGGCATCGTGGCGCCCCGCGGCAGGAAGTCGCCGTCGATGCGGTAATTGTCGAAGCGGCCGCCCAGGTTCAGCGACCAGCGTTCATTGAAGTCTATCGTGTCGAATGCGTAGATTGCCCGGGTGTTGGAAGTGGAATCGTTGCTGAGCGGCCCCCGAGAAATACGCCCCGACCAGTTGTCGTGCGGATCGGGATGGTACAGCGGCGTGCAGTCCATGGCGCCGGCCGGAAACACCCCTGGGCAGAAACTGCCCGATGTCGTGGTGACGTTATAGCTGGCGTTCTTGTTCTTTTCGCTGGTGAATTCGACACCGATATCGTAGGTATGCTTGAGCGCGCCCGTGTTGAACTTGCCGTACAACTCCGTCACGTTCGATAGCAACGTCGTCTGCTGCCAACGCGACTTCAGCCCACGCTGCATCCACCATTCGTTGCTGGCCGGATCGAAGCGGGCCGCGCCGCCGTCGCCCGGGTTGGTCAATACGTAGTCATTCAGCGTTTGCCCATAGCGCGTCGCGTTGCGCACGGTCGCGTGCGGGTTGAAATCGTGTTCGATCTCGACGGTTCCGATGTCGGATTTGTTCTTCTGATAGTCGCGGTCGAGAACGCCATAGAACTTGGCGCGTCCCACGTTCAGGATGCCGTCGCTGGTGTGCTTGCCCGGTATCTTGCTGGCCAGCGGCACGCCATAGTCGGGCATGCCGTCGGATTCATAGTGGTAGTAGCTGAGGGTCACGCGCGTCGGCGTGCCCAGGCCGAAGGACAGCGACGGCGCGACGCCCCATTTGTCGTAGTCGACCACGTTGCGGCCCGGCACATTGCCTTTGCCGTCCAGCAGGTTCAGGCGGAAGGCGGCGTTATCGTTGAACTGCCAGTTGGCGTCGACAGTGCCACGCCAGTAGGCATCGCTGCCCAGGCCGGCATCGGCCTGCACGAAGGAGCCCAGCCTCGGCTTCTTGCTGACCAGGTTGATGCTGCCGCCGCCGGACCCGCGTCCGCCATAGGCGGAATCCGCGCCACGGATGATCTCCAAGCTCTCGACATTGAAGATCTCGCGCGTCTGGCCGCCCGGATCGCGTATGCCGTCCACGAAGATGTTGTTCCCCGACGAGCTGCCGCGTATGAAGGGGCGGTCGGCCAGGGGCTGGCCTCCTTCGCCCGCCCCGAAGGTGATGCCGGGAGAATTTCGCAGGACATCCTGAAGCGAAGTCGCGCCCGTGTCCTGGATAACGGTCTGCGGAATGATTTGCACCGACTTGGGCGTATCCAGCAGTGGCGCCGTGAACTTCGTCGACGACGACACCGGTACGTCGTACAGGGAATCGCCTTCCACCCGCACCGGCGCCATTTCGGTAATCGGCGGGGTCTGCGCCGACGCCGGCGTAGCCAGGAACAGGGCGGGACCGGCCAATGCAAAGGCCAGGGAGTGGGTCAGCGTATTCAGCGAATACGTCTCCTGTTGCTTCAAGGGGCTTCTCCGAGATAACACTAATGACAATGATTCGCATTTATATAATTGCGACGGATCATATCCAATGTGCTAGGCTCGAACAATCTTTATTAACCTTATGAAGACATTCTGGCCGTTCAGCCTCATGTCAGTACGAACGTACGCAGAAGAGACAGCCACTTACGACGGTGGGTATTCCCGCGGGCGTGCCCGGGGCATGCGGCCGCCGCCCCTGATGACGAAGGCGATACGCGATAAGCTTAGGTGGATCCCTTCCCGGAACCGCGGAGATGCAATGGCTTGGCTAAGGATGACGCGCCTGTGGGCGCTCAGGACGCGGCAGGATGCGATGGCGCTATGGTTCGCGCTGCGCCATCCTGCAACGCCCTGGTACGTCAAGGCGCTGGCCATTCTGGTCGTCGCCTATATCCTCAGTCCGATCGACCTGATACCGGATTTCATACCCGTACTGGGTTTGCTGGACGACATCATCCTGGTGCCGATATTGATCGCGGCAACGATGCGCGCCCTGCCCGCACCGGTGCGTGTGGACAGCCGCGAACGCGAGCGGGAGTGGTCGGCACGCAAGCTGGCCAAGCCGCGCAGCCGGGCGGGCGCGATCTTCGTGATTCTGGTGTGGATCGCGATCGTCGCCGCGATCGCGCTATGGGCGCATGCCGCCTGGTTCAGTCCCGCCGCGCCGGGCGCCGGCGCTTGAGCAGGTAGCGGATCACAAAGCCGGGATACGCCAGCACCAGGAACAGGCACAGGGCGATGGCGTAGAACTGCCAGCCCTGGGGAAAGCGGTTGCCCAAGGTGGATTCGAAGGCGAAACCCAGCGCGCCGACGATCAGGTAGAACGCCAGCAATTCGACCAGGCGCAGCCAGAACGGCTTGGTCATCGGCGTGCCACCCTTGCGCCAGACGAACACGGCAAAAACCCGTTCGTTCAGGAAAGGCAGATTCGCGCAGACCAGGGCCAACGCAATCAACAACCAGACAGCAAGGGTTTGACTCATCGGCCCGGAATAAGCGTGTCGCGGCCCCGGAAACGGGGCCGCGACGGCGATTGGATGTCGATCAAAGGCCCAGCGACGTCTGGACCGCGCGCACGCATGCCGCCATCAGGCCGCCGGGCAGCACGCCCAGCAGCAGCAGCAAGACGCCGTTCAGCGACATCAGGCCGCGTTGCGCGTACGAAGCCGAAACCGGATGGGCCTCGCCGACCGGGTCGTCGAAGTACACGACCTTGACCACGCGCAGGTAGTAGAAGGCGCCCACCAGGGAGAACATCACCGCGACCACGGCGATGCCGACATGGCCCATCTGGATCAGCGGCTGCAGCACGGCCAGCTTGGCGTAGAAACCCACCGTGGGCGGCAGGCCGGTCAGCGAAACCATCAGCATCAGCACGATAAAGGCGTGCCAGGGGCTGCGCCGGTTCAGTCCCTTCAGGTCGTCGATGGCGTCGCACTCGAAGCCGTCGCGCGACAGTAGCAGGATCATGCCGAAACTGCCCAGGGTGGTCAGGACGTACGTCACCATGTAGAACAGCGCCGCGCCGTAGCCGACCGCGGCGGACTCGCCGCCCGCGGCCAGGCCCAGCAGGACGAAGCCCATATGGGAGATCGTCGAATAGGCCAGCATGCGCTTGAAGTTGCTTTGCGCGATCGCGGTGATGTTGCCTATCGCCAGCGACAGCACGGCCAGGATCAGCAGCATGGGCTGCCAGTCGGTAGCCAGCGTATGCAGGGCTTCGATCAGCACGCGCAGCGTGATGGCGAAGGCGGCCAGCTTGGGCGCGGCACCCAGCAGCAGCGTGACCGCCGTCGGCGCGCCGTGGTAGACGTCAGGCACCCACATATGGAAAGGCGCCGCGCCAAGCTTGAACGCCAGGCCGGCCACGATGAACACCACGCCCAGCACCAGTGGCAGGTTCTGCGCCTTGCCCCCGGCGATGACGGCGGCGATCTGCGCCAGGTCCAGCTGCCCGGTCGCGCCATAGATCATGGACATGCCGTACAACAGGAAGCCGGACGCCAGCGCGCCCAGCACGAAGTACTTCATGGCGGCCTCGGTCGCGGTGGTGTCGTCGCGGCGCAGCGCGATCAGCGCATACAGCGACAGCGACATCAGCTCCAGGCCCAGGTACACCGTGATCAGGTTGCCGGCCGAGATCATCACCATCTGGCCCAGCAGGCCGAACAGGGCGAGCACGTACAGTTCGCCGCCGCGCAGCATGTCGCGCGACTGCGAATAGAGGCGACCGTAGACCAGGGTGATGAACACCGCGACGTAGGAAGCGACCTTAAGCAGGTGCGCCAGGTCGTCGGCCACGTACAGGCCGCCGAACGCCCTGCCCTTCACGCCGTCGTGCCACTGCACCAGCGAAACGATGGTCACGACCACCAGGGTGCCCAGCGTCAGCAGATAGCTGAGCTTGCGCGTCGGGTGGTTGCTGACCGCGTCGATCAGCAGGATGGCCGCGCCCAGTATCAGCAGCAGGATCTCCGGCGTCGCCAATGCGAAATCGAGTGAGGAGTGCATCATGGTCTCGGTTTACAGTTTGGAGATGGCGACGTGTTGCATCAGAGCCTGGACCGACGCGTGCATCACGTCGGTGAAGGGCTTGGGATAAATCCCCATGTACAGCACGGTGATCGCCATCAGGCCCAGGATCAGGAATTCACGGCTACCGATGTCGGTAAGCTGGCGCACGTGCTCGTTGGCGATTTCACCGAAGGCCACGCGCTTGACCATCCACAGCGAGTACGACGCGCCCAGGATCAAGGCGGTGGCCGCGGCCAGGCCGATCCAGAAGTCGTGCTGTACCGCGCCCATGATGACCATGAACTCGCCCACGAAGCCGCTGGTGGCGGGCAAGCCGCTGTTGGCCATGGAAAACAGCACGAAGAAGGTGACGAAGCGCGGCATCGTGTTCACCACGCCGCCGTAGTCGGCGATGCGCCGGCTGTGCACGCGGTCGTACAGCACGCCGATGCACATGAACATGGCGCCCGACACGAATCCGTGCGAAATCATCTGCACGATCGCGCCTTCCACGCCCGCGGTGTTGAAAATGAAGAAGCCCAGCGTCACGAAGCCCATGTGCGCCACGGACGAATACGCGACCAGCTTTTTCATGTCGTCCTGGACGATGGCGACCAAGCCGATGTAGATCACCGCGATCAGGGACAAGGCGATCATCATGCCGGCCAGGCTGTGCGACGCATCGGGCGCGATCGGCAGCGAGAAGCGCAGGAAGCCGTAGGCCCCCAGCTTCAGCATGATGGCCGCCAGCACGATGGAGCCGCCCGTGGGCGCTTCCACGTGCGCGTCCGGCAGCCAGGTATGCACCGGCCACATCGGCACCTTCACCGCGAAGGCCGCCAGCATGGCCACGAACAGCAGTACCTGGGGCGTCATGCCCAGCTTCAGCTGCTGCCACTGCAGGATGTCGAACGAACCGCCCGATGCGTTCCACAGGTAGATGAAGGCCACCAGGGTCAGCAGCGAGCCCAGCAGCGTATACAGGAAGAACTTGATCGCCGCGTAGACCCGGTTGGGTCCGCCCCACACGCCCACGATGATGTACATCGGGATCAGCGTGGCCTCGAAGAACACGTAGAACAGCAGGCCATCCAGCGCGACGAACACGCCGATCATCAGGCCGGACAGGATCAGGAAGGCCGCCATGTACTGCGCCAGGCGGCTGGTGATGACCTCCCAGCCGGCCAGCACCACGATCACCGTGATGAAGGCGGTCAGCAGCACGAACCACAGCGATATGCCGTCCACGCCCAGGTGGTAGTTGATGTTGAAGGTGCTGATCCACGGCACGTTCTCGACGAACTGCATGTTCGCCGTCGACGGGTCGAAGCCGGTATACAGCGGAATCGTCACCAGCAGGCCAGCCACGGCGCCGATCAGCGACAGCCACAACGTCAGGCCGCGCTTGTTGTCGCCACCCAGGGCAAGCACCAGCAGACCGAAAACGATAGGGACAAAGACCGCGAGGGTAAGCCAGGGAAAAGTGTGGGATGCCATCTCGCTAGCCATTTATTGGGGAATCAGTACGAAGAAAGTCACCAGGGCCAGGATGCCGATGATCATGGCGAAGGCATAGTGATAGATGAAGCCGGACTGCAGGTAGCGGCTGACACCAGCCACCCAGCCCACCAGCCTGGCGCTGCCGTTGATCAGGCCATCGATCAGCCCACGGTCGCCGGCGTGCCACAGGCCCCGGCCCAGGCCACGGGCGGCGCGGGCGATGACCTGTTCGTTGAACCAATCCACGTAGTACTTGTTTTCCAGGATGGCATTGATGCCCGACAGGCTGGACTTGATGGCGGCCGGCACCCGGGGATTGACCAGGTAGCAGTACCAGGCCACCACCGCGCCCGCCACCACCAGCCAGAAGGCCGTCGTGGTGAAGGCATGCAGGCCGAACTCCACCCAGCCGTGCCAGTCCTCGGCGAGCTCGTGCATGGCAGGGTGTTGTGGCATGACGGCGATCGCGCCCTGGAAATACTTGCCGAACAGCAGCGGGTCGATGACCAGCGCGCCGATGATGACCGAAGGAATCGCCAGCACCACCAGGGGCAGCGTCACCACCCAGGGCGACTCGCGCGGCGGACCGCCGTGGCCATGGTCGTCATGGCCATGGGCGTCCGCGGTGCCGTGCACCTGGGCTTCCGCGCCGTGGTTGTCATCGTGGTGTGCATGGCCGTGGCCGTGCACATCGAAGCGCTCCTTGCCATGGAAGACCAGGAAGTAGACGCGGAAGGAATACAGCGAGGTAACGAACACGCCGGCCAGGGTCGCGAAGTGTGCGAACCCGGCCCCCCAGACATCGGCGGCGCCCGCCGCTTCGATGATGTGTTCCTTCGAGTAGAAGCCGGAGAAGAACGGCGTACCCACCAGGGCCAGCGTACCGATCAGGAAGGTGATCCACGTGACGGGCATGTACTTGCGCAGGCCGCCCATGTTGCGGATGTCCTGGTCGTGGTGCATGCCGATGATCACCGAGCCGGCACCCAGGAACAGCAGTGCCTTGAAGAAGGCATGCGTCATCAGGTGGAAGATCGCCACCTGGTAGGCCGACGCGCCCAGCGCGACCGTCATGTAGCCCAGCTGCGACAGCGTGGAATACGCCACCACGCGCTTGATGTCGTTCTGGATGATGCCCAGGATGCCCAGGAACAGCGCGCCGATGGCACCGATGACGATGACGAAGGACAACGCGGTATCGGAATGCTCGAACAGCGGCGAGAAACGCGCCACCATGAAAATGCCTGCCGTCACCATCGTGGCGGCGTGGATCAGCGCCGAAATCGGCGTCGGGCCTTCCATCGAGTCCGGCAGCCAGGCGTGCAGCGGAACCTGGGCCGATTTACCCATGGCGCCGATGAACAGGCAGATGCAGGCCACGGTCAGCAGCTTCCAGTCGCCGCCGGGAAAGGTCATGCCGGCCAGCTTGTCGGCCTGGCCGAACACGTCCGCGTACTGCATCGAACCGACATAGGCGAACAACAGACCGATGCCCAGCACGAAGCCGAAGTCGCCGACGCGGTTGATCAGGAAGGCCTTCATGTTGGCGAAGATGGCCGTCGGGCGCGTGTACCAGAAGCCGATCAGCAGGTACGACACCAGGCCCACCGCTTCCCAGCCGAAGAACAGCTGCACCATGTTGTTCGACATGACCAGCATCAGCATCGAAAACGTGAACAGCGAGATATAGGCGAAGAAACGCTGGTAGCCGGGATCGTCCGCCATGTAGCCGATGGTGTAGATATGGACCATCAGCGACACGCTAGTGACGACCACCATCATCAGGGCCGACAGCGGGTCGATCAGGAAGCCGATGTTCAGCGGCGTGCTGCCGATCAGGCTCCAGGTGTAGACGTTGCCGTCATACGTGTGCCCGGCCAGCACGTCGCCCAGCACCACGAAGGCGCCGATCGTGGAGATCAGCACGCCCAGGATGGTGATCAGGTGCGCGCCGCGCCGCCCGATGGCGTTGCCGAGAAACCCGGTGCCGAACAGACCGGCCAGGATGGCGCCGGCCAAGGGCGCCAGCGCGATGAGCAGGTAAAGATTGGGAGAGCTAGACATTGTTATTCCTGGATTCCGTCAGCCCTTCAGGCGGTCGAGTTCGTCAACGTTGATGGTGTTCAGGTTGCGGAACAGCAGCACCAGAATGGCCAGCCCGATCGCGGCTTCGGCGGCGGCGACGGTCAGGATGAAGAACACGAAGACCTGGCCGGCGGTATCGCCGGACCAGCTCGAGAAAGCCACGAAGTTCATGTTGACGGCCAGCAGCACGAGCTCGATGGACATCAGCAGGATGATCAGGTTGCGGCGGTTCAGGAAGATGCCGAATATGCCGATGGCGAAGAGGATCGCCCCCAGTATCAGGTAATGGGCCAGCGTCAGCGTCACTTCTGTTCTCCTTGGGACGGAACGGCCGCGGCGGTCCGGGCCTGGGCCCGTTCGCTCTGCGCCGGCATGCTCACCAGGCGGAAGCGGTCCTTGGCGCGCACGCGCACGGCTTCCGACGGATTGTTGTACTTGACGTCGCGGCGGCGGCGCAGGGTCAGCGCGATGGCCGCCACCATGCCCACCAGCAGCAGCACGGCGCCCACTTCCACGGCATACACGTACTGCGTATACATGGCGGTGCCCAGCGCGCGTGCGTTGTTGTAGTCGCCCGCCATGGCCGCCGGCGGGCCGGCGTCGAACCAGGCCGTTCCCAGCACGAAGGAGATCTCCAGCACAAGGACCAGGCCGATCACCAGGCCCAGCGGCAGGTAGGTCTTGAGCCCATGCCGCAGCGCCGCCATGCGGATGTCCAGCATCATCACGACGAAGAGGAACAGCACCATCACGGCGCCGACGTAGACCAGGACCAGCAGCAAGCCCAGGAATTCCGCGCCCAGCAGCATCCAGAGCATGGCCGCGTTGAAGAAGGCCAGGATCAGGTGCAGCACGGCGGTGACGGGGCTGCGCGCCGTGATGACGCGGAACGCCGCCACCACGAGCACGATGGACAGTATGTAGAACAGAACGGTGGTGAAAGTCATGGAGTCGTACCCGGCATCAACGGTAGGGCGCGTCTTCGGCGCGGCGTTGGGCGATTTCCGCCTCGTAGCGGTCGCCGACCGCAAGCAGCATGTCCTTCGTGAAGTACAGGTCGCCGCGTTTCTCGCCGTGGTATTCGTGGATATGTGTTTCCACGATGGAATCCACCGGACAGCTTTCTTCGCAGAATCCGCAGAAGATGCACTTGGTCAGGTCGATGTCGTAGCGCGTGGTGCGGCGGCTGCCGTCATCGCGCACGTCCGACTCGATGGTGATGGCCAGGGCGGGACACACCGCCTCGCACAGTTTGCAGGCGATGCAGCGCTCTTCCCCATTGGGATAGCGGCGCAACGCGTGCAGCCCGCGGAACCGCGGCGAAGCCGGGGTTTTTTCCACGGGGTAGCGCAGGGTCACCTTGCGCTTGAAAAAGTACTTGCCCGTGAGGCGCATGCCCTTGAGCAGTTCGGACAGCAAGAGGCTGCCGAAGAAATCCTTGATCGCTTCCATATCCTGCCTTTTGCCTATCGCTAGCGCCAAATATTCCAGGGCGTCTGCATCCAGATCGCCACGACTAGCAGCCATACGCCGGTCAGCGGGATGAAGATCTTCCAGCCCAGGCGCATGATCTGGTCGTAGCGATACCGCGGGAACGAGGCCCGGAACCACACGAACAGGGACACCACGACGAACGTCTTCAGACCCAGCCAGATCCAGCCGGGGATCCAGGTAAGCGGAGCCACATTGATGGGCGAGGCCCAGCCGCCCAGGAACATGATGGAGGCCAGCGCCGACAACAGGATCATGTTGGCGTACTCGCCCAGGAAGAACAGGGCGAAGGCCATGCCCGAATATTCCACCATGTGCCCGGCGACGATTTCCGATTCGCCTTCCACCACGTCGAAGGGATGGCGGTTCGTTTCCGCCACGGCCGACACCACGTAGATCACGAACAGCGGCAGCAGCGGCAGCCAGTTCCAGGACAGGAAGGTCAGGCCGTGATCCGCGAACCAGCCACGCAGCTGGCCTTGCACGATATCGTTCATGTTCAGGCTGCCGGACACCAGCAGCACCGTTACCAGCACGAAGCCGATGGCCAGTTCATACGAGACCATCTGCGCGGACGCGCGCAGTGCGCCCAGGAAGGCGTACTTGGAGTTGGACGCCCAGCCCGCCACGATCACGCCATACACGCCCACGGACGTGATGGCCATGATGTACAGCAGCCCGGCATTGACGTTGGCCAGCACCGTCTGCGGTCCGAAGGGCATCACCGCCCAGGCGGCCAGCGCCGGCATCAGCGTCACCACGGGCGCCAGCACGAAGAGGACGCGGTTGGCCTCCGTGGGCACCACCACTTCCTTGGTCAGCAGCTTGAACACGTCGGCGAAAGGCTGCAGCAGCCCACGGAAGCCCACGCGATTGGGCCCCAGGCGCACGTGCATGAAGCCGATCATCTTGCGTTCCCAGTACGTCAGGTAGGCCACGCACAGGATGATGGGTACCGCGATGATCACGATCTTGGCGACCGTCCAGATCACCAGCCAGGGCGTGGCGCCCAGCAAGGCCTGCCCTTGGCTTTCCAAAGTATTGAGCCATTCCATCAGGCACGCTCCACGCTGATTTCACCGAATGCACCGCCCAGGGCGGCCGTTTGCTCGAAGCCCGCCGAAACACGCACTGCGCGGTCGGCGACCGTCTCGTCCTGCACCGTTTCCAGTTCGACGGCGCCGGTCGCGGTGCGCACGCGCACCTTGATACCGGCGGTCAGGCCCAGGCCCGCCAGGGTCTGCCCGTTCATGCGGGCCGCGGGCGCACGCGACGCCGGGGCTGCTTGCAGGGATTCAGCGCGGCGCACGATGGCGTCCGTACGGTAGATCGGCAGGTCGGCCACGCGCTCCAGGCCGCCACGCGCCGCGCCCACGCCGGGCGCCGCGTTGATGCGGTTGGACAGGCGCCCTTCCACCCCGCCGGACAGCACGCTGTCGCGTACCGATTCGGAGGTTTCGTCATCGAAGCCGGAGAGCTGGAGCACATTGCCCAGCACCCGCAGCACTTTCCACGCGGGCCGGCTCTGCTGGAACGGCGCGACCGTGCCCTTGAAGCCTTGCGCCAGGCCCTGCGCGTTGACGAAGGTACCGGAGGTTTCCGTGAAAGGCGCGACGGGCAGCATCACATTGGCCCACTGCGCGGCCGCCGAACGGTACGGGGTGAGCGCCACGGCGAACTGCGCGTCGCGCAGCGCGGCCACGGCCTGCGGGCCGTTGTCCGCGTCCAGCAGCGGCTCGGCGTGCAGCACGATATAGGCCTTGAGGGGATCGGCCAGCATGGCGGCGGCGGTCTTGCCCCCCTTGCCCGGCACGGCACCGGCCAGATAGCCGCCCACCGTGTTGCCGCCGGAAGTCAGGAAGCCCAGACGCGCGCCGGCCATCGCTGCGATGGCTTGGGCGTTCGCGGCGATCGTGGACGCCTGCGGCGACGCGACGGCCATGTTGCCCAACAGCACCGCGGCTTGGCTGCCGGAGGCCAGGCTGGCCGCGATGACCTTGGCTTGTTCGCCCGGGACGACACCGCCGAATTCGGCGGGCACGTCCTGGCCCTTGCCCTGGGCCAGGGCCACGGCCACTTCCGCCAACGCGCGCGGCAGCGCCGACGGCGCAACGGTGAAGCGGCCGGCGACCGGCATCAGCGGATCGTCCGCCAGGCTGTCGACCAGCAGGATTTGCGTGCCGCGCTTGGCGGCCTGGCGCAGGCGCTGCGCCATCAGGGGATGATCCTTGCGCAGCACGGACCCAACGACCAGGACACGATCCAGCGTATCCAGGTCGGCCACCGGCATGCCCAGCCAGGGCGCGCCTTCCAGCGCGGCGCCGAGGGCCGGATCGGTCTGGCGCAGGCGGAAATCGATGTTCTCCGACCCCAGCGCGCGGACCAGGCGGCCCAGCAGCGCGTATTCTTCCGTGGTGGCGTATTCGGTCGCCAGCGCGCCGATCTGGCCGCCGCCAAAGCTGTCGCGCACGCGGGACAGGCCCTGTGCGACGGCCTGCAGCGCATCGGCCCAGGAGGCTTCCTGCCATTCGCCATCGGCGCCCTTGATCATGGGCGTGGCCAGGCGGTCGTCGGCGTTCAGGCCTTCATACGAGAAACGGTCGCGGTCGCTCAGCCAGCATTCGTTCAGCGCGTCGTTTTCGAAGGGCACGACACGCAGCACCTTGTCGCCCTTGACCTGCACGACCAGGTTGGCGCCCATGCTGTCGTGCGGGCTGATCGAACGGCGGCGGGCCAATTCCCAGGTGCGCGCGCTGTAGCGGAACGGCTTGGACGTCAGCGCGCCGACCGGGCACAGGTCTATCATGTTGCCCGACAGTTCGGATTCGACCGAACGTCCCACGAAGGACGTGATCTCGGAGTGCTCGCCCCGGTTGATCATGCCCAGTTCCATCACGCCGGCGATTTCCTGGCCGAAGCGCACGCAGCGCGTGCAATGGATGCAGCGGCTCATTTCCTCGGCCGACACCAGCGGGCCCAGGTCCTTGTGGAACACAACGCGCTTTTCTTCGTGGTAGCGCGAGGCCGAGCCGCCGTAGCCCACTGCCAGGTCCTGCAGCTGGCATTCGCCACCCTGGTCGCAGATGGGGCAATCCAGCGGATGGTTGATCAACAGGAACTCCATGACCGACTTCTGGGCGGCCTTGGCTTTTTCCGAGTTGGTGAACACCACCATGCCGTTGGTCACGGGCGTGGCGCAGGCCGGCAGCGCCTTGGGCGCCTTTTCGACCTCGACCAGGCACATGCGGCAGTTGGCCGCGATGGAAAGCTTCTTGTGGTAGCAGAAATGCGGCACGTACTGCCCGAGTTTCTGGGCAGCATGCATCACCATGCTGCCTTCGGGCACTTCTACCTTGTTGCCGTCGACGGTTAGTTCAACCATTGTCTGTTCCTGGACCTACAGATAGTGCGGGACCACGCACTTCTTGTGCTCGACGTGGTACGCGAATTCATCGTGGAAATGCTTCAGGAAACCGCGCACGGGCATGGCGGCGGCGTCACCCAGGGCGCAGATGGTGCGGCCCATGATGTTGCCCGCCACGCTGTCGAGCAGGTCCAGATCTTCGGGCCTGCCCTCGCCGTGTTCGATGCGGTTGACCATGCGATACAGCCAGCCCGTGCCTTCGCGGCACGGCGTGCACTGGCCGCAGCTTTCCTCGAAATAGAAATACGAAAGGCGCAGCAGGGACTTCACCATGCAGCGCGTGTCGTCCATGACGATGACGGCGCCCGAACCCAGCATGGAACCCGCCTTGGCGATGGCGTCGTAATCCATGGTGGTGTCCATCATGATGCCGGCCGGCAGCACGGGCGCGCTGGAACCGCCGGGGATCACGGCCTTCAGCTTGCGGCCCGCGCGCATCCCGCCCGCCAGTTCGAGCAGCTTGGAGAACGGCGTGCCCATGGGAATCTCGTAGTTGCCGGGACGTTCCACGTCGCCGGTAATCGAGAATATCTTGGTGCCGCCATTGTTCGGCTTGCCGATTTCCAGATACTGCTGGCCGCTGTTGCGGATGATCCACGGCACCGCCGCGAAGGTTTCAGTGTTGTTGATAGTGGTGGGCTTGCCGTAAAGGCCGAAGCTGGCGGGGAACGGCGGCTTGAACCGCGGCTGGCCCTTCTTGCCTTCCAGCGATTCCAGCAGCGCGGTTTCCTCGCCGCAGATGTACGCGCCATAGCCATGGAAGGCATGCAGCTGGAAACTGAAGTCCGATCCCAGGATCTTGTCGCCCAGGAAGCCCGCGGCACGCGCTTCTTCCAGGGCTTCCTCGAAGCGTTCGTACACCTCGAAGATTTCCCCGTGGATGTAGTTGTAGCCCACGGAAATGCCCATGGCATACGCGGCGATGGCCATGCCTTCGATCACGATGTGCGGATTGAAGCGCAGGATGTCGCGATCCTTGAACGTGCCGGGTTCCCCCTCGTCCGAATTGCACACCAGGTATTTCTGGCCTGGGAACGTACGCGGCATGAAGCTCCACTTCAGCCCCGTGGGAAAGCCCGCGCCGCCGCGGCCGCGCAAGCCGGAAGCCTTCACTTCGGCGATGACTTCCTCCGGCTTCATGCCGGTGCTCAGGATCTTGCGCAGCGCCTCGTAGCCACCACGCTTGACGTAGTCTTCCAGGCGCCAGTTGGCGCCGTCCAGGTCTGCCAGGATCTGCGGCTGCATGTGGCGGCCGTGCAGGCACATCGACTGCGACAGGTCGTGCAGCGGGTTGGGGTCCAGCCCCTGGGCGAACTGGCGGTACAGGTCCGGCGCGTTCATGCCGTTTCTCCTTGCGCGCGCAGGCCGTCGATCAGCTCGTCCAACCGAGCCTCGGTCATGCGTACACACATATGCTTGTTGTTCACCAGCAGCACCGGCGAATCGCCGCAGGCGCCCATGCATTCGCCCTCGACCAGGGTGAACATGCCGTCGGCGCTGGTGCCGCGGTAATCCACGCCCAGCTTGCGCTTGAGGTAGTCGCCCGCTTTTTCACCATCGCGCAGCGCGCACGGCAGGTTGGTACAGACCGAGATCTTGTGCTTGCCGGCGCGCGTCACGTTGAACATGTTGTAGAACGTGGCGACTTCCTGGACCGCGATGGGCGGCACGCCCAGATAGGTGGCGACGTCCTCGATGATCTCGGTGGAGAGCCAGCCCTTCTCGTCCTGTGCGATCGCCAGCGCGGCCATGATGGCTGACTGCTTCTGGTCGCCCGGGAACTTCGTGAGCTCCCGGTCGATTTTCTGGTAAGCCTGTTCGGAAAGCAGCATAGTTTGAATCCGGAATATGCAAGAGGCCCCTACGGGTCTTCTTCGAGGTCGTGCGCGTTCCCTAGCGGTCGATTTCGCCGAACACGATGTCCTGCGTGCCGATGACGGTCACGGCGTCGGCGATCATGTGTCCGCGGGTCATTTCGTCCAGCGACTGCAGATGCGGGAAGCCCGGCGCACGGATCTTCAGGCGATACGGCTTGTTCGCCCCGTCCGACACCAGGTAGATGCCGAACTCGCCCTTGGGATGCTCGACCGCTGCATAGGCCTCGCCGGGCGGCACATGGAAACCTTCGGTGAAGAGCTTGAAATGGTGAATCAGCTCTTCCATGTTGGTCTTCATGGCGGCCCGCTTGGGCGGTGCGACCTTGTGGTTATCGATCATGACCGGGCCAGGGTTGTTGCGCAGCCACTCCACGCACTGGCGGATGATGTGGGTGCTCTGGCGCATTTCGGCGACGCGGACGAGATAGCGGTCATAGCAGTCGCCGTTCACGCCGACCGGCACGTCGAAATCGAGCAGGTCATAGACTTCGTAGGGCTGCGTCTTGCGCAGGTCCCAGGCCACGCCGGAGCCGCGCAGCATGGGGCCGGTAAAGCCCAGGGCCTTGGCGCGCTCGGGCGATACGACACCGATGCCCACCAGGCGCTGTTTCCAGATGCGGTTGTCCGTCAGCAGCGTTTCGTACTCGTCCACGCAGGCCGGGAAGCGGTTGGTGAAGTCCTCGATGAAGTCCAGCAGCGATCCGGAACGCGCGTCGTTCATGACGCGCAGGTCTTTTTCGCTGCGGTACTTGTTGGTCCCGGTATATTGCGGCATCGTATCCGGCAGGTCGCGATACACGCCGCCCGGACGGTAGTAGGCGGCATGCATGCGCGCGCCGGATACCGCTTCGTAGCAATCCATCAGGTCTTCGCGCTCGCGGAAGGCGTACAGGAAGACCGCCATGGCGCCGACGTCCAGGGCATGGGAACCCAGCGACATCAGGTGGTTCAAGAGCCGCGTGATCTCGTCGAACATGACGCGGATGTACTGCGCGCGCAGCGGCGCCTCGATGCCCAGCAACTTCTCGATGGCCATGACGTAGGCGTGCTCGTTGCACATCATGGACACGTAGTCCAGGCGGTCCATGTAGGGCAGCGCCTGGATGAAGGTCTTGTGTTCGGCCAGCTTTTCGGTGGCGCGATGCAGCAGGCCGATATGCGGATCGGCGCGCTGGATGACTTCGCCGTCCAGTTCGAGCACCAGGCGCAGCACACCGTGCGCGGCCGGATGCTGGGGACCGAAGTTCAGGGTGTAGTTCTTGATTTCAGCCATGATCAGCGACCGGCTCCATAGGTATCTTCGCGCACGACGCGCGGCGTGATTTCACGCGGATCGATGGTGACCGGTTGATAGATGACGCGGCGCTGCTCGGGGTCGTAGCGCATTTCCACGTTGCCGGACAAGGGGAAGTCCTTGCGGAACGGATGCCCGATGAAGCCGTAGTCGGTAAGGATGCGACGCAGGTCCGGATGACCTTCGAAGATGATGCCGTACAGGTCGAAGGCTTCGCGTTCGTACCAGCCGACCGCGGGCCAGCACTCGATGAGCGAGGCGACCATGGGGAAGTCGTCGTCGGGCGCCCAGGTGCGCACGCGCAAACGCCAGTTGTGCTCGATGGACAGCAGGTGAATCACGATCGCGTAGCGGCCGCGCTGGCCGCGCGAGCTGGTGCGTTCGTCGGCCTGCGCACGGGTGCCGTTACCCCACGTAAGGTAGTCCACGCCGCACAGGTCGATACAGGTTTCGAACTGCAGGGCGGCGTCGGTACGCAGCCGGTTGCACACCGATATCCATTGGGCCGCCGGCACTTCCAGCGTCAATTCGCCCAGCGCCTCGGTCAGCGCGATCGTTTCACCGAACGCGGCGTGCAGATTGGTTTTCAGGGTTTCGAGCCTGGTCATCATCTTCAACGATTAGGTAAGCCGTGACATGCGATGCGGGCAAGCGCCCGATCAGCGCGCGATGGTATTGGTCAGGCGTATCTTGTTCTGCATTTGCAGCAGACCGTAGACCAGCGCTTCGGCCGTGGGCGGACAGCCCGGTACGTAGACGTCCACGGGAACGATGCGGTCGCAACCGCGCACTACGGAGTACGAATAGTGATAGTACCCACCGCCGTTGGCACACGAACCCATCGATACGACCCAACGCGGTTCGGGCATCTGGTCGTACACCTTGCGCAGTGCCGGTGCCATCTTGTTGCACAGCGTGCCGGCGACGATCATCAGGTCGGATTGCCGGGGGCTGGGGCGAAAGATAATGCCAAACTGGTCAAGGTCATAGCGCGCCGCGCCGGCGTGCATCATCTCCACTGCGCAACAGGCCAAGCCGAACGTCATCGGCCACATCGAACCCGTCTTCGCCCAATTGATGAACTTGTCGGCACTCGTCGTGATGAAGCCTTGCTTGTGGATGCCTTCTTCAATAGCCATATTGATCTCTGGTGGCGTGAATGGACAATGAGCCGGTCGGCATCATTCCCAATCGAGCGCGCCCTTCTTCCATTCGTAGATGAAACCCACCGTCAGAACCGCGAGAAAAATCATCACGGTCCAGAAACCGACCAGACCAACAGCGCCATGCGCGATGGCCCACGGAAACAGGAATGCGATCTCGAGGTCGAACAGGATGAAAAGGATGGCGACGAGGTAATAGCGCACGTCGAATTTCATGCGCGCGTCTTCGAACGCTTCGAAGCCGCATTCGTAGGGGGAAAGTTTTTCCGCGTAGGGACGCCGAGGTCCAAGCAGCGAGCCTGCCGTGATCAACGCAAAACCGATCAGCGTCGCCACAACGATGAATAGCAGAACGGGGAAATACTGTTGCAGGTTCATTTGGGGCGCGTCCGTCTAATGCTCAAACCTTAGGATTGTAGCATTTGCGCCGTTACTTCCCGCTGAACTCTGTAGCTGGAAGAGAGGTATAGGCACCGCCTTGGCGGAGCCTCCGGCAAGCGCGATTCACGCACGCGGAAAAGAGACCCATACCCGGCTGCGCCACCCGCGCCCGCACGAAAAAAGGGTCGATTCGGTGCGGCCAGAGGCGACCGGGACACCGGGCAAGCCCCATACAGAGGGCCCTAACAATAGCAAAAAAACCGGGGCGAGACAAAAAGCCAGCAAGCGAACCGAACAAAAAAAGCCACCTCGGAAGGTGGCTTTCAACAAGCCCCGCCGATGCGCTGGCGGGGCTTTTATATGCTCACGCCGCCCGGGAATAATCCCGGCCAGAGGAAACACATTCGGTGCGGGGCGACGAATCGCCCCGGCACCGTTGTTGCTTAGAAGCGGTGACGGATACCGACGCCGACCAGCGTGCTCTTCAGGCCGTCCACGAAACCGTAGTTTTGCGTGTAGGAACCCAGAGCGTACAGGTTCGTGCGCTTGGACAGGTCATACGTCACGCCCAGCGAGTAGACGTTCATGTTGCTGTCTTCGCCAGCGAAGTTGCCGGTCGTGTACAGGCTGTCGTTCTTGACGTTGGCACGCTGCCAGGAACCGAACACGCTGGTCGCGCCGCCGATCGGGGCGCTCAGACCCAGCATCCACTGCTGCGACTTGAAGTCGTCGCTGTAGGTGTTGGTGGGCAGAACGCTGCCGCCCAGGTTGGGCGTACCGCTGGTGAACAGACCGGTCAGGTTGGTAGCCTGGATCCAGCCACCCTTGGTTTGACCGTAGGCAGCCGAGACCTTGACGACTTCGAAGTCGTAGGCGCCGCCAACCAACCAGGCGCGGATGCGATCGCCGCCACCGGTGGTGTCAGCGTCGGCAACGGCCGTGCTGCGGTTGACCTGGTCATACGCGGCGGCCAGGTTCAGCGGGCCGTTCACGTAGCGCAGACCACCGTTGATGTTGCGCTGGTTGTTGTTGCTGTTGAAGCCGGTTTGCGCGGCGTTCGTGTCGTCGATGTTGAACGAGTAGCCGACACCAACCTGGAAACCGCCGAACACGGGCGATTGATACAGGACCATGTTGTCGTAGCGCGTCGTATTGGCCGAGCTGAACACGGTACCGATGTTGGCCAGGCCAAAGCCTTCAGCGAACGGATCGATCGAACCGAAGAACTTGGAAGCGATGTTGGTCTGACGGCCGAAGTCCAGTTGGCCCCAGCTGTTGCTGGCCAGGCCAATGGTGGCTTGACGACCGAACAGGCGGCCGCCTTGAGCGGAGTTACCGTCGCCGGAGTTGAAGCCCGACTCGATCGTGAACACCGCGCGCAGACCGTCACCCAGGTCTTCCGAACCACGCAGGCCCCAGCGCGAACCGTTCTGCACGCCGTTCAGCATGCCGAACTTGGACTGATCATTGATGCCATGGCCGCGGATGTTTTGGTAGCCGATGCCGGTGTCCAGAATCCCGTACAGGGTCACGGACGTTTCTGCCTGTGCAACACCGGCAAAACCGGCGAGCAGGGCGGCAGCGAGCAGAGTCTTTTTCATTTAAGAAATCTCCGTTGATTTGAGTGACAAGAGCAGCAATCCAGCACACCAGCCTGCCGCCCCCCTAACTCCGCGAAGGGAAGTTGACGCTATTGCATCAAAAATCCAGGGGGCTGGCTATGGTCGTGCCGCAAAACCACGGCTTTAGGCCCAGGGTTTGTTGGGTCCATACAACAGGGTGCGCTCTGAGCCGGATGCTTGCGTCCCCTTTTGCACGACCCGACGGCAGGAATATCGGGACGGTGCTCCAGGGGCCACAGGAGCGATTCAGCTCTCTGACAGGTGGCCGGAGGGCCCTGCCGGCCGTGGCCTCGCTCGCCCTCCCCCCAGAACATTCCTATTGCCCCCTGTTCACCGCCCCGCCGCGTAGGCCTGCATCAGGCGTGGCGTGGCGGCGGCATGCATCAGGCCATCCTCGTCCAGCGACGCGGCGGTCAGGCGCCCCACGGACCAGGCCGGCACTTCCTCGATCTGGTGGCCCCGGGCGCGCAGCGCGTCGATGGCGTCCTTGCCGAAGGAAGCCTCCACCGCCAGATGGCCCGGCTTGCGGTCGCGGGGATAGAAGGAACTGGGGAAATGCATGGTGTGCGACATAGGCAGGTCGATGGCCTCCTGCAGGTTCAGCCCATGATGGACGTGGCGCAGGAACAGCTGCAGCTGCCACTGCTCCTGCTGGTCGCCGCCAGGCGTGCCGAACACCATGTAGGGCCGGCCGTCGCGCAGGGCCAGGGAGGGCGTCAGCGTGGTGCGCGGGCGCTTGCGGGGCGCCAGGGTGCCGGGAAGGCCCGGCTCCAGCCAGAACATCTGGGCGCGCGTGGTCAGGCCGAAGCCCAGCTCCGGGATGACCGGCGAGGACTGGAACCAGCCCCCGGACGGCGTGGCGGAAACCATATTGCCCCAGCGGTCGATGACATCGACGTGAGTGGTGTCGCCGCGCTTCACGGACGCGGACGCGCGCATGTCGGCCATGGTCGGTTCGTTGGTCGCCGTGCCCGCCTGCGTGATGCGAGACAGCCGCCGCAGTACATCCATCATCCGCGCGTGCTGGTCTTCGTAGCCCGGAAGCACGCCGGGACGCAGCTCGTGCGAAGCGCGGTCGCCGATCAGCGCTCGCCGGGGGGCGTTATAGGGCTCCGACAGCAGCTCGGCCAGGGGAACGTCGACGAAGGCCGGATCGCCGTAGTAAACCTCGCGGTCGGCGAAGGCAAGCTTCATCGCCTCGGTCAGGCAGTGGACGAATTCCGGGCTGGAGGGGCCCATCGCGTCCAGGCCGGCCCCTTTGAGCAAGGCCAGCGTCTGCAGGAACACGGGGCCCTGGCTCCAGGCGTCCGCCTTGGCAACGGTGTAGTTTTCGTAATCGTAGGTACGCGGCGCCTCGTAGGTGGCCGACCAGGACGCCACGTCGTCGGCGGTGATGACGCCGGCGTGCGGGCTGCCGCTTTCGTCCATGAAGGATAGGCGGGCGAAGCGGTCTATCGCCTCGGCGACGAACCCGCGATAGAAGGCGTCGCGGGCCGCTTCGATCTGCCGCTGGCGGTCGGCCCCGGCCGATTCGGCTTCGCGCAGCACGCGCTGCCAGGTCTGGGCCAGGCGGGGATTGCGGAACAGTTTACGCGCCGGGGGTACGCTGCCATTCGGTACGTAGACCTCCGCCGTGCTGGGCCAGTTCTTCTGGAAGAAGTCCTTCAAGCCGGCGATGGTGTTGGAAATCCGCGGCATCAGCGCATGCCCGCTTTCCGCGTAGTAGATGGCCGGCTCCAGGACGTCGCGCAGGCGCATGCTGCCGTGATCGCGCAGGAGCAGCATCCAGGCGTCGAAGGAGCCGGGAACGACCGCGGGCAGCAGGCCGTTGCCGGGAATCAGGTCCAAGCCCTCGGCGCGGAAGCGGTCCAGCGTGGCGGCCGCCGGCGTGGTGCCCTGGCCGCACAGCACCTCTACCTTGCCCCGTGCGGCGGAATGGAAAACGATGGGGACTTCGCCGGCGGGACCGACCAGGTGGGGTTCCACGACCTGCAGGACGAAGGCGGTGGCGACGCAGGCGTCGAAGGCATTGCCGCCGCGCTCGAGCATGGCCATGCCGGCCGCGGTGGCCAGCCAGTGCGTCGAGGTGACGACGCCGAACGTGCCCAGGATTTCCGGGCGGGTGGTGAACATCATGTCGGTCTCCCGGCCGCCCCGCACAAACCGTGGCGCGGCCATACAGGTTTGTGGAGCGGCGGTGCGGGTAGACCGACCCCAGGATTCCGGGGCGCGATCCTGTGGACCGGGATCGCCGCAGGGGAATGCAAGCGGGACCCGCTGCCGTGCCGGGTCCCGCGACCTTGCTTCCCTTTACTTGGCGGCCATCGTCACGCCCTTCAGGCGGATCAGGCCGTCCGGATAAGGCACGAAGCCCTGGATCTTCTTTTGCACGCCGAACGTCCACGGCAGGTAGAACAGGTAGACGGTGGGATCTTCGTCGTGCACGATGTTCATCACCCTGCCGTACAGCGCCTTGCGCTTGCTTTCGTCCGCCTCGGCCCGCGCCTCGTTGAGCAGCTTGTCGGCCTCCGCATTGCTGAACTTGCCGTCGTTCAGGCTGCCCTTGGTGGCCATGTACTGGTAGATATTGCCGCTGGGATCGACGCGGCCGGACCACCCGCTCTGCCCCGCTTCGAAATCGCCGCGCGCCAGCGCGGATTGCAGCGCCGCGAATTCCACCGGGCGCAGGGAGATGTCGAAACCGGCATCCGCGCCCATCGCCTGGATAAGCTCGTACACCTGCTGCATGGTCGTGTTATTGCCAAAGGTGATTTCCAGCTTCACGCGGTCGAAGCCGGCTTGCTTGAGCAACTCCTTGGCCTTCTTGGGATCGCGGCCGCTGCGCTCCAGGCGCTTTTCATAGGCAAAACTGGCTGGCGGAAACGGCTGGTAGGCCGGCTGGAACATGCCCTCGCCCACTACCTGGTTGATGGCATCGCGATCGATGGCCAGGTCCAGCGCCTGCCGCACGCGCTTGTCCTTGGCGAAGGGGTTGTTCGCGCGCGGGCCATTGCCCAGGTTGAAGGAAAGCGATTGGTA
This sequence comes from Bordetella sp. H567, assembly GCF_001704295.1. Lineage (NCBI taxonomy): Bacteria > Pseudomonadati > Pseudomonadota > Betaproteobacteria > Burkholderiales > Alcaligenaceae > Bordetella > Bordetella sp. H567. Next base: position 4,017,910 of record NZ_CP012334.1, read on the forward strand.
GCCCAGGCCGGTGACCGGCGCCAGGCGCAGGTTGGCATCGTCCTTGACTGCCTTGGCGTCGGAAGGCGCCACGCGTTCGATGATGTTCAGGTCGCCGGCGCGCAGATTGTTCACGCGCACGGTGGCGTCCGGGATGGGCGTGAAGATGACGCGGTCGAAGTGATAGTCGGCGGCATCCCAGTATTGCGGGAATTTCTCCAGAACGATGCGATCGTTCTGCACGCGTTCCTTGAACTTGTAGGGCCCCGAGCACACCGGCTTGCTGCCGGGATCCTTGTCGAAGGAAGCGGGCGAGATCATCATCCCGGCACGATCGGACAGCTGCGACAGCAGGGACGCGTCGGGCTCGGTCAAGTGGAGGACGACGGTATCCGCGTCGGGAGCGTCCACGCTGGCCAGCGTGACGAGTTCGCTCTTGCGATTGCTGTCGGGCAAGGTGTGGGCACGGTCCAGGTTGGCCTTGACCGACGCCGCATCGATGGGCGTACCGTCATGGTAGACCGCGCCCTTGCGCAACTTCATGGTCAGGGTCTTGCCGTCCGCGCTGGTGGACCATGACAAGGCCAGTTGGGGGATGATCTTCAGATCGGGCGTGATGTCGACCAGCTTGTCGCACAGGGAAGCGAAAACGATGCGGCCGACGAAGGTGCGGGCGCGCGCCGGATCGAGTACGTCCGGATCGTCCTGCAGGCCGATACGCAGGGTGGATTGCGCCATCGCGGCGCCGCTGGCCAGCAGGCCAGCCAGCGTCATGGCCAGGCAGAGTTTACGCATGAGACTTCTCCAGAGTGCGAACCGGCCGCGCGCCGCCCATGCGGGCCGCCGGGGATCAAAGCGCGCATTGTATCCAAGCCATATCGACGCGGGCCGTTATACGCCTTTTTTACGGGCCTGCCTGGGACCGTCGGAAAAACTGAACACGCCCTTGGCGACCAGGTCCGCACATTCCGCCTTGACGATGTCGGTAAACAAGGAGATGCCGGGACGGGTGCTGCCGTCCCGGCGTACGGCCAACATCAATAGGCGGTTCAACTGTACGCCGAGGACTTCCGACAACGCCACCGTCCGGGCTTCGCGCTGGCGGCGAAATACGGACACCGGCATCACGGTGGCCCAGCGCCCCTGCATGACCAGTTCAGCGATCGATTCCACTGAGTCGATCTCGGCGTAGATGTTCAAGCGGCCACCCACGACGCCAAGCTGCCGCTCGACGACGCTGCGGTGGAAGCGCGTCATCAGCAGCGGGATGTCGGCCAGCGCGGACACCGGAACGCTGGCGGGTACGCGCCGCGGCGCTGCCGTGATCAGCGCGAAGGGCTCGCTGTAGAGATGGTGCAGGACGAAATCGCCCGACCCTTCCGGATTGGTCAGGAAGGCGACATCGACCAGGCCCCGCTCCAGCCAGTCCGACAAAATGGGGGTGAAGGACTCGCGCAGCGCGATGCGAAAACCGCCCAAGGCGCTGTCGCACCGTTCGAACAAGCCTGGCAGCAGAACCCTCCCCAAGGTTGGCGAGGCACCGACGGTGATGGTCGATTGCCCCAGTTGCGCGCGGGTGGTCAATTGCGTCTTCACCTGCTCGGCTTCGGCCAGGATGCGGCGAGCCGCCTCGCACAAGGCGGCGCCTTCCTGGGTCAGCTGGGCGCCGCGGGCGCTGCGGCGCAGCAGGGACACGCCCAATTCGCTTTCTAGCTCGCGCACATGGCGACTGAGCGCGGGCTGGGCGATCCGGACGAGGGCCGCGGCGGCGGTAAAGCTGCCGGTATCGGCGATGGCGACGAAGTAACGCAGGGCTTTCAGGTTCATGCGATCGACGCTTATGGGTTTGTTTATGTGCCTGTGCTGCGGAGTCCGGCGTACCCGGGCCGGCCTCGCGCCCTGGCTGCGGCGCGGGGTCATGGGCGCTGCATTGCCCTCGAGTGCGTCTGAACAGCGAGTCTAGAACAGTTTGTTATGGATGGGTCAGAAAACAGCATTGGCCTCATAGGAGGCCGCTTCCTATACTTCCTGCCTCTCAGTCCAAATTGATATGGCGGGACCTGCGTCCCGTGCTTCGATGTCCCAAGAAACCGCCTCCGGCGCCAGCGCGCCGCACCCGATCCGCGTCCCGGCCGCCCGCCTGCAGGATTTCATCGCCCGTGTATTGACGGCCGTCGGCATGCCCGAATCCGACGCCCATGTGGTGGGCGGGATCATGGCCGAGGCCGATGCCCGCGGCGCGGACGCGCACGGCGTTTTCCGCCTGCCCCCCTATGTGAAGCGCATCCGCGCCGGCGGCATGAATATGCAGCCGGACATCCAGATCCTGGAGGAGCGCGCGGGCTCGGCGCTGCTGGACGGCGACAACGGCATCGGCCACCTGATCATGAAGAAGGCAGCCGACCTGGCGGTGCACAAGGCGCGCAACACGGGCGTGGCGTGGGTCGGCGCCCGCATGAGCAACCATGCCGGGCCGGCCGGCATCTACGCCCGCATGCCGCTGCGACACGGGATGATCGGTATCTATATGGCGGTAGGCAGTGCCAACCATATGCCGCCATGGGGCGGCACGGAAATGCTGCTGTCCACCAACCCCATCGCCATCGCGGTGCCCAGCCGTAGCCATCCGCCCATCGTGCTGGACATGGCCACGACCAATGCCGCCTACGGCAAGGTCAAGGCCAAGGCGCAGCGCGGCGAGATGATGCCCGAAGGCTGGATGGTGGGACGCGACGGCAAACCGCTGCTGGATCCCAAACGATCGAACGAAGGGTTTTTGCTGCCCATCGGCGGCGCCAAGGGCTATGGCCTGGCGATGATGTTCGGCCTGCTCGCGGGCACGCTGAACGGCGCCGCCTTCGGCAAGGACGTGGTGGATTTCAACCAGGACTACGCCACGACGACCAACACCGGCCACACGGTGATCGCCCTGGATGTGGAGGCCTTCATGCCGCTGCGCCAGTTCGAGGAGCAGGTCGACGATATCTGGGCACAAATGAAGTCGTCGGAACGGTTGCCGGGCTGCGACGAAATCCGCCTTCCCGGCGAGCAGTCCCACCGGACGTACGAGGATCGCATGGCCCACGGCGTGCCGATACATGCGGAATTGCGGGCGGCGCTGGATATGCTGGCGGAAAGCGTGGGCGTGGCGCCCCTGGACGTCTGAGCGGCTCCCTCACGCGGGGCGCAGAAGCGCGGCAGGCCATGCGCCGGCCGCGGATGGTCGATGTGCGGTCCGTCGACGGGCGGATGCGCGGATGCGGGATGCGCCGCCGGCACGGATGCCGGCGGCGGGATGACGATACACGGAGGCAGGAGGTCGACTCATGCAGCTTGCTCGTATCACCCTCACTGGAATCGCTGCTGCCCTGGCCGCCACGCTAAGCATGGCAGCCGTGCCGGCCCGAGCCATGGCTGAAACCAATGCCGGCCGGATCAAGCCCCGCGACGACAAGCCTTTCGTCGCTGTGCCGGTCGCCACCTTCGACGAACCGTGGGCCATCGCCTTCCTGCCTGACGGGCGCATGCTGATTACCGAAAAGCCGGGGCGGATGTACCTGGTCGATCCCCGCGGCCGCAAGACCCCGGTCGCAGGGGTACCCAAGGTGGCCTATGGCGGCCAGAACGGGTTGCTGGATGTGGCGGTCGCGCCGGACCAGGCAGCCACGCACGCAATCTACTTCACCTATATGGAACCAGGCCCGGGCGGCAGCAGCCTGGCACTGGCCCGGGCGACGCTGGACACGGCCGGCGGCTCTGCCGCCCTTCGGGATCTGCGCGTCCTCTGGCGGCAGGCACCTAAAGGGTCCGGCGGCCAGCCCGGCGGCATCATCGCCTTCGCACCCGATGGCCGTCATCTCTTCCTGACATCGGGAGACCGCATGCGGCCCGATACGGCCCAGGATCCCGATCAGGCGCTGGGCAAGGTGCTGCGGCTGAACCTGGACGGCAGCACGCCGCCGGACAATCCCTGGTCCTCCCAGGGCGGCGTCAGAGCGCAGACCTGGACGACCGGCCACCGCAATCCCTATGGCTTGGCCTTCGCACCGGACGGCCGCCTGTGGATGGATGAAATGGGTCCCAAGGGCGGCGATGAACTGAACCTGATCGTCCGCGGCCGCAATTACGGCTGGCCCATCGTGTCGAACGGCGACAACTATAACGGCACGCCCATCCCGCGCCACGCAACGCATCCCGAATTCGAAGCGCCGGTGATCTATTGGACGCCGGTTATCGCGCCCGCCGGGTTGGCCTTCTATACAGGCTCCCTGTTCCCGCAATGGCAAGGATCTGCCTTCATCGGCGGCCTGCGGGCACGGGCGCTGGCGCGCATCACGTTCGACGACCACGGCGGTGCGACGGAGGCCGACCTGTGGGATATGGGCAACCGCATCCGCGACGTGGCGGTGGCGCCGGACGGCGCGCTATGGGTGATCGAGGACGGTGGCGATGGTCGCTTGCTTCGCTTGACGCCACGAAAACCGTAGGCATGCGCCGGTGCGGCCACGACGGCGGAAGTCGCGCTGCGCCGGGGAGAAGCGCGTTTTGGCTGTTGGGCGCCACCCGAGCCATGAGATGTGCAAAAGGTTGTACCGCAATGACCCTTGTTATCCATAAGGAACGAGTCGATGAAAAGAAAGTGTCTTCACGCCTCACCCTGCCCCATCGCCCGGGCACTGGATTGCATCGGCGACTGGTGGACATTGCTGATCCTGCGCGACGCCGCCAAGGGAATCGGCCGCTTCAACGCCATCCAGAAAAACCTCAAGATTCCGCGCAACATCCTGACCACGCGGCTGCGCATGCTGGTCCAGCGCGGCATCCTTTCGATCGCGCCCGCCTCCGACGGCAGCGCCTACCGGGAGTATGTCCTAACCGATCGCGGTCGTGACCTGGTTCCCGTCCTGCTGGCGCTGGGGCAATGGGGGGAGCGGCATGCGACGCCCATGGAAGCAGACGAGGACGAGGAGGCCGAGCTGCTGGCGTACTGATAGCCCATACCCGCACGGAGTAACCAGCCGGCGTGGTCGGAGGCGTTACCGGCGGGTATGACACTTGCGCCAGGACCCGCTTTTGATCTTTGCGCCGGTCCACGTCTCCGGCTCTCCGGTATGCGCATAAGCGAAATTCTCCGTGCAGGCTTGGCCTTTGCCGCTTTTTCACTCTTTCTGCATGGCGCCGCCGAGGCGCAGCACGGGGTCCCTCCGCCATCGGCGGCGGTCAGGCCGGCTGTCACACCGGCCGAGGCCCGGCATACCGCCGATATCCTGCGGGACGATGCCAAGCGCGCGGCACTGATCCAAACGCTGGACACCATCGCCGCCGCCGCGCCGGCGGGACCGGCACCGGCGGCCACCACCGCCGGCGGACAGGGATCGTCGGCCACGCCCGCTTCCCTGGCGCCCACCGGCGCCGTTCCCTCGGCCGCCCCCCAAGCTTCCCCGGCGCCGGAGGAAAAATCGAGCATCGTGCCCTTGGAGAGCGACGGGCTGATGGCACGCATGCTTCGCAGCCTGGACCAGTGGATGGATAACTTCGCGGCGCAAATGCGTGAAGCAGCCCAGGCGGCAAAGCAAATTCCCGCCTTGCTCACACACTCACGCGCGGTCGCGACGGATGCGGGACAACGCCTGCTGGCCCTGCTGGCCTTGTCGCTGGCTGCCGCGTTCGCGGCGGGCCTGGTATTGGAGTGGGTGCTGCATCGCGCGCTGCGCCGTCCGCGCAGGGCGCTGGAAGAGCATGCCAATCGGCAGGCGATGCGGCGGCCCACGACGTCGGCACCCCCTGCAACACCGGCGGCCACGCCGGCGGATCCGGCTAGCGATACGGCCCAGGCCGGATTGGCGCCGCCGTCCGAAGGCGTTGCCGTGATCCAGACCCAGCGTGACGGCGTCGATCATGTCGAGACCATCCCGGTCGGCAAACAGAATGCGGCGGGGTCCATTCCTGTCTCGGCGCCCCCACCGTCGCCCGATCCCGACGCGGCGCGCACGCGTGAAGCACGCAATCAGTCATGGCAGCAGAACTCCCGTCACCACTGGCGTACCTTGCGCAACATGCCTTATGCGATCGGTGCGCTCATGCTGCAAGTGCTGCCCATCGCCTTGTTCTTCCTTGGCGCCAGCCTGACACTGCGCTACGTGGCCAGCGACCATCCGCACGTGCGCCAAGCCATCACCGGCTTTATCGCGGCCTACGTCGTGCTGCGGCTGACCATGGCGGTCGTGCGCCTGCTGGTCTCGCCCGCCGGCCAGGGCCTGCGCCTGCTGGACATCAGCCCGGCCACGGCCCACGTCCTGTTGATATGGACGCGCTGGATCGCCGGTCTGGCGTTGTTCGGCATGGCAATCGCCGACACGATTCCCCTGCTGGGCACCGCGCCTGGACTGCGGATGGCCTTCTTGAAAGCGGTGTCCCTGCTGGTCCACCTGAGCGCGGTCGTTCTCGTTTTGAAACTGCGCCGGCCCATACGCCAGGCCGTGCGCGGCGCCCCCGATGCGAGCGGGCCACTGGCCGCCGCGCGCAGCTGGCTGGCCGAGGCATGGGCCGCCATCGCCATCGTGCTGATCATGGGCGTCTGGGTGGTATGGGCCTTGGGCGTGGAGGACGGTTTTCCCAAGCTGATCCACTTCGTCCTGATATCGGCCGCGGTGCTCGTCGTCGCTCGCCTGCTGGCCATCCTGATCCTGGGTAGCCTGGGCCGGCTGTTCTCCACCGGCCCGGACGCCGGGCACGGCGATGACGCCACGGCCGCGCGCGGGTCCGCGCGGCTGTCGGACCGCTACTACCCCTGGACGCGCGGCCTGGTGTCGGTGGTCCTTACGCTATGCACGATCGTCGTGCTGTTCGAATCCTGGGGCATCGACGCGCTGGGCTGGTTCGCCAGCGGATCGCTGGGCCGCAGCCTGGCCTCCGCGGCGCTGACCATCGTCATTGCGATCATCATCGCCATTCTGGTCTGGGAAGCCGTGCAGTACGCGGTGGAGCGCCGACTGGCGCGCTGGACACGCCAGGGCGACGTCGTGCGGGCGGCGCGGCTGCGCACGCTGCTGCCCATGTTGCGCACCGCGCTATTCATCGTCGTGGCCTTGATCGTCGGCCTCACGGCCCTGAACGAAATCGGTATCAACACCACGCCACTGCTGGCTGGCGCCAGCATCGTCGGCGTGGCGCTGGGTTTCGGATCGCAGAAGCTGGTGCAGGACTTCATCACCGGCATTTTCCTGCTGATGGAAAACGCCATGCGGGTCGGCGATTGGGTGACCGTGGCCGGCGTGTCGGGCAGCGTCGAATACCTGTCCATACGCACCGTGCGGCTGCGCGGCGGCGATGGCGCGCTATACATCGTGCCCTTCAGCTCGGTATCCACCGTGAGCAACAGCAATCGCGGCATCGGCAACGCAGCCGTGCGCATCAGCGTCGCCTACGATACCGACATCGATATGGTCGTGCGGGAATTGAAGCAGATCGGCGCCTCGCTGCGCGAGGATCCGAACTTCAAGGATCAGATCTTGAACGACCTCGAAGTGTGGGGCGTGGATTCCGTCGACGGATCCATGGTGACCCTGGTGGGCCAGATGCGCTGCAGCGACAAGGGCCGCTGGGGCGTGCAGCGCGAGATCAACCGGCGCATCCTGGAGCGTTTTCGCGAACTGGGTATCGAGATCGCCAATCCGCGCGCCAGCCTGCTGCTGCCGCCCGACGCCTCGCCACTGGTCGCCCCGGCAAACGAGACGGAAGCGGCGTCCGCGCACGGCCCCGCCCGCGCGGGCAACGGTGCGGGACAGCGCCGTACAAGCTGAGCCCGGCGGTTCTTTATTTGGGGATCAGCGCGGCGGCAGCGCGGTCCATGGGATCCTCGCTGGCCGCCAGCCCGGCCATCACGCCGGCGCGGTCCTCCGTGCTGCGGTTCTGGCTCATCTTGCGCTTGGCGTCGATGCGGGCGATGGGCAGCCTTATCCCGACGATGCCGCGCAGCATCGAGGCGACGTAATCGGGCGGTGCATCCGACACGGACCACGGTTCGTCGCGGGCGGCTTCCTGGCGATCGGTCAGGCCGGAAACCACCTGCAGCAAGCGCTGCGCATCGTCGAAGAATTCCACCGGCCCATATGCATGGACCGCCAGGTAGTTCCAGGTGGGCACCACCTTGCCGTCGCGTGCTTTGCTGGCATACCAGGACGGCGAGACATAGGCATCGGGGCCCATGAAGATGGCCAGTGCCTCGCCTGTTATCGCCGCGCGCCAATGTGGATTGGCCCGCGCCATGTGACCGTACAGCACGCCCTGCTCGCCTTCGTCCGCCGCCAGCAGCATGGGCAAGGGCGTTGCCATCAAGCCGTCCGGCCCGGCCGTTACCAGCTGGATCAGCCGCGCTTCCCGCATGGCGCGATGGATGGTGGACAAATCTTCTTCGCGAAAGGCCGGCGGTACGTACATGATGGGAACTCCCGGGGAATGCGCCATTATCGGGCAATCCTGCCCGGCGTACCGCCCGCGGGTGCGCGGCGGATGACACGGTCAAAGCGCGGCCCGCGTATCCCCGGAGGGCGGCAAGGCCACGCTAGTGCGAGGTTCCCAGAACGCGGTTCACCATATCCACGATGGCGGACAGGTCGAAGGGCTTGGCGATGAAGGCGGTATAGCGGGGGCAGGCATTGACGACGGATTCTTCCGGCATGCCGCTCATGACGATGACGGGCACCTCCTCCAGGTAGGCGTTGTCGCGCATAGCCGTCAGCAGCGAGGCTCCGCCCATGCCGGGCATCATGACATCGGACACGACAAGGTCCGGTTGGATTTCCAGCATCCGTGTCAGGGCCTTCAGGCCGTCGTTCTCTACATATACCGTATGGCCGGCACCACTGAGGGCCTCGTGAACCACTCTCGCCAGGGTGGCCTCGTCGTCCACCACCATGATTTTTGCCATATTCGCTCCGCCGCGCCGTCAAGCGCGTCCGCTATGCCAGCCCGCAGCCATGCGGGATATTGTTGAACCAAAGGACTACGTCCGCAAGCCTCGTGCCTGTCCTGGTGACGCGGGGCGGTACTCAATACCGCTTGCGAGGACGCGTAAGATACTTCTATGAGCTTATGCCGTCAGTATGGTTCCGGCGCTATCTTTTCCTTTCCTTACATCGCACCCGGCGCTCACACCCGCATGATGTATCGCATTCTGGCCGACGCTGTCCTGATCGCGCATATGCTGTTCGTGGCCTGGGTGGTTTTCGGCGGCCTGTCCGTCTTCTGGAAGCGGTGGCTGGCCTGGGTTCATCTACCCGCGCTCGCCTGGGGCGTGGCCGTGGCCGGCATGGGATGGATCTGCCCGCTGACCCCGCTGGAAAATGCGCTGCGAGTCCAGGCGGACCAAACACCCTACGGCGGCGATTTTATCCATCACTACCTGACGGCGCTCATCTATCCGCCCGGATTGAACCGCGTGACGCAGACGCTGCTGGCCGTCCTGCTGCTGGCGGGCAACGCCATCGTTTATGCATTGCTGTACAGACGCCGACGGCGCAAAGCAGGGTGATTGATCGTAAAATCCGCTGCCATGCTTCCCGTTTTCAGGATTCCTCGCGCCGCCTGGGGCACACGCACGCTGCTGTGCCTGCTGCTGCTTGCCGTCAGCTTGCGCGCGATGATTCCGGTGGGATATATGCCGGATACCGCCGCGCTGCGGCAAGGTGTCATGCGCATCGGCCTGTGCACCTCGACAGGCATGGTCACCGTCATGCAGGTCTTGCCGGGCGGGGCCGCGCAAGACTTGCATACGCTCGGGCCGGACACGCACCTGGATCGCGACGGCGCCGTCCATGGCATCGACGGCGGCCCGGATCATGACGGAAGCCACCATGCCGCGGGCGCCGAATGCCCGTTCTGGGCCGCGGCCCATCTGGCCGTGGACCTGCCGCCTGCGGCGATCATGCCCCTGCTGGCCGCCGTTCGCGACCTGCCGGTGCGCTTCACCGCGCCCGCCGCCTTGCCCCCACTGCCGCCCGCCGGTCCGCCGCTGGGTTCGCGCGCGCCACCTTCCGCCTGACCTCGAACGCATCATCCGCGGCCGCGCGACGCGCAAGGCCGCTCGTCCGTTCACAAGACAAGGTGGATCCATCATGTCCTATGCATTTCATCGCGCCGCGTCCGGGCAGGACGGCACGGCCAGGCCGGCCGTCGGCGCCGCGCTCATCGCGCTTATCACACGCCTGCACTTCTACGTCGGCCTGTTCGTGGGGCCCTTCATCCTCGTCGCCGCCGTCACGGGCACGCTGTTCGTGCTTACCCCTCAAATCGAAAACCGGCTCTACGCCGATCAGCTGTACACCGATGCGACGGGGCCCGCACATAGCCTGACCGAGCAGATCGCCGCCGCGCGGGCGGTCGCCGGCCCGCACGCCGCGCTGTTCGCCGTGCGCCCCGCGCCGCGGCCCGGGACCACGACGCGGGTCCTGTTCAAGGCGACCGGGCTGCAGGATTCCGAACATCGCGGCATCTTCGTCGATCCCGTTACGCTGGCGATCAAGGGCGACCTGAACGTCTACGGCACCAGCGGCACGCTGCCCTTGCGCACGACACTCGATACCCTGCACCGCAATCTGCTGCTGGGAGACCGGGGCCGCAACTACAGCGAACTCGCGGCATCCTGGCTGTGGTTTGCCGCCTTGGGCGGCATCATCCTGTGGGCCTACGGCCGTCGCCGCCGCGCACAATTGGCGGCGACCTCCTCCAGCGCCAGACTGCGCCTGCGGCGCCTTCATAGCGTGATCGGGTTATGGATAGCACTGGGCCTGTTCTTCCTGTCCGCCACCGGCCTGACGTGGTCGCGCTGGGCCGGCGGGAATATCAACGTGGTGCGCCAGGAACTCGGTTGGGTCACGCCTTCCGTATCGACAAGCCTGAAGCCGGCCGACGCGGCGCGGCCCGCAAGCGGCGACGTCCACGATGACGGCGACGGCGACGGCGAGCATGCCGCGCACAGCGGCGGTGGGGAGCACATGGGACACATGGCAGGCGCGGGCCGCATGGGAGACGCGGCGTCCATGGTGCATACCGCGCCCGAGATGAGCGGCGCGAACGCCTACGCCGGCCAATTCGACCGGGTCCTCGCCACCGCGCGCGCCGCCGGCATCGATGCGGGCGAAGTGGAAATCCGTCCGCCCCGCAAGGCCGACCAGGCCTGGGCGGTCAACGAAGTCGATCGCTCCTGGCCCACCCAAGTCGATGCCATTGCCATCGACGGCCGCGACCTATCCATCGTGAGCCGGGCCGACTTCGCGACCTTCCCGCTGGTGGCCAAGCTGATTCGCTGGGGCATCGACACCCACATGGGCATCCTGTTCGGCTGGCCCAACCAGCTGCTGATGGCGGCCTTCGGCATCGCCTTGAGCATCATGGTCCTGCTGGGCTACGTGATGTGGTGGCGGCGCCGGCCCGCGCCGGGTTCACCCGTCCTGACGGTGACCCAGGCCTGGGGGCGCCTGTCGGCAATCCCGCGCGGCATCGCGGCCTTGGTGGCCGCCGCGCTGGGATGGAGTCTCCCGCTGATGGGCGCCAGCCTGCTGGCCTTCATGCTGGTCGATGTCCTCCGTTGGCGGCTGGCCGCCCGGCCGCGATCGGGCGCGTACTCGCGGCGACCGGTCTAGTCGAATATCGCCTCTGTGCATGCGCGCCGATCGCGTCCGCAGGCGCGGCGGCAGCGCGCGCCCGTTCGGCCAGGCGCCTAGCGGGGACGCGGCGGCGGCGGCGCCTGGCGCTCGACGTCCTTGAGCACGTCGACGAAGGCACGCAATGCCACCGGGACCAGGCGGTGGCTTGGGTAGTACAGATAATGGCCTTCGAACGGTGGCGTCCAGTCGTCCAGGATCGTGACCAGCTTGCCGCTGTCGAGCGCGGGGCGCGCCGTGTCGTCCCAGACGAAGGCGATGCCCAGTCCCTTGATGGCCGCATCCACCATCAGATCCATGTTGTCCAGCGTGATCGGACCGTTGGCGTCGAACTTGAATTCCTGCCCGTGCCGCTTGAACTCCCAGCGGTACATCTTTCCGCTGGGCAGCCGAAACCGGACGCAGGGATGCCGTGCGAGCTCGTCGGGCGTGCGCGGCGTACCCGCGCGCCGCAGGTAGTCTGGCGATGCCACGCAAAGCAGCCGGCAATCGCCGCCGAAAGGCACGGCCACCATATCGCGCGGCAACGATTCGCCCAGCCGGACGCCGGCGTCGAAGCCTTCGGCCACGATGTCCACCAGCCGCCCTTCCACGACCAGGTCCACATGTATGCCCGGATAGCGTTCCAGGAAGGCAGGCACGATACGGTCCATCAAGGCGCGCGCGGCCGGCTCCGCCGCGTTGATGCGCACGCTGCCCGTCGGCTGCTCGCTCAAGGCGCCGACATCGGCCAAGGCCCGATCGAGGTCGCTCAGCACGGGCGACACATTGTGGAAGAAGCGCGCGCCGGCCTCCGTCGGCGCGACGCTGCGGGTCGTGCGATGGAACAGGCGCAGGCCCAGGCGCTGTTCCAGCGCCCGCATCATATGGCTCAATGTGGAAGCCGACATGCCCAATTCATCGGCGGCGGCGCGGAAACTGGCGTGGCGCACGATCGCGGCGAAGGCGGTGAGTTCGGTCAGGCTGGGACGTTGATTCATGGCGTTTTGCCAGTAGGTCATGCCAATTCTAGGGCATAGACCCAACAATCGGCCATCCCTATACTGCCCGCAGCCGCGCCCTGCCCCTCAATCGCGCCGATCCGGCGCACCGGCGGCGCAGTGCAGCTTGTCCCCCCACACGTCCGCGCACCGCCAGGCCCCAGGGCCTTCGTGGCGTGCCGGCGTGTGCATCATCGGAAGGAACCACCATGCAAACCAAGGCTTTTGCCGCGCACTCCCCCACGACCACGCTGGCCCCATTGACCATCGAGCGGCGCGAGCCCGGCCCCACCGACGTCGCCATCCAGATCCTGTATTGCGGCGTCTGCCATTCGGACCTGCACACCGTGCGGGGCGAATGGGCCGGCGTGCGCTACCCGTCCGTGCCGGGCCACGAAATCGTCGGCCGGGTCAGCGCCATCGGCAAGGACGTGTCGCGCTTCAAGTTGGGCGATCTCGTCGGGGTTGGCTGCATGGTCGATAGCTGCCGCACCTGCCCTTCCTGCCGCGATGGCCTGGAACAGTACTGCGAAGGTCCGCACGGCTTCCAGGGCACCTACAACGGCTGGCTGGACGGCAGCGGCGAGAACACCTACGGCGGCTATTCCGCCGATGTGGTCGTCGATGAATACTTCGTTTTGAAGATCCGGCACGCCCAGGCCGACCTGGCGGCCACCGCGCCGCTGCTGTGCGCCGGCGTCACCACCTGGTCGCCGCTGCGCCACTGGAAGGTTGGCCCCGGCAAGAAGGTCGGCATCGTCGGCATCGGCGGCCTGGGCCACATGGGCATCAAGCTGGCGCACGCGTTGGGCGCGCACGTGGTGGCCTTCACCACCTCGCCCTCCAAGGCCGAGGAAGCCCGCAAGCTGGGCGCCGACGAGGTGGTCGTCTCGCGTGATGCCGATGCAATGGCCGGCCACGCGCGCAGCTTCGACTTCATCCTGAATACGGTCGCCGTCGCGCACGACCTGGACGCCTACACCACGCTGCTGAAACGCGACGGCGCGATGACCCTGGTCGGCGTGCCGGCCACGCCGCATCCGACGCCCAATGTCGGCAACCTGATCATGGGCCGTCGCTCCATCGCCGGCTCGGTGATCGGCGGCATCCCGGAAACCCAGGAAATGCTGGACTTCTGCGCGGAGCACGGCATCACTGCCGATATCGAGATGATCGACATGCAGGACATCGAGAAGGCCTACGCCCGCATGCTGAAAAGCGACGTCAAGTACCGCTTCGTCATCGACATGGCGACGATCTGACGGCGCGGTCCGTACAATAGCCGCGTCGGTCAAACACAAGGAGCAGGCGGCATGGATGCGGAATTCTGGCTGGAACGGTGGCGCGAAGGGCGAACCCATTTTCATCAGACACGCATCTCGCCGCCGCTGGAGCGCTTCTGGCCCACGCTGCAATTCGCCCCGGGCAGCCGCGTGCTCGTTCCCTTGTGCGGTAAATCCCTGGACATGCCGTGGCTCGCCCAGCGCGGCCTGAACGTGCTGGGCGTCGAACTGTCGGCGCTGGCGGTGGAACAGTTCTTCGACGAGAACCGACTGACGCCACAGGTGCGGCGCTCCGCGATGGGCGACCACTACGTGGCCGGCAACATCGAGATCATCCGCGGCGATATCTTCGACGTGGACGCCGAGACGCTGCGCGGCTGCACGGGCGTCTTCGACCGCGCGGCCCTGGTCGCCCTTCCCCGCGACATGCGTCCGCGCTACGTGCAACATGTGTACGGCCAGCTATCCGATCGGTACCAGGGACTGCTCATTACCCTGGACTATCCCCAGCAGGAAATGGACGGCCCGCCCTTTTCGGTGGACGACGAAGAGGTCCAGGCCTTGTACGCCGGCCACTCGGTCGCCGAACTGGTCTACCGCCGCGACATCCTGGACCTGGAACCCAAGTTCCAGAAGGCCGGCGTCAGCAAGCTCGATGCATTGGCGTACCGCCTGCAACGGCGCGCTTGAGGGCTGCCCACCGCATCGCCCGGCGCCCCGCGAGCCCGCCCAAAAAGCCGCTCGCCCTGATCGCTCAACTTGGGCTAATCTGTCCACGACCCGCCTACCTGACCATCATCTGACAGCGGGCCTGCAAACACGCGAGGGAGGGTAGACGCATGGCCACATCCATCGACAAACCGGTGGTCCTGGTGCTCATGGGCGTATCGGGCTGCGGCAAGACCACCGTTGCCGCCATTCTTTCCGGACGGCTGGACTGGCCTTTCGAGGAAGGCGACGCCCTGCATCCCCAATCCAACATCGACAAGATGCACGCCGGACATCCACTGACCGACGAGGATCGCGCGCCCTGGCTGGAGAAAGTCGCGCAGTGGGTCGAGCAATGCCTGGATGCGGGCGAGAACGGCCTGATCACCTGCTCCGCCCTGAAGCGTTCCTATCGGGACATCATCAACCGCCGCGGCCACGGCGTGCAGTTCGTCTATCTGGCCGGGTCCAAGCAAACCATCGCCGCGCGCCTGGCCGCCCGCCACGGCCACTTCATGCCTCCTGCCCTGCTCGACAGCCAGTTCGAGGCGCTGCAGGAGCCGACGGCCGACGAGCCCGCCATCCGCGTGGACATCGGGCCCGCGCCGTCGACCATCGCCAACACCATCATCGACACGCTAGGCTTGAACGCAACCACAGGAAAGAAGGAAAACGAATGAACCTGTCCACTGTGTTGACGTCCCACGACACCCAGGTATTGATCGTCGCGGCCATCGGCATCGTCTTGCTGGTCGTCCTGATCGTCTGGTTGAAACTGCACGCGTTCATCGCGCTGACCATCGGCGCGCTGTTCGTCGGCGTCGGCTCCGGCATTCCCCTGGAGAAAGTGACCAGCTCGTACGAGGCCGGCGTGGGCGGCGTGCTGGGCTACGTCGGCGTCCTTATCGCGCTGGGCGCCATGCTGGGCAAGCTGCTGGCGGATTCAGGCGGCGCGGACCAGGTCGTGGAACGCATCCTGCGCGGCCGGCCCGCCACGCTGCCCTGGAAGATGGCCCTGGTGGCCAGCATCATCGGCATTCCGATGTTCTTCGAGATCGGCCTAGTGCTGCTGATACCGGTCGTCATGCTTGCCGTGCACAAATCGCGCGGACCGGCCATGCGGCTTGGCATCCCCGCCCTGGCGGGCCTTTCCGTGCTGCACGGCTTCATCCCGCCGCATCCCGGCCCCTTGGCGGCCATCGCGATCCTGCATGCCGACGTCGGCGTGACGCTGGCGATCGGCCTGCTGATCGCCATTCCCACCGTCGCGGTCGGCGGCCCGCTGTTCGGCCTGCTTGCCGCGCGCATGGTACCCATCGGCGCGGCCGGCGCGGGGCTGGCGGTCACCGGCTCGGACCGGCGGGCGGAAGGGGCACAGGTCTCCACGGACGAGGCGGATGCCGCGCCGGTGCGCAGCCCTACGTTCGCCGTAACCCTGGTCACGCTGCTGTCGCCCATCGTCCTGATGCTGATCAAGGCCGGCGCCGATATCTGGATGGGCAAGGATGACCCGGTGCGCCATGTCCTGGACTTCATCGGCGATCCGGTGTTTGCCCTGCTGGTCGCGGTCCTGCTGGCCATGGTCACCTTCGGCACCTCGGTCGGCTTCAACATCTCGGTGCTCGGGAAAAAAATCGCCGCCAGCCTGTTGCCAGTCGTGGGCGTGATGCTGATCGTCGGCGCCGGCGGCGGCTTCAAGCAGGCGCTGGTCGACGGCGGGACCGGCGCCGCGATTGCGAAGATCGCGCTGGCCACGGGGTTGTCGACGCTGGTGCTGGGCTGGATCGTCGCGGTATTCATTCGCCTGGCCACGGGCTCCGCCACGGTCGCGACCGTCACGGCCGCGGGCATCGTCGCCCCGCTCGCCACCCACCTGCCGCCGAACCACCTCTCGCTGGTCGTGCTGGCCATCGGCGCCGGCTCGCTGTTCTTTTCCCACGTCAACGACGCCGGCTTCTGGCTGGTCAAGGAATATTTCGGCCTGACCGTGGGACAGACCATCAAGACCTGGTCCTTCATGGAAACCGTGCTGGCCGTGATGGGGCTGATCCTGACCTACGGGCTGTCGCTGGTGATGTAGCGGCGACTGTCCCGGCCGATGGAGGCGCTGCCGCCCGGGATGGGCAGGCAGCCTACGCCAGGCGGCGCCGCGCTCACACTTCCCGCACGAAGGCCGCGAGTTCCTGGTTGAAGCGCTCTGGGTACTCCTGGAACGGCGAATGCCCACACTCCTCGTACCAGGATATCCGCGCATGCGGAATCGCTTCCACGATCATGTGGGCGGCCGCCGGCAGGACGATCGTATCGCGCATGCCCTGCGTCACCAGCGTGGGTACGCGCACCTTGCGCAGTGCCGCGATGGTTTCGGCGGGATCGGTATGCCAGGCCGCCGCCGCGCGCCGCACGGGCATCGGCACGATGGCGTTGTAGCAGAGGGCCCGCTCGTACAGCGCGCGCGCGGGCCGCTTGTAATAGCAGGCATCCAGGAACGAGATGGTCTGCTCGACTTCCTGCGCCACGGTCGGATGACCGCAGGGCTGCGCGGTGGGCGTGGCGGGCCCGGCGGCGCGCGGGTCCTCGATCACGCGCGCTCCGACGAAGTGGATGCCGGCCAGCGCGCCATCGCCGTAGCGCATCAGATACTGCCGCAGGACGCGGCCACCCATGGACCATCCCACCGCGACAGGACGCCGCAGCGCCTTGGCCTGCAGCACGGCCGCGATATCGTCGGCCCAGGCGCTGTGATGCTGGTACGCGGCCGTATCCAGCGGCTTGTCCGCCGCGCCGTGGCCGCGCAGGTCCACCGCGACAATACGGAACTCGCGCGCGAGCGCGCTGGCGATCTGCGGCGCGAAGCACAAATGGCATTGGGCCACCCCATGAACCAGCAGGATCTCCCTGCCCTCCGGGTTGCCCCATTCATAGGCCGCCACCCGTACGCCGCCCGCGCCGGCGATCATCAAGGGCGGCACGTCGGGCACGATCCACGTTCCTTCATGGCCGTCGGCATCGTGGCCGCGCATAGGCAGGGCGTGCGCGTTGCGGTCGCCTGTCTCGGATTCCTGCATATCCATCAGCGTGAGATCTCCTCAAGCGGCCGGCGCAAGGTGCGCGGGCCGAAAACCGCGATGACCAGGATCATCAACACCATCGCGACACCCATGAAGGCCGCGACCCCCGGCGTGCCGCCGACACTGAGGAAGAAGCCGATCAGCAGGCCCACGATGGCCGCGCTGGCGCGCCCCCAGCCGTATACGAAGCCGACGGCGCGGCCACGCAGGCGCGTGGGAAACTGTTCAGCCTGGTAGCTGTGGAAGATAAACGAGAGCCAGTTGTTCGACAAGGTCACGAGCACGCCGAAGACGATCACCGTCACCGGGCTGACTTGCATGGCGAACAGCACCATGAAGCCGCCGATGCCGATACCGGCACAGACGATCTGCCATTTCGGTTCCATCCGGTCGGCAATGAGCAGGCCCAGCAACGGACCGAAGGGGTTGGCGATGGCGATGATGAAGGCGTACTGAAGGCTCTTCGTGATTTCCACGCCCTTGGCGATCAGCAGCGTGGGCACCCAGGCGCTGAATCCATAGAAGCCGATCACGGCCAGCAGGTTGAAGACCGACATCACGATCAGGCGCTTGCGGTGCGGGGGACGCAGCAACTCCACGAAGCGGCCTTGCGATTCGACCCGGGCGGTGCCCGGCACCTGGGCCGGCGGCAGCGGGCGTCCCAGGTCGCGCGTTGCACTGGCCTCGATGTCCCGCATGATGCGCTCGGCGCGCTCTCTTTTGCCATGCATGGCCAGCCAGCGCGGGCTTTCCGGAAGCGCTCGACGCAACCACCACGCGGCCAATGCCCCCACCGACGCGATGATGGCGACCCAGCGCCAGCCATCCAGCCCCAGGGGCTGGCGCGGCACCAGCAGCCAGCCCAGCAAGGCCACCACCGGCACGATCAGGAATTCGATGAACTGGTACAGGGCAAAGGCCCGGCCGCGCGCGTTCGGTGGCACCAGCTCCGGAATGAAGGTATCGATGGTCACCTGCTCCAGCCCCAGGCCGATCGAGGCGATGAAGCGAAACAGGTCGATGCCGCCCGCCGTATGCTGGAACGCCATGATCAGCGTGGCGAGCGAATACCACACCAGGGACACCGTGAAGATCGCGCGCCGCCCGGCTCGGTCGGCGATGAAACCGAAGAAGATGGTACCGACGAACATGCCCGCGAAGGTGCAGAAGACGAAGAAGCCCACGCCGCTCAAGCCGAAGAAGTGCAAAGAACTCGTGGCGAACAACCCGCTCTTGACCAGCCCGGGCGCGATGTAGGCCGTCATGAACAGGTCGTACAGCTCGAAGATCGCCCCGATCGAAATCAGGAAGACGAAGTGCTTGGCCGTTCTGGAATAGGGCAGGCGATCCAGACGCGCCGCGACGTGCAGCGCGTATTCGTCGTCCGACATGGTCGTGGCGGCCGGCGGGGAGGTCGGGGCCAGGGGGGAGGTCGGGGCCGGCGAGTGGCCGGACGCTGGCGCAAGGGCAGCCCCTGGCGCCGCACCCGCGGGGGCGTGCGTATCCATATGCTCTGTCTCCTGATCGTTATTGTGGTGTTGCGTGGCGAATGTTCCAGGAAGCACACAAAGCTACGCAAGCCAAATAAACGCACGGGGCGCATGACAAAAAATCATGGGCCGGCAGGCGGCGCTTACCGCACGGCATCAATAGCACCGCTTTGCCATACACTGGCGCCTTGCCGCACGCCTGTTCAACCGACCACGGAAAACCCATGGAAATCAGTTTGCAAGGACGCACCGCCATCGTGACTGGCGCCAGCAAGGGCCTTGGCCATGCCATCGCGGATCGATTTGTGCAATGCGGCGCGAACGTCGTCATCGCGGCCCGCACGGAAGCGCCCCTGCAAGCGGCTCACGCCACGCTGGCGCAACGCCAGGGCGGACAGGTGCATGCCTGCGCCTGCGACGTGTCCACGGCGCAGGGCGTGCAAAACCTGTACGACAGTGCCATGAAGGGCTTCGGCCGCGTCGACATCATCGTCAACAACGCCGGGACGTCGGCCGCGCGGCCGTTTGGCGACGTGACGGACCAGGACTGGCAGGATGACCTGGACCTGAAGCTCTTCGCCGCCATCCGCCTGACGCGACTGGTCTGGCCGCAGATGAAGGAGCGGCGGTGGGGACGTGTCGTCAATGTCCTGAATATTGGCGCGAAAGCGCCGGGCGCCAAATCGGTGCCGACGTCCGTCTCGCGCGCCGCCGGCATGGCGCTGACCAAGGCCCTGTCGGCCGAAGGGGCGCCCGACAACATCCTGGTCAACGCGCTGCTGGTGGGCAAGATCGAAAGCGACCAATGGGTACGGCGCGCCGACGCGCGTGGCGTTCCCGTCGCCACGGTGCTGCGGGAAATGGCTGCCGGCATTCCGCTCGGACGCGTGGGACGGGCCGACGAATTCGCCGCCGCGGCATGCTTCCTGGCCTCGGACTGGGCCTCCTACATCACCGGCACCGCCATCAACGTGGACGGCGGGGCTTCCCCCGTCGTTTAGGCCACTGCCTGGGCCGCGTTGCCCGGCCACTCCGGCCGGCTTGCCGCGTTTGCCTGAGGGCGGGCTCGGCACTCGCCATTGAGCCATCCCCCTCTTGGCTTAGTCCTCCTGACGGTTACTGCGAGGACACCTCCCGATAGTAATCTGTTGACAATCTTCAGCGGTCCACGGCCTCGCTGATCGAAGGGGCGTTCACGCAAGAACCGGCCATGTAAAGGAGCACGGGTGTCGTTCCTCGAATTGGATGGATTGACCAAACGCTATGGCTCCTTGACGGTCATCAAGGACGTGAACCTGTCGGTCGACAAAGGCAAGCTGGTCTGCCTGCTCGGCCCTTCCGGATGCGGCAAGACGACGACGCTGCGTTTGATCGCCGGGTTCGGCAAGGCCGACGGTGGCGAAATCCGCGTGGGCGGACGGACGATCTCCTCGGCGGAATCGACGGTTCCCCCGGAAGCCCGGAACATGTCGATGATCTTCCAGAGCTACGCGCTCTGGCCCCACATGACGGTGTTCCAGAACGTCGCCTATGGCCTGAAGCTGCGACGCCTGCCCGCCCAGGACCTCGCATCCCGGGTCCGCACCATATTGGCCTCCACGCAGCTCGGCGCGCTGGAAGACCGCTATCCCGGAGAACTGTCCGGGGGACAGCAGCAGCGCGTCTCGCTGGCACGCGCCCTGGTGATCAAGCCCGAGATCCTGCTGCTGGACGAACCGCTGTCCAACCTGGACGCAAACCTGCGCGAAGAGATGCGCTTCGAGATACGCCGCCTGCACGACGAGTTCCGCTACACCACGGTATATGTCACGCACGACCAGGCGGAGGCAATGACCACCGCCGACATTATCGTGGTCATGAACGAAGGTCGCATAGAACAGGTGGGATCGCCCGAGGACATCTATGAGCGGCCGCAAACCGAATTTGTCGCGCGCTTCATCGGCGGGACGAACATCTTGAAGGGCACCCGAGATGCCCAGGACACCGTGCTATGCGACGGCGGTTTCGTCTTGCGGTGCGCCAGCGGAAGTTTCGCCGCCGGTGGCCGGACGGCGGTCTCCGTCAGGCACCATGATGTCCAGCTGTTCCAGACCAAGCCCAAGGACACGACCGCCAACTGGGCAGCGGGCATCGTCAAGCGCCAGATCTACCTCGGATCCCACCGGGATTACCTGGTCACGCTTCGTGGTGGCGAAACGGTGCGCGCCGTCGCGCCAGTCAACGTCGCGATTTCCGTCGGTCAAGAGGTCGGTCTTTACTTCGCACCGGAAAACTGCCGGGCGCTCGCGCAATAACGGAGGAGACAAACATGTGGAACAAGGCAAAAACAGTCGTCGCGCTGCTCGCGGCGGGACTGGCCGCCGCGACCGGCGCCAGGGCGGCACCGCCCGCGCCTTACGACGTCACACCGGAACTGGTGGCGGCCGCCAAGGCAGAAAAAAAGGTCGTTTTCTACACCGCCACCGACGTGGCGGTCGCGGAGAAGATAGCCGCGCAATTCCAGGCCAAGTATCCCGGCGTCACCGTACAGGTGGAACGCTCCGGCTCCGAGCGCGTCTTCCAGCGTATCGGCCAGGAGTACTCGACCGGGATACACAATGTCGACGTCATCGAAACCTCGGATGCGGTGAATTTCGTGTATTTCAAACAGCACGGGTGGCTGCGGCCGCTGGTGCCCAAAGTCGTGGCCGAGAAATGGCCGGCCGCGGATCGCGACGCTGACGGCTATTTCGCCGCCTACCGCGCGCACCTTTCGGTCATGGCGTACAACACCGCGCTCATGACGGAAACGGACGCGCCGAAAACCTGGAAGGACCTGCTGGACCCGCGCTTCAAGGGCAAGATGGTCAAAGGGCACCCCGGCTATAGCGGCACCATCATGACGGCGACCTTCGTGCTCAGCCAGCTGCTGGGCTGGGATTACTTTGAAAAGCTCGGCAAGCAGGATGTGATGCAGGTGCAGTCGTCCACCGAGCCGCCGAAGAAATTGGCGGAAAAGGAAAGAGCCGTCGAAGTGGACGGCAACGAGTACAACATCTTCCGCTTGCAGGAGAAAGGGGTACCGATAAAGATCGTTTATCCGCCCGAGGGCACGCCGATCGCCGTGGGTAATGCGGGAGTGTTGAAGGACGCCCCCCATCCGAATGCCGCCAAGCTCTTCTACGCATTCCTGTTCTCACTGGAAGCGCAGCAGCTCAATAGCGATTTCGGTGGCCTGCGCTCGTTCCACCCGGACGTCAAGGAGAACCCCAACCGCACGCCGCTTTCGAAAATCAAGATATTGAATTCGGACCCCGCGAAGCTGGAGCCGCAGATACAGACGATCAAGTCCAATTACGAAAAATACTTCGGCACCTGATCCGAGCCTTGCTTCGATTCCAGACAGGGGACTGGTATGGGAACCATGACCAGCATCACACTCGCGCACAAGCCGCCGTCGCGCCGCATCGATTTCTCGGTGCTCACCTTTGTCGTGCTCGCGCTGGTGCTGGGCGTGCTGGTCATTCTTCCCCTGTTCTGGCTGCTCTACTACGCGTTCCGCGGCGATAGCGGGGAGCTCACATTCCAGAACCTGGCCGCGCTCTTCTCCGACGCCAGCCTGTTCACCGCCTATAAGCGGACCATAGGCATGGCGCTGGGCGTGGCCGTCCTGGCATGCCTGATTGCCACGCCGATGGCCTGGCTGGTCGCACGCACCGATCTACCGTGCCGCCGCCAGATCCGCATGCTTGTTACCGCCTCGTTCGTCACGCCGCCCTTTCTGGGGGCCATCGCCTACGAAATCCTGGCTGCACCCAATAGCGGGCTCGTCAATGTCGCCTACCGTGCCCTCTTTGGCCTGGCACGCACCGATCGGCTGGTCAATATCTACACGTTTACCGGCATTGTCTTCGCCATCGCCTGCTTCACTTTCCCTTATGTGTTTACGCTTGTCGCCAATGCGCTGGACAAGGTCCCGTCCGACCTCGAGGATGCCTCGTCCATCCTGGGCGGCAAGCCGATAACGACGCTGCGCAAGGTGACCATCCCGCTCGTGTTGCCCGCGATGCTCGCGGGCATGCTGATCGCCCTGCTCCAATCGCTGACGATGTTCGGCTCGCCCGCGATCCTTGCGTTGCCGGCCGGCTTTCACGTCGTCACGACGAAGATCTGGAGCTTTTTCCAGTTTCCCGCCCGGCTTGGCCTGGCCGCGGCGGCCTCCATCCCCTTGTTGCTGATCACGGTAGGATTGCTCCGTGCTCAGAAGGCGATACTGGGCGCCAAGGGGTATACGGTGCTGGGCGGCAAGAGCGGCACGCCCCGTGTCACGGAGCTGGGCCGCTGGAAATGGGCGGCGCTTGCCTTCGTTTTCGCGGTGCTGTGCCTGACGGTTTTCCTGCCCTATGCCGCCCTGCTGAAGGTGTCCTTCACCAAAACCGTGGGCGACCCCGTCAACCTGAGCACGCTGACGCTAAGCCATTGGCATTTCGTGCTGTTCGAGTTCTCCGCGACCCGGCTCGCCCTGAGCAATACCCTGATCCTCGGCTTGCTGAGCGCCACGGCGGTGACCGCCCTGGCCCTGGTGGTGTCGTACCTAGCCGCGCGCAGGGCGATATGGGGAACGCAAATCCTGGGCATGCTGGCGACCGCGCCGGTCGCGATCCCCGGCATCGTGCTGGGCGTGGGGCTTTTCCTGAGCTATGCCAACCCCACGTTCCAGCTTTACGGCACGCTGTGGATCCTGCTGATCGCCTTCGTCACCATCGAATTGCCCGCCGGCTACCAGCAGATATCGTCGGCGTTCACGGGGGTGCACCCGGAACTTGAAGAGGCCAGCCGCATACTGGGCGCGTCGCGACTGCGGGCCTTGTGGCAGATCACCGCACCGCTGCTGCGGACCAGCGTGATCGCCACCTGGTGCTTTGTGTTCGTCGGCACGATCCGCGAATTGTCCGCCACCATTCTACTGACGACGGCCAACACCAAACTGGTGTCGGTCATCATCTACGACCTTAACGAGAGCGGCGATCTCGGCGCCATCTGCGTGCTCGGCATCCTTCTTCTGGTGGCCTCATTCGCCGTCGTTTTTCTTGCCAATGCCCTTCCCATACTCGGGGGATCCCAAACCGCCCACCGCAGCTGAAGCGGCCCGGCAGCCCTGCACCCCCCCTATCGGCAACGCTTCCCGCCGCCTCCGGCCCACTCACAGTCCTCCACGATGTCGGATCTTCCGAACCCATCTTCCAGCGTCTCCGCGATCAACTTTCTGCGCACCAAGTCGCTGACCAACGTGGTGCAGGCCGAAATCGAGCGCATGATCATCGACGGCGAGTTCCAGCCCAACGAGCGCGTCAATGAAAACAGCTTATCGCATCGGCTCGGCGTCAGCCGCGGGCCCATTCGTGAAGCGTGTAGCGCCCTCGCCGCGATGGGACTGATCGAAATCATTCCCAACCGCGGTTTTTTCATCCGGGCGCTGTCGAACGAAGAGGCCCAGGACCTGTCCGTGGCGCGTGCCGGCATTTTCGGCTGCATGGCCATGATGCTCGCCGAAAGCGTCAGCCCCGCGCAAATCGCAATCCTGCGGGCGCTGCTCGCGCGCATGGATGAGATCGCCGTGCTCGGCGACGTTCATATCTACTATCCGGTCAATCTCGAATTCCACAAGCAGATCGCCTTGATGGCAGGCAACAACCGGCTCAGCGCGATCTACCAGAGTCTCGTGCGCGAATTGCATATCCAGCGCTATCGCGCACTCTCCAGCCCCGATGTCCTGCACGTCTCCAATGCCGAGCATCGTGAAATCGTCGACGCGCTGGAGGCTGGGGACCCTGTTCGCACCCTGATCGCCGCACGCTTGCACATCGTCAACGGCATTGTCCGGACCCAAAACGCCGGACAGCCGGGCCAGGCCGGCTGTCGATAGGCTCCACCCACACCCACGACACACTCAACGCGAGGACAGACATGGACAAGCATCAAGCATCGGACGTGGAACTGACGAGATACGTCGCCGAGTTCGTCGTGAACACCCGCGCGAACGATCTTCCCGCGGACGTCATCGAATTGGGGAAAAAGTCCATCCTCGATGGCCTGGGCTTGGCCCTTTCGGGGTCGGTATCCAAAACCGGTGACCTGGTGCGGCGTCATCTGGACGAGCTGAACCTCGGTGCCGGCGCGGCGACCCTCATCGGGGGCGGACGCAAGGTCGCCCCTCGCTTCGCCGCTTTCGCCAACGGCGTCGGTATCCATGCGGACGACTATGACGACACCCAGCTCGCCGTGGCCAAGGACCGGGTGTACGGCCTGTTGACGCACCCCACCGCGCCCGCGCTACCGGCTGCGCTCGCCGTCGCCGAGCTCGTCAATGCGCCGGGCCGGGAACTGATGCTGGCTTATCAGCTGGGCGTCGAAGTGGAATGCAAGATCGCCGAAGCGATCGCCCCGCGCCACTATCAAACCGGGTTCCATGCCACGGGCACCTGCGGCACCTTCGCCGGCGCGGTGGCCGGCGCCAAACTGCTGGCTCTCGATGTCGCCACGACGCGGCGCGCCTTGTCGATGGCGGGTAGCCAGTCGGCGGGCCTGCGCGAGAATTTCGGCACGATGACCAAGCCTTTCCATGCTGGCCGCGCATCCGAAAGCGGCGTCGTCGCGGCCCAGTTCGCCTCTTACGGCTGGACGGCCGCGCCGCGCATACTCGAAGCGCCGCGCGGCTTCTTTTCCGCGGCGGGAGGCGGCTACGATCCGGCCGCCATCTTCGGCAAACTGGGCGCGCCGTGGACCCTGTTCGATCCCGGTGTGTCGATCAAGCCCCACCCCTCCGGCTCGTTGACGCACCCCGGCATGACCGAGATGCTGCGTCTTATCCAGGCCAACGGTATCCATGCCAAGGACGTCAGGCACGTGCGCGTGGGCACCAACTCCAACATGCCGAACGCCTTGATACATCATCGTCCGAAAGACGAGCTGCAGGCAAAATTTTCCATGGAGTTCTGCATCGCCATCCTGCTGCTGGAGGGCCGCGCGGGCCTCAACGAGTTCACCGACGCCGCCGTCGAACGGGAGGACGTCAAGGCCATGATCGAAAAGGTGGATTTCGTTATCGATGACGTGGCCGAGGCCGCGGGCTATCACCTGATGACGACGCTGATCGATATCGACCTCGCCGACGGCCGCCGCATATCCGGGCGCGCCGATTTCGGCAAGGGCAGTCCGGCCATGCCAATGAGCTACGACGAGGTCGCCCGCAAGTTCCACGAAAACGCCGAATTCGCCGGCATGGACAGGAATACCGCCTCCGAAATCGTCGAGCTGGTGAGCGGACTGGAAAAGCTCGATTCGATGGAGCCGTTGACACGCCGCTTGATCCGTATCGCCTGAGCGAACCCCTGAACCTCCAAAGGTCTATCCATGCAAAATCCATTGGTGATCGGCATTCTGAACGGCGACGACATCGGACATGAAATCGTGCCTGCTGCTGTCGAGGTGACTCGCGCCGCGGCGGCCAAAACCGGCCTGCTCATCGACTGGCGGCCCATGCCCATCGGCCGCACGGCGCTTGAGGCGCAGGGCTCGACATTCCCGGACGGCACGCTGGAGGCGGTCTCCGGCATGGACGGCTTCATCCTCGGCCCCATAGGCCATCAGGCCTACCCCAAGGTTCCCGGCGCGATCAATCCCCACCCCATCCTGCGCAAGCGTCTGAACCTGTTCGCCAACATCAGGCCCACACGCTCCTATCCCGGCCTGGGTGCCATCCATGACGATATCGATCTCGTGATCGTGCGGGAGAACAACGAGGGTTTCCAGCCGGACCGCAACGTCGTGGCCGGGTCGGGGGAGTTCCGGCCGACCGACGATGTGACGATCTCCGTGCGCGTCATCACGCGTCTTGGCTCGGCCCGTGTCGCGCGCGTCGCGCTGGAGATCGCCCGGCAACGGCGGAAACGACTGACGCTGGTCCACAAGGACACCGTGTTCAAGCTGGGCTGTGGCATGTTCGTCGAGGAATGCCGCCGCGTCGCGCGCGAATTCCCGGACGTCGCGGTGGACGAGGTCATCGTGGACACCATGGCCATGCGCCTGGTTCGCGATCCCCAGACTTTCGACGTGGTGGTCACCACCAACATGTTCGGCGACATACTGACCGACGAAGCAGCGGGCCTGGTGGGCGGCCTGGGCATGGCGCCGGGGCTGTGCATCGGCGACGGCAGCCTGGCAATGGCCCAGGCCACCCACGGCTCGGCGCCCGATATCGCGGGCAAGGGCATCGCGAATCCCTACGCGATGATCGAATCCACGCGGATGATGATCGAGTGGCTGGGCCACAATCGCGGTGTCGAGCAGGCGGTCAAGGCGGCCGCGCTGATGGAGGGCGCGATCACCGCCGCACTCGCGGATCCCGCCACCCGCACGCGGGATATAAAGGGCAGCGGCAATACCAGGGATATGACGCGCGGCATCGTTGCGGCGATCGAAGCGGCCTGAGCAGGACGAATCGGCGGGTCGCCGATTCAGATCACATCATCCTTCGCAACTTCCCCAGGCAAGGACATCATGAGCCATCCACTACCGATCATCGCCCTGACGCCCGGAGACTGCACCGGCATCGGACCCGAACAGGTCGCACGCATTCTGCACGACCGCCGCATGGCGGACACCGCGCGCATCGTCGTGGTGGGCGATGCGCGCGTCCTGGACCTTGGCATGCGCCAGGCCGGCGTGTCCTTCGAATACCGGCGCTACGATAAGCCGGCCTCGATAGACTGGTCGCACAATTCGATTGCGCTGGTCGATCTGGCCAACACCGACCCGGCCCGCTACCCGCCCGGCGTCGGCAGCGCGGAGTCGGGCCGACTGACCGGCGAAACGCTATCGCGCGCCATCGATTTCGCGAAGGCGGGCGAGGTCCACGCGATCACCTTCGCACCGCTGAACAAGCGCGCCATGTATGACGGCGGCTGGAAGTTCCCGGACGAGCACAAGATGTTCGCGCATCTGCTGGGACATCAAGGCTATTTCAGCGAGATGAACGTGCTCGGCAATCAGTGGATGTCTCGCGTGACGTCGCATATTGCCCTGCGCCAGGCGCTGGACCAGATCACACGCGAAGCCGTCGAAGAGGCTATCGTGCTGTCGGACAGCATGATGAGAAAAGCCGGCATTGCCGCCCCCCGGATCGCCGTCGCGGCGCTCAATCCACATGGCGGCGAAGGCGGCCTTTTCGGCACGGAGGAAATCGACATCATCGGTCCCGCCGTGGCCGCCATGGCTGCCCGGGGCATCGCCTGCTCGGGCCCATTCCCCTCGGATACGGTCTACCTGAAAGCCTTCGCCGGCGAGTATGACGGGGTGGTTTCGATGTATCATGACCAAGGGCAGATCGCCACGAAAATGCAGGGCTTCAATCGCGGCGTCACGATCACGGCCGGCCTGGACACGGTCTTCACGACCCCCGCGCACGGCACCGCTTTCGACATCGCCGGCAAGGGCGTCGCGAATACGGGCGCGATCGAGGCCGCGCTGACCCTGGCAAGCCGATTGGCGGCTCGGGCATAAGCGTCCCACGCCGGCGCAAGCTTGTGGCCCGGATCCGTTCGGCGGTTCGCGGCGCCATTATTTCCCGCGCGCGGCGCCCTCATACGCTGTTCAATGCGCCGCCGACGCATCTGCGCCGGCACCGCCCTTGGCGGGCCGCGTGATCCAGATCAGCGGGATGATCAACAGGAAGATGGCGGCCGACACATAGAAGATATCGTTCAATCCCATCATGGCCGCCTGCGCGTTCAACATCGCGTCGAACAATGCGTTCGACGCGCCGGTATTCAGGTGCAGCAGCGCGCGTATCGAATCGATCTGTTGGGTGAACACCGGGTTGGTGGAGGTGGCCACCTCGGTCAAGCGTTCATGATGCATGACGGTCCGGTTGTTCCATACCGTTCCCGCGATGGACGTGCCAACCGCGCCGCAGAACACCCGCACGAAGTTCGACAGCCCCGCCGCCGCCGGTATCCGGTGCGGAGGCTGGCCCGACAGGATGATCGCGGTCAGCGGCACGAAGAACAGGGCCATGGGAATGCCTTGCAGCAGCGTCGGCCACACCAGGTGCCAGGTATCGATTTGGGTGACGTAGTTCGAGCGCATGTAGAACACGACGGCGAAGCAGAGGAAGGCCACCGTGGCGATGATGCGGGCATCCGACCGCGGCAGCAGCTTGCCCAGCACGGGCGACAGCAGCAGCGCGAAAATACCCAGCGGCGCCATCACCAACCCGGCATCGACGGACCGGTAGTTCAGGTATTCCTGCATCCATTGCGGCAGCAGCACCAGGTTGCCGAAGAACACGCCATAGGCGATGGAGATCGCGATCGTGCCGCCGCTGAAATTGCGCTGGCCGAACAGCCGCAGGTCGACGATGGGATGGTCTTCCGTCAGTTCCCAGATCAGGAAAAACGTAAAGCTGACGAAAGCCGTGACCGCAAGCCCCACGATCAACGGAGAATTGAACCAGTCCAGGTCGCGGCCCTTGTCCAGCATGATCTGCAGCGCCGCTACCCAGGTGACCAGCAGAACCAGGCCTACCAGGTCGATGGGCAGCTTGCGCGTCGGCGTCTCCCGGTGGCGATAGATGCTCCAGGTCACCAGGGCGGCGAAGATGCCGACCGGGATATTGATGTAGAAAATCCACGACCAGTTGTAGCTGTCGGTGATCCAGCCGCCTAGCGAAGGTCCGGCGATCGGGCCCACGGTGGCGGTCATGGCCCACAGCGCCAGCGCCATGGAGCTTTTCTCCTTGGGATAGGAGCCCAGCAGGATCGCCTGCGACATCGGGATGAGCGGCCCCGCGACGGCGCCCTGCAGCACGCGTGCGAACAAGAGCACCGGCAGGCTGGGCGCGATGCCGCAGAGCCAGGATGCCAGGGTGAACAGCGCGATCGCGCCGACGAACAGCCGGATCTGGCCCACCCGCTGGGTCAACCAGCCCGTCATGGGAATGGATACCGCGTTGGACGCGGCGAACACCGTGATGACCCAGGTGCCTTCGTCGACGGACACGCCCATGTTGCCGGATATCGTCGGAATCGCCACATTGGCGATCGACGTATCGAGCACGTTCATGAAGGTCGCCAGCGCCACGGCGACCGTCGCCAGGATGAGTTGCCCCCCATGCAAGGGCGGCAAAGGGGAAGGAGTTTGCTGAGTGGCCATGAGACTGCCTTTGGATACCTGCTCCTAGGGTCTCATGGCGACCTGAATGCAAGCTGAGCGCCCCTGGGACGCATCTCCGTCCCCAAAGGGCATGACCTCGCGATCCGCCTGGGTTACGATGTCGCCGCCATCAAACCGCGTCATCTGAGGGGAATCGACGTTGGATCAGTTCAGCGAAATCGGTGTGTTCGTCAAGGTGGTGGAACTATGCAGCCTGACCAAAACGGCGGATGCACTGGAGACATCCAACGCCACGGTCAGTCGCATTCTTTCCAAGCTGGAGGCCGACCTGGGCGCCAAGCTGCTGGAACGAACGACCCGCCGGGTCAACCCGACGCCGGACGGCCTGGCGTTCTACGAGCGATGCAAGCGCATCCTGGACGAGCTCGAGGAAGCCAAGAACGAGATCACCGCGCTGCGGGAAACGCCGCGCGGCACCGTGCGGGTGGTGCTGCCGGTCAGCTACGGCAAGATCTGGCTGATGCCGCTGATGAACAGCATCGCCAAGCGTTTTCAGGAACTGACGATCAGCGTCACCTTGTCGGACCGGCTGGATGACCTTGCCGAAGACAGTTTCGACGTGGCCGTCGCTGTCGGCAATGCGGCCGACTCTCGCCTGGTTGCCCGCAAGCTGCGCGTGTCGCGCATCGTCACCGCCGCGGCGCCCGGCTACCTGGAGGAATGGGGCACGCCGCAAACCCCGCAAGACCTGGCCGAGCACAACTGCCTGTTGTATGTCCGGCCCGGCCGCCGGCTGAAATGGTTGTGGGATTTCGTCGACGCCAAGCAGACTCATCACAACGTTGCCGTCAGCGGCAATATGCTCATCGACAATGGCGAAGCGCTGCTGGAAGCGGCCGCGCAGGGCGTCGGTATCATCCAGGCGCCCGACTACGTTTCCCTGCCGCAGCTGCGCAAGGGCGCGCTGGTCGAAATACTGACCGAATACCAGCCCCCCGGCCCGACGATATGGGTGCTGTACCCGCCTAGCCGCCAGCGCGCCAGCCGGGTACAGATGCTGATCGAAGAGCTTTTCGCGCTGGCCGATTCGCTGCCCGGGATGGAGCCGGCCCAGGCAGGCCCCGGTCATTGAGCGACGCTGGCCGACGCGGACCAGCCGGTTTCCCGCGCGCGGCGGGATGCGCCGGCCAGGCGGTCTTGCAGCGATAGCGCGCCGTTGCCCAGAAGAACGACCGCCGCGGAAATGAACAGCAGCACGGCCAGATACTCCCAGCCGCCGCCGGGGCTCGTATAGATCCACCCGTGCGAACCATGCACGAAGGCGATTGCGCCGATCAGCGTAGGCGCCAGCAGCAAGGCGGCCCATTGCGCCTGGGATGTGGAAGCGTTGGTCGCTCCGCCGCGAAAGTTTTTTTCGACCGCGCTGTAACCCGCGCGCCGGTACCGGCGAATTAGCTTGTGTATCCGCCACGGATACCTTCATG
The DNA here is from genome assembly GCF_001704295.1 of Bordetella sp. H567. NCBI lineage: Bacteria > Pseudomonadati > Pseudomonadota > Betaproteobacteria > Burkholderiales > Alcaligenaceae > Bordetella > Bordetella sp. H567. The sequence continues at coordinate 4,049,719 of NZ_CP012334.1, forward strand.
CCACCACCGGAGACATCCCATGTCCACAAAAACCACCGTGACTTCCGCCCTGCTGGCCAGCGCCGTCGCCAGCATCTTTGCCTCCATGGCCCATGCCGCCCCCTTGACCCAGGCGGAAACCAACGCTGCCCTGGCCGCGCACAAGGAGAAGTGCTACGGCGTCGCCCTGAAGGGCCAGAACGATTGCGCCGCGGGTCCCGGCACCACCTGCCAGGGCACCTCGACCATGGACTTCCAGGGCAATGCCTGGAAGTTCGTGCAAGGCGGTACGTGCACCAGCATCCAGGTTCCCGGCGGCGGCCACGGCTCGCTGACGCCGATCAAGTCCTGATCGCGCGAACGACCACGGGAAACGGGGATAGCCATGAACGCTTGCACCGTGACAGCGGCGGTTCGCGAACCCGGCCGTCCCCGCCCTGCGGCGCCGGCCGCGCCGATACTCGCCGGCACCAGTTTCAAGCCCGGACACCTGTCCGCGATACTCGCGGACGGCGCCCAGGGCGGGTTCTTCGAGGTCCACGCCGAAAACTACATGGGTGCCGGCGGTCCGCCGCACCGGATGCTCGCCGCCATTCGCGAGCGTTATCCGCTTTCCCTGCACGGGGTCTGCATGTCGATCGGCGGGCCCGATGCGCTGGACACGCAACACCTGGCGCGCTTTCGCGACCTGGTCTTGCGGTACGAGCCTGCCCTGGTGTCGGAACACCTGGCCTGGTCCTCGCATGGCGGAACGTTCTACAACGACCTTCTTCCCCTGCCTTACACCAGGGAAACCCTGGACCGCGTGTGCGCGCACATCGGCCAAGTCCAGGATGCGATCCGGCGCCCGCTGCTGCTGGAGAATCCATCGACGTACGTGGCGTTCGCATCGTCGACGCTAAGCGAGACGGATTTCATCCACGCGGTCGCGCGCCGGACCGGCTGCGGCCTGCTGCTCGACGTCAACAACGTGTTCGTATCGGCGACCAATCATGGCTATTCCGCGGCCGCCTACCTTGACGATTTCCCGCTCCGGCACGTCGGCCAGATCCATCTGGCCGGACATGGCCAACAGCGCGACGACGAAGACGAACTGCTGCTCATAGACAGCCACGACGGCCCCATCGCCGATGCGGTGTGGGGCTTGTACCGGCGCGTCGTCGCGCGCATCGGCCCCACGCCCACACTGATCGAATGGGACAGCAAACTGCCCGACTGGAGCGTGCTGCGGTCCCAGGCACAGGCGGCATACCGGATCATGGCGGCCCATGCGGGCGCACCCGCGGAGGTTCTCCATCATGCATCGTGAGCATGGCTTGCACCAGGACGAGGCCCACGCTCATGCCGGGGATTTCGCGGCGGGCCTGACCGACCCCGCACGCCCCGCGCCCGAAGACGCCGTCGCGCGGCGCGGCAAGGGCGTGATCAAGCGATACAACGTCTATCGCAACAACGTGACCGTCAGCCTGATCGACGCGTTGGCCGCCATCTATCCCGCGGTCCAGCGCATCACGGGCGTGGACTTCTTCCGCGCGATGGCCCGCTTCCACATCCGCGCCAGGCCGCCCGTATCGCCACTGCTGTTCGAGTACGGACGGGACTTCCCGGCCTTCATCGAGGCTTACGAATATGCGCGCGACATGCCCTGGCTGGCGGATACCGCGCGCATCGAGCGCGCCTGGCTGGACGCCTATCACGCCGCCGATGCACCTCCGCTGGCGGCCGAAGCGCTCGCCGCCGTCCCCCCGGCATGCCTGGCCGAATTGCGTTTCACGCCGCACCCGGCCGCGCGTGTCGTGCGCTCGATATACCCTGCCGTATCGATATTCACGATGAACAAGGCGGAAGGTCCGGTGACGCCGCTGTGTTCGAACGAAGCGGAAGACGCGCTCATCACGCGGCCCGCGCAGGACGTCATCGTGTCGCGCCTGCCGGCGGGCGGCGCGGTCTTCCTCGGTCGTCTGATGGAAGGCGCCACGCTGGGGCAGGCGGCTGCCGCCGCATTCCAGGAAAGCCCTGCCTTCGATCTTCCCGCGAACCTCGCGGGGATGATGTCGGCGGGCGTCTTCACCGCCATTGAACACGGAGATTGACCATCATGTCGGCCATACCACATACCCCACGGCCCGCCCGCGGCGGTCCCGCAAGGGCCGTCATCGCGGCCCGGCGCACGGTCGAATGGTTCGCACAGCCATGGCTCGTCCAGCTGCTGCTGCGGATCGCGCTGGCCGTGCCGTTCTGGAGATCGGGCATCCTGAAATGGCAGGGCTTCTTGCAGCTGAACGACACGGCGATCACCCTGTTCACCGACGAGTTCCAGTTGCACCTGCCCGGCGGCCCCTATCCTTTCCCCGCTCCTGCCGTCTTCGCCTTCCTGTCCGGCTGCGGCGAAGTGATGTTCCCGGTGCTGCTGGTGCTGGGGCTGGGAACGCGTTTCGCCGCCATCGGCCTGCTCCTGATGACCTGCATCATTGAACTGACCGTGCCGGACGGCTGGCCGGTGCACCTGACTTGGGCCGCGATGGCGTTGGGAATCGCGGCCTGGGGACCCGGCCGCATTTCCATCGACCATCTGCTGGGGGACCGGTTGCCGCGATCGTGAGCCGTATACGCCGATGAAAACACAGGATCTGGTCTCCAGGCTGGCCGGCGACCTTGCGCCGGTCGAGCGCAACGCCGTCCCCCGCACGCTGAATCGCGCCCTCATGATCGGGCTGGCGGGCAACACCGCGCTGCTGGTCGCGCTGTACGGCTTCGGCAGCGACATGCCGGAACAGATGCTGAAAGCGATGTTCTGGATCCGCCTTGCCTTTCCCCTGGCGATCATCGCGGCGGCCCTGAAGCTGACCGAAGGCCTGTCGCGTCCGGGAACCCCGCTGGCACTGGCCTGGGTCGCGACCACCGCGCCCATCGCCAGCATGCTGCTCGTCGCCGCCGCGTTCCAGCTCGCGACGCCTTCGGACTATCGCCTGCAACTGGTGGTGGGCCATACCTGGCGCACCACCACGGCGGGCGTGGTCCTGCTGTCGCTGCCTTCGCTGGCCGCCGTCATGCACGCGATGAAGGGGCTCGCCCCCACGCGCCTGATGCCCGCCGGCGCAGGCGCGGGCCTGCTGGCGGGTGCACAAGGGCTGCTCGTCTATTCGCTTTATTGCCCCGTCATGCCGGTGCCGTTCTGGAGCGTCTGGCACGTGCTGGCGATCGCCGTCACCGCCGGCATCGGCGCCGCATTGGCCCCGAATTACCTGCGATGGTAGGCATCCGGTCCGCCCGACTCATGCAACCCGCGCCCGCCGCGTAGAATCACGAGAACTTTTCGCGCCCCGCTGCCGAAGCCGCCATGAACCCAGCACCGCAGTATGCACCGCCGGAGTCCGCCGAAATCAGGCTGCGCGCCCTGCTCCTTGCGGGACTGGACGGCGATGCGCGGGCTTATCACGCCTTTCTCCAGGCTTTGGGCGCGCATCTGCGCGCGTTTCTGCGCAAGCGCCTATATCGCCTGCCGGACGATATCGAGGATATCGTCCAGGAGATCCTGATCGCCGTGCACAACGGACGCCATACCTACCTTCCCGACCAGCCCCTGACCGCCTGGACCCACGCCATCGCCCGGTACAAGGTCGCCGATTACCTGCGCCACCGCTCGCGCCACGAAGCACTGAACGAACCGCTGGACGACCAGCAGGACATCTTCGCCGAATCCGACGAAGAAGCAGCGCAGGCCCGGCGCGACGTCGACAAGCTGCTCGCCCAATTGCCGGATCGGCACCGGCTACCCATCCTCCATGTCAAATTACAGGGGCTTTCCGTCGCGGAAACCGCGCAGCTGACAGGCCTTTCGGAATCCGCGGTGAAAGTGGGCGTGCACCGCGGACTCAAGGCGCTGGCGGCAAAGATACGAGGCACGCTATGAAGACAGACGACATGATCTCCCTGCTGGCCGCCAACGTCGCCCCGGTGGACCGGGACGTATTGGCCCGGCGCTACCGCTGGGGAGTGCTGTTGGGCGCGCTGGGTTCGGTACTGCTGATGTCCGTGATATTCGGAATACGGCCCGACATCCAAACGATGATGGTCACGCCGCTGTTCTGGGCCAAGATCGCGTTCCCCGCCGGCGTGGCGGCCGCGGCGCTGCTGACCGCGGTGCGCCTGTCGCGCCCCGGCATGCCGGTCGGCCATGGGTGGCGATGGCTCGCCGTGCCGCCGGCTGTCGTCTGGGTCGCCGCCGCCCTGGTGCTGGCCGTGGCGCCGGCTCCGGAACGCCTGCCGATGATCCTGGGCTCCACCTGGCGCACCTGCCCGTTCAATATCGCGCTGCTGTCGGTGCCGACCTTCATTGGCGTGTTCTGGGCGATGAAGGGACTGGCGCCCACCCGTTTGCGCGCGGCTGGCGCCGTCGCCGGGTTGCTGGCCAGCTCGGTCGCAGCCATCGCCTACTGCCTGCACTGTCCGGAAATGGGCGTGGCGTTCTGGGCGGTATGGTATGTGGCCGGCATGCTCCTGCCGGCCTTGCTGGGGGCTCTGCTCGGCCCGGCACTGCTGCGCTGGTAGACAACAAAAAACCCGCGTGGCGCGGCTATCACAAGGAATTGCCGCGCCACGCGGGATGACCACTGGGGTGGCGCACTGCGACGCGAGTCGGCGCGGGCGCGCGATCGGTGATCAGCCCTTGGCGCTCTGGTTCACCTTGCTGGCCAGCGCCGTCAGCTTCTCGTCTGTCGACTTTTCTTCCTGCAGCGTTTCCAGCAGCAGCTTGAGCGCGTCCTGCTGGCCCAGCTGCTTGGCAAACGCGGCCAGCGTGCCGTAGCTGGCGATCTCGTAGTGCTCCACCTTCTGGGCGGCCCCGATCAGGGCCGCGTCGAGCACGGGGCCCTTCTCGATTTCCTCCATCACTTCCTTGCCTTCCTCGACCAGGCCTTCCATGGCCATGCACTTTACGCGCTTGAGGCGCAGCCCCGTCTTTTCCACGATCTGGTCGATACGATCGATCTGGCCCTGCGTCTCTTGCAGGTGTGTTTCGAACGCCGTCCGCAGCTCGGGAGTGGTCGCCGCGCGGGCCATTTTCGGCAAGGCCTTGGTCAGTTGCTTCTCCGCGCTGTAGATATCGGATAGTTCATGCAGAAAGAGATCCTCAACGGTTTTCGCAGCCATGAATGTGCTCCTGTACGGGATAGTGGATATCGGAATGACTTGCTAATCGAACGCAGCGCGTCATGCCTGGTTCGCGGTACCCACATGCAAGCGACATGCCTGTAGACCATCCTTGGCCGACGCCGCCACCAGCCGCGCGATTGACGAACGCCCCGTCACCGTAGACGCTGATGAGCAGGCATGGCCCCAGGCGCGGCGAGCCTGGCATGGCGCATCACGCGCCACCACACTGCCACCACACCGCCATCGCGGCAAGCCGGCCGCACTGTCCACCGGCATGGGCGCACGCGGGAATACGGGTTGCTCTCGGTTGGCCCGATCGCGGGCAGCGGGCTCGCGGCACAAAATCCCGAATGGAGGATTTATGTTCGCTCACAACAAGCGATTGCAATACACGGTGCGCGTCCAGGAAAGCAATCCTGGCCTGGCGAACCTGCTCCTGGAGCAGTTCGGCGGCCCGCAGGGTGAGTTGGCGGCGGCGATGCGCTACTTCACGCAATACGTCGCCGAGGAAGACCCGGGCCGCAAGGACATGCTCATCGACATCGCGACGGAGGAATTGAGCCACCTTGAAGTCATCGGCACGCTGGTGGCCATGCTGAACAAGGGCGCGAAAGGCAAGCTTGCCGAAGCCGTCGACGAGGAAGCGGAGCTTTACCGGGCCATCCATGGCGCGGGCAACGATTCGCACGTCACGCAAGTGTTGTACGGCGGCGGGCCGGCGTTGACCAATTCCGGCGGGCAGCTGTGGAGTGCCGGCTATATCGATTCCATCGGCGATCCTTCATGTGACCTGCGGTCGAACATTGCCGCGGAGGCGCGCGCCAAAATCATCTACGAACGGCTGATCAACGTGACCGACGACCCCGGCGTCAAGGATGCGCTGACCTTCCTGATGACGCGCGAAGTATCGCATCAGAAGTCTTTCGAAAAGGCGCTGTACTCCATGCAGCCCAACTTCCCGCCGGGCAAGCTGCCTCCCGACCCGCGTTTCGCCAACACCTACTTCAATATGTCGGAAGGCGAAGGCGACACGCGCGGCCCCTGGAACAGCGACGAGAACTTCGAGTTCGTTCCCACCGCCGCGCAGGCGGGCCCGCAGGACGGCGACGGCATGGCCAGCGTCCAGCAACTGAGCGTGGAAGAGACCCAGGCGCTGCAAGGCCTGGTGGCGCGTACGGCGTCCGACCCGCAATCCAATCCGGAAACCGGGGCGGATCTGGGCGCGGGCAACGCAACGCGTACGCTGTGATCCCGTCGTGATCGCCGCAGCCGTGATCGCGCCGCCAGGTGCGGTCACGGCGCGTGAACGCGCCTTGCGCCGTGGCCGCCGAAAGAACAAGCCCCAAGTGAGCGGAGCTGACGATATACTGTTTATCCATACAGTATATGCTGCTCTGCCATGCCGCTCCGGCCGCCCCTGACCCGCGACGACCTCACCCGCATCCGCGCGCGCTACGAGGTGACACCGGACCGCGCTCCCTGTTCTTATCAGGATGCCGTGGTGTGGCATGACGTCATCGCCCTGCTTCACGAAATAAAACGCCTGCGTGCCATGCTGTTGCGTGCCGAGCAGCTGCGCGAGCGCTTTCCCAAGCCGGGCAACTGCCTGGATCAGGTCTGGGAAAAATTCCAGCACGACCTCGCGGCGGAGCCTTGCGTACGCGAACTGGGCCAGATCAAGGAGGAACTCACCGCCCCCCGGCACCGGAAGCGAAAAGGTGCATAAGGCACGTGGCTTGCTCTACCGTAGGTTCGCATCCGGCAGGGAGACCATCATGGACCGTTTGTTCGCCAAATTCGCCAACGCCACCGCACGCGCCGCCGGCAGCCCCTATGCGTTCATCCTTTGCGTGCTGCTGGTCGTCATCTGGGCGGCCACCGGCCCGATGTTCCATTACTCCGAAACCTGGCAGCTGATCATCAACACCGGCACGACCATCATCACCTTCCTGATGGTATTCGTGATCCAAAACTCACAGAATCGCGATGGCCACGCCCTGCAGACCAAGCTGGACGAACTCATACGCTCATCCAACGCCGAAGACGAGTTCATGGGCATAGAAAAGCTGACCGACAAAGAGCTGGAGGTCCTCCACGCCAGGTGCGAGGCGGCAGCCAAGTCATACCAGGTAAACCTGGACAAGATGCGCGGCGAGCGCGAAAAGCGGTCGCGCGCGAAGACATCGCACCATCATCACGCGGGCAGGGAAGCCGACCAATCGTGATTCCATAGGGCGCGCGGCAAGCGTCCATCGACGGCCGTACAAAAGCACGGGCGCCCCCGCAGATGCCCAGGCGCCTGCCGGCAAGGTCCCTGCTTCGGCTTGCCTTACTTCCTTGCCTGCGCCAGCAGCCTGTCCCAGTCCTTGGGCAGGCGCACCTTGCGGCTGGTCGGCGGCCCCTGCACATGGTTGCTCATATAGGCCCGCGACTGATTGCGGCCGGCATCCCCCGCCACCACGATCTCGACCATGGCCGCATCGATGATCACATTCACCAGCCGCTCGGGATCATCGGAGGCCGCATATTCCGCCGGCAGGATGCCCTCGCGCACCAGGCGCTCGAAGCTGAAGGTGGGCGTGCTCGTCATCCGTGCATGGTGGGTGGCCCGGGCAGCGCTGACCTTGATCGTGTCGCGCAGGTATTGGCGTACCTGGTCCTTGCTCCACTGCTTGGCGATCACGGCGGCCACGCTGGGTCCTGCCAGGATCAGCGGGCTCCATAAGCCCGTCTTGAAACCGGTATGGGCCCAGTAGGTAAAGCTTCCGCCGATGACGTCTGCCCATTGCCGCACATGGGGCATTACCTCGTCGCCGGCGCTGTAGATGGGCGAGGAAATACTGACGACACTGCGCAAGGTGACCATGTTCTCGCCGGCCGCGAACCCTCGATCTTCCGCGTACGTGGGCCATCCGATCTCGCGCGCGCTGTCCTCGTCCTCGCCCAGCGCCACCAGGAAGCTTTGCCCGATGCTGCACTTGTCTCCCGCGCCCGGCGGGATACGGAAGCCGCAGATATTGCGCAGGTACATGCGAACGAAACGGCCGATGCTGGTATTGGCCTGGCGGCCGAACCGCATCACGCCCTGTCCCGTGTTGAAATCCAGCGCCTTCACAATGGGGCCGTTGACGATGACCATGTGTTCCCAGCCGGGCGTCGATCCCGAGTCCTCTACCCGGTATGCCGGATCGCACAGGTTCTCGACAACGGCAACCAGCACCGGCATGTACTCCGGCCGGCAACCGGCCATCACGCCGGTCACCGCGATGCTACGCACCGAGGCCTCTCGTCCTTCCTGCGGAATGGCGCGAAAGACATGGCCGGGATCCAGATCGGTGTAGGCCAGGAAGGCGTCCACGCGCGCCCGCGTCGGCGGCACGATGGGCAAGCCATCCGTCCACATCTGGCGATGGAAGTATTCCTGCACCTCGTCATAATCGCCGCGCAGGATGACGGTATCCGGCTCGGGCTCGGCTTGCTCGGCCTCGGCCTCCATGCCAGGCATGCCGGTATCCAGTCCGGCGTCCGTGCCGGTCAATCCCGCCAGCAAGCCGGGAGCCAGCGATGACTCTACCTTGCGACGCAGTTCTTCCTCGCTGTCCACCATGGGCGCGCCCGGATAGACGCCGATGGACAAGGGCACGCCCAGCCCCTTCATCAGGACTTCGGCCTGCTTCAGGAATCCGGACCCCAGGATTGAGGCCGTCGGAATTCCCAGTTTTTCCACTGCAGCGGCTGCCCGCAACACGGCGGGTGTGCACGCGCCTCAGGCACCTATGCCCACGATGACGGCGTCTGCCTGGAAGTGCTTGAGCTTGTCGGGAATGGTGGCCATGACGGCGTGTTCGCGCGCGCCGTGGAAGTTGCCGAAGTTCTCGTACGTGACGAACTTCACGCCGGGAAAGCGCTTCTTGATGTATTCGCGCACCAGCGGGTAGATCGCCTCGCCGCGGAAAATGACGTCCCACAATTCGCAGATGACCTTGCCGTTCAGGTCCGGCACGCGGGGCGCGCGGGCAACCGGCTTCACCGCCTTGCGCGACAATGGCCACAATACGTCGAACACGGGTTCGTTGGCGTTGGCTGGCATGCTTGTATCTCCCAGGGAAATGGACGTCGTTTCAGGTGCTGGCCGAGGGTCGCGGCGGGTCATGACTTCAGTCCCGTCATCTGGATAATGCGTCCGGACTTGGCCATTTCGGTTTTCAGGAAAGCCGCGAAGTCTTCCGGCGTGCCGGCAACCGCCGTCATGCCCTGGTCGGCGAGCTGCCTGCGCGTATCCTCGGCCTTGAGCGCACGCGCGCATTCCTGCTGCAGGGCATGGACGAGCTCCGGCGGCGTCCCGCCTCGGACAAGCAGGCCATACCAGTTCGTCATGTCGAAGTCCGGCACGCCGCTTTCCGCGATGGTCGGCAGATCCGGCGCGATCGGACTACGGCTTGGCGTCGTCACGCCCAGGGCGCGCAGCTTGCCGGCCTTGATGAGCGGCAGGCATTGCAGCACGTTCATGAAGTACAGCTGCACCTGGCCGCTGAGCAAATCGGCGACGGCCGCGCCGGCCCCCTTGTAGGGAACCTCCGTGATCCGGGTGCCCGCGTCCAGGTTGAACAGCCCGGCACATAGGGAAGGAAGCGAGCCACGTCCGGCCGAGCCGGCATTCAGCGCCCCGGGCTTGGACTGCGCCAAGGCGATCAGATCCTTGACGGTATGCACGGGAAGACTCGGATGCACCACCAGCACCAGGGGCCCGGAAGCCAGCAAGGACACGGGCGCCAGGTCGCGGCTCGAATCGAACGGCAGATTGGGATAAAGCGCCGGATTGGCCGCGAACCCGGCCGGCACGACTAGCAGGGTTTTGCCGTCAGGCTCGCTGCGGGCAACGTAGGCCGAGCCTATCGTGCCATTGGCGCCGGGGCGATTGTCGACGATGACGGATACGTGGAGGTTTTCGCCGAACTTCCTGGACAGAATGCGCCCGAGTATGTCCGTACCGCCCCCGGGTTCGTACGGCGACACAATGCGGATGACGCCGTGCGGATTGTTTTGCGCGATGCTGCGTATCGGGAGTGTGGCGCCGGCAACGACCGCTGCCAGCACGCCACGACGCGATATCGCCATGCTACGAGAAGGACGTGTCTCGAATCATCGTTATGGCCTCCATACGGGGCGCGATAGGTGCAGGGATTATGCACCTGCGCTGCCGGATGGGCAAACCACCCTTACGCTGATGTCGCCCATTGCGCCGCCCGGCATGTCGATTGCACTGCCAACATGTCAACTCAAGGGGAGAATCCCATGGCGCTGAAACTCAAACCCATTGCTGAACAGGTCATCGTGATCACCGGGGCCTCCAGCGGCATCGGGCTCGCGACCGCCATGCTGGCCGCGCACCAAGGCGCCCGCGTGGTCATGGCGGCGCGCAGCCGCAGCACGCTGGAACACGTTGCGGCGGAGCTGGTCCGCAACGGCTACGAGGCGACCGCCGTGGCGGCCGACGTGTCTGTCCGCGAGGACATGGACCGTGTCGCCCGCGTCGCCATGGAGCGTTACGGCCGCGTGGACACCTGGGTCAACAACGCCGGCCTGTCCATCTACGGACGCCTGGACGAAGTGCCGGAAGAGGATGCCCTGCGGCTCTTCCAGGTGAACTTCTGGGGCGTGGTGCACGGCTCGCTGGCGGCGCTGCCGCTGCTGAAGGCGCGCGGCGGCGCGCTCATCAACGTGGGCAGCGAAGTCTCGGATGCCACGGTGCCGCTGCAGGGCATGTATTCGGCCAGCAAGCACGCCGTGAAAGGTTTTACTGATGCATTGCGCATCGAACTGGAAGCCGACAAGGCGCCGGTGTCCGTCACGCTCATCCAGCCCACGGCGGTGGACACGCCCTTTCCCGAGCATGCGGCCAACTATATGGACCAGGCCGCCAAGCTGCCTTCCCCCATGATTCCCGCGGAGAAAGTCGCCGCCGCCATCCTGGGCGCCGCCACGGATGGCGACCGGGAAGTGAAGGTAGGCGCGCTGTCGGTCATCAACACCGCCATGTTCAAGCTGCTGCCGGGACTGGCGGACAAGATGGCGAAGAAACAGATGGGAAGGCAGCAGCGCAACGCCCCCTCGCATCCGCATCAAGGCACCTTGTACGTGCCTGGGGAAAGCGGCGAAACCGCGGGCTTCGGCGACAGCAATCCGGCGGACCCGGACGACGCCATGCGCCGCAATACCCGGCCTTCGTAGCGTAGCCCTGAAGGATCGCCATGCCCGACCATCGCGACGCCGGCGGCCGATCTCCCCATCTTTCCGAAGACGAACAGGGGCAGGCCGCCGAGCACTCCACGCCGCACGCCCTGGTCATCCATGAGATCGTCCGGGAGGACGGCGAAGCCGCCTTGCGGCGCCCCGTCGGCGCACTGGCATGGTCGGCCCTGGCCGCGGGCCTTTCCATGGGCTTCTCTTTCCTGGTCCAGGCCGTGCTCGCGGCCGGCATGCCCGAGACGGCCTGGCGGCACCTGGTCGCCGGCCTGGGCTATTGCACCGGCTTTGTGATCGTGATCCTGGGACGGCAGCAGCTGTTCACCGAAAGCACCTTGACGGTCGTGCTGCCCGTCCTGATGCATCGCGATGGGCGCACCCTGCTCACGGCCTTGCGGCTGTGGGCCGTCGTGCTGGCGGTCAATGTGGCGGGGACGATCGCGTTTGCCGCGCTGCTTATCGTGCCAGGCGTCTTCCAGGCGGAAGTCGTCCACAGCCTGCAAACGCTGGCCATGGAGGCCATCCCGGATGCATTCTGGCCGACGGTGCTGCGGGCGGTATTCGCCGGATGGCTGATCGCATTGATGGTCTGGCTGCTGCCCAGCGCGCGCTCGGCGCGGTTGCTGACGATACTGTTCATCAGCTATATCGTCGGTGTCAGCCGGCTATCGCACATCATTGCCGGATCGGTGGAAGCGGCCTACGCGGTCCTGACGCACCATGCCTCGGTCCAGGACTTCATCGCTCGCTTCTTCGCGCCCACGCTGCTCGGCAACATCATCGGCGGTGTGTCGCTGGTCGCGATGATCAACCATGCCGCAGTCGCATCGGAGCTGGAAGACCGCCACGAGGCTGGCCACACCAAGGAACGCGTCGCGGATCCACGGGCCTGATCCTGGCCGCATCGCCATCGATGGCCGAACGAGGCTGGCCGCCGATCGATGTCCAGTCAGCTACCCTATGGGTTTCCCGCGAACAGGAGCGACACGTGCAACCCTGGATCTCGTTCATCACCCTTGGCGTCGACCACCTGGAACGCGCCGTTGCCTTCTACCGGGATGGATTGGGCTTGCCCACGAAGGGCATCGTGGGCACGGAGTTCGAACATGGCGCCGTGGCCTTTTTCGATATGCAGCCGGGGTTGAAGCTGGCGCTATGGGGACGAGACAGCCTGGCGGCCGATACGGGCTTGCCCGTCGCGCCCAGCCCCGCAACGGGTTTCGCGCTGGCGCACAACGTGCGCAGCGAAACAGAGGTGGACCGCACGCTGGAACAGGCGAGCCAGGCAGGTGGCAGGATCGTGAAGCCGGGGGGCAAAACCTTCTGGGGTGGCTACGCGGGGTATTTCCAGGACCTGGACGGATACCTTTGGGAAGTGGCGTGGAACCCGGCGATCCCCCTGGACGAATAAGCCGGCCCGCATCCGTAAGGCCGGGCAGGCCAGTCCCCAGCCTGGACGCGCATCGCGCTATCGGGCAATGCCCGAGGGGACACCCGCGGGCGTCGCGGGAAACGGAGCGGGCGACGTCCCGAACCGCGCCGCAAGCTCCGCGCGCATCGTATCGATGAAGCAGCGCAGGCGCTGCGGCTGCAAGCGGCTGGCGGGATAGACCAGGTAGAGCGGCGGCGCGCTGGCCTGCCACTGCGGCGCCAGTTGCCGTAGCCGGCCTGCCTTGAGGTCTTCTTCAAAGACCCATGTGGACGCGACGCCCACCCCCAGGCCCAATAGTGCAGCCGAACGCAGCGCATACAGGCTATCGGTGGACACGCGAGGCTGGATCGGCACCCGCACCGATTCGCCCGTCGCGATATTGCTGAAGGCGATATCGTCGCGATAGAAACTGCGCAGGGCCAGCCAGGGCAGCCGCGCCAGGTCGGCGGGGTGCGCCGGCACGTGCCCATGCTCCAGCAGCCCGGGGGCCGCGACGATGATGCGCGGCACATTGCCCAGCTTGATGGCGACCACCGACTCGTCCTGCACTTCGCCGACGCGGATCGCGCAATCCACGCCGTCGGACACGAAATCCGGCATGCGGTCCTGCAGCAGCCACTCCACCCGCATCCCGGGATAGCGTTGCAGATACGTGGCCAAGGGACCGACGAACTGTTGTTGCCCGAAGGCATGCGGCACGATCACGCGCAGCGTCCCGACCGGCTGCTGGCCTGCCCCGCGCACCTCGCTATCGAATGCCTGCCAGGAAGCGATCAACTCCTCGGCCCGGTCGTAGCAACGGCGGCCCTCTTCCGTCAATTGCATCCCATGGGTGGAACGCTGGATCAGCCGCACGCCCACCGTCCGCTCCAGCGCCTGCAGCCTTCGGCTGACCGTGGGCTGGGTGGCGCCCAGTTGCTCCGCGGCCGCGCTCAGGCTGCCGGCGTTGACGATGCGGACGAAGGTGTCGATCAGGGTGAGGCGGTCGGCGCCGCCTGGGCCGGAAATCAGTTCTTTCATGCGTGATACGTATAACCGATTTACCGGCGCTGCGTCTACCGCGCCGACGTGCTCTGGATCACAATGCCCTCACACCCGAATCAACTCATGGACTCGCCATGTCGACTATTCGCGAAACGCATGACAACCCCTCCACCCCTGCCCCCTTGTCCACCCCGCTGCTTCTGCTGCTCGCGATCGCGGCGGGCTTGAGCGTCGCTTCGCTGTACTACAGCCAGCCCATGCTGGGCGTACTCGGCCCGGAAATCGGCGCCAGCACGAGGATGGTAGGCTGGCTGCCGACCCTGACCCAGCTGGGCTACGCCCTGGGCATCCTGTTCCTGGCGCCCCTGGGCGACCGCTACGACCGCAAGCGCATCATCCTGATCAAGGCCGCCCTGTTGAGTCTCGCGCTGCTGTTGAGCGGAGCCGCACCGTCGATCAGTACGCTGTTGGCCGCGAGCTTCGCGATCGGCCTATCCGCCACCCTGGCGCAGGACATCGTTCCGGCGGCAGCCACGTTGGCGGCCCCCCATCAACGGGGCAGGACCGTCGGCACCGTGATGACGGGCCTGCTGCTGGGTATCCTGCTGTCGCGCGTGATCAGCGGTTTCGTCGCGGAGCACTTCGGATGGCGCACGATGTTCCACGCGGCTGCGTTGGCGGCCATCCTGCTTGGCCTGATGTTGTGGCGCGGCTTGCCCGCATTCGCACCCACCAGCCGGCTGCCTTACGCCGCGCTGCTGGAGTCCATCGTGCAGCTGTGGCGCAAGCATCCGGCGCTGCGCCTGGCCGCCGTGTCCCAGGGATTGCTGTCGCTTGCCTTCAGCGCCTTCTGGTCCACGCTGGCCGTCATGCTTCATGCGGCGCCCTTCAACCTGGGCGCCGGCGCGGCGGGCGCTTTCGGCATTGCCGGCGCGGCAGGCGCGCTCGCCGCGCCCCTGGCGGGCCGCATGGCGGACGTGCACGGCCCCGCCATGGTCAGCCGCGTCGGCGCCGGCCTGGTGGCCATTTCGTTTGCCGTGATGGCGATGATGCCCACGCTGTCGCCCCACGGGGCGCTGTGGCTGCTGGGCATCAGCACGGTGGGTTTCGACCTGGGCATCCAGATCGCGCTGATCTCGCATCAGACCATCGTGTACGCACTGGATGCCGCGGCTCGCAGCCGGCTCAACGCGGTCCTGATGGTGGGCGTATTCGTCGGCATGGCGCTGGGCGGCGCGATGGGTAGCTTTGCGTTGGCGAACTTCGGATGGATAGGCGTCACCGCGGTCGCAACGGTCGCCGCCGTCGCCGCGCTGATCCTGCGGCTGCGTCCTGCGAAGGCGCGCGCCAGGATGCCGGCGTCTGAATCGATGTGATTCGACGCCGCGCCGGCGGACATCCGTCACCGCTGTTGCGCGCGCGGCATCGCCCCGATCGCCCGGGCGATGTCCGAACTGACGGCCGCCAGCGCACGGCTGTGCGCATCGACCAGCGCGTCATAGCCCTGCCCGCCGGTCGATTCCTGCACGGTGGAGCGCCCCCTCACTATCTCGCCCTCTTGCGGCGGACGCACCGCCCAGAGGACCGCGATGCTGGCATTCCCGCCGGGCACGGACTCGAAGCTTTGCACATCGACGGATACGCGGATAGTGGACATATCCTCGCCCCACGAGGGGTCGCTCGACACCAGCGCACCCGGAACCAACTGCGCCAGATCCGCGGCGATCACCTGGGCGATCTGGCCCTTCAGGGGCTCGGCCCAGCGTTCGAACTCGTTGATCCCCACCTGGGTGGCGTCTATCCTTGCCACGATCTGCGGCCGGTCGATCAGGTCGGGCACCGTCACCGACGCGATCGCGATTCTGACGGGGGCGGTCGTCGAGACGCGTTCCTGCCGCGCCGCATCGGGTTGCGACCGTACGTTCAAGGTGTAGAACTTGGCCTGGGGCGAGTTCGCGCATCCGCTCATCGATACGGCCAGGATGGCGACCCATAGGAAAGCGCGCATCACTGTCTGTACTCCGGTTTGCCGCGAAGCAGCGCCTCGGGATGGCGTTCGAGATAGTCGGCAAGCGCGCGGAAGGCCGCCGCCGTTCTCGACAGTTCGCGCATCGTGTCGGCCGTACTCTGCGCGACCGCGGACACCGGTTGCAGCGTCCTGTTGGCCGACTCCAGCGAGGTACGCGCCGCCACGAGCGCAGCCCTTGCCTCGGGCGCCACACTGCTGCCCAGGGTTTTCAATAGCACGCTCGCATCCTGCAGGGTTCGGCGAAGATCCTTGCCGATTCCCTCGAATGGCACTTTATTGAGCTTGTCGACGAGACTGCTGATGGAGTCTTGCAGCGATTGCAGTCCGCCAGGCACGGTGGGCAGTTCGGGCGGGTTCTTGTCCCACTCCATCGTCGCTTTTGGCGCATCCGGAAAGAAATCCATCGCGATGTAAAGCTGGCCGGTCAGCAGGTTTCCGGTTCTCAGTTGGCCGCGCAGACCGTTGGACACCAGCCACTGCGCCATCTTGTGCGGGTCTTCGCCCAGCCTTCCGCCCTTGGCCCCGGACTCGTAGCGCGACGTGAAGCGCTCGGGGAAGATGTGTACCTCGACAGGGATGCTGAATTCCCTCTTCGCCGCGTCGTAGCGCGTATAGATCGCCGTTACCTCGCCGATCACGATGCCGCGGAAGTCGATCGGTGCGCCCACCATCAAGCCTCGCACCGACTCCTTGAAATTGAACACGTAGGTATCGACAAGGCGGTCGTGGCGCCTCATCGCCTCTGTACGGTCGCTGAAGACCTGGAATTCGCTGTCCGCCTCGGCCGGCTCTGTCTCGGCCGAGCCGGGCGGGCTCTGGAACGCGAGCCCTCCCGACAAAATGGACACCAGCGACTCCGTGTTGACCTTTATCCCGCTCGAATCGAGGGACACATCGATTCCGCTTGCCTGCCAGAAGCGCGTATCGTCCTTCACGTACTGGTCATAGGGCGCGTTGATGAATACGCGAAAGGTGACACCGGTGCCACCGGGATCGAGCACGTAGGATTTCACTTGTCCTACCTGCAGGCGACGAAAGTACACGGGCGCGCCGACGTCGAGCGATCCCATCGTCTCGCTCTTCAACACGAACTCACGCCCCGGCACGCCACTCGCGATCACCGGCGGCGTCTCCAATCCGACGAAGTCGCGCCGCTTCTGCGTCTGGGACCCGACATCCATGCCGATGAACGAGCCTGAGAGCAGCGTGCCCAACCCGGAGACCGTGCCGCCTGAAATGCGGGGACTGACGACCCAGAAGCGCGTATCGTCCACCAACAGGTTCGTCGCGCTTTTGGCAAGTTCCGCCGTGGCGATCACGTTCTTGTAGTCGGGCGCCAGGTCGACGTTGTTGACCACCCCGATGTCGACGTTCTTGAACTTGATCTTGGTCTTGCCTGCCTCCAGGCCATCGCCGGTCGCGAAACGTATGGTGATCGTAGGGCCCTTGTTCATGACCTCCTTCACCGCGATCCAGCCGCCGATCAACACCGCGACGATGGGTACCAGCCATACGAGCTGCGCCCCCCAGCGCGAGCGCGGTCTGGCAACCGCTTCCGGAAAAGCGGCGGGATCGGCCTCGTCGCGCCGTTCGGGCGGTTCAACCATGATGCTTCCCCGCGGCATCCCAGATCAGGCGCGGGTCGAACGACCTCGCGGCGAGCATGGTCAACACCACCACCGCCCCGAACGCGATCGCCGCCGGACCGGCCTTTATGGTGGCGAGCGCGCTGAACTGCACCAGGGCCACCAGCAAGGTAATCACGTAGATATCGAGCATGGACCAGCGCCCGACGAGTTCCACCAGCCGATAGATGCGCGTGCGCCGCACGGGCATCCAGGCCGAACCTCTTTGCACCATCGTGACCAGGAATACCAGTGCGAAGATCTTGAGCAGCGGCACCGCCACGCTTGCGATGAAAACCACCACCGCGAGCGGCCACGAACCCGACGTCCAGAGGTAGACCACACCGCTCATGATGGTATCGGCCTGCGCGCCGAAGAGCGAGCTCGTATCCATTACCGGCAGCACGTTGGCCGGGATATACAGGACTATCGCGGCAAGGACGAAAGCCCAGCTCCGCGACAGGCTATGGGGTTTGCGAAAGTGCAGATGCGCACCGCAACGTGGGCAATATCCTTCGTGGGCGTGGGCCGCCGGCCTGGAAAGCAGCCCACAATCATGGCAGGCGAACAGGCCATAGCTGGCGGCGGTGGGCATGGAGGGCGAGGCCGATGGCGACGGCGCTCGCGTGATAGACATCGATGTCGATGTCGATGGCGATAGGGATGAGGACGCGGGCATCGATGCCGATGTCGACGGGGAGACACTTTCTTCGATGTCATGCCGGCCCGCTCGCCTTCGCGCGGCGCCGATGCGCGCCCAGGCATCCCGAGGATCGAACGCGGCGGCGGTCGCGGCCACCATGAGCATCGCACCGCCGAAGGCCCACAGGGCGACGCCGGGCACTACACTGGCGATATGCACCAGCTTCACGAGCGCGACCAGTATGCCGAGGATCAGGACCTCGGTCATGCCCCACGGCCGCGCAAGAAGCAAGACACGGAAAGCCAGATCTGGCCGCAGCGGCGCGCGGTACAGCCGCAGCGGCAACAACAGATACAGGATCGCCGCGATCTCCATCAACGGCATCAACATGGCCGTGACGAACACAAGACCCGCCAACGGCCACATGCCGTCGCGGTAAAGGATACGCACCGCGCCGAACAGCGTGCTCTGCACGAGGTCTCCGCCGACCTTCAGACCCAGGATGGGGAAGGTGTTGGCCAGGGCGAACAGCGCTATCGCCGCGAGCGCGCAGGCGAGCGCCCGATTCATACTATCGGGCCGGTTGCGATACAGCTCTGCACCACAGCGGCGGCATCGCGCAATACCGCCACTCTGCAGCACCGTCTCGCGCTGCAGCAGATCGCACTCGTGGCAAGCGATAAGGCCTACGCGATCCATTGCGCCCCCCGACATCATCCAACGCCCGCTGCATTGACCGACCGGTCCTGTCCATGCATGGCTACGGCCATGCGTCCCGTGCCGGTGTTCCCGCCCCCTTCTGGCTGCCCTCAGTCGTCAAACTTGACTATCCTTTGGCCTTGCAGGCCCAGGCCGGCCATCAAGCCCTCCTGCCCGAAGATGAACGCGTAGACATCCGATTTCAATGTCGTCGTTGTCATCGACTTGGCCATTCCTTCGTCCACCACCACGACGCTCGGACCCATCCCGACCGACATTCCGGTTCCGCTCGTAAGTTCGGTGATCGCCGCATCGGTCATCAGGAACATCGCCTGCGAGAAGCTCTGCCCGCCCGCCTGCAGTCCATACGAAACGGCGCGAGCCCTGTAGTAGCCCAGGACGCGACCGTCCGGGGCGAACATCACGCCTTTTCCGCCTTCGGCGCCCACGATCAGGCCGGCCTTGATGATGCTGGGGAAGACGAGGACAGCTTTCGCCTGGTATTGGAGATCCTTCGCCTTCGGCGTACTGTCGAATAGCTGCTGCAAGGCCTGGCGCGCCTCGGCTTCCAACTTCGGGTCTCCGCCGTTCGCAACGGTGGGATTCGTGGAACACGCCATCGTGGCCAGCAACAACGGGATAGCGAGGGCAAGCCGAAGATACTTCATCATGATGTGCGCTCCATATCGGATATTCGTCACGACGAAAAATGCAATTCCGCCTGGAATACATCTTGGGTCGTGTCCATAGTGGAATACCGGGTCCGTTTAAACCATTGGACTTTGGTCCAATAGCGCTTCGCGGCCATTGCCTCGCGCCGCCATCCCCTTACGCATCGGGCGTCGGATCCATGGCCTTGCTGACGGCATCGATAAGCACCTCATCATTGAAGGGCTTGCGCAGATAGGCGACGGCGCCGGCCGCCAGCGCCTGCTCGCGAACGCCCGGCTCGTCATGTGCGGTGATGAATATCACCGGAATGCCGCTGCCCGCCAGCCGCTTCTGCACCCCGAGTCCATTCAGGCCAGGCATCTGCAGGTCGAGCACGACGCAGGCCGGACGGTACGAGGGCGTCGAATGGAACATGTCCAGGAAATCGTCGCCTGATCCGAACGTGTCCGCGGCCATCCCGGCCGAACGCAGCAGGCGCTTGATGGCCCGATTCACCGATTCGTCGTCGTCCACGACCGCGACGACCGGCGTTGCTTTGCTCATGGCGTATGCCCCCACCGTTCCCGCAGCCCGAAAACTGGTTCGACGGGATCAAGACTATGGCAGCTGGGGCGAACCTAGGTATTGGACTTTGGTCCTACGACAGCAAGCGCGTATGCGCGGCCGCCGGTGCCGCGCTTGCGTCAGCCCGCCACGGCCTGCCGGGGCAAGGGGGGCATGCCAGCCTTATCGGCGGCCCGCGCGAGTTCCACGAGCGAGTGTGCTTCCATCTTTTCCATCACTCTGGCGCGGTGGACTTTTATGGTCTTTTCCGCGACGCCCAATTCGTAAGCCGCCTGCTTGTTCAGCCGGCCTTCGACCAGCAGCACCAGCACCTCGCGCTCGCGCGGTGTAAGGCGGGCCAAACGGCCTCGAATCGACTCGATTTCGATACGCTTCTCGAGCGCTTGGGAAGCGTTCCGCAACGCGGTATCCACCGCTCGGAGTAGATCGGCGTCTTCAAAGGGCTTCGTCAGGAAATCCGTCGCGCCGGCCTTCATCGCGCGGACCGTCATCGCGATGTCGCCATGTCCCGTAATGAAAATAATGGGCAGGGACGCGCCCGCCGCGTTCAGCCTGCCTTGCAGGTCCAGCCCGTTGAGCTCGGGCATGCGTACATCCAGTATCAGGCACGCGGGACAGTCCGCCAGGGGCGGGCATTGCAGGAACTCGGATGCCGATCGATACGCCTGGACGCGGTAGCCCGCCGAGCGGACCAGACGCGCCAGCGCCTGACGGACCGCATCGTCATCATCAACCACCAGGACGATGGGGGCCCGCTCGTTCACGACGGTGGCCCGGAATGTGTGGGATCCGCCGCGACGCCCACGGGCAGGGTGAAACAGAAGGCGGCGCCTTGATCGTCATTGTTTTCCGCCCAGATGCGACCGCCGTGCATTTCCACGATCGATCGGCTGATGGAGAGCCCAAGGCCAAGCCCTTCACGCTTGGAGGTGAAGTACGGCATGAAAAGCTTGTGGATCTGGTCCCCGGCGAGGCCCGGACCGCGGTCGCGCACGACGACGCGGATCATCCGTGCGCTATCGGGTGCGGCTTCGATCATGACCACACGGTCGTGCGGGGCGCGGGACGCCAACGCTTCGAATGCATTAAGCAGCAAGTTCAGCAGGACCTGCTCCAGCTGTACCCTGTCGCCATATGCCGGCGGCAGTTCCGGGGAAATGTCCAGGTACATCCGGATTCCGCGGCCGATCGCATCGCTATGTACCAACAGTGCGACATCGGCGATGACGCTTTCCATACTCAGGACTACAACTTCTGGCTCGCCCTTTTTGACGAGGAGGCGGATCTTGCGAAGAACTTCGCTGGCGCGATGGTTATCCTTGACGAGGTCCTTCAATATTTCCCGCACTTCTTCCAGGTTGCTCGGCTGCGCCGCCATGAAGCGCTGGGCCGCCTGGGCGTTGCTCAATATGGCGGTGAGGGGCTGATTCAACTCGTGTGCGAGGGAGCCAGCCAGTTCCCCCAGTGTGGAGACGCGCGTCAGATGGGCAAGTTCTTGCCGATGGCGCAATAGTTCATAGCGGTCCGTCCGGTCGATGACTACCGTCAAGGTCTCGGCGCCCCCGTCGGACGAGATGGGATGTGTGGTGACTTCCGCCAGAAAATCCGTGCCGTCCTTGCGCCGCGCGAGCCGGTCACATGCCCCGTATACCGCCCGAACCGGCCGTGCCGAAGAGGTGTCGTCCGGGTGCCCCCTATCGCAGTGCGGCTGCCACGGGGGGATGAGCACATCAGCGTGGACGTTCAGTAGTTCTTCGGGCGTATAGCCGAACAAGGCGGCCGTCGCCGCGTTGGCCTGCACGATCCGGCCATCCTCATCAGTCACAAGGACCGCAAACGGCAGGAGCTCCAGCATCCCGCCAAATTGCCTGTCGTGTTGGTGCGGCGGCGGCGCACGGGATACGCCGGGCGTGTCCGTCCGCACTTGTGCGTGTCCGCGGTGCCCCCATGGGAACGAGGCGATTCGACGGAAGTTTCCAGGCCGGAAATACCTGAGCATGGTCAGGAGCGCGACCAACCCAGCAGCCACAACGGCATCGTCAACCAGGACCATCACGCCGCACTCCCCTCAGGAGTTCACCCGATCGCATGCATAACCGGCGCTTTCTCATTCAAAAAGGCACGGCCAGGGATCAAGCATTGGTGCGCGATAAATAGCGCAACGGCTAACGGCTGCATGACAGCGTCATAGCGTTAGCTGAATCCGAGCTTATACCCGGTGATCGGTCGCGTAAAGGGAATACTCATCGCTGGTTCAGGGCGCGCATGCGACTTGTCGATTTACCGATATGCCTGGAGCCGCAGTCGTCAGCGAAGACGAACAGCATGTGTGTGCACGTGGCATGGAAGCCCTGGAAGCGGCCGTCCAGGCGTACATCGACGCCACCAATAACTCTTCCGTTTCCCGATCACGCTGTACGCAAAAGGATTAAGCCATCGCGCGCACTTGGCCCAGCGCTTGGTCACGGGTGTAAGGTGCGTCAATCGATCTCGGCGGCGCCGAGCAGGCCGGAGGTTGCATGAATCAAGCACCACACTCGTCCTGGCTGGTACTTGCACTATGCCTGCTGGTAAGCGCGTGCGCCACGCGTCCGGTCAACCCGCCGATTACGCACACGGATATAGCCACCGGTTACCGGTACGTGACCCGCCCGCAGTTTTCGAAGAAGGACGAAAGCCTGGTGATCCTGGCATTCTCGGGCGGCGGTACCCGGGCGGCCGCATTTTCCTACGGGGCGCTGGAATTCCTGCGCGATACCGTGATCATTGCTCCCAACGGCGACAGGTCGCGTCTGATCGACCACGTTGGCGTCATCACAGGCGTCTCGGGCGGCAGCTTTACCGCGCTTGCGTATGGGCTCTATGGCGACAAGCTATTCGACGAGTACGAACAACGCTTTCTCAAGCGCGACGTGCAGGGAGCGATAGTTTCCCGTGTGCTCAACCCGGGTTACTGGCCATCGTTGTGGTCCACCGGATGGGGGCGTTCGGAACTGGCGGCCGATCTGTACGACGAGATACTGTTTAACGGCGCCACGTTTGGCGACCTGAAGCGGGGCAACGGCCCAATGATCATTGCATCGGCCACCGACATCACCACGGGTGCCCGGCTGCCCTTTACCCAAACCACGTTTGACGTGCTGTGCGCTGATCTCGATGCGATACGCCTTTCGCGTGCCGCCGCCGCTTCGTCGGCGGTGCCGGTGGTGCTCTCGCCCATCACGCTCAATAACTATGGGGGAACGTGCAACTATGTTCCTCCCAGTTGGATCCAGCCATTTATCGACGCTGCCGACCCGCCGCGGCCGGCGGCGCGTGCGATTCGCCATATGCGCGAAGAAGCGGAATTCGCGGACGGCGCGAATCGCCCTTATATCCACGTCGTGGATGGCGGTGTCGCGGACAACGTCGGCATGCGCAGCGTACTGGACGTACTGGAGCTCATGGAAGCGCTGCAGTCTGTCGGTTACACCACACCGCTCGACCATATACGAAAGATAATCGTGTTTGTGGTCAATTCCCTATCCATACCGAAGGTAAGCTGGGACAAGTCGGAAGACGCGCCCGGCACACTCCAGATCATGGTGAAAGCCGCCGGCGTACCGATAGACCACTATTCCTATGAATCGACGGAGCTGCTGCGCGATATGCAGGCGAAATGGAAATCCATGAGCCTGGTCAGGGATTCACCGGCATTCGCCGGCGAAAAAGACAAGGCGGTCACGGCCGCGCTGCACACGCCCGAAGCAACGATATACGCGATCGATGTGTCGTTCGCCCAGTTGAAGGACAAAGACGAACGCGCCTATTTGAATGAACTGCCCACGAGTTTTCGCCTGGAGCCGGAGCAAGTCGACCGGCTGCGTGCCGCCGCGGGAAAAATCATCCTGGAGTCGCCCGACTTCCGTCGCCTGATTCAAGACCTGGGCGGCAGGATCGAATCTACCCGGCCCGCCGCGCCGGTCAACCATGACGCTGCTCCGTAAGCACCCTGCACCCCAGCGGTGTAAACCACGCACCTTGAGCGCAGTCAAAAGTGCTCAAACGCAACTGATGCACGGAAACGACGAGGAACGGCTTGAACAACAAAAAACCCGCAGAACCTAGAGTTCATGCGGGTTTCCGGTCGATCAGGAGCTTCCTGAACTAAATCTTGGTGCCGACGGCGAGACTCGAACTCGCACAGCTTTCGCCACTACCCCCTCAAGATAGCGTGTCTACCAATTTCACCACGTCGGCGGGGAAAATCTGCTTCCAGCCAATGCTAACGCTGGAAAGCGCAAGATTTTAGCATGGTTCGTCCGCACCGCCCGGCGGGACCACGTCAACCCTCAACGCCACCGCCCCTTACCGCGGCATGCTCGGCAATCTGCAACAGTGCTTCGTCCTTCCCATAGCGTCCAACCAGCTGCACGCCCAGCGGCAAACCGCCCGACCCACGCGCGACCGGCAGCGCCACCGTAGGCAGATGCAGCAGCGTCCACAACGCCCCGTAGCGCGGCGAACCCGAGTTCGTGAGCCCCGCTTCCGCCTCGCCGTCGGTGGCCGGATAGACCAGCGCGTCGACGCCGTCGAACAGCATCTCGGCACGGCAACGGCCCAACGCGGCGCGCTGCTGCATGGCCAGATAGGCAGGCATGTCGATGCCCTCGCCGCCCGCCATGCGTTCGGTCAGGCGCGGACTGAGGCGGGAAGCATCGGTACAGCGCTCATGGGCCAGCGCCTGGCGGGCGTCGTAGGCGACCAGGCGGCCTTGGTCGACTATCAGCGTTTCGAATTCCGCTGGCAGCGAACGCTGTCTGACCGCGAAGCCCGCGGCGGCCAGGCGGCCCACCCACGACTGCAGCGCCTGGACCGCCTCCGGACTGGCGTACTGCCACTGCGACGACAGGCAGACGCCGAGCCGGTAGCGGCTGTCCGCCGGCGCCGATTCAAAGCGCCGGCCGTGGATGCCCATGACGGTGGCGGCGGCATCGCCGACGTCACGCGCCAGGACACCCACGGTGTCCTGCAAGGGGCTGAGCAAGCCCACGCCCGCCGTCGACACCAGCCCGAAACTGGGCTTGTAGCCGACCACCCCGCAATAGATGGCCGGACGAGTAATGGAGCCGGTGGTCTGCGTACCCCAGGCCACCATCGCCATCCCGTCCGCCACCGCGGCCGCCGATCCGCTGGAAGAACCGCCGGGCGTATGCGCCAGATTCAGGGGATTGCGCGTGAGACCGGGCGTCTGCGTGGCGAACTCGCTGGTGACGACCTTGCCCATCAGCACCGCCCCCTGCTCGCGCGACAGCGCCACACAGGCCGCGTCGCGTCCGGTGCGGTGGCCGGCATAGATGGGCGAGCCGTAGGTAGTGGGGTAATCGGCGCTTTGGATGACGTCCTTGACGGCAAAGGGGATGCCACGCAGCAGGCCGCGGCGGCGGCCGGCATCCGCCTCGTCGGCCTGCGCGCGTATGCGTGTCGCGTCGTAGGCGGCATAGGCCTGCACGTCGGCATTGCGCGCATCGATCCGCGCCAGGCATGTTTCGGCCAATTCCCGCGCGCGTAGCTCGCCCGCTTCCATGCGGCGCAGCGCTTGCGCGATGCCGGGCAATCGTGTCGGTTGTTCCATCTCGTACTACTCGAGGCGAATATTCGCGTCCTTGATGACCTTGGCCCACTTGTCGTGTTCGGCCTGCACGAAGCGGGCGAACTCCTGCTGGCTGCCGGCATTGGGTTCGGCGCCTTGGCGGCGGATCTGGTCCATGGTCGCGGGCGTGGCCAGCAGTTTGGCCGTCTCGTCATGCAGGCGGGCGACGATCTCTGCCGGCACCTTGGCCGGCGCGAACAGCGCGAACCAGCCGTCCACGGAATAACCGGGCAGGCCGGCCTCCGCAATCGTCGGGACATTCGGCAGCAGCGGCGAGCGCTTCGTGGAAGTCACGCCCAAGGCCACCAGCTTTCCGGCCTGGATATGAGGCAGGCACACGGGCAGATTGCAGAACATCACCTGCACGCGATTGCTCATCAGGTCCGGCAAGGGTTCGCTGCCGCCTTTGTAGGGGATGTGCACCATGTCCGTCTTGGACATGCTCTTGAACAGCTCCGCCGACAGGTGCTGGCTGCCGCCGGCGCCGCCCGAGGCGTAGCTGTAATTGTTCGTCTTCAGCTCCTCGATCAGCGCCGCGACACTACGCGCCTTCACTTGCGGATTGACCACCAGCACGTTGGTGACCGACGCCACATTGGCGACAGGAACGAAATCCTTCATCGGATCGAACTTCAGGTTCGAGTACAGGCTGGGATTGATGGCGTTGGTGCTGGCCGCGCCCATCAACAGCGTGTAGCCGTCGGGCGCGCTCTCGGCCACGTAGCCCGCGCCGATGTTGCCGCCCGCGCCGGCCTTATTTTCCACGACCACGGACTGCCCCAGGCGTTCCGCCAGGCCGGTGGCGACGATACGCGCCAGCTGGTCGGTCACGCTGCCCGGGCCAAAGGGCACGATGAGGCGGATGGGCTTGGTGGGATAAGCGACGGCCTGCGCCCGGGCGGCGGGCACGGCGGCAAAGGCGAGCATCAGGCCGGCGGCCAGCGCCGCCAGGCAGCGTTTGCGGATGGACATAGGTTCCCCTCGGTAATGGTTTTGTCTAATGCCGGGACACGGGGGCCCAGCCTCCGACATAGTAGGCAGTGGCCATTCATATATCCAATATAAAATTCCGCGAACGTTGATACGATAATCGTCTCAATCCCTCACCGGAGAGGCCGTGGCGCTTTTCTCTCGTCAGCTCATTGCCTTCATGGCGGTCGCGGAAGAACTGCATTTCGGCCGTGCGGCGCGACGCCTGCATGTCAGCCAGCCACCCTTGAGCCAGCAGGTTCGCCTGTTCGAGGAAACAGTGGGCGTGCCATTGATCGAGCGATCCACCCGCACGGTACGGTTGACGGCGGCCGGCGTGGCGCTGCGCGATGCGTTGCAACGGCTGATGGATGACGGCGACGCGGCGCTGACCGCGGCGCGTCGCGTGGCCGTGGGCGAGGCCGGCTTGCTGCGCATCGGTTTTACCCCCACCGCCGCCTATCGGCTGGTGCCGACCGCGGTCGGGATTTATCGCCAGCAATACCCCGGCGTCCATCTATCCATGATCGAGGCGGACACCGCCCAGCTGCATGCGCTCCTGCGCCATGACAGGCTGGATATCGCGGTTACGCGCCGCCACGAGAACATCGCGGACGACGACTTGCACATGGAGCCGATCGATACCGAACCGCTGGTCGTCGCCCTGCCCGTGAACCATGCCTTGGCCACGCGACGCGAAATCGATATCGAGGAGCTGGCCGACCTGCCGCTGGTGGGCTTCGTGCGAGCCAGATCGGAATACTTCCATGCGCTGCTGAACGAGCTGTTCAGGGCGAACGGCGTTGCGCCGAACATCGTCATGGAAAGCCTGTTGCCCACCTTGCTGACGCCGGTGGAAGCCGGCGTGGGCGTCGCCGTCGTGCCCGCCTCCATCAGCGAGCTGCGGCCGCGCGGGGTACGGTACCTGCCACTGAAGGCCAGGGTGCTGCCTTGCTCGACCTTGTATGTCGCCTACCGCAAGGATGACGTCAACCCGGCGGTGCCGGGATTGCGCGCGGCATTGGCGGGCGTGGGCACGATACCGCCCGGCCTTGCCGACCGGGCGGATTGAAGGCGCTTACTTCGCGGGCGCCGCCGGCTTGGCGGGCGCGGCCGGCGCCTGCGGCACCGAAGCGTCCGGCTTGGCGGGCGCGGTTTGCGCGGGCGCCGGGACCGAAGGCACGGCGCCGGGGACCGACGCATCGCCCTGCGGCGCGGGCACGGCGGCGCCGCCCGGCGCCAGCGGCACGGATTTGTCGGCGGGAACCTGGTAGCCCTGCATCACGCCCGTATCCACGGACACCGGCTGCGTGCCTTTGTGCGAGACATAAGCCAGGCCGGCCGTCGATGCAAAGAACACCACCGCCGCCCACTTCGTCGTGCGCGACAGGAAATTGGCGGCGCCCGACGCACCGAACAGGCTGCCTGCGGAGCCGCTGCCAAAGGCCGAGCCCATATCGGCGCCCTTGCCTTGCTGCAGCAGGACCAGAATGATGATGGCCAGTGCCGAGAGCACCTGCACGATCATCAGCGCGGAAAGCATGAGAGACATCACTTACTCCAGACGGAAACTTAGATTGCGGCTATGCGCAGGAATTCATCGGCCACCAGCGACGCACCGCCCACCAGGGCGCCGTCGATATCCGGCATCGCGAAAAGCTCGGCGGCATTGGCGGCCTTGACGCTGCCGCCGTACAAAATACGAACTTGCGGAACCCCCAGGCCGTCCAAGGCGACGCGGATCGCGCCATGGACTTCCTGCGCCTGCTCCGGCGTGGCGGTGCGGCCGGTGCCGATGGCCCAGACGGGCTCATAGGCCAGCACGATATGCATCAGCGACTTGGCGCCCAGCGCCAGGACGGGTTCCAGTTGGCGTTCGATCACGCCCAGGGTATTGCCCCCTTCCCGTTCGCCCAGCGTTTCGCCGACGCAAACGACAGGGGTCAGGCCCGCGGCCAGGGCAGTCCTGGCTTTCTCCGCGACCAGCTCGTCGGTTTCGCCGTGCATGGCGCGGCGCTCGGAATGGCCGGCCAGCACCCAGCGGCAGCCGAAGTCCTTCAGCATGGCCGCGGAAACTTCGCCGGTGTAGGCGCCCTTCTCGTACACGCTGATGTCCTGGGCTCCCCAGGAGACGGCGCTGCCGTCCAGCAGGGCCTGGGTCTGCGCCAGATAGGGGAACGGCACGCACACGCCCATCTGGCAAGTGCCGGCGCCGGCACGGGCGCGCAGGGCTTGCAGCAGCGCGGTGTTTTCCGCCAGGCTGCCATGCATCTTCCAGTTGCCCAGGACCAGGCGAGCCCGTGCCGCGCCGGCGGGCGTCGGAGTAGCGGCATCGGCGGGCGTGTCACGGCGATCGTCTGTGCTCATGGCTTGTGGGCTTGTCTCTGCTGTCTCGGAGGGGTTTCCGCGTTGTACGGGGCACGGCATACGTGCCCCGTCGGAGGGTATTTGGGGGACGTCGCCCGGAAAATCCGGGTCAAACCCGCGATTGTATCGTGTTTGGGCAATTTCCGGATACGGCGCGGGGCGGCGCCCGCCTTTCACGGACGCGGGACGGTTCGCCTGGCGCAGCCCGCGAGATGCCGCCCGGGCCAGGGACGAAGGCCGCCGTCCTGCCCACGGCCACGACGCCCCTTCGCCACGTGCCAACCATCACGGCCTACACGGTCAGGATGATCTTGCCGATCTGCTCTCCCGCCTCCATCATGGCGTGCGCCTTGGCGGCTTGTTCCAGGGGGAAGGTGGCGTGGACGATGGGCTTGATCTTCTTGCTTTCGAGCAAGGGCCACACATGGCGGCGCAGGCTGGTCGCGATCTCTCCCTTGAAGGCGACCGGACGCGGGCGCAGCGTGGAGCCGGTGATGGTCAAGCGCCGGCGCATCACCTGCCCGAAGTCGACCTGGCCGTGGTTGCCACCCAGGGTGGCGATGAGCACGATGCGGCCTTCGTCCGCCAAGCAATGGATGTCGCGGGCGATATAGTCCCCCGCCACCATGTCCAGGATCACATTGACGCCGGCGCCGCCGGTCGCATCCAGCACCTCTTTGACGAAATCCTGGTCGCGATAGTTGATGCCGCGGGCAGCCCCCAGCTTTTCGATCGCGCGGGCGCGCTCGTCGCTGCCGGCGGTGCCATAGACCTTATGGCCCAGGGCGCTGGCAAGCTGGATCGCCGTGGTACCGATGCCGCTGGCCCCGCCGTGGACCAGCAGGCTTTCGCCTGCGGCCAGGCCGCCGCGATCGAACACATTGCTCCACACGGTGAAGTAGGTTTCCGGCAGGCCGGCTGCCTCGGTGTCGGACAGTCCGGCCGGAATGGGCAGGCACTGCTGGACCGGCACGGCGCAATACTCGGCGTAGCCCCCGCCGGCGACCAGCGCGCAGACCTTGTCACCGACGGCGTACCCGCCCAGGGCCGCGTCGCCGCCGACGATTTCCCCGGCGATCTCCAGGCCGGGCAGGTCCGACGCGCCGCGCGGCGGCGGGTAGCTGCCCTTGCGCTGGAAGGTGTCGGGACGGTTCACGCCCGCCGCCGAGACCTTTACCAATACTTCACCGGCGCGGAGCTCCGGCATCGGCCGTTGAACGGGAACGAGCACTTCGGGTCCGCCGGGGCGGGAGATTTCAACGGCGCGCATGGAGGGCTCCTGGTATTGTCCTGGACGAAAACCTGCATTATCGCGCCGCCAGCCCGGCGACGGCGACGTGCTTTGATCTATCATGCCTGCCGGCCGTCCGGCAAACGGCGCGACTTCACCGCGGACGCAGGAACAGGATCCATAAGGAATAAGGCAATGATCGCAGTCCGCTACACCAAGGCGTTCATGGTTCTGGGACTGGCCGCCTTCGGCCTGCTGGTGGGCTTCGACAATATCGTCGACTACCCCGCCAACGACGCCTTCGTGCAGCACGTGCTGAGCATGGACACCGTGTTTCCGGACAATGCGCTGAAGTGGCGCGCCATTACCCACCCGGGATGGCAAACCGCCGCCTACGTGGCCATTATCGCCGCCCAGATCGCGATGGGACTGTGCTTCCTGTTCTGCGCGGCGCGGCTGTTCATGCATGCCCGCAAAAGCGCCCCCGTCTTCCAGCGTGCCAAGACGCTGGGCATCGTGGGCGCGGGCCTTGCCTTCGCGATCTGGTTCGTCGGCTTCATGGTCATCGGCGGGGAGTGGTTTTCCATGTGGCAATCGCAACAGTGGAACGGCCAGCAAGGCGCCTTTCACTTCTATATGACCGCCATGGCGGTACTCATCTTCTTGATGCAACCGGATGGCGAGATCGCTTAGTCGCCCCGCCCCCATGCCATGATCCGCCTGACACGCGCCCCTAATCTACTGATCGCCCAGCACTGGATCAACCTGCTGGAACAGGCGCACATACGCTGCGAACTGCACAACCAATATCTGCTCGGCGCGATGGGCGAAATACCGGCGGACCAATGCAGCCCGGAGATCTGGCTGGAACGCGAAGGCGACCTGGATCTGGCCACGCGCATCATCAATGGAACATGGCACGAACCGGGCCAGTCGGCGGCCCAGTGGTGCTGCGCCTCCTGCGGCGAGTGGTCCGAGCCGCAGTTCACGGTGTGCTGGCAGTGCGGCGCCGCGAAAGACGAGTGACATTCCCCGCTTTCACCGCGCACGCAGGCCGCTGACAAACGCCTGACGCGCGCGTACAGCGCGGCAGCCGTACAGGTCCGGCACGGGCCGCCACGTACGCGCATGGGTACAAGTCTTGCTGAACCTGCCGGGTCGAATCACAGGGCAGATGCGCATCCGTTTTCACGGCCCCGCACTCGCCCCATCACCCAGCGGACGCACGGCATGCCTAGGCAGGAGTCGTTCGCAGTCCTGGAGCAAGGCCATGTCAGCCACTGTCGGAGACTTCATCGTCGAACGCCTGCACGCATGGGGCGTGCGGCGCATCTACGGCTATCCCGGAGACGGCATCAACGGCGTCTTCGGCGCACTGAGCCGAGCCAAGGGAAAGATCGAATTCATCCAGGTACGCCACGAAGAAATGGCGGCCTTCATGGCCTCGGCTCACGCCAAGTTCACCGGCGAACTGGGGGTTTGCATTGCGACGTCCGGCCCCGGTGCATCGCACTTGATCACCGGCATGTACGACGCGCGCATGGACCATATGCCGCTGCTTGCCATCGTCGGGCAACAGGCGCGTGCCGCGCTTGGCGGCCACTACCAGCAGGAACTGGATCTGGTGTCCATGTTCAAGGATGTGGCGGGCGGATTCGTGCAGCAGGCCAGCGTGCCCGCGCAGGTCCGCCATCTGGTGGACCGCGCGGTTCGCACGGCGCTGGGAGAGAGGCTGGTCACTGCCCTCGTGCTGCCCAACGATCTGCAAGACCTGCCGTACGAGGCCCCCGGCCGCAAGCATGGCACCGTCCATTCGGGCGTGGGCTACCGGCCGCCGCGCACGGTGCCCTACCAGGAAGACTTGCGCCGCGCCGCGCAGGTCCTGAACGCCGGCAAGAAGGTGGCCATCCTGGTCGGCGCGGGCGCGCTGCACGCCACCGATGAAGTCATCGCGGTGGCGGACAAGCTGGGCGCCGGCGTAGCAAAGGCCTTGCTGGGCAAGGCCGCGCTGCCGGACGACCTGCCCTGGGTGACCGGATCCATCGGCCTGCTGGGCACGGAGCCCAGCTACAAGTTGATGACGGAGTGCGACACGCTGCTGATGATAGGCTCGGGCTTCCCGTATTCGGAATTCCTGCCGAAGGAAGGCCAGGCGCGTGGCGTGCAGATCGACATCAAGCCGGACATGTTGAGCCTGCGCTATCCCATGGAAGTGAACCTGGTCGGCGACAGCGCGGAAACGCTGCGCGAACTGCTGCCCCTGCTGCAGCCGCATACCGATGCGGGGTGGCGCAAGTCGATCGAAGGCTGGAACGCCGACTGGTGGAAGAAGCTGGAAGAACGCGCGCTGGCCGACGCCGAAGGCGGCGTCAATCCGCAGCGCACGATATGGGAGCTCTCGCCACGCATCCCGTCCAACGCCATTGTGACCAGCGATTCGGGTTCGGTGGCCAACTGGTATGCGCGTGACCTGAAGGTGCAACGCGGCATGATGTGCTCGCTATCCGGCGGGTTGGCCTCCATGGGCGCGGCCGTTCCCTATGCCATCGCCGCGAAGTTCGCCTATCCGCAGCGGCCCGTCATCGCGCTGGTGGGCGACGGCGCCATGCAGATGAACAACATGGCCGAGCTGATCACGGTCTCCAAGTACTGGAAGCAATGGGCCGACCCGCGCTGGATCTGCATGGTGCTGAATAACTCGGACCTGAACCAGGTGACCTGGGAACAGCGCGTCATGGAAGGCGACCCGAAGTTCGAGGCATCGCAGGACATTCCATCCGTGCCCTATCACCAGTTCGCCGAATCCATAGGCTTGCGCGGCATCTATGTCGACCGCGCGGATGCGCTGGGCGCGGCATGGGACCAGGCATTGGGTTCGGACCGCCCCGTGGTGATCGAGGTGAAGAGCGACCCCAACGTACCGCCGCTGCCGCCGCATATCACGCTGGCGCAAGCCAAGGCATTCGCCAGCACCCTGATCAAAGGCGACCCGGATCAAGGCCATGTGCTGCTCGACACCGCCAAGCAGGTGCTGGGCAGCGTGCTGCCGGGGCACAAGAACAAATGACGACGGACGACCGCACGGACGGCAAGCGGACGCCGTCCGGTCAACAGGACCTGGTGCCGATCCACGCCGTGCGGGCCCGCGCCTACACTATCCCCACCGACGCGCCGGAGGCCGATGGGACGCTGGAATGGAACGCGACCACGATCATCGTGGTCGAGATCGACGCCGGCGGCAAGACGGGGCTGGGCTACACCTATACCGATGCCTGCGCGGCCAGGTTGATCCAGGACACGCTGGCCAGCCAGCTTGTCGGCCGCGATGCGATGGACATCGAAGGCCTGTGGCAGCGCCTGTACCGGCACGTGCGCAACCTGGGCCGCGCCGGTATCGCGTCGACGGCGATCTCGGCGATCGACGCGGCCCTGTGGGACGTGAAAGCGCTGTTGCTGGACCTTCCCCTGGCGCGCCTGCTGGGTGCCGTGCGTGACCGCGTGCCGGTCTATGGCAGCGGCGGGTTCACCACCTATTCCGACGGCCGCATGCGCGAGCAACTTCGGCTATGGAAGGACCACGGCTGTCGCTGGTTCAAGATCAAGGTGGGCCGCGATCCCGAACGCGACCTGGAGCGTATCCGGGTCGCGCGCCGCGCCATCGGCGAGGCCGGCCTGTTCGTCGATGCGAACGGCGCCTTCCATGCCAAGGCGGCGCTGCATTACGCGCGCCGCTATGCCGAACAGGGCGTGGCCTGGTTCGAGGAACCCGTCTCGTCGGACGACACGGATGGCTTGCGGATGCTGAAACATCAGGGTCCGGCCGGCATGGATATCGCCGCGGGCGAGTACGGCTACACGGCGGCCGACTTCCGGCATCTGCTACAGGCCGATGCGGTCGACGTCCTGCAGGCAGACGCCTCCCGCTGCGGCGGCATCACCGGCTTCCTGAAAACCGCGGCGCTGTGCGAAGCCTTGCAGGTCCCGCTGTCCGCGCATTGCGCGCCGGCCCTGCACCTGCACGCCGCCTGTGCGGTGCGGCCGCTCGCCCACCAGGAATGGTTTCACGATCACGTCCGTATCGAGGACATGCTGTTCGACGGCGCGCCGCGCGTGCGGGACGGGACCATCGCGCCTGACTGGTCCAGGCCCGGCTGTGGACTGGCGTTCAAGCGCCTGGACGCGGCCCCTTACGCGATCTCGTAGGAAAGGCGGAGGGAAAATGACGGCAAACGGATATCGCGCGGCCGCCCTGGCCTGCACCTTGGCGGGTATCGCGATGGCCGCGCTATCGGGCGGCCGCGAGCCTGCCGCATCCGGCCGTGCCGCAACGACCGCGGAAGACGAACGGCATGCGGCGCGCCTGCGCCTTCATGCGCCCGCCAACGCCGGATGCACCGGCCAGCCGGCCCACGTCGCGGCGGCACGCGGCTGCAACCACAGCGCCAGCCTGCTCGCCCTATCCGTGCTGACCGACAGCGCGATGGAACATTACCGCGGCAGCTTCGAGAACCCCGCCATGTTCGCGCCGCTGGCTTCTTCCGCGCTGACGCTGCTGGCCAGCCTGCATGGCGGCGCCGACGGCAACGCGCGCCGCCATCGCCTGCGCCATGCCGTGTATGTCGCGGCGGGCGCCACGGGCGTGGCGGGGGCCGCCTTCCATCTCTATAACGTCGGTAAACGGCCCGGTGGCTTCCGATGGGAGAACCTGTTCCATGCCGCGCCCATCGGTGCCCCAGGCGCATTGTTCGCCGCCGGGGCGCTGGGGGTGTTCGGTGAAAGACTGCGCGATGCCCAGGCCGCGGCGCCCCGCATGGCAGGGATGCCGGCGGGCCGGGCGCTGGCGCTGCTGGCCGGCATCGGCCTGTTCGGCACCGTCATGGAAGCGGGCTTGCTGCACTTTCGCGGCGCCTTCCAGCATCGCGCGATGTACGTACCGGTGACCGTGCCGCCCGTCGCCGCGGCCCTGCTGGTGCATGCGGCGGTGGCGCGGCCAGACGAACGCCCGTGGACGCGGCTTTGGCTGCGCCTGACCACCGCGCTGGGCTTCGTCGGGGCGGCCTTCCATGCGCGTGGAATTGCCCGGCGCCAGGGCGGCTGGCGCAACTGGAGCCAGAACCTGTTCGCGGGGCCGCCGCTGCCGGCGCCGCCTGGCTTCTCCGCCCTCGCCATGGCGGGCCTGGCGGCCCTGCGCCTGCGCCGGAGAGAGCGATGACGGCGCGCGTGGACACCCTGTATCCCGGCTACGACGTCCTGCGCAAACGGGACACGCCGTCGTGGGACGGCATCACGCGGCGGGTCATCGACGAGCGCCTGGCCGTACGGCCGCAGCCGCGCTTCTTCAACGACACGGAATGGCTGGCGCTGCAGGCCCTGTGCGACTGCATCGTGCCGCAAGGGGATACGCAGGAACGCGTGCCGCTGGCCGCGCTGCTCGATACCAAGCTGCACGGTACGGCACCGGGCGACGGCTATCGCGATGCGCGGCTACCGCCGATGCGCGAGGCATGGCGCCGCGGCCTGGAGGCGCTGGACGCCGAAAGCCGCGCCCTGCATGAGCTGCCCTTCGCCAGCCTGCCCGCTGAGGCCCGCAATGCCCTGCTGCATCGCGCGCAGCTGGGCGACCTGCGCAGCCCCGCCTGGCGCGGCATGCCGTCGGACCTGTTCTTCGCGGAACGCGTCCTTCACGACATCTGCGGCCTTTACTACGCCCATCCTTATGCCTGGAGCGAAATCGGCTTCGGCGGCCCCGCCAACCCGCGTGGCTACGTACGGCTGGTGTCCGATCGCCGCGACCCCTGGGAGCCGCGCGAAACGCGCCCTGGCGAGGAAGACCGCATACGCAGGGAGAACCAGGGTGTCCGATGACGCACTGCACACCCCCGTGGAAAGAACGGCCGGGCGCCCGACGTCATGCGCCGCGGCGCCTGGATGCCCATGCGCGAATACCGCAACGACGAGGAGGTCGACTTCCTCATCGTGGGCACGGGCGCCGGCGGCGGCACGCTGGCCTGCCGGCTGGCCGAACGGGGCTACACCGTGGTGGCGCTGGACGCCGGCGCATGGTGGCGGCCGCTGGAGGAATTCGCCTCCGACGAGACGCACCAGAACAAGCTGTTCTGGACCGACGAGCGCCTGTGCGACGGCGACAACCCCCTGAAGCTCGGCAACAACAATAGCGGCAGGGCGGTGGGGGGCAGCATGGTGCATTTCGCCATGGTGTCGCTGCGCTTCCGGCCGGAATGGTTCAAGTCGCGCACCCTGCTCGGCTACGGCGCCGACTGGCCGATCGACTGGCGGGAGATGTGGCATTACTACGCGCAAGTGGAAGACGCACTGAAAATCGCCGGCCCCGTCACTTATCCCTGGGGTCCGAAGCGCCCGCGCTACCCGTATCGCGCCCATCAACTGAACGAGGCCGCGCTCATCCTGGCACGCGGCGCCGAAGCCCTGGGTATAGATTGGTCGCCTACACCGCTGGCTACCCTGTCCGCGCCGCGCGGGCAGGCGCACCCATGCGTCTACCGCGGCTTCTGCGTCTCCGGCTGCGCCACCAACGCCAAGCAAAGTGCGCTCGTCACCTGGATCCCGCGCGCCGTGAAGGCCGGCGCCGAGATCCGCGACCTGGCCATGGCCGGCCGCATCGAAACCGACAACGCCGGCCGCGCCACGGGTGTTTCCTACTTCCGCGAAGGCCGATGGCGGTTCCAGAAAGCCCGCAACGTGGTTGTAGCCGGCTATGCGATCGAAACGCCGCGACTGCTGCTGAACTCGGCCACCAGCCGCTTTCCCCACGGCCTGGCGAACAGTTCCGGCCTGGTGGGCAAGTACCTGATGGCGCAATCGAACCAGGCCGTCTGGGGCGAAATGGACAAGGAAGTCCGCGCCTACAAGGGGCCACCGTCGCTCGCCATGACGGAACATTGGAACTACACCGACAAGGGCAAGGATTTCTTCGGGGGCTATTGCTATATGAGCCAGGGTCCCCTGCCGGTGGCCTGGGCGTCCACCTTGAACGGACGCGGCTTGTGGGGCGATGCACTGACGCGCGCCATGCGCCGCTACAACCACCAGGTCGGCCTGAAGATCGTCGGCGAGATGCTGCCCCAGGAACGCAACCAGGTCACGCTGGCCGACGAAAAAGACCGCTACGGCCTGCCCATCGCGCGGGTCACCTACTCCTGGTGTGACAACGACAAGCGCCTGATCGCGCATGCCCTGGACTTCATGGGCAAGGCGCTGGATGCCGCCGGGGCGCGCGGCATCTGGAATGAAATGGACGACACGGCGCATCTGAACGGCACGGCCCGCATGGGCGACCGCCCCGAGAACAGCGTGGTGAACGCCGACTGCAGAAGCTGGGACATCCCCAATCTATGGGTCTGCGACGGTTCGGTCTTTCCGACGGTGGGCGGGGTGAACCCCTCCTTGACCATCCAGGCCATCGCCTGCCGCACCGCGGATCGCATCGCCGCGCTGGCGGCGAGGGGCGAACTGTAGGGTTGCCACATTCACGATAACAATCCACGCGGAGGATTCCCCATGCATCATCGCAAGCACGCTATCCAGACCGTGGTCATCACCGGCGCCAGCGCCGGCGTCGGCCGCGCGACCGCGCTGGAGTTCGCCCGCCAGGGCGCCGATATCGCGCTGCTGGCGCGCGACGCCGACGCGCTGGAATCCGCCGCACAGGAAGTCCGCGAGCTCGGCGTCCGTGCCCTGCCCATTCCGGTCGACGTGGGCGATGCCAAGGCGGTGCACCGCGCGGCGGAGCAGGTCGAGGAAGAACTCGGGCCCATGGACGTATGGGTGAACAACGCCATGCTGACGGTGTTCTCGCCCTTGTCCAAGCTGACGCCGGAGGAATATGCACGGGTCACGGAAGTCACCTACCTGGGCCAGGTATATGGCACGATGGCTGCCCTGCGACACATGCGGCCGCGCGACCACGGGACCATCGTGCAGGTCGGGTCCGCCCTGGCGTATCGCTCGATTCCCCTGCAATCGGCCTATTGCGGGGCCAAGCACGGCGTGCGCGGCTTTACGGATTCGCTGCGCAGCGAACTCATGCACGACCGCAGCCGCGTCCACGTCACGATGGTGCAGATGCCCGCGCTGAACACGCCGCAATTCGACTGGGCGGAGTGCCACATGCCCTATGCGCCCCAGCCGGTGCCGCCCATTTTCCAGCCGGAAGTCGCGGCGCGGGCCATCGTGTGGGCCGCGCGCCACCGGCGGCGCGAATTGTATGTGGGGATGCCGGCCATCAAGGCCATCATCGCCAACAAGTTCTTTCCCGGCCTGCTGGACAGGTACCTGGCGCGCACCAACTACTCGGCCCAGCAACGCAAGCCCCTCTCGTCACCGCCCCGCATGTCCAACCTGTGGCGGCCCGTACCGGGCCTGCACAGCACCCATGGTTCCTTCGACGAACGGGCACAGGGCTGCAGCCCGGCGCTATGGGGCGCCACGCACCGCACCGCCCTGGTGGGCGCCGGCCTGGCCCTGGGCGGCCTGCTTTGGGCGACGCTCAAAAAGCGCTGATCCCATGGCCGCGCGCATCGAAGACTATGCATTGCTGGGCGATGGCGCCAGCGCGGCGCTGGTCTCGCGCGACGGATCCATCGACTGGCTGTGCTGGCCGAGCTTCAGCGGGGACGCCTTGTTCGCCGCGCTGCTCGGCCACGCGGCAAACGGCTGCTGGCGTATCGCGCCGCGCGGCGAGATCACGACGGCATCGCGACGCTACCTGCCGGGCACCATGGTGCTGGAAACACGCCTCGCCACCGCGGAAGGCGAGGCCGTCCTGCTGGACTGGATGGCCTGGAACACGGACCATCCCCTGCTGTTGCGGCGTGTACGCTGCACATGGGGCCGCGTGCGACTGGACTTCGAATTGCAGGTCTGCCGGGACTACGGCCGGCATCCCGCGCCCGGCGTCTCGATCGCGGGCAAGGATATCCCTGCATGGTCCCTGGACGATGAACACCTGGCCTGGCTCCAGGGCGCGCCGGAGCCGCCGGGCGAGGACGGCGGCCTGCGCGCGGAATTCCGGCTGGCCGCGGGCTCGCAGCGCGATTTCGTCCTGGGCTGCCACCCCGCGCGGTTGCCGGCGCCAGCCCCGGTGGACGCCAGCGCGGTCTTGCGCGACACCGTGCACGCATGGCGGCGCTGGCAGGCCAAGGGCAACCCACAAGGCCCTTATGCCGAAGTCATCCAGCATTCCTTGATGGTGCTCAAGACATTGGGCAACGTGCGCAGCGGCGGATTGATCGCCGCACCGACCAGTTCCCTGCCCGAGCAGGCCGGCGGATCGCGCAACTGGGACTATCGCTACTGCTGGATCC
This sequence comes from Bordetella sp. H567, assembly GCF_001704295.1. Taxonomy (NCBI): domain Bacteria; kingdom Pseudomonadati; phylum Pseudomonadota; class Betaproteobacteria; order Burkholderiales; family Alcaligenaceae; genus Bordetella; species Bordetella sp. H567. The sequence continues at coordinate 4,089,289 of NZ_CP012334.1, forward strand.
GCGATGCCAGCTTCACCATGCAAGCCCTTATCCTGGGAGGCTATCGCGACGAGGCGGCCGCATGGCGCGACTGGCTGGTCGGCGCCATATCCACGCATCCATCGCAACTGCGCGTCCTGTACGACGTCAGCGGCGGCCCGGCGATGAAGGAATGGGAATGTCCATGGTTGCCCGGCTACGGCGGCTCGCGTCCCGTGCGCTTTGGCAACGGTGCGGCGGCGCAACTACAGCTCGATGTCTACGGCGAAGTCCTGAACGCGCTGTACGTCAGCCGCAAGCATGGCCTGCCGCCGGACGCCGACGCGTGGGAACTTGAGAAGCGCCTGGTCGACCATCTCGGTGAGATCTGGCGCGAACCCGACAACGGATTCTGGGAAGTCCGTGGCGAACGCCGCCACTTCACGACATCGAAGGTCATGATGTGGGTCGCGGTCGATCGCGCGATGCGATCGGCGCGCGAGTTTGCCAAGGACGCGCCGTTGCACGCATGGCACGCGCTGGCCGAGCGCATCCGCGGCGACGTACTCGAACACGGGGTCGACGCCCGCCGCCAGCTATTCACGTCCAGCTACGGCAGCACGGCACTGGATGCGAGCCTGCTGATCATCCCATTGAGCGGTTTCCTGCCCGTGGCGGACCCGCGGGTGGCCAACACCATCCGCGCGCTGGAGACGCACTTGATGCGTGACGGGCTGCTGTATCGCTACGATCCGGCCATCTTCCAGGATGGCGCGCCCGGCCATGACCATGCCTTCCTCGCCTGCAGCCTCTGGCTGGTGCAGGTGCGCGCCATGCAGGGCCGGCGCCAGGAAGCGCAGGCGCTGTACGAGCGCATCCTGGCCCTGCGCAACGATCTCGGCCTGCTGGCGGAACAATATGACCCTTCCGAAGGCCGCCTGTGGGGCAATTACCCACAGGCGCTCTCCCACGTCGCGCTTGTCAACGCCGCGTTCATGCTGCAAGGGGATGGCCCCCTGGGCCCGTGACCCCGGCCTTAATCGGCGGCGGGAAAGTCGAGCACCGTGTCGTTGATGCGGTTGAACAGGTTGGTGAACATGATGCTCGCGACGGCCATCGTGACATCGACGATCTGCGCGTCGGTCACCCCGGCCTCCTTGACGGCCGCTACCGCCTCGGCGGGCACCGTGCCGCTGGTCGTCAGCAGACGCAGCGTAAACGTGGCCAAGGCGTCGTTGCGCGCGTCGCCCGTGGGCAGGGCCTGGCGCAGCGACAGGATCGCGTCACGGCTCAAGCCTATCTTTTTACCCATCAGCGTGTGCGCCGCCAGGCAGTAGTCACAACCCGTCGCCTGGCTAACGACCAATTTGACGACCTCGATGTCGGCGGCACTCAAGCTGCTCTTTTTCAACGAGGCTTCCAGGTTCAGTACCGCCTCCAGGGCAACCGGGCTGTTGCCGCCGATTCCGACATAGGAGTTCGGGACTTTGCCTATCGCGCCTTTTACGGCTGCGAACAGTTCCGCGGCGCGGCCGGTGGCTTCGGACAAGGCGATGGTATGAAGGCGGGGCATGATGGCTTCCTTGGTCTATGAGATAAATAAAAAATCTATGGGTGCTTATTTGGTTTCCGGCGACAGGCCTGCATACACCATGCGCGTGAACTGATCACCGTTGAACACGAAATTGCCCCATTTGGCGTCGAAGGCCGCAGTCGGCTTGGCGGCAATGATTTCGTCCAGTGACTTGCCTTGTTGTTTCAAAGCCGCCACGTTGTTCCGCACCGTCACGAGCATGTCGCGGAACTCGATCAGCTGGGTACGCGTACCGACAGCGCCGTGGCCTGGGACCAAGAGGGTATGGTCGGTGGTGCGGTCGATCGCCTTGTTGGCCCATTTGATCGCGCCGTCGATACTGCCGCCGTCTTCGTTATCGATATACGGGTAGATGCCATTCCAGAAGGTATCTCCCAGCGCCAGTACGTCCGCTTTTTCGAAATAGACCCACAGGTCGCCATCGGTATGGCCGCCACCGAAGTTTTCCACCTGGATGCGGGTTCCGTCGAAATCGAAGGTCTTTTCACGGTCGATCAGCAGCGTCGGGCGCGCCGCGGCGGGTACCGGATCGAAGGTCCAATTCCATGCATTGACATGGGTGACTTCGGTCAAATGCTTGTGGGTATTCTGCTGCGCGACGATCGTTGCGCCGGCCTCGTGCAGCCACGCGTTCCCATCGGTGTGGTCCCAGTGCCAATGCGTGTTGACCACATACTTCAGCGGCGAAGGACCAATCTTCTCCAGTACCGAGCGCAGCTTTTGCTGCGACTTGCTGATGCCCGCATCGACCAGGAACTTGCCGTCCGGACCGGAGAGGACCGTAATGTTGCCGCCCGACCCCATCAGTACCGTGACGTCGTCGCGCAGGGGCTGCACGACGATATCCTGGTCGGCGCGGCGCAGGTATCGCGCGCCCGCACCCGTGTGAAAGTAGTCATCCGGCGTGGCATTCGCGCTCGCCGGCGCGGCCTGGGCTGCGTCGGCAAAGGCCACCGCAGGCACCAGCGGCGCGCTGGCGGCAAGCGCGATCGACAGACTCAGCACTTTGAACAGCATGGACGCCTTGGCAGCCGTGCCGGATTTACGGAATACTTCCATCTCGTCTCTCCTTGCGAACGAGGTCGTCCGCGCATGGAGAAAATTATCGGCGGCGGGCGTGGATTTCGATATCTGCACATACCGCCAAATCGTGCCAAAGCGCGCTGATTCCATGCCAACGGCGATCCCTTCCCGCGCCCCCCGCCTGATGCGGCCTTACGCCACACCGGGCCCGGGCCACCCACGGCACGAAAACACGGCAATCTGGCTGTTTCACACGGCTTGGAATAAGCCAATGCCCGCTCTCCAGACCGGACAATACCGGCCTCGCGCCAGGCATCTGTGCCGGCGCATCCCATGGAGAGCAAACAATGAGCAACGTCCACAGCCCGGCCGAACGCGTTGGGCCCGCATTTTCTGTCGAAGGCATGCTGCAGGCACGGGAAAAAACCCGTGAGGCTATTCGACAGATCTCGGCGCGCGTCAAGCCCGGCATGGTCGAGGAAGATGCCGTCGAGATGGCCAAGGGCATCCTCGTCGACGCCGGCTTGGCATTGAGCTGGCACCCCACGCGTGTGCGTTTCGGCAGCAACACCACCAAGCCCATGAAGAAACCCTCGGTGCCTGGGGTGGTGCTTCAGGAGAACGATATTTTCTTCATCGACATCGCGCCGCGTTTCGATGCCTGGGAAGGTGATGGCGGAGCGTCGTTCGTCGTCGGTGAGAATCCCGCCTACGAGCGTTGCGCGCGCGATGCGGAACGCTTGTTCCACGACGTTCGCCGGGTCTGGGAGAAAGAGAAACTGACCGGGCAGGCGCTCTATGCGTATGCCGACAAGACGGCCCGTGCCATGGGCTGGGAGCTGAATTTCGACCTGCCCGGCCATCGTGTATCGGATTTCCCCCACGCCACCATCTACACGGGATCCCTGGCGGACCTCGATATCACGCCTTCGGCGATGCGCTGGATCCTGGAGATCCACCTGCGCGATCCACAAGGACAATTCGGCGCATTCTTCGAAGACATGCTGCTGGATGACGAGTGCTATCGCTGATCCTTGCCCGCTGCCGGTTGTCATGCGCGGCTTGCGAACAAGCCGCGTGGGTGGCGGCATTCCGCCCCTGGCCCGGCCGCAATGGCGGCGCTCACGGAGAGTAAAATCCACGGCGACGTTGCGCGGCGACGTGGTATTTGCAAGTCACGTTATACGTAATCGGATCCGAACCAGCCCATACACATCCTCATTGCCCGATGCGCAACATCGCCATACTCGTTTTCCCGGGCGTCCAGGCACTCGATGTGTTTGGCCCGACCGATGTTTTTTCCGAAGCGAACCGCTTTCTGCGGCCCAGCGATCAATACCAACTTGAGCTGATCTCGACGGAACCCGACGTACTGCGATGCTCCAGCGGCCTGCGGATTCATGCGGACCGATACTTCGGCGACGTTTCCGATGGCCATGACCTGCTGCTTGTCGCCGGGGGGCCCAGCCTGGTACATAACGCCCTGGACGATGCCGTGCATGCATGGCTCAAGGAAGCAAGCGAGCGGGCGCGGCGCTTCGGCTCCATCTGCAACGGCGCCTTGACCCTGGCCAGGGCCGGCCTGCTGGATGGCCGCTTTGTCACCACGCACTGGAACGACGCGGCGGCGTTGGCGGCGGCCTGCCCAACCGCCAAGGTCGAGTTCGACCGCATCTTCATCCAGGATGGGAATCTTTATACCTCGGCGGGCGTAACCGCCGGCATTGACCTGTCCTTGTACCTGCTGGCGCAGGACCATGGCCCAGAAGTCGCATTGAATGTCGCCAAGCGGCTGGTCGTGTTTCTTCAACGGGCGGGTGGCCAATCCCAGTTCAGCCCGTATTTGACTCCCTACGCCGAGGCCTCCTCCCCCATCGCGCAGGTACAGCAATACGTGCTCGGGCACCTGGCGGACGATCTCAGCATCGACGTCCTGGCGGAGGTGGCCAAGATGAGCAAACGCAATTTTTCTCGGATATTCGTTCGGGACACGAACGTGACACCCGCCGAATTCGTGGAAAGCGCACGCATAGATGCCGCACGAGTAATGCTGGAAAATAGTGCTGACCCGCTCAAGACCATCGCGTGGCGGTGCGGCCTGGGGAACTCGGATCACTTTCGGCTGAGCTTCAAGCGGCGGATCGGCATAACGCCGCAGCAATACCGGCGCCATTTCGGCGGATTTGGTGCCACGGCTGCCTCTGACGACTGATATGGACCGTGGCGGAGACGGCCGCCGCCCGGGTCAGGTGCTTTGATATGCAGACGCTTATAGATCCGGAAGTGCGGTCACGTCGTCAAGGCACGCGTATTTGGCGGAAGGTGTGAGATTCGAACTCACGAGGGCCGTGAAGCCCCGCCGGTTTTCCTTACCCCTATGGCTTTCGCCACCAGGCCGTGCCTGTTTGCGGGTCTGGACTTTGCCTTCACCATGGTCCTGCGCTGGCGCGGGACGTTAGGTGGGAGCCGTCAAGTCTCTACACGTTATCGATGCATTCAAGCCGGATTCGCGTTCGCACGCGGTCTCCGGGCTATCTGGACAGCCGCCGAAACGACCATCCTTCATCGATCTTCGCTCGGCGTTACCTCGGAAGCGTCCAGGGGCTTCGCCGAATTTGACTCCTTACATCCCAAGGGTTTCCCCAAGGGCGCTCGATTGAACAAGACCGGTGCATTCAACCACTCTGCCAACCTTCCACGGGCAGGATTGTATCGGATTTCGCCGGCGCGGCCGGCTGCTGAACCGCGCGCCGTGATCGCGGTTGCCCATCAAGCCGATTCGGCGTGCAAACGGATGCCGAGTGCGCGCACGACCTTCCAAATCGTCGCGAATTCCGGGTTGCCTTCCCCGGAAAGCGCGCGGTAAAGGCTTTCTCGCTTGACCCCGGTCTCACGGGCCAACTGACTCATACCGCGGGCGCGAGCGATCACACCCAGTGCGTGTGCGACGAAACGAGGATCATCGCCAGCTTCTTCAAGAGCCGCGTCGAAATAGGCAGCCATTTCTTCTTCGGTGCGAAGATGCGCCGCAGAATCCCATTGACGGATTTGTACCTTCGGCATACTCACTCCAGATCCAAGCGCCAACGGGCAGCGACGAAAAACTGTAACTCATAGGGGACAGTCGCGCAGCTGGGTGCGATATGGACTCGATGCGCGGATCGGCTCCGTGTCCCTGCGGGGGCCGCGGTTCCGAAGGTATTTTCCTCAGTGTCTTACAAGCGGTCGACTGGAATTCTCTATTGCGACACGCCGCCACACGGCGGGCTACGGCGCCAATGGATAAGCGTCCGCGAGACGCGACACGCCCGGAGCTCCCGATACGAAGCAGTACAATGCGGCACCTCGGAGGCATGGTGACATGGGCGCACGCCCCTGAGCTCTCCGCAGCGGCGCGCTGCCGTATAGCCCGAGTGGTGAAATTGGTAGACACAGAGGACTTAAAATCCTCCGGCTTTAATCGGCCGTACCGGTTCGATTCCGGTCTCGGGCACCACCGACGATTTCCAAGATTTTCCGCTCTTCAGAAAATATGGCAGCCCAAGGCGCTTCGGGTCCAGGCTTTCCTTCGAGACTTCCCTTCACTGGCGAGCAAGATTTGGGGAGCGGTGAAGACGCCGGATCTTGCTGCCTGGCGCGATACCCGGGGCGGTTCACATCGCGGCGTTGCCCAGGGGCGAAGTTGGTATCTCACCCATACGTCTTCTCACTACACCGCTCTGGAAAGCAGGGCAGCCAAAGCGCCATTTCCGCGTGCAAAGGGGCACCACCGCCGCGAGTGAACTCTGATCCACAATCCACCACGCACTCTCCTTGACCGCTCCGTTCCCGGCCAGGCCTCCTGCCGCGCCGCGAACAGCCGGCAGCCTACAGGAGAGTGCATGCAGCAAGAACCCACGTCCCACTCGCCAGAACAATCAGCGCAGCATGGCTGCTTCCTGGCGATGCGGCTCGCCACCGCGCTGGTCCAGGCCGCCATGCTATACCTCCTGACGCACGTGGCCGCGACCGGCGCATCCTGGCAAGCCGCTTATCCGGCGCTCTTCATACCCTTGCTGCTGGTCTTCACCTACGTGCCGCTGGTCATCATGCTGGGGCTTGGCCAGATGCCGGGCCGCCCGCTGGTGATCTGGGCATGGGCCGCCGCCGTCGTCATCGCCGGACTCGGCTATTACGAAGGCACGCGCGGCAGCGCCCTCGAATACCCGGACCAAGCTGTCGCCTCGCCTCGTTTCATGATGTTCCTGGCCACCGGTGCAGCCCTGTTTATCGCTCACGTGCTGGTGGCCGGTGGTGCCGCGGAAAGACGACTCTTCCCCTCCTACAAACGCCTTTTCAACATGGTCTGGAAGATGGGCATGCAAATCGCCCTGGCGATGGCCTTTGTCGGCATGCTCTGGGTCCTGCTTATGCTGGGCGCGCATCTGTTCGAATTGTTGGGCCTGCGCGGGTTCTACCGCGTTATCGGCCAGGCCTGGTTCATCTATCCCGCCACCACGCTCGCGCTGGCGACGGCGCTGCACCTTACGGACGCACGGCCCGCCTTGATTCAAAGCGTCCATGCCATCGTGCTCGGCTTATTGTCGTGGCTATTGCCGCTGCTGACGGCCATCGTGGCCGCGTTTCTTTGCAGCCTGCCCTTCACCTCGCTGGAGCCGTTGTGGCAAACCCGATTCGCCGCGAGCCTGCTGCTCGCGACCATGGCCGCGCTTGTATTCCTGATCAACTGCAGCTATCAGGGCGGTAGCCCCGAACACACCAGATCGCGTGTCAAGCGGCTTGCCAGCACGGTGGGCGCGGTGATGCTGCTTCCGCTATGCGGCTTGGCGATCCAGGCGCTGCACCTGCGCGTCGCGCAGTACGGATGGACCGCGGATCGTATCTTCGGGGCCGCGGCCATCACCATCGCGGCGTGCTATGCGGTCGGCTACGCCCTCGCCGCCATGCCGTCGCCGGGATGGTTCAAACGGTTGGAAGCCGTCAACGTGGCGGCTGCGTACCTGGCCATCGCCGTGGTGCTGGCCATCTTCTCGCCCATGGCGGATCCGGCGCGGCTGATGGTGGTCACCCAGGTCCAACGCCTGGCCACGGGCGTCGTCGCCGCGGACAAGTTCGACTACGCGTCATTGAAATACGACGGCGCACGCTGGGGCATGGCCGCCCTGCAGAAGCTTGAACGCCAACAGGACGGAAGCGATGCCGCGACGGTACGAGAGAAGGCGCAACGTGTACTGGCATCGCAATCGCGCGAGCCGTTCGTGGAGAAACCGTCCGTGACGCCAGACACGCTACGGGCGCAACTCAACCCCGCGAACCCTGGCCGCCCTCTGCCTGCCGGGTTCTACGACCCCGCGTTCTGGCAGGGGCAAACGCGAGTGCCGCAATGCTTGCAAGCGGGGCAAGGCCCTTGTACCGGCAGCTATATCGCACTGTCACCCGACGCGCCGGAGGCTATCCTGCTCGTGGACGATGTCGAAGGCGCGATCTTCCAGCAAGACGACAGGGGCCACTGGGAATGGACCGCAGTGGTCAACGGCCTTGGGTTTTGCCGAGACCACGGGCTTCGGCAAGCCATGCGGGATGAAACGATCGTGACCGCTCCCCACCCGTGGCAGGACATCGTCGTGGAAGGCATGCGCTTCGTCGTCGTGCCCGAAAAGCAGAAATGCCCCGAGGCGACCGGCAAATAAACCAGATTCGATCGAAGCCCCTTGCGCCCGGCTGGCCGCCGCCCGTGCTGGCCGCCATCCCGCGCGGGGGCCACCGCGACGCTAGCCCTCCGCCACGATCTGCCGTATTGCCTGCTCGAATACCTCTACCGGCTGCCCGCCGCTGACCAGGTACTTCTCATTGAAAATGATGGCCGGCACGGATTGAATGCCCATCGCCATATACTGCTGTTCCTCGGCGCGTACGTCGTCGGCATACTCGCTGCTTTCCAGTATCTCTTTCGCACGCTGAGGATCCAGGCCTACGGACCGTGCCGCGTCGACCAGGACATCGTGCTTGCTCGGGTCCTTGCCGTCCGAATGATAGGCCTGCAACAGCGCCATCTTCAGCGGCAATTGCTTGCCCTCGATGCCCGCCCAGAACAGCAACCGATGCGCATCGAAGGTGTTATAGACGCGGGTACGCTGGCCGAAGGTAAAGCCCACACTGGCGCCGCGTTCGCGGATCATCGCCTGCGATTCAGCGATCTGCTCGGGCGTGCGCCCGTACTTCTTGCCGATATAGTCCACCAGGGACTCGCCTTCGGCCTTCATATCCGGATTCAGCTCGAAGGGATGCATCACGATCTGCGCCGCGACCGCGTCGCCCACGTTCGCGAGCGCCCGCTGCAGGGAAGACAAGCCCACCGCGCACCACGGACAGGCCACATCGGACACGAAATCTATTCTCAGGGATAAGGTCATTGCTTTGCCTCGGAAAGGAGACGAATAAATAAAAGTACGTGCAACCGCCAAAAAGCCCACATGCCTCGACATCCGCATCGACACTTGCAATCCAACGTCAGGACTCCGGCACCCAAAGGGGCTGGACGCTACGGTCAGGGGCTCCTTCCCGCGTTGCACTCAGCGCCAAAGTATTACCTCACCCGCTTTGTCGTCCGCCCTAGACTGCCATCGTCGCACATCGCCGACCAGGAGACATCATGCGCACACGTCACGGAGTGACTTTGGTCAGTTTCTGTATTGCCATCGTGGGAACGGTTGTGGTTTCCAGTGGCTGGGCAGAAGACAAGCGTTCGCTAGGATCTGAAACCGACAAGGTAAACTGCTCAATGGAGGGCACGTCTCTGAAATGCCCCTTTGTCAACAGCAAATACACCTTTGTCGCCAACATGGAGCAGCCGATAGATGCCGGCTCAAATGGCACCGGCACCATGACCTTGGAAAGCGGTGTCTCCAACTATACAGGCGTCAACTGCCAGATAGACGTCAACCCCGACTTTAGTTCCATCAATGGCAGTATCTGGTGCGGTAACCGCCACGCTACGCTCAGTCAACCAGCGGTCCACGTAATGTTCGCGAACGCCGTCCATGGCAACGGTAGTTTCTTTATACCGCAGTGAGCGGGTAAGAATAGAGGGCTGAGGCCTCGTGCGGCCGGCCCCTCGGAATACAGATGAGCGTCCAGCCCGCGCCAATGACCGCGGGCGCGATAAACCGCGCTTCGATTCAGGCCGGCATCAACGCGTCCCGCGCTTCTGCCCGCTGAATCTCGATAACCGCCACCACCGCCATGACTGCCGCCAGGCGCCCTGTCAATCCTTGGCGTAGCGGAATTCCGGCAGGGCGCGCAGGCTGTCCTTGCTTGCGCCCTCCATGCGCAGCCGCTTGTCGGCGACATGCAATTCCTTGAACGGCACGGCGACCAGCCGTTGGCCCAGGCCCAGGAAGCCGCCCACCGACAGGATGGCATAGGGCTCCTGATTGGCCGGGCTGACGATAATGTCGTCGAGGGTGCCGATCTTGTCCTTATCGCTGTTCTGCACGTCGGCGCCGATGAGCTTGGACGCCCGATAGCCGGTCGCCAGCTGGACGACATCCACTCGTTTCTCCGTGATGGATTGCGGCGCACCCTGCGCCATAAGCGTGTCGACGGGCATGGCCGCGGCCAGGCCCAGGACAAGCGCATATCCCCAGGCGGTAAGCCTGGACGAGACGGCGATTGTCTGCATGATGCTCTCCCGGGAAGTGGCAAACACGCGCGAGTGCGCGGCTGGGGCGGACGGCGGTTTCCGGATCAACCGGCTGCCGTGCCGCCCATCCCGGGCTGTGAAGCAAGCATCAGGCCCGGCGCCCGCCTGTCCCGCTGTTCCCGGATACGCTTTTGTAGTCTACTTTCTACTGAAAGAACGTCCCAGCGGGATGAGCGCCAGAGGCATCTATGTGGATATGCAGGCAGTGCGGCACGGCTTATAGACCCAGCGACCTGAGCGCGGAACGCGACCTGGATGGCTACTATTTCCGTTGCAAGGTATGCGACTGCCGCAACGAACTCGTCGACGTGAGACGGAAGGACGACGAGGACGCCGACGTGGGCTTGAGACAACCGCCGGCGTAGCACTCAATTCCGGATATCCTGGATGAACCACTCCAGCGGCAGCTCGTGCCCCAAGCCTTGCTCCTTGGCCTTCCTGTACACCACGCCGCCCACCGATGAGAACTGCACGCCCCAGTTGCCCACCGTGTAATAGAACGTGATCTGGTCATCGCGCGTGCGGCCCGGCGCCTTGCCGGAAATCACGTCGGTATAAACAGGCCAGTCCTGCGTGGGTAGCCGCGCTTTCTTCGGTTTCGGCAGGCGCTGCTGTTCTTCGGCGGTGCCGGCCACGTAAGCGCCCGGGCTGCCGGAAATGCCTTTACGGAAGCGATCGGTTTCCGGCATGGGGAGTTCTTCCCTGCCCTGCTGCACCGCCACATCGAAGCGCTGCACGATGGACGGGTCGATTTCACGCGGCGTCAGCACCACTACGTGCATGCCCGGTTCCAGCCAATCCGCTTCCAGTACCGGCGTCATGCTGTCTGTGCAGGTCGCGACGATATCCGCTCCGCGGACCGCCTCGCGCGGCGTATCCACCGGCGCGATCTCCACGCCGAAGCGTTCCGCACATTCGCGGGCAAAGCGTTCGCGATTGTCGCGGCTGCGGCTGAAGACGCGGACGCGCTTGATCCCGCGCACGGCAAGGATGGCTTCCAGGAACGTGCGCGCCATGCCGCCCGAGCCGATGATGCCAAGTTCGCGCGAGTTCTCGCGTGACAGCAGGCGCGTGCCGATGCCGGCCGCGCCGCCCACGCGCATGTGCTGCAGGTGTCCGTCGTTGAGCAAGGCCAAGGGCTTGCCGTTGCCCGTGCTGAACAGGAACACCAGCCCGCAGTACGTGCCGGGCTCGATGCAGTATTTCTGCTCGCTGCCGCCGGCGCCTTCATTGCGTGGCCAGACCAGAATGTCCGACTTCAGCCTCACCGCGAGGATGCCGTCGCTGGTGCCGTCCACCGTTCCCCAACGGTAGTAGCCGTCGTCGCGGTCGCACGGTACATACATATCGATGCGTGGACGGCCGATTGCCGCACCGGTCAGCAGACCGGCGAAGGCGCGCTCCTGCGCCTCGATGCATTCGCGCATGGTCAGCACTTTTTCGACGACTTCGTTATTGATCAAAAGCATGTTTTCTCCAGATACACCGGCCGGCCGGCGCCTTGTGCGTGCCAAGGCGGAAGGCCGGATTCAAGACAGCAGGCAAACCAAACGCGAATGGCATCCGCACCCCGGCGAGCGCGAGCGCCCTACTGCGGCTGTATGCCCGACTTGCGGATGACGTCTCCCCAGCGTTGGCTTTCGCTGCGGATGAACTCCCTGAATTCCTCGGGCGTCGAGCCCTTGGGCTCCGCGCCTTCCTCGACCAGCATTTTGTTCACCGCCGGCGCGTGCACGAACCTGACGATCTCGCGATGCAGCTTGTCGATGATGGGTTTGGGCGTGCCCTTGGGCGCCAGGACGCCGTACCAGACGCTGGCCGCATAACCCGGTACGGTCTCCGCGACCGTGGGCACCTCGGGTAACGCGGGATTGCGCTGCGGCGTGGTGACCGCCACCGCGCGCAGCTGGTGGTTCTTGACGAAGGCCAGCCCCGCCGTCATGTCGGCGAAGGTCATGGTTACCTCGCCCGTCATCACCGCCTGGATGGCCGGCGCCGTTCCCTTGTACGGCACGTGCAGCATGTCCGCGCCGGAAAGCACTTTCAGCAACTGGGCAGAGAGGTGTGCCGTCCCGCCCAGCCCGGACGACGAAAACGTCAGCTTCCCGGGCTCCTTGCGGGCCAGGTCCAGCAGATCCTTTACCGTATGGATAGGCGAATCGTTCTTCACCAGCAGGACCGCGGGCACATCGGCGATCAGGCTGATGGGTTCCAGGTCTTTCTGCGGGTCGTAGTTCAGTTTCTTCATCAGGTAGGGCGCGACCACCAGCGGCGAGGGCGAATCCAGGATCAGCGTATAGCCGTCCGGCGCGGCGGTGATCAGCGACTGGGTGCCCACCACGCCGCCTGCGCCCGGGCGGTTTTCCACCACCACCGGTACGCCGAGTTCCTGGGTCAGGTTCCGCGCAACCATGCGCGCCATGATGTCCACACCGCCGCCCGGCTCGTAGGGCGAGATCAACCGTATCGGCCGGTTCGGGTAAGACCCACTGGACGGCGTTTCCGCATGCGCGGCAAAGTAAGGACTCAGGGCCAGGACGGCGCACAGCGCCACGCGGCAAGGCAGCTTCATATCGTTGTCTCCGATCACCTTGGGAGCGGCCGGTGTCGCATGGACCCGGCCATGTTTATTAGTATGCTACGGTATACCATCTTTACTACAGCGACAATGATGGTTTATTCCGCATGACAGACGGCTTAATCGTCCCCCGCATGCCGCACGGGTCCGCACGGACAGGACCCGCTCTTCTCACACACCCGGAAAGCGAAACGCCCGACGGTTTCCCGTCGGGCGTCCAGGGCGTCGGCCGATGCGGCCGCGCGATGCGTTGGGCTGGTGTCCCAGCCCGATGCGCCGTCAGGTGTACCGGCGCTTCTCCGGCGGCGGCGGAAAATACTGATACAGCCAGGTCTCGCTGAGAACCTGCTTATCGCTGATACGCCGGATGAATCCCCGCATCTCCACGGGTTCGGTGCTGTTGTCGGTCGGATACCAGTCGAACATGGCGCGAAAGCCTTCCACTTCGGGATGCAGCGCGAAGATCTGGAAATCCTGGGCGCGGCCATGGGACACCGTGATCACGGATTCGATGCGCTCGTTCCTGTCCATGCCGTGCAGCGGCCCGCCCACGAAATCGATGGCGAAGCGGCGCGCCCAGACGTCCGGATAGTGTTCGCCCGGGGCCCAGCCTTCCGTGAAGCCACCCATGCCGCTGCGCGTTGCCAGCACGCGGGCCAGCGACGGCTGCACGGGCGCCAATGCGGCCCAATGCAGCTTGTAGCCATAGTGCAGCGACTGGCCGGCCTTGACCGGTTCCTTCGGATTCCAGAGCGCTACGATGTTATCCAGGGTTTCGCCCGTGGTGGGCAATTCCATCAGATTGATGGCGCCCTCGCCCCACGCGGTGGTGGGTTCCACCCATAGGCTGGGCCGGCGGCTGTACCAGTCCACGGTGTCCTGGTAAGACGTGAAGTCGTGGTCCGTCTGCAGCAAGCCGAAGCCGCGCGGATTGTTGTCCATGTACACATTGAACTGGATACGCTCCGGGTTGTTCAGCGGGCGGCATATCCATTCTCCATTGCCCCGCCACATCGAGAGCCGGTCCGAGTCGTGGATCTTGGGATGGATGGTGTCGCACATGCGGCGCTCATTCGTGCCGCAGCTGAACATGCTGGTCATCGGCGCGATGCCGAGCTGCTTGATGTCCTTGCGCGCGTTGACGTGGGCGTCGATGTCCATGACGACGCGGTCATGCAGGCAATTGATGTCGAAACGGTAGGCCCCGGTGAGACTGGGCGAATCCATCAGGGCGTAGAGCACGAAGCGGGTGCTGTCCCGTGCGGGTGTTTCGAACCAGAATTCGACGAAATCCGGGAATTCCTCCACCGTGCCGATGTAGGTGTTTACCGCCACGCCGCGCGCGGACAAGCCATATTGTCCGGTGTTGTCCACGGCGCGGAAGTAGCTGGCCCCCAGGAAGGACACGATGTCGTACTTGTCGATATTCGGCTGCTTGAACACCTTCAGCCCGGAGAATCCCAAGTCGCCCTCGAGCTGGCCGACGTCCACCCCGCTGCTGTCGTAGTCGAACAGTTCGGGCCGGAAGTGGACTTCCTTGGCAATGCGGGTTTTGGGATCGATGCTATGCATGCGGACCGGCGTGCGAAACCCCATGCCGACGTGGAAGAACTGCACATCCAGTTTTCCCTTGCGTCCCCACAACGAATGCGCGGCGTCATACTGGATGGCATTGAACTGCTGCGGCGTCATGTTCGCCAGGGTGGGCGGCAGCACCTGCCGGGTGTCCACATAGGGCTTGGCGGCCAATTCCTTGGCGCGATCCTGCACGCGCTCGAAACTGAAGGGTGTGGCTTCGCCGTCGGCGATGTCCGCGAACGCGCGCGAGGCAAACAGGAAAGGGGCCGGCAAACCCGAGCAGGCCGCCAAGGCCGTGGAGGCTTTGAGCAGTGATCGTCGATGCATGGATACCTATGGAAAACGTAGCCAAAGAAAGGGCGTGGCCGGAACCGCGCCACGCCCGAACACCCACATTGAACCATAGCTTTCAGATCATTCCGACCCGACGAGGCGCCTGAATAGAACGCCGTGTCAGGACGTCACCAACCGACACGCCCGGAAAAGAAGCGGCCGGCGGATGGAGCCTCTGCGAAGGGCTTTTCCCTTACCGGGACCCAAGGCCGCCGGACCGATGGAAGGCGCCGCGGCCCCTTCAAGCGCGGCATCACGCAAGCCGGTGTGCCACCACGGGATTTTCCGGTCGGGCGCTGCTCGCGCCTTGAACGGCTTGTTTCGGCGTGCCGCTGATTTCGACGACAACGGCCCGAGCCTTGGCCAAGGGCGCGTGTTTGCTTCCAAAGCCGGGGCCACGCCCGATCGCGGTGATCAGGCCTTCATCCACCCCCCTGTAGACCAGGAAATCCTTCACGGCCTGCGCCCGCATCTTGCCGAACTCCGAGAAGAACGGGAAATAGCCCTTGATCTCGATTTCCTTGACGTCCATGCCTTTGGCAACGTCGACGACCTTGTCGAGCTCGGCACGCAGATCATCGCCCTTGAGCAATTCACTCAGCGGGCCGTCGACGCGCTCGATGGTGATCTTGGTCGTCGACACGTCACGCTTTCCGCGCGCCTGTCCAACGGCTTCTTCGGGCCGGAGTGTGCACGATGCCGGGTCGAGCATGTCCGGCGCTCGGGTCACCGGGAGGGCGCCGGCGAAAGACACGGCGGCATTTTCCAGTAAAGCTTGGCCGCCAGCCTCGGGGAGTCTGCCGGCTTGCCTGGCGTCCAATGCAACGGCGTCCGGCGTCTTCGAAGGTGTGACCGGGCCGGCGTTGTCCGCGAAAGGCGCGAAACTGGCAAGGTAGGCGCCGGGATTGGGGCTGATGGATGTTCCCATGATCATGTCTCCAGGAAAATAGCGTGGAACTGCGGGCGATATGTTTCTGGCCCGAAGGGGCCGGTTCCGGCCCGTGCCATCGCAAACGGACGCCATAGGGCATATCGGACGCAATGACGGCCTGCGACATCCCCCGCCAGGTCCCAGCGGCTTTGGCGCTACGATAGCGCTCGTCCGCGGCCATTGCGTCTCGCCACGCCGCTGCCTCCTTGTGCCGACATGCCACCCGCCGTTCCGTCTTCCACCGTTCCGCCCTTCGTCGTCCTGGACGCCTGCGTCCTGATGTCGTCCATCCTTCGCCCGCTGCTGCTGCGCCTGGCCCGCGAGAGGATATACAGGCCGGTATGGAGCGCACGCATCGGCGAGGAATGGATACGCAACGCCGCCCGCCTATGGAAAGTGACGACGGATGAGGTGGCCCTGCTATGGGCGGCCATGCAGCGCGAGTTTCCCGATGCCGACGCAGGCGACGTGCTGCCCTACGAGACCGGCCTGCGCTACAGCGATCCCAAGGACCATCACGTCATCGCCGCCGGCCTGGCGAAACGCGCGCGATGCGGCCTGCAGCAGCCGCCCGCCGTGCTGGTCATGACGTGGAATTTGAAGGACTTCAATCGATCGGAGATGCGCCGGCTGGGCATGGATGCCTTCAATCCCGACAGGCTGCTATCGCAGTGGTGGGGGCAATCGACGGCCACCCTGCGGCTGGCGCTGCAGGGCGTCGCGGCCGACGCGGCGGCGCTCGGACGGGAACCGGAGCCACTGGCTACCACCCTGCATCGGGAACGGCTTTATCGTCTGCGTGCATTGGTAAACCAGGATCCCGCGGCCGGCGCGACGTAACGCGACGCAACGGGCGCCGCGCCGTGCCGCAGGTGCGCGGGCAATCGCCACATCAATGATCGTGGTTGCTGGCCGCGAAGCCGGCCGCATTCAAGCGGTCGATGACTTCGGCGATGTGCTCCGGGCCGCGCGTCTGCAGCACGAAATCCACTTCCACATTGCGCACCGGCAGCGCCGTGAACGCCCGCTGGTGATGGACTTCGGTGATATTGGCGTGGGCCTCGGCGATGACGGCCGTGGCGTGCGCGAGGGCACCCGGCAGGTCGCGCAGGTCCACCCGGATGCGGGCCAGGCGACCGGCACGCACCATGCCGCGTTCGATCAATTCTCCCAGCATCAGGGGATCGATATTGCCGCCAGTCAGCACCAGCCCTACCCGCTTGCCCTGGAAGCGCGTGCTGTCCTGGGCCTGGTCGCGCAGCATGGCCGCCAGGCCGGCCGCGCCGGCGCCTTCCACCACGGTTTTCTCGATTTCCAGCAACACCACAATGGCATGCTCGATATCCGCTTCGCTGACGAGGTCGATTCGGTCGACCAGGCGCTCCACGATCTCACGGGTCAGTTCACCCGGCGAGCGCACGGCGATGCCCTCGGCGATGGTGTACTGGCCATGCGGCAGCGTCACGCCCTGGGTGGCCTCGTACATGGACGGAAAGCGTTCGGTCTGCACGCCCACGATTTCGATGTCCGGCTTGATGGCCTTGGCGGCCACCGCCATGCCGGATATCAGGCCGCCCCCGCCGATCGCCACGACCAGCGTGTCCAGGTCCGGCCTGGCCTGCAGCATTTCCAGCGCGATCGTACCCTGTCCGGCGATGACGTAGGGATCGTCGTAGGGATGGATCATGACCAGCCCGCGTTCCTCGGCCAGCGTGTAGCCGTGGGCCTTGGCGTCGTCGAAGGTCTCGCCGGCCAGGACGACCTCGGCACCGAAGCGGCGCGTGTTGGCCACCTTGACCGTGGGGGTGAAGCGCGGCATGACGATGACCGCCGGGATGCCCATGCGCTGGGCATGGTAGGCCACCCCTTGGGCATGATTGCCGGCCGATACGGCGATGACGCCGCGCGCGCGCTCGTGCGCGTCCAGGCTGAGCATGCGGTTCAGCGCACCGCGCTCCTTGAACGAGGCGGTGAACTGCAGGTTCTCGAATTTGAGCCAGACTTCCGCGCCCAGTATGTCGGACAGCGTGCGCG
The DNA here is from genome assembly GCF_001704295.1 of Bordetella sp. H567. Classification (NCBI taxonomy): domain Bacteria; kingdom Pseudomonadati; phylum Pseudomonadota; class Betaproteobacteria; order Burkholderiales; family Alcaligenaceae; genus Bordetella; species Bordetella sp. H567. The sequence goes on from NZ_CP012334.1 coordinate 4,107,020, forward strand.
AATGCGAAAACGGCGTGTTCAGGACTTGTCCCTGCAAGCGCTGATACGCGGACTGGATGGCGGACAGGTCGATCACGGTAGGCTCCTGATGGGACGGCTGGCGGGCACCGCGCCGGCGGCAGCCATCAACGCACCGGTAGAAAATTGAAGAACAGCAAGCCTTGGGCGTAGTTGATGCCGACGCGCCGGCCATTTTCCCCGAGCAGGTTGGCGATCAGGTCCAGCCTGCCTATGATTGCGCCGAACTCGCGCTCGAAGCTCAGGTTGGTAGCGCTGGCGCTGATTTCGTTGGCCAGCAGCAGGGGCTGGCCGGCGCTGTCGCGGCGGCTGCCCAGCAGCCAGGCCGCGGCCTCGACGTTACGAGCCGCATTGTAGACGCGCTGGCCGTCCAGCATATCGGAGACATAGAACCGCGTCTTGCCGTTGTGCGCCGCGATGATGGTGTCGGCAAGGCCGTAGACGAAGGCCGACACGCGGTCACCCTGGAAACGCGGATCCAGGGACACGGCCAGGATCTGGATGTCCCGCAACCCCGACAGCGAGGCCGGCGGCGTGTGGTTGTCGATGGCGCCGCGCAAGCGCGCCACCGCGGCGGCCTGGTCTGCCATGCCGGCCTTGCGCCATTCGCGGGGATTGCGGCGGTACAGCTTGTCAGCCAGCGCATACAGGCTATTCAGGTTGTCGCGCATCTCCAGGGTGACGGTGCGGTTGAAATCCGTCTGCATGAGCTGGTCGGCGGACATGGATTCCGCGTCGGGCGTCCGACCGTCGCGGGAAGGGGCCTGCGGGGACACGCAAGCCGCGAGCGTCATGCCCGCACCGATGATCGCCAAGGCCATGCGCCCGCGCCGCTTCATGCCATATTTGCCTGTATTCCGGATGCCGCGTGATGCGCCGCGCGTGGTCCGCGTGCGCCGCGCCAGCACTTTACCGCAGTCGCGATGAAAACGTGCGAACGGCGCCGCCGCCACGCCGTTCCGGCGTTTGCAACGCCGCGCCCTCCAAAAGCGAAACGGCACCTTGCGGTGCCGTTTCGTGAACGCTGCCGTCCCTACGGCGCCGACCCCGCCACAGCGGCGGAACAGCGCCTGTCCGTGCCGCTTACTGCTGCGGTTCGGATTGCGGGGCAGCCGCGGCAGCCGCTTCCCCTTGCTGGGGCTGCTGCAGTTCGATGCCGCCGATCGCCTTGATGGACAGGCGCAGGCGCCCCTTGTCGTCGGCCTCGATGACCTTGACGCGGACGTTCTGGCCGACCTTCAGCACATCGTTGATGTTGGCGATGCGATAGTTGGCGATCTCGGAAATGTGCAGCAAGCCGTCGCGGCCCGGCAGGACCTGGACGATGGCGCCGAAGTCCAGCAAGCGCAGCACGCTGCCTTCGTAGACCTGGCCCACCTCGACGTCGGCGGTCAGTTCCACGATGCGGCGCTGGGCTTCCTTCGCCTGCCCTTCGTCGACGCTGGCGATGACGATGGTGCCGTCATCGGAGATGTCGATCTGCGTGCCGGTTTCCTCGGTCAGGGCGCGGATGGTGGCGCCACCCTTGCCGATGACGTCGCGGATCTTCTCCGGATTGATCTTCATCGTCAGCATGCGCGGTGCGAAGGCGGAGAGTTCGCCACGCGAGGTGCCCAGCGCTTCGCGCATCTTGTCCAGGATATGCAAGCGGCCTTCGCGGGCCTGGGCCAGCGCAACCTGCATGATTTCCTTGGTGATGCCCTGGATCTTGATGTCCATCTGCAGGGCCGTGACGCCCTGCTGGGTACCGGCCACCTTGAAATCCATGTCGCCCAGGTGATCCTCGTCGCCCAGGATGTCCGTCAGCACGGCGAACTTGCCGTTCTCCAGGATCAGCCCCATGGCCACGCCAGCGACGTGATCCTTGATCGGCACGCCGGCGTCCATCATGGCCAGCGAACCACCGCAGACCGACGCCATGGAGGACGAGCCATTGGACTCGGTAATCTCGGAGACCAGGCGGATCGTGTACTGGAAGTCTTCCGGCGCCGGCAGCATGGACCGCAGCGCGCGCTTGGCCAGGCGGCCATGGCCGATTTCGCGGCGCTTGGGCACGCCGATGCGGCCCGTTTCGCCGGTGGCGAAGGGCGGCATGTTGTAGTGCAGCATGAAGCGGTCGCGGTATTCGCCCATGAGCGCGTCGATGATCTGCTCGTCCTGCTTGGTGCCCAGCGTGGCCACGACCAGCGCCTGGGTTTCCCCGCGGGTGAACAGCGCGCTGCCGTGCGCGCGCGGCAGCACGCCCAGGCGAACGCTGATGGGACGCACGGTGCGGGTGTCGCGGCCGTCGATACGCGGTTCGCCGTTCAGGATTTGTCCGCGGACGATGCGCGCTTCCAGGTCGAACAGGATGTTGTCCACGGCCACCGAGTCCGGCATGCCTTCGCCGGTTTCAGCGGCACGGGCAGCCACCTTGGCCTGCACGTCCGCGTAGACTTCACGCAGCTTGGTCGTGCGCAGCTGCTTTTCGCGGATCTGGTAGGCGGCGCTCAGGCCATCCTGGGCAGCGGCGGTAACCGCGGCGAGCAGGCCTTCGTTCTTGGCTTCCGGCTTCCAGTCCCATTCCGGCTTGCCGGCATCGCGCACCAGTTCATGGATGGCGTTGATGACGGCCTGCATCTGTTCGTGGCCGAACACCACCGAACCCAGCATCACCTCTTCCGACAGCTGCTGCGCTTCGGATTCGACCATCAGCACCGCACGTTCGGTGCCTGCCACGACGAGGTCCAGCTTGGACTGCTTCAGTTGCGAAGCGGTGGGATTCAGCACGTACTGACCGTCGACATAGCCCACGCGGGCGGCGCCGATCGGGCCGTTGAAGGGAATGCCGGAAATCGCCAGCGCGGCCGACGCGCCGATCATGGCGGCGATATCGGGATCGATCTCGGGATTGACGGACAGCGTGTGCAGGACGACCTGCACTTCGTTGTAGAAGCCTTCCGGGAACAGCGGACGCAGCGGACGGTCGATCAGGCGCGACGTCAGCGTTTCCTTTTCGGAAGGCTTGCCTTCGCGCTTGAAGAAGCCGCCCGGGATACGGCCGGCAGCGTAGGTCTTTTCGATGTAGTCGACGGTCAGCGGGAAGAAATCCTGACCCGGCTTGGCCTTCTTGGCGGCCACGACGGTGGCCAGCACGACCGTGTCCTCGATGGACACCACAACGGCGCCGGATGCCTGGCGGGCAATCTCTCCGGTCTCCAGCACGACCTTATGCTGGCCGTACTGGAAGGTTTTTGTCACTTTATTGAACATGACGATTATTCCTTACAAATGAAAAACCGTGGCCGTTGCGACAAGGTCGCACCGGCCACGGTTGCGTCATGGGGAACCGACCCCGTCGATCACTTGCGCAGACCGAGTTTTTCGATCAGAGCGCGATAAGCATCGGGGTTGCGACCCTTGAGGTAGTCGAGCAGTTTGCGGCGGCGGCTGACCATGCGCAGCAGACCGCGGCGCGAATGGTGGTCCTTGATGTGTTCCTTGAAGTGACCAGTAAGCTCGTTGATGCGAGCGGTAAGCAGCGCCACTTGGACTTCGGGGGAGCCGGTATCGCCTTGAGCGCGCTGGAATTGCGCGACGATATCGGACTTTTTGATGTCAGCTACGGACATTTATTGACCTCTTCGGACATGCGCCAGGGCCGAGGTGCCTTGGCGTGGGTTGGAAAAACAGGTTGAAAAACGGTCAGGATGGACAGTTATTCCACAGCAAAAACCGAAGGATTATAACTTATTGGCGAGGATTGTCAGGACAAGCCAGCCGGCGGGGCCCCACACGGGCCCTGGGCCCCGGCCCGGGCGCGCCGCATGCGCCGCGTCCCGCCGGACCTTGGGCCCGCCCCCTCCAGGAGGAATCATGGCTGAGCAGACTTCTTCCCGCGCCCGCCGCCGTTGCGCGGCGCTGCTGGTCCCCCTGGCCCTGCTGGCCGGCTGCGCCGACATGGCGGCACGCACGCCGCCCGACAGCCCGCTCAGCCAAGTGGTCGCGGAGTACGGGCAACCCAATTTCAGTTGCCCGCTGGCCAACGGAGGCCGGCGCGTCATCTGGACCCAACAGCCGCTGGGGCAGTTCGCCTGGGGCGGCAACGTGGGGCCGGACGGACGGATAGACCGGGTGGAGCGCATCCTGACGGACCAGCATTTTTCCCTGCTGTCCGAGGGCGACTGGCCCGCCAATCGGGTGCTGTGCGAATTCGGCCCGCCGGCGATCGTCGACGAAGTCGGCCTGCCGAGCGTCCGCCAAGTGGTGTGGTCGTACCGCTACCGCGAAAACGACTCCTGGAATTCACTGATGTACGTGTACATGGGACGCAAGGGCGACCGGGTGACCCGGCATCACCCGGGACCGGATCCCATGTACGAACAGCCATTGGACTTCTCGCGCTGAAGGCAGGACGGCGGACAGGACAGCGCCGGGACAACCGTCCCGGCGGCATCGGCCAGGCTATGGCTCCGAACTTGAGCGCGCCCGGTTGCGCTGCCAGCGGCGGGCGCGGTTCCAGCGCCAGGCCAGGATGAACCAGCCGGAGATGCCGTAGATCACGAACAGGCCGAACAGCACCACCGGGGGATCGCTGGACACGAAAACGAAGGCCGCCACCACCAGCAGGATCACCCAGAACGGCACGCTGCGCCCCAGGGCGAAGCTCTTGCCGCTGTAGAACGGCGCATTGCTGACCATGGCCACGCCCGCGTACATGGTGACGCAGAACGCCGTCCAGGCCATGAAGGCATCATGGATAGGCAGCTTGTTGTCCACCGCCAGCCAGACATAGCCGGCCACCAGCGCGGCGGCCGAGGGGCTGGGCAGCCCCTGGAAGAAGCGCTTGTCGACGACGCCTATGTTGGTGTTGAAGCGGGCCAGGCGCAGGGCCGCCCCGGCCACGTACACGAAAGCGGCCAGCCAGCCCCAGCGCCCCAGCTCGTTCAGCATCCATTCGTACATCACCAGCGCCGGCGCGACGCCGAAGGAGGTCATGTCGGAGAGCGAATCGTACTGTTCGCCGAAGGCCGACTGGGTGTTGGTCAGGCGCGCCACGCGCCCGTCCATGCCATCCAGCACCATGGCCGCGAAAATGGCGATCGCCGCGGCCTCGAACTGGTTGTTCATGGCCTGCACCACGGCGTAGAAGCCAGCGAACAGGGCCGCCGTGGTGAACGCATTGGGCAGCAGGTAAATGCTGCGGTGGCGGTTCTCGGGATCGCGCATCGACAGTTTAGGCATGGCTCGCATCGTCGGTTGCAGGCAAGTCCGCCAGCACGGAGCTGGTCGCGCTGACCTTGTCGCCCAGCGCGACCCGCGGCCGGGCGGCCGGCGGCAGGTAGACATCCACGCGCGACCCGAAACGGATGAATCCGTAGCGTTGGCCGCGCACCAGCGTGTCGTTCTTCCTGGCATAGCAAAGTATGCGCTTGGCCACCAGGCCGGCCACCTGGACGGCCGTGACGACGTGGCCCGCGGGCGTACGCAGCACCATGGCGTTGCGTTCGTTTTCCAGCGAGGCCTTGTCCAGCGCCGCGTTGAAGAACTTGCCGGGGAAATACTGTACGTCCAACACCTGGCCGTTGACCGGCGCGCGGTTGGAATGGACATTGAACACATTCATGAACACGCTGATCTTCAGGGCGTCGCGATCGGCATAGGGATCGCGCACCGTCTCCACGGCCACCACGCGGCCGTCGGCCGGCGAAAGCACCGCCGCGGGCGAATCCGGCGCCATCCGCGGGGGATCGCGGAAAAACTGCAGCACGAACAGCGCGATGATCCAGAAGATGATCGATACCGCCGGCGACCACAGCGTGACCAGTATCGCCACGACGATCGCGCCGGCGAGGAACGGCCAGCCCTCGCGGGCGATGATGGGATGGGGATAAGGGGGTTTATTCATCGTAGGCGAAGGTTAACCGATATGGCCCCGGTTTGTGCCCGGACGGGCCGTTGCATCGCGGCGAGTATGCGACAAAACAGCCCCACGCCGCGGCCCGCGTTGGCCGTCGCCATGGGGCCGCCTGGAAAAAAAGCGGCATGCCGGGGCATGCCGCTCGCGCAAGTCGCATACCCGGCCGGGCCGGGCACGTACTTAGTTTTTGGATTTGTCCACCAGCTTGTTGGCGGCGATCCACGGCATCATCGCGCGCAGCTTGCTGCCCACCTGCTCGATCTGCGATTCCGCATTGATGCGGCGGCGCGAGGTCAGCGTCGGGGCGCCCGCGGCGTTTTCCAGGATGAAGCGCTTGGCGTATTCGCCGTTCTGAATGTCGGCCAGCGCCTGGCGCATGGCTTCGCGGGTCTGTGCCGTGACGATCTTGGGGCCGGTCTCGTATTCGCCGAATTCGGCGTTGTTCGAGATCGAGTAGTTCATGTTGGCGATGCCGCCTTCATAAATCAGGTCCACGATCAGCTTGAGCTCGTGCAGGCACTCGAAGTACGCCATTTCGGGCGCGTAGCCGGCTTCCACCAGCGTATCGAAACCCGCCTTGATCAATTCCACGGTACCGCCGCACAGCACGGCCTGTTCGCCGAACAGGTCGGTTTCGGTTTCTTCGCGGAAGTTGGTTTCGATGATGCCGGCGCGGCCGCCACCGTTGGCACTGGCGTAGGACAGCGCGACGTCGCGCGCGGCGCCCGACTTGTCCTGGTACACCGCGACCAGGTGGGGCACGCCGCCGCCCTGGGTATAGGTGGAGCGCACCGTGTGGCCGGGCGCCTTGGGGGCGACCATGATCACGTCGATGTCTTCGCGCGGGACGACCTGGCCATAGTGCACGTTGAAGCCGTGGGCGAAGGCCAGCGCAGCGCCCGCCTTGATGTTGGCGTGCACTTCGTCGCGATACACCTTGGCGATGTTCTCGTCGGGCAGCAGCATCATGACGACGTCGGCGCCCTTGACCGCCTCGGCGACTTCCTGCACTTTCAGGCCGGCATTGGCGGCCTTGTTCCAGGACGCGCCACCCTTGCGCAGGCCGACGACGACCTTGACGCCGGACTCATGCAGGTTCAACGCGTGCGCATGGCCTTGCGAGCCATAGCCGATGATGGCGACCGTGCGGCCCTTGATCAGGGAAAGATCGCAGTCTTTGTCGTAGAAAACTTTCATTTGACGAGCTCCAGTATTCTTTCTTTCAGTAAACGGATAAATGGATGATCGATCGGCCGGGGCCGGTCAGAGCTTCAGCACGCGTTCCCCGCGTCCGATACCCGAAACCCCGGTACGAACGGTTTCGAGAATCGCGCTGCGATCCAGCGCCTCGATAAAGGCCGAGATCTTTTCCTGCACACCGGTCAGTTCGATGGTGTAGGACTTGTCGGTCACGTCGATGATGCGCCCGCGGAAGATGTCCGCCATGCGCTTCATTTCCTCGCGCTCCTTGCCGACGGCGCGCACCTTCACCAGCATGAGCTCGCGTTCGATGTGCGCGCCTTCGGTCAGGTCCACCACCTTGACCACGTCGACGAGGCGGTTCAAGTGCTTGGTGATCTGCTCGATGACCTCGTCGGACCCGGTGGTGACGATGGTCATGCGCGACAGCGTGGCATCCTCGGTGGGTGCCACGGTCAGCGTTTCAATGTTGTAGCCGCGCGCGGAAAACAGCCCCACCACGCGCGAGAGTGCGCCCGGTTCGTTTTCCAGCAAAACCGAAATCACGTGTTTCATGACGTCCCCTTACAGATCCTCGGAACCCAGCAGCATTTCGGTCAGGCCGCGGCCGGCCTTGACCATCGGCCACACGTTTTCCGTACGGTCCGTAATGAAGTCCAGAAACACCAGTCGGTCCTTGTGCTTCTTGAAAGCTTCGCGCAGCGCGGGTTCGACGTCCGAGGGACTTTCGATGCGCAGGCCGACATGGCCGTAGGCCTCGGCGACCTTGACGAAGTCCGGCAGCGAATCCATGTACGACTCGGAATAGCGCGAGCCGTAGTCGATCTGCTGCCATTGCCGCACCATGCCCAGGAAGCGATTGTTCAGGCAGATGATCTTGGGCGTCAGATGGTACTGGTGGCAGGTCGACAGTTCCTGGATATTCATCTGGATGGACGCTTCGCCGGTGATGACCGCCACGTCGTGGCCGGGGTTGGCCATCTGCACGCCCATGGCGTAGGGCAAGCCCACGCCCATGGTGCCCAGGCCGCCGGAGTTGATCCACCGCCGCGGCTGGCCGAAGCGGTAATACTGCGCCGCCCACATCTGGTGCTGGCCCACGTCGGAGGTCACGAAGGCCTTGCCGCCGGTCACTTCCCACAGCTTCTCGACCACGAACTGCGGCTTGATGACGGTGCTGGAGCCCGCGTACTTCAGGCAGTCCTTGCCGCGCCATTCCTGCACCTGCTTCCACCAGTTTTCCAGCGACGGCGGCTTGATTTCGGCCACGCGCAGCTGCGCCAGCATTTCGATCAGGACATCCTTGACGTTGCCGACGATGGGCACGTCCACGCGCACGCGCTTGGAGATGGACGACGGATCGATGTCGACGTGGATGATCTTGCGCGGGTTCTGCGCGAAATGCTTGGGATTGCCGATGACGCGGTCATCGAAGCGCGCGCCGATGGCGAGCAGCACGTCGCAGTGCTGCATGGCCATGTTGGCCTCGTAGGTACCGTGCATGCCCGGCATGCCCAGGAAAGCCTGGTGATCGGCGGGCAAGGAGCCCAGGCCCATCAGCGTGTTGGTGCACGGCGCGCCCAGCAGGTCCACCACGGCGCGCAGCTCGGCGGCGGCATCCGACAGGATCACGCCGCCGCCGGTATAGATCATGGGGCGCTCGGCCGCCAGGAGCATCTGCACGGCCTTCTTGATCTGGCCCTGGTGCCCCTTGTTGACGGGCGCGTACGAACGCATCGTGATCTCGCCCTTGGGCGGCACGTACTTGCACGGGGCCAGCGTGATGTCCTTGGGAATATCCACCAGGACGGGACCGGGACGGCCGGTGCGCGCGATGTAGAAGGCGCGCCGCATGGTGTCGGCCAGATCCTTGACGTCGCGCACCAGAAAGTTGTGCTTGACGCACGGACGGGTGATGCCGACCGTGTCGCATTCCTGGAAAGCGTCTTCGCCGATGGCCGCGGTCGGCACCTGTCCGCTGATGATGACCAGCGGAATGGAGTCCATATACGCGGTGGCGATGCCGGTCACGGCGTTGGTGACGCCCGGGCCGCTGGTGACGATGCACACGCCTACCTTGTTCGACGAACGCGAATAGGCATCGGCGGCATGCACGGCCGCCTGTTCGTGGCGCACCAGGATATGCTGGAATTTGTCTTGCTTGAAGATTGCGTCGTAGATGTAGAGCACCGCGCCGCCAGGATAGCCAAAGACGTGTTCCACGCCCTCATCGGCCAGGCAGCGCACGACGATGTCGGCGCCATTGAGTTCCATGTTGTCGTTCCTTTCAGTGTTCCGGCCCTGCAGTAAGGAGTGCGGCGCCTGCCTACCGTTGGGTAGGAGGCTGCTGGACCCGATACCGGTCCCGACAACACGACCCGGCGCTTCGCGATTCACGGAACCGCTCCGCCCGGATGCCTTGCCGGCCCGGCACGCGTCCATCCAGACGCAGTGCATGCGCCCACAATGGGCGCCGGAGATCGAAATGGAAGCCTTTGACTACGCGCTTGTGGCACGGCCAATGGCAGGGTACTGCTGGCGCTTTGAAACCGGTCGGTAGACCGGGAAACTCGCAAACCATCGCCGCCAGCCCTGGATGAGGGGCCGACGGGAAACGCTGAATTTACCGTGTTTGCGGGGTACCAAGCAAATCGGACAGAGTCCTGGAACCGTATTCCATTCAACGCGTCGGTTTCCCGCGACACCGCCGTCTCTCATTGTCTCCTGCCATTTCGCCTCGCTTGGCACTGGGTGGTCCCGACCGACGCGGCAGGTCCCGGCGGGTCCCGACTGGCCTCGCGCCACCTCCCCTGGCCCAGAGTCGGCCGTCCCGCCCCGCCTAGTAGCCGGCGGCACCGCCCCGCCCCGCCTGGCCCCTTGCTCAGCCTAACCCTGCTCAGCCTAGTCCTGCTCAGCCTAGTCCTGCTCAGCCTAGGCCTGCTCAGCCCAGCCCCCCTGCGCAGCCGAGCGCCGTCTCACCTACCCCGCCTCTTCTCCCCCACTCGGCTGATCCCGCTCGAACAGGCCCCTCCTTGCTTCGCACCCGCGATCGACGATCGTCGCGGCAAACAATCGGCGACTCTCTATACTTGCCACCTATCCCGTCCCCATTCGTACCAAGCCGCCGCCCATGGACTTGCGCATCGCGAATCTCCGCCGCTTCATCTACAGCCATTACTTTTTCGGGGGGGTTCGCCAGGGGATCGGCATGCTCCTGCCCGTTCTGATCCTGGGCGTGCTGTTCGGCGAGTACACGCTGGGACTGGTGGCCACCTTCGGCTCGCAGTGCGTGGCGATCATCGACCAGCCTGGCGGCCCCCAGCAGCACCGCACCAACGAGATGCTGGGCGGCTGCGTCCTGGCCACGCTGACCGTCTGCATCACCGGGTTTGCCTCCAACGACCGCCTGGCGCTGTGGATCGTGGTGATCGCGGAGTGCTTTATCTATTCGCTGTTCACCGTCTTCGGCAAGCGCGGCGGCCTGATCGGCTTTGCCGGCCTGCTGGTGATGGCGCTGACCATGCACTCGCCCCTGCCGGCGGACCAGGTGCTGCTGCATGCCGTCGTCACCTTCGGCGGCGCGCTGTTCTACCTGCTGTTCAGCGTCGGCTTCAGCCGCCTGTTCTGGCTGCGCGAGGAACAGCAGGCCATGTCGGTGGCCCTGTTCGCCACCGCCGACTATGTCGCGTCGCGCGCCTCGTTCTACGACGAAGGGGAAGACCTGGAGGATTCCTACCGGGCGCTGATCCAACGCCAGTCCGTCATGACGGAAAAACACCAAGCCGCCCGCGACGTGGTGCTGCGCGCCCTGCCCCGCGGCAAGGGCTGGGGCGACAGCCGCCGCGTGATGATCTGGAATATGTTCGTGGACATGCTGCAGCTGGTGGACACGCTGTTCGCCACGCATACCGACTATGCCGCGCTGCGCCGGGCGCTGACCGGCAACGACGTGCTGGTATTCATGCGCGATGCGCTGCTGAAGATGTCGCTGGACCTGGAACGCATCGCGCTCAGCGTCTCCCATGGCGGCCCGGTCAAGCGGCGCACCAGCATCAAGGCGGAATTGCGCGCCATCGAGTACGAGATCGACCAGCTCAAGCAGCACGGCTTGGGCGAACGCGAGCCGGAAATCCTGGCCCTGCTGGTCCAGATCCAGCGGCGCCTGCGCAACGCGTCGCGCACCGTCGAGCGCCTGGCCGACCACACGCTGAACCGCCCCGGTGCCAAGCCGACCAGCGCGCTGCGCATCGACAAGTCGCTGACGCGCTTCATGACCCGCCAGGAATTCCGGCTGGGGATGATCACCAGCAATCTGCGCATGGATTCGCCGAACTTCCGCTACGCGCTACGGGTCGCGCTGGCGGCCGCCCTGGCCATGACCGTCAGCGAGTTCTGGGTGTCGGAAACGTTTTCGGCGCACAACTACTGGATCATGCTGACCATCGTCATCATCATGAAGCCCGGCTTCGCGCTGACGCGGCAGCGCAACGGCTGGCGGCTTACCGGCACGCTGATCGGCTGCGTCATGGCGCTGATCCTGCTGAATTTGACCGCCAGCCCGGAGATCCTGTTCGTCGCCCTGCTGGTGGCCTGCATCATGGGCAACAGCCTGGTGCAGCTGAATTACATGGCCAGCGCGATCTTCAACACGATATTCGTGGTGCTGGTCTTTCACTTCGTCTCGCCCGGCACCGTGTCCATGAACGTGATCGGCGAACGCGCGCTGGATACCCTGATCGGCTGCGCGCTGTCGCTGGCCTGCAGCTACGCCTTCCCGTGGTGGGAGGCGCGCTACCTGCCGCCGCTGGCACGCGCCGCGGTCAAGGCCAACTGGGAATACCTGCGCGCCGGCCTGCTGTATTCCGGCGTGATGCGGGAGAAGCAGGCGCGCCGCGCGAGCCCCGAGCAGGCGCAGGGTCCGGTCCCGGAACCGCCCGCCACCCAGGCGGAAATCGACGCCGACCTGAACTGGCGGCTGGCGCGCAAGAACGTGCACATCGCCTTCAGCAACTTCGCCGAAGCGTTTTACCGCATGATGAGCGAACCGCAGTCGCGCCAGCAGTACGTGCCGGAGCTGAACAATCTGCTTATCCAGAACCATGTCCTGGCCTCGCAGACCACCGCGGCGGTACCCACGCTATCGACGCTGAGCCACGAGCCACCGCCCTCGGTGAAGGACACCCTGAAAGCCGTGACCGTCATGCTGGACCCGGCACGGCCACCCGTGCCGCCGCTGCCGGAGCAGATCGATATACACGGCGAACTGGCCTCCCTGGCCTACCCGCTGAAGCTGATGGTGCGCGCGGGGCAGATGATCCGCCAGGAGAGCACGGCGCTGGACGGCTGAGCCGTGCCTCGCGCCGTGCGCGGCGCCGGCCGCTGCTGCCCGGCTTTGCTCCTGCCACGTTCCCGCCGCGCTTCTGCCCTGTTCCTGCGTGGCGGCGCCTGCCCGCTTTTGCCCGGGACGGTCCTGGCCTGGCCCATCCCGGGCTATCAGAGCGGTCTCTTCCTATCCACCACGCGCGCAGGACCTTCGACGGTTCAGGCCAGCTTGCGGCGAAACACCAGCTTGTCCGGCGTCGAGGCCGCCTCGTCATAGGCATAGCCTTCGGCATCGAAGCCCTTCAGGCGTTCCGGCGTAGCGATCTTGTGATGGATGGCGTAGCGCGCCATCAGGCCGCGCGCCCGCTTGGCATTGAAACTGATGATCTTGTAGGCGCCGTTCTTCCATTCCTGGAAGACGCATTGCACGACGCGCGCCTTCAGCGCTTTCAGGTCCACCGACTTGAAATACTCCTCGGACGCCAGATTGACGACGACGGGCTTTTTGTCCCCCTCCAGGCGTTCGTTCAGGTATTCCGAGATATCGGCGCCCCAGAACTCATACAGGTTCTTGCCGCGGGGCGTTTCCAGGCGCGTGCCCATTTCCAGCCGATAGGGCTGCATCAGATCCAGCGGCCGCAGCACCCCGTACAGGCCGCTCAGGATGGCGACGTGATCCTGCGCCCATTGGAGCTGCGCGGCGTTCAGGCTGGGCGCCTGCAAGCCTTCGTACACGTCGCCGTTGAAGGCCAGGATCGCCGGACGCGCGTTCTGCTGCGTGAACGTCGGTTTCCATGCGGCATAGCGCCGGACGTTAAGGTCGGCCAGCGCGGGGCTAAGGTCCATCAACTGGGCGATGTCCTCGGCGCTTTTCTTCTTCAGCACCTTGATCAGCGCAGCCGCGTGATCGACGAAAAGCGGCTGCGTGTGCAGGTCCACGCCCAGGGGCGTGTCGTAGTCCAGCTTCTTGGCGGGAGACAGCAAAAACAGCATGTTGGGAATGTTCCTTGTTCAGATGATCAGCGCGACGTCCAGCCGCCGTCGACCGAGATCGACGCGCCGGTAACCTGTTCAGCGGCGGGCGAGCACAGATAGACGGCGGTGCCGCCCAATTGCTCCGGCGTCACGAACTGCAGCGAGGGTTGCTTTTCGCTCAGGAGCTCGCGTGCCGCGGTTTCCTGATCCACGCCATCCTTGGCGGCGATGGCGGTGATCTGCTTTTCGACCAGGCCGGTACGCACCCACCCTGGACAAATGGCGTTCGCCGTGATGCCCAGGCCGGCCGTTTCCAGCGCCGTCACCTTCGTCAAGCCCACCACACCGTGCTTGGCGGCCACATAGGCCGACTTGCTGGCCGAACCCACCAGGCCATGCGCGGAGGCGATGTTGATGATGCGCCCCCACTTCTGCTTCTTCATGTGCGGCAAGGCCGCCGCCGTGCCATGAAACACGGCGGACAGATTGAGCGCGATGATGGCGTCCCATTTTTCCGGCGGAAAGTTTTCGATCAGGTCCGTATGCTGGATGCCGGCGTTGTTGACCAGGATATCGATGCGGCCGAAGGCGGCCACGGCGTTCTCCACCAGTTGGCGCACCGATTCCCCCTTGGACAGGTCCGCGCCGTCATAGATCGACTTGATGCCGTGCGCCAGCGCCAGGCCGGCCCGGGTCTTCTCGATTTCCGCCGGATCGCCAAAACCGTTCAGGACGATGTCGGCACGCTGCGCGGCCAGCGCGGTAGCGATACCCAGGCCGATACCACTGGTGGATCCGGTAACGACGGCGACTTTTCCTTTCAGCATGGCGGTACTCCTTTCCGGGAGGATGGGGATGGGACGGGACGTCGAGCGGCGGATGGCGGCCTTCGTGCGGCGCCCTGGTCAGGGCGCCCCGGAAGTGTAGCCTTCCACGCGCTGGGGCTGCATGCGTTCAACCAGTTTGATCAGGACAGGGACGACCGCCATGGAGATGGCCACCACCACGGAGATCAGGTCACGATGGGGCGCGCTCAGCAGGCCGTTGTCCCAGGCTTCGTTAAAAAGCGCAAAGCTGAACTCGCCGCCCTGGGCCAGGGACATCGCGAAGGGCAGCCGGTGATAGGCCGGCAATCCGGACATGCGCGCGATGCCGTACAGGATCGCGCCCTTGACCAGCAGCAAGGCCATTACGCTGAAGAGAATGAACCGCCAATGCTCCTGGACGACGTCCAGGTTGACCGACATGCCGATGCTCAGGAAAAACAGCCCCAGCAGCAGCCCCTTGAAGGGTTCGATGGACGCTTCCATGGACGTCCGGTACTTCGATTTGGCCAGCAGCACGCCGACCAGGAAGCCGCCAAGACCCGCGGACAGGCCCGCGTGGTCGAACAACTGCGCCGACCCGATCACCACCAGCAGGGTCGCGGCAGTGAAAAGCTCTTGCAATTGCGCGCGCTCGGCCCAGCGGATGACGCGCAGCCGATAGCAGACCAGCACGACCGCCACCGCCACCAGCGAGGACACGAAGGAAGGCGCCCGCGTGCCGCCGCCGCCGATGATGCCCAGCGAGACCAGGATGGGAATGGCGGCCATGTCCTGCAACAGCAGCACGCCCAGCGCCGTGCGTCCCATGGGAGTGCGAGTCAGCTGGCGTTCGTCCAGCAGCCGCAGGGCCACCGCCGTCGATGACAGGGCCAGGGCAGTGCCGCAGACGATGGCACCCGTCCATGACATATCGATCAGGTGGCGCAGCACCAGGCCCATCAGCAGCGCGAGCACGCTTCCACAGGCCACCATCTGGAATATGCCAATGCCGAACACCTCGCGCCGCATGCCCCACAGCCGGGACGGCTCCAGCTCCAGGCCGATGACGAACAACATCATCACCACGCCCCACTGGGAAATGTCGATGATGGCGGGAACGTCGGTGACCAGCTTCAGGGCCGAGGGGCCAATGAGGATGCCGGCCAGAAGATAGCCTGGAATGGTACCCAGGCCCAGGACCTGGGTCAGCGGCACGCACACCACCGCGGCGAGCAGAAGGACGACGACGAGTTCCATGAGCACCTGGCCAGACAGAACACACATTCTGACAAGAAATTACGGTGCTGGGGAATCCGTGGCGACCCCCGCTTGGGGCCGCCGGGAAAGGCGTCCTGCCTGCCCTTTTGGCTCTCTTGGATTGCGGTCGTGGCGGTACGGATGGCGCGACGCCCATCGAGGGGACACACAGCGCTTTAAATTGCTGGTAGAATAGCGGGCTTCGCTGTTCGTCGATCCAATCGACGGGCAGCCTCGCGGTGTCTGTTGACCACCCCGTTATCGCTCTGACCTTCCCGCTAATGCGCACGCATCGGTGGGCAAAGATCGAACGCCAGGGAGCCACCGCGACGAAAACACCTAGGAGAGGTGGCAGAGTGGTCGAATGTACCTGACTCGAAATCAGGCGTACGGTATCCCCGTACCGTGGGTTCGAATCCCACCCTCTCCGCCAGATATATAAGAGCCCTTGATTCTTCAAGGGCTTTTTTCTTGCTCCCCTCCTTTGTGACACCCGCTGGTGTATCCCTTCGATCCGAAGAGGGCACGTTGGGACTCCCGCTCGCATCAGCAAATCACGCCATGGCGTCAAGCAATCGGGCGCGTACCAACGCAGCGACATTGCGCTGACTCATGTCAAGCTTTCCAAGTGAGGACGCATCACATTGGCTACGCGGCAGATTTTTGCGTAGGGACCACGCTCGTAAATCGCGCCCCCTGTCGTAACCGAATTGGGTCGACGTATGAATTGGCGCTCGAATAGCGCCGTGTTCAACGCCTGCCCCACGATCCGAATGCACAATGGCCGTAGTTATTCCTTGCTCTTTCAAGATTGATCCTTTTCAAGCGCTCACTGAGGTAGCCGTTTTTGGGCCCTTATGAAGAGCGGACGATGAAATTCCTATGCAGAACCCGGGCACGCCCTCGGCTAACACATCCCCTCACGCTCCAGCCACGACCGGAACAGGCCCACCAGCTCATCGTCCAGCTTTTCGTCCGGAACGTAGCTGCAATAGCTGCGCGACGGCAGACGAGGACCCGCGAACGGTGCGACCAGCCGTCTCGCGGCTAGGTCGTCGGCCACCAACGCGGTAGGCCCCATCGCAACGCCGATTCCGTCAATGGCCGCCTGCAGCGTCAGATAGAAATGGTCGAAGGTCAATGCAGCTGCGGGCCTGAGGGGGGCCACCTGTGCGCTGGCCAGCCAGTCCGGCCAGAGCCGGGGAAGACTGGAAGTGTGCAGCAAGGTGTGCTGGCGCAGGTCGCCCGGCGATCGAAGCGGCAGTTGGCGTAGTAGTGCCGGGCTACAGACCGGCAAGCGCTCCTCGGACAGGAAAGGCCGCATCGAATAGCCGTAGAACGTGTCCGGGCCGCCCCGGATGACGATGTCATGGTTTTCCTGGAGACTTTCCAACGGCCCGTTCGAGGTCTCTACCTTGACCTCCACGTCGGGGTGTTCGACACGAAATCTGGCCAGCCGGGGCACCAGCCAGCGCAACGTGAATGTCGCCGGCGCGTTCACGGAAAGTGTCCGCGAGACCGTTTCGGGTACCCCGTATCTCGCCGTGGCCTGCGCGAGCTGTTCGAACAAGGGCCCGATTTTCTCCAGATAGGCCTTCGCGGCCGGCGTCAGCTTTACACGGCGGTTGTGCCGCTCGAACAGCGGTGCGTCCAGCCACTGCTCCAACAGGCGCACGTGCTGGCTTATCGCGCCGTGTGTCACATGCAGCTCCGCGGCGGCGTCCTTGAAGCTGCCGTGGCGGCCCGCGGCCTCGAAGGCGCGCAAGGCATTGAGGGGCGGCAGGGTTCGTTTCATAGTTGCCAGCTTTTCTAACTCGACGCCGCAATTTATCTGGTTTGTCGCGGGGCAACAAGATAGATATTCTCTTTCTCCAGCGCCGAAACTGTTTCAGCATGACAACGGGCCCAAAGGCGCACTGCCCGTAACGTGCCGGACCGACGCCGCGATATTGGTTGCCCTCTTCCCCTTACCGCTTCCGACCCATGCTCAGTTATACCGGCGGCATTGTGCTGTTTGCTGCCTTGCTTCACGCCAGCTGGAACGCGATGCTGCACGGCAATCGCGACCGCTTCTTGTCCATGACCTGGATGAGCATCGCCATTGGCGCGGTCTCTACGGTCGTCGTCCTGTTCACCCCCTTGCCGGCCGAGGCCGCCTGGCCCTATCTCGTCGCGTCAGGCCTGGTGCATATCGTCTACAACGTGAGCCTTGTGCGGTCGTATCGCCGCAACGACCTGGCAATGGCGTATCCGATCGCGCGGGGCTCGTCGCCGCTGCTGGTCACGCTGGGCGCGGCGCTGTTCGCGCATGAGACGATCGGTGCCTTGCATGCGCTGGGGATCGCGATGGTATCGGGCGGCATTATCGCGATCGCGCTGCAAGGGCGGCAGGTGTCGCGCGCCGGTGTGCTGGCCGCGCTGACGACCGGTGCGACGATCGCGATCTATACCGTGATCGACGGCATCGGCGTCAGGCTGTCCAACGGGCAGGCGCTTACCTATACCGCGTGGATGTTCCTGTCTTATTGGCTGATGCCGGTGCTGTTCGTCGCGATGCGCGGGTTCACTCCGCTGTGGCGCCCCGTACGTGCCGAGCCGCTGTCGGTCTGTACGTCGCTCGTCGGGGGCTTGGTGTCGCTGGCTGCGTATGGCATCGTGATCTGGGCGCTGCAGTCGGACGCGATGGGCGCGGTGTCGGCGTTGCGGGAGACCAGCGTGGTGTTCGCGGTGCTGATGGGACGGGTGTTTCTGCGTGAAGCAGTCAGTGGAACGCGGTGGCTTGCTTGCGTGATCGTCGCCGCCGGCGCGGTTTGCCTGGGACTTTGATTCATCAACCTATCTGGGTCTTCGATGCACCCACCCGTCCGGGTCTTTCATCCACCATGCGGTATGGGAACTTTGATCCATCCACCCGTCTGGAAACTTTGATCCAATCCACCCACATGGAGGTTCGCTAAATGAATACCCTCACGCAGGCCCCGCTGATTCTGATCACCGGGGGAAGCCGCGGCGTAGGTGCGGCAACCGCGCGTCTTGCCGCCGCACAAGGCTACGATGTCGCGCTGAGCTTCGTCTCCAATGAATCGGCCGCGCTTGCGGTGGCGGCTGATGTACAAGCCCTGGGCCGCCGCGCCTTGCCGGTGCGCGCGGATAGCGCGGACCCGGAACAGGTCGCACGGTTATTCGGTGCCATCGACCGCGAGTTCGGCCGGATAGACGTCCTGGTGAACAATGCCGCCATACTGGCGCGGCAGTCCCGGCTGGAGGATCTGGAATTCGAGCGGATGCAGCGGATCTTCGCGGTCAACGCCATCGGCCCCATCCTGTGCGCGCAGCAAGCGGCGAAACGGATGTCCTACCGCCACAACGGGCGCGGCGGCTCCGTGATCAATATTTCATCCGCAGCGGCCCGGCTCGGCAGCCCGAACGAATACGTCGACTACGCTGCGTCGAAGGGCGCCCTTGAGACCTTCACGACTGGCTTCGCGAAAGAAGTCGCGCGCGATGGGATACGCGTCAACTGCATACGGCCCGGGCACATCTACACCGACATGCATGCCAGCGGCGGAGAGCCGGGACGGGTGGATCGCGTCAAGGACTCGATCCCCATGGGAAGAGGCGGTCAGCCTGAAGAAGTCGCGCGCGCGATCCTGTGGCTAGCCAGCGCCGAGGCTTCTTTCATCACCGGCACCTTCCTTGATGTCACTGGCGGAAAGTGACGCATCAGGTGGCATGCAGCCTTGCAGCAGTTCTTCCGCTCAATCAAGAGCCGCGCTCTCTATCAACACGACTTTTCCGGTGCGAGGATCCGTCAGGGTGAATTGTCCAGCGCCTTGATTCGCCAGCCTTCCGCCTTGCAACGCGACGCTGCGTCGCCTATTATTCCACAATCGTTGAATAATAGAATTAACTCCATGACCGAAGATCAAGCCGTCTCCTCCCTGGCCGCGCTGGCCCATGTGCAGCGGCTGCGGGTCTTCCGCGCGCTGGTGGTGGCGGGGTTCGAGGGGCTTACGCCCAGCGTCATGGCGGAACAGCTCGGCTTGGCGCGAAATACCCTTTCCTTCCATTTGAAGGAGCTGGCCCATGCCGGCCTGGTCACGATCGAACAGCAAGGGCGCAATCTGATTTACCGCGCGGAGTTCAGCCGCATGACGGGGCTGATGGATTACCTGACGGAAAACTGCTGCCAAGGGGCCGCTTGCGAGGCTACCGGCGACGCGGCTGCTTGCCGGAACTGCTGAGGACGCGCCCGCCGTACCCCACAACCCCGGCGGAAGTCATAGCCGGCCGCCCAAACCAATCCCATAACCCCGCCCCCACCGAGGCACGCATGTCCAAGGTCTACAACGCACTGTTCATCTGCACGGGCAATTCCGCCCGCTCCATCCTGGCCGAAGGCCTGCTCAATGGGCTGGGCCAAGGTAGGTTCCAGGCCTACTCCGCCGGCAGCTACCCGAAGGGCGAGGTCCATCCGCTGGCGCTGGCAACGCTCGAACGTTTCGGCATGCCCCCCGGCGGCTATCGCAGCAAAAGCTGGGACGAGTTCGCCCGGCCCGATGCCCCCCAATTCGATTTCATCTTCACGGTGTGCGACAACGCGGCCGGCGAAGTATGCCCCGTATGGCCCGGCAAGCCCATGTCCGCCCACTGGGGCGTGCCGGATCCGGCCGCCGTCGAAGGCAGCGATGAAGCCAGGCGCAAGGCGTTCCACGATGCCGCGGTTACCCTCAAGCGCCGCGTCGAGCTGTTGCTGGCGCTGCCGCTCGCGCGCCTGGACGCCATGTCGCTGCAGCACGAGCTGCATGGCATAGGCAAGGCGTAAGGGAAGCGCGCATGTCGGTACACACAGCCACGGTGGGGCATGCCCCCGCGCCCATGAGCCTCTTCGAACGCTATCTGTCGTTGTGGGTCCTGCTCTGCATCGTCGCCGGCGTTGCCTTCGGAACCTGGGCGCCCGGACTATCGCGGACCATCGGGCGCTGGGAGATCGCCCAGGTCAACCTGCCCGTGGGCCTGCTGATCTGGCTGATGATCATCCCCATGCTGATGAAGGTGGACTTCGGCGCATTGGGCCAGGTGCGCCAGCACTGGCGCGGCATAGGCGTCACGCTGTTCGTGAATTGGGCGGTGAAGCCGTTCTCGATGGCCTTCCTGGGCTGGCTGTTCATCCGCCAGCTGTTCGCCGCCTGGCTGCCCGCGGATCAACTCGATAGCTATATCGCGGGATTGATCCTGCTGGCTGCCGCCCCATGCACGGCCATGGTGTTCGTATGGAGCCGCCTGACGGGCGGCGACCCCTTGTTCACGCTATCGCAGGTCGCGCTGAACGATACCATCATGGTGTTCGCCTTCGCGCCCATCGTCGGGCTGCTGCTGGGGTTGTCGTCCATCATCGTGCCCTGGGAAACGCTGCTGACGTCGGTCGCGCTCTACATCGTCATTCCAGTCTTCATTGCGCAGGCATGGCGCCGGACGTTGCTGCGTCGTGGCCAATCGTCGCTTGACGCCGCGTTGAACAGGATCGGCCCCTTGTCCATCGCCGCGCTGCTGCTGACGCTGGTCCTGCTGTTCGCCTTCCAGGGCCAGGCCATCCTGCGGCAGCCGCTGGTGATCGCCATGCTGGCCGTGCCCATCCTGATCCAGGTATTCCTGAATGCCGGGCTGGCCTATGGACTGAATCGCTGGGCCGGGGAAAAGCACAACGTGGCCTGCCCATCGGCCCTGATAGGCGCCAGCAACTTCTTCGAGTTGGCCGTCGCCGCGGCCATCAGCCTGTTCGGCTTCCAGTCCGGCGCGGCGTTGGCTACGGTGGTGGGTGTGCTGGTCGAAGTGCCCGTCATGCTGATCGTTGTGCGCGTCGCCAATCGCAGTCGCGCCTGGTACGAGCGCGCCTGACGGCGCATCGGGCCCATCCGCCGCCACTCTTTCCGTGAACACCGCCGTGTCTGAACGCAAGCACCTACCCAACGTTGTACCGGCGCTGTTGCATATGCCGGACCCCGAACGGCTGTGGCCGTCCGAGCGGCCCGCCCACCACGCACCCCGCTTCCTGCTCCTTTATGGTTCGGTCCGCGAACGCTCCTATAGCCGATTGCTGACCCAAGAGGCGGCGCGGCTGCTGCAGGCGCTGGGCGGCGACGTCAGGATTTTCCACCCATCGGGCCTGCCGCTGCCGGACGATGCACCGGCCACCCATCCCAAGGTGCAAGAACTGCGCGAACTCGTGCAATGGGCCGAAGGCATGGTGTGGACGTCGCCCGAACGCCATGGTGCAATGACCGGCATCATGAAAGCGCAGATCGATTGGATTCCTCTGACGCTGGGCGCCATCCGGCCCACCCAGGGCAAGACCCTCGCGGTCATGGAAGTGTCCGGCGGTTCGCAGTCCTTCAATGCCGTGAACCAGATGCGCGTGCTGGGCCGCTGGATGCGCATGCTGACCATACCCAATCAGTCATCCGTGCCCAAGGCCTTCCTGGAATTCGACGAAGCGGGCCGCATGAAGCCATCCAGCTACTACGACCGGGTGGTCGACGTGATGGAGGAACTGATGAAGTTCACGCTGCTGACGCGCGACATCGCGGCTTACCTGGTGGATCGCTACAGCGAACGGAAAGAGAACGCCCAGCAGCTCTCCGCACGTGTCAACCAAGGAGCGCTCTGACAGCCATGCGTCTATCCCACCGCATCAGCGTTGTCGCGGCGCTCGGAACCACGCAGACGCTGGCCTGGGCCTCCTCCTACTATCTGCCCGCCGTGTTGAGCGTGCCGATGGCCCGGGACCTAGGCATCGGCGTGCCCACGGTGTTTGCGGCGTTTTCCTTCGCGCTGCTGATCTCCGCCCTGCTCGGCCCTTATTCCGGCCGGGCCATCGATCGCTGGGGCGGACGCCCCGTGCTGATCGCAACCAATCTGATCTTTGCCCTGGGCCTGTTCTGGCTGGGAAGCGTGCATTCCCCCTTCGGGCTGTTCGCGGCGTGGGCGGTGCTGGGCATCGGGATGGGCAGCGGCTTGTACGAAGCCGCGTTTGCTTCGCTGGTGCGTCTGTATGGGCAATCGTCGCGGGGCGCGATCTCGGGCATCACGCTTATCGCCGGCTTCGCCAGTACGGTGGGTTGGCCGCTGACCAGTTTCCTGCAAGTGGAGTTCGGCTGGCGCGAGGCGTGCCATGCCTGGGCGGCCCTGCATTTGATCCTGGCCCTGCCACTGAATTACCTGTTGCCCTCGCCATCGCCATCCGCCGCCGCCGAACACGCGCCGCGCGCGAGGCCGGCGGAGAACCCGACACCCGCTCGGACCACGTGGCCGTCCGTGGTCCTGGCGGTGGTCTTCGCCATTACGTGGTTCATCAGTACCGCGTTGGCCGCCCACCTGCCGCGCCTGCTGATGGGCGCGGGCGCGACCTTCGCCGCGGCCGTGGCAGCCGGGGCTTTGATGGGTCCGGCACAAGTGGGCGCGCGCATCCTGGAGTTCGGCTTGCTGCGCAAGGTACATCCGCTGCTCTCGGCGCGCCTGGCGACGGTGGCGCATCCCGTCGGTGCCCTATTGCTGCTGTTTTTCGGCGCGCCGCTTGCGTCGGTCTTTGTCATCCTTCATGGCGCCGGCAATGGCATCCTGACGATAGCCAAGGGCACGCTTCCCCTGGTGCTGTTCGGCTCGCAGGGCTACGGCGCGCGGCAGGGCATGTTGATGGTGCCGGCGCGCATCGCCCAGGCCTTGGCGCCATGGCTCTTCGGCCTGTGCCTGGACCAATGGGGCGACGGGGCGCTATGGGTATCAGCCACGCTGAGCGCGATCGGCTTCGCCGCCCTGCTTACGCTCAATGCCGACATGGGGAACGTGCGCGAACCGGCATCGGCCGGCGCCGCCACGCCTGGCGGCAGGTAGGCACGAAGGCCCATCCGGGTCGCGCTTGATTCAGATCACAACGCAGGTTTGAAGGTACGCCTACGCTCTTCTTGGGTCCGCATCGCGCGGACCGTACGCCGGGCGCGGACCGTACGCCGCGCATGGCCGGCCAAGGAGAAACCGCATGACAAAGACCATGAAGGCCGCGGTCGTCCGTGAATTCGGCAAACCGCTTGTAATCGAGGAAGTGGCCGTACCGACGCCCGGACCCGGCCAGATCCTGGTCAAGATCGCCGCCACCGGCGTCTGTCATACAGACCTGCACGCGGCCGACGGCGATTGGCCCGTCAAGCCTAAACCGCCTTTCATTCCCGGCCATGAAGGCGTGGGACACGTCGTCGGCATAGGCGCCGCCGTCAGGCACGTGAAGGAAGGCGATCGCGTGGGCGTTCCGTGGCTCTATACCGCCTGCGGCCATTGCCGGCACTGCCTGGGCGGTTGGGAAACGCTGTGCATGGAGCAGCAGAACACCGCCTATTCCGTGAACGGCAGCTTCGCCGAGTACGTCGTCGCCGACCCCAACTACGTCGGCCACCTGCCGGATAACGTCTCCTTCATCGACATCGCCCCCATCCTCTGCGCGGGCGTAACGGTGTACAAGGGGCTGAAGGTCACCGACACCAAGCCGGGCGATTGGGTGGTGGTGTCCGGCATCGGCGGCCTTGGCCATCTGGCTGTGCAGTACGCCAAGGCCATGGGCCTGAATGTCCTTGCGGTCGACATCGACGACGCGAAGTTGGACCTGGCCCGCCACCTTGGGGCGGCGCTGGCGATCAACGCCCGCAAGAGCGATCCGGTCGCCTTCGTGAAGAAGGAGATCGGCGGCGCGCAGGGCGTGCTCGTAACGGCGGTATCGCCGAAGGCGTTCGAGCAGGCGCTGGGCATGGTCGGACGCGGCGGCACCGTATCGCTGAACGGCCTGCCGCCGGGCGACTTTCCCCTCTCCATCTTCGACACCGTGCTGAACGGCATCACCGTGCGCGGCTCCATCGTGGGCACGCGGCTGGACCTGCAGGAGGCGCTGGACTTCGCCGGCGCGCGCAAGGTCAAGGCGACGGTCGCCACCGAAAAGCTGGAAGACATCAACGGGATTTTTTCGCGCATGCATCACGGCGACATTCAGGGACGTATCGTCATCGACTTCCAGAAGTAGCCGGCATTCCCCAGGAAATCCAAGCTTGCGCTTTCCACCCGCGCCCGCTGGGTTTATAAAGCCACGGGCAACCGCCCGTCAGCCCGTGCTCGCGCACTTTCGCGCGCGCGGCGCGGACTGGACGGTTGCGCAACGCCTGTCGCCTGCGTGGCGGCACGGCGCGGCTTCACGCAACATGGCCGCGGCAGAACGACATATCGTGGCCCGGCCGGCAAATAGGCAAGTGATGGAACGGCAAGGATTTTCGATAAAAAAAGATGGGGCGATCGCGTTGATCTTGTCCGCCCGCCTGGGGGATTCGTTGTTTCTGATGAACATCGCCAACAACCTGAGGCGGGCCGGGCGCCGCGTGGTGGTCTTCGGTACACACGGGTATGCGTTGGCGAACTGGTTTCCCGGCTTCGATATACGGCCGCTGCCCGGCGAAGACGAAATTGCAGCGCTGGGCGATTACGCTGCCATCATCCAGATGGCCGCGAGTGGTCCGATTGCGGGGCTGGACGAACGTTTTGCCCAGTTCCGGGCCATAAAGTCGCGGCCGGCGCCCAAGGCGCCGATGGACAGCGGGGGACGCGGCAGCCCCAGCTGGAGCGACGGCGCCCCAGGCCACGCCCACCGGTACAACGGCGCCATGGCCAGTTTCCGCGCGTTCACGCTATCCCTGTTCGGCTTGAGCGACTGGACGCGCGAAATCGGTTTGCAAGCCCCCGCCCACCTGCGGCCTCGCTTGCATGAGCGCCGCGTCATCATCCACCCGACGTCCAGCGAAGCTGCCCGATGCTGGAAACCGAGCCAGTATGTCGCCCTGGCCACCGTGCTGCGCACGCGAGGTTTCGAACCGGTTTTCGTGCTGGCACCGGCGGAGCGGGCGGAGTGGCGGGATTTGCTGGCCCGGCATGGCTTGTCCATCCTGGATGCCCCCGATCTGGCCCACACCGCGGAGGCGATCTACGAATCCGGCTGGTTCATCGGCACGGATTCCGGCATCGGGCATCTTGCGTCGGCCTGTGGGATTCCAACCGTGACCATCGTGGACCGCCCCCGGAACATGCGCCGATGGCGGCCGGTCTGGGCGCCGGGATTGGTGGTGCAGCCTTGGTGGCTGCCGATGCGATGGCTGCGCCGTGCCTATTGGCGCGAGGCCACCACCGTGGGAAGGACCTTGCGCACCTTCGATAAGCTGCGGAAATGGGTGGAGGACGACGGACGCGCGGCCGCCGAAGCGGCCGGAAATTCCAGGCCGCTACCTCGCTGATCCGGCGGCGAACTTATTCGTCCGGATCCACCCACATGTCGGTGATCCGGCCCGCGGCATCCGTCAGGATGGTCACGCGGCCCGGCTCGCGATCCATCGATACCGGTCCGGACGATATCCGCAGTTTCCGTCCGATCAGGTCGCCCAGCAGAAAGGTCACCACCTGGGAATGGATCGGTATCGCCAGGCTGCCCAGCTCGGTCCTGGATACCTGGCCGCTGTGCCAGGGCCAGGGGAAATCGCCGCCGCCATGGTCGCCGTTCGTGCGCATTGCCGTTGCTTGGATCATCGTACGCTCCCGGTATGCTGGCCCGTCCCATTGACGGGCTCGGATGGGAGTGTCCCGGCCTGGGCCCGCCGAAGATAGCTAGGCGTACGTCCTAGTCCGAACGCGGGCGGCGATCTGCCCTAGACCGGCCAGCGTATGCGTGTTCGGTCATGACCGGCCGTTATGCGCGCCGTCCATCTCCTTGCCGCCGCGCCTCGCCCCTCTGTGCCCTTCTCGCGCCGCCGACGGGCGCGGAGCCGGGTATGCCGGCCTGCGTGCATGCGCTGAACGTGTTCGACTACCTGTACGACGCGGACGAGGGATACGTCGGCTTGCGCCGCGTGCGTTGAAATCCGCTGTCCGCCAGGCGCTCGCAGCAGCGGCGTCGCGACGCCGTCCGCAACCGGCACTCAGGATTTATGTTCCACCGTCGCGGCCGCTGGCGTGTGCGCTTCCTCGCGGTCCCGTTCGGTGCGATCTGTCTTGCCCGCATCCGGCTTGACGGATTTGCCCGCGTGCCGCTTGGCCGCGGCCTGCTTGGCTTCCTGCGAATCGAATCGATGGGCCTTGCCCATGGCGTGGGCGGCGCGGCCTCCCTGTGCGGCGATCCCACGCAGCAGCTCGGGATCCATCGCGGCAAAGCCCCTCGGCTTGCGGCCCGTTTTGCGTTCCTCTGTCATCATGCGCCCCCTTTGGTCAGTGGCATGAATCAGGCAACGGGCGTGCCCAATAAGGCGCGTTCAGGGATTCCCTTGCATGCCGCACCCGACGATGAATCGGCAAGCGCCGGCCGGGATTTCTAAGGATCGGCACCACTTACCGCCTTTGTAGGCCTTACGGGGAAAAGCAAAACCAGCAGTGGCGCACGATTTCCGTACCGCGATGTTACTTAATATGTATTGCCGGGCGGCCCGGTGGGCGCTTGCTCTCAACGCCAAACAACTGCCTGTTAGGCTCCGCAAGCGTTACGGGCCAGCCCGCGGGCCCACACCCCACGCTTACAAACAGTGACGCCACTGGACCTGTAATGCCTGGTGCGATGCTATTTTTCCCGCGGGTCGACGGGCTGTTACAAGCAGCTGGTACGTCGGAGACCCGCACACGAGCTTTGAGGCCACCGCACCCGCAGTGGCCTCTTTTTTTGGCTCAATGCAACTTGACGCGCGGGTGTGTGCGCCGGGTCAACAGGCGAGCCAGCGCCAGCGACACCGTGCGGGAAAACCCCAGCACGGTACGGTGATGCAGCAGGTGCAGGCTGGCATACATCCAGCGCGCGATCGTCCCGCTAACGAAGAAACCGCGTCCCAGCAGCGCGCCCATCAGGCTTCCCACGCCGCGCTCACGGCCCAGCGCCACCAGCGAGCCGCGGTCCTTGTACACAAAATCGCCCGACGGTTCCGGCTTGCCGGTGATCCGGGCGCTGAGGCGGCGGCGCAGGTAACTGGCTTCCTGGTGCGCCGCCTGTGCGCGCGCCGGCACGACCTTGCCGTCCGGACGCGGCGCCGCGGCGCAATCGCCAAAAGCCAGGATATGCGGGTCTTCCGTCTGCAACCGGGCATCCACCTCCAGCTGGCCCGCGCGGTTGCGCGGCAGATCCAGATTGCCCAGGACGTCCGGGCCCTTGATGCCCGCGGCCCACATGCAAAGATCCGCGGGAAATGTGCGGCCATCCTTGGTGTGCACGGAGTCCTGCGTGACCTCGGATACCAGGCAGCCGCTTTCGATGGCGATGTCCAGGCTCTCCAGCCGCCGCTGCGCGGCGCGCGACAGCCGCTCCGGCAACCCAGCCAGGATGCGGGGCGCGCCCTCGATGATGCGTATTGCCAGGTCCCGGCGCGGGTCGAAGTTCGACAACTCGTAGGCGGCAACCAGGCGGCTGGCTTCCCGCAGTTCCGCGGCCAATTCAACCCCCGTGGCCCCCCCGCCGACGATGGCGATATTCAGCTTGGCCTGCGGATCGCCGGCTTTGGCCTGGTCGACCTTGACCATGGCTTGCAGCATGGTGAGACGGAATTGTTCGGCCGATTCCGGCGTATCCAGCGTGATCGCATGTTCGCGCGCGCCGGGCGTGCCGAAGAAGTTCGAGGTACTGCCCACCGCGACGACCAGGGTGTCATAGGCAATGTCGCGCTCGGGCAGCAATGGTTGGCCCGTCAGGCCGGACACGGCGCCGACGTGGACGATGCGACGGGCGCGGTCCACGCCCTGCATCGATCCCAGGACGAAGTTGAAATGCGACAGGCTGGCCAGCATCAGGTAGGACAGGCCTTCCTGCTGGACGTCCACCGTGCCCGCGGCGGCCTCGTGCAGGGTGGGTTTCCAGATATGCAGCATGTGGCTGTCCACGAGGGTGACGTGCTGGCGGCCATGCTTGCGGCCCAGTTCGGTGGCCAACTCCAGCCCGCCCGCGCCGCCGCCCACGATGACGACGCGGTGCGGCGGCCTCGCGGCCTGTGCCCGCGTGGGCACGCCGGCATCGGCGCTTCCGGGTTTGTCGGGCTGCGATTGTTCGCGCAGAAATACGGGGGTTTCGGGCATAAGGACACCTCGGCGCGGGCGCCGCCGCCGGGGACGGCGCAAGGAAACGGGGCGGCCCTCCGGCCGCCGGCCTATCCTTTTGGGCCAGCAAACGGTGTTCCATCGCGGTCGCGGCCCACGGCGCGTGATGCGCCGCGCGCCGATATGGCCAGCCAAGGTCTGCAAGCCCGACGCCCCTTGCGGCGCGCACGGTCTGGCCCAAGTCCCGGCGGGGCCGATGACGGCCGGACGGGCTACGGCCGTGGCTGGCCGTTGGAGGAATCCGCGGTCTGCTCAGGCCTCTTCGTGGTTTCTTCCCAACCGCCGCCCAGCGCCTTGTACAGGGCGACACGGTTCAGCAGCGCGCCCAGGCCTGCCTGTACCAGTTGCAGTTGCGCGTTGTAGTACGTCACCTGGGCGTTCTGCACCTGCAGGTAGCTGTCCACGCCGCCGTTGTAGCGCATGGTGGACAGATCCACTGTGCGCGCGGACGATGCCTCCAATGCACGCAGGGCCTGCACCTGCGTACCGTAGGTCGCCTCGCCCGCCAGCGCGTCCGAGACCTCCTGGAACGCCTGCTGGATGGATTTCTCGTATTGCGCCACCGCGATGTTGTTGCGTGCCTCGGCCACCGCCAGGTTCGAACGTATCGCCCCGCCGGCAAAGATGGGCGTTGTGATGGAAGGCGAAAAACTCCAGAACCCATGGCCGCCCTTGAACAGGTCGTCCAGGGACGGACTGGCCGCGCCCAGCAGGCCGGTCAGGGAAATCGTCGGAAAGAACGCCGCGCGCGCAGCGCCGATATTAGCGTTGGCCGCGCGCAAGGCGCTTTCGGCCGCAAGGATGTCGGGGCGGCGTTCCAGCAGCGCGGACGGCAGGCCGGCCGGGATGGTCGCCAGCACCTGCGCGTTGTCGAAAGGCGCGGCGGGCGGCAGGCCCGACGGCAGCGGTGCGCCTATCAGCAGCACCAGCGCGTTCACCGCCTGGGCCTGGAGGCGCGCCAATTCCGCCAGGTTGGCCGATGCGGCGTCCAGCAACGACTTGGCCTGGTTCAAGTCCAATTCCGACGACACGCCGCCGTCGAAGCGGCGCTTGACCAGGTCATAGGATGCCTGCCGCGCGTCCAGCGTCTTGCGTGTGAGCTCGAGCTGCACGTCGGCGGCGCGCAGGTTCAGGTAGGCCTGCGCCACCTCGCCCACCAGGGAAATCTGCACGCTGCGGCGCGCCTGTTCCGTGGATAGGTATTGCTGGTAAGCGGCCTCCGACAGGCTGCGCAGCCGGCCGAAGAGGTCGATCTCGAAGGTGGTCAATCCCAGGCCTGCCTGGTATTGGCTGCTGATCGAGGGCGAATGCGGGCCGCCCGCACGCAGGTCAGGCGGCAGGCGCTGCCGCGTGCCCTGGATGCCGGCACCTATGCTGGGAAACAGTTGACCGCGCTGCACGCCCCATTGGGCGCGGGCTTCCTCCACGCGCTGCACCGCCACGCGCAGATCGCGGTTGTTCTGCAACGAGACCGCGATCAGGGCCTGCAGCCGCGGATCGCGGAAGAAATCGCGCCAGCCGACGTCGGCCGCCGCGACATCGCCGGCTGGAGCCACCGCCGCGGCGGGCTGGGTGCCGGCCGTCGCGGCCTTGTCGTCGCCGCTGTACACCAGTTTGGGTTGATCCGGCCAGTCCGCCTGGACGGGCGCGGCGGGCCGCTCGTACTTCGGTGCGAGCGTGCAAGCGCTGAGCGCGGCGGCGACAGCCGTGGCCAGCGCGGCGTGTTTCAACATGGGCTGCGGGCGCATCATTCGGCCTTCCCTTCGGTGGCGGGCCTCGGCGGCGGCCCCTCCTGAGCCCGTTTCACCGCCTGCTCCTGCTCGAAGGCGTGTTTTTCCGCGCCCAGCAGGCGCGGCCTGGTCTTGAACAAGCCCAGCACGACGACGAAGAAGGTGGGCACGAAAATCACGGCGAACGGCGTGGCGGCCAGCATCCCGCCCAGCACGCCCAAACCCACCGCACGCTGGCTGGCGGCGCCCGCGCCGCTGGCGATGGCCAGCGGAATCACGCCAAGGATGAAGGCCAGCGAGGTCATCAAAATGGGGCGAAACCGCAGGCGGGCGGCCTCCACCGCGGCTTCGTAAAGCCCGGCGCCGCGCGCGTACTGGTCCTTGGCGAACTCGACGATCAGGATGGCGTTCTTGGCGGCCAGGCCGATGACCGTCACCATGCCGACCTGGAAGTACACGTCGTTGGACATGCCCAGCAAGCCCACCAGGCCGACGGCGCCCAGCATCCCCAGCGGCACGACCAGCATCACCGACAAGGGAATCGCCCAGCTTTCGTACAGGGCCGCGAGCACCAGGAACACGACCAGCAGCGACAGCCCCATCAGGATGGGCGCCTGGTTGCCCGCCTGCTGCTCCTGGTACGACAAGCCGTTCCACTCGTAGCCGAAGCCCGGTGGCAGCTGCGTCATCAGGTGCTCCATTTCCAGCATGGCTTCGCCACTGGTATGGCCCGGCGCCGCGTCGCCCGAGATGCGGATGGATTCATAGCTGTTGTAGCGCACGATCTGCACAGGCCCCTGGCCCCACTTCGCCGAGACGAAGCTGGACAAGGGCACCATGCCGCCAGTGCCGTTGCGCGCGTTCAGGTTCAGGATATCTTCCACCTGCATGCGGTAGGGCGCATCCGCCTGCACCCAGACGTTCTGCATGCGGCCGAAATTGGGAAACTTGTTGATCAGCGCGCTGCCCACGGCGGTGGAGATCAGCGCCGCGGCTTCGTCGAAGTCCACGCCCAGGGCCGCCGCCTTCTGGCGGTCGATGGTCAACGACAGCTGGGCGCTCGGCCCCAGGCCGGAGATGCGAACCTGCGACAGCACCGGGCTCTTCATGGCCAGGCCCATCAATTGGCCCGTGGCCGCGCCCAGGGCTTCGGTGCCCGCGCCGGCACGGTCCTGCAGGCGGAAATCGAAGCCCGTGGCGTTGCCCAGCGTGGAAATCGCCGGCGGCATCACCGTGAACACCATGGCGTCGTGGATGCCCATCAGCAGGCTGTTCAATGCCCGGAACGACACCGCCTGCGCGGAATCCGCGCGCGACTTGCGCTGGTCGAAGTCCTTCAGGGTGGTGAAGGCAATGGCGGCATTCAGGCCGTTGCCATTGAAGCTGAAGCCCTGCACCGCGATGATGTTCTGTACCTGCGGCTGCGCCAGGAAGTACTTTTCCACGTCCTGCAGCACCTCGACGGCGCGGTTCGCGCTGGACCCCGACGGCAGTTCGATGTTGCTGATCACATAGCCCTGGTCTTCTTCCGGCAGGAAGGACGACGGCATGCGCCAATACAGCCAGCCCAGCGCCAGGACCAGCACCAGGTAGATCAACATCATCCGGCCGCCCTTGTGCAGGATGCGCGAAACCCAGTTCTGGTAAGCGTGCGTGCCCCGATCGAAACGTCGGTTGAACCAGCCGAAAAAGCCGCGCTTTTCCTCATGCCGGTCCGCCGGCACGGGTTTCAGGATGGTCGCGCACAGGGCAGGCGTGAAGCTCAGCGCCAGGAAGGCGGAGAAGAAAATCGACACCGCCATGGCCACGGCGAACTGCCGGTAGATCACCCCTACCGAGCCGCCCATGAAGGCCAGCGGCAGGAAGACGCTGACCAGCACCAGCGTAATGCCGGTGATGGCCCCGGTGATCTGCGGCATCGCGCGCGACGTCGCTTCCTTGGGCGACAGGCCTTCGGTCGCCATGATCCGCTCGACGTTTTCCACCACCACGATGGCGTCGTCCACCAGGATGCCGATCGCCAGCACCATCGCGAACATGGTCAACACGTTGATGGAAAAGCCCAGCGCCAGCATGACCGCGAAGGCGCCCATCATCGCCACCGGCACGACCAGGGCCGGGATGATGGTGTAGCGCACATTCTGCAGGAACAGGAACATCACCAGGAACACCAGCACCATCGCTTCCAGCAGCGTCTTGACCACATCGGAGATCGAGGTCTGGACGTAGGGCGCGGTGTCGTAGGGAATGTCGTACTTGATGTTGGCGGGAAAGTACTTCGACAACTGCTCCATCTGCTGGCGCACGCCCTTGGCGGTGGCCAGGGCGTTGGCGTCCGGCGACAGGATGATGGCAAAGGCGGCCGTCGGCTTGCCGTTCAGGCGCGCGCCGAAGAAGTAGTTGTCCGCCCCGATCTCGACACGCGCGACGTCACGTATGCGCACCACCGAACCGTCGGTGTTCGCGCGCAGCACCAGGTTGCCGAAGCCCTCCACCGTCGAGAGCTGGCCGTTGGCGATCACGGTGGCCGTGGTGCGCTGGGCCGCCGGATTGGGCGGCCCGCCCATATTCCCGCCGGAAATCAGGACATTCTGCTGGGCAATGACCCGATTGACGTCGGACATGCTCAGGTTGTAGCCGACCAGCTTCTGCGGATCGACCCAGATGCGCATGGCGCGCGGCGCGGCGAACAACTGGAACTGGCCCACGCCGGGCACGCGCGACACGGGGTTCTTGACGTTGCGCGTGACGTAGTCGGCCAGCGCGGTCTGGTCCATGGTGCCGTCGGTGGAGGACACCGTGACGATCATCAGGAAGCCCGTGCTGGTCTGCTGGAATTGCACACCCTGTTGCGCCACCGCCGCCGGCAGCTGGGCGGTCACGTTGGCGACGCGGTTCTGCACGTCCACCTGCGCCAGGTCCGGATCGCGGCCCGGTGCGAAGGTGGCGGTAATGGTGGACTGGCCGTTCGAGTCGCTGACCGACTCGTAATACAGCAAGCCCTTGGCGCCGTTGAGCTGGTCCTCGATCAGGCTCGTCACCGAGTCGGCCACTTCCTTGGCCGAGGCCCCGGGATAGGTCGCCGTGATTTCGATGGCCGGTGGCGCGACGTTGGGATACTGCGAAACCGGCATATTGGGAATCGCGAGCAGCCCGGCGAGCAGGATGAACAGCGCGACAACCCAGGCAAAAATCGGTCTATCGATAAAAAATTGCGGCATGAGGCCTGACCTTGAAGACGATACTCATGAAGCGGGGAACGGCGGCCCGGCTCGGCGCCTCGCCGATTACGACTTCTGTTCGGCCGGCCGGGCCGGCGCCGGCTGCTTGCCGGGCTCCCCACCCGCGCCAGCGGCCGGGGCCTGCCGAGGCGCGCCCGACGAGGCCGCGCCGGCCTGACCGGCCGCGGCGCCCGCCTGGCCGGGTGCCGCGGCAGTGGCTTGGCCCGGGGCCCATTGCGAGACCTTCACGGGCGCGCCAGGACGGACCTTCTGGAAGCCTTCCACGACCACGACGTCGCCGGCATTCAGCCCGCTGGTCACCACCCAGCGCCCATTGATGGCGTTGCCCGTGGTGACGCTCACCTGGTCGATCTTGCCGTCCTTCACCAGCAGCAGGCTTTGCAAGCCGTCGGGCGTGCGCTGCAGCGCCTGCTGGGGCACCAGCAAGGCCCTGTCGTCCACGCCCTGGGTAAGCCGCACGCGCACATACATGCCGGGCAGCAGAACGGTATCCGGATTGGGAAACTCGGCGCGCAGATTGACCTGGCCGGTCGAGGGATCGACGGTAATGCCGGTGAACAGCAGCTTGCCCTTGTGCGAATAAGTCGAGCCATCTTCCAGCACGACTTCGGCCAAGGCCGCGTTATCGCCGACCTTCTGCAGCCGGCCCGAGGCAAAGGCCTTGCGCAGCGCCGCCAGGTCCGTGGTGGACTGCGTGAAGTCGACGTAGATGGGATCGAGCTGCTGCACCAGGGCCATCTGGGTGGCCGAGGTGCCTTCGACCAGCGCGCCCTCGGTGATCAGCGGCTTGCCGATGCGGCCCGTGATCGGCGACGTCACGTTGGTGTAGCCCAGGTTGATGGCCGCGTTCTGCAGATTGGCCTTGGCGGCGGCCACCGCGGCCTCGGCCTGCCGATAGCTGGCCACCGCGTTGTCGTATTCCTGCTTGCTGACCGCATTGGCCTTGACCAGCGGCGCATAGCGGTCGGCCAGCGCCTTGGCGCTGAACAGGTCGGCCTGCGACTGTTTCAATTGCGCCGCGGCCTGGTCGTAGGCGGCCTTGTAGGGCGCGGGATCGATTTTGAACAGCAGCTGGTTTTCCTTGACGTCGCCGCCCTGCTGGAAAACGATCTTCTGGACGATGCCGGTAACGCGCGCGCGGATCTGCGCGTCGCGCACGGCATCGACACGGCCGGGCAGGTCCGCGACGCTGGGCGCGCTTTCGGGCTGGACGGTGACGACGCTGACTTGCGGTGGACCGGGATTCAGTTGCGGCCGTTCGCCGCACCCCGCCAGGAAAAGCGCCGCGGCGGTGAAGGTAATCAGGGGGACAGCTACGCGCTTGGGGTTGCGTCGAGGCGCAAAGTGCATGGAATCCTCTCGCCATCGGCATGCGGCGATGCCGTTTTCTTCGAATGAAGCGGAGGCGCCAAGGACCGGCGCTCATGGCGATACGCAAACCATGCCCCTACCCCATTTTCCCCCGCGGGCCGCGTTAATGTAACTCATTCACCGAATTCGCACCATATTGTGCGCTGAAGTTTCATCTGCGCATGTGCGCGGATACATTTCCCGGGCGTAGCACGTAACACATGGGCGCGAAGCCGCCCTGCCATGCTTACACAAGGCAACAAAAAGCCGGGCAAGCGCCCGGCTAGGTCATTGAGCGAGGCGCCGCGCGGCGGCGCCCGCGCGCCCTCAATCTCGCGTCTGCAGCTCCAGCGAACGGTTGATGCGCAGCGCCAGCAGCGTGCACGCCACGCCGGACAGCAGATAGATGCTGACCGCCACCAGGCCGAAGCGGGCCGACAGGCTGAGCGCGACGACGGGCGCGAAGGCGGCGCCGAACAGCCAGGCGAAATCGGCGGTGAAGGCGGCGCCCGTGTAGCGGAAACGGCGGTTGAAATTGGCCGTCACGGTGCCGGAGGCCTGGCCATACGACAGGCCCAGCAGGATGAACCCGACAAGAATGAAGGCATCCTGTGCCGCGGTCCCGCCATCCAGCAGCCACGGCGTGCACAGGCTGAATACGCCGATCAGGCAGGCCAGGGCGCCCAGCGTATTGCGGCGGCCGATCCGGTCGGCCAGCCAGCCCGAGGCCATGGTGCCCAGGATACCCAGGAAGGCCCCGACAATCTGGATGCTGAGGATGGCATCGATGGACTGCGTGGACTGCAGGGCCAGCCAGGACAGAGGGAAGATCGTGACCAGGTGGAACAGCGCATAGCTGGCCAGCGCCGCGAAGGCGCCCAGGAAGACGTTGTAGCCCTGTTGCCGGATCAGCGTGGTGGCTGGGATGGGTTCCAGTTCGCCCTCTTCCAGCAGCCGCGTGTATTCATGCGTGACCACCAGGCGCAGCCGGGCGAACAGCGCGACGACGTTGATCGCGAAAGCCACGTAGAAGGGATAGCGCCAACCCCAGTCGGAAAAATCGTCCGCGCTCAGATTGGTGTGCAGATACAGGAACAGCCCGCCCGCCAGGAGGAAGCCGATGGGCGCGCCCAGCTGGCCCAGCATCGCATACCAGCCGCGGCGCTCCTGCGGTGCGTTCAAGGCCAGCAGCGACGGCAGGCCATCCCAGGCGCCGCCGGTCGCCAGCCCTTGGAGGCAGCGGAAAACGGCAAGCAATATAATGGCGCGGCCGCCCAGGGTGTTGAACGTGGGCAGGAACGCGATTCCGGCGGTGGCCGTCCCCAGTAGGAACAGGGCAACGGTCAGCTTGGCCGCCCGGCCCCAGCGACGCTGCACGGCCATGAACAAGGCCGTGCCGAAAGGCCGGGCGATGAAGGCGAAGGAAAATATGACGAAGGCGGCAAGTATGCCTTCGAGCCGCGTGAGAAACGGGAAAAACACCTGCGGGAAGATCAGTACCGACGCAATCCCGTACACGAAGAAATCGAAGTATTCGGACGCTCGCCCGATGACGACGCCGATCGCGATTTCTCCGGGCGCGACCTTGGAATGATCGGCGGTAGTCAACCTGGCGTCGTGCTCGAGCGAAGTCGAGGACGCACGGGGGAATCCTGCAGTCATGGACATCTTATTTCCTCGCGATTGTTGCTACACCGGCGATCCCTGTCTCTGGAGACCGCTTCCGTCTATCGCGCGGGCCTGCTGCTTACCGAATATTGCCCTTGCTCAGGCCCGGCACGCCTTAGCATGGCATGACTTTCCGCTTGCCGCCATAGGTAGGACAAAATGTCCACTTTCCGCAGTGCGTCAAAAATTGTACATTTCGCGTGATTTTTTCTTTCCAGCTTACGCGGTTCTTACACACCCGTCAGGCTTCCGCTCCGTTTCCGTTTAGGCTTTTGTCGCCCGGCATGTCATCCTCCAAGCTCCCCCGCCGACTTATCCTGCTTCCCTTCGTCGCTCTGCTCGCCCTGCTGGGTGGCTGTAAAGCGGTCGTTATGTCCCCTTCCGGGGATATTGCAATGCAGCAACGCGATCTCATCATCATCTCGACCGCGTTGATGCTGATCATCATCATCCCCGTCATCATCCTGACCCTGGTCTTCGCCTGGCGCTATCGCGCGTCGAATACCAATGCCACCTACGATCCGGAATGGCACCATTCCACGGTGGTCGAACTGGTGGTCTGGTCCGCGCCCCTGCTCATCATCATCGCGCTGGGCGCGCTGACCTGGGTCACCACGCACCGGCTGGACCCGTACCGGCCCCTGGACCGCATCGCCGAAGGCCACGAATTGCCCACCAACGTCAAGCCGCTGACGGTCGACGTGGTGGCGCTGGACTGGAAGTGGCTCTTCATCTACCCGGAAGAAGGCATCGCCACCGTCAACGAGCTGGTCGCCCCGGTCAACCGCCCGATCCAATTCAAGATCACGGCGTCGACGATGATGAACTCCTTCTTCATTCCGGCACTGGCAGGCCAGGTGTATGCGATGGCCGGCATGGAAACCCAGCTGCACGCGGTGATCAACACCGCTGGCGTGTACGAAGGCTTTTCCGCCAACTACAGCGGCGCGGGCTTCTCGGACATGCGCTTCAAGTTCTACGGCATGAACACCGCCGATTTCAACAACTGGGTCCAACAAACGCGTGAAGGCGGCGGCGACCTGACGCGCGAGGTCTACCTGAAGCTGGCACAGCCCAGCGAAAAAGACCCCGTGCGGCGCTACGCCAAGGTGGATGCGGACCTCTTCGACGCCATCCTGAACCGCTGCGTCGAGTCGAACCGCATGTGCCTGAAGGACATGATGGCCATCGACGAGAAGGGCGGCCTGGGCAAGTCCGGCACGTATAACGTCGCCACCGATGCTTCGACCCGCGTCCGTCTCGGCCTGGCCGGGACGCCCGCCCGCAATTACGTCGGCGCCGTCTGCACGCCCGCCAACCCCACGGGGTCGGGCGTCCTGGACGACCGCGTACCGCTTTGAGCCGCCCGCTTTTCTTTTCGCCTTGCGCGTCCCGTCACGGGAATCGAGATGTTTGAGAACCTAGACCTGCACAAACTCCTACTTGGCCGCCTATCGCTAGAGGCCATTCCCTACCACGAACCCATCCTGGTGATGACGTTCATCTTCGTTGCCATCGGCGGCCTCGCGCTGCTGGGCGCGTTGACGTACTACCGCGTCTGGGGCTATCTGTGGCGCGATTGGTTCACCAGCATCGACCACAAGAAGATCGGCGTCATGTATATCGTGCTGGCGATCATCATGCTGCTGCGCGGCTTCTCCGACGCGATCATGATGCGGCTGCAGCAGGCCATCGCCTTCGGCGACTCGGCCGGCTACCTGCCGCCGCATCACTATGACCAGATCTTCACCGCGCACGGCGTCATCATGATCTTCTTCGTGGCCATGCCTTTGGTCACGGGGCTGATGAACTACGTCGTGCCGCTGCAGATCGGCGCGCGCGACGTCGCGTTTCCCTTCCTGAACAACTTCAGCTTCTGGATGACCGTGGGCGGCGCCGCGTTGACGATGACCTCGCTGTTCGTCGGCGAGTTCGCGCGCACGGGCTGGCTGGCGTATCCGCCGCTGTCGGGCATCCTGCAGAGTCCGGACGTGGGGGTGGATTACTACATCTGGGGATTGCAGGTCGCGGGCCTGGGGACATTGCTATCAGGGATCAACCTGCTGGTCACCATCGTGAAGATGCGCGCGCCCGGCATGGGCATGATGAAGATGCCCATCTTCACCTGGACCTCGCTGTGCACCAACGTGCTCATCGTCGCGGCCTTCCCCATCCTGACCGCGGTGCTGGCCCTGTTGACGCTGGACCGCTACGTCGGCACGAACTTCTTCACGAACGACTTCGGCGGCAACCCGATGATGTACGTGAACCTGATCTGGATCTGGGGCCACCCCGAGGTGTACATCCTGATCCTGCCGGCGTTTGGTGTGTTCTCGGAAGTCGTGTCCACCTATAGCGGCAAGCGCCTGTTCGGCTATGCCTCCATGGTGTACGCCACCGTCGTGATCACCGTGCTGTCCTACCTGGTGTGGCTGCATCACTTCTTCACCATGGGTTCGGGGGCGAGCGTGAACTCGTTCTTCGGCATCACCACCATGATCATCTCCATCCCGACCGGGGCGAAGATCTTCAACTGGCTGTTCACCATGTACCGCGGGCGCATCCGTTTCGACGTGCCGATGCTGTGGACGGTGGGCTTCATGGTGACCTTCGTGATCGGCGGCATGACCGGCGTGATGCTGGCCGTCCCGCCCGCCGACTTCGTGCTGCACAACAGCCTGTTCCTGATCGCCCACTTCCACAACGTGATCATCGGCGGCGTGGTGTTCGGCATGTTCGCCGGCATCAACTACTGGTTCCCCAAGGCCTTCGGCTTCAAGCTGGACGAGTTCTGGGGCAAGTGCTCGTTCTGGTTCTGGCTGGTGGGCTTCTGGGTCGCCTTCATGCCGCTGTACATCCTGGGCCTGATGGGCGTGACGCGCCGCATGAACCACTTCGACGATCCGTCGCTGCAGGTGTGGTTCGTCATCGCGGCCTTCGGCGCCGTGCTGATCGCCATCGGCATTGCCTGCTTCCTGATCCAGATCTACGTCAGCATCCGCCGCCGCGAACAGCTGCGCGACGTCACCGGCGACCCCTGGAACGGCCGCACGCTGGAATGGTCGACGTCGTCGCCGCCGCCCGCCTACAACTTCGCTTTCACCCCGCAGATCCATGAAGGCGACGCCTGGTGGCAAATGAAGCAGCGCGGCGCACAGCGCCCGACGGAAGGGTTCATCCCCATCCACATGCCGAAGAACACCGCGGCGGGCATCATCCTGGCCGGCCTGTGCACCCTGTTCGGGTTCGGCATGATCTGGCAAATGTGGCTGCTGGTGATCGTATCGTTCGTCGCCGTCCTGGCGGTGGCGATCGGCCACAGCTTCAACTACAAGCGTGATTACTACATTCCTGCGGACGAAGTCGTTCGCGTCGAAGCCGAGCGTACCCGTCTGCTAGCAAACCATGTCTAAAACCACCGTCCTTACGCAACCCGGCGGCGCGGCGTCGCCGGAGGCCCTCAGTTTCTACCTGACCGAGGAGCACCACCCGAAGAACGGCACGCTGCTGGGCTTCTGGGTCTACCTGATGAGCGATTGCCTCATCTTTGCCAGCCTGTTCGCGATTTACGGCGTGCTGGGCCGCAGCTATGCGGCCGGCCCGTCGGGCGCCGACCTGTTCGACCTGCCGCTGGTCGCGCTGAACACCTCCATGCTGCTGTTGTCGTCCATTACCTATGGCTTCGCCATGCTGGAGATGAACCGCAACCGCGTGGGCGCCACGCAGTTCTGGCTGCTGATCACCGGGCTGTTCGGCGCGGCGTTCATCGGACTGGAACTGTTCGAATTCGCGCACCTGATCCACGAAGGCAACGGGCCCGGCCGCAGCGCCTTCCTGTCGTCCTTCTTTACCCTGGTGGGCACGCACGGCCTGCACGTCACCAGCGGCATCATCTGGCTGATCACCCTGATGGTCCAGGTCGGCCGCTTCGGCTTGACCGCGGCCAACAAGCGCCGCCTGATGTGCCTGTCGATGTTCTGGCACTTCCTGGACGTCGTCTGGATCGGCGTGTTCACCTTTGTCTACTTGATGGGAGTGCTGCCATGAGCACGCATGACGCTACGCTGGCCCATGGCGATCACGACCATGGCCACGATCATCACGACGACCACGGCGACGGCGCCGCGCACGGCACCTTCAAGGGGTACATGACGGGCTTCATCCTGTCGGTGATCCTGACGGCGATTCCGTTCTGGGTTGTCATGAACAAGGTGTTCGCCCAGTCCAGCACGACCGCCATGGTCGTCCTGGGCCTGGCGGCGGTGCAGATCGTGGTGCACATGATCTACTTCCTGCACATGAATACCCGTTCCGAAGGCGGCTGGACCATGCTGGCGCTGATCTTCACCGTGGTGATCGTCGTCATCACGCTGGCCGGATCGCTCTGGGTCATGTATCACCTGAACGTGAACATGATGCCGTCCATGACCGACATGAAGAACATGCCCTGAGCATGGCGCTGTCCAACGGGGCCCCCTCGCGCAATAGCGGATCCACCCGATCCACGCAGCGCCGGG
Organism: Bordetella sp. H567; assembly: GCF_001704295.1. Lineage (NCBI taxonomy): Bacteria > Pseudomonadati > Pseudomonadota > Betaproteobacteria > Burkholderiales > Alcaligenaceae > Bordetella > Bordetella sp. H567. Next base: position 4,148,150 of record NZ_CP012334.1, read on the forward strand.
GTCCATCCACCGCCCGGCCGGATGCCGAAACCGTCATCCGGCGCCGCCCTGCAGCCCTTGTCTGCATGGCGGTCGTGGCGGTGTTGCTTTTTGCGGGCTTCTGCGCGCTGGGGACCTGGCAGGTACATCGGCGCGCATGGAAGCTGGATCTGATCGCGCGGGTGGAGCAGCGGGTCCATGCGCCCGCGGCGCCCGCGCCGGACCGGGCACGCTGGCCGGCCATCAGCGCCGACGCCGACGAATACCGCCATGTTTTCCTGACGGGACGCTACGAATACGGCAAGGAAGCCCTGGCCCAGGCCACCACGGAGCTGGGCAGCGGCTATTGGGTGATCACGCCGCTGCGGCGCGATGACGGCAGCACGGTGCTGGTCAATCGTGGTTTCGTGCCGGGCGACCAGCGTAACCGCATCGACCACCCCGACAACGGCGAAGTGACCGTCACCGGCCTGCTGCGCATGACAGAACCGGGTGGCGGTTTCCTCCGGCACAACGATCCCGCCGCGGATCGCTGGTACTCGCGCGACGTGCGGGCCATCGCGGCAGCGCGCGGCCTGTCCGACACGGCGCCCTATTTCGTCGACGCGGCGGCCGCGCCGGGCGCGGCACCCGATGCGTGGCCCAGGGCCGGCATGACGGTCATCGCCTTTCACAACAGCCACCTGGTCTACGCGATCACGTGGTATGCCCTGGCCTTGATGGTGGCCGGCGCGGCCGTGTACGTCATCCGCGACGAACGCCACCAGCGGCAGCCTCGGGCGCCGCGCCACCCATGAACGCGGACCACACCCCCGACACGCCGGCGGGACGGATGGCCGACCGGCCCGTTGCCTCCGCGCCGGGGGCCGGTTCCCCCCCACCGCGCCCACGCGGACGCGGCAGGCACGACACCACCGGCCACAAGAACATGCAGCAGCTGATCACGCTGCGCTGGATCGCCGTGCTAGGGCAGATCGCCACCATCTACGTGGTGGTGATGGGATTCGGCGTGCTGCTGCCGCTGAACTACATGGTGCCCGTGCTGGGCGGGCTCATCGCCTTCAATATCGTCGGCATGCTGCGCCTGCGCCTGGCGCCGGAAGTCAGCAATACCGAGCTGCTGGTGGCGATGCTGGTGGATCTGGTGGCGCTGACGGCACAGCTCTACCTGAGCGGCGGTGCCACCAATCCCTTCGTCTTCCTGTACCTGGTGCAGGTGACTCT